>NZ_JBNTKA010000009.1:0-979 GCF_051195135.1 Halobaculum sp. D14 | reverse complement strand
TGCCGTGTTGAATAGATGCTAAGTCACGATTAGAGTGGCTCACAGACCGGTTCTATGTTCGAGATAGCGAACATGAGGACGATTTCACGGAACTGCCGATACCAGCCCAGCGCTCGCACGGCATCGCCGAGCGAGCGCTTCGTGCTCGAGTACGAAGTTTCGGCCATCCAGCGCTGAGAGTAGCCTTTTGCCCGGATGAGTGCGTTGTGTCCGAGCGTCAACGGCCTCGATCCACGCTGTAGGATGAGTGGTTCGACGCCAAGTGCGTAGAACTCGTACTTCGTGACCCAGTTGTGGAAGGCTTTGTCAGCGGCGACGGATAGCAGGTCGTCCGCGTTCCGGCGGACGACCTGCGGCCCAGTCTTCGTATCGTGTTTCCACCGGGCGGAGATGTGTACGTCAAGGACGGCAAGAGACTCTCTATCGGTTAATGTCGTCACTTTCAGTGTTTGGACGTTACGTCCCGACCGCTGGCGATAGTACGACGAGGCCGAACGGCGGTCGAAGAACGTGCTGTCGAGTGCAGCGTGGCCAGACTGCGGGTGCTGCTGCGCTGAAACGCGCAGCAGCGCCCGCCACACCCACATTTCCAGCCGGTCGAACGATTTGTAGATCGTGCTGTAGTCTGGGAGATCGTCTCGATCTAACTCGAGGACGTTACGAATCTCAGCCATGTACTTCAGCCGATTCGGCGTTTCTCGGTAGCTGTGGCCGTCTTCGAGCCGAAGACAGTGCAGTACGACGTGTTTCCAGCGGGCGAACCCGCCGCTGGCGGGCTCGCCCGCGTGCTTTCCCAACGCTTGTTTGACTAGGCGACGACACTGCTCAACGAAGTCGAGGAGATCGACTTCCATAGACAGAATCGATTTCCTCGGCTTCGTCCTTCTACTCCGTGATATAAGCCGATTAGATCGCTATTCAACACAGCAGTCTGTGAGCCACTCTAATCGTGACTTAGCATCTATTCAACACGGCAGAA
>NZ_JBNTKA010000008.1:3785-5191 GCF_051195135.1 Halobaculum sp. D14 | reverse complement strand
CTACCCTACGGATCGAGATAACCTCGGGAAACTGAGGCTAATCTCGAATACCGCTCCCACGCTGGAACGCCGGGAGCGCGAAACGCTCAGGCGCCGTAGGATGTGGCTGCGGCCGATTAGGTAGACGGTGGGGTAACGGCCCACCGTGCCGATAATCGGTACGGGTTGTGAGAGCAAGAACCCGGAGACGGAATCTGAGACAAGATTCCGGGCCCTACGGGGCGCAGCAGGCGCGAAACCTTTACACTGCACGCCAGTGCGATAGGGGGACCCCGAGTGCGAGGGCATACAGTCCTCGCTTTTGAGAACCGTAAGGTGGTTCTCGAATAAGAGCTGGGCAAGACCGGTGCCAGCCGCCGCGGTAATACCGGCAGCTCGAGTGATGACCGATTTTATTGGGCCTAAAGCGTCCGTAGCTGGCCGCGCAAGTCCGTCGGGAAATCCACCCGCTCAACGGGTGGGCGTCCGGCGGAAACTGCACGGCTTGGAGCCGGAAGACCTGAGAGGTACGTCCGGGGTAGGAGTGAAATCCCGTAATCCTGGACGGACCGCCGATGGCGAAAGCATCTCAGGAAGACGGACTCGACAGTGAGGGACGAAAGCTGGGGTCTCGAACCGGATTAGATACCCGGGTAGTCCCAGCCGTAAACGATGCCTACTAGGTGCGCTACTGACTACGAGTCAGTATTGTGCCGCAGGGAAGCCGCTAAGTAGGCCGCCTGGGAAGTACGTCTGCAAGGATGAAACTTAAAGGAATTGGCGGGGGAGCACTACAACCGGAGGAGCCTGCGGTTTAATTGGACTCAACGCCGGACATCTCACCAGCTCCGACTGCAGTGATGACGGTCAGGTTGATGACCTTGCCAGAGTTGCAGAGAGGAGGTGCATGGCCGCCGTCAGCTCGTACCGTGAGGCGTCCTGTTAAGTCAGGCAACGAGCGAGACCCGCGTTCCTAATTGCCAGCAGTACCCTTGAGGTAGCTGGGTACATTAGGAAGACTGCCGCCGCTAAGGCGGAGGAAGGAACGGGCAACGGTAGGTCAGTATGCCCCGAATGAGCTGGGCTACACGCGGGCTACAATGGTCAGGACAATGGGTTCCTACCCCGAGAGGGGACGGTAATCTCAGAAACCTGGTCGTAGTTCGGATTGTGGGCTGAAACTCGCCCACATGAAGCTGGATTCGGTAGTAATCGCGTGTCAGAAGCGCGCGGTGAATACGTCCCTGCTCCTTGCACACACCGCCCGTCAAAGCACCCGAGTGAGGTCCGGATGAGGCTCTCGTTGGAGAGTCGAATCTGGGCTTCGCAAGGGGGCTTAAGTCGTAACAAGGTAGCCGTAGGGGAATCTGCGGCTGGATCACCTCCCAACATCCCGGGGCGTGACCACCACGGTCACACCCCACCTT
>NZ_JBNTKA010000008.1:0-3548 GCF_051195135.1 Halobaculum sp. D14 | reverse complement strand
TGGGAAGGGTCGATGTACGCTCCCGGTTGTCCCCGGGACGTGCGATGACGGCCGTGTGTACGTGCAATCCAGACGCCCACTGGACCCGTTCATCGGGTATCAGTGATCATCAGTTAATTGGCTACTGTGCCAGCTGGTGGATGGCTCGGCTCGAGAGCCGACGACGGACGTGCCAAGCTGCGATAAGCCGTAGGGAGCCGCATGGAGGCGAAGAACTACGGATGTCCGAATAGGAATCCTCTAAGCAATTGCCTTGCGCAATGGGGAACGCCCCGAATTGAAACATCTCAGTAGGGGCAGGAAGAGAACGCAACCGCGATGTCGTTAGTAACCGCGAGTGACCGCGACACAGTCCAAACCGAAGCCCTCACGGGCAATGTGGTGTACGGGCTGACAGCAAGCAGACAGCGTCGACGAGAAGTCTCCTGGAACGGAGCACGAAACAGGGCGACAGTCCCGTACCGTCGACAACGTCTGCGGATCAGTACCCTGAGTAGCGGGGGTTGGATATCCCTCGTGAACACCCCAGGCATCGACTGGGAAGACTAAACACTCCTCGAGACCGATAGCGAACAAGTAGCGTGAGCGAACGCTGAAAAGCACCCCGAGAAGGGCGGTGCAATAGGGCCTGAAATCAGTTGGCGATGGAGCGACGGGGCATACAAGGTCCCTCGACGAACGACAGAGACGCGAGTCTCCAGTAGGACTCGAGGGAAGCCGATGTTCCGTCGTACGTTTTGAAAAACGAACCAGGGAGTGCATCCCGCTGGCGAGTCTAACCGGGTTATCCGGGAAGGCACAGGGAAACCGATACGGCCGCAGCCTTACGGCGAGGGCCACCGTGTTCAAGCGCGGGGAGTCAGTGAGATGCGACCCGAAACCGAGCGATCTATGCGGGGGCAGGGTGAAGCGCACCGAAAGGTGCGTGGAGGCCCGTTAGGGTTGGTGTCCTACAATACCCTCCCGTGACCTGCGCATAGGGGTGAAAGGCCCATCGAGCTCGGCAACAGCTGGTTCCAACCGAAACATGTCGAAGCATGACCTCTCCCGAGGTAGTCCGTGCGGTAGAGCCACCGATTGAGAGACCCGCCTCCGAGAGGAGTCGGCCTCTCTGTCGAACTCCGAACGTACGGACGCCGTGGACGGAGGGAGTCCGGTATCCCGGGGTAAGCTTGGGTACCATGAGGGGAACAACCCAGAGCTGGGTTAAGGTCCCAAAGTGTAGATTAAGTGTGATTGGAAGGTTGTCTCGAGCCCTAAACAGCCGGGAGGTGAGCTTAGAAGCAGCTACCCTCTAAGAAAAGCGTAACAGCTTACCGGCCGAGGTTCGAGGCGCCCAAAATGATCGGGACTCAAATCTACCACCGAGACCTGGCGGCACCTGTCACAAGGTGATCCAGTAGGTTGGCGTTCTATTCGGGTGGAAGCACGGGCGAGAGCTCGCGTGGACCGTGTAGAAACGAAAATCCTGGTCACAGTAGCAGCGATATTCGGGTGTGAACCCCGAAGGCCTGAAGAGTAAGGGTTCCTCGGCACTGCTAATCAGCCGAGGGTTAGCCGATCCTAAGTCTCGTCGTAATTCGAGCGAGACAAAAGGGTAACTGGTTAATATTCCAGTGCTGCCACGCAGTAAACGCCGACACTTTGGAGTCGGTCGAGCCGGACCTTCGTCCGGTCGAATCCTCGAAGTCCGTGGACGCCGTAACGGCACGAAGCGGACGAAAGTGGAGATAGCGCAAGTCGACTCAATCGAGAGTCCGTGAAAAGGCAAGCGTGGTATTCGTACCGAGATCCGACACAGGTACTCTGGCAGAGCAAGCCAAGGCCGACGGGAGCAACCGACGTTAGGGAATTCGGCAAGTTAGTCCCGTACGTTCGCAATAAGGGATGCCTGCCTCGCACGAGGCAGGTCGCAGTGACTCGGGCGCTCCGACTGTCTAGTAACAACATAGGTGACCGCAAATCCGCAAGGACTCGTACGGTCACTGAATCCTGCCCAGTGCAGGTATCTGAACACCTCGTACAAGAGGACGAAGGACCTGTCAACGGCGGGGGTAACTATGACCCTCTTAAGGTAGCGTAGTACCTTGCCGCTTCAGTAGCGGCTTGCATGAATGGATCAACGAGAGCGCCACTGTCCCAACGTTGGGCCCGGTGAACTGTACGTTCCAGTGCGGAGTCTGGAGACCCCCAAGGGGAAGCGAAGACCCTATAGAGCTTTACTGCAGGCTGTCGCTGAGACGTGGTCGCTAACGTGCAGGATAGGTAGGAGCCGCTACACAGGTACCCGCGCCAGCGGGCCACCGAGGCAGCACTGAAATACTACCCGTTAGTGACTGCGACTCTCACTCCTGGCGGAGGACACCGGTAGCCGGGCAGTTTGACTGGGGCGGTACGCGCTCGAAAAGATATCGAGCGCGCCCCAAAATCTCCTCACGCGGGTCGGGAACCCGCGGACGAGCGTAAGAGCACAAGGAGGTTTGACAGTGTCATTCCAAGCGAGTGACGCTGACGCGAAAGCGTGGTCTAGCGAACGGATCACGGGCCTCAATGGCCCGGATTTACGACAGAAAAGCTACCTTAGGGATAACAGAGTCGTCACCGGCAAGAGCACATATCGACCCGGTGGCTTGCTACCTCGATGTCGGTTCCCTCCATCCTGCCCGTGCAGAAGCGGGCAAGGGTGAGGTTGTTCGCCTATTAAAGGAGGTCGTGAGCTGGGTTTAGACCGTCGTGAGACAGGTCGGCTGCTATCTATTGGGGGTGTTACGGTACCTGACGAGAACGGTCGTATAGTACGAGAGGAACTACGACTGGTCGCCACTGGTGTACCGGTTGTCCGAGAGGGCACTGCCGGGAAGCTACGCGACACGGGGTAAGAGCTGAACGCATCTAAGCTCGAAACCCACTTGGAAAAGAGGTACCACCGAGGTCACTCGTAGAAGACGAGTTCGATAGACTCGGGATGTACGCGTCAAGGCAACGAGACGTTCAGTCCGCGAGCACTAACAGACCAAGCCACACTCATGCACTGAGACCCACAACATGAACGGGTCCAGGCGTTACCTGGATTGCACGTACACATTGGCCACACAGAAGCCAGCAGACAGGAACCAATCCTGACACCGACGACACGGCAATTCACCGGATCGTTCCCGGTGGTCGGCGTTAGGGCGGCCACAGCGGCGGGGCAACACCCGTACCCATCCCGAACACGGAAGTTAAGCCCGCCTGCGTACCGGTCAGTACTGGAGTGCGCGAGCCTCTGGGAGCCCCGGTTCGCCGCCCACCACTCATACTCATACTTACTTCCAACCCCGCTTTTCCAGACACAGAGCCACAGCCACACGTCCACAGCCACATTTCCACATACACACGCACCTTCCTCCACCCTCCGCCGCCACCCACACGGCACCCCCGCACCCACACACTTCCACGCTTCACCACGCCGCCACGGCACCCCGCACCACTCCCCGACACCCGGTCTCGCCTCGACACTCCCCCGCACTCAACACTCCCCAGCCCGCCCAACCACACCCCCTGCACGT
>NZ_JBNTKA010000007.1:0-18913 GCF_051195135.1 Halobaculum sp. D14 | reverse complement strand
TGCTCGACCGTCTCACCACCAGCAAGGACTCCAGCGATGAGTAGCGACTACTACGAGATCGCGGACACCGGCCGCGAGAAGAAACGACACATCGGCGACACCGAGTTTTGGGAAACGCTGATGAAGGGCATCTACGGTCCGCGTTCCGGCGACGCCCGAATCATCATCGACGCCGAGGACTCCGCAAAAGGCGTCGGGAAGACGGGCCTCGCAGTGTTCCTCGCGATGCTGCTCGCCGACGTGTTCGACTACGACTTCACCGAAGACGACATCACACTCTCCGGGAAGAAATACCTTCAGCGCGTTCGTGAGCATCCCGGCCCTGAGCAGCCGTCGGTGATCGTCCTCGACGAGCTCGCCGGCGCCGGTGCCGGGCACGCGTACCGCGAGACGTCGAAGCAGAACGTGGCGCTGGGGAACTGGTGGCAGCTGATGCGCAAGAAGCGGATCGTCTCGCTGGTGACGCTGCCGCACTGGTCGAAGGCGTCGAAGGGAATGCGTCGGGAAGCGGAGTTCCGGCTTCACTGCCTCAAGGAGCCAATCGGATACTTCAAGGCGTACGAGGTGACGACGTCGTTCTCGGAGGGGGACATCTGGACGGAGTCGTTGGACCGGGAACGGATCGCGTTTCCCGACGTGCCGTCGGCTGGCGTCGACGCGTATCGCGCGCTCGACGAGGAGAAGGACGAGTTGCTGGCGGCAGCGACGCTTGACGCGGACGACCTTCATGAGGACGATGAGGAGCCGGAGCTGTCGGAGGATGAAGCCCGCGAGCAGGAGAAACGAGAGGTTGCACAGAGGCTGCGGGATAACGGGGCCACGTTGCGGGAGGCGGCTGACGCGGTGGGTCGATCACACACCTGGGTAAGTGACCACACCGAATAGCGGCCTGTTTTGCCGTTTCCATCTCGGGGGTGTAATCGACAGACGGCATCGGCGTATGTGTTGTTGTAAGTCACTCCGTCCCCGTACACATAACTACACACACGCTTGTCTGCTCTCTCCTCGCTGCTGCCTTCCAACGCGGCGGGTGACGAGCGACCGAACGATGATCGAAATCGAGCTGAGAAAAGAGACCTGAGACAGGAAGTGCGGCGACGCCTTAGCGAGTCTCCTCCTCGTCGGTGCTCGATGGGTTCACCACGACCGTCGCTCCGTCCTCGGCGTGGATCTCGAGGGGCACACCGAGCCCGCCGTCAGCTGCGACTGCTTGGCCGCTAGCTCCGGCGCCCGACGTGGTTGTGTGCTGCGTTCCGCAGCTCGGACAGCGTGACGTGTCACCGCCGGGGATGGGCGGCTCTCGATCTGTACTGAACTCGGTGCCACACCGGTTGCAGGTCAGTCGCTGAAACATGACAGCTCCGTACTAGATTCGAGGGTCTTAGGCGCTGTGCGCCTGATAGAACCGGGGCGCGTATCCTGATAGGACTGCCCTCGGTCCTCTGTCTTGACGTAGTCGCTGAGGTGAGTCTGTGCGATATCGACGAGTGCCTCGACGGTCCGGCGCCGTCCGAACTCCTCGAGGCGCCGCCGCTCGCGGTCGCTGTAGGTGCGCGCAGTCACGTCGTCCCTCCTGGTGCGGCGCGTCCCTCCGTGGGCTCTGCTCCGGCTGGTTCGAAGCCAACGGGGTCCGACGCTCTGCACACCTGCCAGACGTGCCTGACCCACTCTCTGTTGAACTCTTCGTCGCACAGGGGGCAGACACCGTCTGTGATGAGACTCGCCTCCTCGTGGAACGTGCGGCCCGTCACGCTGCCACTAGGCATCGTTGAACGCCTCGTACTCCTCGGCGCCCATCCAGAGGCCGAGTGCGATCTCCCGCGCCTCCTGCGCGTCGAGTTTCGCGCTCGCGCCGAGGCGTGAGTCTTCGCCGTTCGCGTTGAATACGAGGAGGAGACCCGAGTCGACGTAGGACACCGACACGGACTCGTCCTCAAGCTCACCTTCCTCGAAGCTGAAGCCGCCCCACTTCCCTTCGGTCGTCGCGCTAAGGGAGTCCTCGGTCTCGACTAGTCGCCGTTCCACGATGCCGTCGAGGTCGTCCCAGTCGTAGCTTTCGTCCGGGTGGAAGCCGAGCTCGTCCCACTCCACCTCTGCCCCCGCTGCGAGCGCCCCGGAAGCACCGAGGAACCTCCGCCGCGTCAGCTCACTCATCGCGACCACCATCCTGACCGGCGACGACCAGTGCGCGTCCGACCGCCTCAGCCTGCGCGGGCTCGAGGGAGATCGTCACCTCGCCGATTTCGGTGACCATCGAGAGCTCGGCGCCGGAGACCCCCGGTTCGTCGTCGAACGCTGGAAGTTTCCGCAGCGTGAGGTCGGCGTCCCTGAGGGTCCCGCCGAACTGCATGTCGACCCACACGCCTTCGTACGTACGTGCGCTCCGCGTGTCGCCCGCTGCGGCGGTCGCGGTGCCCGCTGCGGTGGGGAGTGCGAGCACGCCCGCAGCGCCGAGCACAGCGCGTCGCGTCGGCTTCAGTTCCGATTCGGTACCGTTCTCTTCTTGGGGCCGCGTGTCTTGCTTCTTCATGGTTGCTTCGAGGCAGCCACGTCGTCCGGACGTCACAGCGTCCGGGCGCCTTCTGAGGGCGCTCCGTGGCTACTCGGTAGTCTTGGCTCCGCCCACTTAGTTATTTGCACTAGTGCATATGATAGGCACCAGTGCATACTTTAGGCAGGCGGCAGAGCCTCCGGACAGAGGTAGTCATTAGTGCAATCCAAAACAGGCGAAGGTATGGGCCGATACCGTGCGATCATGACTGATACTGACCGCGAATACATCAGTAACGGCAGTGACGCGACGGATTCGCAGAGATATCAGGCAGTCTCGCGGGTCCGTTCCCGGATCAACGAGGAGCTCAGCAAGGACGTCGAGGTCCTCGAGGAGCACCACCCGGAGCTCCTCGACGAACTCCGAGCAGTGGTCTGTGAAGATGAGTGACGTCGACGAAATTCCGAACGAGTGGCGCGTGACGTGCAGCTGCGGTGCCGACGGCGGCACGTACGACTACCGCGCCGGCGATGGCCGCCCCGAGTACTGCCCGTGGTGCGGTGCCGAGGTCGACGGCGAGGAGACGCGCGTGATCGACGCGGAGACCGAGCCGACAGCGCTGGGGTGGGACGGTGAGTAGAGCCGAGGACCCCGGTCTTCGTGCGAGTCCACGGGGTTGCACACACGGAAAACCGGCTCCGGAGAATTGCACAAGTTCTGGGGAGAGGGGTTGTGCAAGGTCCGGTGGCGCGGGAGGTAAGGGGGAGCCCCCAGCGGCCGGTATCTTGCGTTCAGGGAGCGTGTCTTTAAATACTGATGTGCTCCGCGTGGGAATGCTCAGCCACGAATCGAGAGGGGTTGTGCAATAATGCGGATCCAGATGAACGACTCTCGCGAGCGAAAGTACGAGGCGCTCGTCGAGGCGACCGGGGAGTCAGCGAAGTCAAAAGCGCTTGACCGCGCAGCAATGTTCTACATTGAGATGGCTGGAGGGACGGATGCCGTCCCAAGTGGCGCGTTTGCTGAGCTGCTTCGGGCAGCAGAAGAGCGCGGCAACCTCACTGGAGAGGAGATCGTTGATATCTTGGATACGAACGAACTGCCCCTTCGGTATCGATCTGAATGGTCTGTCGGTGAAGAGTAGTTGAGGGTGGGAGAAGGTATTGCTAGCTGCTCGTGACGTCTAGAGTAAGAGCTTGGCCATACCGATAACCCCGTAGGGGTTATCGGTATAGCTGGTGGAGTGTGCTCTATCTAATTGGCGCGCAGAATTCTGGTTGCCAGTGTCTGGGGCTAAAAGGTGAGGTGCTGTTGCGGGTGTTCAGCCTGCCGCGCGTATATTTTCCCGCTCCGTTGGGTGATGATGTGCTCGTCTTGAAGGCGGTTCAGTAGGTCGCGGGTATGATCGAGAATACTCTCCTTCCGTTGTTGGGCACTCTTCAGACGGTTATAGTGCTCGATGGTTCTGTCCCACCCGCGGTTCAGCGCAGTCGATCGGGTGAGCCCGCCTTCCCGGAGGAGGATGTTATATATTGCTTGTAGAACCAGACACGCATCTTGTTTCATGCGGCCGTGCCCTTCTCTGTAGATTGAGTTCACGTACTGTAGCTGTACGCCGCCGCGAATGCGCTTAATATACTGGTCAGGTAGAATGTCCGCTGATTCAAGCATCTTCGAAGGGGGTCGAAGGGTATCGACGTCACCGGTGGACAGAGAGAGTTCGTCGTAGTCAGCTCCATCAAGCACGTCTCCATCAGTAGTCTCAACCTCAGGTAGGAAGGAAAAGCGCGGTGTGAGGTGGAGAGTGTCGAGAACCTCGTTGATCTCAGGCTTCTCGTTATTGCATGCCACCATCACATTTGTGTCAATAACTATCCCGTTCATTGAACGCACCGCCGCTCTCATCTCGTCGTCCGAGAGACGGTTGATTAGCATCGGGTTGGTCGGAATCCCATTATCGGGGTCGGATGATAGGTCCTCCAATTGCTGGTGTTTCCGTGTGTTAGTCCCAAGATAGTCTCCTCCATTGTAGACCTCAACGGGAACACGTTCATCCGGTAAGAGGAGAACCCCGTCAGGCTCCCTCCCTGGGTTATTAAGAATATATCTGTGTGGGCCTTCAGGGAGTACGTCGAACCCGGTAATGTGTTGCCCGATCTCATCATAGATTTTGCAGAGAGCTACGTAGGCGATGAGGTTGGCGTAGTATCCACTTCTAGTGAGAAACGCTTCGAATCTCTTTGTCGCCTCAACGATGCTGTCCTCGGGCTCATGGCGTTTGGACCGGGCGAAGTATTTTCGGGTGTCCCCATCCACTTGGACACTCTTCTCCTCAATCTCGCCCGCTCGCTTCAGCTCGATCAAGGCGTTCCCTGTAGTGTTCTGATAGACCCCCGCCACTTCGCATTCCAGCTTGAACTGGGATACTGGCCACGCCGGGTGGTCGTCGAGCCGATTAGTGGCGATAGTTTTGACGTATTCAAGCGGCCCGGGTCTCGACATGCACTACTGGTGTCACAGGGACGGCATAAGCCACCCGGAAGGGGGGCACCGTCACCACCTTATAAAGAAAGGCGGGAAGCATAGGTAGTCCATACCAAGTACCCTTAGCGGGCCAACAATCAGTTAGTCTTCGGTCTGCATGTCAAGCAGGCGCTGCAGCGTGACTCCCTCGACTTTTCGGAGCAGTGTCGCGAGCTCGTCCTCCTCATCGAGCGTGTATCTTTTTCCACCCTCCTCGCCGAATTCCTTGATCAGCCCGAGGTCTTGGAGCTCGTCAAGGTGCCTGTAGACGGTGCTACGGGCTGTGTCGCTAAGCCGGGCGATGTCGCTGACGTTCAGTTCTCGGGACGCGTTCGCGACGAATGCCTCGATGACCCGTGTGCGTGCTGGCCCGCTGAATAACGTCGCGATCGCCCCTTCGCTGGCCAGTGATTCTTCGTTTGGTTGGGATTGCATTTTCCCCGACATGACTACTACTACTACTCCCCGCAGTGTTATAGCTTTCCTATGAGTGCATCAGTAGTGTTCGACCGATGGGAAAAGACTAAATACCCTGCGCGCATACATATATACGATGAGTAACTCTGATTCTCAACTCAAATGCAAAATCGTGGAGACATTGATTCGCAAGCGAAAGACAGGGAGCAACAAGATTCGCATCGATACTCTTCTGAACTACTCAGTTCGTGACAGTGACGCTGGGCGGGCACGACAACTCATCAACGATGAGATGATTCCTCGGAACGAAGCCTCGCTCGTACAAGTTGGAGGCGGCCAACGGAAGAACGTCAAACTGGGGTCGATCGACGAAGCCGTCGAGTTCCTGAAGGAGCACGGTGGCGACGTCCCGTGGGGGTTCGACTGACCTAGGCTTGAGTGGACCCTGACCAGTATCTAAAAACAAGTTTCGCTTGTTCAGCGGTCCAAGCGCAGCGTGGACGGGTGTTTCGAAGGCGTGACCCCGAGGGTCCACCCAGGGAACACCGTGTTCCTCAGAGAATCAGAACCCAAGTCCGCCGAAATCCCAGGGGTCGTCGTTATCGCCGTCACCGAACGGGTCCGCCGCTGACTCGTCGTCGGAGCTGCCGAACGCCTCCTCGAGGCTCTGTGCGACACCGGTGTCCCACACGTCTTCGCTCAACGCTGACACGCCGCCGAACATGCCGTCGTCCTGGTCCTGTCCCCCGTCGCCGAAGCCGAAGTCGAAATCACGGTCTCGACTCCCGTCGTCGTTCCGGTCTCGATTTGGGTCCCGGTTCGGGTCTCGGTTCGAGTCCTGTCCCGGGAAATCCATTCCGGGGTCCATCACAGACCCGACGTCGAGGGCGGATGGCGTGTCTGTATCGTTCTCAGCGGAGGACCCGACGTCAAGCCCGGTCGAGAGGTCCCTGTCGAGGGCTGTTGCGGTGTCCTCGTTCACATTACCGTCTCCCCCTTCGAAGACGCTTCCAAAGGCTTCGTCGAATGACGAGCCGGCTGGGTCGTCGAAAGCTGCCCAGAAGTCGCCGTCGACCCCTTCCGGTCCTCCGGTGATCGTCTCCGCAAGCGCAGGCTCTTCTGCCGCGGCGCTCCGTGCGGTCGCTGCGGCCGTCACGGTGGTCGTCGCGTCGGCATCGTCCGGGAAGAAGTTACTCTGGGTCTCTTCGTCGATCTGCTCCTTGTCTCTTCCCAGCACCCGTCTGTTCGATGCGGCGCCAGGGTCGTAGCTGTCGGGTGCTGCCTCGTCGTTCCGTCCACGCCCCCGTTTCCGGCGGCGCTGAATTGGATCGGCAGCACCGATGTCGTCCTCACGGTCGAACTCCGGGCGGAACGACTGCCCCGAAGCGTCCTCGACGTCCGGGTCTGTTCCGGCGATAGTATCGGGGAGGTCTTCAGAGCCAGCTGACCTGTCTCCCCGCCCCGGCGGGATCAACGACCCTTTTCCTCGTTCGTCAGCTAGCAGCCGGGACAACGTTTCTGAAGTGGACCCACGGAAATCCCCGAGGACGTTGACGCGGGGGTCCACCTCGTCAACGATGTCTGATCGAGAAAGCTTGGAGAACGCCGTCACTCCGCCGGCTCCACGGCTTGCAGCAGCAGCACCGGCGCTCAACACGGCCGCCGTCAGTGCTCCGCCAGCCTTCCCCGGGTTTTTCTCGATGAACTGCGCGGTCTTCGCCGCTCTCTGAACACCGACAGTCGCTGCCGTCTCAGCCGCATTCCCTGGCTCCCCTGCGACGTCGCCGACCGTCCAGATGTCCACGGCGTCGCTCACTTTCTCCGCGGCTTTCAGGTACTGTGGCGCGTTGAAGAGGCCGACCATCGACTTTGCTGTCGACTCCAAGACCTGCTCGCCGATGCCCTCGCCGGCGTCGCCCACACCGCCCTCATCCTTCTCGATCCACTGCTGAACGTCCTGAGTTACGAACCCTCGAGTGGCGTTGTCGAGGTCCTGCTCGGAGATGCCGGTGAGCTGCGTGACCAGCGACCCCCGGTGGAGTGCGCCGGGGGTGAAGTCGTTTTCTCCGAGAAGCCCGCCGCGGGACGCGGACCGGACGATTGACTCGTCCACCAGCGGATCAGTCCCCATGGGGCGATCGCCCAGAAGCGAGTCGACGCGGTCTCGCACCGACCCGATGTTCGCCGCCTCGGCCTCCTGCGCCAGCCGGCTCTGTGTCGCTCTGCCGGCTTCAGTGTCGTTGTTAACGAGCGAGTCGACGCGTGAATCGATGTTCTCACGCGCGGTTTGCAGTCTGTCACGGGCGTCTTCCAGCCTGTTCCGTCGGAGCTCTGCTCGGGCAGCAGGCTCCAGCTTGGCCACGGGCTCCCCTTCGTTGTTGGTGACGATGTTGACGTCCGCGCGAGTAATGTCCGGGTCGGCGATCTGGCGGAGGAGACGGTCGGCTGCCGCATCCTCAACGGCGCCGCGGGTCGGCTCGACCACTACTCCGGAGCCGTCGCGCTGCTGTCGCACAGCAAGGTCCTCGCGGGTGAACGGCGTGTCCTGATACTTGCTCAGGAACTGGCTCAGGACTTGGTTACGTTGCTCCGCCGAGATATCGGCACGGTCTGTCGTCGGCTCATCCCACGACGGCGTCCCGACGACAACCTCCGGACCAGTCTCTCCGCGACCGTCACCGTCGGTCGGAGTCGCATCACCGCCGCCGCCCCAGCCGGCGCCGGCGCTCGGTGCGCCGGGGATCGAGCCCCCCGGGCCACCGGCCGGGTCCGCGTCCCCGCCGACTGCCCCGTTCGACACTTCTTCCGCCCTGTCGATGATCTCTTGGTTCGACGGACCCGCGCCGAAGCCGCCCGACTGCCCACCGTCGCCGCTGTCGTCGGAGCTGGGCGCAGTCGGCGTCTCGGCGTTCGGGCCGGCGCCCCCCGGTGCGTCGAGCGCCGGATCCGACCCGCCGCCCGTCGACGACTCCGACCCGGTGTCAACCGCGTCGGTGCCGCCTGACGATCCGGAGCTGCCCGACGAGTCGTCGTCTCCAGGCGCGCCGGGAATCGAGCCGCCCGGCCCACCGCCTGCCGACGGAGCCGACCCACCGCCGCCGCTGTCGTCGGAGCTGGGCGCGGTCGGCGTCCCGGCATCCGCGCCGGCGCCACCCGGTGCGTCGAGCGCCGGATCCGACCCGCCGCTGAACGCATCGTCGCCGCCTCCGCCGCCGGTCGAATCGGATGCGTCGTTGCTGTCGGACGAGTCCGTGCTGTCGTCAGGGGCGCCGGGAATCCAGCCACCCCGCCCGCCGCCGGGGCGCCGAATCCTCATCGGACTACCCCGCTGGAATCCTGTGTCTGGTGGCCGCTATCTATCGACATAGAAGCATAGATGCACGGCGACCCTCTAGTCTTTTCGACGCCCCCACCGCATCATTCTCCCGTCTCGGGAGGTTCTCCTTCGGTTCCCGGGGGGACCTCAGTGATTCGTACGTCAAACTCGTCAAAACCTGATACTACCTCGAAGTCTTTTAGCGCGGCACGGAACTCCTCCTGCGTCGCCTTTCCGTTCTCGATGTCGTCGCCGATCTGCGAGAGTTGCTTCGCGCGACGGAACGCCGGTTTGTCCAGGTCCACGCTGCTCCCGCAGATGGGGCAAACCAGCTCCCTGTGGCCGAACCATGGGATGAGAGGAATCCAGAAGACGTGCGCCCAGCTTCGCCATTTGCACGGGTGGAAGTGAACATCGTTCTCGCAGCGGTTGCAGTAGCCCGGGTAGGCGGGACCGTAGTCCTTGCTGCGGACCTTCCGGCCAAAGATGATGAACGCGAGCGCCATCAGCATGTGAATAATTGACAGGGCTGCGTGTATAGTTGTTATCCTGCGTCCATGTCAGCCGCTGCATAAACCTCTCATCGCTATACTCAATCTGTGCTTTCCAACCGTTCTGTGACCTCTGTGGTATCCATCTCCGCAAGGCGTTCCAACCCGAGTTCCACCAGCAGCGGGTAGAAGTGACGCGTCTTCTTGAGATCAACACCCGCCCCAGCCTCCGATAGCTCGAAGTCCAGACGCTTGTACGCAGTCGTCAGTTCGTCGTCGACGTCGTCAGGCAGGTAGAAACTCCGGACGTTCCATTCCTTCTTGATGTTCTGTGCCTTCTGTGCTTTCTTTTCGTTCTGCTCCTCGCTGCCTGTCTGTTCTTTCTGTGACGTCTGTGAACTCATGTCGGTCTGTGACTGGTTGTCCGTCTGTGACTCGTCGCCGGCTTTCTCGTCCTCACCGAATCGACGGCTGAGGCGGTCGTCGATCTCGTCGCTCACGGGGCCACCTCCGCGGCGATCTCCGCGTACACGTCACGCATGTCGGTGTCCTCGGCGTCCTCACCGAACACCGAGACCTCGTCCTGCATGGCTCGCTTAATCGCTGCGCGCGACCGAACTACCCACACGGGCACGCGGCCCTCGAACCGCTCCTCGAACCACTCGATTGCGTCCTGCTGCTCGTTGTCCAAGGGATACGCCACGTTCGACACGATCACACCGAGGATGCTGATTCGGGTCCCGTAGTTGTCTTCCAGTGTGTCCAGCTGCCGGAGCAGGTGGTTCAACGCAAGTTGGCTGCTCTCGTCCGCCTCAACGGGGACGAGTATCTCCTCGGTCGCCAGTACAACGTTGTCGTTCAGTGGCCCGAGGGACGGCGGTGCGTCGATGATGATGACGTCCCACTCGGTGGCGTCGTCGAGGAGCTGTTTCAGGCGCATTCGCGGCCTCATTCCTGACGCGATCAGGTCTTGCTCTAGGCGGAACATGTCGATGTTCGCCGGGAGAAGGTCGAACTCCTCGTGCTGAACGACGAGGTCCGCCACCGCGTGCTCGCCCGGTGAGTCCAGGGCGTCGTAGAGCGATGGCGGGTCCGACGCGTACGCGTCCTCGAAGCCCAGTCGGTGCGTCAGATACCCCTGCGGGTCCATGTCTACCGCGAGGACGTCGAGACCGCGGGCAGCGAGCGCGCCGGCCACGTTGATTGTGTTCGTGGTCTTTCCGACGCCGCCTTTCTGTTGCAGTATCCCGATTCGGCGAGTCATGATGTCACGGGCTTCTGTGCTTTCTGTGCCTTCAAATAACTACGTCAGACACCGCCCCTGCAGAGAGCAGCGGCCCATTCTTATTTTCGGCACCGGTGAGACACCCACATTGCATCGGTGTCTGAAGTGACGTCAAACAGGATAGGCCTACTATGGTATTCTCCATTATTGGTGTTCCAGGGCCGTACATCACGTAGCAGTTCGCCGCTGGTGGATATACAGAAGCAAAACGGGGCCAGTGCTGGCCCCTCTTAGTAAAATAGGTTTGAATAGAATGTGCGCTTGACAGCGCCGTCAGTAATCTCCGTCGTCATCGGCAGCGCCTAGTTCTTCTTCCTGAACCTGCCCGTCATCTTCCAGCCGTTCCTCCTGATCCGGGACATCAACTGCTTCCGACGCGTGATAGATACCGAGGATTGAGGATCCCGGCAGCTTGCTGTTCTGGAACGTTCCTGCCTTCGAGATATCTCGCCTATCGGCCTCATCAATAGACGCATCTCCTCCTTCCATATCGTTTGTTTCCGTGTCCCAGTCAATTCCGTCACCAGGACTCATACTGGCCTGTTCGGATGCCTGAGTGTCGGTAGAAGACTGACAAGTCTGTTTGTCATCGACACCGACACCAGGATCATCAGTCCCGTAGTCTTGCTCTCCGAAGTCCTCCTGTCCGTATCCACAGTCACCTTCCCCATCATCCTCATCGCTCTCCCAAGCGAGCGCAGGTGCTGTGACTGCAGCCAGAAGAACCGTTGCAGCAAGCAATCCGATTACGCACCGTCGAATCGACGCGTTTGGTGTTTGGAACATTCGTGTGGTGTGCAGCGATAGTTGCGGGCTGCTCCACTTGTCTGTGTGAGTGAGGCTGTCTATGACTTCAGGTCAACATATAGGACGTACCACAATAAATCTAGTCTGGTGCCAAATGGAGATGTGAGCCAGAAACGGTGACTGTCAGCACCGCGGGTTCAGTAGAGCCGATTTCACCGGTAACTGTCGAATGTAATAACACGAACCGGGGCGGTGGAGGATGCCCCGACCAATTGATTCGGTTCGCACGCACCAGCCCCGACCAACCCCTGCCTAACAGGTATGCGACGGACGGCCACCGAGTTGGTGCGAGTACCGACCGAATAGCAACCTGTTGATCGGGGACTGAACCACGACCAAAACCCGGTGGCCGGGGCAGACTGTCGAGGTGTTTCCTAAGAGCAGTTCATACTCATATCGACCCTTTCTTTGGACGAATTTCGCGATGTGCAGACGCCTCCCACAGCCTGAGAAAACTGTAGAGCCGAGTCGGGCTCATTTCAGCCAGTAACAAACGGCTCGACGAAGACGAGCGTTGAGGGGGTTCCCGAGAAAATGCTCGACGAATGGGTGAGAACCCCCAATTCAGCGGCACGGATTCGGGGCGGGGTCCAAGCGGCTACAGCGCCTCAAACTCACCACCCCCCGAACCGGCACGTGTCACCTGGCGTCCTTTCTCCGCGAGAGCCTCGAGGGCGTCGCGGACTGCGTCCGGACTGACGTCGACGGTGCCGGCGACGTTCGCGACCGACACCTCGTCGCCTGAATCCACCTCAGTGCGCACGTGCTCGGCGACGGCTGCTTCGGTCTGGTCTGTGACCTCTGCCTCGTTCATTTCCTCGCCGCCGTCAACGGCCGGCTCTGCATCTTCAGCTGCATCTATCGAAGACTGCCCATCAGGACGTTCCGCATCGGCTATCTCTCCCGCTCCGAGTTGTGCGCGGTCGATGATAGTGTCGGTGCCGACGACAAGCTGAAGCTTCCCATCATACTCACCAATCTCTGCACCTTTCACGTGAAGTGCATCAGCCTCGAACCGGCCGGTCTGGTCGTACATCTGTGGGATGGCGTCCTCGTCCCAAACGACGAGTTCAGCCTCACCAGTCTCGTCAGAGAGGGTCGCCGTCCATGCCGGCGTCCCCTCCTGTGTGCTGCGGCCGTCAAACTTCCCGAACTCGACCGCGGCGATCACCGACGCCACATCCTGTTTCCCCGGGTCGATTTCTCCGATGGAAACAGGGTCGGGGTGCGCCGGCTGCTCGCCACCGTCGCCGTCACCACCGTCGCTGTCACCCTCAACTTCTTCCTCTTCTCCGCGAGGTTCAGCACCGAACGCGAATCGGTTGAACTCCAACTGTTCTTCGGCCATCGAGGTATCGATCCGGGCGCAGCGTGCGAGCGGAGGGGTGTACTGCGAGTGCGTGATGACGTACGAGTCAGTGTTATCGGCCTCCTCGTTCATCCGGTCGCGGTAGTCTTTCGCGGTGTTCAGAAGGTCCTCGCCATCGAGCCCGTGGTCTCGGACATACTTCGAGACTCGGTCGTGTACGCTCGAGAGCTTCAGCGCCAGCTGCTCGTCGGGGTCGCCCGCGTTCACGAATGTGAAGTGTTTCCCCTCTTCGAGGTACTCCTCGGTCGCAGCGCGCGCCGCTAGCTCTATGAACCGGTCCTGGTGCGACTTCCGCGACCCGCCGTCACCGAACTGCTCCGCGATGTAGAGCATCGCCTCGCCGATCTCTTCGTCTGTCGGGAGGTCAAGGTCGTCCACGGCGAGGTCGGCCTCAGCTGCCATCTGTTCGGCAAACCGTCGGTACAGCGTCATCCCGAAGTGAATCGTCTGGACGCCCTGCCGGGGGAGGTCGTCCACGCCGGTGACATCGTTCGTGGTGAGCAGTTCCCGAACGCTCTCCCGGGACTCTATCCAGAGTCGCTTCAGCGTGTCTTCGTCCTGCCGGAGGACGAACTGGTAGTAGGCGAGGGCGTGCTGCTCGAGGTTGTATCCCTCGGGCTCTCTCGTCTCTCCATCAGCGTCGTACGCCATCCCGGTGAGGTGAGCGAACGCCTCTTTCGTCGGTGACCCAGGGTCTTTCACCGTGTCTCGGAAGCGCGTCTGGATGCTCCGCCGCTCCTCGGCCGCCCCCTGCATGGACTGCTCACCCGAGATCATCACCGGGGCTTTCAGTTCGTACTCCTCGGTGGACTTGTCGGCGTTCCCGCGGGTGGCGACACCGCCGCGGGTAGTCGAACGCATCAGGTTCTGGAAGCGATCTACCTCCCAGTCCTTCATGTCTCCGGGCTTGTATTCGTCGTACCACATCGGGATGGAGTTCGTCGAGGCCATCGACGTGATCAGTGCGAACTTCGTGTCGTCGCAGGCCATCGGTTCCCCGTTCATCCCGAGTAACTGCCAGAGGATGCTGAGTGAGCTGGACTTGCCCGCGCCCGTCTCTCCGGTGACGTGGAGGGTGTTGAACTGCCCCTCCCAGTCTTGGACGTACGGGCGAAGTGGAGCGGTGTAGAGCCAGCCAATCGCCGGAAGGAACCGCTCGCTGATTCGAGACTTCGGGACAAGCTCTAGGATCTCGGAGACCTCCTGAGGGTCGTACTCTGTGTTGTCGTCGGGAGTCAGTGACCAGGCACGCTCGGCGCTGATCTCTCGTTCGATGTACGCCGTGTCAGGGTCCTCGACCCATCCGTCGGCCGTGAGGACGCCGTTCGGCGTCACGAACTCGTCGGTGTCGGGGTGGAGACCCATGTGGTGTGTTCCGGTCCGCACGGGAGCGTCCTGAACGCCGACAAGCTTCCTCAGTTCGTTCAGATCCGACGCGGTCCCGTCGAACGTGGTCGTGAGGCCGGTCACGACGTTGTCGCGGAACCGCCGGACGTCGTTGAACACCTTCGTCGGAACCGTGAGTTCGTACGGCTCTTCACCCGTCCCGGGGACGACGGTCATCTCGATCAGGCGCTCGCCGTCGTTGAAGAAGAACGACTCCACCTCGATGGTGAAGTTCGTGACTCGTTCGAACCAAGTGTCGCCGGTCTCGTGGTTTGTGTTCCAGTAGCCGTAGCCTCCATTCTCGACGTCCAGCTCGATGTGCGCGCGGACGTTCGCGTTCCGGCCGTCATCGCTTTCCTGGCCGTCCTTGACGGCGTCCGGGGTAGGCGCATCTGGGTCCTCCTGCGGCGGGGACGTTGGTGCCGGTGGTGTGTCGTCACCACCGACGTCCTCCAGGTCGTCGGGTCGCCCCCCGTCGTCACTCATGTACTCGCGTCCGTGGTCCAGGCCAGCATCCTCGATGGCCGCGAGAGCATGGTTGTACGTCTCCTTTCCCGGGAACCGAAGATAGCCTCCCCGCTCACTTTGCGCGTGAATGAAGGCGTCCTCAGGGAGCACACCGAGCGCCACGGCGGCCTCCCTGACCGCCCAGTACGGCATCTGCTCGTACTCCTCGCCGTCAGCGTTCTGCGAGCGGGCGTCGGGAGTCCAGACGGGGATTTCGAAGCCCATCCCACGCAGGTACTGCAGGCCGCGCCGCCAGTCGTCGCCCGACGGCGTCGCGTCGCGGTCCCAGTTCTCCTCGGCGATGAGGGCCATCTTCACCGGACCACCGCTGTAGTCGTCGCCTGTATCGACCCAGAACCCGGTGTCCGTATCGACGAAGTTCGCGTTTCCGCTCTCGGCGTTCGTGCCCCAGATCGGGACGAACGCCCGCTTTCCGTCACCCGAGTTGTCGCGCATCCCACTCGCGCGGTCGGTCCACTGGTGGACGATTGTGCGGTCGGCGACGTCCTCTATATCGAGCGCGTCCAGGGCATCGTAGACATCGGTGATGAACGGCGTCACCGGTGCGCCTTCGACACCACCGCCCATCTGTTCCTTCCGCTCGCGGCGGCGCTCACGGGCGCGCTGGCGGGCCTCTTCCTGCCGCTCTTCGCGTTCCCGTTCCTCCTCGACCCACGCCTTCAGCGCATCCCCCCAACTGTCGTATGCCTCGTACTCGTCGGGCCAGAGGCGCTTCACCAGCGTCTCGGCGTGGCCGCGGTGCTCGGTGCTCGTGAAATCGGCTGCCCAGCTGGTTGTCTCCTCGACGAGGTCCTCGTCGACATCGTCGAACGGGACGAGCTCGTACGTCGGGTCCTCGGTATCCAGCGGGACGACCACCGCGTCGTGGTCCGCATGGAGCGACAGCGGTGCTTTGTACTGCCGGTTGCAGTTGTTTACCCAGTCGGGGTCGATGACCTCAGCAGCGCCGTCGACGCGCTCCTCAACGCGCTTCTGAGCTTCCTTCAGCCAGTCGTTGGACCGGTCCACGAACGCCTCCATCACGCGCTCGCGTGCGTCTGGGTCGTCCTCGAAGACCTCGGCGATAGGGAGCGTCGCGGCGGGTGCGCCCATCACGTACGACCCGCCGACGCTGTCCAGTGCGAAGATCGCGTCGCGGTCGCCGTACAGCCGGGCGTACTCTTCGACGTAGGCTGCCAGCGTTTCCTCAATCACTTGCTGGGTGTCTTCGTCGAGGTCGCCCCTTTGCGGCTTCAGCTCGTCGGCGAGGTCGATGTCGCCCCAGGCCATCACACCACGGAGGTCGCCGTACCCGGGAGTCGGGCTGCCGTTCATCCACTCGATTTGCCCGTCCTCGACGGTGCAGGGCTCCCAGTCCACGAAGGCGTCGCGAGCCTTGTACGTCGTCAGGGCATACAGCGCACGCTCGATCCGGCTGCGGACGGTGCCGTAGTCCTGTGCGAGCGTCGCGCATCGTCCTTCCTGCTCGTAGCCTTCCTCCAGGACGTCGAAGTCGTCGTGGTCCCGCCGGACGTACCAGCCACTGTAATCGTTCAGGCCGATGGTGAGGTGGCCGTCCAGTTCGGCCAGCTCCTCGACGACCGGAGTGATCTCCTCGTAGTGCGCGCGGACGCTGTCTAGGTCGATATCGCTCACGCGATTCCTCCCTGGCCGTCAAATTGACACCACGGTTGACGGTCAGCCGTGAACACCAAATCACCATACTGCGGCGGGGCATTGACGGATTTGACGGATTTGACGGTTCTAGAGAGGCAGGTGGGTAAGGCAGCGGGCGAGCGCGAGCGCGAGCGCGAGCACGGACGAGCGCCCGCTACGTACACCCCCTTTCTATTTGCCGTCAAATCCGTCAAACATGTCAACCCCTCTCCGCCCTCTCTCGGTTTTCTGTTTGACGGTTCAAAATCCCAACCGTCAACTCCGTCAACCGCCCCGGTCGAAACTCGGTTCTCGCACCATGTCCGCGCAGATGTCGTGTAGCTCATGTTTCTGATACCGGATGAGCCACCGCCGGCGCGGTGCTGAACGCGAAGACTGGACCCAGACCTATCGGGACCGGTAGATTCACGTTCGGCGAGGAGAAAGGGTCGAGCACGGTTCCAGGGTGCTCGGGGGTCCTTCTCCCCGACTCCTCTTTCTTTCGTAGCGTCGGGTGTGTTCTGCTCGCTGATTTCACGTCCTGCGGCATAAACAGTGCGGTGCGTCTGACGTTTCACCGCTCCACCTCCGTCGCCGGGGTGAACCCTTCGTCTTTCAGGATTGCGAGCAGCTGCGGCGGGATGTCGGTGAGCTCCGGGTCGGTGATGAGGTCGTGGGTGGACTCGCCGCGCTGCTGCGTGACGATCTCCCGGATGTGCTGAAGCGTCGCGACCCCGTCGTCCGTATCGATCCGGAACAGCGCTTTCTTCGTGTGGCTGCGGGTCGGGTGCCAGGTGAGCGTGTACGTCGACGGGGAGCCGTCGCGATGCTTCCCGGTTGCTGGCGGGACACGCCACTTCCAACTGTTGTCGCCGTGTTGGGCGCTCACTGCACCCACCTCATTTCTGGCTCTTCGTCGACGTCGTCTTTCTCGCTGCCCTCGACGTGGGACCACAGCCCTGCCTCGGTGTATTTACTGAGACGGTTTTTCAGCGCGAGGACGCTCCGGAACGCGCCGACGTGCAGGATGTCGACCGTAGTGGCAGTTTCCTCGTCGTGGTCAAGCTTGTGGATCGCCCACCAGTTTCCGTCTTCGGGCTCCCGGACGATGCGAATGTCTTCGGCGATCCGCTTTGGCGTCCGTCGACCGTAACCCCCGGTCAGGACATTGAGGAGCACCTTGTCGTGTTCGGGGAGGAACTCCCGGTCGTAGTCCGCGACCCCGTCGTCAGTCGCCATGGTCTCCTCCATCGAGGAGGTCCGCGTCTGCGGCGCGTTCGGCTGCGACCCGGACCTGCTTGTCGACCGCGGCGTCTGGGTGCTCGCGGCCGACCTGCCAGAGGATCGACGCCAGGCCGACGAGAGCGGACGCAAACTCCGTGTCGCCGTTTAGGGCGTCCTCTTGGTTGAGTGTCAGTTTCTTCTCGGTCCCTCCTTCTGCCTCCTGTTGCGCTGTCATGCTCATTTCCGTGGATCGCGAGTGCCGCAGCTATTCGCTCGTAAGGTCTAAGCCACATCCGGACGAAGGAGGGAGCGAAGGGCGTCCACCCTCACTTTCCTTCGTGGTCCGCTGAGTAGCGGCGGGTCCTGCTCTTTCCTCTAACCTGGCTTTCAACCACCAAAACGCCCCCTCCCGTGGGGGACCGCATGGGAGCCCGCGTTGGCACCCAGCCGGGGAGCCAAATATACCGTTCCCGTGATTCGGCGTCGTTGATGACGGGAACTGACCCCCAGCAACTACGGGCTAAGCGGGCGATTGAACGAGCGCTGAACGGAGAGCTGTACAACGTCGGCGACTACTCGGTGGTCGTCACCGATCGCAACAGCCGCGGTGGCCGTCGGTACCGAACGACGCTCCCGAAACGGGTCTGTGAGCAGCTCGAGGTTGATTCCGAAGACGAGGCGGCCGTGTTCGCCGACGTGAAGAACGGTGCGATCGTCTACAGTTTTGGTGATGCCGATGAGCAGTGATCGGTCGGAGGATGCGGTGTTCACGGCGGACTCCGTCGACGAGTTTGTCGAGCGGATGCGGCACCGGCAGCTTCTCGAGGCGAAGCAGGATGCTGCGGCGACGCTCCGGAATGCGGTTGCGCTTCAGCAGAGGGCGACGGCCGGCCGCGCAGCGGAGGAGATCAGGCACGCGGTCGCGCAGTACGTCCTCGAGGCAGAGGCGTTGTATCGCCGGACTGAGCCGGGTAAACGGCTGTGGAATGAGGTGGAGATTGACACCATTCCGGTGCTGGCGAGTGCGCCCGTCGATGGTGAAGAGGTCGCGTCGGTCGACCGCGTGCGCCCGATCAACGGGCCGCCGGTGGGTGAGCGGCACGGCCGACGTGTGTTGCCGGTTGTCGGCGTCAAATCGTTCCTGGAGGCTGACGAGTGGCGTGCCCGACTGATCTACCAGAGCGACATCCCTGGTCGCGGTGCAGCGACTGAGACGAAGTCGGTGACGTTCTCTCCAGCGGTGCCGATCTCGACGAGTCGGGAGGCGTTCCGTGCGACGAACGCGTTGCTGCACCAACTGGATATGGGCGTGCGGATGAGCGCTGACGACGGCACCGGCACCGTCGACACCGACTACACGGAACTGCTCGACCGTCTCACCACCAGCAAGGACTCCAGCGATGAGTAGCGACTACTACGAGATCGCGGACACCGGCCGCGA
>NZ_JBNTKA010000006.1:0-71888 GCF_051195135.1 Halobaculum sp. D14 | reverse complement strand
CTCATGTTCGCTATCTCGAACATAGAACCGGTCTGTGAGCCACTCTAATCGTGACTTAGCATCTATTCAACACGGCAGTTGGTTCAATATTCTCCGTAGTAGTCGACGCGGGAGGCTGCTGTATTCGGTCGTTTACAGCGTGAAGCGCGACAGACTCAGCACCTCCAAGAAGGATATACACGGACGCATACGTACTTAACAGGCCCGCAATAAACAACAGTTCCGGGCCACCGATTGTCATTCCAATGCCACCGATAATTATGTTCGCAATAAGGAGTAGTCCGGTGGTCTTCAACGCGATATTTCGAAAGGTGTTGTCTCCCATTCTGAATTAACGGATACGGTCTGCTGATATAGAGATGACGGCGTCATTTTCATTACAATTAAAATGAGAATATGTAAAGTATCATATTAATTTGGATATTAATAACTATCCCCAGTTCGGCTTCAAGTGGTCCGGCCAATACTGACGTAGTACCGCTGACTTAGAAACCAAATAAGTCAAGAATTAAAACCGCGATACATCTACATAAAGAAACGAATCACGGATAACGTGAGCCGGGTTGTGTCGCCTTCTGAGGAGACTCACACTGGCTGGACCGGAGGTCAAATTGTACAGGGAGAAACAAATTGAGTTCAAAAGGATGTTGTGGACCTCACGCCTTGACACGGGACACAAACCCCGTGAAAACGGCCACCCCAAGAAGTGGAACTATAGTCGAGCTCATATCATTCCGATAATTGGGAAGAATAGAATATTCATTGGGCTGCGAATTACACTCTGTCGATTGCCTCGTGAAACCGATATTTACTGATATGATTAGCCCGTCGCCGATTTTCCTCAGAACCCATCTGGTCTAAATCGGTGAAGGTCACGCGCTGCCGATTTCCACTCGCCTCAAGAACCGGAATAAAAAAGATGGCTCTTTCACCCCCCGAATATCCTGCTAACAGGTCAACGTATTTCTTGTCGTAATGGTCAGCGGCGGCTTGGATGTAATACCGGTTACCCTCTTCCTGCTTTGCTGTTTTAACCTGAATCCGATATAACGTCCCGTCCTTGTCAACTATAAGGTCGTATTGATGGTCATGACCAAAAGGGAACGACACACCATGCCCCATCATCATTAGCTCTGAGGCGACCGCCAATTCGGATTTCTCTCCCTGTCGGGGACTGTTGTTCATGATGACAATGACCGCTGTGATAAGATAAGCATTAACCACCCCTGATTGAACCCAGACAGCTGGTTTCGTAGCTGAGTTACCTCCGTCACTATCCACAGTCAAAGGGTAGCACATGGGTCGTTGCAGGTCCAGAATGATAGGATAACGGGGATTCTCGTCAGGGACCGCTATCGTCTTCGGGTTCGCCAACAACCCGCATTCGAGCCAACACGAGTTCTGAGTTTCCCGTTAGCCACGCATTCAGGCTTTAACAGATTCGCAGTAACCGAAGTTATATAGCATCCGCAAAGTTTCCAGTTGGAGCTACCACCACCAATTTTACCGGTAATCATATCAGGGGAATCGTCCGAGAAGTCGTCAACAGCGTGAAGCGAGAAGCACCGGAGTTCTGATTCACCGTGTCCACGCATTCACGCTGTAAGAAATTCTTTGAGTAGGATTCGCGTCAATCTATGATGGGGTACCCGGGAAAGTAGGAGCAAATAAAGTCGGGTAGGGAATACGATGATGGAAGACGGGAAAAGGAAACTTATTCAATCAAGTGAATAGACACGCATTTATATACCCCCTTCCTCACCCGGTGGCATCGGGTGGAACTTTTCCGCACGCTCAAATCGTTGGTAGCTGTAATCGAGAACCAGCTTCTTTCTGTACTCGGCTTCATATTCCCCGTAAGACTTCCGAATGCTCGACTTGTCAAAGCCAAGTGCAGAGTCAAGACAAAGTTCTACACGGCGGAAATAGGGGTCTTTGTTTTCGTCAAGCTGATTCGGGTGGTAGTCCCGCTCCTTGGACTTCTTGTTGACCAACACCGCAC
The DNA here is from genome assembly GCF_051195135.1 of Halobaculum sp. D14. NCBI lineage: Archaea > Methanobacteriati > Methanobacteriota > Halobacteria > Halobacteriales > Haloferacaceae > Halobaculum > Halobaculum sp. D14. The sequence continues at coordinate 69,886 of NZ_JBNTKA010000006.1, read as the reverse complement.
AGATTGAGAACGCAGCGAGGTCCCCGTATCCTTTCCGACGCCCGGCTCGTTTGCTGAGGTCAATTCCCATAAACCATCGCTTCGCCTCACCATGAAGAGCCGCAGACAAATCGAGTTGGTGATACATTGCTTCAATGGTGTGCCTATTTAGATAGTAGGTAACGTACTCGTAATTTACCCATTCCAGGTTACGCGACCCACTTTGATAACTGTCAAGTTTCATCCAATATGACGTATCTAAGCCTGTGAAGTCGGCATCCTGCCCGGTCCAGATGACTGTTCGATTGTTCGTATCTGGCGAGTAGATGTCATTTGCGTGGTATTCAAAGAACCCATCCCAGTACGAAGATGCCGGGGGGGTTCCATTCCAGTCGGAGAACGGCTTCGAGTCAGAATTTTTGGACATGTGTTGGTGTGGGTCGGAGTTGCCGAGCTACTCCCTCCCTCACAACCAGCCCGTTCTTAGCTTTGCCGGTCAGCCACTCTCCCGATGCAAGCCTTCAAGCTGGATTCAGTCCCCGAAGAAAACTACTATTCAAGCCTCCGTAAATCAACGCCAACATGTACACCAGTCATTTCACTCGGTCAACCCGTGTTGAGTGGCCGACTGAATAAACTTCGATTAGTTCGGTAGACGGGGTGGAGAATTAACCGTTCAATAGGTCTGCGTATGTACCATTAGACTGATGAATCCCTCCTATCAGTTACGGCCCTTCGCCGTAGAGAACAATCAGCAGCGAGAAGAAGTAGAACGTGGACAGTAATAGGAGCGAGAAACTGACCCACCGTCGGTTCGAGGGGTTCGAGTACACGGCGTATCCCGCGAGAACGGGGAAAGTGAGGTGGATGAGAATATCGACATATGAGAACATGTCAGGAAATCCGTCAGGATGGATAACCAGCATCGTCAGCAGTACGGATAGAACTGACAACACGACACTAAAAGCAGTGAGTCGTGCCCGAAGACCCGCAGATACAGCGACGAGGGCCGAGTAAAAGAAGTAAGAAAGAAATCGCAGTCCAAGCACAAGTCCACTGGTAACTGGATTCGTGAATTGCTCGGAGAACCACTCAATCATTATATCAACATTTTGAACGGGACACGTATGTTTTCTGGTTACGAATTGCTCAGTATATCTCCTATAGTTAGCAATTCGGCCTCTCTGTCCTCGTTGACCCTCAAAATCCAGAGCAGTCTGAACCTCACTTACAGGCGGTCCGGACGCTCGGTGGACCGCGTTTCTTGGCCCCAACGTAGGAAGACTCTCGGCCTGTCACCGACCGCAACTGGGAGGACCACAGCGCGTGTGAGGGCATTCTGACGGGGGGTCCCTGACCGAAGTCCTCGACTATGTTCGTCTGCGGCGTGAAGCCCCGCGCCGACCAAGACCGCCTACCCACCTGCCCCGCTTCCGCCCCGCCTCCGCCTCCGTCCCGCCCTGCCTCCGCCCCGCTACCGTACCGCCCCGCCTCCCCCCATTGTTATAGTGCGGGAACCTGTAGACTGCATGGAGTTCCCCGGTGCGGACCGTACCGTTTGCTCATAAAGAGAAAATCTCAGATTCTGACGACCGCTGGCCGGTTTCCATGGGTGTGATGGTTTACTCTCGGGTACTCAATGAACGGCCCTCACGGTCCGTGAGAGCCGAGAAATGCCGCATTCTGACGGACGTGAATTGCCTAATGTCCTCGCAAATTTGGAAATTTTCTGAGCAGGCAACATCGGTTCACGACAAGTCCTTGCCCCTCGCGTCACAACCCTATCATGTAATCTGCATAATTAGGGTCGTTGCTCTTCAAGCTGAATGTAGACCACAGCCCGCGCCCCAACCTTCTTTTTCACGAGTTCTCCTTTCTCGGCCAATTCGTCGAGTTTGAGATAGGCGGATGGCCGTGAGCAATCCAGTATCTCGGCTACCTCGGTGGGAGTGAGCACAGGTACATCTGCGTTCTCGAATACATCGAGAATACTATCAAGAGTTACTTGCTCCGTGTAGCGCCCACCCTCATCTCGGTCCCGGGCCATGTCGAAGCATGAAAGCCGCTCCAATATAACACCACATACTACAACGTTAATGGGAAGACTTATTGCCTCTAACTTTGTGGTTAATGGTAGAGAAGCCGGGTTCCTCGGGACATGTGAAAGTGTCCGGGCGTTGGAGCGCCCGAACGTGGCTTCTCGGGTAGGAGAAAGCCAATGGCAACTACAAGCCGAACCGGAGAAAAGCGTACCGCTGTCGAACAGTTATCGTTCGGGTCCCGCACGGGCAAGCGAGTTGCGTGGGAGTCGTGGGAGTTCACCGTGGTCGGCCCGCATCTCGTGGAGGTCACGAACGCGAGCTATGGCTACCTGAAGGACGAGCACAGCTACGTGGTGGGTGTGGAAAAACGGGGCGGCATTGCCCTTCCCGCCGAGTGCGAGTGCCCGGCCGACGTTCACCGCGAGCCGGACTGCAAGCACAAAGTCGCGCTGGCAACCGTGGGCGGCCCGACCGTGTTGAAAGCTGCTGTTGCCACAGAAGTCTCGAAAACGGGAGACGCCCTTCGCGCTGCGGACGACTCCTGCCCGAACGGGACGCCAGACTGTGAGGGGGTGGACGGAAATGGCCTCCCCTGCTTCGACTGCTATTCCGAGGGGGTGTAGGAGGGTCCCAACCACGAGCGATTCCACGGAATCCGCGGCACTGAATTTTCGGTGTCAAAGACGAGGCTCTGTTGAAATCCTATTAGTCAAACACTATCTACAGTGTAACAGCTGTTAGGTGGGTGTGCGAATTGACCAGTACACCTCAGTACTACTGTCTTGTACGATTCATTCTATCATAATTTGGCAACCACTCTATATTTTCTGTGATGATTGTCAGAAGGTATGTGAAGATGGGGAGGACCACTCCAAGGCTAAGTAGGAATCTCCAGTGAACCATCCCTGTACCTTCATAGAATATGCCGGTATATTGAAGAACAGCTAACGTCAACAGGACTGTTGCTGTAAATTTAGCATATTCTCGGATATCTGGCCTCGGGAACTTCATATGCATACCTCGTTCGTCGTCCGATAAGTATCTTCCCTGGACTAACCAATCTACGCCAAAACCTGTTAGGCGCTGAGGATTTCAACAGAGCCAAAGACGACGTTGATGTGTTCACGGCGAAGACCGCGGAGGGGCGATTTACCTGATGACAGTAGACACCGAAAACGCAGTTGAGTTCCGGTGACGATTACTTCGTCCACCATCCGAATACGTCGCTCGGGTACTCTGAAATTTGATTAGTTGCCGTACCCGCACGTTTAATTGTCCCTGCCATGGATTGACCAGTAGTTCAACCACCTGCCCAATTCATGTCGTCTAACTCATCCTCTGTCTCCACCGAGTTTGTTGCCGAAGCCTTCGAAACGACCGTCACGGATGCCGAAGCCGACCACCTTATCGAAGTAATCGATGAAGCGGTCTCAAACCTCCGTGACCAGATAGAAGACGAAGTCCTCGAAAGCATGCTTCGAGCCGGTGCAGGGTCATACCAACTCAAAAGCGGGATGACACGGGACGGTCTCCAACCCGAATCTTTCACGCAAGACGCCGTCATCAACCCCCTGCTCGATGCGTTGGGCCACGAGTATTCGACCGAGGCCGGCGGACTCTCCGGCGGACAAACGCAGGTAGCCGACTACACCGTCTCTCTCCGTGACCATCCCGAAATCGACTCTACCCGTCTCCTCATCGAAGCCGAACCCGTCAACAAAGACCTCGATAGCCGCAAACACGGCGTCGGGCAGGTACGTGACTGGCTCAGTCAACGGGAATTCGAGTCGGACTTCGGCTTCGCCACCGACGGCCTCCGATGGGTATTCGTTCGGTACGACCCCGACTCCTATACGCTCAACGTCATCGAAGAGGTTGACCTACAACCGGTATTTCTCGCACTCTTCGAGAACCAAGTCGGCAAACGCGACGACCCGACAGAAGCCGTCTTCGACGCCGACCGTGACCGTGTTGTCCGACTCATCCGCACCTTCGAATACGAGAATTTCGTCTCAATTGCCGGGGACGCCCGTCGCGTAATCAAAGAGAAGAAGGAAGAGATAACAGATGAGTTTTACGACGACTACATCCGGTACGTCTTCGGCATCGTCAGCGACGACGAAGAGACCGCCCGCTCACTCGTCGGAGACGGTGTCGTAGTTCCCGAGGAAGCGACCGAGGACAACGCTCGGCTCTTCGCAGTTGAACTGATGAACCGGCTCGTCTTCATCAAGTTCCTCGAAGACAAGACGCTTGTTGAACCCGAGCTTCTCAGTACGCTCAAGGAGACCTACGAGAACGGGATGTACGCCGGCTCGTTCTACGAGTCGTTCTGTCAACCGCTGTTCTACGACGTGATGAACAACAAGCCGGACGACCGCCCGGACTCCGTCCAGAACATCGACCTCTTCCAGAACATCCCGTACCTCAACGGCGGCCTCTTCCGACCAACCATTAACGGAGACGGCTTCGATGAAGCGGACTTCGACGTGCGGAACTCGGTGCTGTTCTCCATCATCGACCTCTTGGAGCGGTACAGCTTCTCGGCAGAAGGCGCACCGACTGACCTCGACCCGAGCGTTCTCGGGAACGTCTTCGAGAAGACAATCAACTACATCACGAGCGACAACGCGGACACGAACAAGGAACTCGGGGCATACTACACCCCGAGCGAGATAACCCGGTTCTCCGCCGAGGAGACCGTCCGCCCGGCTCTGCTTGACCGCTTCCAGACGGTACTTGTCGAAGAGTGTGACTGGCCGGAACACGAAGCCGAACGGTTCGACTCGATTTACGAACTCATCGAGGGGCTTCCCGGCCACATGGGGACTATCGGGCCGCTTCTGGACGAAGTGAACGAGTTCCGGGTGGTTGACCCCGCGTGTGGGAGCGGACACTTCCTCACCAGCGTCCTCGAAGAAATCGTCAACATCCGGAAGGCGCTGTACGCGCAGAACGAAGCCTACCCCGACGAGTACCGCCTAAAGAAGACGACTGTCCTCGAAAACATCTATGGGGTTGACCTGATGGGGCCGGCAGTCGAGATAGCGAAACTCCGGTGTTGGCTTTCGGTTATCTCCGAACTCGAAACCGAGAACGTTGACGACCTCGCAGAGGACGACGCACTCGCACTCCCAAACATCGCGTTCAACCTACGGGAAGGGAACAGCCTCATCGGGTACACGGGCTTCCCGGAGACGAACGGCGATGACCAGTACCGACTCGGGAGTTTCAGCGGGGACAGCGTCCGCGACCGCTATCAGGACATTATTGACGAAATCGAGAAACACGAGAAAGCTATTGACAGCGAGACGGCCGAGAAACATCGTCGTCAAGCCTTCGAGAAGCTACGGAATGCCCGCGAAGAGTTGATTGACGACATACACGGGGACTTCGTTGAAGCGGGTATTGAGGATATATCACCGGGCGAAGTCGAAGAACTCGAACCCTTCAATTGGGTTCTTGAGTTCGCTGAGGTGTACGCAGAAGGTGGATTCGATGTAATCGTAGGTAATCCTCCGTGGGACGTTCTGAGTGCCAGTATTGACGACTTTTTCACCCGATACGACCCGCGTTTCAGGACATATTCGCAAGAACGGAAGCGAGAGGTCAAAGACGAGCTGTTAGAAGATGGCTCTATCCGGGAGCGATGGGAACAGTATCAGCGACAAATCCAACTCCTATCGGATTATTTCAAGGACAGCGATGAATACGAGCTTCAGACACCGACTATTGCGGGGGATACTGCGACGTACAAAAATGACCTCTCGAAACTCTTCTTTGAGCGAGTATTCCGAATCGCAGATGAGGGAGGTTACGTCGCGCAGGTTCTCCCCGGTGCGATATTCAACGGTCAGAGTTCCAAAGACCTCCGTATGCAGATGCTTAATGAATCTAAACTGGATGCGCTTGTTGAGTTTGAGAACAAGGGCATATTCAAGGGGATAGATGACCGGTATCGGTTCGGGATTGTTGCCTTCGAGAATGGGGGATATACAGATGAATTGAAGGGCATTTTCGACCAACGCGATACTGACGTCCTTCAGAATTTCGAGGAACAGGCAGTACGAATCCCTCGTCGGGTTTTGGAGAACTATTCACCAGAGGCGAGAATCTTCCCCGTTGTCACGTCACAGGAGGAGGTGGACGTGTTGAATCAGATTCTTACCTTCCCCTCGTTAGGAGATGAGATTGAGGGAGCGTGGAAAGCAAACCCCCTTCCCGAGGAACTGAACAAAACACGGGACTCAGACAGGTTCATCCACGACAAAGGCAAGGCGGACTATCCTGTGTACACGGGCGAGAACATCCACCAGTTCCACTACAACGATAAGATAGAGTCTGAAATCGAAGAACTGTCCTTCTGGAGTGTAGAAGAAGAACGGAACCCCGAAAAAAGCGCCAAACGACGAGTTCGTGAGAAACGGTTCAATAAAGGAGAACCGAAGAAACCGATTTATCTCAACTTCGGTGGGGAAGATTCCAGCAAGTCGCAAAAGCAGTTCGTTAACGACCTGCTTGAAGACCATCGAGGGGAGTCGCTCTCAGAAGATGACGTTCTCCTGGATTGTACCGAATACCGAATCGCGTACCGTGACGTGACGAACTCCACAAACGAGCGAACTCTGATTGCGACAGTTCTTCCGAAAGGTGCGCCCGTCGTACATACCGTTCAAACACTCCGCCCCTATGATATTGAGCCAACGGAAGAGGATTTACAGAACAATCCACTTCATAGCGCCTACAAGCGGGTATTCACGGATGAGGAACTCTTCTGTGCTGTCGGACTCCTCAACGGTATCCCCTTCGACTTCCTGATGCGAACGAAGGTAGACACTCACGTTGTGAAATACAAGTTCACCGAGTCGCAGGTTCCCCGACTTACAGAGGGTGACGAGTGGTTCGACTACATCTGGACGCGGGCCGCTCGACTCAACTGCTACGGCGACGACTTCGAGGAGATGCGTGACCGTCTCGGTGGAATCGAGCCGGCGACAACGATGGACGAACGACGAGAGATACAGGCCGAACTTGACGCCGCCGCGTTCCACGCCTACGGTCTTGACCGCGAGCAGACGGCATTCGTGCTGGACGACTTCCACCGCGTACAGAATCCCCGTCTGATGGACGAGGACTACTTCGAGATGGTGTTGGAGAAGTACCACGACCTCGCCTGAATGTTGTTCAGGTCAGCCGGCGAGATTGGAAGGGTTGAACTGTAGCTTTCCTTCAGTTCATAGCGCCAAAAACACCTCTTATACCGGTTCTTTTCGCTATTTATTTAGTAATAGCAGATTCTCTATCTATTCAGAGGTGAGGGAATTATTAGTCAGACCTGCCCTTCTTTCACCCGCCCACAATTCGGACAGTTCCAGCGGTAGTAGGTCGTCCCCGAGCTAAGCAGGCCCCCACTTTCTTCCCTCACTTGGAGGTGACCTTTGCGTTTAGCACACTCGTAATGAACTGCCAGTCCGCATCCGTTACACGATTCATCTGCGCCACTTTTCCCACAATACTCACAGTCAGTGCTGAACAGTCCCATGTTACAGCGACACGTATTCTTGTTGGTCATTAAACCTTTCTCTTGTTATATTCATACAGTCGCGTTCGTTTGATACTAACTTCACCCCGAAATAGCCGATTCACTCTCGGTGGTCTGAAACCGAGCACCTTGTGAACCGGCCCATATCGCTATCATTCAATTTGGAGCACTATCGCTTAACAGACGGTAGAGGGTGTCATAGAACTATTCACACGGGATAGTTTCAGTCAAGATGTATCGAATCACCCGCTAAGTGGGAATGCTTACTCTGCGTTGGAGTTGCTGAAATACAGCACAATACCAACGGTAAGGCCACAGGCAAATCCCGGAATGGCGGTAGTGAACCAGTCTTCCTGAAAAACCCATACGCCGACGACGTAGTAGAACAAGGTCGCGATGGCGGTGATAAGCGGAATAAATAACCATGGGTTCTCCCAGTCTAAATCCATTAGACAGAGATGTTCATCCAGAGCCGCCTATAACTAACTACTTTGTCTGTACTTAGCGATTCAACGCGAGTGAAGCAGCAGTGTGTGAACTGTTCTATGACACCCTCAGATAGTATGGTAGTAAGATAGTGAACAGAGAGCGGCATCGTCAACAGATGGAAGGGAAGGCTGCACGGAAACAAGGGAAAGACTGAATATGACGCTCGCTACTCGCGGTTCTGTTAGGGTATTCGCGTATAGCGCTGTACCGTTACTCAGTTTTATATACCGTGGGTGCGAGTATTTAAACAGTAAACCCGCGGGGACAATGTGGCGGTTGTCGTTGCCGCTAAGACGCGAAGCGTCTGCGCAGTGCTTAGGACGCTGTCCCATAGGGGTCCGCAGGTTCGAATCCTGTCCCGCGCAGTGAGGCGGAGCGACGACCGAGCAGGCACCGATTCGGTCGCCGTGGCATCATTGTCGCCGTGGTCGTCGTCGCGACCGCATGACGGACGTATGACGTAGCCGCAAGGACTTTGCGTCGTCCGTGGGAGCGTTCACTAATGAGTTCCTCAGCCGACCTGCTGTCTGATCTGGTGGCTGACGTCGACGGCGTGTTCCTGTTCTCGCCGACCGGGTCGACGTTTTCGCAGTTCGCCGAGAGCGACGAGTCGCCCGTCGTCGTCGCGGCGGAGAACGACGTTGACGCCGAGCGCTTCGTCGAACTGCCGGTCGAGTTCGACAACGTGAAGGACCGGATTCGGTTCGGCATCGAGGGCGCGATGGACCAGGGGTTCTGCGACGACGGCGACGCGGTTGCCTGCGCCGTCGGCGTCTTCGACGACGCCATCGACGGCGTCGTCCGCGCGGACGTCTCCGAGTCGATGCACTCCGGCATCTACGACCTGTTCGCGAACTCGCGGGCGGACCCGAGCGTTATCCGCGACGTGTTCGAGGTCGCCATCGAACTCGGGAAGAAGGGGCAGAAGGGGAAGCCGGTGGGCGCGCTGTTCGTCGTCGGCGACGCCGGGAAGGTGATGAACAAGTCGCGGCCGCTCAGCTACAACCCCTTCGAGAAGAGCCACGTCCACGTCGGCGACCCGATCGTGAACGTGATGCTGAAGGAGTTCTCCCGGCTCGACGGCGCGTTCATCATCTCGGACTCCGGGAAAATCGTGTCGGCGTACCGGTACCTGGAGCCGGCCGCGGAGGGCGTCGACATCCCGAAGGGGTTGGGCGCGCGCCACATGGCCGCCGGCGCCATCACGCGTGACACGAACGCCATCGCAATCGTGCTCTCGGAGTCGGACGGGCTCGTCCGGGCATTCAAAGGCGGGACGCTGATACTGGAACTCGACCCGGAGGAGTACTGAGCGATGCTCGGAGTCAGCCCGTTCGGCAGCCTCGCACAGCCCGCCGTCCTCGCGCAGAGCGCCGGGTCGACGGACGTGGCCGGGACGCTCGCGGACGCGCTCGGCTCCGTGTCGAGCAGAATCTGGCTCGCGCTCGGCGTGCTGCTGTTCGGCGCCGTGCTCAGCTACCTCGTCGTCGTCGTGAACCGTCGCATCCTCGTCGGCGCCGGCGTCCCCGGCTCCATCGAGGGGACGGCGTTCGAGCGGACCGCCCGCGAGTTCGGCACGTCGACGGTCGCCATCATCGCGAAACTGAGCGGCTACTTCATCTTCCTGCTGAGCGTCATCGTCGCGCTCACCGTCGTCGACATCGCGTACATCGCGGAGTTCTGGAACCAGGCCACCGGCTTCCTGCCGTCGCTGTTCGTCGCGATTCTCGTGCTCATCATCGGGCTGGTCGTCGGCGACAAGGTCGAGCTGCTGGTCGAAGAGCGGCTCCGCAGCATCAAACTCCCGCAGGCCAGCGTCATCCCGGCCGTCGCGAAGTGGTCCGTGTTCTTCGTCGCGGCGCTCATCGCGCTCGGCCAGGTGAACGTCGACGTCGCCGCACTCATCGTCCTGCTCGCCGCGTACGTGTTCGCGCTCGTCCTGTTCGGCGCGCTGGCGTTCCGCGACCTGCTGGCGTGCGCCGCCGCCGGCTTCTACCTGCTGCTCGAACAGCCGTACGGCATCGGCGACCGCATCCGCATCGGCGACACCGAAGGCGTCGTCCAGGAGGTGGACGTGTTCGTCACGCACGTCGAAACCGACGGGAAGGAGTACGTGATTCCGAACCGCCGCGCGTTCACGAACGGCATCGTCCGCGTCAGAGACGAGTAGCGACGCGCGGCGCCCGAGCCTGACCGGACCGGCTCAGCGGGCCGCGTCGTCGCCGGCGGCGGAGTCGGCGTCGCTGCGGTCGGCAGTGCCGGCGTCGCCGCGGGCGCTCGGCTCGTCGACGACGTCGCGTTCGACCGGCTCCGCCGGTACGCCGGCGACGGTTTGGCCCGCGGGGACGTCGTCCGCCACCAGCGAGTTCGCGGCGACCTGCGCGTCCTCGCCGATGTGGACGCCGGGCAGCACCGTGACCTTCGCGCCGAGCATCGCGCGGTCGCCGACGACGACGTCGCCGACGCGGTACTCGTCCTGCAGGAACTCGTGACAGAGCAGGACGGCGTCGTAGCCGACGATGGCGTCGGCGCCGACCGTGATTCGCTCCGGCCAGAACACGTCCGGCGTCGCCTCCAGCCCCCACGAGGCGCCGTCGCCGACGTCGACGCCGATGCGGCGCAGCACCCAGTTTTTCAGCCGCAGGCTCGGCGACAGCCTGACGAGCCAGACGAGCAGGTAGTTCCGCGCGACCGCCAGCGGCGACTTCGCGTCCGTCCAGAACCGCAGCGAGTTCCGGGTTCCGGGCGTCTCGTGCCGCTCCAGTCGGTCGTAGCGCGCCGGACGCCCGTCGCCGTTAGCGCCGGCCGAGTCGTTGGCGGCGTCGCCGGCGACGTTCCCGTCCGGGTCGCCGGCGGTACCGTCGTCGGTGTCGTCGCCGGCGCCGCCCGCCGAGCCTGCCACGTCGTCAGTCACGTCGGTACGTCGGTCGCCCGGCATTATCAATCTCGCGCGTCTCGGCCGTCCCGCGCGCCGCTGCCGGTCGACCTGGACTCACGGAGTAATCGGGCGGAGCGAGGCGCGGCGGATGACCGAGGCGGGGAGAAGGAGACGGAGTGAGGCGGAGCGGGGTGCGGAGTCGGCGGTCGCGTTACTCGCCGCGGAGCTCCGCCATGTGGTCGATGCGGCGCTGGACGAGGTCGGCGGTGCCGATGTCGTGGCGGACGTGGAAGCCGTCGCCGGCGGCGTCGAGCGCGGATTCGGCCTGCCGTTCGGCGGCGGCGATGGAGTCGCCGCGGCCGACGACGGCGAACGACCGGGAGGTGGTCGTGTAGAGACCGTCGTCGCGTTCGTCGACGCTGGCGTAAAACAGCAGCGCGTCGCCGGCGGACGACTCGTCGACCTCGATTCGGGCGCCGGCGTCCGGGTCGGTCGGGTAGCCGGCGGGGACGGCGTACTTGCAGACGGTCGCCTCGTCGGCGAACGACAGGTCCGGGAGCGGGTCGCCGTCGCGAGCGGCGGTGAGCACGTCGACGAACGGCGTTTCGAGCACGGGCAGCGTGTTCATCGCCTCCGGGTCGCCGAAGCGGGCGTTGAACTCGACGACCTTCGGGCCGTCCGCGCCGAGCATGAACTGGCCGTACAGCACGCCGGTGTAGCCGTCGAGCGCGTCGACCGTGGCCTCGATGACGTCGACGGCCGCCTCGTAGTCGTCGTCGGTCATGAACGGGAGCGTCCGGCCCGTATCGGAGTAGCTCCCCATGCCGCCGGTGTTCGGGCCTTCGTCGCCCTCGTACGCCCGCTTGTGGTCCTGAATCGCGGGCGTCGTCACGACGTCGCCGTTCGCGACGAACGCCTGCACGGTGAACTCCTCGCCGACGAGTCGCTCCTCGACGACCCAGTCGTCGTAGTCGGACTCGCGGACGTAGTCGGCTGCTTCTGCCTTCGTCACCTGGTCGCCGGTGACGCGGACGCCCTTCCCGCCGGTGAGCCCGACCGGCTTCACGGCGACGTCGCCGTCGTAGTCGACGACGAACGAGGCGGCCGCCTCCGGGTCATCGAACGTCTCGAAGTCGGGGCAGCCCGGCACGTCGTTGTCGCGCATGAAGCGGCGCTGGAACGCCTTGTCGGTCTCGATGCGGGCGGCGTCGGCGTCCGGCCCGAACGCGTAGACGCCGGCGGCGCCGAGGGCGTCAGCGACGCCGGCTTCGAGCGCGGACTCCGGCCCGATGACGGCGAGGTCCGCGCCGACCGATTCGGCGTAGTCGACGATGGCGTCGGCGTCGCGTTCGCCGACGGTTTCGAAGCCGGCGGCGAGCGCCGCGATGCCGGGGTTTCGGTTGCTGGCGCAGGCGTACAGGTCGCAGTCGGGGGCGAGCGAGCGGGCGATGGCGTGTTCGCGGCCGCCGCCGCCGACGAGAAGCACCGTCTCCGTGGTCTCGGCCATACCCGGAGCGGGTACGCACGGGAGTGTAAATCTTGCTCTCTCACGCCGACGCGATACGCACGGATACGCATAAATCGTCGCGGCCGCGGCTCCCGCGGCGTCGCTGTCGGGACCGGCCGCCTTTTCCGGCGGCGCCGCCATCCGGGACACATGAGCGACCCGACGGCGCGGAACCGGCTGGACGAGGAGGCCAGCCCGTATCTGCGCCAGCACGCAGACAACCCGGTGCACTGGCAGCCGTGGGACGACGACGCGCTCGACGCCGCCCGCGACCGCGACGTCCCGATTTTCCTGTCGGTCGGCTACTCCGCCTGCCACTGGTGTCACGTCATGGAGGAGGAGTCGTTCGAGGACGACGCCGTCGCCGAGGTCCTCAACGACGCGTTCGTCCCCGTCAAGGTCGACCGCGAGGAGCGCCCCGACGTCGACCGCGTCTACCAGACCGCCTGCCAGCTCGTCAACGGCAGCGGCGGGTGGCCGCTGTCCGTCTGGCTCACGCCCGACGGCCGCCCGTTCTACGTCGGCACGTACTTCCCGCGCGACGGCCGCGACGGCATGCCCGGCTTCCTCGAAATCTGCCGGAACATGGCGGCGTCCTGGCGCGACCCCGACCAGCGCAGCGACATCGAAGCCCGCGCCGACCAGTGGACCGACGCCGTCCGCGAGGAACTCGGCGCGCCCGACGCCGGCGCAGCCAGCCCGGACAGCCCGGACGGCCCGACCGGAACCGCCGGCCCGGACAGCCCCGGAACCACCCACAACGGCGCCGACGCCGACGCCGCTCTCGACGGCGCGGTGACCGCGGCGCTCCGGAGCGCGGACCGCGAACACGGCGGGTTCGGCCGCGGCGGCCCGAAGTTCCCGCAGCCCGCCCGCGTCGGCCTGCTGCTCGAAGCCGCGGCGCGGAGCGGCCGCGACGAGCCGCTGAACGTCGCCGTCGAGACGCTCGACGCGATGGCGAGCGGCGGCCTGTACGACCACGTCGGCGGCGGCTTCCACCGGTACTGCACCGACGCCGACTGGACCGTCCCGCACTTCGAGAAGATGCTGTACGACAACGCCGCGCTCGCCGAGACGTACCTCGACGCCTACCGGCTGCTCGACAGCCCCCGGTACGCGCTCGCCGCACAGGAGACCCTGCAGTTCGTGAACCGCGAACTCTCCCACCCCGACGGCGGCTTCTACGGCACGCTCGACGCCGACTCCGGCGACGGCGAAGGCTCCTTCTACGTGTGGACGCCCGAAGCGGTCCGCGACGCCGTCGACGACGACGAGACCGCGGAACTGGTCTGCGACCGGTTCGGCGTCACCGACGACGGGAACTTCGAGGGCGGCACCACGGTGCTGACGGCGCAGCGGTCGACCGCCGACCTCGCCGACGCGTACGGCCTCGACGAATCCGACGTCGAGCGGCGGCTGCTCGACGCCCGCACCGCGCTGTTCGACGCCCGCGCGACCCGCGACCGGCCGCCGCGCGACGAGAAGGTGCTCGCCGGCTGGAACGGCCTGATGGTGTCCGCGTTCGCCGCGGGCGCGACGACGCTCGACCCGGGGCTCGCCGACCGCGGCGCCGACGCCGTCGCGTTCGTCCGCGAGCACCTCTGGGACGGCGACCGGCTCTCCCGCCGCTTCATCGACGGCGACGTCGCCGTCGACGGCTACCTGGAGGACTACGCGTTCCTCGGCCGCGGCGCCTTCGACCTGTACCAGGCGACGGGCGACGTCGAGCACCTCGCGTTCGCCGTCGACCTCGCCCGCGTCGTCATCGACGCCTTCTACGACGCCGACGACGCCACCATCTACTCGACGGCCGACGACGCCGAATCCCTCGTCGCGCGGCCCGAGGAGCCGATGGACCAGTCGACGCCGTCGAGCCTCGGCGTCGCCACGCGGCTCCTACTCGACCTCGACCTGTTCGCGCCCGACGAAGGGTTCGCCGCGGCCGCCGAGGCCGCGCTCGCGAGCCACCGCGCCACCGTCAGCGCGAGCCCGCTCGAACACGTGACGCTCGCGCTCGCGGACGCCCGGCGCGCCGCCGGCCCGTTCGAACTCACGCTGGCCGCCGACGACCTGCCGGACGACTGGCGCGACGTGCTCGCGGACCGCTACCTCCCGGGCGCCGTCGTCGCCCACCGCCCCGAGACCGACGGCGAACTCGACGACTGGCTCGACCGGCTCGGACTCGACGACGCCCCGCCCATCTGGAAGGGCCGTGACGCCCGCGACGGCGACCCGACCGCGTACGCCTGCCGGAACTACACCTGCTCGCCGCCGAACCACGACCTCGCCGAGGCGCTCGCGTGGACCGCCGAAAACTGACGCGGGCCGAATACTGACCGCGGTCAAGACCCGACCGTGACCCGGAACTGACTGCAGCCCAGACCTTCCCCGCCGCATCGACACGAGACCGATTTTTCGCGTTCCGGGCCGGCGTCCCTGCGGTGGTCGGCGGCCGGCGGAGCGTAACCGCTTTCCGCGGCGGCGGCGACCCGCAGTGTATGACGACGGTGTGTTTCGTCGGAGGGAGCGACGTCGACCTCCGGTACGAACTGCTCTCCCGGGAGACGGCGCGCGACGCGCTGGCGACGTACGACCTGCGCGCGCCGTTCGACAACACCGTCGCCGTCGACACCGTCAGCCTCGGCGCCGCCGTGTCGCTGTGCAACGACCTGAACTGGTATCTCGTCCGGTTCACCGACGCGGTGCTGATTCGGGAGCCGTCCGTGGACGACGACGAGTGGCTGTCGCGGTCGCTCGCGACCGCCGTCCGCAACGACGACGTCCGCGCGACCGAGACCGACCGGCTGCTCAAGGTGTACGGCGTGGACGACGGCCGGCTCGTCGAGCCGATGTACGTCGCGCGCAGCGACGACGCGCCGCTCCCCGAGTACGACCTCCGTGACGTGGAAGAGACGGTCCGGGTTCGCGTCACCGAATCCGAGTTCGAAGCCTGACCGGGGGCGCCGCCGTCGGCGTCAGTCGAACAGCCCGGTCGACATGTAGCGCTCGCCGGAGTCCCAGAACACCGTGAGCACCAGCGGGTCGTCGCCCGACTCGCCGGCGCCGTCGCGGCGCTCCCACCCCGCCACGGCGACGTCCGTGTATTCGGGCGGTTCGTCGGCCGCGAACGCCTCGGCGACCCGGTTCGCGGCGAGGTTCGACGCGCCGCTCGACTGCCCGACCAGGATTCCTTCTTCCCGCGCGAGCCGCCGGCACTCGGCTTCCGCGTCGCCGAGTTCGACCGTGAGGACGCCGTCCAGCAGGTCCGTGTCGAGGTTCGGGCTCACGAACCCCGGGCCCATCCCCTGAAACGAGTCCGATTCGGGCTCTCGGCCGGACAGAACCGCCGAGTCCGCCGGTTCGACGGCGACGACGTCCATCTCGGGGAACTCCTCGCGGAGCCGCCGGCCGTTCCCGGTGATGGTGCCGCCGGTGCCGACGCCCGCGACGAGCGCGTCCGGCTCGCGGCCGTCGAGCTGGTCGAGAATCTCCTCGGCGGTCGTCTCGTAGTGCGCCCGCGGATTCGCCTCGTTCTCGAACTGCCGGAGCTGCACCATCCCGTCGTCGGCGAGTTCGTCGGCGCGCCGCTTCGCGTCCTCGATGTTCCCGTCCACCAGCTCCAGGTCCGCGCCGTACGCCGCCATGATTCGGCGGCGCTCCTCGCTTTTCGACGCCGGCATCACGAGCGTCACGTCGTACCCCTTCGCGGCGCCGACGAGCGCCAGGCCGACGCCGGTGTTCCCGGAGGTCGGCTCGACGATTTCGTCGCCCGGTCCGAGTTCGCCGGCGTCCTCGGCGGCTTCGACCATGTAGCGCGCCGGCCGGTCCTTCGCGGAGCCGCCGGGGTTCCGCGACTCCAGTTTCGCCGCGACCGTCGCGCCGGTCGGCGACGACACGCGGACCAGCGGCGACCCGATGGTGTCGAGAACGGAATCGTCCATGGACAGGCTTGGCGACGCTCGCTTAATGGCTCCCCGGCGGCGGCAAACTCTCGGCGCGACGCTCCCGGAGCCGCCGCGGCGACCGCCGACGGCGACCACCGAGCCGCGGCTGCCGCAGGCGTCGGTGTTAAACCCGGTGCGCGCCACTGTCACGGCATGAACGAACTCGAAACGATGGAGCCGAACCCGGAGTGGGACGCCGACGCCCACGGCGACGTCGTCGACGCGCTGGCGGACGACTCGCTGACGTTCCGCGTCTGGGGCGGCGACTGGTGCCCGGACTGCACCGGCCAGCTCCCGGACTTCGCGGCCGCGCTCGCCGCCGCCGGCGTCCCGGCCGACCGCATCGAGCAGTACCCGGTCGAGAAGGTCGACGGGGAGAAGCAGGGCCCCGGCATGGACGAGTACGGCGTCGACTACATCCCCACCGTCATCGTCGAACGCGACGGCCAGGAAGTCGCGCGGTTCGTCGAGGAGGAGGACGCGCCCATCGCGACGTACCTCGCGCGGAAGCTCGGCGCCGTCGAAGCGTAAGCCGCCACGGGAACAGTCGACGACGGGCGCCGACTACGAACGTTTTTGTCGGATTAGGGGGCCAGACGGCGCGTGACCTGAGAGCGGTCGCGCGTCGGACAGCGAAACTCCGGTGGCGACGACGCGCCGAGGCCGAACAGCGACGCCGCCGGTGTCCGCCCAGCGCTGCCCTAGAACGTCGAGAGGTCGCCGTCGATGACTCGCCGCGTCACGTCCGTCACGTTCGCGAGCTTCGCGTCGATGTGTTCGCTGACCGCTGCTTCGACGTCGCCGAGGTCGACGTCGTCGGCGGTGACGACCTGCGCGTCGGCGACGTGCGGCTGGTCGATGGGTCGGCCGATCTGGCTGAGCAGCCGGACCTGCAGGTCGCGGATGCCGTCCACGTCGGCGACGACCGACTCGGCGATGTCGGTCGACAGGAGGTTGTAGATCTTCCCGATGTGGTTGACCGGGTTCTTGCCGGACGTCGCCTCCATGCTCATCGGCCGGTTCGGCGTGATGAGCCCGTTCGCTCGGTTGCCGCGGCCGACCGAGCCGTCGTCGCCCTGTTCGGCGGACGTCCCGGTGGTCGTCAGGTAGATGGAGCCCTCCTCGACGTCGTCTGCGGTGTTCACGTCGACGTTGACGTCGCGGTCGGTGTGGTCGTGTGCGAGGTCGGCGACGAACTCGCGGACGTCGTCGACGGCGGCGCGGTAGTCGTCCATGTCGTCGACGTAGCTGTCGACCATCGCGGCGGCGACCGTGATGTCGATGGTGTCGCCTTCGCGCTTCCCCATGATTTTGACGTCCGGGCCGAGTTCGGGGTGGTCGTCCGCGTACGGGCCGTTGAGCGCGTGCTCCGCGTCGCGGACGATGCGTTCGGTCTCCGTGAGCGGCGCGTGGCCGACGCCGAACGACGTGTCGTTCGCCATCGGGACCTCGACTTTCTCCTCGCCGAAGACGTCCTGGAGGTCGCCGGAGCCCTCGCCGATGCGGGTGTCGAGGATGATGTCAGTGCCGACGTCGAGCTCCGGGATGTTCTCGTTGAGGTACGACCGTGCGGCCTCGACGGCGGTCTTCTCGACCGGGAGCGCCTGCCCGTCGTACTTCTTCGTCGCGCGGCCGACGATGAGGACGTAGATGGGGTCGAGCACTTCGCCGCCGCCGAACGCCGGAGCGGCACGGCCGGCGACCAGCTGCGTCTCGTCGGTGTTGTAGTGCAGCACCTTGCCGACGCGGTCGAGATACAGCTGTGAGAGGCTCCGCGAAACCGCTTCGGCGATGCCGTCGCAGATGGAGTCAGGGTGGCCGATTCCCTTTCGCTCGACGATCTCCACGTCCTGGTCCTCGACCGCCTTCCGGTCGAGCTCCGAGACCTGAATATTCCTCATTACCGGCGAGTTGCGGCGGCCAGCAGTATAACTTGCGGAAAAGGATTACCGCTGATGCGATAACTGCGGGGTATTACTCGGCAGAATCTGCGAGCAGCAGGCCGAGATACGACGTCCGAATCTGGTCGGACGCGTCGAGGCCGAGGTCGGAGAGTACTTCGATGGCGCCCTCGCGCGCGGACTCGACGTCGGCCTCGGTCGTCTCGCGTTCGACCTCGACGAACTCGCCGAGCCCGTCGACCGCGTCCAGCGTCACGGTGTAGCCGTCGACCACGTGAAACTCGCGGTGCTTCTCGACGGTCGCGGCGGGCTCGAAGCCGAGTCCGTGCAGGATTCCCTCGAGCGCGTCCGGGTTCGCGACAGACGTCTCGTGCTCCTCGCGGGTCTTCGACGCCGCCTCCAGCAGCGGCCCCTTGTACGTGAGCTTCGTCACGGCGTCGCCCGCGGGCGGCTCGCCGCCGTCCGCTTCTGTCGCTTCTCGGCGCACCCGGAGCGCCTCGTCGGTCTCGGCGAAATCGCGGTGCGGCGCGTCGTAGTAGACGTCCGTCTGCGTGACCGCCCGGACGAACTCCGCCCCGAGTTCGTCCAGCCGCGGCCGGACCGCGTCGTGGTCGGCGCGCACCTTCACCTCCACTTCGTACATGGACCGGCCGTCGGTCGACACGCCCAAAAACCGACCGGGTCGGGCGTCGTGGACCCGCGGCAGGCCGATTCGGGGCGGCTGCACCCGCGGCGCCGCTGACTCGGTCGAAACGTGACTGTTAAGAAGCGGACGGGCGACGGTGGTGACATGAGCGAAGAAGAGCAGGCTGAGGCGGCCGACTCCGCCGACGCCGACGCTGAGGCCGAGGAGACAGAGACGGCGGACGGCGGCATCCAGGACGGCGACTTCGTCAAGCTCGAGTACACGGTCCGGACCGTTCCGGGCGAAGACGAGGAGGAGGGCCGCGTCGTCGACACGACGAGCCAGGAGGTCGCAGAGGAGGCCGGCATCGACGACGAGGAGTACGACTTCTCGCCCCGCACCATCGTCGTCGGCGAGGGCCACGTGTTCGCGTCCGTCGACGAGGACCTCGTCGGCCGCGAGGTCGGCGACGAGAACACCGTGACCGTCCCCGCCGAGGAGGCGTTCGGCGAGTTCGACCCGGACGAGGTCCGGACGGTCGCCGCCGACAAGATCCCCGAGGACGACCGCTACCCCGGTGCGCAGGTCACCATCGACGGCGAACAGGGCTACCTCGAGACGGTCATCGGCGGCCGCGCCCGCGTCGACTTCAACCACCCGCTCGCCGGCGACGACCTCGAATACGAGTACGAGATCGTCGACGTCGTCGAGGACGAGGAGGAGCAGGCGGCGGCGCTCATCGGGATGTACCTCCAGGAGACGCCGGACGTCCGCATCGAAACGGAGACCGTCGAGGAGGAGGTCACCGTCGAGGCCCACGAGGACGAGGAGACCGGCGAGGTCGAACGCGAGAAGGAGACCAAGGAGGTCGAGAAGCGCTCGCTCATCATCGAGGCGTCGCCGATGATGCAGATGAACCAGCAGTGGATGTTCTCGAAACAGCAGATCGCGCAGGACGTCATGGACCGCCTCGACCTCGACCGCGTGGTCATCGAGGAGGTCATCGACGGCTCCGGCGGCGGCATGATGGGCGGCATGGGCGGCATGATGGGCGGTATGGGCGGCATGGGCGGCGGTGACGTCGAGGAGGCGCTCGACGAGGCCGACCTCGACGACGTCGACGTTGACGCCGACGAGCTCGTCGAAGAGCTCGAAGACGCCGACGAGTAACGTAGCCACACCGACTGTTCCGCATGGATTTCGACTCCGCCCGCGACGACCTGCTCGTCGCCGGCGTCGCTGCCGCGTGCGCGCTGGCGCTGACGTTCGGCGTCGACGTGCTCGCGGGCGTCACGGTGCCGACGCTGTTTCGAGCGGCGCCGCTCGGCGTCTACTTCCTCTACCTGTTCAGCCGGAAGGGCGGGCCGTACGGTCCGCTCGACACGACCCGGAACTGGGTCGTCCTGACGGTGGCCGTGACGGTCGCCGCCGCGGCGTACGTCGTCGCGTTCTGACCGCGGCAGCCGGTCTCCGCACTCGCTGACCGCCGGCTACCGCACTCACTGACTGCAGGTCGCGGTCGCGCGACTCGACCGATAGCAGCGATTGTGAGCGCAGAGTGCTGCCTTGACAGGCTTTAAACCGCTTCACGCCGAAGCGGGCGTCATGAGCATCGACGCGGACGTGGATGTCGAGGCGACGGGGACGGACCAGGTGGAGGCGCTCGCGGCGGACCTCGGTGACGCGATTTCCGAGCTACCGGCGTATCAGCGGTTCGAGTCGGCGAAGGCCGCCGTCGAGGCCGACGAGGAGGCGCAGGAGAAGATTTCGGAGTTCCAGCAGCTCCGCCAGGAGTTCGCGTTCGCCCGGCAGACCGGGCAGGCCGACGACGACACGGTCGAGAAGGTGCAGGCAGCCCAGCGGGAACTGCACTCGATGCCGGTGATGCAGGAGTACGTCGAGGCGCAGGACGAACTGCAAGAGCGGCTCGAAGCGCTGAACGAAGCCATCTCGGAGCCGCTCGCGGTCGACTTCGGCGGCGAAGCCGGCGGCTGCTGTCAGGACTGAGCCGACCGGAGAAGCGGCAGTAGGCGACCGGCACCCGTCGACCGATACGTCGGCGCCGACGCCGGTGCCGACGCAGTCTCGACACCCGACGTTTTTGCGCGTGGCGACGAACCGACGAGCGATGGCTCCGCCAACGAGCGTGCTGCTGCCGACGGTCGAGTGGACGGACGCCTGCGACGAGGTGGCCGCGCAGCTCCGCGGCGACGACGAACTGCTGGTCGTCTGTGACGCCGACGACGACCCGGTTGCGAACCGGGAGTCGCTACCGCCGGGCGTCCGGGTCGTCGTCGCCGGCGAGCCCGCGGGCTGCTCCGGGAAGGCGAACGCCGTGGCGGCCGGGATGGAGGCGCGGCGGCACGACCGCGTCGTGTGGACCGACGACGACTTCGCCCACCCGGACGGCTGGCTGGCGGCGCTGCACGACGACTACGCCGTACACGGACCCGTGTCGGAACTCCCGTTCTTCGTCGGGCGCGACCCGCTGTCCGTGCTGCTGGAGCCGACGTACGCGCTCGGCGGGACGCTCGGGACGTACACCGGCGGGAAGGCGTGGGCGGGCGCCGTCACGTTCGACGCCGACGACGTCGACGAAGCGGCGCTGTGCCGGGACCTCCGGCGGACCGTCAGCGACGACGGACTGCTCTCCGAACGCCTCGACGTCACGCCGCTCAGGCGGGTCCGCCGCGTCGCCGTCGGCGGGAGCCTCCCGGAGACGCTGGAGCGGCACGCCCGGTTCAGCCAGATCGCGTTCCGTCACGAGCCGCGCGGGATGACGGCCGGCCTCGCGGTCTCCGTCGCCGTCGCGCTGCTGTGCGTCCTGTTCCCGCTGCCGGCGCTGGTCGCGACGACGGCCGCGGCCGCTGCGCTGTACGCCTTCTTCGGGGTTCGTCGGTGGACGGTGCTGCTGGCGTACCCGTCGGCGGTGGTGACGCCGCCGCTGTTCCTGTACGGCCTCGCGCGCCGGACGTTCGTCTGGGGCGGCCGCCGGTACCGGTGGCGCTCGCTGTTCGACGTTGACGTCGTCGACGGCGGCGTCGACTGAGCCGCGCCGACCGACGCGGTCGGCGACTCGAAGGGGAAACGGCGAAGTGGGACGGCGCGAACCGGACGGTATGGACCGAGTCGCAGTCATCGGCGCGTCGATGACCCAGTTCGGGCAGCGCGACGCGTGGATACGCGAACTGTTGGCGGAGGCCGGCCAGGCGTGCCTCGCGGACGCGGGCGTCCCGGCGGACGCCGTCGACCACCTGTACGTCTCGAACATGGCGAGCGGCGAGTTCGAGGGGCAGACCGGCGTCCCGAACGCGCTGGCGCACGACCTGCAGGCCGTCCCGGCGTACACGGCGCGGGTCGACCAGACGTCCTCGTCGGGCGGCGCCGGCGCGTACGCCGCGTGGCAGTCCGTCGCGTCGGGCGCGTCCGACATGACGCTGCTCGTCGGCGGCGAGAAGATGACCCACCGGACGACCGCCGAGGCGACCGACGTCATCGCGTCGCTCACCCACCCCTGTGAGTACAAACACGGCGTGACGCTCCCGAGTTTCGCCGGACTGACGGCGCGGCTCTACCTCGACTCGTACGACGCGCCGCGCGAGAGCCTCGGGAAGGTCGCCGTGAAGAACCACCGGCACGGCGTCGACAATCCGCACGCACAGTTCCGGAAGGAGGTCGACCTCGACACGGTGCTGGACTCCCCCATCGTCGCGGACCCGCTCCGGCTGTACGACTTCTGCCCCATCACCGACGGCTCCGCCGCGCTGCTGTTCTGCCCCGAGTCGGTCGCCCGCGAGTACACCGACGAGTACGCGGTCGTCTCCGGCGTCGGCGGCGCCACCGACACCCACGTCGTCCACGAGCGCGTCGACCCGACGACGATGCGCGGCGTCGTCCAGTCCGGCGAGCAGGCGTACGACATGGCGGGGCTCGGCCCCGACGACGTCGACGTCGCGGAACTGCACGACATGTTCACCATCCTCGAGTTCCTGCAGTTCGAAGACCTCGGCTTCGCGGAGAAAGGCGAAGGGTGGAAAGCGGCCGACGAGGGACGCACCGCCCGCGGCGGCGACCTCCCCGTCAACACGTCCGGCGGCCTGAAATCGAAGGGGCACCCGCTCGGCGCCTCCGGCGTCGCACAGCTGTACGAGGTGTACCAGCAGGTGCTCGGCGACGCCGGGAAGCGGCAGGTCGACGCCGACGTCGGCCTCGCCTGCAACGTCGGCGGCTTCGGGAACTGCGTCACCACCACGATTCTGGAGGGGGTGGAGGCATGACCGCCGACGGCGACGCGGCCGACGACACCGACGCTCCCGCGTTCGAGGCGGCGCGCTACCCGGACGGCTCCATCACCTACCCGGCGCACCCGGTCGGTCCGACGGGCGAGAAGCCGGTGGGCACGGTCGACCTCACCGACTACACCGCCGAGGTGGTGACGTGGACGACGTCGACGGCGACGCCGCCGGGCGTCCGCGAACCGAACCACCTCGCCATCGTCGAGTTCACCGTCGACGACCAGCCGGTGCGCGCGGTCGGCCAGGTGACGACCGGCGACGTCGACATCGGCGACGAAGTCGAACCGGTGTACTGCGAGGAGCTCCGCGACCCGGACGCCGGCATCCGGGAAGCCGAGAGTCAGGAGTGGGACGGCTTCCGGTTCCGTCCCGTCCAGTAGCCGGGTTCAGCCCGTTTCCCCGGTTTTCTGCGGCGCTTCAGCACTCCTCGGCGAGCGCCCGCTCGGTCGCGTCGGCGTCGACCGTGGCGACGCGGCGGTCGTCGTCGCAGGCGGTGCAGTCGACGTACTCCACTTCGGCTTCGAGCCCGCGGAGCGGCGCGACGAACCGGTCGCCCTCGTCGGTGAGCCGGTACTCGGCCGACGGCGGCGACGACGGGACGAGGTCGCGACGGATGAAGTCGCGACACTGGAGTTCGCGGAGCCGGCGGGACAGCGTCTTCTCCGGGGCGTCCCCGACCGCTTCCCGGAGGTCGCCGAACCGCGCCGGACCGTCGGCGAGCGCCCGGACGACGTGCAGCGCGTACTTCCCCGAGAGCGTCCCGTGAAGCGCCGTCAGGGAGTCCCGCCAGTCGGCAGCGCCAGTTGACGTACGGGAATCGAACCGGGGAGCCGTCTTAACTGCGGCGCCGACTGTCACCGGCGACAGCGGCCCGCGTCGCCGACCGGACTGCGCCGCGGCGACAGCCGACGCCGGGGTCGATACGCGTCCCCCGCATCCGTCGGGACGCATGTCGGACCGAACTCCCGGTGGCTGCTGTATCGACCCGTCAGAACCAGTCGAACTCCCGCTCGGCGTCGCGCTCGCGCTCGCCGCCACGGACGCCGAACACTGCCGGTGCCCCGTCTGCACCGGCGGAGCCGCGTCCGCGTCGAACTGCTGCGGCTGCCGTTGACGCCCCGCCGGACCCTCGTCAGGACCGGTTAGTCCTCGCGGGGACCGGACTCGTCGGCTGACGAGTCGTCTGCGGGCGGCTCGTCGCCGCCGGACTCCCCGTCCCCGTCGACGTCGCGGCCCTCTGCTTTCCCGAGCGTTCGCTTGATGGACTCCAGTTCGGCGTCGACGTCCACCTGCGGTGACTCGTCGTCGCCGCGGTCCGCGTCGTCGTCGCCCGCGCCGTCGCCGTTGCCGCTGACCCGGCCGTCGTCGGTGCTGCCGGTGTCCGCCGAGTCACCGTCGCCGTCCCCGTCTTCGTCGGTAACGTCGATGGTGACTGCGTCGTCGCCGCGGTTCGTCCGGCGTTCCCGGTCGCGCTGGCTGGCGACGGCATCTCGGGACTCCGCGACGCGCCGCTCGATTTCGGCGCTCAGGTCGCGCGCCCGCTCCACGACGTCGCGCGACTCCTCGTCCTCCGGGAGGTCCGCCTCGTCGAGCGCCGTGCGAAGCCTGCCGAGCGCGTCGGTGACGTCCGCCGCCGCGCGCTCCCCGGCAGACGAGACGCCGGAGGAGAGCAGCGAGCCGGGGCCGCGGCCCCGGCCGCCTCCGGGGTCGGTGACGCGGCCGGAATCCAGGTCTCGCGGCCCGGCGAGCTGGAGGAACCGGCGGAACAGTTCGAGCAGTTCGATGGTCGCTTCGAGCGTCGCGATGAGCGACGGAATCGTGTAGTCGTTCGTGAACCGGACCAGTTCTCCGAGCCCCGGTGGCCGCGGCGGGAACCGACCGGTGCGCCGAGTCGACCTGCGCCGACCCGACCGTTCGGCGTCGCGGTCGGCGCCGCCGTCGCCCGGTTCTCGCTCTCCGAGTTCCCGCCGGAGGTCGCGGAGCGTGTCGGAGAGGTCGTCGACGAGCGCGGCGAAGTCCTCGTCCGTCGGGCCTGAGCCGGACTCGTCTCGCGGGGACCCGTCCGGGTCGCTGTCGGTCATACCGCGTCGTTGTGTCCGCCGAACGAAAAATCCTCGCCGCGGCCCCGGTCCGGCCTCTCCGACGAGTGACCGGCGAGCGGCCGCGACGCGAACGTTCAAATCGGAGGACGCAGCCACGCCGTGCTATGCTCGCGATTACCGGCGGAAAGGGGGGCTGCGGGAAGACGACGACCGCGCTCGGACTCGGCCGCGCACTCGACGCGGACGCGCTGGTCGTGGACGCCGACTGGGACCTCCCGGACCTGCACGCGCTCGCCGGCGTCGACCGCGGCTGGACCGACCGGCCAGACGCGGCTGCCCACGGCGCCCACGGTATCGACGGCACCGACGGCGCCGATAGCGCGGTGGTCGATTCGGCCGCCGCCGCGCGCCGCGTCTCGGACGGCGTCGCCGTTCTCCCGGCGCCGGAACGGTCGAGCGAACGAACAGGGTCCGACCTGCAGGACGTGGAGTCGGTGCTCGCTGCGGCGCGGGCGTTCGACGGTGCGGTTCTCGTGGACTGCCCGGCGGGAGCGGCGCCGGACGCGGTCGCTCCGCTGCGCGCCGCCGACGCCGCGCTGCTGGTCGCGGAGCCGTGTGCGGCGACGCTGCGGGACGCGGCGAAAACCGCGGCGATGGCGCGCGCCGTCGGAACGCCGGTGGTCGGCGCCGTCCTGACCAGAGCCACCGCGGTGCCGGCCGGCGTCGACGCCGCCCTGAACTGCCCGGTTCTCGGCCGAGTCCCGCGCGCACCCCCGCCCGTGCTGGAGAGCGCCGCCGTGGCCGCCGCCTACCGGCGGGTCGCGTCGGCGCTCGGAACTGCGGCGTCGACGGGAGAAGGTGGCAGTATACCTACCAGTGGTGAAAACGGTTATGCCGGCCAACCGCGTTAGCGACACGTATGCCCGACAGGCTCCCGACCGGCGTCGACGTGCTCGACCGGCAGTTGGGCGGCGGTATCCCGGCCGGGAGCATCGTCTGTTTCACGGCGGACCCGGCGAGCCAGTCGGAACTGCTGCTGTACGAACTCACCGACGCCCGCGGGACGCTGTACCTCACGACGCTCCGGTCGGACCAGGCCGTCGAGGACGGACTGGAGCGCGCGAAGACCAGCGTCGGCGACCCGACGGTCCGCGACATCGGCGGCGACGCGCCGCTGGACGCCGCGAACCGGCTCATCAGCACGCTCCCCGAGGGCGCGAACCTCCTCATCGACGTCGCGGACCCGCTCGAACGCGCCGACCGCGGCCGCTACCGGCGGTTCCTCACCGAACTCCAGACGACGATGGTGAACACCAACAGCGTCGCGTTTCTCCACTGCATGAAGGAGGACGAGCCGCCGCTGCGGTCCATGACGAAACACGTCGCGGACGTCGTCTGGGACCTCAGGACGTCTGTCCGCGGCACCGACGTCGTGAACCACCTCGCGGTGCCGAAGTTCCGCGGCGGCAGCGCGCTCGACGAGACGATCAAGCTGAAACTCGAAGAGTCCGTCACCATCGACACCAGCCGCGACATCGCCTGACCGCGACGCGAATCGGAGCGGTTCGCGCCGGAGTCTGCGCGGCCACCCACGGATTTACAACTCCCGCGGAAGTCACCGTCGACCATGGCTTCCGTATTCGTCGCCGCCGTGTTCGCCGTGGCGGGAACCGCGGTGGTGTGGCTCGGCGGCGGCCGACTCGAAACCGCGAGCGAACGGCTCGGCGCCTACTACGGCTTCCCGGCCGTCGTTCAGGGCGCCGTCATCGCCGCAATCGGCTCGTCGTTCCCGGAACTGTCCAGTTCCGTCATCGCCGTCCTGCTGCACGGCGAGTTCAACCTCGGGGTCGGCGCCATCGTCGGGTCTGCGATATTCAACATCCTCGTCATTCCGGGCGTCTCGGCGTTGAAGGGCCACGGCGTCGACGCGAACCGCGACGTCGTCTACAAGGAGGCGCAGTTCTACATGCTCGCGGTCGCGGTGCTGCTGTTGACGTTCTCGTTCGGCGTCATCTACCACCCGTCGCCGACCGGGCGGCTCGTCGCGACGGTGACGCGGCCGCTCGCGCTCATCCCGGTCGGGCTGTACGCCGTCTACGTGTTCATCCAGTTCCAGGACGTCTCCGACTTCGAGCCGCCGGACGTCGACGACGTCGACGCCGGCAAACAGTGGGTGGTGCTGCTCGGGTCGCTGGTCGCCATCCTCGTCGGCGTCGAACTGCTCGTGCAGGCGGCGCTCGACCTCGAAGCGCTGCTCGGCGTCCCGTCGACCATCTGGGGGCTCACGGTCGTCGCCGCCGGCACCAGCCTCCCCGACGCCATCGTCTCCGTCCGCGCGGCCGACGCCGGCCGCGGCACCGCGAGCCTCGCGAACGTCCTCGGCAGCAACACCTTCGACCTGCTCGTCGCGATTCCGGCCGCCGTGCTGCTCGCCGGGTCCGCCGAGGTCGACTTCGCCACCGCGGTTCCGATGATGGGCTTTCTGACCGTCGCGACGCTCGGCTTCCTCGTCGCCACCCGGACGGACCTCGAACTGACGCGCGGCGAGGCGACGTCGCTGCTCTGCCTGTACGTCCTGTTCATCGCCTGGATGGTCACCGAAACGGTCGGCATCACGGCCATCGTCCCCGGCGTCTGACCGGCGAGTCGGCGCCGCGGCTCGCGCACTTTTCGTCGGGTGTCACCGGTTCTCTCGGCGCTCGGCGGAGCGCGGCGCTTAACCGCCTCCGGTCGTTACCCCGGCGTAATGAGTCAGCGAAGCGAGGGCGATCTCACGAACACCGGGATGTCCCTCAAGCACGACCGCGAGTGGGACTACGAACTCGACCGCATCGTGGAGGCGGTCGAGGAGCGCGACGCCGACAAGGTCGGCCTGCAGTTCCCCGAGGGGCTGAAGCGCCGCGCCCCCGCGGTCGCTGACGACCTCCGCGAACTCACCGACGGCGTCCGGTACCTCATCTCCGGGCAGCCGTGTTACGGCGCCTGCGACCTCGACACCTACCTGATGCGACGCTGTGACGTGTTCGTCCACTTCGGCCACTCGCCGATGAAGGAGTCGGACAAGATCATCTACGTCCCGCTGTTCTCGAACGTCGACCCGTTCCCCATCATGGAGGACTCGCTCGACGAACTCGCGGACCCGGACGACGACCCGGACGTCGGCCTGGTCACGACGGCCCAGCACATGAACCTCTTCGAGGACATGTACGACTGGCTGGAGGAGCGCGGCTACGACGTCCACACCCGCCGCGGCGACGACCGGCTCACCCACGAGGGGCAGGTGCTCGGCTGTAACTACGCCTCAGCCGACATCGACGCCGACCAGGTGCTGTACGTCGGCGGCGGGAAGTTCCACCCGCTCGGACTGGCGATGGAGCACCCCGACAAGAACGTCGTCATCGCCGACCCCGTCAACAACGTCGTCACCGTCGCGGACACCGAGAAGTTCCTGAAGCAGCGCTACGGCGCCGTCCACCGCGCGATGGACGCAGACACCTTCGGCGTCATCTTCTGCACCAAAATCGGGCAGGGCCGCTTCGACAAGGCCGAAGAAATCGTGGAGAACAACGACAACGCCCACCTCATCACGATGGACGAGGTGACGCCGGACCGCCTCCGCAACTTCGACTTCGACGCGTTCGTCAACACCGGCTGCCCGCGCATCACCACCGACGACGGCCCGCAGTTCCACAAGCCGATGCTGACGCCCGGCGAGTACGAGATCGCCGTCGGCAACAAGCCGCTCGAAGACCTCGAATTCGACACCTTCCACGGCACCTGGTAGTCGCACAACCTCGGAGGAGGGATTTGATGCGTGCCTTCTACTCGTTCCTCGTTATAATAAATAAAGACCGAAACTACGCCGTAGCTCGGACTGGCGAAGAGCTGTCTCCGAACACTTCATTTCCGTTCAGCCTCTTCCGCCCGCTCAGAGCAAAAGTAATCCCGTTGCAACAGCGGTCGTCACCACCGCGATTGGGAACCCAACTCGAACGAGTTGAACGGCCGAGATGTCGATCCCGCGGCGACTCGCTTGGTCCAGAACGATCAGCGTCGCAGCGCTCGCCACGGGCGTGGCGTTCCCAGCGAGCGTGCTCACCGCGGCCAGCACGTACCATGACTGCGGGTCGGTGACCGTCGTCGACAGCAGCACAACCGCCGGGACGTTGCTCACGACGTTCGAGAGCAGAAAGATCACGGCAGGGAACCCGATTCCATCCTCGACCGTCCGGAGATGATCAACCAGCGCGGTCCCTTCGAGACTCCCGACGAGAACGAATAGGCCCACGAAGAGGACGAGGATTCCCCAGTCCATCTCCGAGAGGATCGCATTTCCCGGCACTTTTCGGAACAGCTGTAGCCACGCAAGATGGAGCACACCCATCGAAGCCGCAACGATGCCCGCATTAGTCGCTGGGAACACTGCCAACAGTACGAACGTCGCGAGGAGAAATCCACTGCTGGAGAGCGCCCACTGTCGATCGAGATCGGGCAGCGACACCGTTGATCGAACGGCCGTTCCGTCGTATCTGACGGCCAAGAGAACACTCGTAACGAGCAATGAGAGGAACGCGACGGGAGCTAGCGTCGCCACGAACGCGACGGTCGAGAGCCCGCTCTGACTCAGAATGTACGCGTTCTGGGGGTTGCCGAGCGGTGTCGCGAGGCTCCCGATGTTCGCCCCGAGAATAACTGCAATCAGTGGTCCGGTCGGCGTCGTGTCAGTCTCCTCGACCGCCTGGATCAACACGGGCGTCATCAACAGGACGACAGCGTCGTTGAGTGCGAGCGCGCTGAGTCCGGCGGCGACCCAGAGCGTGCCGATGACGAGTCGCCGGACGGTCCCAGTTCGCCGCACGAGGAGCGTCGCCGCCCACGGGTAGAAGCCGCTTCGAGAGAGCGCTTCGACGTGTGCGAGCATTCCGAACAGGAGCAAAATCGTCTCGGTATCGATGCTCGCGAGCGCCCGTTCGGGTGAGATGGCCCCGAGCGCGACGACGACGACCGCCCCGGTCGCCGCCGTGACGGCACGGGTGAGCGGATACACGCGAATCTGGCGGAAAAAGAGCAGGCCGAACGTGAGGCCGACCAAGCCAATTATCAGCGTCTCCGAAACCATTCAGCGATACTCCGTCCAGTCCCCTTGTGAACCCACCAGATTTCGATCTCGATTCACGATCCACAGCTGGAGTCCTCAGCTGGTAGCAGCTGTACGAGTCGGTCAGTCACGCCCGGATCGATCACCCCAGCCAGTTCCATCGCCTCCGACTCGTGCGTCTCCAGTTCGAGCACGCTCCGGAAGAACCACGAGAGCGTCACATACGACTTATGCAGGTTTGCTGCCCGGTCGCGCCCCGCGTCCGTTAGTGTGGCCCCTTTGTACGGCTCGTATCCCACCAACCCATGATCGTCGAGTCGCGGGAACATCTCCGTCACTGATGCCGGGGATTTGTCCAGTCGGTCAGCCACGGCTCCCGAGGAGACTGGTGCTCCATTTCGCTGTGACTCAATATACACGGCCAGCAAGTATTGGTCTGCCCCGCTCATCTCGCCTCAGGACCGCCTGACGACTCTTGAGTTGACTCCCTGGTCTGATCAGTTGACTCCGTCTCGGTGTCGGTCGGTTCGCTATCGGCTCCGAAGAGCGCGAGATACACCCACGCCCACGCCTTTTCCCGTTGTCGACGCGGCCCGTCAGCCATCGGTCATGCCCTCCGGACCAGGTGGTCTCGCACGGTTCGTTGGCTTTCTTCACACGTTTCATCGAGCGTCGCGACCGTTGCGAGCACCGGATGGTCGACCGGAAATCCTGATAGAGGTACGGCATGAGACTTTGGTGGCGGACACCAGCGTCGACACCGTCGTTTGTCGTCTCTTTGAGAAATTCCTGGCGGTCGCGGGCCACATCTTCACAGGAGGCGCGATGGCTGGCCAGTATCTCGTGGCGCTGTTGCAACGCGTCGAAGCCGAAGTCGGTTAGGGGCGTCTCGTTCGCGTTGACGATCCACGCGATGATGTCATCGACCGCCGCAGCCGCCTCTTTGAGGTGGGTCTCCTCGCGTTCCAGCGCGTCCTGTAACGCGGTCGCTTCCGCCCGTCGGGATTGCGCTTCGGCGAGAACCATCTCTTTGAGTTCTGGAGTGAACGACGCCTCTGTCGTCGGCGCCAGTGCTACGGCAACCACGCATCGGGGACGATTGGCAGCGCGTACGCGCTCTCCTGGGTGAACACCGCGTCGATGGTCGTCCCGAGCACGATGGGCGTCACGAGTACCGTTCCGTACGCGAGCACGCTCGTGACCAGACCAATCGTGAGCCACAGCGCGTGGTCGGGTGTATAGGCGCGGAAGAGTCGCCACAGCGGGCGCTCGACCTGCTCGCGGTAGGCGTCCAGCTCCGTCTCGAACGCGTCGCTGGCGGCCATCAGTCCTCCCCGCCGTCGGCCTGGGCGACGGGCTTGGCCGGCCGTTCGCGTTCCTCGTCGTCGTGGCGCGCTCTGAGCGGTTCGATTCGTGGGCCACGCGGCGTGAGATCGATCTCGGCGTCGATCTCGAACACTTCCGCGAGCAGCTCCTCGGTAATGACCTCCTCGGGTGTTCCCCGGGCCTGGATCGTGCCCGCCTTGACAACGACCATCTCGTCGGCGAGCCGTGCTGCCTGCTGGATGTCGTGGAGGACGACGACCACCGTGATGTCGCTCTCCGTGCCGAGGGTTTCGACGATCTCCACCACCTCGAGTTGGTGGTGCAGATCGAGGAACGTCGTCGGCTCGTCGAGCAGGAGCACGTCGGTGTCCTGGGCAAGCACCATCGCGATCCACGCGAGCTGTTTCTGCCCGCCGCTGAGACTGCCCACTTCGCGGTCGCGCAGATGCTCACAGCCGGCCAGCTCCATGGCACGTTCGACGGCCTGCTCGTCTTCGTCGGTGACGCTCTCGAAGAACCCGCGATGGGGGTAGCGGCCGTGGTAGACGAGGTCCTCGACGGTGATGCTGTTGGGCGAGGTGCTCTCCTGTGAGAGCAGCCCCATCGTCCGAGCGAGCTCCTTCTTGTCGAACGTCTCGATCGCTCGGCCGTCGACGAGCACGGAGCCAGCATCGGGGGCGAGCTGGTCGGCGAGTCCCTTCAGGAAGGTGCTCTTGCCGGAGCCGTTCGGGCCGATCAGCGCCGTCACGGCTCCCGGTTTGGCCGTGATCGACTCGCCGTCGATGATCGGACCGTCGCTACTCGGATACGAGAGAACGAGCTCCTCGGCGTCGAGACTTCCATCGGTTTCGCTGCCGGACTGCTCGTCGGTTGTGCTCGCTGAGCCGCTTCCGTTCGTCCGTGGATCGGTCGGTTGCTCGCTCATCAGATCTCACCCATCTGTTCCTGTTTCCGCATCAAGTAGAGGAAGTATGGGCCGCCGATCAGCCCCGTGACGATGCCGACGGGAATCTGGACGGGGTTCAACGCAAGTCTCGCTCCCACGTCGGCGGCGACCATCAGTGCCGGGCCGGCGAACACACAGCCGATGACGAGTTTCTTGTAATCGCTGCCGACGATGTTGCGCACAATATGCGGGACGATGAGACCGACGAAGCCGACGATCCCCGCCACCGCGATGCTCGCAGCCGCCGCCAGCACCGCGACTCCGGAGAGCGCGAAGCGAACTTTCTCAACGCTCATCCCCAGTGAACTCGCGGTCTGTTCCCCGAGCAGGAGGACGTTCAGCTGGCGAGAACTGATCAACGCGAGTCCTATCGCCACGATGGTCCACGGCAGCGCAATCCGCACCTGCTCCCAGTCCGTCCCGGTCAGCGAGCCGGTGGTCCAGGCGATGGCGGACTGGACGACGCCGATGTCGTCGGCGAAGAAAAACAGCCCCGTCTGGACGCTTCCGAAGACGGTGCCGACGATGGCGCCCGCGAGCACGAGTCGGACGGGCGAGGTGCCGTTCTTCCAGGCGATGGCGTAGACGATCAGGAACGCAACAGCACCGCCGACGGAGGCGATCAGCGGTAGGAACGCCGCCAGCCCCGAGAAGACGACCAGCGTCAGCAGGATCATTAATCCTGCCCCGGAGGAGACGCCGAGGATGAACGGGCTGGCGAGTTCGTTCCGGGTGACCGACTGGAAGATCGCCCCCGAGACGGCGAGGTTCATTCCGACCAGCGCACCGACGAACACGCGTGGCAGCCGGATGTTCCAGACGATGAGACTCCGTGTGTTCATCTCCGGGATCTCGCCGCCCAGCAGGAACGCTTCCCACGCCTGGGCGTTGAAGATGACGTTCGGGTTGAAGACGGCCTGCCAGGCCTCGACGATACTCATTGAGTACGCGCCGAAGCTCACCTGGACGAGGCCACCGCCGACGATGACAGCGAGACTACCGATGATGAGCGTGAACAGCGAGCCGTCGAACCAGCCGAACCACTGCTCGCGCCAACTGCGTGTGTCGGCGTCGGATGGGGTTTCAGTCGCCATCTATTCGCTCACCTCTGGGGCGCCGAGGTCGGATGCATAGTCACGGATCAGGTCGTCGTCGACGTGGTCAAGCAGCCGCCGATGAGCGCGCTCAGTACGGTGTTCGACTTCCGCCTCGTCGACCTGCCAGCCCTGTTGCTCCTTAGCGAGCTCGTGGGATTTGCGCTGGACGAACTCGTCGTCCAGGCCGTCGGGAGCGGACTCGATGGTGTACTCGGCGCTGCGTTCGAGCCAGTCGTCACCGGCGTAGCGACCCTGCTGGACCACCCAGTCGGTGTGGTCGGCGGCGGCCTCCCACAGTCCCTCTTCGACCCGGCGGTAGTCGGTGATGACATCGAGGCCGACGCGAGCCCCGTGGCCGACGGCGATGACGATGATATCGTACTCGGTGGTTTCAGAGGTTCCCATTGATGATGTCTGCAACCCGCTGGCGGTCGAACAGTCGTTCTGCGTCGGTATGCTCCCCAATTCCTTTCCACTCTCCGAACTGCTCGGGATAGAGCTGCTTGGCAAGCATTTCGGTATTAAACAGGTTGAAAATCGGCCCCTGTGCCGGGTCAGCACCCATATACAGCCGGCCGTTTTGCACTGCAGTGAGCTGTGCGCCAAACTCGTTTTTTCTGAGCGGTTCGAAGAAACGGTTCTCGTATCGCTCCCTCGGGTGTTCTGCACCCCACTGGATGAGAATGACATCCGGATCAACTTCCAACAGGAGTTCGTAGTCGATAGTCGCTTTATATGATCGTCCCTCAAGTGCGTCCTCAAATGCGTTTATTGCGCCGAGGTCACGGTATTGCTTCCCCTCAGTTCCGCCCTGAGTAAAATCCCGTACATCGAACCGACCTTCATCCGGCTTGAAACCACCAGTAAACATTCCAACAGTTGGGCGCTCGCTCTCGGGCGGAAGTTCCGGTCGGATGTCGGAGAGGAGTTCGTCATGAACCGTTTCGAACGCTTCGAATCGTTCCTGTTGTTGATACACTTGGGCGTACTTTTCGAACTCTTCGTACAGCGAATACATCGGATACTCGGGATACTCTTCGGGACGTGGTGTCCGGTTAGAGTGCCCAATAAACGGGCCAACTCGATCCGACACTTCAACGATCTCTTCATTACTCCAGTGTGCTCCGTCGGCGATTCGCAGTGTGTTTGGATCGATGAGATGGACATCCGCATCCGCTTCGTAGAACAGTTCCGGGTCGACGGTGCCACCCACTTTAAGTCGGAGTGCGTCTGTCGGATCGAACGCCACGTCCGGAAGTTGGTCCATCCAACGTGTAAATCCAGCGAGCTTTTTGGGTTCACCGTATGCGACGAGTCCGTCACCCTGTCCGAGTGCGTATGCCATGTCCGCTTCGTCAGCGTCCAAGCTCGCCCACGTTCCTGGTACCTCGTCGAATTCCACTCGTCCGGTCGGCTCGATTGTGACCGAATATGACTGG
This sequence comes from Halobaculum sp. D14, assembly GCF_051195135.1. Classification (NCBI taxonomy): domain Archaea; kingdom Methanobacteriati; phylum Methanobacteriota; class Halobacteria; order Halobacteriales; family Haloferacaceae; genus Halobaculum; species Halobaculum sp. D14. Next base: position 34,736 of record NZ_JBNTKA010000006.1, on the reverse strand, counting down.
TCCCCGGATGACTCCGCTGTTTCGTCTGTCGATGTCTCGCCTTCGGGACTGCTATCTCCGCTCCCGCCGGTACAGCCTGCCAAGAGGCTACCGCCAACGACCGCGCCGCCGTACTTCATGTAGTCACGCCGCGTTGGTGCCCCGTGATCGCTGGAATCGTCTGGCATACGATTTAGGATCGCCTAAACGCGTAAAAACGTTCCGAATTTTAGGTAGGCCAAAATATCAGCGAGGCGCACCGCAGCGCGGACACATCGGCGGCCCATTTTCAGGTAGGTCGAGCCCACAGTGCGGACACGCATCGCCGTCAGGAGCAGTCATTTCCTCGACCACGGCGTCCGTACAGTCTCGAATCGACTCAATCGTGCCGACCCCCTCGGGTGCGTCCGCGGACTGGTCGCTGGCTAGCTGCCGTCGGCAGAACGACAGTCGGTAGACCAGGAAGGTCGGCGGGTCCTCGTGCGTGCCCGCACCATCATCGAGGTCGAACTCTGCCCCAACGGCAGTCTCGGACGTGGCGAGTAGTCAGAGCGCTTCGGCCGCCCGCCCCTGCACGTACGGGTTCTCGTCACCGAGTCGCTCCTGGAGCGTTTCCGCTGCCTCGGCCAGCTTGTCTGGATACTCACACCCGACGACTACCAGTGCCGTACAGAGGTGGTATCGGACGAGTTCGTTCTCGTCGTCGAGGTGCTCGGCCAACGAGTTGACCTGATGACGAAGCCGACGCGGGTCGCCGAGGGCGACGTGGGCCAACGCCTTCGCGAGTTTCTCCTTGACTTCGGGTTCGTCGAACTCCAAGCCGATGCGAAGGTCGGCCAGCGTCTCCGGATCAGTGACTTCCTCGGGCGAGTCGACCGCGACGTAGCCGAGTGCTTCCGCACTTCGCGCCCGGACGTAGTAGAACTCCTCGTCGTCGGCCAGCCGCCCGGCGAGCGCGTCAACGGCTGGCAGGACGGCTGCCGGTTCAGACTGCGCGAGCGTGACGAACAGCTTCGCGGTCGTTAATCTGATCGCGCGGTCTTCGTCAGTTAGGAACGTCGAAAGTGGGCGAGCGAGGCCGTCGAAGGATCCCGGTGGCTCTTCAGCGACATTCCGGACCGCTCGTAACGCACGCTTGCGAGTCTCAGCATCAGCCGCGCCGAGCCGGTCGAGACACGCCACCGTCTCCTGGTGGTCTCGCTCCTCGAGAAGAGAAGTCAGGCGATCGGGTGTTGGCGGCTGATCTGGTTCACTCATCAGGGAGGGTATGTGACTGACTTTCACGACCAATCGCTTCAATCCGGTGATTCTGCGCTGGCGTGGGAGGGCCCTACTGAACGTCTCTATCGACGGAGGATACTGATAGAAACAAGACCGCGACCACTTCTATTACGCCGATACAAGTGCGAAGCGATGTCGGAGACGCTGGACCCGCTCTCGGACCGCGCCTGCCGGATGACTCACGCCTACAAAACTGGAATCGAACTCAGGGAGACGCTGCGAGATGGAGAGTCTCTCCGGGCGGCTGTGAGTGAAGTTACCATCTACATGAATCATCTAGAAGACGGCTACCCGGACTGGCACCCAGCGCCCGATTCGTTTGTGGGGATGCTTCGACTGTTCATCTATCGGGAAATCACGGGCGACAGCTACCGAACTCTCGAAACGTATCAGGAACTCGCCGAACCGTTCGGCATAAACCACGTGCCCGATGAGGCCGTCCTCTCTCGCGCTTGGAGGAACCGATTCGACGATGGCGTCCGTGAGTACGTGACCGTCGCCGCCCACTTCGTCGTCAAGGAAATCCATGACCACGGTCCTGCTGTCTCCGCAGTACGCCCGAAAGAGGAGGTCACTGACTCGAAGTCAGGGTCAGCTGAAGACGATGAGCAGGTCGAGTCTACGGACACTGAGTTCTCGGACGAACAGATTCGCCGGACAACACGCCTCGCACGAGACCACGGTTTCGACGGATTCGACTCTGGTCGAGCGCAGAACGCCTCTTACGAAGACGTGCAATTCTTCGAGTTACAGACGTTCATGGGAATGGTCGGTTGTGGGACTGCGCAGGGAGCTGCACGGTTTCAGTTCCGACGGGGGGAAGAGTATGGCCCGCATGGTGACACGCACCTGCGAGCGGTCAAGCAATTCGAGCCGGAAGCGCTAATCGAGGGCTTCGATCAGGCGAGCGACCGATTGCTCTCGGCTATCGCCTCGGAGGCATCGTTTCGGCGTCCGGTCACTGCAGCAATCGACATCACGACGATTCCGTACTACGGCGACGTTTAGGAGATGCCGATGGTCAGTGGGGTGCAGGGTGAGGAAGAGCGAGCATTCAAATTTGCGACACTCTCGATTATCGGCCAGAACATTCCGTTGGTACTCGCTGTCGAGCCGATTCGGGAGAGCTCAGCGTGGGATAGGAATCCGCCGAATTAGGTTCACCGTGTTGTTCGGCGGCTCGTTCAACGAGCAAAAAGAACATGTCCCTGTAGAGACCGTGCTGTGTGACCGCGAGTTCGATTCTAAGCGAGTCTACCAGACGCTCTCGAATCTCGGCGTGAACTATCCCATCCCCACTCGAATCAACAGCACTGAGCGGGAAGCCATAGAAACAATGGAGGCCAACGGACAAGCCGTCGCGGTAGAATCGGCGTCCGTTCACGTCGAATCAGGAAGTCACTTAATGCAGTTCCTGTACGTGCCGTCGACGAATGGTGAGGGGACGACTGTCTTCGCCACGAATCTCCGAATCGGCCCCGAGGAGGCCGAGTCGTTCTGTCGCCGCTACAGCTGTCGCTGGCAGATCGAAAACGAGTACAAGAGCATCAAGAACGACTTCCTCGCAAAGACCTCCTCGAAGGATTACCGTGTAAGGCTGTTCTACTTCGTGTTCGCGGTCTTGCTCTACAACATCTGGCGGCTCACGGACTTCCTGCTGAAAGCTGGCGTTGACGGCGAGATGGACTATGCGCCCGTGTTGACCGCGGGTGAATGTGTCGAAGTCGTCGTTTCGGCGCTGATCCCCCCGACTGACCGGTCGCTTCCCTTACCGAGTTCGCCACCAGAGAGTGGTAACGCTGTTCAGCAGCGCCAGAATCTGAGAAATTTTGGACGTTCTCTTGGTAGATTGGATCAGGACTGTTCAAAATAGCTGCTCAATTGGTGAATGGAACACGAATAGACGGCGTCCCAGTCCAAAACTGGCCCATCCTCCGAAACTGTGGGTAGTCGCTACCCGCAGCGACCCGCTGTTTCTTCGATTCCCGACGCAGTCGGCGTGTTTTACTCGTCCAGCACGGCCGCCGCGAGCGCCGGCAGAACCGCCGTGAGGTCGTCGCGGAACACGTAGTCCGCGCGCCCGTCGTGCCGCGTCTCGTCGAAATTGACGACGGCGAGCGTCCCGTCGCACTCGGCGGGCAGCGACGCGGCCGGTTCGACCGTGAGCGACGACCCGGCGGCGACGAACACATCAGCAGCGGCGGCCTGCCGACGCGCGTCCGCGAACACGGCTCGCGGGAGCGGCTCGCCGAACAGGACGACCGCCGGCTTCAACACACCGCCGCACGCCTCACACGTCGGCGGGCACTCCGGGTCGACGCCGCGATATTCATCGGTCGCGGCGTCGTCGGCCGCCGAGCCCGCGTCGTCGTCGATGGCTGCCCGGACCCGGGCGCGGGCGGACGCCGCGTCGGCCGTTTCGCCGCAGCGCTGACACTCGACGCGCGAGGCTGTGCCGTGGAGTTCGAGCGGGTCGCTGCCGGCCGCGCGGTGGAGTCCGTCGGTGTTCTGAGTCACGACGGCGTCGACGACGCCGGCGGCTTCGAGGGCGGCGAGCGCCCTGTGGGCCGCGTTCGGCTCGACGCCGTCGCCGTGCATGCGGTCGTGGAGCGCGAGGCGGTCCCGCCAGAATCCGGCGGGGTCGTCGCGGAACCGGCCGTACCGGAAGTCGTCCGGGTCGAACTCGTCGCCCCAGATTCCGTCCTCGCCGCGGAACGTCGGGACGCCGGAGGCCGCGCTGACGCCGGCGCCGGTGAGGACGACGACCCGGTCGGCGTCCCGGACGTCGGCGGCCAACCGCGCCAGCAACGCATCGTCGACGTCGCGGTCGCTGTCCGCCTCGGAGTTGCCGTCGCGGTCGCCGTGGTCGGTTCGGTCGTCGCGTCGGTCGGGCATGCGTCGTCGTGCGGCGCACCGATGGAAAAAGAGCGCGTTCGGTCAGGCGTCGCGCGTCGGGTCAGTCGGCGTAAAAGTCACCGACGACGCGCCGAAACGGAGGAACGGCTTCACCCATCGAGTGGGTCATCGCGGCGAAATCGGCCGTGTTCCGGTCGTGCGTGCTCATAGCACGGACGAGCGGGCGGCCCGGTATATGCTTTTGGGCGGGGTTCGCAGCGATGAGAACCGCGTCGGGAGGCGTGGTCAGGGATTCGTCCGGTGCCGGTCCACGCCGTCCGGCCCGCTCGGTCCGAGTGGACAACGCTTAGTCGGCGGCGCCGGACGGGCCGGTATGGCAGAGACCACATCCGACTGGGGCGACTGGCTGCCGCGAACCATCGAGGGCTCCGATCCGGACGGCGTCGCCGTCTGGTACCTGGGCTGTAACGGCTTCGCGCTCAAGGGGCGCGGCGAGACGACGCTGTGGGTCGACCCGTACGTCGGCGTCGGCGACCCGCCGCGGACGGTCCGGATGATTCCGGTGCCGTTCGACCCGGCTGACGTCTACAGCGCCGACGCCGTGCTGGCGACCCACGAGCACACCGACCACGTCCACGGGCCGTCGCAGGCGCCGCTGCTCGCGAACTCCGGCGCCGACCTCTACGCCGCCGACGACTCGCTCGCCGTCACCGACGACGAGGACTGGACCGGGAACTGGGACGTCGACGACGACCAGTTCGTCGAAATCGAGGAGGGCGACTCGTTCAGCGTCGGCGAGTTCGACGTCGACGTCGTCGGCGTCCACGACCCGGACGCGAGCCACCCCGTCGGCTACGTCATCCAGCACGACGCGGGCACCGTGTTCCACGGCGGCGACACGAAACCGCACGACGGCTTCGCCGAACTCGGCGAGCGGTACGACATCGACCTCGCGGTGGTCGCGTTCGGGTCGGTCGGAAACGTCCCGGACAAGCAGACGCGGAAGCCGCAGCGGACCCGGTGGTACTGCGACGAGAACGAGGCGGTCGAGATCGCCTCGGCGCTCCAGACGGACCGGCTGCTGCCGAGCCACTGGGACATGTGGAAGGGGCTGACCGCCGACCCGACCGCGCTGCACGACCACGCCCGGAGCTTCGACTACCCGGAGCAGCTCGACGTCGTCGAGATCGGCGACCGCGTCGACCTCTGAGCGGCCGCCGGACTCGGTTACGGAGCGCCGCACTGACCACCGGGTTTTTGCCGGGGGGCTTCGTTATGTCGGCGTCATGGACCACGCACTCGCGGTCGTCGGCCCGACGGAGACGGCGAAGACGCTGACGCGGGAGGCCGGGAAGCTCGCCGAAGGCGTCGACGCCGAACTGACGCTGCTGCACGTCACCGACGAGGACGAGTACGACGAGCAGCGCGAGCAGTTACAGCGCGTCACTGGCGGCGATTCGACGTACACCGTCGGGCAGGCCGTCGAAGGCGCGCGGAGCTACGCGGGCGACATCGGCCGCGAAGTGCTGGACGGACTGGACGTGGAGTACGAAGCCGTCGGCAGCGTCGGCGACCGCGCGGACACCGTGTTGACGGAGGCGGAGCGACGCGGCTGTGACCACATCTTCATCGCCGGCGCGAGACGCTCGCCGGCGGGGAAGGCGCTGTTCGGCGACGACACACAGCGCATCATCCTCGACGCCGGGAAACCGGTCACCGTCGTCACCGAGTGAACCCGAACGGCGGCGCGGTAGTTCTCGTCCGGTAGCGACGCTGAACCGCCGGTGTGCCCGCCGCGATAATTTGCCCGCTGGGTTTTTACCGTGACTCCGATTGAGTGTACGCATGAGCCAGGGCCCCGACACTGACGACGGCGTCGTCGTCGTGGAATCCGACGGCGTCACCGTCGAAAAGCAGTTCGAGGCGGACCAGTTCCCGGTGCCGGCGATCAAGTTCACGCTCCGGTCCGAGCGCGACGACCCGACCGAGTTCCAGCTCGTCGACGACATCCCGGAGGAGTTCCCGATGGACCGCGTCGGGTTCCACCCGGAGTTCGAGTCGGAACACTGGACCGCCTACCAGGACCACCGCGTCGAGTACCGGCGACGACTCGAACCCGGCGAGGAGGTCACGACGGTATACGGCATCCGCACCGACGACCCCGAGGAGGGCCAGAACTTCCTCGGCGAACCGGACGTCAAGGAGGTCGACGAGGACGCCGACCCGGTCGGCGACGTCGCCGACGTCATCGGCGAGGACTCCTCGCAGGTCGTCCGCGACGTACTCTCCGGCGAGAGCGAGTCCGTTCCGGGCGCCGAAGCCGACGCGGCAGCGGCGACCGAGGACGCGGCGGACGGCGTCGGCGGAGAGGTCGAGGCCGAATCGGCCGCCGCTGCGGACGGAGAACACGAAGAGAGCTCCCCGCTCGACCTCGCTGCCGCGGAGGAGGAACTCGGCGCCGGCGACGACGCCATCGCGGAGGCGCTCGACGAACAGGCCGAAGCAGAGGCGGAGACAGCGGCCGAGGCCGAAGTCGAGGCGGACGCGGAGGCCGAATCGGGAGCGGCCGAGGCGCCGGACCCGCTTGCGGGCCTCGGCAGCCCCGGAGAGGAAACCGAAGAAGCCGAACCGGCCGAGGAAACCGCCAGCAGCGAGGCCGAATCGGAGGCAGTGACACCGGAAGCGGACGGCGAGGAGGCGGAAGCGGAAGCGGCGGCCGCGCCGGAAGCGGACGGCGAGGAGGCGGAAGCAGAAGCGGAAGCGGCGGCCGAAGCGGAAGCCGAAACGGCGCCGGAGCCGTCCGTAGAAGCCGAGCCCGGCGGAGTCGCGGCCGGTGCCGGCGCTGGCGCGGCGGAGTCAGAGAGCGTCGCGGCGGCGCTCGCCGCCGAACTCCGCGCCGGGAACGTCTCGGAGGCGGACCGCGAGACGCTGAAAGAGGAGCTCGAACTCGACCGCTCGACGAGCGACCACTCGACGAGCGTCGACGTCCGCATCAGTCGGCTGCAGTCGAAGTTCGAGGACCTCGCGGCGTACACCGACGCGCTCGAGGAGTTCATCGACGAGAACGGCACCGGCGAGGAGTGGATGGCCGACCTCCGCGAGGACGTCGAGTCGCTCGGCGAGACCGTCGACGAAGTCGAGACGGAACTCGACGCGGTCGAAGCCGACGTCGCCGCCGCGGAGTCCGACCGCGAGGACATCCACGGCGACCTCGACGAACTGAAAGACGACGTCTCCTCGTGGGAGGACGACCTCGACGAGACCGCGGAGGACCTCGAGGCGTCCATCGCGGAACTCCGCGCCGAGGTCGACGACGTCGCCGACGAACTCGCAGAAGAGGACGACGCGGTCGCGGACGTCCGCGAGTCGATGCAGAGCCTCGAAACCGAGGTGGAGTCGCTGTCCGCGTCCGTCGACGACGAGGTCGGCGAACTCCGCGCCGACGTCGCCGAACTCCGCGCGGAACTGGAGGACTTCGAGGAGTTCCGCGACCGGCTCTCGTCGGTGTTCGGTCCGGGCGGCTCGGGCGCCGAGAACGAAGACGAGGAGTGAGCCGCCGACAGGAAGAAACGCGTCTCCGAACACCGGCGGCGTCTTCGTATTTTCGTTCGTCACTCTCCAGCCGCGGATTCGTTGGACGCGGCTCGAACTCGTACGGTCCGATGGCGAACCTGACGTAGAGGTCGATGGCCGCACCGAGAGCAGAGTTACCTGGGTCCGATTCGGGGGGCGCTGTGGGAAGCGCGCCGCTTTTGAGCGACGGCCACGTTCGGTCGGTAATGACCGAACCCGTGTCGGTCGCGGTGCCGCGGAAGGGCCGGCCGCTGGAGGCCGCCCTCGAGCGGTTCGCCGCGGTCGGCGGCGACGACGCCGCGGCGCTCGCCGACGACGTCTCCTCGACGCTGCGCTACGAGAAAGCCGTCACGAAGGGGTCGCAGTCGGCGGACAGCGGCGTGTACGACCGGCTCGCGGCGTACAGCGACCCCGACGGTGGCGGAGCCGAGTACACGCTCATCCGCGACGACCGCGAGTCGCATCCGCGGCGCGTCGTCTTCGACTCCGCCGTCGTCGACGTCGACGGCACCCCGGTTCGGCTCGTCGGCCGCGAGGAGCCGTTCCGCGCGCTCCGCACCCACGAGTTCGCGCTCGGCGTCGACTCGGCGGACCTGGTGCTCGAAGAGGTCGTGTCGCTGCGCCCGGACGGCGTCTCGGACCTGTCGGCGGTGAACGCCCGCATCGATCCGCGCGACACCGACGTCCGCGTCGTCACTGGGCTCGGTGACACCGTCTACCACACGCTGATGGCGCGGCCCGAACTGCTTCCGTCCGGCGCCGAACTCGACCGGTCGTTCGTCGCCGAGTACGACGGCGACCTCTGCATCTCCCCGCGGTACGAACGGCTCGTCGAAGCCGTCATCGGGACGGACGCGCTGGACGGCGTCGACTTTGTCTACCCGGACGACGGCGTCGAGGAGGAAGCGGCCATCGCCGACGTCGGCCTCGGCGTCTACCTCACCGTCACCGGCGGCACGGCCCGCGAGCACGGACTCGTGCTCGGCGACGACCTGTTCCCGAGCGAGACCGTCGTCCTCGAAAATCAGGCGGAGGCGACCGCGGAAACCGACACGCTCCGCGAGGCGCTCGCCGTCGGCGTCGACACCGCGATTAGCGCCGACTGACTGCGGGCTTCGCCCCACGGCGGCTGGCGGCTTCCGTTCTGACTGTATTCCTCCGCATCCAGCTCTGTGCACGCCGAACTCTGAAAGAACGGGATTCGGCGCCCCTCTCCGATTTGTGTATAGCGACATGAGGTGTAATTGGTCGTGGCAGACCAGATATGTGACCTCTCTATTCGGACTGAATTCGTCAGAAATCGGCACTGATTCACGGAGGCCGTCGAAACCGGGGGGCATGCTCGAATCCACGTTCGGCACCGACCAGGCAGTCGTCGGCATGGTCCACCTCCCCGCGCTCCCTGGAGCGCCGAAGTTCGACGGGTCGTTCGACGAACTGCTCGAACGAGCGCGTCGGGACGCGCGGGCGCTCGACGACGGCGGCGTCGACGGCGTCATGGTGGAGAACTTCGGCGACGGCCCGTTCTACCCGGACGACGTCCCGAAGCACGTCGTCGCGTCGATGACGCGCGCCGCGACCGCCGTCGTCGACGAGGTGGACGTGCCGGTCGGCGTGAACGTCCTCCGGAACGACGGTGAAGCCGCGATTTCGGCCGCCGCCGCCGCGGGAGCGGACTACGTCCGCGTCAACGTCCACACCGGCGCCCGCGTCACCGACCAGGGCGTCATCGAGGGGCGGGCACACGAGACCGTTCGGCTCCGCGACCGTCTCGACGCCGACGTCGCAATCATGGCCGACCACGACGTGAAACACTCCGCGGCGCTCGCCGACGACGAGTTCACCGCGGAGTCCATGGCCGACGGCGTCGAACGCGGCCTCGCGGACGCCGTCATCGTCAGCGGCCCGGGGACCGGCGCCGCCGTCGACGAATCCGACCTCCGACGCGCCGCCGAGCGCCGGGAGGCGTACGGCCTCGACGTGCCGCTGTTCGTCGGCAGCGGCGTGACCGCCGAGTCGGTCGGCGAACTGCTCCGGTACGCCGACGGCGTCATCGTCGGCACGGCACTGAAGGAGGGCGGCGACGTCGACGCAGCGGTGTCGACCGCTCGCGTCCGCGAACTCGTCGACGCGGCGACCGAGTAACCGACGACAGAGTCACCGGGTCTGACGAGGGACGCTGGCCGGAAAGAAACCGCAGGAGGGGAGCGGGAATCGGAGCGGTCAGCGGACCGCGAGGAACGACTCGAGTTCGTCGGCGGTCGGCTGGCCGCCGCGGGCGCCCGCCTCGGTGCAGTTGCACGCCGCAGCGGCCGCGGCGACTCGACCTGCCTCCGTGGCCGTGCGGTCACCGAGGAGCCACGCGTGAATCAGGCCGGCGGCGTACGCGTCGCCGGCCCCCGTTTCGTCGACCGCGTCGACGTCGAACGCCGGCACGTCGACTAGGCCGTCACCGTCGACGAGGGTCGCGCCGTCGTCGCCGGCGGTCGAGGCGACGCGGTCCGCCCCGCGTTCGGCGAGGAGCGCGGCGGCGTCGCGGCCGGTACAGCCGAAGTGGCCGGCGGCGGCGACGTCGCCGACAACGACAAGCGCCGCGGCGTCCAGCCAGTCGTCGACGGTGCCCGGGCGGGCGCCGCGCCCGTCGAGTTCGGCGGGCGGCCCCGAGAGGTCGAACACGACCGGCGGGAACGAACCGTCCGCCGGCGCACCCGCGGGCCGCTCGCCTCGCGCACACGAGAGAAGCGTCCGGTGGACCGGGTCGGGCGCGTACGCGGTGACGAACACGACGTCGGCGGCCGCGAGATACGACACGTCGTCCTCGTCGAGGCGGAGCCGTTTCACCGAGTCGCCCGCGGTGACGATGCTCCGTTTCCCGTCGCCGTCGCGGAGAACGATGCAGTGCGTGCTGGTTCCGGGTTTCCGCCTGACGCGGGCCGTGTCCAGCGGGCCGTCGTCGAGGTCGGCGAGCACTCGGTCGGCGACGTCGTCGCGGCCGAGTCGCGTCAGGATGCCGGCGTCGCGGCCGAGTCGGGCGCAGCCGGTGGCGACGTTGGCGGCGACGCCGCCGAAGGTGTCCTCGACGCCGTCCGCGTACGCGCCGCCGTCCGGCTCCGGGAGGTTCGAGACGAGGTACTGCCGGTCGAGCGCGGCGGCGCCGACGGCGACGATGTCGAGGCCCGTCATCGCGGCCTACCGCTCGTCCACGAGCGGGAAGTGGGCGAGTCGGACCGCCGCCATCCCGGTGAGTCCGCGCGCGGTCACGGAGTCGGTGGCGCGTTCGCGGAAGCCGTCGACCATTCCTTCGAAGTCCGCGACGGGGACGAACCGGACGTCGGTGCCGTCGGGGCCGACGTCGACGAGCAGGTAGCCCTGCGGGAACGAGCAGGTGGTCGGCGCCATCAGTTCGCGGACGCTCCCCTCTCGGACCGCCGACGGCAGGTGGAGGTGCCCAGTGAACACGAGCGGCGCGTCGTGGGCGTTCAGCAGGTCGACGAACTCCTCGGGGTTCTCCATCTCGGGCGGAATCTCCATGTCGGGCTCTGCGAGGTCGCGGTGCTCGTGGACCTGCTCTGACATCGACGGGAGGTTGTGGTGGGCGAGCACCACCGGCGTCTCCGTCTCGGGCAGCGTCTCGTCGAGCCACGCGAGCTGGTCGTCGGTGACGCGGCCGGCGTGGGATTCGTACAGGAACTCCTCGCTGCCGGCCGTGTTCAGGCCGAGCAGGTCGACGCCGCCGACTTCGACGTGGAACGGGAAGGACTGGCCGTCGGGTGCGTACCGGTCGGCGAACTCGCTGACCGGGAGGTTGTCGTGGTCGTAGCCGCGCTTCGGGACGTCGTGGTTCCCGGGGATGGAGTAAAACGGCGCGTCGAGGTCGGCGACGAGTTCGTCGAACCGGTCGAAGTTCCAGCGCTCGCCGTCCTTCGTGATGTCGCCGACGCAGACCGTCGCGTCGACGTCGCGGCGGGCGATGTCGGCGACGGCGTTCGCGACGTGCCGTTCGGTGTCGTGAAACAGCTTCGAGGTTCCCTCTTGCCGCGTGGAGAGGTGCGGGTCGGCGATGACTGCGAGCCGCGTGGACCGGTCGGTTCGCGGGCGGTTCAGGCGAGCCATGAGGGACCCGCTCGGGACGGCGTCGCGGTCGAGGGGGGAGGCCATGTGCGTGACTGCGCGTCGACCGTCAAAACCTCCACGGTCGCAGCACGTCGGCGGATAGCGATTATTTCGGAAATTCGTGATAGAAAGCCACAAACGTGCATAGATTGAGGCCTATATAGCGGTGGATACTCCCACAGGCGTGCGGATGGAAAGCTATTTGTCGCCTGCGCAGTCCTTTCCACCCGATGTCCGACGGCACTACTCGTCGACGCTTCCTCACCGTGGCTGGCTCGGGCGCAGCGGCGGCGCTCGCGGGCTGCTCCGGCAACCAACCGAATCAGGAATCGACCCCGACAAGCGCCTCCGACGACGGCTCGACCGACTCGACGCCGACCCCCCAGCAGATCGGTGAGCCCGTGAAGGCCGGCGGCCCCAAAGGGACGCTCCGGATGGCGTCGCCCGGCCCGTTCCAGACGCTCGACCCCATCGTCGCGAAGGGCTCCGGCGCCGGCTGGCCGCAGTACTCGGAGATGCTGATGAAGTTCAAGAACGGCGACCTCCCGCCGGTCGCCAACCTCGCCAAAGACTACACGGTCTCCGAGGACGGCAAGACGTACACCTTCACGCTGAAAGAGGGCGTCACCTTCCACGACGGCTCCGAACTGACCGCCCACGACTTCGTCTACTCGTGGCGGCGACTCGCCGGCTCCGACAAGAGCCGGAACAAAGACGACATCATCGGCGGGACGTTCACCATCGCCCACGAGGGCAACACGAGCGAGAGCCTGGAGAACTACAAGTCCGGGTCGCTCGCCGTCGAGGCGAAGAGCGACTACGAGTTCGCGTTCACGCTCGAATCCCCGTTCCACGCCGCCATCTCGCAGATCTCCGGCGGCGCGTTCGCGGTGCTCCCCGAGAACGCCGTCGGCGACATCGAGGGGTACGACGGGAAGTGGGACTATGACGAGTTCTTCTCGACGTCCGGCGACGGCCCGAAGTTCGTCGCGACCGGCCCGTTCCAGGTTGACACGTGGACGAAAGGCGACGAACTGCTGCTCACCGCCTACGACGACTACCACGGCGAGACCGCGAACATCGAGAACATCTCGTACACCGTCATCAGCTCCGAGAGCACCCGGTTCAAGCGGTTCAAGAACGGGAACCTCGACATCCTCGAAAACGGGATGCCGACGTCGAAGTTCCAGCCCGACCGGCTCGTCATCGACAGCACGAAAGGCGACTACGAAACCGGCCGGTACGAACTGGAGAACGGCGACGTCGTCCACTACGGCCAGGCGACGACGCTCGACACGCGGTATCTGGTGTTCAACTGCGACAACGTCGAGCGCCCGGCACGGCAGGCCATCGCGTACATCATCAACCAGCAGTCCATCGCCGACGACCTGTACAAGGGGCTGGCACAGCCCGCGTACCACCTGACGCCGCCGCCGGTGTACATGCACAAGGAGGGCGAGGAGCCGACGGCGAACTACGACAAGCACGCCAAGAGCGGCTTCCGCTCGGAAACCGAGTTCGGCGCCGACGGCTACCCGTACGGCATCGGCACGTCCGACATCGCCTCCGCGAAGCAGGTGATGGAGGACGCCGGCTACTCGCAGGACAACATGTACGAGATGGAGTTCACGGTGGAGAGCGGCAACAACGCCGTGGACCAGCTCTCCAAGCGCGTCCGCGACAAGGCCCGCGCCGCCCACATCAACATCACCATTCAGAAGGCCGACTTCGGCACCATCATCTCGAAGGCCATCAAGGGGACGATGGACTTCTTCACGCTGAGCGACGGCATGGAGTGGCCGGAGTCCGACAACTTCCTCCGGTTCCTGCACGCCGGCAACCCCTCCAGCGCCTTCACGCGCTGGGGCGGCGACTCGGGGCACCACAACGACGAATACGTCAACACCGCCCGGAACGCCTGGACGCAGTACTACCAGCCGAACACCGGCCCCGGGACGGCCGCCCAGCAGAAGCGGAACAAGGCGTACACCATCATCGAGGAGATGAACTGGGCCTCCGTTCAGGAACTCCCGACGGTCCACACGGTGTCCCAGCGGCTCTGGTACGACGACGTCGACGTCCGGATGTACGGCGCCATGGAGAACCAGACGTTCAACCGGCTGGAGCTGCAGCGGTAACTCCGAGTCGCGTCGGCGACGAGTCCCGATTCGGTAACGTTTTTCGAGCCGGTTCGTAACAACCGGTACCCTCGGCGATCTACACAAGCCATTACAATGAGTCGATGGAGATACCTGGCGAAACGCCTGCTCATGTCGATCCCCGTGCTGTGGCTCGGTACCAGTATCACCTGGTACGTCATCTTCATGGGGCCGATCGACCCGGCGGCGAACGTCCTCAGTAGCGCGAACCCGCAGAACAAACAGCTCTACCAGACCGCACGAGAAGAGCTCGGACTGAACCGGCCGCCGCTTGCGCACTACGTCGACTGGATGACGGACCTGTTCATGCTCGACCTCGGCCAGACGTGGCTGCTGTACCCCGGGTCGAACGTGAACGCGCTCGTCATGGACTTCCTGCCGCGGACGCTGTGGCTCGGCTTCTGGTCGGTCGTCGTCGCCGTGTTCATCGGCGTTCCGCTCGGCTTTTACGCCGGGCTGAACTCGAACTCGCTCGCCGACTACATCGCCTCGCTGTCCGGTATCGTCTGGCGCGCGATGCCGAACTTCTGGCTCGCCGTCATGCTGCTGTCGGTGCTCATCAGCTCCGAAGCCATCACGAAGTCGCTCATCGGCGTCTCCATCTCGTGGGACGCCTTCCTCATTCCGATCGACGCGATCACCGGGAACCCGCAGCTCAGTTACATGCACGGGAACCCGCTCGCGTTCTTCACGAAGCCGATGGAGACGCTCACCGCCATCAAGAAGATACTGCCGGCGGCGCTCGTCCTCGGTTCGGCGTCGATGGGCAACGAGATGCGTATCGGCCGGACCGCGGTGCTGGAGACGCGAAGCGAGAAGTACATCGACCTCGCGAAGGCGAAAGGCGTCTCGAACCGCGCGCTCGTCTGGAAGCACATCTTCCGGAACGCACTCGTCCCGCTCGTCCCCATCATCACGAGCGAGGCGTTCCTGCTCATCGGCGGGTCGGTCCTCGTCGAGTCCGTCTTCGGGATTCAGGGCATGGGGTGGCTGTTCTTCCGCGCCGCCATCCAGGGGGACCTCCCGCTCGTCGGCACACTCATGTTCGTCTTCATCGTCATGATGCTCGTCATCAACATCGCACAGGACCTGCTGTACACGCTCATCGACCCGCGCGTCGGCTACGAGGAGGCCTGACATGGCGGTGACCGAACCAACCTCGACGACGCTCCGCGACCGCGTCGCGGCCACGCCGCGGCCCGCGGTCGTCTGGGTCGCCGTCGCCGCGTTCCTGCTGCTGCTCGAAGCCGGCGCGTTCGTCCACTTCGTCGGGACGCTCGCCGTCGACCTCGTGAAGGCGCTCCCGTTCGCGTACGACCCGGGCGTCGTGAAGGCGTTCTCGAAGGCGACGACCGAGATTCCGACGCTGCTCTCCCGGCAGGTCATCCCGAACGGCGGCTACTGGAACGGGTCGCGCTACGTGAACACGTTCCTCGGGCTGGCGCCCGCGCAGGCGTGGATGGTCCGCGTCGCCGTCGTCTACCTCTACTCGTTCGCGCTGCTCGCGTGGGCCTGGGTCGGCTACACCTGGTACCGCACGCACTACCGCGTCGCCGACTGGACGCCGCGCGACGACATCGTGAACCGGCTCCGCGGCCACAAGTGGGGGCTGTTCGGGCTGGTCGTCGTGTTCATGTTCATCGTGATGGCGGTGTTCGCGCCGGCGCTCGGCCCGACCACCGTCGAACAGAACCTCCAGAACCCGGCCGGCCACCAGATAAACTACTGGAGCACCGAGTCGAACAGCGTCGAAACCATCAACGTCTACTCCGCGAACATCAATTCGCGGTCCGTCGGCACCGACAACAACGTCGGCGTCTGGAGCTACGACGACTACGGCCGGTTCCACCCGTTCGGGACGCTCCCCTCCGGGAAGGACCTGTTCACGTTCATCGCCGCAGGGGCGCGCATCTCGCTCATCATCGGGCTGTTCTCGGTCGGGCTCAGCGCCGTCATCGCGACGACGTTCGCGTTGCTGTCGGCGTACTACAAGGGCGCCGTCGACCTCGCGTTCGTCCTCGTCTCCGACTCCATCATGGCGCTGCCGAGACTGCTGTTACTCATCATGCTCACGGTGGTCTTCGGCGGAACGTGGGTCGGTAACCTGTACAGCGGCGCGTTCTTGCTAGCGCTCATCTTCGCCGGGACGGGCTGGCCGTACATGTGGCGGTCGTTACGCGGCCCCGCGCTGCAGGTCAGCGAACGCGAGTGGATCGACGCGGCGAAGAGCTTCGGGCAGTCGCCCGCCAACATCATGAAAAAACACATGTTCCCGTACATCACCGGCTACCTGCTCATCTACGGCTCGATGACGCTCGGCGGCGCCATCATCGCTATCGCCGGGCTGTCGTTCCTCGGGCTCGGCGTGAACCCGCCGACGCCCGAGTGGGGCCGCGCAGTCAACGCCGGACAGAACTACGTCGGCGGCCCGTCGTGGCACATCTCGCTCATCCCCGGGCTGCTCATCACGCTCGTCGTCACCGGGTTCAACGCGCTCGGCGACGGCGTCCGTGACGCGATCGACCCCGAGTCGGACAGCGCCGAGGGCGGCGCCGCCGGCCGCGGAGGTGGTGCGTGATGGCCGGCTCGGAGGAGGCGCTGCTGACCGTCGAGGACCTCAACACCGTGTTCCACACCGACAAGGAGACGATTCGCGCCGTCGACGGCATCTCCTTCACCGTCCGCGAGGGCGAAACCGTCGGCATCGTCGGCGAATCCGGCTCCGGGAAGTCCGTGACGGCGCGCTCCATCCTGGGGCTCATCGAGTCGCCGGGCGTCATCGAATCCGGGTCGATTCGGTTCCGCGGCGACGAACTCACCGACGACAACTGGGACCGCCACCGCGGCGACGTCGCCATCGTGTTCCAAGACCCCATCAACTCGATGAACCCGGTGTACACCGTCGGGAACCAGATTCGGGAGGCGCTCCGAATCCACCAGGGGCTCCGCGGTCAGGCCGCCCGCGAGGAGGCGGTTCGGCTGCTCGAGGAGGTCGGGATTCCTGACGCGCCGCGGCGCGTCGACGAGTACCCGCATCAGTTCAGCGGCGGGATGCGGCAGCGGGCCGTCATCGCGATGGCGCTGGCGTGCGACCCCGACCTGCTGGTGTGCGACGAGCCGACGACGGCGCTCGACGTAACGATTCAGGCACAGATTCTCGAACTGCTCGAAGAACTCCAGGCCGAGGAGGACCTCTCCATCCTGTTCATCACACACGACATGGGCGTCATCGAGGAAGCCACCGACCGCGTGAACGTCATGTACGCCGGCGAAATCGTGGAGACGGCGCCGGCCGACGAACTGTTCGCGAACCCGCAGCACCCGTACACGCGGGGGCTGCTCGCGTCCATCCCGGGCCGAACCGGGCGCGGCGACCGCCTCCCGACTATCGAGGGCGAGGTGCCGACGCCGACAGAGCAGGCGACGCACTGCCGGTTCGCGCCGCGGTGCCCGGAGGCGTTCGGCGCCTGCGAATCGGTACACCCAGAACACGTCGCGGTCGGCGACGAGCACACCGCGGCGTGTCTGCTCCACGACGACCGGTACGACGCGGAGTACAGCGCCGACGGCCCGACCGGCCAGCGGGACGGCGACGCCGCCGTCAGCGGAGGTGAGGGTCTGTGAGCCGCTCGGACGACACGCCGACCGGCGCAGACGCCGAGGCGGACGGCCACGCGACGCGGCAGTCGGCCGGCGGCGCCGGTGGTGACGACACGCTGGTGAAGGTGCGCGGCCTGAAGAAGTACTACGGCGGCGACGAGTTCCTCGGCGGGAAGCCCGTGAAGGCCGTCGACGGCGTCGACCTCGACATTCAGCGCGGCGAGACGCTCGGGCTGGTCGGCGAATCCGGCTGCGGGAAGACGACGCTCGGCCGCACGATACTCGGGCTCGAAGACGCCACCGACGGCGACGTCCACTCGGACGGCCAGAACGTCGCGGAGCTGTCGGGCGCCGAACTCCGCGAGTGGCAGCGGGACGCCCAGATGGTGTTCCAAGACCCCGACTCCAGCCTGAACGACCGGATGACCGTCGGAGAAATCATCCGCGAGCCGCTCGACGCGCACGGCTGGCCGCACCTCGCCGTCCGCGTCGAGGGCGCCACGGACGCGACCGTCAACGGGAGCGGCGTCGGCCGGGCCGGCCCGGACGAGCAGGCGGACGTCACCGTCCACGTCGACACGGCGGGCGAAGCCACCGGGTCGCCGTCGGTGAAACCGGACGCGCCGCTGACCGCGGACGACCTGCGCGTCGACGTCAGCGAGGCCGGCGGCACCGTCTCCGTGTCGATTCAGGTGCAGAAGTCGAAGCAGGCGATGCGTCGCGACCGCGTCTTCCACCTCATCGAACAGGTCGGGCTGCGCGAAGAGCACTACTACCGCTACCCGCACCAGTTCAGCGGCGGGCAGCGCCAGCGCATCGGCATCGCGCGGGCGCTCGCGCTCAACCCAGAGTTCATGGTGCTCGACGAGCCGGTGTCCGCGCTCGACGTCTCCGTGCAGGCGCGCATCATCAACCTCCTCGAAGACCTCCAGGAGGAGCTCGGGCTGACGTACCTGTTCATCGCGCACGACCTCTCGGTCGTCCGGCACATCGCCGACCGCGTCGCCGTGATGTACCTCGGCAACGTCGTCGAACTCGCGGAGACCGAGGCGCTGTACGACGACCCGCAGCACCCGTACACGATCTCTCTGCTGTCGGCGATTCCCGGCAGCATCGCCGGAACGGACCGCGACCGGGTGACGCTGCGCGGGACGCCGCCGAGCCCGCGCGACCCGCCGCAGGGCTGCCCGTTCGTGACGCGCTGCCCCGCCAAGGTTCGGCCGCCGGAGTTCGAGTCGCTGCCCGAGGAGACGTGGGACGCGCTCGACGAACTCCACACGGTGCTGCGCGAGCGCGCGCAGGCCGACTCGGGCGTCACAGAGCGCGTGAAGCGCGCGCTCGGGCTGTCCGTCAACGTCGAGGACATCGACGAGACGTACGAGGACCTGTTCGGCGACGTCACCCTCGACAGCGAAGCGCGGACGGCCGTCGAGGACGCCGTCGACTTCGCCCGGGAAGGGGAGGACGCCGAGGCCGCCGCGGTCCTCCGGGAAGCGTTCGGGTCGGTCTGCAACCGCGAACACCCCGAGGCGCACGTCCTCGAGGGCGGCCGGACGAGTCGCTGCGTCCGCCACGACGCCGAGTACGACGACCCCGACGACGTCATCGACCGACGGCTCGGCCGCCGCACCGACTGAGCCGACGCCGAATCCGACCGACGCAGACGCAGACTCGATTCGACCCGTCGTCGCGGCGCCGACCTGGAATCGGCGCCCCAGTTTATGCCGGCGCGGTTCCACGTGCGAACCGGGATGTACGACACGATTCTCGTTCCGACCGACGGCAGCGACCACGCCGTCCGGGCCGCGGAGCACGCACGGTACCTCGCGCGGACGTTCGACGCGACCATCCACGTCGTCACCGTCGTCGACGTCGAGGCGGCGGGCGGCGCGTTCGACGCCGGCGGCGTCGACGAGGCGTTCGTCCACCGACTCGAATCCGAAGGGGAGCGAACGGTCGGCGAAATCGAGTCGCTGCTCGACGACGCCGAGGCGGTGGAGACGGCAGTGCTCCGGGGCGAGCCGAGCGAAGCCATCCTCGAATACGCCGCCGAGCACGACGCGGAGCTGCTGGCGATGGGGACGCACGGCCGGACCGGGGTCAGACGCTACGTCGCCGGCAGCGTCACCGAGCGCGTCATCCGGCTCGCGGACGCCCCGGTGCTCACGGTCCGCGCGACCGAGCGGAGCAGCGCCTCGGACTACGACGACGTGCTCATCCCGACCGACGGCAGCGAGCCGGCGGCGGCCGCCGTCGACCACGGCCTCGAAATCGCCGGGCGAACCGGCGCTCGCGTCCACGCCGTGAACGTCGTCGACGTCGGCGGACTCGGCGCCACGCCGGACTACACGGTGCCGGCGGAACTGCTCTCGGAGCTTCGCTCGCAGGGCGAGGCGGCGACCGAGGCGGTCGCCGACCGCGCCCGCGACGCCGGCCTCAAAGCGACCACGGCGGTCAAGGAGGGCCACCCCGCGCGGGACATCGTCCAGTACGCCGACGACAACGACGTGGACCTCGTCGCGATGGGGACCGCCGGCCGGACCGGACTGAACAGGTACCTCCTCGGCAGCACCACCGAACGGGTCGTCCGGCACGCCGAACAGCCGGTGCTCGCGGTGAACGCCCGCAACCGCATCGACGACTGACGCAGACACCGACGGCAACTGAACGACCCGCTACTGGCCGGTGGTTCTGTCGTTCCTGCAGCGTGAAAACGTTGAGGCGGCTTTTTCTCCGCTCGGCCCCTGCCACCGGTATGACTCTGTTCGTTCCGTTCGACGGGTCGGAACTCGCGGAGGCCGCGCTGGTCCGTGCCGCCGAGTTCGGCGTCGTCTTCGAAGAGGACGTCCTGGCGGTGAGCGTCATCCCGGACGGCAACGTCGACTACGCGCGGTCGCGAGGCTGGCTCGGCCCGGACGAGTCGTTCGACAGGGACGCCGTCGTGGCGACGCTGCACAGCCAGGTGACAGACCTGTGTCCCAGCGCCGACTTCAGACACAAGTTCGTCGACCGGTACGCGCCCGCCGGGACGATAGCCAGCCGGGTGCGTAGCCTCGCTCAGTCCGAGGACGCGTCGATGGTGTTCGTCGGCAGCGAGAACGCCGGACACGTCGTCTCGACGGTGAGCAGCGTCGGCCGCGGCGTCGCTGCGGACGACTCGTACGACGTCGTCATCGTCCGGCACCGCAGACCCGCGAAGGTCGCGCGGCTCCGGAACGCCTCTCCGCACAGAAGCCCGAAATCCGACTTCTACCTCCCGGAATAACCGAACGCAGCTGGCACCGGGTCTTCCCGGGGTAGTATGGGTCCCCTGAGGCCCGACATCCGCGCCCGCGATGATATCGCGATATGGTGTTTATTGGTCTCGCATCAACCACAAATACGTACTCGGTTCCGAGTTCTACTTATGAATCGTTATCCGGATTCGTCGAATCTGCGGCGCTACAGCCAGAAAACCGGCGCCACCCGGCAGTCCGGTTGTCGGGCTGCTGGACGTGTGCGCAGTTCCGGTGGGGTGAACTCGGAGATGCCACGATAAGTCTTATCACGCCGCCGCGCCCGGTGTACGTATGGACGATATTGACGATATTTTCGTGGCCCAGCTCATGTCCAGCG
Organism: Halobaculum sp. D14; assembly: GCF_051195135.1. Lineage (NCBI taxonomy): Archaea > Methanobacteriati > Methanobacteriota > Halobacteria > Halobacteriales > Haloferacaceae > Halobaculum > Halobaculum sp. D14. Next base: position 13,560 of record NZ_JBNTKA010000006.1, on the reverse strand, counting down.
ACGTTCACACGGTCACGCCGGAGACGCTCGTGGAGGAAGCCGCACGGGTACTGTTGGACAACGACATCGGCTCCGTCGTCGTCGTGGACGAAGACGAGAAACTCGAAGGCATCCTGACGACGACTGACTTCGTCAAGATCGTCGCGGAGCGCAAACCCAAAGACGAGACCCCGGTGTCCGCGTACGCGAGCGTCGACGTCACCACCGCCGCCGCCGGCGACTCTATCCGAAACGTCGCCGACCGACTCGTCGAACTCGGCATCCACCACATGCCGGTCGTCGAAGACGACGGCACCGTCATCGGAATGATCACGACCACCGACCTCACGTCGTACATCTCGACGGTCCAGACGCCCAGCCCGGCGTGACCACCGCGACGAGGCAGCCGGTTTTGAAAGACAGGAAACCGCGTCATCGAAGCTGTCGAGAAAGGCACGGTACAGTGGATTCCAAGAGGAAAGACAATATCGAGTGGAGAAGAACAGCGCATTGTTGGACACACTCTCCAGTCTTAGTGAGCTAGGACTATTTTCGGTGGAATTGAAGTAGCCGGAGGTCGTCGCCGATGGTATGACGGATGCGGACACCGAACGGACGGAGGTCCGGGTGCGGCTTCCGGCGTACCAGAAGGCCGAGTGGGTCAGCGACGCCGACGACCTCGGGATGAGCCAGTCGGAGTTCGTCCGGACGATGGTGCAGGCCGGCCGGCACGACCTGAACCTCGACGCCGACGAGTCCGGCGGCGAGGCCGCGGAAACGGAGCACGGTTCTGAAGGGGAAGACCCTGGGGGTGGCGGCCTCGAAGACCGCGTCCTCGGGGTTCTCCGTCAGCGTGGTGCCATGTCGTGGGACGACCTGCTCGAGGCTGTCGCCGGCGACCTCGAAGACCGGCTCGACGAGGCCATGGCGGACCTGCAGGACGACGGGACGGTTCGGTACAGCGGTCGCGACGGCGGCTACGTGGTGACCGATGAGTAGCGCGGACGCCGTCGACCCCGACGACCCGGTCGGCTACTTCCTTCAGGACATGGAGTTCCACGGCAAGAGCGACCGGACGCGTCGGGAGTACGACCGGGTTCTGCGCCGATTCGACGACTTCCTCGGCGACGGGGACCGCAACCCTCGCGGCGAGCCCGTGGCCCCTGCTGCGGCGTCTCACCGCGACTGCATGGCGTTCGTCCACGAACTCCGTCGCGACTCCGAGCTCGGAGACTCGACGGTCGCGACGTACGCCGCCTACCTCCACCGGTTTTTCGCGTACATGACGCAGGTCGGCGCATTCGACGCGAACCCGATGGCGCTCGTGATGGAGGAACTCGACGAACGCATCGACACGGACCCGACGCGGCGCGAGATTTCGGTGCCGCAGATGCGGACGTTCGTCGACGGAATCCGGCATCCGCTGGAGCGGGCGCTCGTGGTGACGCTGCTGAAAACCGGGATGCGCGTCGGCGAGCTCTGCAACCTCGACCTCCGGGACCTCACGCTGTCCCGGGACGTCGACGGCTACGCGCTCGGCGGCCGTGCACAGCTCGACGGCCGGCCGGATTCGCTGTACGTCGCCGCGGAACCGACCGTCGGCGAACGGTACAACGGCGAGGAGCGGACGGCGTCGAACAAGCGGAAACGCGGGACTGTGGTCCCAGTTGACGCCGAACTGGAGCGGACGCTGTTGCGGTGGCTCGCCGTCCGCCCGGACGCGCTCTCCCGGGCCGAGCCACTGTTCGTCGGCACCGCGAGCGGGTGGGGCGAGCGGCTCACCCCGGAGCAGGTCCAGCGCGTCGTCCGCGAGCACGCGACCGAGATGGGGTGGTACGAGCAGGGCGCCGGCGCCGCCGAGAACGTCACGCCGCACTACTTCCGGCACTTCTTCACGACGCATCTCCGCGACCGCACCGGCGAGCGCGGCGTCGTCAAGTACCTCCGCGGCGACGTCGCCGACGACATCATCGACACCTACACCCACAACTGGGGCGACAACGTCCGGGAGACGTACGAGGCCAACATCTACTCGCTCGGCGTCTGAGCCGCGCCCTCGAACCGAGGCGTTTTCACGGAATTTTCCGACAGTTCGTGTCGGTGGGAGGACGACACATATTCGTCTCGGTGTCCCTGGACAGACTGATGAATCGTATATCGCTATACGGAAGAATTTCGAATCAATAGTCAGAGGCTCGGAAGATAGGTAGCTACAAATCATCATATTCTTCTACCTTAAACAGACAAGTCTCAACTTACATTCGAGCGGTGACGTATCTTCTGTATTCTAGTTCAACTATTTACTACTTTGTTATTTGATAATTATTACTAATATGCAATAAAAGGTGCTCGGGTAATGTCTCAGTAATAGGTGCTGTAGGCAACTAGGTCAAAAATAATCGCTTGGATTGAGGGCACACCTAGAAGGTACCTTGGACAGAGATACTCACTTGAGCACATTTCGGAAGAGCAGAATACACCGGACGTGTGGGGGCGAGCTCGATTTGATCGAGAAAACATGTCGGCTAGTCTCAGTACTTCACAAAGCTAGATCGCTGATTACCGTAACATAACGAAAACCTACTAGTAGATATCTAATATCCGACTTCGGAGCGCGTCAGTTTCAGCGTTAATTTCACAAGTGCAATTTCGATTCAACAATAAGGCGTCTAACTTTCACCTTCTGGTTTTTCTATTTTGATTGTTACCTGCCACGAGACTGGATTGGATCCGTTCTTCCCGAAATGGTAGGTTCCGGCAGGGAAGCATTCGTCTTTCTCTGTATCTTCCCAGACCTCGTAATTCAACTGAACTGATTTACTTGGTGGAATCCTCATCACCTCTTCGTCAAGTTGTCTCACAAACCCGTCTTTACCGGGTCTCCAACATGAGTTTGACCTCCGTGTGATATTGTAACCCCTACGCGGAACAAGGGCGATACCTGTAAATGTCCGACCAGCATCTGTTTCGACGAAACTTGTCAACGGTGCTGGGGAATCTGTTTTTCGGTCAAGTTTCAGTTTAATCGGTTCGGAGGTTGGATTGGAAAATCTGAATTGGATGGTCGCAGTTCGTTCTGTTGTGATAATTGAACGTTGTATGTCCACATCTAAATTAACGCCCTTCGTTTGTTTGTCAACAAGTGATACTTTTCCGAGCCGCTTTTTCTTGTTCGTGCGTTGAACAAGTGGACTAGCACACCCAGAAATTCCCCCGATGCTACTTGCAACGAGTGTCAGGTACGTTCGACGCTTCATACCTTTCCTTACGGGATGAGAGGAAAAGGGCCTTATGGAGAGTAAAAGATACGTTATACAAAATAATTATATAGTATATTTTGTCTGAATACAACCGGTGTTCTCCTGTACTTCGACAATTTCGATATTTACGATACAGAATTAACGGGGAATGGATCTCAGAAAGGTAGGCCTAAATTATATCGATTCGTATAATATATCTTTTACAAGTAAGCGTTAGAAAAGTATTTAATTCATTGCTGTAAATTGAGTATCGATGTCAGACAAACCAACTGACAGCCGAGTTAACAGGCGTACTCAGACAAACCAACTGACAGCCGAGTTAACAGGCGTACCGTTTTGCAAGGAGTCGGTTCCGCAGTTGGAGCCACGTCCCTCTCGAACGTAGTCGGCGCAGCTGAACGAAAGCGCCGAATCGTAACGGGGCGCGGCGGACTAAAACAGGAGCCTGTCGAGAAAAAGAAAGTGCCTGTTCATTGGCACGAACACGAGAAGGCTCTACGTCAGGTCTACGATCAACTGTTCGGAGCTTTCCAGCACATTCGTAATACCAGTGAGTTCGGCGACCACCTCATCGCGATGTACCAAGGTGGGTCTTCCCGAAGCATCGGGGGATACACCGCAACTCAACCAGTGGTGGAAATTGCGAAAGAGGCTCCTTCTGGGTTGGAAGAACGACTTCCGAGTGTTCTCAAAGACGTTGGTGTTTCAACCTCGAATGACCTCCTGCTCGATGAGATTCGGTACGAACGAATCAACCAGAACCAAACTCTCCTGTGTGGCGGTGCAGAAACTACAATAGAACCATACCCCGGTGGGATCGTCATCTGGGAGAAGAACCAGTCCACCCATCAAGGGACGTCTGGATACCGGATGCACGACGGCAGTCAGGAGTACATGCTGACCGCGAACCACGTGTTCGTCGATAGCTGTACTACCAAAGCGACCGGAGAGGTCGCGGCTGCCGCGAACAATGCCACGATTGGAACCTTCGAAGACGCTCACGCTCTTCACGACTGGTGCTTGGTACCCGCTAATAGTCAGGGAGTCACTGACATTGCCAACGAAATCTACTGGGACGGATACAGCTACACGCTTACCGGGTACAAGACCCGTGATGGAATCGCTTCGATGGTGGGTAAAACCGGCGAAGCATACAAATCTGGAGACGGAACTGGGTACCGAACAGGGACGATTAGAGGATACAATGAGGGCGGATTCACCGGATGTCCCCGATTCGATACTGACGGCGTAAAAACCGAAGTGGACGTTGCACCGGGGGACTCAGGCGGTCCAATCTTCGACCTCACGGGATGTAGATACGGTAGCTGTGAAGCGTTGGCCATCAACAACATGAGCATCGCCAAAGGGAGTTACAACGGAACTGCCTGCGACGGTGACTCTACACAACCGAAGACTGTAGGCTGGCCCGCTTACAAAATCGTTAACAACAACTCCTACACGGTTGGGTAGTAATCTGGTCCTCGTTTTACCTTCGACCTTGGCGTAGTACAACCCTTCGCCGAAAATCAAGGAATCAGTTCCTCAAATTGCTCAGCAACAGCCCTCAACTCTTGCCTGCGTAAATCTGGATAATCCTACGCTGCCTAGATTGTCCTCCACGATCTCTGCCACGTTCAGGAAAAGAGGAACTTTCAGCGATAGTGGCATGAGCCGGAGATGCAAAATTTTGAAAACACCCTCATACCAGTACGCAAGCACATGAGATCATGGGCAGTTGAGAAAAGGACGCCACCGGACCTATGCAGCGCGAGTGCGTCTCATGTGCTGGCTGCAACGGGACGGGTCTCTCCTACGACCAAGATAGTAACGTGCTACACAAGATTGTACATGAGATCTACCTTCTTTGGTTCGCCCATATATAAACACTCCTCCTACAACTTAAGTATCGACGAGTAAGATATGGAAACAATGAGACGGTGCCATTCGCTCATTGCGACGCCGACAGCGGGCAGCCTGCCTTCGCAGAGCGGATGGTCCAGCAGGCCAGCGACCTCTGTGAACACGAAAACCACCTCACACGAGTCATCGCTGATCTCAATCTCCCGCTCACAGATATCGACGACCTGTACAAGCGGACGCCGAGTCACGGCTATGACCTCACGCCGATGCTGCGGCTGTTCCTTTACAAGTACGCGGGCGACTACAGCGATAGCGAACTCGCCGACCGCGTCGACTCGTGGCAGTATCTCCGAATCCGCTTCGACCTCAATGGCACGCCCACGCAACAAACCCTCTCGTATACGTGGCGCAACCGCTTCGATGCAGACCTCCGCAAGCTGATCGTCGCCGCTGGCAAGGCCATCCGACGGGAGGCCATCGAGCACGGCGTTATTCGCGACGACCATGCGGACGGCGAAGACGAGACTGACAGCGAGTTCGAGACGGACGAGGTCCCCGACGACCTTTCAGAAGCGAAAATTCGTGAGACGATGCGGGCAGCCCGCGAGCACATCTTCCCCGCGTTCGACACAGGGCGTGCTGCGAACGCCCGGTATAGCGACGAATGCATCCTCTCGATGCAGTCCTACCTTAGTCTGGCGAACTGTGGGACTGCACAGGGGACGAAGCGATTCGCGCGGATGAGCCGCCGCGAGCAAACCCCACACGGCGACACCCATCTACGGGCGATCAAGAAGCTCGGGAAGCCCACGGGCCGCCAGTCCACGCTCACCGAGTACCACGGAACAGGCCGGAAGCAGCGGACTGAGCCGTGGAAACGCGTCTGCGAGGAGCTACAGGGCGACTTCAGTACGGCAGTCGAGAACACGATTAAGGCGATTCGGGACACGAAGCCGTTCCGCGAGCCGGTTGTCGCGGCCATCGACATTACCGATACGATGTTTTACCCCTCACCGTGGGAAGACTACGAGGACGGGATAGCGAAGGACGATTTCCCCGCGCCCGTGAACGGTCTGAAGGAGAACGGTGAGCGCGGGTATCAGTTTGCGACACTCACCATCGTCGGCGAGAACGCCCCGCTCATCCTCGCCGTCGAACCGATTCGAGATGCATCCTACTGGGAGGACGACGATATCGAGACGCGAAGTCGCGCTGAAGTCGTCGACGCACTGCTGGAAGAAGCGAGCAAGCACGTCGATATGCACCTCGTGATGGCCGACCGCGAGTTCGACGGACATGACGTTCTCCACACGCTCGACAGCCACGACGTGACCTACCTCATTCCGAAGCGGGCGTACGAGGCGGACTTAGAGGGTATTGAGAAAGTCGAAGACCACCCGGTCGCGGACGTGGGTGTGGAACCCGACGTAGAGTTGGGGGCCAACGGCGAAGTGAGCCACGAGGTGAACTTCATGTACGTTCCGTCGACCGAGGAAGACGGCGACTACGCGGTATTTCTGACGAACCGCGACGACGTGGCTCCCGAGGACGTACGAGGACTCTGTAACCGCTACAGTCGGCGATGGGAGATCGAGAACGAGTACAAGCAGATCAAGAAGTTCCTCCCGACGATGGCTTCTACAGATTACCGTGTACGCTGTTTCAACTTCATGTTCGCGTGCCTGCTGTACAACGTGTGGCGGCTCGCGGACTACTTGTTGAAGTTGGAAGTAGGGAAGCCTATTCGTGACGAACCCGTGCTGACGGCGGGTGAGGCCATCGAGTTGCTCGCTTGCTTCCTCGTCCCATACGGATAGTCACGGTCTGATTCTCCCTATGTGTTCGCTCGTTGCGTAGCCATAGCTCTCTCGGCTGCCCTCCATTTTCGCGTCTTCGTGTCCGTTTCTGAATGAGTAGCGGGTCGGATTCGCCATTACCACAATTCGTCGCTACTGAATCACCCGAGAAATCGTTCGGTTTCGTTTGTAGATTCGCTATCCTCCGAAGTTGTGAATAGTAGAGACTGGTTCTCTCAATGCATAGACCGCAGGCACGGTTTGCTCACTGACAACGGGTGCTATTTCGACCGCTTGAACTCGAACCGTGCCCCGCCATTGCTTCCGTCTGTCACCGAAACTGTCCAACCGTGCGCCTTCGCGATGTCGGCCACAATCGAGAGCCCGAACCCGGTTCCCCCCTCGCTGGACGTGACGCCGTGTTTGAACACGTCCTCTTGCTTCTCTTGGGGAATCCCGCTGCCGGTATCCTCAACGTAGAATCCATCGTCTCCGTCTAATCCACCCACGGTCACCGTGACATCGGCACCACCGTGCTCGATTGCATTTCGGAAGAGATTCTCGAAGAGTTGGGTCAGCCGCCCTGCATCCCCGGTGACTGTCGGAATTCTATCTGCAACTGAAAGCGTTGCCTCCTCAGTATCGACGTATCCCCACGCCTCCGTCGTAATACTCTCGAGGTCGATCTCTTCCGCATCCTCGATCTTCGTCTCCCCACGTGCCAGCGTCAGGAGGTCCTCGATGAGTCGTTCAATTCGGTCGTGTGCGGATTCTACTTTCTCGAAGTGCTCCGCGTTCCCGGTCTCCGCTGCGATATCGAGGAATCCCTTTGCGACGGATAGGGGGTTCCGAAGGTCGTGGGCAACGACGCTCGCGAACTGGTCGAGTCGCTCGTTCTGTCGATGTAATTCTTCCTCCCTGCTCGCTCGTGCGAGTGCTGCCTCGACAGTCGCACCGAGAATCCGGAACAGGTCGACGTCCATCTCAGAAAAGACCTGCGTGGAAACTGACCCCGTCGACATGAGCCCATACTCACCCAGTGGGACGAGAATCTCACTCCGTATCTCTGTGTTCGGATTGTAGGGTTGCCCCTCAGCCTGGACATCATCATATACCTGAGTTTCTCCGGACTCAAACGCGTCCCAAGCAAGGCCGTCTCCAGGAGTGAACCGGGGAGACTCGCTAAACAGGTCTCGTGCTGCGGCCGTTTCCGTGATCGGAACGAGCGCGTCCTCTCGCTCGTTGTATTCCCAGATCCCGGTGACATCGAGGTCCAGTATCTCAGCCGCGGCATCGACGGCAATCGCTCCGATCTCGTCGCTTGATTCAGCGCCGCTAAGCTGCTGTGCGGTATTCTGAAGCGATCGAAGGCGAGCTTCTAACTCTTTCTGTTCGGTGATGTCCTCTAAGACGGCAAGGATGCTCGTGACTTCCCCGTCGACATCTGTAATCGGCGCGACCGACAAGAGCAGGTCCAGTTCGTCTCCGTCTTTCGTCTCTCGCCGTATCTCCTTCGCCCGAATCCGCTCGCCACTCAAGGCGCGCTGCTTGTGTGAGGCGAACTCTTCCTGCTGCTCGTCCGGGACCATCGGATTGGACTCGCCAAGCACTTCGTCTCGCGACCAGCCGAACATATTCTCGGCCTCGTCATTCCAACGGATGACGTTGCCATCGGTGTCGATTTCCATGACGGTGAGTGGCGTGGCCCCGATGAGCGATTCCAGTCGCTCGTTCGTCGCCTCGAGTTCGCGCTCTCGTTCGACCTGCTCGGTGACGTTTCGAGCGATGCCCACGACTCGAACGGTCTCGCCGTCGACGACGACTGGCGCGAGGCTGGTCTCCCAGAACCGAGCATCCCCTCCGATGTCGAGCTCTTCACGATACGAAATCGGTGCACGCTGCTCGACACAGCGAGTGTAGTTAGCCTCGAGTTCAGCACCCTGCTCGTCGCCGAACACCTCTCGGGGTGTCTTGCCGCGGACCTCCTCAGTTGTAAGTCCGGTCTGCGTCTCGTATCCGGGACTGAGTCTGGCGAACTCGAATGATGGGTCCTCACCAGCGGTATCGACATCGAGCAAGAATATCGCGTCCCCAGACGTTTCGAGCAACGCCTCATACTCCTCCGCGAGTTCTCGATGCTTCCGGCGTTCCGCTTCTCGCTCCGTGATGTCCTGAAAAACGCCTCGAAGTACTGAGTCACCCCGTGGTGTGTCCTCAACGTATTCCCCCCACGCCCGAACGTCACGCACCTCGCCGTCGGGTCGAACGATTCGGAGGTCGAGGTCGTAGGGCTCCCCATCTTCGATTGCCTGGTCGACCGCTTCGGTAATCGTCTCTCTGTCGTCGGGGTGATAGAACTCGATTGCGCCGTCGAGGGAGGGCTCGTAGTCCTCGTCGACGCCGTGGATCTGGCGGACCCCGTCAGACCAGGTGAGTTCGCCGCTCGATGGGACGAGTTCCCAGATACCGATGTTTGCGACGTCCTGAACGCGGTCGAAGAGGAACCCCTGACGTTCGAGTTCGGCACGGTCACGACGACGCGAGAGTTCGGTACTCACGAGTTGTGCGACCAGCTCGACGAACGTTCGTTCGAGCGTTCCAAACGGCGCGACTCGTGTCGTCGGACTCGAGAAATTGACGGTTCCGTACCGCGTGTCATCGACGACGAGTGGCACGCCGATGTACGACTCTAACTCGAACTCACGGTAGGCAGGATGCGTCTCTTTCCCGGCGCTAACGGCGTCTGCAAACGAACAGACCGAATCCGTGCCGACGACTTCCGCACAGTACGTCGATTCGAGATCGAACTGATCGCCAGCTTCGATATCAGCCTCTGGTGCATGCACTGCTTCGACCGTGTAGTCGCTGTCCTCAATCCGCGAGATGATGCCGATTTCGAGCCCGAGCGTCTGGCAACCGACTTCAAGGAGATTCTGGAGGCGCGACTCGGCCGAGACATCGCTTTCTGCCATGACCGCCTGGAGGTCCTGGAGTGCGTCCCGCTCTCGTTCCAATTGGCGCCTTACCTCGCTTTGTTCGGTCACGTCTCGAGCGACAACGAGCACCTGCTTACTTTTGGGACTCTGAAACGGGGCTACTCGGACGTCGAATGTCCGCTCGCTGGTCCCGGCCACGACGTCGAGTTGGAGGTCTGCATCGTACAACCCGGTGGACCCACCATCGCTCTCGATCTCGTCGAGCGTCGATTCGACTGCCTGGGAGAATCGCGTTATATCGGAATTGCTAACACGGTCACCGACGACCGTTTCGAGCTGTTGTCCTGTGAGCTGGGCCGACTGATCTCCAGCGAGCAACCACTTTGCAGCCGTATTCGCGAACTCGATATCACCTTGCTCGTCGAGGACGAACACGACGTCGTGGATGTTCTCCAAAATCGCGTCACTGCGCTCTAGCTTCAGTTCCCGTTCTCGCTCGGTAGTAATTTCACGCGAAAAGACGGTCAGCCCGTCGTCTTCTGGAAACGCTCGCACTTCGACCCAGTAGTCGAATGGCTCTTCCAGATGCTGTTCGAACGATACTGGTTCACCAGTCTCCATCGCCGTTCGATACTTGTCTTCGAGTTCCGTTCCGACGATCGACGGGAACTCTTCCCAGATGCTTCGTCCGACGACTGCGTCCGGGTCACGGTCGACTCGCTCGGCCATTTTCCCGTTCATATACTCGATGCGCCAGTCGCTGTCGACGGCGTAAATCGCGTCAGTTGCGCGCTCGAGCGTTCGTCGGAAGCGCCGTTTGGTCTGCTCGGCCTCCGTTTGTTTACGAGCAGCCTTCGTGAGCGTTCGAATGCGGGCCGCGAGTAGTGTGAAGTTATCACGCTCCGATCGGACTGGGATGTAGTCCGAGACGCCGGCACGAGTCGCTTTGCTCGCGATTTCTTCACTCCCTTGTCCAGTAAAGAGGAGTATCGGGATATCGTCGTTCTGCTGGCGAATCGACTCCGTAAGCCCGATACCGTCGGAATCTTCGAGCGAGTACGCCGTTACAATACAGTCGATTCGTTCCGTAGCAAGATGGTGCAGTGCTCCGTCGATACCGTCGGCAGGTATACAGTCGATCTCGGTACTCGTCTGTTGGAGTTTGGTTTGAACCAACTCCGCGAACGCGGGATCGGAGTTCACGTAGAGGACGCGGAGTGGATCGTCCAGTTCGTCAGTAGTACCGAGCACAGTTACAGAGATTTGACTGTCTAACTGGTTAAATATTTTTGCGAGACACTCTCGTGGGCTATCGAAGTCGCTGACGACTGAAAAGCGCAATAATCGAGGGAGTTGTGGTATGTCGGTCAATATAAGGAAACGGGACGAATACGCTGCTAGTATGCCTGCGGAAATTCTGGCTGCCGACGACTCGGCGACCGTGAACTCGGCGACGCCGAGCTCTTCGAAGAACGACAGCACGGCGTCGACGGTGTCGACGTGGGTGCACGCGAGCGGCCGGGGCTTCACGAGGTTCGGCTTGACGACGACGTCGGCGTCGGCGGGGAGCGCGGCCGCGACGTCGTCGCGGACTCGGTCGAGGGCGGCCGCGACGTTCGACGTCCGGTCGTCGCCGCAGACGAGCGAGACAGTGCTCTCCATGGGTCCGCTGTCGCGGAAGAACGGCAAAAGGGTATTCGCCGGGCGCAACACCGAGAGCAGACTCCACCGCTGCACGCCCGACCGCGCTGCGAGCCGCCACAAGGAATAATTGGTGACTGGCGAAACGTCGATGAAACGGGCGACGTCACGCTCCCGCGCAAGCGCGTCCGCGGGGAGACGGTCGAAGAGCGCCTCTCAGAGTCCCTGACGGAGGACGTTCTGCCCGCGCGGCACCTGCGGCACGAGGACGGCGAGGTCGTAGAGACGCCGGCGGAGATGTTCGAACGCGTCTGAGCCGTAGCCGGCCGCCGCGGCCGGACGGCGGGCTCAAACGAACGGGTAGAGGAGGCCGTCGACGTCCTGCGGCCAGTGGAACTCGCCGTCGACGTCGAACGGCGTCACGGTCTCGCGGTGCAGGAACTCGCTGAGCTGCTCGCCGGAGACGGTTCCGTCGGTGGGGACGCCCCAGAGTTCGGAGTCGACGAACCCCCGCGTGATGTAGATGCCGCCGGGCTCGACGGACTGCGACTCCACGGTCAGGTCGAACGTGGCGCCGTCGCCCTCCCGGAGTCAGATGGGGAGGAAGTGGGTGTCCTCGAACGAGAAGCCGGCGTTGCCGACGACCACCGGCGGCTCCGCCAGGTCGCCGTAGTGGCTCGCGAGCCGCATCGCCGGCTCGACGGCGCGCCCGCAGATGACGAGCGAAACGAACGTCTCGCGGACCGACTCGCCGTCGGCGGCGACCGCGGCGACGCTGCCGTACGACACGAGGTCGGACGCGACGCTCGACGCGGTCGAGCCGTCGACGAAGACGACGCGGACCGCGTTGTCCTCGGACGCCGGGTCGAAGACGCCGTCCGCGAACGACTCCCCGGAGGGCCGGCGTCCGTCCCGCGCAGTTCGGCGTCGGTGAACCCCTCGACGTGAGCCGCGCGCGGCCAGAACCTTCCGTCTTCGGCCGCGCAGACGACGCAGGCGTCCGCCGACACCAGGTCGACCAGCGTCTCCACCGCGAACCGCGCCGCGCTGAACTCGTCGTCGCAGTCGACGAGCGTCGACAGCAGGTCGGGGATTTCGGCGTCCGCATCGGCGACCGACGACCGGGCACGGCCGGAAGCCGCGTCGCTCGCAACGACGCCCTCGATTCGGCGCACGAGCGGTTCCGGCGCGGACTCGACGACCGCGAGGTCGACGACGTCAGCCGCGCCGGCGTCGACGGCCTCGGTCGGCGTGAAGCCGCCGTCGGAGTGACACGCCACGAGCGGCGGACCCGCGTCGCCCCGGACGAGTTCGCGGACCGGTGCTGCGCCCGCCGCGTCGCTTCCGGAGGCGAGCAGACAGTCGAAGTCGGCGTCGTCGAGGGCGGACGCAGCGTCGGCGGCGGTCGTCGCCGTCACGGACCACCCAGGGCGCTCCTGCCGGAGCAGCCGTGACACTGTCGAACGCGGCGGCGAACCGCCGACAACCAGCACGTCCAGGCTGCTCATGGGTTACGTGAGCCACAGGGTTCACCCCGATAAGCATTTGCCCGGCGGAACTGCGCCCATCGAGCGCTGCCGGTCAGTCCACGCCGATTCCGGTGACGGCGAGTAGATTTTTCCGGCCGCCGCGAGCATCCGTTCGACATGGAGCACTTCACGCAGGAAGAGGTCGGCATGCCGGTCGTCGACTACAACGGCGAACCGCTCGGGAAGATTACCGGAATCGAAGACGGGACCGCGCGGCTCAAACCGGAGACGGACGTCGAATCCCGGATGGAAGCTGCGTCGGACCCGGACGTGGACGCGCTCGACGTCCGACCGGAACAGGTCGAGAACGTCACCGACGAGTTCGTCCGCGTCCGACTCGGAGACGAGGAGTAACGGAACCCTACGATATCGGCCAGCTGCGCTATTTTCTCGTGTCGTTCGGGCGAACCACGAAGTAGTCACTACCGGATGCGGTTATTTCGCGAAATCCGGTGGTGTGCGGGACCGGAACGCGGTGTGTAACGTGCAGGGGGTGTGGTTGGGCGGGCTGGGGAGTGTTGAGTGCGGGGGAGTGTCGAGGCGAGACCGGGTGTCGGGG
>NZ_JBNTKA010000005.1:54335-89689 GCF_051195135.1 Halobaculum sp. D14 | reverse complement strand
CTCATGTTCGCTATCTCGAACATAGAACCGGTCTGTGAGCCACTCTAATCGTGACTTAGCATCTATTCAACACGGCATTCCAGACTGCTCTGTAGGATCGCTACACTGAGCTTGATTTCGACGTTTTCACTCGGTCACCGAACGGGCAGAAACCGAGCGACTACGGTTAATCTGCCGGATATCTGACTGCTCGACGAAGATTGTAGACGGCACATTTGAGGACCATCTCTCTGAATTCGAGGTGCCAGCTTCGCGCACGCACGGCGGAGCCGAGCGTGCGCTTGATCGAGGAAAAGACGGTTCAGCCATCCAGCGGCGGTTGTACCAGAGGCTGTTCATCCGGGCGTTGTGCGCCAGATCAAGCGACGAGTAGATACGGTGTTTGATCAGCGGGCGTATGCCGTCTTCACGGAGTTCGTCACGGAACGGTTTGCCATCGTAGCCGCGGTCAGCGGCCAGTGACCGCAGGTCCTCGGCGTTGCGCCGAGCGACCTGCGGACCGATCTTGGCGTCGTGTTTCTTCGTGGTGGTGCAGTGAACGTCGAAGACGTACAGCGTTTTCACGTCCACGAGGGCGGTAACTTTCAGCGAGCGAACGCGGTAGTGTGCTCGCTGGGCGTAGTGACGCGAGGGCTGGTCACGATCGAAGCCAGTTGCGTCGATTGCGGCGTGGCCAGAGCGTTTCTCGGCTGATGCGCCGAGAAACGCTCGGTAGGTCTCCATCGGAATGGTCTCGAACCAGTCACGGAGAACGGTGAAATGGGGAAGCCGCGTGAGGCCGAGTTCTTCGAGAATGCCGGGCATCTCGCTCAGAAGGTCGATCGTCTGGCGATAGGACTTCCCGAGTTCGATACGAATGGCCTGGAGCGCGAGCATCACCCACTCGGCGAACCCGCCACCCCCTTCGGGGTCGGCGGGTTCGCCTGGATTCTCGACAACGCTTTTAGCTTTCGCGACCGAATTACGGGTGAAGAGACGGAATTCAGATACCAAAACAATCTGTCTCTTCGCTTTCTACGAAGATAACGGAATCGTAGCGTCGCCGTCTAGCGATCCTACAGAGCAATCTGCTTGTAAATTTCGAGCTTCGCTTCCTCCTCCAGTTCCTTTTCCTCGATGATCTCCTCGAAGATCTGAAGCAACCGCACCGTAATCGTTCGGTTCTGTGGCGACATCTCATCGAGTACGTCTTCAAGCTCGTCATCAAGGTCCTCGACCGTACCGCTCGCCCCGCGATTTGTATACAGTACGAAGAATTCCGGCTTTGTTGAAATGATTTAGAGTTGACACTGTAGAGGGCCGTTCTCCTCATCGAATTCTACGGACACAATGAAAAACTAGCGTCTCATAAAATCGCAAGACGGCGAGAGGGTTTCAACAGAGCTAGAAATCCTAAAACAGGCCCTTGAGCCTACCTGCGTTTTTTACCATCTGGCACGAAGCGTGATGTATGAAACGGCGTCAGTTACTCCGGCTTAGCGGTCTTTCCCTAACTGTCCCTCTTGGTGGCTGTGCTTCGATAGGAGAGTCAGACAAGGAATCAAAGTTTAGGTTCACAAAGACGGGCGGGATACCGGTTGAAGTACGCACAAGCGACTTCGCTCGTTCGTACCCCGGGCAAGAGCCCTTTGCTGAAGTTGTTCTCGGTGAGAACTCGGAAACTGCCGAAAATTTGCACGGAGTGGAGGTGTATAACGATTCTGGGAATCCGGTTGATATCTCTCTCACGGTCAACCGGGAGTCGGATGAAGGCGCACTGGTATTGGAGGGCGAGGGAGCGGTTTCAAATGGCGAGTACATGGTGATTGCTATTTCGCGTCCTGCGACGTACATCAACACACTTGAGGTGAGTGGAGACGGTGTGAATCTTCAGAAAACCTTTGACGTGCCACAGAGCGTGTGGAACGCGGCCCCGAGAGACGATGAAGGGCTTAGTCCAGAGCATAACGTCCATATCCAAAAGAACGGGATCGACGTAAGATTCGTTGGGGAAGAACGATAGGCACGGTTCAGTACATCTCCGTTGGCAGCAACATCCCAAAACCAGTCAGTACAGGGACGTATTTACAATTAAGGAAACAACAGGTCATGACGACAGATGCCCGACCCTACACCCCCGACTGACGCCCGCACCGCACTCCTGGCTGCTGGGGCTATCGGCCTTGCGTCCCTCCTCGGTTTCTCGCGCTCGCCGCGACCGGTGGAAACGTCGCGCCCCGATTCGACCAGTGGTACCTCATCGGCTTCGTCGGCCTCTTCCTCATCGGTGCAGTACTGGTTCCGGCCACCCCTGTGTATCTCTACCTCCGCTATGGCCTCGTATCACCAGTCGCCGTCCTCGTTGGGATGCCGTATTCTGGCTCGTCGTCGTGCCCACAGTCGGAACCACCGACGGCTTGACGCTCCCCTTCATCGTGCTCTATTGGCCAGCTTACACCGCGCTCTACGCCGTCACTACCGGTGCCGAACGCTGGCTCCGGGCAGGCGGCAACTCACCTACTTCCGGGTGACGACCAACACTTCACTACCTGTCGTTGATAGCGTGGTTTCTTCATTCCGAATAGTGGCCGAAACAGCCGATACACTTGCAGTTCTAACTAACGGCTGTTTCAGCTGGAAAGGTGTCGAACCAATAGGATTTCAACAGAGCCGCCCGCCTCTCTATCTCCAGTATCTGGCAGCTGATACGGCTCCGCTACTCGGCAAGAAAGGGACCGTAGTGTCCAAGATTCGGAGGACGACCTCGTCGATGTGGTCTCCTACAGGATTTCGAACGTGGCGACAGGACTGTGACCGACGACGAGATGGCGTGTATCCACCCGATTAATTCGGAGAGTTGAGGACAGCGTCTACCCGCACAATCGCAGGTGTACGTAGACACGGCAGTGTTTTACTCAAGTCCGCGGAGATCCGGGTTGACATATTCAGGAATGAACTCAAAGGAGAAGCGGTAGTGTCGTCGATTAGCGGCTTCCGTTCCTTGGATGTATTCGTTAGCCTTGAGGACGGTGCCGTTCGCCGTCATGCGGACGGTTGCGTGATAGTCGGAGACATTCGCGGCGTCGTAGAGCTTCCCGCTCGTGTACTCGTTCGCCTTGAGGACGATGACGTGACCACGCTCGGTTTCCGTGATGTTTGTAACGGTGAAGTTCCCGCGCTTGAAGATGCCGCGGAGCGGGTTCACGCCGGTTGTGAGCCCACGGAGCGCACGGTCAAACCCCGCGGTGAGATTCCGTGTGTTCGCAAGTGTCGTGTTTCCGTTGACGACGACGTGTTGCCTGATAGCGGTTTCATTCGCCATGATGGTCGTCGAGCGCGTCATCGACACATTCGGTCCAGTCGTAACACCCTGTGACTCGTAGGCGACCTCCGTGAGGTTCGCCGTCGCCGTCGCCGTCGTGTTCGCGTGTACCGTCCGATCCAGCAAGGACGCATTGGTCCGCATCACGATTTTCCCGGGCATCCCGACGACATTCGTCTCGTGTCGCTCGGCCAGAAGCGTCGCGTTTGTCACACCATCTTCGCTGAGCCCATGCGGCAGGAGTGCAAGTTCGGACTCGGTCACTGCATCCGCCGTAGTCGTGGTCGCCGCGGGCGTCGACGTCGCCTGTCCGCCGAGACCGCTGCAGCCAGCGAACGCGACAAGCACAACGAGCGCGAGCAAACTGTACGCGTGGAGGGACTGTCGAGGACCTGTTTCAGACACTATCTCCACATCTCACAGTCAGCAAGATAACTCCACGGAAAACCACCCAGACCGACGGTAGAACCTGGTTCTATCGAAATCCTCAAAATCTGGATCACGCGTTCTTCGGAGAGGCCAGTTAGCTGGATTCGAGAGATTCGGCCCAGGTCATGAAGTTCGCGAAGACGACCATTACCACGTTAAAGAACACGAGGAATACCCCGCCATGGACGAAGTTGAATTGGCCTAAGAAAGCCAGCGAAACGAAGAGAAATGCAGCTAATGCAGCGAGAGTCCCTGCCAGATACATGCGTAATTAAGTTTCCATACGTCAAGAACAACTCTTGAGACGATAAATGTAGATAGGCCAATGTGTCATACAACCTAAAATATTGGCTCTGTTGAAACCCTATTACTTCGACACTATTCTCGGTGGAACAGCCAAGCCTCGGGGCTTGACCCCGAGGCGGTTGACTCAGGAGTTCGAGTTCCGCGCAAGTTCCGGCCGATTCCGTGACAGCCTCGACGAAGTCGAACTCATCGCCCAGCCAGGTCCCGACGAACTGGAGCTGTTCGTCGAAATCGACCGTCGGGGTGGCCTCCTCAGTGAGATGGCGGAAACCGACGAACGCAAAGCTCGGACGACGATCCGGTCGACGGATCTCGAGACGGTTCGTGACGAGGTCGAATCGCTGATCGAGACGCACGCCTGATGGATCAGGCTGCTGTTCTAGGTCACACCGTATCCTGACGGGGGCGCCCGCCGTCGATCCGGAGTCCCCGGGGCGGCTGTGCCGCAGGATCGGGCCTTATCGGCGGAACGGGCGCGCCAACCGTCGCAGGATGCGTTTGCCGTTCGAGCGAACGAACGCGACGCCACCGACGTTCGACTCGTCGAGCGCATACCTTGCTGGACTGCCTTCCTGGTCACTGACTCGGCAGATCATCCCGTCGTCCGTAGCGAATTCGAGGACATCGCGGACGCGGGATTCCGTGAGATCACATCCCTCAGCGAGTTCTGGAACTGTTTTCGGTCCCGCCTGGAGTTCGTCGACGACGAGATGTGCGTGGTTGAGTATCAGCATCATTTCGCTCGTCCCCAAATCCGAATGTGACTCGTGCGTTGGCTCCTCGAGGAAATCCCGGCGCGCATCGAGCAGAATCCAGACGCCAGCCAGAAACGTCAGACCAGGGAACCACGCCGGCCCACCAGTGGCGGCCGCAATAGTGAGTTCGTATGCGAACCACGCTAGACTCCCGACGGCAACAAAGACACCAATGCCGGCGTGAACCCACCGGTTGTCGACCGAGGGAGTGTCTCTCAAGATCTCGACCGTTTCACCCAGCCCGAGGGCAAGCACGATCGCACCGAGCGTGTCGACGTCCCGCGTCACACCGTAGAAGATGGCGAGAAACGCAAGTATCGAGAGGACGTGTCTGATCGTCAGTCGCTCACGGGCGGTCCGAGCGAAACCGGGGACCATACGTGGCCACTAGCTCGAACTGTCAATAAGTACTACGCCCCAAGCGAGTAGCCGACCGTCGTGGAACTGTCCGGATTATACATTCTCGCCCAATCAGAATGAATCTCCAGGGAAAAGACCGACAGAACCAAGCCCTGTTCTTAGACAATACGTGTCACGTGCATGGCCCTCCCAGATGGTCTGTCTGTGACGACGTTTTTCGGCGGTGCGATGCTCCTCGTCGGCGGAATCGTTCTCCTCGTGAGCGCGCGGTACATCTGGCGAGCCACCGCCATCCTTCGCGCGACAGACCGTGAGACGCTCGATGGCGTCTCTCCCAACGCACTCGTTCGAGTCGCCGGCACCGTCGCTGCAAGCGATGATGATGATGATGATGATGTCCTCGTTGCTCCATTCAGTGGCGTCGACTGCGTCGCGCTCCGGTATCAGATCGAGGAACGTCGGCTCTCCTTCCTCTATCTATTCCCGTGGTACGTGACGGTTCACGAGGCGACAGCAGCCGTTCCGTTCACCGTTCTAACGGAGAGTGGTTCCGTGTCTGTCGATGAGCCCGTGCGGACAGTCGCGCTCTCGTCTCACGTCGTCGAGACGACGCGTGCTACTGCCGAACCGACCGAACGAATTACCACCTTCGAACGCGACCATGAGGCGATCCCAGCGTCGACGCGGTGGCAGCACTCACCCGGATTTCTCGCTCCGCTCGCCCGTGCGCTCTCACTGGGGACGCGGCGATACAGTGAACAGCGCGCTGCAGTCGGCGCGGACGTCACGGTGGTCGGCCACATCACGCCTGACGGAGCAGGACTCGATCCGATCGTCGTCTCCGATGGCTCACCGATAGCGACGGTCGGTCGAATGGCGAAAACGTCGATCGCGGGCGTCCTTATCGGGGTCATAGGACTACTGCTTGGATACTTCCTCTTGTTTCTCACGTAGCCGGGTCGGTCAACACGCACCGCCCCGCCGCCGGCCCAGCTCCAGCCCCGGCACAGCTGGCTGCACTCGCGCTCGCACCCGGCGCGGCCGCCGCCCCACCGACGACGATCGCGGCGTCGTCGGTCTGGCTGTAGTCGCGACACTCGCCCCAGGCGACGGGCGTGATTTCGTCGTCGATGTCGTCAGCCGCAAGGACGGCGTCACGAAGCTGCGACAGCGAGAACTCAGGGTCGGTCGCATACTGGTCGACGAGCGCGTCGGTGAGGAGGACGCGGCGGCACGTCTCGGCCTCGAAGAGTTCGTCGCCGTCGAAGGTGAACTGAATGTCGTAGTGCCGGATAAACACGTCGTCGAAGGGCGCTTGCAGGGCACTCGCGGCTTCGCCGACAAGCTCCCAGACGAGGTCTTTGTCGGGTGTCTCGACGCCCTCGTAGGTGTCGTTGTGGAGAGTGGTCTTGCTCGTCGTCACGTATTCACCCTCAAACGCGTGGTGTGTCACGTAGTTAGCAGCCCACAGGAACTCGTCGACGGTATCTTCGAGGAGTGCGGCGTCGGCACTGTCCACGTCAAGTTTCACGGGAACAGTTCGCCGCTTCTCCATACATCAAATGTAATACTGATGGTTAAAAACGCTGGGGGGTCGCCCCTCTCGTAGTCGGTGGATTGTTACACGGAGCTGACGCGCTTCCTCCCACACCTGAAGGGGTGGGTTTCCGTGCTTTATCCGCTATGAGCGTACGGATTTCCTCGAAGAGCAGGCGCGTGTAGTCCGGCTGATAGCGCGTCGTCTCGCCGGCCTCGACGCGACGCAGCTGGCTCTGGTCGACGAGCGCCTTGAGTTCCTCGTTGGTCGTGCTCCAGGCGGCATCGGCCTGCTCGCTGATCCAGTTGACCGACCGGGGTTCGCGAAGCGTCTCGACGACGGCTCGAATACGGTCGCGGGCGCTCATCGACTCAGTCCACGACTGGACACTATCTCGAGGGGGTTCGGACATGCGTGGGACTGCTAGCTCTGACTGCGATACGGAAGCGTTGTCACGTCGAACGCATCGTAGTGTCGGTCGTAGGTGAGGATGTGATCGACCGCCAGCTCGTCCATGTGTGCGGCGACAACGAAATCGGTAAACGATGCATCCAGGTCGGTCCACTCGACGAACGTCGCTTTCGCGTCATCGAAAACGTCCTCGGAGACGGATTCGAACTGATACAGCGTGCTTTCGTCGAGCGTCGTCAGGAACGACGCCGCGTTCCGCATCGACGCCTGTTTTTTCAGCCGCGTAGCGGCTTCGTCGACGATGTGATCGTTGACGATCAGGCGACGATAGGGGAGGTCACCGTCGCGGACGAAGGCCATGAACGCCCGCGAGACTGCGTGCATCTGATCCTGGGGGTTGAATAATGCGTACAGGAACTTCGGACCGACGACGACCTGATGACGGACGTGACCTGGGCGAAAATGCTCGGCTGTGACCGTCCCGATCGGGGTTTCGACTGGTTCAGCCATCCGAGTTCAAGATTGTGCGGACGGGTCCTCGGCGAGCGTGAACGACTGGTCGCTTCCGTTCCATTCATCGACGAGATCGTCTTCGTCGCGAGCGTCCGTCTCCGCCGTCTCCGGAAGGGACTCGTCCTCAAGATCGTCAAGGACGGTGAACGCTGGGTCGTTTGGGTCGGCTTGCTGCTGGCGTTCGATCCACTCGATCAGCGCCTTGTGCCCGGCTTCTTTGAGCGAGAGGCCGTGTTCGCTCGCGAACTCGCGGAAGCGTTCGTATTCGTCCTCGTTCAGTTCAGTTTGAACGTGCTTGGTGTCGTTACTGCTCATAGGGACCCAGTTGCTACTCTCAGCTACGGTCTCATGAAGTATAAGATGTTCGCATGGCTTAGTTTATGGCCCAACTCAAACCGGAGACGGAGCGGACACTGGCCCTGACGTTGAAATACGAAACCGACAAAAGCTATGAGCCAACCAATGCACAACCGATATTCTGACTTTGAGGAACTGCGGCCGACCGGTGAGTCGTCCCACATTCCGGACACGAGGCTGGACGACGGCTGTGAGGGTGCCCCCCGGCGGCACCGCGTCGCGACGAGCTCTAGTGGCTACCCTGATGTGCCGACGGCCGCCGATGGCGAGTGCAAGTCGTGTGGGGCGTCAGTCCCAGACGGCCAGACGAAATGCCGGTTCTGTCTCACTAACCATCTCGGAAGTGACGCCACTAGCACGAACGAGACAGCGTCGACGACGTTCCTCGGCATCGTCCACCTGGTCGTCGAGTCGACCACGTTCTACGGCGCCGTCGCGAAGGGCGGCGCCGCGGCGAACCTCCTCTCTGCCAACGAGGCGGAGCCGGCCGTCGACGACTACACGCTCATCTACGATCTCGACGAGGCGCCGGCGCGCCAGCTGGCCGAGCAATGGCCCTCACTTCCCGACGCGGTACAGGTGGCGTCAGAGGAGGAAGAGCGGCTTCTCAGTGTCGCCCGTGACCGGACTGGGTGGCACGGGCAGGAAGCGTCGGAGCGTCAGGAGCAGGCCCCGACGCGGCTCTACGACCAGCGTGGGGACGGCATCCGCGACGCGTCGCGTCTCGACGCGGTCCTCGACGATGCCGACGACGCGGTGTGGCTGGTTCCAGCGATAGCGCTGACCGAATCCGCCGGCGAAGCTGGGGCTGATCGGCAAGAGTCGTCGATACCGACGAGGCAGGACCTCGAGTGTCAAACCTGTGGACGGGCGATCGACCATCGGTTCAACACCTACGAGTCGGTCCCGGATGAAGCGTGGACGGGGCAACCGATCTGGGAGTGTCCGGTGTGTGGTTCGGCTCGCTACGGCCCCAGTCTCGAGTAGCCCCAATGCTGAGCGTCGATTAACCAACAGTCTGGGACTACTGTCGAGGTTCGTTGGTTAAGGCCGTGATTTCCTGCAAGCCCGACGCCAGTCTCGATGGGGCGTCTTTCCGCGCCGGCGAGCGGTGAGGCGCTTCCGATGAAGCAAGAGTTCAAACAGGGCTACCGGATGCATCGTATACTCAGCAATCTCAACCGACTCGACGTCGGCCGATTAGACGACGCGGATCGAGAGCGAGTCGAGACCGCGAGAGACCTCCTGGAAGAGGTGAGCCTTCTCACGCGGCCGGGCGACGGAGCCGGGGCGGACGCCCACGCAGACTCCTAACTGGCGTCGTCGGCCACACCTCGGGAGGCACCTCTCGCGTCGGTTTATCGCCCCCGACAGGGGTGCGGGGGCGACCCCGTGAAGTCCAGACATGGCGACACTGCAAGCTGCGATGATCCCCGCGAGCGAAACCTACGAGGCGATCGACGCCCCGGAGGCCCTGGGAGTGGCCCGGGACGCCGCCGACCATCCGGCGCTCAGGTGGTTCGCCCCCGCGACCGGCGCCCTGGTCGCGCTCGGGTGGACCATCAGCGTGTACATCCAGCCGGCGTCCGCGGACCTCCTGCGGGGGCGGGTGACGCCCCTGCTCGGCGTGCTGTACGCTGGGTTCACAGCGGTATCAACCGTCATGACGTCCAAGTCCGGCGCCATCCGGGAGCAGGTGGGGGCGGAGCGCTGGATACACCGGCACGCGCCGGTCGGTCTCGGCGCGGTGTACGCGCTGTCGTTCCTGTCCCGCTGCTGGCGGTCCCGGCATGCTTCACGCGCCGCACCGTCCTCGGCGCGACCAGCTTCTTCCGGGACACGTACGTGAACGAGCGCGCGGGGACCGCCGGGCGCGCGACCGTGTTGTCGGCGGTGGCGTTGGTGCCGGTGCAGGAACGCATGCCGGCCCAGGTCGGCGTCGGGGAGGTGGCGGACGCGACGCAGCCGCTGGCGGCGGTTGCACTCGTCGGCGGCCTGCTCGCGTTGGCGGACCTCGGAATCCGTGCTCACCAACCCGGGGAGCCGGCCACCGAAAACACCGTGGCGATGGACTAGTGGAGCCCGCCGGTTTAGAGACTATAACTCGCCGGCGAGCCGTGTTGAACACAAAATCTTTTCATAATGCCTATCCGAAGTCTGGAATACTACGGTGACCTCCACGTGACAGAAATGGATACCGCGTCGTTCGAGACGGACCTTAGTCTCTTCAAGTACGACAACCTCGAACAGCTACCGTCGGAGTACCGGAATTTGACCGAGAACGCGCGGACGAGGCGCATCGAGGCCGCGCGCGAGGAACTCGGCAACGACGTCGTGGTCCTCGGCCACAACTACCAGCGTCGCGAAATTGTCGAGCACGCGGACTTCATCGGGGATTCCTACCAACTCTCGAAGGAGGCCGCGAACGCCGACGCCGACTACGTGATTTTCGGCGGCGTAACGTTCATGGCCGAGAGCGCGGACATCATCACGGACGACAGCCAGTCCGTCATCCTGCCCTCAATGGAGGCCTCGTGTCCGATGGCGGGGATGGCCGAAGCCCTGCAAGTGGACGCGGCGTGGGCCGAGATTACGGCCGCCGCGCCCGACCAGACCATCATCCCCATCACGTACATGAACAGCTACGCCGACCTGAAGGCGTTCTGCGCCGAGCAGGGCGGGCTGGTGTGCACGTCCTCGAACGCCGCCGACGCGTTCGAGTGGGCGTTCGAGCGCGGCGACAAGGTGCTGTTCCTGCCGGACAAGCACCTCGGCGAGAATACCGCCCACCGCCTCGGGTTGGCAGACTCGACGGCGGAGTGGGACCCGTGGGACCCCGAGGGGAAGGACGCTGACGAGGTCGCAGACGCCGACATTATCCTCTGGGACGGCTACTGCCAAGTCCACGAGCGCTTCACCGCCGAGCACGTCGCCGATCTCCGCGAGCGCCGGCCTGACGCGAACGTCGTCGTCCACCCCGAGTGCCGCCGTGAGGTCGTCGAGGCCGCCGACGTGGTCGGGTCCACGTCCACTATCACGCAGACCGTCGAGGACGCCGAGCCCGGCGAAACGTGGGCCATTGGCACCGAAATCCACCTCGCGAAGCACCTCGACCGCTGGCACCCCGAGGTGGAGGTGTTACCACTCTGCGGCGACGCCTGCATGGACTGCAACGCGATGCGGCAGATTGACCCGAACTACCTGACGTGGGTGCTCGAAGAACTGGTCGCGGGCCGCGAGCGGAACGTCATCGAGGTGGCGCCCGAGGAGAAGGAACTCGCACAGGTCGCGCTCGACCGCATGCTGGAAGTATGACGATGGAGCACCAGACCCCAGACGTGCTCGTCGTCGGCTCCGGCATCGCTGGCTGCGCCGCGGCACTTGCCGCCGCCCGCGAGGGCGCCGACGTGCTCGTCGCGACGAAGGCCGAGCGCCCCGAGCACGCGAGTTCAGACTGGGCGCAGGGCGGCATCGCTACCACCCGAGGCGGCCCCGACCAACTCAAGCAGGATATCCTCGACGCGAGCGCCGGCGAAGCCGACCCCGAGGCCGTGGACGTACTCGTGAACGACGCCGCCGATGCCGTCGAGGACGTGCTCGTGGACACGCTCGACGTACCCTTCGACGAGGACGGCGACGGCTTCGACTACGCGCAGGAGGCCGCGCACTCGGAGGACCGCATCCTGCACGTGGACGCCAGCACCGGCCAGCACATCCTCCGGCCGTTCCTCGCACACCTCGACAACCACGACCAGGTCGAGATGCTGGAGGACACCGCCGCGCTCGATTTGATTACCGACGAGGGGCTCGTGGCGGGCGCGCTGCTCGACCGCGACCCCGAGACTGGCGAGGAGTCGACGACTGGCACCCCCGTGTTCGCGGGTACGACCGTCCTCGCGACGGGCGGCGTCGGCAGCCTCTTCCGTCGCTCCACGAACCCCGCCGGGTCGACCGGCGACGGCGTCGCGATGGCCGCCCTCGCCGGCGCCGACGTGACCGACATGGAGTACGTGCAGTTCCACCCGACCGCGTACGACGACGAGGACCCGTTCCTCGTCTCCGAAGCAGTGCGGGGTGAGGGTGCAGTCCTGCGGAACGCGGACGGCGAGCGCTTCATGCCCGACTACCACGAGGACGCCGAACTCGCGCCCCGCGACGTTGTCGCGCGCGCCGTTGAAGCCGAACGCGAGGAGACTGATGAGGTGGTCCTCGACGTATCGCCGCTGGACTTCGCGAGTGAGTTCCCGGACCTCGCCACCACGTGTGAGGAGCGCAGCGTTGACTGGGAGGCCGGGATCTCGGTTGCGCCCTGCGAGCACTTCCTCTGCGGGGGCGTCACAGTCGACACCGAGGGGCGCGCGAGCCTCGACCGGCTGTTCGCGGTCGGCGAGTGCGCCCATACCGGCGTCCACGGCGCCAATCGGCTCGCGTCCACGAGCCTGCTCGAAGGCCTCGTCTGGGGGCGGCGTGCGGGCGAAGCTGCGGTCGGCAGGGGTCCGGTGGAAATCGAGCCGCCGGAACTGCTTGATCGCGACCCCGACCTGCCCGCCGGGTTTGCCGACGACAAGTTCCGGCGGCTGCGCCGCCTGATGGACGAGTATGTCGGCTTGCGCCGCACCCACAACGACCTGGAACGCGCGCAGGGCGTGCTCCGCCGGCTGAAGGGAGAGGTCGATGCGTACGTCCGCACGCGCACTGCCCGCGACCTCTACGAACTGCGGAACGCCGCCGTTGTCGGACTGCTGATTGTGCGACAGGCCCGGGAGCACACCGAGAGCGTCGGCTGCCACCACCTCACGGAGGCCCCGGATGCCGGTCACTGACGCGGACGTGGAGCGCTGGCTCCGCGAGGACCTCGGGCACCACGACGTGACCAACGACGTGCCCGGCAGCACCGAGGGCCGCCTCATCGCGAAGGAGGCAGGCGTCGCGGCCGGTCTCGACGCCGCAGTCGCAGTGTTCGATTACCTCGGCTGCGACGCGGACGCGGTGGTGAGCTCCGGCGACCGCGTCGAACCCGGGGACGCAGCCCTCCAAGCCACAGGCGACGCACAGAGCGTCCTGCGCGCGGAGCGCGTCGCGGTCAACGTCGCGGGGCACGCGTCCGGCGTGGCGACGAAGACGCGGCGCGCCGTGGACGCCGCCCGCGAAGTCAGCGACGCGGTTGAAATCGCGGCCACCCGGAAGACGACGCCCGGCATGCGCGGCGTCGAGAAGCGCGCGGTGGTCGCGGGCGGCGGCGACACCCACCGCCTCGATCTCTCGCACATGGTCATGGTGAAGGACAACCACGTCGCCGAGATGGGACTCGAATCGGCGATTCGGCATTTCCGTGAGCGAAAATCGTTCGCCACAAAACTCGAAGTCGAAGTCGAATCGCCCGCGGACGCCCCCCAGGCTGCCGACGCCGGCGCGGACATCGTCCTACTGGATAACATGACCCCCGCCGAGACCAAGCGCGCGGTCGACCTGCTGGACGGCGCCGCGCTCGCGGAAGCCAGTGGCAGCATCACCGTCGAGGACGTCCCCGCGTATGCCGCGACGGGCGTGGACGTCATCTCGATGGGATCGCTGACGCACTCCGCGCCCAGTCTCGACTACTCGTTCTCCACGTCGGTCGCGTGACTGTCCAGCGGGTCGGCCTGCTCCCACTCGCGCTCGAACAGTCCGCGGGGCCGGTCGAGTGGCGCGTCCTTACGGAGTTCGACCGCGCCGAGGCGCTCGCCGTCCACCGCATCGAAGGTTGTCGCGAGGCCAGCCGTCACCCGGACGGCGATGACCTCACGGCCCGCGTACGCTTCGCGGACCGGTTCCGGCGGCGACGAGCATCCGTACGTGGATGTTGCTCGGCAGTGTTCCTCTGAACGCCGCTAGTTCCGGTTCGTACTGTTCCCACGGTGCTTGTCGGCGCCATCGCCGTCAACGAATCGC
The DNA here is from genome assembly GCF_051195135.1 of Halobaculum sp. D14. Lineage (NCBI taxonomy): Archaea > Methanobacteriati > Methanobacteriota > Halobacteria > Halobacteriales > Haloferacaceae > Halobaculum > Halobaculum sp. D14. Next base: position 75,789 of record NZ_JBNTKA010000005.1, on the reverse strand, counting down.
TGAACCCCGCAGGCGTCCTCGGAATGGCGCTCGTCGTCGCTGGCATCGTCGTCCTGAACGCCGTCTCCGACGCATCGGCGCACTAGCCGTCGAGCAGGGACTTCCCCGTCATCACCGCGGGTTTCTCCACGCCGATGAGCGACAGTAACGTCGGGGAGATGTCCCGGAGCGCGCAGCCTCCCGGGACCGGTAGCCGCCCGGGAATTTGACCAATATGATTTCAGTAGCGCTACAAAAGATTAATCATCGGCGTGTGATTCTTCAGGAGTGAATGTGACACCATTGATTTCAATCTCATCGGGGACGCCACTCGTATCATGCGTACCAACGGGCGGTAAATTGACTCCTGCAGCGGACGACGTATCGAGGTCTGTCTCGTCGTCAATCGACGACATCTCACCGTCCGCCGCTCGTGCATCTTGATCAATCCGCATCGAGCAGAACTCGACACCGCACATCGAGCAGAAGCGGGCCTCCTTGTAATTATCGCCGGGTAATGTTTGGTCATGGTAGGCCTGGGCCCGTTCAGGATCCAGTGCGAGCTGGAACTGCTTGCGCCAGTCGAACTCATAGCGAGCTTCAGAGAGCGCATCATCCCAATCACGTGCACCCGGTAGATCGTTTGCGACATCTGCTGCGTGGGCCGCAATTCGGTAGGCGGCAAGCCCATCTCTTACGTCTTCTTCCGCAGGGAGACCGAGGTGCTCTTTGGGAGTTACATAGCACAACATCGCTGCCCCGGCACGAGCAGCTTCAGTTGCACCGATCGCGCTCGTGATGTGATCGTAACCTGGTGCGACATCAGTGACTAGCGGGCCGAGAACGTAGAAGGGTGCACCGTCACAGACGTCCTGTTGGCGTTCGACGTTATCGGCAATCTCGTTCATCGGGACGTGTCCGGGGCCTTCAACCATGACTTGGACACCATGGTCCCATGCGGTCCGCGTCAGTTCACCGAGTGTGTCGAGTTCGGCGAACTGGGCTTCGTCGCTCGCATCTGCAAGACAACCGGGGCGGAGGCCATCGCCCAATGAGAACGTCACGTCGTGTTCCGTGAAGATCTGGCAGATATCCTCGAATTTTGTGTATAGCGGGTTCTGCATACCGTTCTCTTGGATCCACTGGGCGAGAATCGACCCGCCCCGAGACACGATACCGGTCTTGCGACCGTCTGTTAGCGGGAGATGTTCCATCAGAACGCCAGCGTGAACCGTCATATAATCGACGCCCTGCTCGGCCTGTTTCTCGATGATATCAAGCAACAGCTCATGAGTGATGTCGGCAGGGTTGTCGACATGTTTAATCGCCTCATAGATCGGAACCGTTCCGACGGGGACGGGAGAATACTCAATGTTGGCCGTGCGAATCGCATCAAGATTGTCACCGGTCGAGAGGTCCATGACCGTATCCGCACCGTAATGGACTGCCGTGTGGAGTTTCTGGAGCTCGCCGTCGATGTCGCTCGTTGTATCGCTATTACCGATGTTCGCGTTGACCTTCGTGGAAAACTCACGTCCAATGATCATCGGATCCAGCGAATCGTGAGCCTGATTACTTGGAATAACTGCGAATCCGGCAGCAACTTGCTGTCGAACAAATTCTGGCTTACAGTTTTCACGCTTGGCAACTCGTTCCATCGCGGGAGTGATTTCGCCTGCTTTGGCCCGCTGAAGCTGTGTCCTCGACATTAATTCTCGAGTGGTACCACTAGCTGATATATTTGGGTGAAGTCTCCCGAGAGATCAGTTAGTCCGGATTTGATAGGATCTAGTTTCATCAATACAAGGGTTGTGGTTAGTTGAGATAAGCGGCAATTTCGGACTTTGTTTCTCGCCAATAGTTCAAGAGGAGAGATAAATCACTAGGATACAATAGCTTCATAATTTTCCACTTGATTCCATCGTTAATATCTGAAAGGGTATCTCGAGAGAGCTTGTTCAAATCTTGCATGAGTCGGTCGTCCCGTTCGTTTGGTGCAAGGTATAGCAACCTCGTCATCATCAATCGTCGGTCTTGTCTGGGAGCAACTTGCTCGTTCCAGAGGTCGTCGTAGACTCCCATCTCCTCAGCAGAGGTGTTTTTCGTCCGCGTCAGACAGCGGTCGCCTTTCATTGCAGCTGCGCGAGCTGATTTCATACACTTGTAGATTCCCTCTCCCCAGACAGGATCAACCGACGGGACAGTATCACCGATCGCCATGAACGAATCAGTACTCATCGATCCGGGGGGCTGTACATGTGCTGATCCCCGAACGGGACTCTCTGCGATTTGTCTGGCGTTCTCGAACCGTGGGTCAGTATCAAGCCAATGTTCGAGATACCCGTCGACGGTGCGATCGTGAATAGCGTTTTCTTGATAGCATTCATTCTGGATATAACGGCTCTATTGAATCCGCAGACAGCGTCGGGATGAGTCGTTAGAACGTTGGAAGTGAAGCGGGAGAGTACAGTTGTGCAAAAGGTACTCTTCCGCTTCGTTACACAAGCTGTCTCGATAGCACGAAAACTTACTGATGCGGCGCTGATGCAGATCAGCCATCCAGCTGGCAACGGCGTTGCCGGCTGGAAGCACGCCGTCCTCCATTTTCTCCGGCTTCACATGGACGCAACGCTCCAAGAAGTCCTCGACTGGGCCGAGGAAATGGAGCGAGTGCGAGCCGCGCTCGTTCTCGAGCGCGGCGGGTTCCCCGGCCCATCCGCGCTCTGCAAGTCGTTTGACCGGGCACCGATGTGCATCTGGCGAGAGCTGCTCCGACTCTCGTCGGAGCTGCTCGACCAATCCGGTCACGCCGCTATCGACGCCACCTACTTCGACCGCCGGCAGGCGTCGAACCATTACCTCAAGCGGTGTGACCGTGAGGTACAGACCGTTCAAGCCACGTTTCTCGTCGATACCGCGCAGGGCGCGGTTATCGACGTTCATTGTAGTGCGAAGTGGCCCAACGGATCGAATGTCGGCCCGCAGGTCGCTCTGCGGAACGCAGGCGACCTGCGGAGCCTCGCCGCCGACAAGGGCTACGACGATATGAGTTTCCGCGAGGAACTTCGCGCAGAAGGCGTTCGACCGCTGATCAAGCACCGCGTCTTCGCACCGTACGACCACGCGCACAACGCCCGGATCGACGATGACCTCTGCAACCAGCGGTCGGTGTGTGAGACCGTGAACTCGGTAATCAAGCGCTCGTACGGCTCCGCCGTCCGAGCGCGAGCGTGGTATTGCCAGTTTCGTGAAATTGTGCTCGCCGCCGCAGTCTACAACGTCGAACAAGCCGTGAAACAGTGAATCCCGTCGCCCTCTGCGGATTCAATGAAGCCGTCCTGTACCGAATCGTCTCGTTCTTCCGAAACGCCGTTTAGTAACAGTCAGAGCGAGATGCCCGGGCTTTGATCGTTCACACTATCTAAGCTTGAATCACTCGTCCTGATGTATCCTCACCCATCTCAGGGCTATAACTCAATTGTGAAACACCGATTTAGCTCTCAGCCGGTGTGGCAGGCTGCGGTTCGTTCCCGTATTTCTCTTCGAACTCACCGATGAGCTGGCCCATTTTCGCGTACCAGTCATTGAGCGTTCGCTGCATCTCGTTCGTGATCTCCTCAGCGTCGCGAGGATGGTAGACGTGGTAGTAGCCACCCTGTTCGTAGTTCACCTGTTCCTTCTGGATGAAGCCGGCCTGGAGCAGGCGCTGAACGCTACGATACGCAGTTGACCGTTCACGGTCAATCTGTTCGGCGATTTCGTCGACGGTGAGTGGTTCCTGGTGGTCTTGAAGCAGCTGGAAGATGTCCTTATCAATCTCCTTGAGATCGTGGAAACACTCCAGCAGCCCCTCACACTGCATGTCCTTCCGGAGCATCTCGCTCATTGAGTCAGCCATTACTAACAGAAGATAGGAGATACAGCCTCAAAAGTGTTTGTTTAGTTGGTACAATACTGTACCGATCTATGACGTGGTGAGTCGACACCACGTTCCAGTCTCGTCGTTCCGGAGTCGACAGACAGCAGCGAGGACAACAGCACTGCTGACGAGGAGCGCAGCCCCGAAGATGAGCACGGTACTCACAGTATTGAGAAAGTCAATACCGTAAACCGTCCCGATCTTGTTTGAGGCGACTGCAACACTCCCGGCGAGCAGCATCGCAGCGAAGTATCCCTTGATTTCGTCTTCATCGACGAGATTTGTCGCCCCCGCCCCGATGCGTGCGCCGAGCGCACTTCCGATGAGCAAGAAGGCGACGACAGGTATCGCAACAGACCCAGACTGTGCGTACGTGAATGCGCCGAACGCCCCTGAGATCGTGATCTGGAGGATGTCGGTCCCGACAGCAATAGCGGCAGGGACACCGAGTCCGTACATCATCGCCGGCATCAGGAGGAACCCACCGCCAACGCCGAGGAACCCTGAGAGGACTCCAATAACGAGTCCAACCGCGAAGATGATCGTCGCAGAGACGCGGACACCCCCACGTAACGTCACCATCGGCGGAATGTGGATCGACTGGACTCGATCTGCAAGGTCATTACTGGCTTCGGTGGTCTCCTCATCGGACCATGCGTCCCGTAGCGTGAGCAACCCAACAGCGGCGAGAAGCCCGACGTAGGCGACGTTGATGATGAGATCAGCCATCCCAGTGGCCTCCAGAAAGAACACGACACTCTTCCCACCCTCGATGCCGAGGGTCATCGCGACCGTCATGATTACCGCGAGCTTGTAGTCGACCTGGCCGTGGTCACGGTGGCGCAGCGCACCGATAACGCTCGTCCCGAAGACGAACGCGAGGCCGCTCCCTACAGCCACCGTCGATGGATAGCCCATGACGAGCAACGCGGGTGTCACGAGGAACGACCCACCCATCCCGAAGAACCCGAAGAGGGTCCCGATGAGTAGCCCGAACCCGATGAAGACCACCACCATGGTGAGGCTCATGCCGAAGATGGCCATCTTTAGGCACCCCCGACGGCGTCAATCACAGCTGATCCGACCGTACTACTGAGCGCACCGTACACGACGTACAGGGCGATAGCCTCCGAAAGGACGAGTCCCACGGTGGCGACAGCCTGTACTGAACCGTTCATACTCTCGAGTCCGAACATGTTATGCGACCTCCTTTGTCTTGTTTTGTAATTCCATTATTACACAATACTACTGGCCTGCGTCGATTCTGTAGGAGTGCGAAACCATTGGGTTAGCTGCCTCCAGTATTGTCGCCTGTGAGCGAGCGGACGTACCCCTGGGCATACGCACCGAGGAACATCCCCGCAATTGCCCAGAGAATGGGGTAGTTGCCGACCCCGAAGCTGGCGTAGGCCGCACCGGGGCAGATTCCAGAGACCCCCCATCCGACGCCGAAGATGGCGCCTCCGATAACGACGTTGCGGTCGAACTCCTTGACGCGTCGCGTGTACTCGCTGGCGGTGAGCGGCGCCCGATCGAGGAAGCGCGTCGCCACAGCGAACGTGATACCGGTGACAACAGCGGCGCCACCCATCACGAACAGGAGACCGAAGTCGTCGAACTGGAGGAAGTCCAGCACGACTTCCGGACGAGCCATCCCGCTGATGGCCAGCCCAAGGCCGAAGATTATTCCCCCGACGTAGATGATGGGGAGGAACCACGGGCTTCGAGTCTCGTTGTTCATGGTGATACCCCCAGTGCTTGGACGAGTTGTGCGGTTCCGATGGCGAACGCCAGGAAAGTCGCGACGTTCACGAGCGACGTGTTCGAGAGCGAGCCGACGCCGCAGACGCCGTGCCCGGACGTACAGCCCTTCCCGAGACGAGTCCCGACGCCTACCAAGATACCGCCGCCGAGCAGCCGCCACCACTGGACATCAGTCGTCCAGATCGTTGGATCGGGGGCGAGGGCAAGTCCCCAGATGGCGGCACCACTGACGATGCCGAGCGTGAACACGACCCGCCAGTTCCGTGACTGAACGTACTTGAACCGGTTGAACCGGTCAACATCCGAGACGTATGACAGCGTCGACTCGAGGAACGTACTTGCGCCCGCGATGATCCCGGTTGCGAGATAGATGACCGCCGCGCCGAGCCCGACGAGCAACCCGCCGAGGAGGTACGGCAGTATACCTCGCGGAAAGAGATCACCGACTGCGAGTAGTGGGACGAGTGTCTCCATCGTTAGTTCGTCAGCGCCTCTTCGCTCGCAGCACAGTTGTTCGGACCCAGTTCGAGTTCGAACGCCTCTTCGTCATCAGGAGTCTGCTGGCCGAGGTTCGTCGCGATGATGTCCTCGTAGTTCGCCGGCTGCGGCGGCATGTCGGCGACGATGAATTCGACGAACTCGTCTTCGTCCATGTTGAGTGCCTCCATCCGCTCAACCAGGTTCCCTAGTTCCGCCGTATATGTTCCATCGTCGTTCGAGGTCGCCGAGTCGCTGAAGTGAGCGGGCGCGACGATCGTATCCTCGGGAAGCGTCAGGACTTGCTCTTGGAGACTTTTGTACAGCGTCCGAGCTGCATCCTTCGCAGCCTCAGGGTCCTCGAGGTCCGGGCGAGCCACACTCTCCGTGAAGAGACCGTCGCCCGTGAACAGGACGTTACCAACTTTGTACGCAGTCATTCCGCTCGTGTGGCCGGGCGTCGAGATGACCTCAATTTCCGTGTTGCCGAGGGAGAGCGTGTCACTGTCCGTGACAGTCTCGTAGGGTTGGTCGTACTCAACGCCGCGCTCGACGGCCGCCTCAGGAAGCACGGCGGTCGCGGCGGTCTCGTCGGCGAGGTCGCGGACACCGGAGATGTGGTCGGCGTGGATGTGCGTATCGAGCGCGTACACGAGGTCGGCACCGAGGACGCGTGCGTCCTGCTCGTATTCGTCGGTGAATGCCCGAAGTGGGTCAATAACGGCTGCCTCGCCGTCCGAAGCGACGAGGTAGGCAAGACAGCCACTGGACGGCCGCCGGTACTGGGCGATTGTGGCGTCGCCATCCACGTCGAACTCCTGATACTCGTAGATGCGCGCCCAGCCCTTCATGCCACGTGCGAGGTGATCTACGTTGTAGCCGTCCTCGTCGATATTTTCGGCGACGAGTTCACTCGATCCGCCCTTCGCGCAGAGAACCGTAATGCGCTGGTCGTTAGGGAGTTCAACATGAAGGTCCTCGGGAATACCGTCGAGCAACTGGAAGTACGGGTAATTCACGATCTCGACGTTTTCGCCGTCTATGTGCCACTCTTCGAAGTCACTCTCCGAACGCGCGTCGAGGATGAATACCTCCTCGCCGCTGTCGATGCGCTCCTTAAGTTCGATTGGCGTCGTTGATGCGACCGTTTCGTCCGAGTCGGACTCTTCCTTTTCGGTCATCGTCATCCTCACCTACCTACTGCTCACAAATAAGGCTTTGTATAGTAGTGCATCTACCATACAACACTATTGGCGGTAGAATCGCCTTTTAACCGTGAATAGGGCAAAATTCTTAATAACTCGCGTGTGGATATTGCTGTATCTATGAACTACTACCGACACGCTTTTCTAATGCCACCCAATATTGGGTAGTGAAGTCAATACCATGACGCAGTACGAAGCCACCGAGACTCTCGACGTAAAGGGCGAGAACTGTCCGATGCCGGTCGTCAAGACGAAGCAGAGTATCGACCAGCTCGCTGAAGGCGAGATCCTCGAGGTCCTTGCGACTGATCCCGGTAGCATGAGCGACCTGGGCGGCTGGGCCGACACGACCGACGGTGTCGAACTGGTCGATCAGCAGGAAGGCGAGGACGTGTACACGCACTACGTGCGCAAGACCGAGTGACGATGAGTACAGACACCCCTGACACGTCATCCGACGACGCACCATCGCGGGCGGAACTGGCCGCGCGTGTTGACGAACTCGAAAACGCGCTCGCCGAGGCCACTGCCGAGGACGACAGCAAGAAGATGAGCATCATCGCCACGAAGGGCACGCTCGACATGGCGTACCCGCCGCTCATCCTCGCGAGCACGGCCGCCGCGTTCGGATACGAGGTTACCGTCTTCCACACGTTCTGGGGGCTCGACATCCTCCACGAGGAACGCTCGAAGAACCTACAGCTGAGTTCGGTCGGCAACCCTAACATGCCGGTTCCGAATGCCGTCGCTGCGCTCCCTGGGATGGACCGCGTGACGACGAAGATGATGGAGAAGAGGATCGAGGACAACGACACGGCTACGATCGAGGAACTGATCGACACGTCGCTCGAGATGGGTGTCGAGTTCCAAGCGTGTCAGATGACCATCGACCTCATGGACTACGACGAGGACGACTTCTACGACGGCGTCACGACAGGTGTCGGTGCCGCAACGGCTATCCAGGATATGGCCGACGCCGACATCCAGCTCCTCATCTAATTCTGAAGTTTCTTCGGTTCCGGTCGTAGGCACAGGGAAGCGTATGGTCGAGCCCCATGCGTGAGGTTTATGAATTGGTATTGTATAGCATTGCTTGTATTGTCCAATACTACAATCTCTCCGGAAGAAGTGAAGTCCCGCCCTAACGACGTGTTCATCCTTGACATTCGGCCAGCATACAGCTTCGATGAAGAACACATCGATGGGAGTTACAATCTCCCGGTTTACGATCAACTCAAAGGAAAGAACTTCATTGGTCTGGACGTCTCAGCAGCAGAGATGCCTGATGACCAGGAGATCGCCGTGGTCTGTTTCAGTGGGTCAACTGCCGTGATTGCTGCGGCCCGACTCCGTGAACACGGCTTCGATGCAAAGCGAATGATCGGAGGAATCAACGGCTGGCAATCTGAGACCACTGGTACTATCCAGACCGCTCAAGCGGCCTGAAGCGGTGACTATACATGCCTCATCGAGCCGATTCGCAGTAACTGTCTTTTCTCCGTTACCGGTCAGGCGCAATACCTATTAGCAAGGTAGTTATATTGGATAGTATGTCCTATACTCTGGACAAGCGCGTTGATGGCGAGTTCGATGAGGTAATCGATCAGACGACGAATGCACTGTCCGAGGAGGGGTTCGGGATTCTCTGTGACATCGACGTCCAACAGACACTCAAGAAGAAACTGGACGAGGAGTTTCGACAGTACCGAATCCTCGGTGCGTGCAACCCGCCGCTTGCGCATCAAGCCCTCGAAGAAGAACTACAGTTGGGGACGCTTCTCCCCTGTAACGTCGTCGTGTACGAGACTGACGATGGTGAAATCGGCGTGAGTGCAGTCGATCCTGAAGTTATGCTTTCCGTGGTCGATAACCCTGATCTGGACTCGATCGCCGCAGACGTGCGGAAGCGGTTTGAACGCGTCCTCGACGAACTGCCGGGAGCCTAGCTACACTACAGACGGACAGTAATATGCTCACTTCTACTTGCTATCGATGACTGGACCCGCCTCGAAAGATGTAGACCCGACTGACCCCGAGTATCGAGACGTTGGTGAAGGATTACTGGACGAAGAGATGGGCCCCAGTTCCGCAATGGCGCACCTGTATCGGGGCGAGATCCATCGGATGAAACTCTGGCGGGAGCGCCTCGACCGGACGACAAACTGGGCCGTTATTGTCATGGCTGCGATTATCACGTGGGCGTTCTCTAGCCCGAACAACCCTCACTACATCCTCCTTATTGGAGTGGCGACGCTCTCAGTCTTCCTTGTGATTGAGGCGCGTCGCTATCGTGGGTACGAAATCTGGCGCACGCGAGTTCGGATACTCCAAGAGAACGTCTGGGCGTACGGACTCGATCCATCAGCTGGCGTCGTTGATCCAGACTGGCGAAAAAAGCTCAGCGAAGACTATCGAGCGCCGACCATCAAAATCAGCGCTGAAGAGGCAATCGCTCACCGTCTTCGGCGGGTGTACCTGCCACTGTTTGGGATACTGCTTGCTGCATGGCTCGTCCGAATTACAGCATTCTCTCCCGAGCCGTGGGTAGAGAGTGCAGCAATCGGCATGATTGCAGGTACCTTGGTTCTCGTGATTGTCGGACTCTTCTATCTCAGCACGATTATCATTGCGTGTCGGCCGCGGACGTGGCACGCAAAAGGCGAACTTCGAGCCGAGGATCTCCGGGAACAGCGACGCAAGAAGTGATTTCGTCGCACAAAAGCAATGTTTTGAAGATGGCTTCACGATACTAACCGGGATGAAAGCCGTCTTTCACCACTCGAACGACGATCCAGAACTTCACGCTCGTGTCGTCGGGAACATCGCGAATCTGTTGGATGACGAAACCATCGACATCGAAGCCGTCGCACTTGTCGCGAATAGCGGCGGGCTGGAACTCCTGAAAGCTACGTCCCAGCAGCGCGAACAGATCATGGACTTGATCGACCGTGGTGTGACAGCCAAGCAATGCAGCAATACAATCGAAGGCACCGACGTTTCAGAAGATGACCTCATCGAAGGCGTCGAACTCGTATCATCGGGCGTCGGCGAGTTAACACGTCTCCAGAACGAGGGATACGCGTATATCAACCCCTAACGCGCTAGAAAAGCTTCGGGATCGTATTCCGAAAGATGTTGAGCGAGATAACGAACAGCAGGCTGATGACGAACCAATTGAATTTCTGCTCGTCGACCTCGAGCCGCCGCAGATAGGTTCCGATGAGTAGGCCGATAATCGTGATGACTGCAATAACTGATCCAAGCCAAAGTCGGTAGGTCGTCATGAGATCAGTGAAAAGCGTCATCTGAAGAATGCGGACCGTGAAGATAATTCCTAGAACCATAGAGAGCCCGCCGATATAGCGCTCGGTGTCACGCTCAAACGTATGGAAATACGCCGGGAGTAGTGGACCAAGGTTGGATGCTGCGAGCAAGAATCCCTCGAGGAAGCCAGCGGTACTGAGTGCGATTGGGTGGTGTGCTTCTTCGATTGTCACAAAGTTCTGAACAACTTGGAACACGACGTATGCGAGGATAATCACCCCAATAAGGAACGGGACAATCGGTCCAGCGGTGTACTGTGCAAGGAAATAGACGCCAGTGATTGACCCGACGATTGCCAGCAGGATGAGAATCCATTCCTCCCGGATGAACGAGATCCCGGTCTTGGTCTCGCCAATCTGGAACATATTGATCATCCAAGGCGGGATTGCGAGAACAACCACCGCGAGCGTCGGGTCAATGACAGACGCGAAGATGGGCGTCGTAACGAGTGCGTACCCGAAGCCTATCATCCCCTTCACGACCCCGGCGACAATCGCGACGATAGCGAATAACAGAAACAGTTCTGTCGAAATGTTCGACTGCACACCCTTCGTTACGTTCTGCAATCCGGGGAAAAAGACAATCGTGCTCGTAAGAACTGCAAGCGTCGCGAGCACCATTGTCACTTCTCGATACCGAAATTGAAGTAGATGCTCGATGAACTGTCGAGGATTAACTCTGGATTTACGTGTACTCATGATAGAGCGGTCTACTAATAGATCACAATAACTGAACGCGTAATCCAATGTCCTCTTCGGCAATGGACTCATACACGTATGACGACTCGATGAGCGCAATTTCCGCAATTTCCCCAGTTGGAACGTGATACGTGCGGTATTTGTAGAACTCCTACACGTCACATATAGAAGAAAATATTGCCACCCCCCAAATGCAAGATTTATCTAAGATGGATAATGGAGACAGAGGAACTACAAGTCCTCGAGGTAGTCTCTCCGCAGTTCCATCCGCTCACGTTCTGTCCGCCGATCGTAGTGTGTATCAATCACTTCCTGACTGACGTTCGCTCTGTCGCTGACGACCTTGTCGGGCATATCGTTGTTCAGACTGTGTGTGATACTTCCGCGACGGATAGCGTGAGGACTTACCGACGACGGACACTTCGAGAGATGGTCGCGGTCTGTCGCCTTGCAACTATCCGGGTCACGGTTGTGAGGACATTCTGCACCTATCGGCAGGGTTGGGTCCACTGGTAGACGTAGACCCGAAGCGTCGACTTACAGGGCCGACCCTGAGCAGTCGTCAATAGTGCTTTACGGCCATATTCGTCCGTGACGTCGCGACGCTGAGTTTCGATCCAGTCATCAAGGAGGTCACAGATGTCGTCGGAGAGAGCGACCAGCCGTTCGCCGTCCCCTTGGTTCTTGATCGGTGTTCCTGTCTCGGGCCGATGCCGTACTTCGACGTACTGTTCGTCCGGGTGATAATCGTCAAGGTCGAGTGCGTGAACGCCACCGATACGCATCATCGTGTGCCACATAAGCGCAATCGTGACGTGTTCGATCGACGCGTAGTGGTACTTCTCGAGTTGGGCGAGAACGTCGGTGGCACGATCATCGTCCAGCATCACGTCGCGAGAATTTTGCTCGGGCGTGATGTTCGGCGAGAGGACTTTCTCACTGAGGTCTTGCTCGACACCGTCGACGGTTTCGAGCCAGCGGATGAACACGCGAAGGGTGTCCATCTGGGTTTTCTCCGAGACCGGCGAGAGATCGCCCTCGTCGCGTCTCCAGACGCGGTAGCGCTGGAGTTGACGCCCACTGAGATTGTTGAGGTTCTCAATGTCCTGCTGGTCGCACCAGCGGATGAAGTGGCCGAGGCGGTACTTGTGGGCTTTGAGCGATGCGTCGGCGAGTTCGTTGTCCTTGTCCGCGAGGTAGAGTTCCAACGCGGTGTCGGGTTCGATTGGTTCCAGACTCATGGTTCGAGGTGGCGAACCTGAACCTAACAGGAACCTTACACAGGCTGCGTCTCACGCGGGAGAAACCGCGAGAGGGCGGACCTTTCGATGCTCGATAGGAAGCCTGCAGCGCCCATTCTCTCACGGCGTCATTCGACGATAACCCCGAGTCCTCGGTAGCGACCCGCTTGCTGCCATATTCGGCGCTTCCGGTCAAGATTCTCCGTGCGTGAAGCTCGGTTTGTTCCTGCGAGCGAACTCTACGACCCGGCTACGGGAGCGTGTTTCCTGCACCCTGCGGTTCAGGCGACTGATTCAGGACTCGGCGGCGGTCGGTTCGGGCTCGTCGGCGTACTTCTCGCTGAACTCCCCGATGAGCTGCCCCATCTGGGCGTACCAGTCGTTGAGGGTGCGCTGCATCTCCTGGGCGATCTCCTCGGCGCCGCGCGGCCGGTAGACGTGGTAGTAGCCGCCCTGCTCGTAGTTCACCTGCTCTTTCTGCAGGAATCCGGCCTGCAGCAGCCGCTGCACCGCCCGGTAGGCGGTCGAGCGTTCGCGGTCTATCTGCTCGGCGATTTCGTCGACCGTGAGCGGCTCGTCGCGGTCGTTCAGCAGCCGGAACACCTCCTTGTCGATCTCTTTCAGGCCGTGGAAACACTCCAGCAGCCCTTCACACTCCATGTCCCGCCGGAGCATCTCGCTCATCGAGTCAGCCATCGTTGCCGAGAGTTAGCCGTACGCCGGCAAAAGTGTTTGCACAGAAACCACAATACTGGGGTGTTGGGAGCCGTATCGAGACGCGGCCCGGCTCCGGAGCCGGCTCAGTTCGCGGACGCGTCGCCCGCGGCGTCGCCGCCGAGCGACCGCGCGTACCCGTGGACGTACGCGCCGAGGAACATCCCGGCGATGGCCCAGAGGATGGGGAGGTTCCCGATGCCGACGCTGGCGTACGCGGCGCCGGGGCAGATGCCGGAGACGCCCCAACCGACCCCGAAGACGACGCCGCCGGCGACGACGTTCCGGTCGAACTCCTTGAGCCGCCGCGTGTACGGCCGCCCGGTCAGCGGCGCGCGGTCGAGGTAGCGCGTCCCGACGGCGAACGTGACGCCGGTGACGACGGCCGCGCCGCCCATCACGAACAGGAGGCCGAAGTCGTCGAACTGCAGGAAGTCGAGGACGACCTCCGGGCGAGCCATGCCGCTAATCGCGAGCCCGAACCCGAAGACGAGCCCGCCGAGGTAGATGGCGGGCAGCACCAGCGGACTGGACCGGTCGTCGCTCACGGCGCCACCCCGAGCGCGGCGACGAGCTGCGCCGTCCCGATGGCGACCGCGAGGAACGTCGCGACGTTCACCAGCGACGTGTTCGACAGCGACCCGACGCCGCAGACCCCGTGGCCCGACGTACAGCCCTTCCCGAGCCGGGTGCCGATGCCGACGAGGACGCCGCCGCCGAGCAGCCGCCACCACTGGACGTCGGTTGTCCAGACGCCCGGGTCGAGTACGAGCCCGTAGACGGCGGCGCCGCTCACGATGCCGACGGTGAACACGAGCCGCCAGTCGCGCGACCGGACGTAGGACGCGCGGTTGAACCGCGGGACGTCCGAGACGTACGACAGCGTCGATTCGAGGAACGTGCTCGCGCCGGCGATGATGCCGGTGGTGAGGTAGATGATGGCCGCGCCCAGCCCCACGAGCAGGCCGCCGAGCAGGTACGGCACGACGCCGCGCGGGAAGTACGGTTCGAGCCCGAGCGCCGCGGTGAGGCCGGCTGCAGCGGCGATACTGGCTGATTTCAGGTTCATGGGTGGTGTGAGAACGACTGGCCGACCGCTGGTTTCCGGAGTGTTCGGTGGTCAGCGGTAAAATACCGGTGGCCGGCGAACGCCGGCGGCCGGCGGTAGCACCCCCGGAACGGGTGAACCTGGAGTCACCCGAGGACGTATTCGAGCGCCGGGTACTTCTCGACGAGCCGCTCGCCGCCGACGCGGTAGTTCTCGACGTACTGGTCGAGCCCGAGGATGCGGCCGGCCGCGAACGCCGCGACGGCGAGGAACACGAGCATGTACGCGAAGTCGCCGTTGATGAGGCCGTGCTCGATCTCCCAGTTCCCGAAGTAGAACAGGAGCATCATGAGCGCGCCGAAGAACGCGGCGAGCCGGGTCATGAGTCCGACGAGCAGCCCGAGGCCGATGAGCAGTTCGCCCCACGGGACGGCGACGTTCGCGAACTCGACGAACCACGGCGTCGACCCCATCCACGCGAACAGGTCGGCGAGCGGGTTCCCGTTCGTCGCGGCGACGTTCGCCAGGTAGCCGCCGGCCGAGAACGGCTCGGCCGCCGTCAGCTTCGTGAAGCCCGAGTACGCGAACGCGTAGCCCATCATGAGTCGGAGCGCGAGCACGAACCACGCGCTGAGGCTGTGGACCTTCGCGTGGACCGTGCGGCCGCCGACCTTGCTTTCCAGTTCGTTCACGCCGTTTCCGAGAGTGTTTGCCATGTCTAATACACCTTCAGTTGCACAGACGCGCTATCCTCCCATATAGCGAGCCGCTGATTCTCACCCGGCGGGAAGGAACCGTGCGATAGCGACGCACTGACTCGCGTTCGACACCGTCGCTCCCGGGGACGTGGTAACTCGACGAAAATTGTGTCAATATCGGCGTGTGGCGGCGTCGAAGCGTGCCAGCGTCGAAGCGCGACAGCATGACGGGGCAGCGCAGGTAACCATGTAGAAAAGAACGATTCTCCGAGGAATCGGGAGTCGCAGCGGTCGCGTGTCCGTCGGCCGTGCGGCCGCGGTCAGTTCCGCGCGTTCGGCGCCGGCGACGCGTACGGGTTCGCGGCGGCGCGCTTCGACACCTGCAGTTCGACCGCGCCGTCGGCGTCCAGCGAGATGACGACGTCTTCGAGCAGCCGGACGTACTCGCTCAGGTGCCGGCCCGACCGGCGGATGCGGACGCGTTCGTCGAGCAGGCCCGCGTCGGTGAGCCGTTCGAGTTTCCGGTACGTCGTCGACAGCGGCAGGTCGCACGCGTCAGACACCTCGTTCGCGGACAGCGGCTCGTCGTCGGTCGCGTCGAGGATGTCGCGGCACGCGTCGTCGTCGAGCACGTCGAGCACCTCCTGGACCTCCTCATCGTCGGTGAGCACCAGTTCGCGGGGCTGCTGTTCGGTGCTGTGCTGGCGCGGCGCGGACGTCGGAACCTGGCTCATACTACAGTGAAGGCGGGGACGGGGGACCAATTGACAGCCCCAGTATCCGGGGTAGTTTATATACCTGGGTTCGGGTCGGCGGTCCGAACCGGTGGGAAAAACCGACACCCTGATAGTCCGACGCGTGGTGGAATTCACAAACGGGTCGGTGCGGGTCGCCGCCCGCCTGAACCGCCGTCGGCGACGGAGCCCCGCCGGTCACTGCAGCGCCGAACCCGCCACGACGCAGCCGACACCCATGGACGAATACGAATTCCGCTGCCCCGAATGCGGCCAGCAGATCGAGATCAACAGCCCCATGCGCGAGGCCATCCTGACGAACGGCTGCCCGATCTGCTCGGCGTCCGTCGCCGCGAAGAACTTCTCTCCCTGTTAGGCCGCGACGGACCCGACGTGGCCTCCGTGGCTCCCGCCGGTCGCGACTCGCACGCCGGAGCCGACTCACTCGGCGGAGTCGGGCGGAACCTCGGTTCGGCGGCCGCTCAGATTCTCCGGGACGAACTCGTACAGCTGGATGTTGAGGTCCTCTTTCGACTTCCCCCAGATTTCGAACAGCGGCCGCTTCGCCGCGCCGTACTGCTCGATTTCGTCGACCGTGAGTTCGTCCGGCGAAATTCGTTCGAGCGACCCGGTCGCGACGACGCTCCGGTACGTCCGCGTCTCGTCGGCCTCCTCTTCGCCCCCTTCGCTCGCCTTCTCGTACACGACGAGCCGGGCGGACGGCGAGGAAGCGAGGAACTGCCGCTTTTCGCTCTCCGGCGTCGACACGAGCCGCATGTAAAACGACCGGTTCGCCGAGTCGTAGCCGAACGAAACCGGAATCGCGTACGGGTCGTCCCCGTCGGCGAGGGCGAGAACACCCGTCTCCTTCGCGCCGAGGAACTCGTCGACCTCCGACGCAGTCATCTCGGTCTCCTGGGCGAGTGCCATATCGGTCATCGGACACCCCGGTATGTAAGTGTAAGCAGTTCCGCGCGAGCCTCGCGCGTCAGTCCAGCACGTCCTCGAGGAGCTTCCGCTGTGCGGCCACGAGGTGTTCGGTGAACGTCGACTGCGAGATGCCGAGGTCGGCCGCGATTTCCGTCGCGTTCGCGCCCTTCGGCCGCTCGAAGTACCCCCGCTCGTACGCCGCTTCCAACACCTCCCGCTGCCGGTCGGTGAGCCGGCCGCGGTTCACGAACACGCGCTCCTCCGGGGACCCTTCGAGCGGCGGCTGTAACAGCCGCTGGACGTCAACCGACGGGAACCGGTCGCGGAGTTCGTCCATGACCGCCTGGAGCTGCTGGAAGTCGCTGGCGTGAAAGACGAGCGTCAGGTCGCCGTCCTCGGCGACGTAGCGGTGGACCGGGCAGCCGAACGCCCCGAGACACTCACACGGACACCGGCCGCCGGCGTCGGAGTCGTCACCACCGGCGTCGTCGTAAGCGTCGTCGTCAGCGTCCTCAGCGTCGTCGGCGTCTCCTCCGTCGTGCGTCGTCCGGAACAGGTTCGCGGCGCCGTACGAGAACACCGGTTCGCCGTCGGCGCCGCTGCCATCGACGCTGTCGGTCTCCGCGATGAACTCGGTGACGCTGCACGGCGCGTCCGGGTCCGAGACGCTCGTGGACACCTGCGTAATCGGCGACGCCGTGCGGGTCGAGGCGGCGGCGATGGGGCAGCCGTCCGGGGCAGCGAACGACACCGTCGCGCGGATACCGGACGCCATTCGTACCGGAGTCCAGGCGTCCGGGCGTCTTGAGTCCCGTGGTCTCGACAGAACGGACCATCTCTCGCCGCGCACGCGCGGGTCGCCCGGCGTTCTCACCCCGAGGGAACCTGCGGGACGGCTATATCCGAGAGAGCCGTCCGGTCAACTATCGATGCACCGCCGTGAGCAAACGTTCGTCTGTCCCGACTGCGCGACGTCTATCGCGGTGGACGCCGAAATCCGCGCCGCCCTCGTCGAACACGGCTGCGCCGTCTGCGGCGGCGCCGTCCCGAAAACCGCGTTCACGTCGGCGTGAGTCCGCGGCGCGCTCGGCGGCACGAACTCCGGCGAGGACCCGGACACGGTCGACGGTTCCGTCGGTGTCACTGATAAAGGGCCCCTGATATCGATGGTCAACACTGGTGGGGGTATGGCTCCTCCGTAGGAGTATGAGCCAATCTTCGATGGCGGCGGTCGGTGCGCGCGGCGTGAACGGTGCTGGGACCGGGGCGACGGTCGATTCTGCGGCGGCCGTCCAGGAGTACCTCGACGTGCTCGGCGACCCGGACTGCCGCGCGATTCTCGGCGCGACCGGCGACGAGGCGCTGTCCGCGAGCGAACTCGCCGACGCCTGCGACGTCCCGCTGTCGACGGTGTACCGGAAACTCGACGTGCTCACCGACGCCGACCTGCTCGCCGAGGCGACGCGGCTCCGCCGCTCCGGCAAGCACGTCAGCGAGTACCGCCGCTGCGTCGACGACGTCACGGTGTCCGGCGCCGACGACGGCGGCTTCAAACTCGAACTCGCGTCGAGTCAGCGCACCTCGGGCGGCGCCGCTGCTGCGCTGTCGGGCTGGTGAGCGGACTCCTTTCTGCTCGCACCCCTCGGAACGAATCCGGTATAATTTAGCGATTCGACCCGTAGGGGGGACAATGGTAGATATCTCAGATTCACTTCGACTGCTGTACGAGGCGCCGCTGGAGGCCGACGGTGACCGCTACGTCGTCCCGATTCCGTCCGACCTCGTCGAGAACGGGTCGCTCTCCGACGGGGAGATGTACCGCGTCGCGCTGCTTCCGAGCGCCGCCGAGAAGCCGAACGAGGACGGCGACGCCGACGCCGGCGACGCCGAGGCCGAGCCGGAGCAAGACGACTCGACGGAGCCGCAGCGGTCCGCGCCGCCCCGCCGAACGCAGGACGCGCCGGTGGAGGAGGGCGAGACGCGGTCGGTGACCATCGACACGCTCGGCGACCAGGGCGACGGCATCGCGAAGGTTGAGCGCGGCTTCATCGTCATCGTGCCGGGGACGCAGCCCGGCGACCAGGTCGACGTGGAGATCACGGACGTGAAAGACACCGTCGCGTTCGCCGAACCGGTCAGCGAGCCGACGGTGCGCTGACGACGCGGTGCCGACGCGGCGTCGACGCGGTGCCAACCCCGCATGCTGAAGCCCGTAACTGT
The DNA here is from genome assembly GCF_051195135.1 of Halobaculum sp. D14. Taxonomy (NCBI): domain Archaea; kingdom Methanobacteriati; phylum Methanobacteriota; class Halobacteria; order Halobacteriales; family Haloferacaceae; genus Halobaculum; species Halobaculum sp. D14. The sequence goes on along the minus strand of NZ_JBNTKA010000005.1, from coordinate 56,838 downwards.
CGATTTCCCTCAGTCGTCGCTCGGCTCCGCCCCGGAGTCGGACCGGTCGAGAAAGCCGCTGGTCGTCGCTTCGGCGGCGACGTGCGGCTGGAACACCCACCCGGCCAGCGCGACAATCGGTATCATCGACGCGGCGACGACGGCGTAGCCGACGTGGAGGTTCGGGAGGAGCGGCGCGGCGTACACGAGCGGGTAGACGATGCCGCCGACGGTGCCGACGCCACCGACGACGCCCGCCACGGCGCCGGAGTTGTTCGGGAACATCGCCGGGACCTGCGCGAAGATGGCGCCCTCGGCGAACGCACAGCCCATCCCGACGAGGAAGCCGGCGGCGACGGCCACCAGCACGTCTCCGGAGAGGCCGGCGAGCGTCATCCCGAACATCGCGACGACCACGAACGACAGGGCGACGAACGTCCACTGCTCGCGGTACCGGCCGGTGAACACCGGGAGGATGTCGCGCTCTTCGCGGGCGACCCGGTCGCTGACGTAGCCACCGACGGGGCGCAGCAGCCCCGCCGCGATGGAGAACGTCCCCGCGAACGTGCTCGCGAGCACGAGGCTGTCGGTGCCGAACCCTTCGCGGTAGTACGTGGCGAGCCAGCCGTTCATCGACAGTTCGAGGCCGAACGTCATGACGTACGCGAACGCCAGGACGACGGTGCCGTACCGCGTCGCGGTGTGGAGCCACTCCGAGAGCGTCGCGCCGTCCTTCGTGGCTTGGCGGGTCTGTTCGTCCTTCGCAGCCTCGCCGAACGCGTAGTAGACGACCGCGAGCACGACCGCGACGACGCCGGTGTAGAAGAACGCGGCGCGCCAGTTGGTCGCGAACAGCGGCCCGTCCCAGTTCGTTCCGAACACGCGCGGCAGGACGAGCGCCCCGGCCGCGGCGCCGGCGTTGCCGACGCCGGCGTAGATGCCTTCGGCGAGCCCGAGGTTCTCCTCGTCGAACCACTCCGCGACGTGCTGGATGCCGATGACGAACGTGATGCCGGCGGTCGCGACGATGAGCCGCTCGACGAAGAACACGGTGTACGTCTCGGCGAACGCGCTCGCCATCGAGAACACGCCGACGTACCCCAGGACGATGGCGAACACGGTCGGCGCACCGAACTTGTCCGACAGCCACCCGGTGAGCATCCGGCCGAACGGCGCCAGCCAGATGGCGGCGCTGGAGAGCACGCCGATTTCGGCGAGCGACAGCCCGAACTCCTCGGCCATCGGCCCCGTGAACGGCGCGAACGAGAACCAGATGAGAAACGAGAAGTTGAATCCGACGGTCGCCAGCAGCAGCGTCCGGTACTTCGTCATCCGAATCAGTCCCACGGCGACTCACTCCTGACGAGCCTCACCTGAGACCGCAAATGCGGTTTCTGATTTTCAACGGTATCCTTCTGTTCCTGGGCGGATGCAGCCATTTCTCTGAATTATCTGTTCAGAATGTCCGTAATAAGGGCTCTCCTGGTAGAGATATGGACTCCGGGGTGTCGTTGTGAGAGACCAAGGGTCTCCTGTCGCTCGAAGGTGTACTAGGCGTTCGTCCGTGGCGCAGCTATTTTGGTGATGGTTCGTGACCGGTGCCGTAGAGCCCTCCACGCGGCTCGTGAACCAACATGGAACTCGAAGACTTCGTTCAGCAGAACGCGCCGACCGAAGGCCGCGAACGGTTCGAACTGGAGAACAGCAAACTGCTCGACGTCGACGTCGACGGAACGGTCGTCGCGAAGGCCGGGTCGATGGTCGCGTTCGACGGCGACCTGTCGTTCACCGGGAAGTCGTCCGCCGAGGGCGGCCTCACCGGCTTCCTGAAGGAGAAGGCGACGAGCGAAGGGACGCCGGTGATGCAGATCGAAGGGCAGGGATCGGTGTACCTCGCCGACCAGGAGAAGCGCATCCAGTTACTGTCGCTCGACGCCGACGAGGCCATCTCCGTGAACGGGACGGACGTCCTCGCGTTCGAGGACAGCGTCTCGTACGAAATCGGCACCATCGGGAGCCTCGGCGGCGCCTCGGCGGCCGGGCTGACGAACGTGTTCCTCTCCGGCCCCGGAACCGCCGCCATCACCACCCACGGCGACCCGCTCGTGTTGACGCCGCCGGTCAGGACGGACCCGAACGCGACCGTCGCCTGGAGCGAGAACCTCTCGCCGAACATCGAGACGAACAGCAGCCTCAGCGACCTCGTCGGGCAGTCCTCGAACGAGCGCTACCAGTTGACGTTCGACGGCGACGACGGGTTCGTCGTGGTGCAGCCGTACGAGGAACTTCCGAACCAGCCCTGACGACGGCGACAACGGCGGCCGCAGACCGATTCACGATTTTCGGATAATCAGTCTCCGCCCCGCCCCGCCCCGCCCGGCCCTTCGTCCGGGCCGACTGCCGGACGCTGAACGGAACCCGGGGCGGCTAGTTGTCCCGGACCGCGAGTCCGTCGAGCAGGAACTCCGCGCTCATCCGCGTCGTCGCCATCGGCGTGTCGTGGACGTCGCAGATGCGGAGCAGC
>NZ_JBNTKA010000005.1:0-54289 GCF_051195135.1 Halobaculum sp. D14 | reverse complement strand
GGAAGACGACGCCGTCCAGCAGCCCCTCGGCGACCTCGGCGCCGATCATCAGGTCGCCGCCGAGCGGCCCTGACTGCTTCCGCTCGACGGACAGCGACGTCTCCGCGCCGATGCGCTTTCCGGTCGTCCCCGTCGCGACGAGGTCGAACCCGTCGAGCAGCGCCTCGTGACGCCGCACCAGTTCGACCATCTCCGGCTTCTCGTCGTCGTGTGCGATGAGCGCGAGGCGGGTCATTCGACCACCGCCGTTTCGAGCAGTTCCAGCGGGTGGCGGACCTCGTAGCCGGTGCCGTGCTCCATCTGCATCGCGCAGGTGGGGCACTCCGTCATCCCGGTGTCGCCGTCTGCGGCCTCCATGTGGTCGAACATGTCGGCGCCGATCTTCATCGACGTCTCGTACTTCTCGTCCTTCCAGCCGTACGTCCCGGAGATGCCCGAACAGGAGTCGCCGACGTCCTCGACGCCGACGCCGTCGAGTTCGCCGAACAGTTCGACCGCCTGGCGGTCGAGCCCCTGATTCCGGGCGTGACACGGCGCGTGGTACGCGAACTCCGCGGCGAGTTCGTCGTCGACGTCGGCGTCCGCGAGCTCCCCCTTCAGGTCCTCGTGGATGCGGAGGTACTCGACGGACTCGAAGGTGTTCGCGGCGACGTCGTCGATGCCGTCGACGTCGAACAGCTCGGGGTACTCCTGCCGGAGCGCCATCGAACACGAGGTGCACGACGCGATGGCGTTGTACCCCTCCTCGACCAGGTCGGACATCGACGACACGGTGACTTCGGCGTGCCGGCGCGCGTCGTCGAGCATCCCGTTCGCGAACATCGGCGTCCCGGAGCAGCCCTGCTCGGGCACGACGATTTCGTAGCCGAACTCCTCGAACACCCGGACCATCGCCTTCCCGACCTCCGGCGTGTTGTAGTTCGCGTAACAGCCGTGGAAGTACGCGACTTTCCGGTCGGCGTCGCGGGGCAGTCCGCGGCGCGCTCTGTTCTCGCGGGCGCGCTCGCGAGACCCGTCGGCGCCGCCCTTCGACGCCCACCATTCCCGGAAGGTTTCGGTGGCGAACGACGGGAACTCGCGTTCGCTTGTAACGCCCATCGTCTTTTCGAGCAGCCAGCGCGCCGGCCCGAAGTTCGTGACGGCGTTCGCGAGCCGCGGCACCTTGCTGGCGAGCCACGCCGACGACCGGTAGTTCGCCAGGATGCGGTTCCGCCAGTACGTCCGCGAGAGCTTCGACTGCTGTTCGCTGACGTACGAGCCGCGCGCCGTGTTGTGCATCTGCGACAGCGGGACGCCCGACGGGCAGGCGTTGTCACACCGCATGCAGTTCGAGCAGTCCATCACGGAGTCGTCGATTTCGTGGTCGTCGTCGGACTGCTTCAGCCGCCACTGCTCGGGCCCCTGGAACTTCGGGCCGGGGAAGTCGTCGTCGACGGCGGCGACCGGGCAGTTGGTGTCGCAGGTCGAACACTTGTAACAGGAGTCGGCTCCCGGCCGCAGGTCGAACGCGTCGCTGTCGGGGAACACCTCGACCGGCTCGAACTCCTCGGTCGCGGACGATTCGGCTGGCTCGAACTCCGTCGGTGGGGATTCTGTGTCGCTCATCGTGCCTCCTGTGCGGCGCCGCGGCCCGCCGCGTAGCCCGTCGCTATCGAGACGCCGCCGCCGGACTTCTCGGCGGCGAAGTCGTAGCCGCCGAGAACCGAGCCGGCCGCCCGGAGATTACCGAACTCGGGGTCGCCGTCCGCCGTGACCGGGCGGAGCGCGTCGTCGGTCGGGACGCCGAACCGTGCGAACCGGTGGTCGCCGAACGCGTCGTCGTCGAACCAGTCGTACCGGTCGTCGCTGTGCGGGACGTGGCAGTCGAAAATCGGCTCCGAGACGCCGACCCGGTTCGACTCGACGCCCTTCCCGACGAGGCCGCCGGTGGCGAGGACGTACTGGTCGGCGGCGTTCGGGATTTTCGCGCCGTTCTTGTCGACGTACACCGTCTCGACGCGGTCGTCGCCGTCGTAGTCCACGACCGGGTTTCCGGTTTCGACGCTGACGCCGGCGTCGTCGAGCGCGTCGAACAGCGCGTCTTCGAGGCGGAGCCCGGGGAGCGACGGCGGCCCCGCCGGCACCTCGAACACGTCCGCGCCGAGCGCGGCCGACAGGTCGTCTCGCACCGCGGCGGCCGCCTGATGGCCGAGGACCGCCGGGAAGCCGACGCGGCCCTCGCCGTCGAGGTGCGGTTCGACGCGGGCGGCGAGCGCGGCTCGTGCGCCCTCCGTCCCGCGGTCCGTCTCGACCGCGGCGTCCTGGTCGAGCAGCTTCGCGTACCGCGTCACCTTCGCGTCCGCCCGGAGCGACCCGGGGAACGGGACCGTGACGCCGCGGACGCCGAACGGGACGCCGGCGGCTTCGAGGTGCGGCGCGGCGCGCTCGGCGTCGAAGTCGACGAACGTCTCGAAGCCGACGAGCAGCATGTCCTCGGTCGCGCTCGCGACTCCGGCTGCGGCGCCCGCCGGGTACCGCGCCGTCGGCTTCACCGTCCCGCCGTGGGTCGGGACGAGCGCGTTCCGGTCCGTGTGGCCGCCGCGGTAGGCGGTCGCGACGTCGTCGAACAGCGCCATCGCGTCCCGCGTCGTCTCCTCGCCGACGACGCTGTACGGGTGGCTGTTCGGGAGCGCGTCGAACGCAGCGTACGGGTCGGCGAGCGGCCCGTCGCCGTCGGGCGTGTAGCCGAGCACGTCGACGAGCCCCGAGGCGTTCCGGAGCGTGCTCTGCTTGTACGAGAGCAGCCGGACGTCCGCGCCGGCGCGCGCCGCCGCGAGCGCGCTGGTCAGGCCGGCGAGGCCGCCGCCGACGACGAGCACCTCCGACTCAATCGCCACCGCGCGCACCCCCGTCTGCCGCGGCGCCGCGCCGCCCGGCGTCGCCCCCGCGGCTCCCCGCATCGGCGTCGGCGTCCGGCCCGGCGTCGAACGCGCCGAAGTCGACGCCGTCGCCGTCGCTCGCCGGGTCGCGGTCGCGGTTCTGCGTCGTGGCGTGCAGCGCGTAGTTCAGCATCGCCTGCGAGAGCTGTTCGCCCCACAGCGCGTGCCGCTGGCCCTTCCAGCGCTCCGCGAGCAGTTCGTTCCACGCCGCGCGCACGGTCGGCTCGTCGTACTCGGCGTGCAGTTCGTTCGCCAGCCGGTGACAGCAGAACCCGCCCTGGCAGTTCCCCATCGACGCCCGCGTCCGGATGCGGACGGCGTTGAGGTCCGAGCCGGCGGTCTCGACGGCGTCCCGTATCTCGGCGCGCGTCACGCCTTCGCAGTCGCAGACCGTCGGGTTCGGCGCGTCCGTGTCGAGCACGTCGTCGGCGCGGGAGCCGAGCCGCTCGACGCTCCGCCGGCCGATTGGGGAGCGCAGCCCGAACTCGTCCATGTAGTCGCGGAGCACCGAGAACTCCTCGCTGCCGGGGAGCGGCTCGTCGGCGGTGCGGCAGTCGGCGTCGACGCCGACGACGTCGCAGACGTGGTCGCTGATGGACTCGGCCATCATCCGGTAGGTGGTGAGCTTGCCGCCGACGATGCTGGTCATGCCACCGAGGCCGTCGCGGTCGGCGTGGTCGAGCAAGAAGAAGTCGCGCGTGATGTCGGTCGGGTCGGTGCTGCCGACGTCCGGCGGTTCGTACAGCGGCCGCACCCCCCAGAACGACCGGATTGTTCTGGCCTCCGACAGCATCGGGATGAGCTCTGCGAGCGTGTCTATCATCCGGTCGACCTCCCACTGCTCCTCCGGGTAGTCCTCGGGGTCGTCCACCTCCTCGTCGGTGGTTCCGAGGATGGCGGTGGTCTCGTGGGGAACGACGATGTCCGCGTCGCCCTTCGGGCGGCAGCGGTTGATGGCGGTGTCGACCTGCCGGACGTTCATGATGGTCATGACGCCCTTCGACGGCCGGACTTCGATGTCGACGCCGGCCATGTCGCCGATGTGGCCCGCCCACGCACCGGTGGCGTTGACGACGTGGTCGGCGCGGATCTGCTCGGTGCCGCCGGCGGTGCCGTGGACGCGCTTGCCGGGGCCGGATTCGTGCTCGACTTCGACGCCGACGACGTCGCCGTCCTTGACGACCAGGTCGGTGACGGTGGTGTGCGTCTCGATGCGCGCGCCGTGGTTCTCCGCGCTGGCGGCGTTGGCGGCGACGAGCCGGAACGGGTCGATGGCGCCGTCCGGGACCGTGATGGCCTTGTCGACGTCCGCCGCGAGATGCGGCTCCATCTCGCGCGCCTCCGCGCCGGAGATGACTTCGGCGGGGATGCCGCACTCGCGGCACCCGTCGAGCTTCTTCTGGAAGTACGCCTCGGAGTCCTCGGGGCGTTTCACGAACAGGCCGCCGGTCATCTCGACGCAGTGGCTCGCGATGTCCCGGAGCACCCGGTTCTCCTCGATGCACTCGGCGGCGCTCGCCTGGTCGGAGACCGCGTACCGGCCGCCGCTGTGGAGCAGCCCGTGCATCCGCCCGGTCGTCCCGTGCGTGAGGTTCCCCTGCTCGACGAGGGTGACGTCCAGCCCCCGCATCGCGAGGTCCCGTGCGGTCCCGGCCCCCGTCGACCCCCCGCCGATGACCACGATGTGTGGTGTCGTTCCCATCTCTCTGTCGTCCGTGATTCAGCCGCCACCCACTTCATGTTTACCACCACGTCGAAGTCGTCGATAAACTCTTTACTCGTCCCGGAACGCAGCCCCGACCTGGGCGGCGTGCCGAAATCGAGCCGGCCGCCGGCCTGAAACGTCTCGTGGCAGTCGACGGGCGTTCCAACGGGCGAGCGGATGGCGCAGAGCGCCTGTGGCCCACCAGCAAGATTTATAATGAACTATTCTATTGTATACTCAGGGGCAGGGTGTTTCAGTAAAAATCCTGCCTGGACCACGGAGCACTCAGCACAATGTCAGACACGTACGTCGGCGCAATCGACCAAGGGACGACCGGCACCCGGTTCATGGTCTTCGACCACGCGGGGCAGGCCGTCGCGAACGCCTACGAGAAGCACGAACAGATCTATCCGGAACCAGGCTGGGTCGAACACGACCCCATCGAGGTTCTCGAAAACACCAAAGCCGTCGTCGAGCGCGCGCTCGACGGCGCCGGCATCGACGCCGACCAGCTCGACGCGCTCGGAATCACGAACCAGCGCGAAACCACGGTCGTCTGGGACGCCGAGACCGGAAAGCCCGTCCACAACGCGCTCGTCTGGCAGGACCGCCGGACGACCGACCGCGTCGAGCAGCTGCAGGCCGAAGACAAAGTCGAGTGGATCCGCGAGAAGACCGGCCTCGAAGCCGACGCGTACTTCTCCGCCACGAAAGTCGAGTGGATTCTCGACAACGCCGAGCCGCTGAAACTAAGCAGCTCCCGGACGCAGAACCTCCGCGAGCGCGCCGAAGACGGCGAACTCCGGATGGGGACGATGGACGCCTGGCTCATCGACAACCTCACCGGCAACCACATCACGGACGTCACGAACGCCTCCCGGACAATGCTGTACAACGTCCGCGACCTGGAGTGGGACGACGAACTGCTCGCGGAGTTCGACGTCCCCGAGAGCATGCTCCCGGAGGTCCGGCCGTCCTCGGACGAGGACTACTACGGCACGACCGATCCGGACGGCTTCCTCGGCGCCGAAGTCCCGGTCGCCGGCGCGCTCGGCGACCAGCAGGCCGCGCTGTTCGGACAGACCTGCTTCGACGAGGGCGACGCGAAGAACACCTACGGCACCGGCTCGTTCTACCTGATGAACACCGGCACGAAAGCCGTCTCCTCCGACCACGGCCTCCTCACGACCATCGGCTTCCAGCGGTCCGGCGAACCGGTACAGTACGCCCTCGAAGGCTCCATCTTCATCACCGGCGCCGCCATCGAGTGGCTCGAAGACGTCGACCTCATCAACAACGCCGCTCAGACCGCCGAAATCGCGAAGTCGGTCGACTCCACGGACGGCGTCTACGTCGTCCCGGCGTTCACGGGGCTCGGCGCGCCGCACTGGGACGGCCGCGCCCGCGGCACCATCGTCGGCATGACCCGCGGTACCGGGAAGGGCCACATCGTCCGCGCGACGCTCGAATCCATCGCCTACCAGACCCGCGACGTCGTCGAGGCGATGGAGGCGGACTCCGGCGTCGAAACCACGTCGATTCGCGTGGACGGCGGCGCCGTCAAGAACAACTTCCTCTGTCAGCTGCAAGCGGACATCCTCCAGACCGAAGTGGTTCGCCCCGAGGTCGACGAGACCACTGCGCTCGGCTCCGCGTACGCCGCCGGGCTCGCCACGGGCTACTGGGACTCCATCGACGACCTCCGCGAGAACTGGCAGATCGACCGGGAGTTCGAGCCGAAGGCGGACCCCGAAGACGTCGACGAGCGGTACGACCGCTGGGGCGACGCCGTCGAACGCTCGCTCGACTGGGCGCAGGAGGAGTAATCCATGAACGGACTCCTCGTGCAGGTCCCCGTCATCGGCCTCGGCTGGGAGCAGTTCGCCGTGCTGCTCATCGCGGCGCTCGCCGGCGGCGCGTTCGGCGCCGCCCTCGGCGCGCTCCCGTCGTTCATCTTCACCGGCTTCGTCGTCTTCCTCGGCGAAGGCCTCGGGATTCTGCAGCGCCAACTCGGCGGCCTCGACGCGATTCCGGTCGGCGAAATCGCGACCGGCGTCACCGGAACCATCGGGTTCGGGATGGTGACCGGGCCGCACGTCGCCTTCGCCGGCGGCGTCGCCGCCACCGCCTACGCCGGCAAGCGCTACCCGGAGATGGAGCCCGACGGCTGGGACTTCCACTTCGGGAAGAACATCGGCTACGCCTTCGGGACGAAACCGGACATCCTCGCGGTCGGCGCCGTTTTCGGCGCGCTCGGCATGCTCGTCACCCGGGTCGCCAGCGGCGTCGGCGTGCCGACGGACAACATCGCGCTGTCGGTCGTCGCCACCGCGTTCGTCGCGCGCCTCGCCTTCGGCTACCCGCTCGTCGGGAAGGTCGCCGGGACGAACGTCCTCGACATGACGCCGTTCGAGCGCGACGAGAAACGCCCCCTGCCCGACGGCGGCGCCGAACCGTCGGCGCGGCTCGCCATCGAGCCGTGGCTCCCGCACCAGTACAAGTGGTCGGGGGTCGCGACGGTCGGCGTCGTCGCCGGGATACTCAGCGGCTTCATCTGGCTGAAGACCGGGAGCATCTTCCTCGGCTACGCCATCTCCGCGATGAGCCTGCTGTTCTTGAACCTCGGCGTCGAGAAGATTCCGGTGACACACCACATGACGCTGCTCGGGTCGGTCGGCGCCATCGTCGCGATGCCCGTCGTCGGCAGCGACCCGGTCGTGCTGCTCGTCGCCGGCGCGTTCGGCGGACTCAGCGGGCTGCTCGGCGAACTCACCCAGCGCGTGTTCTACTCGCACTCCGGGACGCACGTCGACCCGCCGGCGATGGCGATCATGCTCATGATGCTGCTGGTCGGCGTCCTCTCGCTGGCCGGGGTCCTCCCGAACGCCGGCTACCTCTCGCTGTAGCCGTGCAGCGCACACGGGGGCCGGGGCGGCTCCGCAGGGGCGCCCGCCGCGGCCGCCCCGCTCTCGGTCGCCGTCGACGCCGCGACGGCGCCCGGCTCGCCGCCGGCGTCTCGCCATCAGTGCCGATAACACGGCCCTTATTGGGTCGGAGTATCGACTCGTCCCCAACAGACGCCTGACTCTCGATGGACATCGACGAACGGATACGGCGGCGTCAGCGCTGGACCGGTGAGTCCCGTCTCATCCAGGACTACGACGCGCTCTCGCCGGTCGGCCACATCGACGAGCCGTCCGACCGCGGCCCCGTCTTCGAGCAGCTCCTCGACCACCTCGACCCGGTGTTCGACGGCGACCTGCCGGGGAACGCCTACGTCCACGGGCCGTCCGGCGCCGGGAAAACCGCGGTGGTGACAGCGCTGTTCGCGCACCTCGAACCGCTCTCCTCCGGCACGCAGTCGGTGATTCACACGAGCACCCGCGCGGCGACCACCGGCGTCCCGGGCGTCGTCTACCTCGACACCCGAACGACCACCAGCACGTTCGCGCTGTACCACGGCGTCCTCGACGGCCTCGTCGAGGAGTCGGTTCCGAAACACGGCATCAGCACCGACGAACTCCGCAGCCGGCTCCACGACGCACTCGACGGGGCCCGCGCCGGCGCGGTCGTCGCCGTCGACCACGTGGGCGAACCCGGCAGCGCCGACACCGACGACCTCGTCGACGTGTTCGCCGGGCTGCCGAGCAACGTCAGCTGGCTCGCCGTCGGCCGCGACCCGCCGGCACAGACCGAACTCGCCGCGTACACCGCGACGACCGTCGCGGTCCGGCACTACCGCCAGCAGACGCTCACGGACGTCCTGATGACGCGGGCGTCGAGCGGGCTGGCACACCGCGCGCTCGACCACGAGCAGGCGCGGCGAATCGCCGCGTGGGCCGACGGGAACGCCCACGACGCGCTCGCGGCGCTGTTCGTCGCCGCCGTCCGCGCCGACGACCGCGACCGCACCAGAATCGCCGAGGCGGACGTCGACGACGCCCTCGCTGAACTCCCGCAGCCGTCGGTGTCGCTCGGCCGCGTGCTCGCGCTCCCGGAGAACCGGCAGGCGGTGCTGCGCGCGCTCGTCGACCTCGACGAGACCGACCGGGCGTCCGTGACCGCGACCACGGAGGCCGTCGCCGCCGCGCCGGGCGTCACGCTCTCGCCCGGAACCATCAAGCGGTACCTGTACGAACTCGCCGAAATCGGCGTCATCGAACGCGTCAAGTCCGAACTCGACAACGACCAGGGGCGGCCGCCCAGCCGCGTCGAACTCCGGTTCCCGCCGACCGCGTTCCGCCGCCTGTACGACCTCCAGCAGTAGCGGCGACGGGCCGCAGACCGACTCACGCTCACACGACACATGACCGGACACGACCACAGCGCCACGCCATGAGTATCGAACCGGGAGACCACGTCCGACTCGAATACGTCGGCCGATTCGAGGGCGGCGACGTGTTCACGACGTCCGACCGCTCGGTCGCCGAAGAGCACGGGCTCGTCCCGGCGGACGCCGACGCGTCGTTCGCGCCGATTTCGTTCACTGTCGGCGCCGGCGACGTCATCCGCGGCCTCGACGAGGCGGTCGTCGGGATGACCGAGGGTGAGGAAGCGACCGTGACGGTGCCGCCGGCGGACGCCTACGGCGAGTACGACCCCGAGCGGGTCCGGGAGTACGACCCGGAGACGTTCGAGGGGATGGTCGGTGAGCCGCCGTCGGTCGGCCAGCACGTCGAGGCGCAAAACGGGCTGCACGGCGACGTTACCGCGGTGTCTGCGGACGCCGTCCAGGTGGACTTCAACCACGAACTCGCCGGGCGGACGCTCGTCTTCGACGTCCGGGTCGTCGACGTCGAGTAGCCCGCCGCTGCCGCCGCGGTTCTATGATTGTCGATGTCGGTTCTCGCGATTGTCGAGGGCTTCTGCGGCGATAAAAACAGTGTTAACGGATGAAACGCAGTGGTCGAGACGAGCCTACCACTTCATCACATGTCTGGGAAATACGACCTCGTCATCGTCGGCGGCGGAATCAGCGGCGCGTCGCTGCTGTACACGACCGCGAAGTTCACCGACATCGACTCGATCGCGCTCGTCGAGAAGGAGTCGGAGATCGCGGCGATCAACTCCGATCACACGAACAACTCGCAGACGCTCCACTTCGGGGACATCGAAACGAACTACACGCTCGACAAGGCCGAGAAGGTGAAAGAGGGCGCGGAGATCCTCGCCGGCTACCTCGAGAACCACGACCCCGACCGGGAGATGCACGCGAAACGCAGCAAGATGGTGCTCGCCGTCGGCGACGACGAAGTCGACGCCCTCGAATCCCGCTACCACGACGAAGGGTTCGGCGACCTGTTCCCGAAGCTCCGCGCCATCGGGCGCGACGAAATCGAGGAACTCGAACCGAAGGTCGTTGAGGGCCGCGACCCGTCGCTCGACCTCCTGGCGCTGCAGACGCCGGACGGCTACGTCGTCGACTACGGCGCGACCGCGAAGTCGCTCGTCGACAACGCCACGGAGGAGCCGAACGTCGACGTCTTCACGTCCACCGAAGTGACGGACGTGACGAAGGGGTACGACGGCTACACGCTCACCACGACCGACGGCCAGTTCGACTGCGACGCCACGGTCGTCGCCGCCGGCTCGCACAGCCTCCAGATGGCGAAAGAGCTCGGCTACGGCCAGGACAAGGTGCTGTTGCCCATCGCCGGGAGCTTCTTCCTCGCGGACGACTTCCTGAACGGGAAAGTGTACACGCTGCAGATGAAGAAGCTCCCGTTCGCGGCGGTGCACGGCGACGCCGACGTCCACGACCCGTCCATCACGCGGTTCGGGCCGACCGCGAAACTCGTCCCGACGCTCGAACGCGGCCGGCTCTCGACGGTCGGCGACTTCCTCGACGTGTTCGGGCTGAACGTCGCCGCGTTCCTCAGCTACGCCAACATCCTCGCCGACCGCATCCTGCTGCCGTACGTGCTGCGGAACCTGGTGTACGACCTCCCGGAGGTCGGACGCCGCGCGTTCCTCCCGCACGTCCAGAAGGTCGTGCCGAGCGCCGAACTCGACGACATCGAACGGGCGACCGGCTACGGCGGCGTCCGGCCGCAGATCGTCGACACGAAGAAGAAGTCGCTCGACATGGGCGAAGCCAAGATCGTCGGCGACGACGTCATCTTCAACATCACGCCGTCGCCCGGCGCCTCCACCAGCCTGAAGAACGCGATGCGGGACACCCGGACGCTGATGGACTTCTTCGACGGCGAGTACGAGTTCGACGAGGACGCGTTCCGCGCCGACACCATCGACAACTTCCCGCGCGCCGACGACTAGCCGCGACGCGGTCGCGGTGCGGCCGGGTCGCCGCCGCACCGCACGCACAACGGTTTCGGTGCTCCGCGGCGACGACGCGGTATGGGTCACCACACGTTCGACGCAGCGCGCGCCGACAGGCTCGAAAACGCCGCCCGGCGCTACCGGTTCGTCTCCCGGGAGGAGCTCTGCTGGGCGGTCGACGCCGACGGCGACGAGACCGTCGCCGACCTCGGCAGCGGCACCGGCTTTTACACCGACGACCTCGCGCCGCTCGCCGAGACGGTGTACGCCGTCGACGTGCAGGCGGCGATGCACGACTACTACCGCGAGAAGGGGCTCCCGGAGAACGTCGAAGCGGTGACGGCCGACGTCGCCGACCTCCCGTTCGCAGCCGACCACCTCGACGCCGCGGTGTCGACGATGACGTACCACGAGTTCGCCGGCGACGACGCCCGCGCGGAACTCGCGCGGGTCGTGAAGCCCGGCGGCCGCCTCGTCGTCGCCGACTGGGCGGCCAGCGGCACCGGCGCCGACGGCCCGCCGGTCGACGAACGCTACGCGCTCGGAGACGCCGCTACGGCGGTCGAATCGGCGGGGTTCACCGTCGAGTTCGCCGCCGACCGACCCGAGACGTTCCTGTTCGTCGCCGAGCGCGACTGACCAGGCGTGGACGCCACCGACGCTGCCGCCGCCGTCACGGTGTCTCGGCGCGCTGGGACGCCGTGAACGCCGCGTCGGTGACGGCGGTGCCGCAGAGGACGCAGCCCTCCCGGAGCAGCGCCGCCCGCATCGCGTCGGTCACCGCGAGCGATTCCCCGCATGCCGGGCAGACGAAGGCGTACGCCGCGGTATCGTCACTGTTCATCGTACCCTGTGGTTCGGCGTCCCGGGATAAACCACGGCCGCTCGTTCCAACCGAGTGGGAACCGCGGCCGCGCCGCCGCAGCATTTTACGGCCGGCCGCCGCCACGTCACACCCTGTTCAGGGTCGGCGCGCACGTCTCGATGTCCGACGGCTTCGCCGCCGCCGTCGAACGCGAAGCGGAACTCGGCGGGAACTGCGGCCAGCTGTTCGTCGGGTCGCCGCGCGGCTGGGCGGTCAGCGACGTCGACGACGCCGACGCGGAGGCGTTCCGTGACGCCGCGGACGAACGCGACGTCGGCCCGTGGGCCGTCCACGGCACCTACCTCGTCAACCTCGCGACGCCGGACGACGACCTCGCCGCGAAGTCGCTCGACTGCCTCCAGTCGGAACTCGACGCGGCGGCGACGCTCGGCGTCCCGTACTACGTGTTCCACCCCGGCGCCCACACCGGCGCCGGCGAGGCCGCCGGCGTCGAGAACGTCGGCGACCGGCTCTCCGAACTCGACGTCCCGGACGGCGTGACGGTGCTCCTCGAAAACACGGCCGGGAAGGGGACGACCGTCGGCAAGCGCCTCGGCGCGCTCGACGACGTGGTCGACGCCGCCGAATTCGGCTACGGCGACCTCGGCGTCTGTCTCGACACCTGCCACCTGTACGCCGCCGGCTACGACTTCACCGACGCGGCGTCGATGGCGGACCTGGTCGACGAAATCGACGCGACCGTCGGCCGGGACAACGTCGAGTTCCTCCACCTCAACGACTCGAAACACCCGCTCGGCTCCGAGAAGGACGAACACGAACACGTCGGTGACGGCGAAATCGGCGCCGAGGGCTTCCGCCGGTTCATCAACCACGACGCGCTCCGCGACAAACCGATGGTGGTCGAGACGCCCGCGAACGACAAGGGCGACGCCTGGAACGTCGACCGGGTCAGAGCGCTACGAACCGAAGACTGAGTCGCCGCCCGCGGCCGCCGCAGTCGGGGAGCGGCGGCCGCGGGAGACGGCCGGGACTCGTTCTCACGGCTGAGCGGTCGGGGAACTGTTAAGCCCGTCGGAGGGCTTGCAGGCTGTATGTCCCCGGACGTCTCCGCTGTCCGCGACGATTTCCCGATTCTCGACCAGGACGTCAACGGGCATCCGCTGACGTACCTCGACAACGCCGCGACGACGCAGACGCCGCGGCAGGTGTACGACGTCTTCGAGGAGTACTACGCCGGCTACAACGCCAACGTCCACCGCGGCATCCACGAGCTGAGCCACCGGGCGTCCGTCGCGTACGAGGCCGCCCACGACCGGCTCGCCGCGTTCGTCGGCGCCTCCGGCGGCCGCGAGGAGATGGTGTTCACGCGGAACACCACCGAGAGCATCAACCTCGTCGCACACGGCCTCGCGCTCCCGGAGTTCGGCCCCGACGACGTCATCGTCACGACGGAGATGGAGCACCACGCGTCGCTCGTCACGTGGCAGCAGGTCGCCGAGCGGACCGGCGCGGAACTCCGGTTCGTCCGCGTCACCGACACCGGCCACCTCGACGTCGAGCACGCGAAGTCGCTCGTCGACGGCGACACAGAACTGGTGGCGGTGCCGCACGTCTCGAACGTCCTCGGCACCGTCAACCCCGTCGAGACGTTCGCGGAGCTCGCCCACGACGCCGGCGCCGTGCTGCTGGTCGACGGCGCGCAGTCGGCGCCGACGCGGCCGGTCGACGTCGAAGCGATGGGCGCCGACTTCTTCACGTTCTCCGGCCACAAGATGGCGGGGCCGACCGGCATCGGCGGGCTGTACGGCCGCCGCGACCTGCTGGCCGAGATGGGGCCGTTCCTGTACGGCGGCGAGATGATTCAGCACGTCACGTTCGACCGGTCGACGTGGAACGGGCTGCCGTGGAAGTTCGAGGCCGGGACGCCGCCGATTGCGGAGGCCATCGCGCTCGCCGCCGCCGTCGACTACCTCGACGACCTCGGCATGGACTGGGTCCGCGAACACGAAGACCGGCTCGCGCAGTACGCGCTCGACCGGCTCTCCGAGCGCGACGACGTCGTGACCTACGGCCCGCCGGCGGGCGAGGAACGCACCGGGCTGGTGTCGTTTAACGTCGACGGCGTCCACGGCCACGACGTCTCGTCGCTGCTCGACGACCGCGGCATCGCCGTCCGCGCCGGCGACCACTGCACCCAGCCGCTGCACGACCGGCTCGACATCCCCGGCTCCGTCCGCGCGTCGTTTTACGTCTACAACACGACGGACGAGATCGACCGGCTGCTCGACGCGCTCGTCGACGCACCGGCGAAAGTCGACGACGCGCTCGCCTCGGACCGGTACCACGACCTGGTCGACGAACACCACCACGAGCCGCGGAACAGCGGCGGGCTCGCCGAGCCGACGCTCGTGAAGTCATCCGAGGAGACGTCCTGCGGCGACGAAGGCGAGTTCCACGTCGAAATCGGCGACGACGGCACCATCGAGGCGCTCGCCTTCGAGAGCCAGAGTTGCGCGGTGAGCCGCGCGGTCGCGAGCCTCATCACGGAGTACCTGGAGGGCAGAACCGTCGCCGACGCAGCCGACATGGAGGGCGAAGTCGTCCGGATGCTGGAAGGCCAGTTCCCGGACCTCCGGCGCGAGTGCGTCGTCGGCCCCGAGGACGTCATCCGGGAGGCGGCCCGCGAGTACCTCGACGCCGACGCCGACGGCACCACCCCGACCCGGTCGGCGTAACCGCCGCGGACCTAACCCGCGTCCCGGCGTCCCCCGGTTTTCGGACGACGTTCAGCGTTCCCCGTCGTCGTCGCTGTCGTCGCCGCCGCTGTGCTGGCAGCCGCTGCTGTCGAGGCCGTCGAGGTCTGCGGCCGTGTTGACGTTCGCGAGCGCGGCGTCGAGCGAGACGCCGTCGGGGGCGTCCGCGGGCGTCACGACCGCGGCGGCGAGCGAGTCGAGGAGGGCGCGCGGCCCGGCAGTCCGCGGGACTTCTTCGAGCGCCCGAACCAGGCTGTCTCGCCGGTAGCAGGCGAACAGCGGCTGCGCCACGCCGTCGGCGTCGACCGGAACGACGGCGTCCGCGTCGGCGTTCGCGGCCGCGTGTGTGTCTGCGGCTGCGTCCGCGTCTGCGCCCGGCTCTCCGCCTTCGCACCGGTCGACGAGCCACCGAACTGTTCGGGCGTCGACCCGCGGCATGTCGCAGGCGGCGACGACGAGCCACGTCGCGTCGGCCTCGCGGGCCGCCCCCGCGACGCCGGCGAGCGGCCCGACGAACGCGGCGTGGTCGGAGACGAAACCGGCGTCCGGGAGCGCGGCCCGGTACGCCGGCCCGGGGTCGTCGCCGGCGGCGACGAGCGGCGTGCTGCCGGTGGCGTCACCGACCGCGTCGGCGACGCGCCGAATCATCGCCGCCCCGTCGACCTCGGCGAGCGCCTTGTCCGCCGCTCCGAACCTGGTGCTGTCCCCGCCGGCGAGCACGACGCCGCGGACGGCCGGTCCACGCATCGAATCGGGGTAGTCCGCGCCGGTGGATAAGTCCTCGCCGCGGACGAGCCGGGTGCTCGCGCACCAGTCGGGACGTGGACTGACCGGTCGCTGCGTCGACCGAGCGGTCGGAGCGTCGTGCTCGTCGTCCAGAGAGAAAGCGGCGGGGTGGCCGCGTCAGAACAGCCGGTCGCTGGCGAGTTCGGCGCCGTCGACGAGCGATTCCAGTTTCGCCCACGCGATTTCGGGGTCGACCATCGCCAGCCCGGCCTGCGTGTCGAAGCCGCAGTCCGGGGCGGCGACGACGCGGGTCGGGTCGCCGATGGCGTCGGCGACGCGCTCCAGTCTGTCCGCGACCGTCTCCGGGTGCTCGATGACGTTCGTCTTCACGTCGACGACGCCGGGAAGCAGGTCCCAGCCGTCCGGCAGCGGGTGTTCGGCGAACGCCCGGTACTCGTGTTGGTGGCGCGGATTCGCCTGCTCGATGCTGATGCCGCCGACGTCGAGGTCGTACAGCTCCGGGAGCACGTCGACCAGTTCGACGTCGCGGTGGTGGGGCCCCTCGTAGCTCCCCCAGCAGGTGTGCAGCCGGAGCTGGTCGGCCGGGATGTCGCTGACGGCCTCGTTCAGGGCGTCGACGTGGAGCCGAATGATGCCCTTCAGGGTGTCGAGCGACTTGTCCTGCGGGCCGCGGTGGCCGGACGCGAGCAGCTCCGGCGCGTCGAGTTGGAGCGTCGCCCCGGTGTCGGCGACGAGTTCGTACTCCTCGCGGAGCGCGTCGGCGAGCGCGAACACGAACTCGCGGTGAGAGTCGTAGTGCTCGTTCGTCAGCGACGTCGCCGCGATGCCGGGGGAGGCGGCCGTGATGAACGTGTCCTCGTAGTCGACGCCGGTCTCGTCGAGCAGGTCGAAGAACGTCTCCACCTCCTGTTCGGCGTCATCGCGGCCGACGTACTCCACCTCGTCGACGACGGCGGGCTGGCTCCGCAGGTCGATGGCGTCGGTCTTGAACTCGGTTTCGGCGTACTCCGGGTAGTCCCGCAGGTCGTCCCACAGCGGCGCCTCGCGGCTGCCGCCGATGCCCGACAGCCGGTTCGCGACGTACCAGTTGAACGAGACCCGCGGCTGCTCCCCGTTGTTGATGACGTCGAGGCCGACGTCCGCCTGCCGTTCGATGACGGCCTCGGTGGCGTCGACGACCGCCCGCTCCCACTCGTCCGGGTCGACGTCCTCGCCAGCGTCCCGCCGTTTCAGGAGTTCGCGAAGCTCGGGTGGCCGCGGCAGACTTCCGATGTGCGTCGTCAGTAATCCGTCGGTGTCGTGTGCCATGTGTCGCTCGTACCTGAAGCGACCCCGGCGCCGCTAATATGACTTTTGGTTGTATATCTTCGATATTCTATGTCCATTAGTAATTACACGCCGGTTCGAGCGAACACTGCTCTCGGCCGGCGTTCCGGCCGAACTTCAACCGGACGTGTTCGCCCTCGTGCGGTGCTCCGTGACGACTCCACGATTTCGGCGAACCTAAAAACCGAAACGGCTTTGTGTGTTTAGGCAAGCCTAATCCGCATGGCACGAGACGACGCACGACACGACTCGCCGACGCGTCGCGAGTACGTCAAGTACGGCGGCGCCGTCGTCGCCGGCGGCCTCCTCGCCGGCTGTACGGACAGCGCCGACGCCGGTTCGTCGCCGACGGAATCCGCGACGGCGACGAACGCCGATACCGCGACCGAATCGCCGACGCCGCAGTCCGACTCCGACGGCTCTTACACCGTCTCGATGGCGCCGATGGGCGAGGTGGAGTTCGAATCGGTCCCGAAGACCGTGTTCACGCGACTGACGCATCTCGCCGGGATGGCGTTCGCGCTCGGCCGCGGCAACGACGTGAACGCGATGCACGCCCCAGACTACTACGACGCGCTGTGGAACCAGTTCACGCCGCGGCTCGACGGCGTCACGCTCGACTGGTCCGGGCTGTACTCGTCGTGGCGGCCGAGCAAGGAGAAGCTGTACGAGCTCGACAGCGACGTCCACCTCGCGGACCCGGCGAGCGTGTTCGCGCTCGACGGCTGGAGTCAGGCCGACATCGCGGAGATACGCGAGAACGTCTCGCCGTGGTTCGGCAACCACTTCAGCCACCGGCACACCGCGCCGCCCGACGAGTACGCCGACCGGTACGAGTACTACACGCTCTGGGAGCTGTTCGAGAAGGTCGCGCAGGTGTTCCGCGAGCGGGACCGGTACGACGCGCTCGCCGCGATTCACGACGACCTGCTCGCCACCATCGAGGCGGAGCTGCCGGCCGAAGCGGACCGTCCGACCGTCGTTATGGGCGGATTCAGCACTCCGACGGAGCCGTACGTCTACAACGTCGACGCCCCCGGTTTCCTCACCGCGCACGTCCGGCCGTTCGGGCTCCGGGACGCCTTCGGCGACGACGTCTCCTCCGGCGACCAGGTCGACATGGAGGCGCTGCTCGAAGCCGACCCCGACGTCATCCTCTCGCTCGGCGGCATGCACCCCGGAACCGACATGGCAGCCATCAGAGAGGCGCTCGAAGACGACCCGGTCGGCCAGCAGCTCTCGGCCGTCCAGAACGACCGCGTGTACGCCCAGGGCGCCCGCTACCAGGGGCCGATTCTGAACCTGTTCCAACTGGAGATGACCGCGAAACAGGTGTTCCCGTCCCAGTTCGGCGAGTGGCCGACCTACGAGTCCGGCCCGTACCCGGAAATCCCGGCGGAGGAGCAGTTGTTCGACCGACAGCGGGTCGCCGACGTCATCACCGGCGACTGGTAGCGCACCGATACACGAGCCGAAGCAACGACACATCCATGATCGGAACGACGCTCGGGGACATCCGCGCGCACATCGAGATGCTGGCGACGCCGTCCGGCGAGTACTACCTGGTCTGCGGCCGGTTCGGCGACCGGCCCGTCCCGGCCGACGGCCTCCGGTTCGACAGCCGCGGAACGGCGCGGGCGGCCGCGCAGGCGACCGAGCAGTACCGCGCGACGCTCCGCCGCTACGACCCGCACCTGCCGTACTACGACGTCATCGTCTGTCAGGACCCCGACGACGAGTCCGTCGTGCAGTCCGCGACGAACGCCGCTCGGGACTCGGCGTGGCGCGACCGCTACCGGACCGATTCAGCCCGGGGCGCCGAGTCGACGCGGGTCGGCGGGACCCGCTCGGGCGACCCGGACGCAGATCTGTACCCGAACGCTTCCCGGGAGTCGGGCGCCGACCGGTCGTCGTTCGTCGACTTCTGTCACACCATCGCGGCCGCCGTGTTCGAGACGGTCGCCGAGTCGGACCACGACGGCGTCGAGGACGCGGTGATGGACGCGTACCTCGACCGCGCCGAGTCGGCCGAGAACCCCGACGAACTCTGCCTCGAACTGCTGGACAGCCTGACCGGCGAACTCGCCGGCCGGCTGGACGCGGCGGCGCAGGCGGCGGTGCTCCGGGACGCCGCCGCGCGCCTCCCGCCGCCGACCGAGACCGACAGCCCGCTCGGGGACGCGCTCGAACGGCTCTGCGGCGTCGCGCTCGCAGCCGAATACACCGTCGACCCGTCGGGGACCGAGGAGCAGGACGCCGACTCGTGGACCGTGACGCTGTCGGGGTACGAACTCGGCCGGTCGACCCGCAGGCTCGCGACGCTGCCGCTCGCGGTCGAACTGCTCCGCCGACGGCCGGAGGCGACGCCGTCGATTTCGGACGCCCGGTGTCTCGACCCCGGCGCCGCCGCGCCGACGTGGAATTTCAGGCTCGCGCTCGGCGACGACGCGCCGGCGGGGCTGGTCAGCGCGCCGGAGGTGTCCGCGGAGTGAGCGTCGAGACGCACGTCCAGCAGGCGCTTGACCGCGTTCGGCGCGAACAGGACCACGTCGCCGACAAGACCGAGGCGTACGAGTCGTTCGAGCGCACGGTCCGCGAGACGCCGTGCCGCTCGCCGACCGGCGGCCCCCGGCCGGGCAACGCTTCGGCCACCGACGGATTCACCGCGGCGACGGCGACGGCTGCAGGCGGACCGGGCCGAGCCGAGGACCGGTGCGAGGCGGTGCGCGAGGCGTTCGCCGAAACCGTCCGTCCGTGCAGCACCGCCGACGTCGACGACCCGGAGCCGCTGGTGGAGACGATGCGGTCCGAACTCGGCGCGGAGCTCGCGGCGACGCTCGCGCCGCACACCGCCGGCCAGTTCACCGCGGAAACGAAGCGGGCGGTTCGGGCGGCGAGCGCCGACCGGCGAGCCGAACTCTCGGTGATGGACGCGGCGCTGGCGGCGGAAACCGACGCGCTCCGCGACGCCGAAACCGTCGTCGCCGACGTCGCGGACTGGCTCGTCGACGCCGAGGAGACGCCGCTGTCTGCGCTCGGATTCGACGCGCTCCGCGACCGCCACGAGCGGCTCGCGGCCCACCGAAATCGGTGTGAGGGGGCGCTCTGCGACCGCCAGTCGTTCCTCGCCGCGGCGACGAACCGCGGCGCCGGCACCGGCATCAGCCACCGGGCGCTCGCGTCGTACCTCTACGCCGACCTCCCCGTGGAGTTCCCGGTTCTGGCGACGTGCACGCGGCTGCTCGACGTCTGTCTGGACGCACAGCGTGCCGTCCGTGCGCACCTCGTCCGCCGCGTATGAACCCGGACGGACGCCGCAGCCGGCGCGGCCGGCTCTGGGCAGCCGTGTACGCGGCGCTCGTCGGCACGGCGGACGACGCGGCGCCGCACGGAGACGGCGACGATACGAGCCTCGACAGCGACGACGCGAGCCCCGACAGCAACGATGCCGGGCCGGACTCGTCGTCGCACCGATGAGCGGCGTCGCGCACTGCGGTGGCTCAGCGGCGGCCGTCGAGCGTGAACTCGACGGTCGCGCCGTCGGGCGTCTCCGGGAGTCGGAGCGTGCCGCCGTACGACTCGGTAATCCAGCGCGCGAGCCACAGCCCCAGCCCGTTTCCGTGCTCCAGGGGGCTCTCGGCTCGGTTCTCGTGGACGAGTTCGCGCTGAAGCTCCGGGAACCCGGGGCCTCGGTCGGTGACCGTGACCGTCACCTCGTCCGTCGACGCCGCGGTCTCGATTTCGACGGTCACGTCGCCGCCGCCGTGTTCGACGCCGTTTTCGAGCACCTCCTGGAACGCCGTCTCCAGCCGGTCGCCGGCGAGCACGGTGACCGAGTCGTCGCCGACGACCGACACGTCGGCGTCCGGATGCGCGGCTTCGACCGCCGAGACAGCGGGGCCGAGAACCGAGTCGAGGCCGACGGCCTCCCGGACGACGGACGCCGACTCGGTCAGCCGCGTGATGCTTTTCACCTGGTCGTTCACGTCGCTGAGCTCCGCCCCCATCTCCTGGAGCGACTCGCCGATGTCGGCGCTGGTCTCGTCGGCGGCGTTCGCCGTGAGCTGGTCACCCCACGCGAGGAGCATCTGCGCGGCGTGCTTGAGGTTGTGGCGGACGAACCGGTTGACGACCGCCGTCTGCTTGTGCTGGGCTGCGAGCTCCTCGGCGCGAATCCGGCGGACGTCGTTGACGCCGATGAGGACGTGCGCCGCCGAGCTCACGCCGACGACGATGGCCGTGCTGAACAGCGGCGCCGCGACGACGCCGCCGGTCACCTGCTGGTAGAGCCAGATGGCGACGAGCACCGCGACCGTCGCGACGACGCCGAGGAGGTTCCAGCCGGCGACGCGAAGGACGTACCGGGTCTGAATCGTGCTCCGGTACAGCGCGTAGCCGCCGGCGAGAAAGCCGACGGCGAGCAGCGAGCCGAACGCCGCGAGCACGCCCCCGGCGACGCCGCCGCCGGCGGGGCCGGCCGTCAGGTGCTGCAGCACGATTCCGCCCAGCGCGACGCCCGTCAGCGAGACGCTGGCGCTCGCTGCGATCCGTCGGATGTCCCGGCTTCGCATTTCGTTCGGGTACGCCGGTCGAACGGTAATCGCTTACTGTCGGGCGCGCCCGGGACGCCGCGGTTCAGCGCCGCCGAAAAAATGCGGGACGGTGCGGGTGGATTCGGTTCGGTTTAGCCGTCGCCGTACAGCGGGCCTTCGTCGGCGCCGTCGACTTCGGGGTCGAAGACGTCGGTGTTCTTCTCGCCGGTGACGTCGATTTCGGCGAGCATCCCCTTCCGGGCGACCCGCGAGAGCGCGTGGTCGACGAGTTTGATGCGTTCCGGCACCGGGAACTCCATGGTGCCGACCATGGCGCTGCCCGGCGGCACCACCTGAGTCTGGACGTTACCGTGCGGCTCCATGCTCAGCGACCCGTTCGGGTAGCACTCCGACCAGACGTTGCCGATGGGGTGGAAGTTCGACTGGAGGTTCGGGCCGCCGGTCACCATGAACACCCGCGCAGTCTCACCGACGCTGGCTTCGAGCGGCCCGCGGTTCGCCGCCGCCCACGCGTACTTCTCGCCGTTGAGCAGGACGTACGTCGGGTCTTCGCGCTTCATCGCGGCGAAGTCGAAGCCGTGGTGGCCCTTCTTCCCGGTGGGCTTGTCGGTGTACAGTTCGTGCTGGCCGACGTAGAACTCCCGGTCGACGGACGGGAGCCCCTCCTTCGGCTCGACCAGAATCATCCCGAACATGCCGGCGGACACGTGGTAGTCCAGGTTCGGGACGGCGCAGTGGTAGATGTACGCGCCGGGGTACGTCGCCGTGAACCGCTCGGCGTTCTCCTCGCCGGGCGCCGCGGTGGTCGCGACGCTGCCGCCGCCGGTGCCGTAGACGGCGTGCATGTCGACGTTGTGCGGCATGTCGTTCTCCGGCGGGTTCTCCAGGGTGAACGACACGGTGTCGCCCTCCCGGACCCGAATCATCGGCCCCGGGATCTGCCCGTCGAAGGTCATGTAGTCGAAGGTCACGCCGGGTTCGACCTCCGCGGTGACCTCTTTCACTTCGAGCGTGACGTCGTGGTGTTTCGGCTCGGTCCAGTCGACCGGGTCGGGGACGTCGGTCGGGTCGGCGGCGACCTGGTCGGTCGTCGCCGCCGTCGTCGTGGTCGTCGCGGCCTGGTCCGTCGTCGACTCCGTCGCGGGGGATGCTGCGGTGTTACAGCCGGCCAGTGACGCTGCACCACCGAGTCCGAGCCACTGCAGGACGCGTCGCCGCGAGTTCGTTAACATTGGCGGTCACCTCACAGGCGGACGTTGCGGGGACTCCACCTTCAACCGGGGAGCGGATTCTCACCGGCTCGCGACGCCGCCGAAGATATTCCGCCCCGGGTTTAAGTAGGGGTTCGAGGGGTTCGCAGCGTCGCCGTCGGCCGTCAGTCGACGTACAGCGAGTAGAGGATGATGCCGAAGCCGACGGTGGTGAACAGGCTCTCGACGACGAGCGCGAGCTGCGGGTCGAGCGGGAGGAGCTGGTCGACGACGCCGGCGAGCAGCGCGCCGAGCGTGACGGCGCCGAAGCCGAACGCCAGCGCGCGGAGCGCGGACGACCCGGTCCGCCGAGACGCCTTGAACGCGTAGAACGTGATGGAGCCGCCGAGTATCAGCGTCAGCGTCTTCAGGACGGCGACCACGGAGGTGAGCTCGGGCGTCATGTCTCCTTCCGCACCTCCGACCAGAGCTCCGACAGCCGCTCTTCGGGGGTCCTGTCCCGGCGTTCGACGCCGAGTTCGATGGCGTTGTCCTCGCCGAGCGACACCCGTACCTCCTCGAAGTCGACGACGAACCGCTTGGTGTGCCGGCCGTCGGCGCGGACGTCCAGCCGCTCTTCGACCAGCCCGGCCTCAGACAGCAGGTCGAGTTTCCGGTACAGCGTCGACTTCGGGATGCCCGACGCCTCGGCGAGCTCCGCGACCGTCATCGGCTCGTCGAGCCGCTCGATGACGGCGCGGCAGTCCGGGTCGTCGAGCGCGTCGAGGACGTCCTGCAGCGACGGCTCCTCGGGCGCGAACGGGTCACGCCCCATCGGTGCTGAGTACGCAGCGGCGTGGTTCGGCGGTTCGAGGCGTGCTGACGGCGGGTCGGTCGTCGTGGGCGGGTAGGTCCATGGTCTGCGTGTACGGGCGGTCATCTGCCGCCGCCGCTCGCCGCGGCTGGCGGCGGTGGACGGCGCGGTCATGCGGGCTGCGTCTCGACCGAGGTCTCGTCGAGGTCCTCGATGAACTGCTTGACGACGCGCTCCTCGGCGCGGTGCAGCGTCTCGCTGCACGTCGACTTCGCGAGGTCGAGCGTCTCCGCGAGCTCCGTCAGCGAGCAGCCGCGCGGCGTGTCGTAGTAGCCGTTCTCGACGGCGGCGGTGAGCAGCCGGAGCTGCCGGTCGGTGAGCAGCTGTTCCGGCTCGATGTGCTGGTGGACCTCGTTGACGGTGAACGGGATGCCGAACTGGTCCAGCTGCGTGGCGAGTTCGGAGAGCCGGTGTTGGGGCGCCGTGATCTCCCACTCGGCCTGCCCGTCACGGATCGTGAACGGCATCGACAGCGGCACCCCGGAGTCTTGCACCGGGAGCAGCAGCAGCGGCATCGTCGTCTCGAACTGCAGCAGCACCGTGTCCTCGTACTGCTGGAGGATTTCGAGTTCGGTCACCGTCTCGTCCGACTGGATGTCGGCGACGATGTCGCGGAGGTCGGCGGCCGTAATCTCCGCCAGCCCGACGCCGGCGTCGTCGCCGGTCAGCGCGGCCAGGATTCGGATGGCCGCGTCGGGGTACGACCGCGACACGTCGCCGACCCAGACGCCCTCCGGAATCGTGATGGTCAGATTGGCCTGTGGCATCGGTGTTCGTGCGAACGTATTCGGCCCGCACACCAATCATTGTTCCCGAACATGTTCGGACAGCACCGCCGCTGGCGGGCCGGGCGGGCGAACACCATCGGCACAACGAGTATGGCCGCTTCCCCCGAGCGTACGGATATGCACGGCGACAGCGCCGAACCCGGACGACAGGCCGAATCGGAGCAGCACACCGGTGAGGGAGCGACCACGCCGCCGGAGACGGAATCGGCGAGCGACTCGGAGCGACGCGAACTCGACGCGCGGGAGATAGACGGCGAGCCGTTCGGCCCGATTATGGCCGCGCTCGACGACCTCCCGGCCGACGGGACGCTCGTGCTGTACAACAGTTTCGAGCCCGAGCCGCTGTACGGCGTCGTCGAGCGCCGCGGCTTCACCTACGAGACGACCCGGTGCGGCCCCGAGGAATGGAAAGTCACGATTACGCACGCGTGAACTAACATGTTCGGAGCAACGTACTGGGACGGGTAGGCGCTACGTGACAGTGCATGCCGGAAACGACACTCGACGTCCGCGAGATTCCGCCGTCCGACCGTCACCCGAGAATCCACGACGCGTTCGCCGACCTCGAAAGCGGTGAGTCGCTGGTGCTCATCAACGACCACGAGCCGAAGCCGCTGTTCTACGAGATGCAGGCCGAAGTCGAATCGTTCGACGCCGAGGGCTACACGGTCGAGCAGCGAAGTCCGAACGAGTTCGTCGCGACGTTCCCGAAACAGTAGTTCGTCGCGGCGCTCCCGAAACAGTAGTTCGTCGCGGCGCTCCCGAAACAGTAGTTCGTCGCGGCGCTCCGAAACAGTCGCCCGTCCCAGCACCCCAAAACACTTCGTCGGACTGTTCTGCGGCGGTCGTCCGGCGCTATCCGCGCCAGATAACCGTCACCACGGCGTCGGCCGCTTCGACGGTGTCGTACTCGAAGCCGCGGTCGGAGAGCCGCGGGTACAGGTGCTGGGGCGCCCGGTCGTTCAGCTGGACGAGCGCCGCGTCTTCGTCCAGTTCGGCGCACCGTTCGAGCGTCCGCTGCAGCGGCTGCGGCGGCGGTAGCTCCCGGACGTCCAGCGTCTCCCGGGTCTGACCCGGCGGTGCGTCGCTCGCGTCGACCGCTTCCGAGACGTCGACCATACCGAGGCGTCGGTGGCCGCCGACCCAGACGGTTCCGCCGAAGATGTTCGCCCGCCCGGGTTGTTCGCGCCGCGCTCGTCGCCGAGCGCGACTCGCCCTCAGCCGGCGACGCACGCCGCGAACACGTTCGGCAGGCGGCTTTCCGTGCCACCGACCGAATTCCACGCCGATGACAACCACCGCTGCCCACCACTCGGTCCGTGAAGCCGCCGGCCCGAACGGCGAGAACGACGCGCGGTCCGACCGGGACCGATGAAGCCCGGAGCGATAGACGCCGACCGGCGGCCGTTCGTCCTCATCTGGGAGGTCACGCAGGCCTGCGGGCTCGCCTGCAAGCACTGCCGGGCGGACGCGCAGCCGCGCCGACACCCCGACGAACTGACCACCGCCGAGGGGAAACGGCTGCTCGACGACGCGTCCGAGTTCGGCGACGGCCAGCTCGTCGTCCTGTCGGGCGGCGACCCGCTCGCCCGCGACGACACCGTCGACCTGGTCGAGTACGGCACCGACGCCGGCCTCCGGATGACGCTGACGCCGAGCGGCACCGCGTCGCTGACCCCGGACCGGATCCGGGCGCTCGCCGACGCCGGGCTCCGGCGGATGGCGCTCAGCATCGACGGCGGCTCCGCAGCCGCACACGACGAGTTCCGGCAGGAACGCGGGAGCTTCGAACAGACGATGCGGGCCGCGCGCGCGACGCGGGACGCCGGCCTGCCGCTCCAGGTCAACACGACGGTGTGCGCCGAGACGGTCGACGAACTGCCGGCGATACGGGACCTGGTCGCCGACCTCGGCGCAGTCCTGTGGTCCGTCTTCTTCCTCGTCCCGGTCGGCCGCGGCCGGGTCCTCGACCCGGTGTCCCCCGAGCGCGCCGAGCGCGTCATGGAGTGGCTGTGCGACGTCGCCGACGACGCCCCGTTCGGCGTCAAGACGACGGAGGCACCGCACTACCGACGCGTCGCGCTCTCCGGCGGCGCCCACGCAGACGGCGACGACCGCGCCGCCGGCACCGCAGACGACGCGGACGGCGACGCCGGGCCGACCGGGGGGCCGTCGCCGGACGGCATCGGGCGCAGACTCGGAATCACCGCCGGCAACGGCTTCGCGTTCGTGAGCCACGTCGGCGACGTCTACCCGTCCGGGTTCCTCCCGGAGGCCGCCGGAAACGTCCGCGACGACGGCGTCGTCGACGTCTACCGGGACGCAGCCCTGTTCGAATCGCTGCGCGACCCCGACGCGCTCGGCGGGAAGTGCGGCGCCTGCGAGTACCGCCACGTCTGCGGCGGCAGCCGGTCCCGGGCGTACGCGTACACGGGCGACCCGCTCGCGGCGGACCCGCTCTGTGCGTACGTCCCGGACGGCTACGCCGGCCCGCTCCCCGACCAGTCGTTCGGCGCCGACGCGCCCTCCGCGGACTGACCAACACCGTACCCGTCCGCTACCCGTCGTGCGACGTCGCCGACGCGGTCACGGTGGGTCCGCTCCGGGGCGTTCGCGGTCGTTCTCAGTTTCCGAATCAGTCCCCGAACACCTTCGGGGGAACCGCCGTGGCGTTCGGCCGGCTACGTCCGACTGAGATGGCACCAGACGAGCAGGCAGTCGGTCGCCGTACCGTGCTGAAAGCCACCGGGGCGTCTCTGCTGGGCGCGGCGCTCGCCGGCTGCACCAGCGGCGGCAGCGCCGGGTCGTCCGCCGCCGGGCAGTCCGGCGGGTCGTCCACGTCGACCCCGACGCAGTCCCCCGAACCGACCGATTCGTCGAGCGGCGGCGGAACGAAGGGGTTCGGCGGGTGGTTCGACAACGTCGGGAACTACGACGGCGTCGTCGACGAGACCGGCTCGGACTCCGTGACCGTGACGGTCGGCGCGGAGGGGAACGGCGGCGCGTACGCGTTCGCGCCGGCCGCGGTCGCGGTCTCGCCGGGCACCACCGTCGTCTGGAAGTGGACCGGGAAGGGGAGCATGCACAACGTCGTCGACGTCGACGGCGGATTCGAGAGCGACCTGCTGAACGAGCAGGGCGCGACGTTCGAACACACCTTCGACGCGACGGGGACGTACAAGTACTACTGCGAGCCGCACAAGGCGATGGGGATGAAAGGCGCCGTCGTCGTGAAGTAGCCGTCCCGGAATCGGGGTCTTTTTTTCAGGTCGGGCGTCGCGCGTCGACGAGTCCGCGGTCAGTCTGCGTTCGGTCCGCGGTCAGTCCGCGTTCGGTCCGCGGTCAGTCCGCGTTCGGCGTCGACGCCGCGGGGCCGCTGATTTCGTCCTCGGTGAGGTAGCACTGCGGGTCGGGCGCGAACAGGTCGTCGTGCGTGGCGAGCGCGCGGAGCCGGGAGGCGCCGCGGCAGATGGACTGGTACTGACAGCGGCCGCAGCGACCGGTCAGGTGGTCGGTGCGCTCGCGCAGCCGCGCCAGCAGCGGGTTCGACTCGTCCTCCCAGATGGCGCCGAACGGCCGGTCGCGGACGTTGCCGAGGCTGTACCCCTGCCAGAACTGGGTGAGGTGGACGTTCCCCTGGTAGTCCACGTCGGCGACGCGCTCGCCGGTCGGGTCGCCGCCGTTCCGGCGGAGGTAGTCGGCGACGCGCTCGGCGGCGTCCGCGCCCATGTTGCGGCGGGCGTACTCGACGAGGTACGCCGCGTCCGCGTAGTTGCCGACGAGCAGCGTCTCGATCTCCTCGCCGTCGTCGTGGTACGCCCGGGTCAGGTCGCAGAGCCGCTTCACGGCGTCGCGCTTCGCCGCGGGCGACAGGTCGGCGTCGACGATGTCGGCGCCGCGGCCGCCGTAGTCGAGGTGGTAAAAGCAGAACCGGTTGACGCCCTCCTCGGCGAGCAGGTCGACGACGCCGCGGAGGTCCGCCGCGTTCCGCTCCGTGATGGTGTACCGCAGCCCCGTCTTGAGGCCGACGTCGAGGCAGGCGCGGATGCCGCGGACGGCGGCGTCGAACGCGCCGTCCTGCCCGCGGAACTCGTCGTTTCGCTCCGGCAGGCCGTCAACGGAGACGCCGGCGTACTTGAGGCCGGCGTCCCGGAGTTCCCGCGCCTTTTCGCGGGTGATGAGCGTCCCGTTCGTCGACAGCACCGGCCGGATGCCGCTGTCGGCGGCGTACCGCACCAGCTCAGTGAGGTCGTCGCGGACCAGCGGTTCGCCGCCGGAGAACAGCACCACCGGGACGCCGTACGCCGCGAGGTCGTCGAGCAGCCGTTTGCCTTCGGCGGTGCTGAGTTCGCCCGGCGCGGTGCCGGTGTCGGCGGCCGCGTAGCAGTGCGAACAGTAGAGGTTGCACTGCTTCGTGAGGTTCCAGACCACGACCGGGCGGCGCTGCTTCCGCTCCGCTATCTGCGGCTTCGACGACTCGTCGGCGGCGTCGTACCGCAGGCCGTCCCCCTCGGCGCCGACGCCGCACAGCAGTTTACTGACCGAAATCATGCGTCGTAGCTGCGGTCTTCCTCGCCGGTCGCGACGGCCGCCGGTTCGGCGTCGTCGTCGAGCGCGTGCGTCGAGTACCGCGAGACGGCGTCGGCGGGACACAGCCAGACGTCGGCCGCGTACCACGCGAACAGCTTCGTCGCCCGCTCGTAGGCGACGTCGTCGGACGGCGCGGAGATGCTGCCGACGTGGCGGACCGGCTCCGACTCTTCGTCCCGGACGAACACTTCCCACTCCCGTTCGACGGCGTCGCGCGGCTGGTCGCCGACGCGGAACCGCTCCGGTTTCTCGACCATACCGGAACTGCGGCGCCCGAGCGAAACACGGTTTCCCCGATGATGTTCGGCGCCGCGTTGGTGCCGGTCGCGCCGCGACGACGAACGGATGCCGACCCGAGAAACCGAACTCCGACGCCTGACCGAGACGGTGTGTGAACACCCGGCGGTCGCGGACGCGTGGCTCGCCAAGAGCTTCACCGACCGGCTGTTCGTCGTCGACCTCGCGGACGGGGAGCGACTTCCCGACGACGTCCGGGAGACGCTCGCCGCAAACGGCCTCCGCGGCTGCAACGAGGTGTACGGAACCGCCTCGTCGGACCCGTCCAGCGTTGGCGCTGTCGGCGGCGGTACCCGGCACCGATTCGTCGACGTCCGGAGCCGCGACGAACACGGAACCGTCGGCGCGGAGTGACCGCTCCGCGCGCCGCGGCCGGCCGGCCCCCGGCCGCCCGAACGTGTTCGGGAGTACCGGCAGGTCGCTGGCCGCCGTCGGTCCCGGTATGAGCGTCGTTCCGGGAGAGGTCGACACGGCTCGACAGCCGCCGATGACGGTACCGCTCCGGCACTTCGTCGTCGGAACAGGGTTCCTGCTCGCGGGCGTCGTCGCCGGCGCGGTGGCGGCCGTCGGCGGAACATCCGGGCTGGGGACGCTCGCGCACGTCCACCTCCTGCTCGCCGGCTGGGTCTGTCTCACGATCATGGGCGCGATGACGCAGTTCGTCCCCGTCTGGTCCGGGGCCGCGCTCCACTCCGAGCGCCTCGCGACAGCCCAGCTCTGGCTCGTCTCCGGCGGCCTGGCCGGGTTCGCGACCAGCCTGTTCACGGCGACCCTGGCGTCGGCGCCCGTGTTCGCCGCCGCCATGCTGGTCGGCTTCTGGACGTTCGTCTACAACGTCGGGCGCACGCTCCTCCCGCAGGCCCCCTACGACGTCACCGAACGACACTTCGGCGTCGCGCTCGGCTTCTTCCTCCTCGTCACGCTCCTGGGGTTCCTGCTCGCCGTCGACTTCGTCCGCCCGGCGTTCGCGGGCCTCCCGGTCACCCGCGCCGACGTCGTCTCCGCGCACGTCACCCTCGCCGTGTTCGGCGCCGTCACGACGACGGTTCTCGGCGCGCTCTACCAGCTCGCGACGATGTTCACGCAGACCTCGCTCCACGGCGTCGACGTCCCGCTCCGCCGCGTCGAGGAGGCCGGCTACCCCGCCGGCGTCGCACTCCTCGCAGTCGGCCGGCTGGTCGACTCGGTGCTGCTCGCACGGGTCGGCGCGGTGCTGCTCGTCGCCGCCCTCGCGGCGTTCACCGTGATTCTCGCCCGGCGCCTGCTCGAAACGCAGGTCGACTGGACGCCGATGCTCTCGCGGTACGCCGTCGCGACCGCCGGGTTCGCCGCCTGGGCCGCGCTCGCGCTCCCGGCCTGGGTCGCGGACCCGCTCGCCCCGGCGGCGCTGTTCGGCGCGCCCGGAACCGTCCACCTGTTCGTCGTCGGCGCCGTCGGCTTCGTCGTCCTCGGGACGCTCTACCACGTCGTCCCGTTCATCGTCTGGGTGCACCGGTACAGCGACCTGCTCGGCTACGAGGCCGTCCCGATGATCGACGACCTCTACAGCGACCGGGTCGCCGCCGCGGACCTCGGCTGTTTCGTCGCCGGAACCGCGCTGCTCGTCGCGGCCGACCTGCTCGGCCTCCCGGCGGCCGTCGCGGCCGCCGGCGGCGTCCTCGTCCTGGCCGGGTCGGCGCTGTTCGTCGCGAACCTCCTCTCGGTCATCCGGACGCACAGCCCCGCTTCGGTCGCCGGCATCCTGCTCGGCAGGTCGGTCGACTCGTCCGAGACGCGGCCGGACGAGTCCGCGGAGCCGTCGGACTGAGTTCGGCGCGTCGACGCCGAACGCGACCCGAACCAGTTCGGCCGAACGCTCACGTCCGCGCCGACGAATCCTGAAACCGGAATCGCGCGCCGACCGAAGACGAGCCGTTTCCAACAGCCCGTCCAACTCCCGATAGCCCGTCCGACTCCCGATAGCCCGTCCGACTACGGATACACTCGTTTCCACAGACGAAGCTCAACGACACCGATGCCTGAATTCACGACGCTCGACGACCTGGAGAAGACGCCCCACGCCGAGGTGTTCGACGACCGACGGCCCCGAACCGTCCGGCTGGCGCTCGACGCGGGCGACCGCGTCCCGCCGCACACCCACCCGGGGACCGACATCGTCCTGCACCTCCTCTCGGGCCGCCTCGAACTGACGCTCGACGACGAGACGCATCACGTCGAGCCGGGAGCGCTCGCCCGATTCAGCGGCGACCGAGAGATTTCGCCGCACGCGCTCGAACCGAGCACCGCGGTCATCGTGTTCGCACCGGCGGAGTCCGGCGACGAGTAACCGCGCAGGGCGCGCCGCCGACCCGAAGCGGTTCGGGACGAACTACTCCCGGCTGGCGCACCGAGACGTGGACGACCGATGGCAGAAGCTCAATCACCGTTCGAGGGGTTCTGCGCGGCCACCCACCCGGACCACTGCGTCGACCGGCACCCTGGTCGGTACCTCGTCGCCGTCTACCGGCTCGGCGTCGGCGCCGACCACGGCGTCACGACCGGCGACGTCAGCGACGCGCTCGGCGTCCAGCCCGCCAGCGTCACCGAGATGCTGAACCGGCTCGACTCCGAAGGGCTCCTCGCCTACGAGAAGTACCGCGGCGCCAGGCTCACGGGCCACGGCGAGACCCTGGCTCGCGAACTCGCCTGGCGGCAGTGGTCTGTCCGCGTCTTCTTCGCCGAACGCCTCGACCTCACGCTCGACGACCGCACCGCCTACCGCATCGGCTACACGCTCCCGAAACAGGGCCTCGACCGCCTCACCGACCTCGCGGGAGCGGACGGCGACTGAGGCGGGCTGACCGGCGAGTGACTCGGGCTAAGCCGCGACTGGCGCGGAACGGCCGCCCGACCCGTCCCGTTGTCACAGTTCTCGCTGACTTCGCGCGTGGCCGAAATTCAACGCACCGGCAGTCGGCAGTTCGTCGGCGGTTCGTCTAGAACGGCGCGTCCGAGGTTCTGCCGGCCGCTCCGTAGCCCTGTCCGGTCCCGAGCGGTCCGGCGGCGTCGTCGTCCCCGTCGGTTTCGAGCGTCCCGGTTTCGAGGTACTGCGACTCCAGCTCCTCCAGCCGGTCGTTGATGGCGTCGCTCCGGTGGTGCATGGCGTCGGCGCGGACGCGGACGAGGTCGTAGTCGTGGCGGTCGGACAGCCCGTTCCACGCCCGGAACGAGCCGATGGTGAGCGTGTGCGTCTGCGGGCAGAACGGCGTCGTCGGCGTGAACTCGGCGCGGAGCACCGAGTCGTCGTCGGCCGATTCGGCGTACCGGTAGCCGGCGCTGCGGTGGCGAGTGTCGAGGTTCAGGCGCGCGAGGTTGTAGTTGAACGTCATGTCGTAGACGGTCCGCTCTTCGAACACCTCGCGGGTCAGTTCGTGAAACCGGACGTGGTCGTCGCCGGTGAGGACGTCGTGGCCGTCGAGGAACTCGCCGGGCGCCGGGATGTGTTCCGGGACGAACTCGTCGGCGTCGTCGAACAGCGCCTCGTCGTCGGAGCCGCCGAAGGGTGACGGGAATCCTGCCATACCGCGTCGTACGGCCGAATCCTCCCTCCGTCTGTCCCCGGACATGTTCGGTGGCTCGCCGACGCGCCGCTCGCCGGTGCGTTCGAAACGGAGAACCGCGCCGTCTGCGTCGGGAACCGCCCGCTCTGAATCAGGGGACCGGGACGTCAGAATCGAGGGGCGGCGCGCTACTCGACGGACACCCGCGTCACGTGGCCGCCGCAGCCGCACTGCTGGACGTACTCCCACTCCAGGTCGGCGTCGACGTCGGCGTCTGCGAGCGCCTCGAAGAGGTACTCCGACGGGTGGCCGTGCGCGCCGTGGGTCACGAGGTTGACGTGGTTTCCGGGCTCGGTGTGCTCGACCGCGTCGATGGCCTGTTCGACCAGCAGGTCCGCGTCCGCCTCGTGCCACGGCTGTTCGAGGTTCGCCGACCAGGACGTCTCGTGGACGTGGTCGGTGACCGGTTCGACGTCGCCGTGTCCGTGCTCGTGTGCGCTGCTCATCTTCGTCTGAAGGGAAGGTCCACACGGAGATAGCCGCACGGCCGAACATATTCGGGCGTCGTGGGCCGGAGCCGGCGCGAGTCGTCGCGGCGGCGACGTCGCTGAACGACGGTTTACTCGTCGTGTCCAAGTCGGCGTCGCCGAAGATGTTCGCCGGGGTTCCTGCGTGCCGGGAACGGCCGGGGGTACTCTTTTTCCTCCGGAGAGAGGTGCGCAGATATGCGAGTCACGAGACGGACGCTCGCGAAGGCGCTCGCCGTCGTCTTCGTGTTCAACCTCGTCGCGATGGGTGCTGGCGCCTACTTCGCCTACCAGCAGTCGCCCGAGCGACCCGACCAGTTCGTCGGGCCGAACGGCGACGTCGTCCTGACGGACGACCGGATTCAGCAGGGGAAGGTCGTGTTCCAGCAGAACAGCATGATGAACCACGGGACCATCCTCGGGAACGGCGCGTACTTCGGCGCGGACTACACCGCCGACGCGCTCGAACGAGTGAAGACGAACATGCGAACGTACGTCGCCCGCGAGCGGTACGGCGCGTCGTACTCGTCGCTCGACGAACCCGAGCAGGCCGCCGTCGACTCCATCGTCCGCCGCCAGCTCTCCGAGAGCGACTACGGCGACCGGATCACGCTGACGGCGGCGGAGGCGTACGCCTTCGAGCAGGTCCGAGAGTCGTACGTCGAGCGGTACTACGAGGGGTCGCGGGCGCACGGCGTGCCGGCGAAGTTCATCGAGTCGCCCGAGGACGCTCGGCGGTTCGCCGACTTCGCGCTGTGGACCGCGTGGTTCTCCGCGACCGACCGGCCGAACGCCGAACACTCGTACACCAACGAGTGGCCGTACAACCCCGGCGCCGGTAACACGCCGCCGACCAGCGCGATGACGTGGAGCGTCGTCGCCATGATCATCCTCGTCGCCGGCGGCGGCATCGGCATCTGGCTGTACCAGTCCATCGAACTCCCCGAACCGGAGTCCGAAGGCGTCGACGTCCCGGCGCCCGAGGACATCGACCTGTTCCCGAGCCAGTTCGCCGCCGCCCGGTTCGTCCCGGTCGCAGCGGCGCTGTTCGTGGTGCAGGTGCTGCTCGGCGGGCTGATGGCGCACTACTACATCGAACGCGGCGGCTTCTACGGCCTCGCCGAGGCGCTCGGCGTCGAGGCGCTGCAGGCCATGCCGTTCGCCATCACGAAAGCGTGGCACATCGACCTCGCGATCCTGTGGATCGCGACGCTGTGGCTCGGCGTCGGCCTGTTCTTGCCGCCGCTTCTCACCGGCACCGAACCGGACAACCAGAAGCGGTACGTGAACGTGCTGCTCGGCGCGCTGTTCGTCGTCGTGGTCGGCGGACTCGGCGGCATCTGGCTCGGCACGCAGGGGTACTTCGACGGCGGCCTCTGGTGGTTCCTCGGCAGCGAGGGGCTGGAGTACCTGGAGGTCGGCCGCGTCTGGCAGGTCGGTCTGCTCGTCGGGTTCGTCCTCTGGACCGCGCTCGTCGCCCGCGGCTTCAAGCCGATGCTCGACCGGGAGGAGCCGTACGGCCTCGCGCACATGATCATCTACGCCGGCGGCTCCATCGGCCTGCTGTTCACCGCGAGCATGCTGTACACGCCGAAGACGACCATCGCCGTCACGGAGTTCTGGCGCTGGTGGGTCGTCCACATGTGGGTCGAAGGCGCCTTCGAGTTCTTCATCGTCGCCGTCATCGGCCTGACGCTCGTCTCGATGAACCTGCTGTCGCGGCGCAGCGCCGAGAAAGCCGTGATTCTGGAGGCGCTGCTCGTCATGGGCTCCGGCGTCATCGGCGTCAGCCACCACTACTGGTGGGTCGGCCTCCCGGACTACTGGGTGCCCATCGGCAGCGTCTTCTCGACGCTCGAGTTCATCCCGCTCGTCTTCATCCTCTTCGAGGCGGTCAACGAGTACCGCGCGTACGCCACCGCCGACGAGGACTTCGCGTACTCGCTGCCGTTCATGTTCATCATCGCCTCCGGCGTCTGGAACTTCGTCGGCGCCGGCGTCCTCGGCTTCTTCATCAACCTCCCGCTCGTCAACTACTACGAACACGGCACGTTCCTGACGGTCGCGCACGCCCACGCCGCGATGTTCGGCGCGTTCGGCTTCCTCGCGCTCGGCATGGCCGTCTACGTCCTCCGGTTCACGACGAAGCCCGGGAAGTGGGACCCGACGAACCTGAAGCGGGCGTTCTGGCTGTTCAACGTCGGCCTCGCGTGGATGGTGCTCGTCGGCGACATCCCGGTCGGCTTCCTCCAGCTCGAAGCCGCGTTCACGAAGGGGTACGACTTCGCCCGGTCGCTCGGCTTCTACAGCCAGCCGCTCGTCCAGACGCTGTTCTGGGCGCGGCTCCCCGGCGACGTCCTGCTCATCCTCGGCGCCGTCGTGTTCTGCTACGACGTCGTGAAAAAGCGGTTCGTGCGCCGGGAAGCCGCCACCGACGTCGCCGACGGCACCATCATCTCCCGCCGCATCTTCGGCGCCGACGAGGACGCCGGCGTCGACATCGGCGACGACTGACCCAGTCGCGCCAGCTTCGATTCTCGCGGCCCGCTCATCCCCTGTTTCCTCCCGTCCGAGGGCTTACAGAGTGATGTCGAGTGTCCGAGTCGAGCTATGGTCACCGGAATCGTGACGAAGCTCGACCGACTTCCTGCGTCGGTCAGAGGTCCGTCAGCACCTTTCGGACGCCGATGAGCCCGAGTGCGACGGTGGCGAGGACAATCGCCGCCACCGGGATACCGACGGCAAGCGTGAATCCTGTGTACTCCAGTAGTGAGACGCCAAGGAGACTACCGGAGACCAGTACGCCAAGCAGGTAGACGCTGACCCCCCAACAGAGTACGTACACTGCCCGTCCGACGCGGCGAAGCTCGTCGCCGTTGGGCGCAGGTGAGCTGTCGGGGAGGAGTTCGGAGAGTCCGAGTTCGGCGAGCTCTCCGCGGTCGCCGCTCAGATCCTGGAGGAACGCCTCGCGCTTTCTGAGGGCGTAGTCGACTCGCTCTCCCTCTACCGTGACCCGTAATCCGACGCGGCCGCCCCAGAACGCTGACGCCGCAGCGAGCACCATCACTTGCGTCTGCTCATTCAAGCCGCTAGCGACGACTGCCCCCACGGCTGCAACGAGGGCAATGCCCGGCAGTAGCAGCCGGTGACCGCGAAACGTCTCTGGGTAGAACGCGTCCGAGTCGGGGCTATCGTATCGGTCGATGGCGAGCGCGACGAACAGGAGAAGTACGGCACCCCCGCCGAGTCCGAGGATGTCTTCGGTAGCCGACCCGAGCGGCAGCAGAGCTGACAGTACCAGGACCACGATTGCCGCGACGAACGTCGCCACGATGCCGGCAACGACGCCGCCAGCTAGAACACTCGCGTCTTTCAGCAAGTCTCCGACGGTCACGGTGACGGACCGCGGTCTCCCGTAGTCGAATTTCCCGTTGTTCCGAGCTTTTTTGATCTGGTCGCGATAGTGGTCCTCCGACCGCGGGTAGTCGTCGAACCGGACCTCGTCGTCGATGTTCGTAACGACAAACCGTTTCCCACGGAACCGATACAGTACCGACTTCGCCGGAACGTCCCGCTTCTCCACTCGTTTCCGGTACGTGGAGGGACTGTCACTTGCCTCAGTCTCCGAGTCTGTCCGGGTCTCGTCGACGAGCGTGCCGTCTGACCCTCGGAACATCCCCGTCGGTACGTCCGGATTGTCGGTGGACAGCGACTGCTGACGCTCGAACGTTACGGAGCCGTACCTGGCTTTCGCAGTCTCCCCGTCACCGCCGCATCGGCGGCACGTGACCTGCTTGTTGCCGTTACAGTTCGAACAGGTCTGGGTCCCGGTGCCGCCGCAGTCGCTGCAGGATTCTTCACCGGTACCGCCACAGGCCGAACAGTCCTCGGTCCCGTCGACGCAGTCAGGGCACGGCTCCTTGTGGGTCGTCGTCTCGATACCGTCACCGTCACAGCGTGGACAGCTAACCCGGCCGTCCCCATCACACGTCGGACAGTCGTCGTCGGCCCCGCCGCAGTCCGGACAGTCGATTTTCATCGACCCCTCACACTGGGTGCATTGGCTCTCCTCGCCGACCGTAACGGTGGCCGAGCCGCCGCAGGTACTACACGACTCGTTCCCCTCACCTCCACAGGCGCTGCAGTCGACGGTTTTCGAGCCGTTACAGGTCTCACACCGTTCCGTGCCGGTACCGTTACAGGTGGGGCAGTCGTGCTTCTTCTTCCCGTCGCATTTCGTGCATGTCGAGACGGGGACCGACTCGATAAAGCTGACAGTTTTGTCGTCAAAATCCGACGGCGCGTGTGCGTACCTGCTCTCGTACGGTACACTTGACTGACGCTTCGATCGGTACTCGCTTCCCGAAAACGTCTTCGTCGAGATGCTTTCCGAGGCGGTTAATTGAGTTGTGACCGTCAATCGGACGGTGCCTTCGAACTCTTTCTTGATTTCAGCGCCCTCCACCAGATCCGCCGCCGCATCCGACTCTTCGGCGACGCGTTCGAGGAGTTCCTTCGTGGAGGGAAATCCGTCCGTGGTCATACGCACCCCAATCCGTCAGTCGCAGGCTGGCTTTCACCCTGGTTACTCGCTAGTCCCCCGCCTGGTCGCTGAAGGCCGGCTCCGGGAAAATCCTGGTTCGGCATACGGTCATACCCCAGAGAGCAGAGACATTAATCTTGACAATGATTGGTTATTGACCGATAAACGTTCGCGCCACGAAAACAGAACCCACTGTCCGGCAATAATCCGGGTGACCGTACTGTGCCAGCGGGCTCCGGATCTCAGGATGCCGTGCCTCGAACGCTCTCAGAAGTGTTCGTCGACGAGCCGTTCGGCGTGCGCCTCCGATTCGGCGGCGACCCAGCGCACCTTCGCGGCGTCGCCGTACGCCAGTTCCTCTTTCAGTTCGTCGCGGAGGACGCCGACGCCGTAGCCGACCGAGTCGCCGTCAGCGTCGCCGAGTTCGTAGACGCCGTACCGCTCCGGGGCGGCGCCGACCGCGGCCCGGTCGAACGCCCGCCACTGCTTCCTGAGGCTCATTCGTCGCCGTCGCCGTCGCCGCTGCGGTCGGCGTCACCGCTGCTGTCGGCGCCCTCCGCGTCGTCATCGGCGGATTCGTCGTCCGCCGCGACGAACTCGTAGCTGGCTTCCGACCAGTCGTCCTCGGCGAAGACGAACACGCGGCCGCCGGCGACCGCCGGGTCGGCCTCGATTTCGGTGCGCTGGCCGCCCGGTCGGCGCGCGGTGACGCCGGGGAACAGCTCCTCCTCGTCGCCCTCGTCGAGGACGACGCGGCCGACCCCGGTGTCTTCGAGGATTTCGTCGTGCGTCTTCAGGTCGTTCACGTACAGCAGCACGCCCTCCGTCTCCGTCGGGTCCGTGACGAGCACGTGGACCTCCTTGCCCGGCGGCGTGGTCAGCGTCCCCTCGACGCGCTGGGGGACGCCGTGGTAGAACGTCACTCGGCCGTCGAGATACTCGACTTCGACGCCCTCCTCGCGGAGCGCGACCGAGACGGTCGCGGGCGCCACGTCGTTCCGGTTCCCTGCGCTCATACGGACCGATTCGGGCGGCGCACGCAAAAGCGAGACGCTTCGGTCGGCCGCCCCCGAGATTTATCCCTGATGCCGGCCGACTACCGGGTATGACACGCGGACGGCGGTCGGTGCTGCGCGGCGTCGCCGTCGGCGCAGGCACGCTCCTCGGCGGCTGTGTCGCGTCCGGGTCGAACGTCCGGTACCCGGACGGCGCCGCCGGCGCGACCGACGGCGACGCGCGGACCGGCGCGGGGGACTCGACCGCCGGCGCCGACGACGCGGGGGCGGACCGGAAGCAGCCGCCGGCCGAGGCGAACCCGGCGCTCGGAGCGCGGACGCGGCTCGTCGTCGACGAACTGGCGTGGTTCGCCACGCAGTACCCCGCCGCCGTCGAGACGTACATGGCGGCGCTGAACCGCGCCGTCGAGGCGACCCGGACGCTCGCTGACGCCGGGAACGTCACGGTCGCCGACGTCGACCGCCTCGCCGCGGACTGGTCGAACGCCGTCGAGGTGACTCGCGGCGCCTTCGGCAACCACTACCCCATAGCCGGCTTCCTGCGCGACCGGTCGACGTACCACCTCGACGTCATCCGGAAGTTCGCTAGGCGCGACGACCGCGACCGGGTCCGCGAGGAACTCCGGCGGCTCGCGTCGTTCGGCGCCGGCGCCGCCTCCGAGCCGTTCATCGAGGGACACTTTCCGCGGGACCCGATTCAGAACCGGCTGGTCGAACGGCTCCGAAACGACCCGCGCGACGTGGACGGCGACGGCACCATCGACTGGCGGCTCGTCACGCAACTGCTGTACGAACCGGCGGAGGGCTCGCCGTTCCAGGCATACGCGTACGACGACACGCGGCGGTCGCTGTTTCAGCCGCCGCTACCCGCCGACTCCCGCGCCGACATCCGCGACAGCTACGCTCCGCTGTACGTCGGCGAGAACCGGGTGTCCGTCGTCACCGCGGCGTTCCACGAAGTCGGGCCGTCGCTCACGACGCCGCAGTTCCCGCGGAACCGTCCGACCGCGTCCGTGCCTCGCACCGTCGTCGCGCAGCGGTACGCGGACGAGCGCGCCGCCGCCGACGCGCTCTCGCTGGCGCTCGGCGACGTCACACAGGAGGGGACGTACCGCTTTCCGGATTCGACGTGGCGCCGCGTCTACTACCGGCGCGGCGGCGACGTCGTCTACGCGTTCTGCTGCCGCGCCGGCGAGTTCGTGCTGGCGACGGGCGCCGAGCGGACCGCGTGGGAGGAGCGCGTGGACTGGAACCGGAAACACCGGCGGACGTGGCTCGCCGGCGAATGATTGACGCCGCGGACCGCCGGGCGGCCGCCGTGCTCGTCGGCTGCCACGCCGCGGTGGGCGTCGGCCTCGCTGTCGCCGGATTCGCCGCGGCGGACTGGGCCCGGGCGCAGTTCGTCGCCGACGCCGCTGGCTCCGCCGTGGGCGCGCTCGGCCCGACGTTCCTCGCCGCGGCGGCGCTGTCGGCGGCGGCGACCGCGCTGGTCGCGGGCGTCGTCACGGCCGGCGTCACCGGCGCGCTCGTCGGCTCCCAGTACGTCAGGCCGACGCGCGCCGCCGCCGTCACCGGCGCGGGCGGCCTCGTCGGCGCCCCGCTTTTGGCCGCGCTCGCCGTCGCCGGAATCCAGTTAGGGGTCGCCGGCGCGGGAGCGGCACAGGTGTTCTCGGCGGCGCAGGCCGCCGTTCCCGTCGCGGTGGCGGCCGTCGGCGCCGGCGTCGCCGGCGCGGGCTGCGGCGCCGTCGCGGCGGCCGCGGTTCAGTGACCGACGGAGCGGCCACCTTTATACTCGGCGAGGGCGAGCGACGTGACGTGACGCGGAGCCGCCGCCGATTCCTGACTGGCGTCGCCGGGGTCGCAGCCGCGGCCGTCAGCGCCGGCTGCGGCGGCGGACAGCGAGTGACGCCGGCGCCGGTCCAGGAGACGCCGACGGACGCCGACGGCGAAACAGCCCCCCGGACCGCGTCCGCGACGCCGACGGACACGGCGACGCCGACCGACGCGCCCACCGAAACGGCGGCGACGCCGACCCGGACCCCGATGCCGGCGCCGGTCCCGCCGAACGGGTCGCTGTCGCTCGTCTCCGAGGGCGTCCAGTCGGTCCGCCGCGGCAACGACTACACCTACGTCGACTGCTACGTCGCCCTGGAGAACACCGGCGTCGCCGACGTGACGTTCGTCACGATAGAACTGCGGTTCGACGTCTACTTCACCACCATCGGCGG
Organism: Halobaculum sp. D14; assembly: GCF_051195135.1. NCBI lineage: Archaea > Methanobacteriati > Methanobacteriota > Halobacteria > Halobacteriales > Haloferacaceae > Halobaculum > Halobaculum sp. D14. The sequence goes on along the minus strand of NZ_JBNTKA010000005.1, from coordinate 13,590 downwards.
CGAGCGCCGGCACGTCGGCGCCGGCTACGCGACGGAGTCGTTCGACGAGGAGGACGGGTTCACGCCCGGCGAGACCCGGACCATCACCTGCCGCGTGTCGTTCCCGCCCGACGGCCGCGCCAACAACTCCTACGACCGGTCGCAGTACTCGACCGAGTTCGCCTACCGCCGCGTCCTCTACCGCTGACTGGCTCGTCCCGACGACGACTGCCACGTCCCGACGACGACTGCCACGTCCCGACGACGACTGCCACGTCCCGACGACGACTGCCACGTCCCGACGACGACTGCCACGTCCCGACGACGACTGCCACGTCCCGACGACGACTGCCACGTCCCGACGACGACTGCCACGTCCCGACGACGACGACCCGATTCGCGTGCGTCCCGAGCGCCCGGACGGCGCCGCGGGTCCGGCGAAAGTCGGTCGGACCGCCACCTTGAAACCCGCGCCGCGCCCCCCTCAGTCCATGCAGGGTCGCGCCGCCGCACCCGGAGCCGGCACCGTCGTCAACGCGCTCGCCACCGGCGTCGGCGCCGCGTTCGCGCTCGACGTGGAGACGACCGCCGAGGTGCGCCTCGACCCCGACGCGGACGGCGTCGCCGGCGACATCGCCGAGGCGCCGGACGGCGACACGCGGCTCGTCGAGCGCTGCGTCGAACGCGTCGTCGACCGGTTCGGCGACGGGGAGGGCGGCACCGTCCGCACCGAGAGCGACGTTCCGACCGCCGCCGGCCTCAAGTCGTCGAGCGCGGCCGCGAACGCCACCGTCCTCGCGGCCCTCGACGCGCTCGGCGTCGACGTCGCCGACGACTCGGACGCCGTTCCTGACGCCGACGACCGGGACGCCGACGTCACCTTCACGGAGGCGTGCCGAATCGGCGTCGAAGCCGCCCGCGACGTGGGCGTCACCGTCACCGGCGCGTTCGACGACGCGGCGGCGTCGATGCTCGGCGGCGTCGTCGTCACCGACAACACGTCGGACTCGCTCCGCAGCCGCGAGCGGTTCGGCCACGACGCGCTCGTCTGGACGCCGCCCGAGCGCGCCTACAGCGCCGACGCCGACGTCGACCGCTGCCGCCAGGTCGCGCCGATGGCGGACCTCGCCGTCGACCTCGCGCTCGACGGCGACTACGGCGACGCCATGACCGTCAACGGCCTGGCGTTCTCCGCGGCGCTCGGCTTCCCGACCGACCCGGCCGTCGAGGCGATGCCGGACTGCCTCGGCGTCTCGCTGTCCGGCACCGGCCCGAGCGTCGTCGCCGTCGGCGACGCCGACGACCTGCGTCGCGTCCGCGACCGCTGGGCGCGCCGCGACGGCGACACCGTGCTCACCCGGACCCGCGACGCCGGCGCCCGAATCGACTGACGCACTCCACCTGACTCACTCCCACCATGACAGACGACTCTCCCGACATCGACGACGTCCCGAACCCCGAGGAAATGTCGCTCGACGAACTCCGCGACGAAATCGCGTCCATCGACAAGGAGCTCGTCGAACTCATCGCGCGCCGCACCTACGTCGCCGACACCATCGCGTCGGTGAAAGCCCAGCGCGACCTCCCGACGACCGACGAGGCACAGGAGCAGGCCGTGATGGACCGCGCCGGCGAGAACGCCGAGCGGTTCGACGTCGACGCGAACCTCGTCAAGGCCATCTTCCGGCTGCTCATCGAACTGAACAAGGTCGAACAGCGGGAGAGCCGCTGAGGACGAGTCACGCCGTCTCGGCTTTCCGGCTCCGCCGCAGCAACCACCAGACCACCGAGAACGCGACGCCGCCGACGGCGCCCGAAACCGCGGCGACCGCGAGGTCTCCGTCGAACAGGACGGCCTCGGCGCCGGTCCAGAGGCCTGTCCACAGCACTGTCACGACCGCCCCGAACACGACGGGGTTCTCGAGGGTGACGCTCGACATACCCGGTTCTGGGTCCTGCGCCGCTAATCAGTACCGGCCGTCGCCGGCCGGGCCTCGCTGATTGAGCCTCGCCGATTGAGCTCGCGCGGCGGTGGTCAGTTCTCCTGGAGACGCCGGATGCGTGCGCCGATTTCGGGGTGGGCGTCCCGGAGCGACTCCACGGACGTGTCGCCGTCGACGTTGACGACGTGGACCTCGCCGCGCTCGCCGCCGTAGACGTCCTGGAAGTCGTAGACGACGCCGACCACCGTGACCGCCGCCGGGACGTCGTCGCTGGCGCGTAGCAGCGACACCTGCCGGTCGACGTTGTACTCGACGAGCCGGTTCACCGCGGCCGCGCCGTCGACGCCGTCGGGGAGCGCCTCGACGCGCGGTTCGAGGTGCGGCGCCAGCAGGTCGATGCAGTGTTCGATGCCCGGCGGCTCCGACGCTCCGTCGGCCAGCGGCCCGTCGGTCAGCGCCTCGTAGGCGGCGGTGACGGCGCCGCAGCCGGTGTGGCCGACGACCACGGCCGTGTCGGTGCCGGTGTGTGCGATCGGGTACAGCACGTCTCCGGAGACCGCCTCCCCGGATTCGGTGCGCTGGACGACCCGGTTCCCGATGTTGCTGCACGTGAATATCCGGCCCGGCTCGTCGTTCCCCCAGATGTGGTCCTGTAACACCCGCGAGTCCGAACAGCACACCGTCACGACGTCGGGCCGCTGGAACTCCTGGACGTCGTCGAACCGGGAGCGGAACGCCTCGGCGTGGGACGCGTTCGCCGCGAGCAGTTCGACCAGCGTCTCGTCCATACGTCCGGGAGCAGTCGGTCGGTGCATAACTGTTGGTACTCGGGGCCGCCGCGTTCGCTGAGCGGCCGGCACGGGGCGGCGTGCACGGCGGCCGACCGGGCCGTCACCACGGCAGGATATTTGGCGTCGCTGTCTCTGGTCTGCCCCATGTACGACGCGATTCTGGTGCCGACCGACGGCAGCGAGGCGGCGATGGACGCGGCGGAACACGCCTTCAGCCACGGCGAACGGTACGACGCGACCGTCCACGTGCTCGCCGTCGTCGACCAGACCGAAAGCGCGTCCATCGTCGGCCGCGGCGACGAGAAACTGGAGTCGCTCCGCGAGGCCGGCGACGAGTCCACGCGCCGCATCGTCGACGAGGCGCTCGCCCGCGACGTCGACGCCGTCGGCGCCGTCGAGGTCGGCGCGCCCGACCGGACGATACTGCGGTACGCGGACGACCACGACGTCGACCTCGTCGTGATGAGCACGCACGGCCGCTCCGGCGTCGGCCGGTTCCTGATGGGGAGCACGACCGAGCAGGTCATCCGCGACGGCGACGTCCCGGTGCTCGCCGTCCAGCGCTGACCGGCCGCCGGCGTCGCTGCCGTCACCGACGCCGTCGTCGGAGAACGCAAATCAAGCCGTGCGTCCGGCTGAACTACCGTCCCCATGGAGCGCGTCCCGGTTCCGCTTCGCGAACGCGAGTTCCACCACCTGCTCGTCGTCGCCGCGGTGCTCGGCGTCGGCGTCGGCGTGGTCGCGACGGCGTTCCGCGTCGTCTGGCTCGCGCTCAAACACCTGCTCTGGTCGACGCTGACCGCGACGTACTGGCGCGTCCCGGTGAGCATCGCCGCGGGCGTGCTCGTCGGCGCCGTCCTCTACTCGACGTTCTACCCCGGCGCGCTCTCCGCGCTCGTCCAGCAGTTCCACGGCGAGGGCCGCGTCGAACTCGCGGACAACGTCCCCATCATCCCGGTCGGCCTCGTCGGGCTGGTCGCCGGGCAGAACGCCGGCCCGGAGGGCGTCATGTCGGTGGTCGGCGGCTCGTTCGGGACGTACGTCTCGGAGCTGTTCGGCTTCGACAACTCCACGAAGCTGCTGACGCTCGCCGGGATGGGCGCCGGCTTCGGCGCGATTCTCGGCGCCCCCATCGGCGGCGCGCTGCTGTGGCTCGAACTCCCGCACGAGCGCGGCCTCGAGTACTACGAGGCCATCATCCCGACGTTCGTCGCGTCGTTCGCCGGCTACCTCACCGAGGTCGCCCTCGGCGGTATGCGGCTGTTCCCGGTGTGGCAGACGGCGTCCATCGTGCCGCCGACGCTCCCGAAACTCGGGTGGGCGGCCGCCGTCGGCGTCCTCTGTATCCCGTTCGGGCTCGTTTACTCGGAGGCGTTCAGCCTGGTCGGCCGCGCGTTCCGCCGGCTCTCCGTGGCGGTGTACGTCAGGACGACGCTCGCCGGCGCCGTCATCGGCGTCCTCGGGTGGCTCGTCCCGCTGTCGTACTTCTACGGCGGCGCGAAGATGAACGCGCTGCTCGGCGGCGGATTCACGCTCCAGACGCTGCTGGTGACGCTCGCCGCCGTCATGGTCGCGGCCGGCGTCACGATTCACGGGAACTGGATCGGCGGCCTCATCGTCCCGCACATGTTCATGGGCGCGCTCGTCGGGCAGGCGGCCGCGCTCGTCGTCCCCGGGCTCCCGCCGGTGCTCGCCTCGCTCGCCGGAATGGCGGCGTTCAACTCCGTCGTCACCGGAACGCCGCTGTCGTCGGCGCTCATCGCCATCGCGCTCACTGACGGCGCGAGCATCACGCCGGTGTTCCTGGCGTCGCTGGTGGCGTTCACCGCGAGCCCGTCGGTTCGGTTCCTCGAAGCGGTCGGGCCTCGCTCCGAGTCGCCCGGTTTCCACGTCTCCGACGAGTGACCGGACGGCGCGGTGCCGCCGCCCCGACTCGGACCTAGTATTTCCTTATATGCTATAGTGTGTCTTATGAGGTTTGGAGGAACGCTGATATACCGCGCCGAGGTAGACCGTGCCACGATGACAGAGCAGACCATGGAGGACGTCGACCACACGCCGCCGAACCGAACGTCTGCGGCGGCAGTCTGGGAACGAGGCGGCGAAGTGACCGCGGACGTCGACGTCGACGCCGACGCGGACTCCGCGGCGCCGGCCGACGACTGACGCCGTTCACCGACCAGCGCTTTCGACTGCGAGCACCGCTCGACTGACTACGTCCTGTACTCCGTCGCGACCACCGCTTTCTGTGTTCCATTTCGTCCCGTCCAGGCCCGCCGAGTTGCGTTCTGACCCGCGTCGGAGCCGACACCGCGTCCGCCGGCCGGGCGACGCCGTCCGTGGTTTTCAGCGCCGATAGCCTCGGCGACGGGCTTTACCCCGCTCGGACGGACGGACCAGTCATGATTCGTGCCGACGGGCTACGGAAGGTGTACGGCGACTTCGTCGCCGTACAGGGGAGCACCTTCGCGGTCGACGCGGGCGAGATTTTCGGCGTCGTCGGGCCGAACGGCGCCGGGAAGACGACGACGCTCAAGACGCTCGCCGGCCTCGTCGAACCGACGGCCGGCGTCGCCGAAATCGCCGGGAAGCCCGCCGGCGACCCGGCCACCAGGACCGACCTCGGCTTCCTCCCGGAGGAGTCGCCGCTGTACGAGGACATGACCGCGCGGAGCTACCTCCGCTTTTTCGCGGACCTCTACGACGTCCCGCGGCCCACCGCGACCCAGCGCATCGAGGGCGCGCTCGACGACCTCGAACTCGACCACCGCGACCGACGCCTCGGCGACATGTCAAAGGGGATGAAACGGAAGGTCGCCATCGCGCGGTCGCTCGTCAACGACCCGGACGTCCTCATCTACGACGAACCCGCGTCGGGGCTCGACCCGCTCACGACGAACTACGTCCTCGAGTACGTCCGCGACCTCGCCGACGCCGGAAAGACCGTGCTGTTCTCCGCGCACAACCTCTATCACGTCGAGTCGGTCTGCGACCGCGTCGTCATCATGAACGAGGGCGAAATCGTCGCGCGCGGCACCGTCGAGGAGATTCGCGACGAACACGGCGACACCGCCTACCGCGTGTTCACGACGGTCCAGGTCGCCGGCGCGGAGCCGGACGGCGACCGCTTCGTCACCGAAGTCGACTCGATGGACGCCGTCGAGGAGGTCCGCGACGCCGCGGCCGCCGCCGGCGGCGACGTCGACGACATCCGGACCCGCGAGTCGACGCTCGAAGAGATATTCCTCGACGTCGTCGGCCAGCCGATGCCGGGGAGTCGCCGCGTCACCGCCGGCGACGACGCGGGGACGGACGGAGAAACCGACGACGGCGCTGACCGAGCAGCGGACGACGGGTCCGCTGCGTCGGGCGAGCCGGCGGCGTCCGCCGCGGAGGACGACGAGTGACGCCGCGGAAGCTCCTCCGCATCGCGCGGTGGGAGGTCAGCCGGACCGCCGGCGTCCTCGACCGGCGGACCGCGGTGCTCGGCGCGCTCGCGCTGCTGTTGACCGTCGGCGTCGCCGTCGCGGGCGCCGCGGCGGGCGGCGTCGCGTTCGACCGCGACATCTACGAGGTCGCCGTCTCGGAAGACAGCCCGTACCACGAACCGGTGGCGTCGTCGACGCCGCTCGAAGCCGTGCCGGCCGACGCGGCCGACGCCGACCTCTACGTCGCCGACGCGAACGTCAGCGACCGGCAGGCGACCGTGACGCACCTGCAGACGGCGAAGGGCGAGGCGGCGCTGGCGGCGTTCCGGAGCGCCGTCGCCGCGCACAACGACCGGCTGATGCGCCAACAGGACAACCAGAGCGCAGCGTTCCCTGTGTCCGTGACGCTCAGCTACGTCACCCGCGGCTCCGACCAGATCGGCGCGAGCGACGGCGGAAGCGGCACCGACGGCGGCGACGGTTCCAGCGGGGACGGAGCCGGCGACGGAAGCGGTGGAGACGCCGGCGCCGACGGCTCGGGCGGCGGCGACGCCGGCGGGCCGATGCAGGTCCCGGACTTCGGCGGCGGCCCGCTGTTCGGCGGGCAGTCGACCGGGTCGCCCGCCGAGATTTCGCCGCCGTTCCCGTTCGCGTCGCTGGTGCTCGCGTTCGCGTTCCTCGTCCCGATGAACTTCGTGATTCAGGCGTACGGCTCCACGATTCTGAACGAGCGCGTGAACCGACGCGGCGAACTGCTGTTGGTCGCGCCGGTGTCGAAACTCGACATCGTCGCCGGGAAGACGCTGCCGTACGTCGCCGTCTCGCTCGTCGCGACGGCGGTCATCGCGGCCGCGGTCGGCGGCGGCGTCCTGTCGGTCGCCGCCGTGTTCCCGGTCGCGCTCGCGTTCCTCGCGGCGACGTTCGTCGGCGCGATGTTCGCGCGGAGCTTCAAGGAGCTCACGTTCGTCACCGTCACGGTGTCCGTCTTCCTGACGACGTACGCGTTCGTCCCCGCCATCTTCACGAACGTCACGCCGGTCGCGCTCATCTCGCCGCTCACGCTCGTCGTCCGCGACCTCCAGGCCGGCGGCGCCGCGACCTCCGTCGGCGACTACCTGTTTTCGACCGGGCCGTTCTACCTCACGTCGGCGACGCTGTTCCTGCTCGGCACCGGCGTCTACCGCGAAGAGGACATGTTCACCCAGCGCGCCGTCCCGCTGAAGTTCCTCGACGCGCTCGCCGTCCGGCTGTCGCGGCCCCGCGACGTCGCGGTGCTCGCCGCGCTGTCGATTCCGTTCGTGTTCGTCGCGGAGCTGCTCGCCGTCGCCGTGCTGTTCGCGCTGCCGCAGGCCGCCGCGACCGTCGCGCTGCTCGTCGTCGTCGCCGCCGTTGAGGAGGCCGCGAAGGGCGTCGGCGTCTACGCCGGCTTCCACCAGTCGCGGTTCGAACGCGACCTCCCGACGGCGCTGAAACTCGGCGCGCTCGCCGGAGTCGGCTTCTTCGTCGCCGAGAAGGCGACCGCGGTCGTCCAGCTCGTCGGGCTCGGCTCGCTGCCGCTCGGGCAGGCCGCGTTCGCGCCGTCCGGGGTGAGCCCGGCCGTCGGCGTCGCGCTGCTCGCCGCGCCGCTCCTGTTGCACGTCGTCACCGCTGCCGTCTCGGCGGTCGGCGCGACCCGCGACCGGGCGTCGTGGGCCGTGACGCTCGCCGTCGCGGCCGCGATTCACTTCGCGTACGACTTCGCGGTGGTGATGACCCTTGGGTGACTCGCCCGCGCCGAAGCCGGGGACTGCCGCCGCAGAGCGAGCCGACCGGGACCGGGACCCGCGGGTCGTCATCGCGAAGCGCGAACTCGCGTCGCTGCGCTCGGAGAAGACCATCGTGCTCGCGCTGCTCATCCAGCTGTTCGTCGCGGCGTTCTCGTCGTTCCTCGTCGTCGGGCTCGTCTCGCTGTACGACCCCGGGAACGCCGCCGGAATCACCGTCGAAACCGCGGTCGCCGGCGACGCCGCGGACGAACTCGCGGCGGCGGCCGAGTCCACCGACAGCATGGAGCCGCGGCTGTACGAGACCAAGCAGGCAGCCGTCGACGCGTTCACCGCCCGGGAAGTCGACGCCGCGCTGCTCGTCACGGAGACGCCGCGGCACGTCCTCGAAGTCAGGGTGCTCGTCCCCGACCAGGGGGTCGCCTCGACGCTCGTCGTCGTGCAGGCGCGGGAGGCGCTGCGGGCGTTCGAACGCGCCGAGCGCGCCGACCGCGCCGCGCACCTGACGTCGACGCCGCTGGAACTGCCGCCGCGCGCCGGCGCGTCGCCGTACTTCGGGTTCACCTACACCGTGCTGGTGCCGCTGCTGCTGTTCCTCCCGGTGTTCATCGCCGGGTCGGTGACGGTGGACTCGCTCACCGAGGAGGTGGAGCGCGGCACGCTCGAACTGCTCCGGGTCGCCCCGGTGACGCTCACCGACATCGTGGAGGGGAAACTGCTCGCCGCCGCCGGCCTCGCGCCGGTGCAGGCGGCGCTGTGGCTCGCGCTGCTGTCGCTGAACGGCACCGCCATCGCCCCCGCGTCGAGCGCCGTCGGCACCGCCGCCGGCGTCGTGTCGCTGCTCGGCCTGACCGCCGGGCTGGCCGCGCTCGTCACGGCGCTCGGCGCCGCCGTCGCGCTGGTGTCGCCTGACCGCCGCGCCGCACAGACCGTCTACTCGCTCGGCGTGCTCGGCCTGTTCGGCGCCGCCGCGCTCTCCCCCGTGAACCCCGCGAACGTCGCCGCGAAACTCGCGGTCGGCTCCGCCGACGCGTCGACGTACCTCGCCGTCGCCGCCGTCGTCGCGCTCGGCGTCGCCGGCGTCGCGGGCGCCCGCACCGCCGTCCGCCGCTACGGGCTGGACTGACGGGCGCCGCGCGAGGCCGCTTCGACCCCGGTTCGGGCCGATTCTGGTTCGCGCCGACTCAGGGCACGAGCGCGTCGACGACGGTCTCCTTCTCGCAGACCAGGTTGTACGCGCCCTCGTCGTCGTTCCACAGGACCAGGACGTTCTCGAACTGTAACACGGCGCCGTACGGGGCCTCGCTGAGGTCGCGGTTCAGCGACGACTCGCCGGTGAGCACCGCGTAGTGTTCGAGGCGTTCGGAGCCGTCACCGACCTTGAACAGCGGGTTCGCATCGCCCGACGCGAGGTTCTGCGAGAGCTTCACGGCGAGGAGGTTCACGCGGTCGGTGACGTGCGCTTCCGAGTTCGCGAGCTTCGCGTGCCGCTCGCCGCTGGCGACGATGGGGACGCGGCGCTCGCCGTCGGTCCGGAGCACGGCGTACGAGAACTTCACGTCCGTGTTGCAGAAGGCGCCGGGCTCCTCGTCGTGTCTCCGGTCGGCGGCGTCGTCGAGGCGGCGCTGGAACCCCGGCGTCTCCAGGGCGGGCCGGTCGTCGAACGACCAGCCGCGGTCCGACGGCTCCTCGCCGGGCCACAGCCGCAGGTCCGGCGCGTACACCGTCACATCGCCGTCGGGCGGGGCGACGCTGCGTTCGACCGACCGGAGCTGCGTCGACGTGTTCAGGTCCGCCGGCGCGAGCAGGACGCAGGCGCCGTCGTCCGCCATCGCGCCCAGGTACGTCTCGACGACCGCCTCCGGGTCGTCGAGCTCCGAGAGCACGTTCCCGAACAGCACGAGGTCGACGGCGCCGACCGACTCCGGGTCGAACGCCTCGGCGGTCGTCCGGTGAGTCGTCGTCCTGACGTTCCGGCGCGTCTCGTCGGCGAGCCGGTCGAACACGTCGGCGTTCGCGCTCGGCTCGACGGCGTGGTAGTCGACGAGCGCGTCGTCGGGCAGATAGTCGTGGACGCCGAGCATCGGGCCGCCGACGCCGGCGCCGACGTCGAGGACGCGGAGCTGCCGCGGGAGCAGCCCCCGCTCGGCGAGCGTGTCGAGGACGTAGCCGACCGCGGCGTAGAAATCCGGGAGGTGATACACGCCGTAGCCGAGCGCCGCGTCCGCGTCGTACTCCACGTCGCGGCCGCGGTAGTAGTCCTCTTTCATCCGCCGGATGACGTCGCGCAGTTCGTCGCCGGAGTCGCCGGTCGCCCACTCGCGGCCGAACCGCTCGACGAGCAGGTCCTCGAACGCGTGCGCGTACCGCTCCGGGAACGCCGACGGCTGCCAGCCCGGTGGGTCGACCGGGTCGTCGTTCGCCGGGACGAACGTCCCGTCGTCGCGTTCGAACAGCCCGAGGTCGTACGCCTCCTCGCGTAGCGCCCGCCGGACGACCGCCGGATGCGGCTGGTCGGGGAGGTACTCGAATATCTCGTCGGGGTCGACGGGCCGGGCGCGCCGCAGGTACTTCGCGGTGTCCCGGAGTGCCTCGCGGTCGACGGCGCTCATCGGCCGGCTCCGGCGTCGCCGCCGCCGTCCGTTCCCGTTCCGCCTGCCGAACCGGACTCGCCGTCGTCGGCGTCGCGGTCGCCGTCACCGCCACCGTCGCCGTCGAACCGGGACGCCGCGTCGACGCGGTCGCGGACCTCCGCGAACAGTTCCTCGAAGGTGTCGCGGTCGGCGTCGGCGAGCACCTGTGCCGCGTCGGCGACATCGTCGGCGCCGCCGAACGCCTCGCGGATGTCGGCGTACGTCGCCGGGTGCCCCTCCGCCATCGTCGCGGCGAGGTCGGTGAGCCCCGAAGAAACCGGGGTCTGGAACCGGTCGTCGACGTCGTCGGCAGCGAGCGCGTACGACAGCACCGCGGTGTGCGCCGCGGTCTGAACCGTCTCCATCGCCTCGTCGTGCTCGGCGGCCGTCGTCTCGAAGACGTCGTTGCCGGCGGCCGTCAGTCCGTCGCGGACGCCGTCGACGAACGAGCCCGCGACGCCCGGGACGTAGGCGACCCGCCCCGGCGCGCGCGGCGGCGCGAACAGCGGGTGGAAACTGGCGTACTCGCCGTCCACGTGCTCCTCCATCGCGGCGAGCGGCTCCGCCATCACCCCGGAGACGTCGACCATCGCGCCGTCGGCGGCGTTCGGCGCGTACCGCTCGACCGCGTCCGCGACGGCCGGCATCGGCACCGCGAGCGCGACGCAGTCGAACGACTCGTCGGTGTCCGCCGGGACGACACGGCCGTCGACGACGGCCTCGGCGGCGTCCATCGCTGTCTGCGGGTTCGTGTCGGCGAAGGCGACGCGGTCGACCGCGGGACGCAGCGTCCGCGCGAGCCACCGGCCCATCTCACCGGCGCCGACGACGAGCAGCTTCATGGACGTATGCAGCCCGACCGGCCGTGAAAGCGTATCGGTTAGGTGAGTCGCGTCGACGCCGGCGACCGTCCGCCGCCGCCGTCCGTTCGCCGGTCAGTGCCGGACGAGGTGGTACGTCGTCCCCCACAGGAACGCCAGCGCCGAGGCGAGAACGAGCGCCCCGGCGAGTTCGCCGTCCAGCGACCCGCCGAGCGCCGCGGCGAGCGGCGCCCCGACGGCCCTGAACACGGCGGCGACGGACGCGTAGTTGTTCGCCAGGTAGGTGTCGACGACGGCGGCGAAGCCGACGCTCGCGAGCGCGCCGAACGCGTGCGAGACGCCACTTTTCAGCGGCATGGCCGGTGCGGTTCGAGGGTGCTTCGGCTGTGTCCGGGAGTCACGGTCGTCCACAGCGGTGGCGTGCGGCGACGAAAAGGTTTCGACGCGCTGTCAGGCTGGCCGGCTCCGTCGACAGCGGCGTCGCGGTCGCGGTCAGTCGACGACCAGTTCGACGGGGTAGTCCGTGAGGTTCTCGTGGCCGTCCTCGGTGACGACGACGATGTCCTCGATGCGGATACCGCCCACCGCGGGGTCGTACAGGCCGGGTTCGATGGTGACGACGTGCCCCGGCTTCAGCTCCTCGCCGCGGGGATTGACGCCCGGCTGTTCGTGGACGTCGAGGCCGACGCCGTGGCCCGTGGAGTGGATGAACCCGGTTTCGGTCGTCGGGTCCGACCGCAGCGTCTCGTAGCCCGCCTCCTCGTAGGTGTCACAGACGACGTCGTGTACCTCCGCGCCGGTGACGCCCGGTTCGACGGCTTCGAGCGCGCGCCGAAGCGCGTCGTGGGTGACGTCGTACCGCGTCCGAACCTCGTCGTCGGGGTCGCCGCGGAGGAACGTCCGCGTCATGTCGGCGTGGTACTTCGACGCCTTGTCGCGCGGGAAGATGTCGACGACGACGGGCTCGCCGGGTTCGAGCGGGCCGCTCCCGCGGTTGTGCGGGTCCGCGGCGTCCGCGCCGCAGGCCACGATGGTTTCGTCGAGCGCGCAGCCGTGTCGGAGCAGCGTCACCTCGATCTCCTCTCGGACCCGCTCGCTGGTCAGCGGCTCGCCGTCGTGGACCAGAACGTCGCCGTCGACGGCCGCGTCGGCGATGAGCGTCTCCGCCGCGCGCATCGCCGCCTCGTTGGCCTTCTGGGCGGTGCGCACGTGCTCGACCTCCTCGTCGGTCTTCGCCGCGCGGATGTCCTCGACGACGTCGTCGGTGTCGACCGCGACGTCGACGCCGCGGTCCCGGAGACCGTCCGCGACACCCACTGGGAACCGCTCCGGGACGACGGCCGCGTCGACTCCGAGGTCGTCCAGGAAGGCGGCGTAGGTCCGAACGGTCCCCTCGGCCTCGCCGTACTCCTCGACGCGGTCGACGTGGTCGTACTCCGCGAGGCGCGCGACCGTGTCCGCGCGCGACTCCTTTTTCGCGCGGCCGTACTCCAGCCCCGACACCAGCACCGCTGTCTCCGCGTGCGTGTACGCGGTGAAGAACGGGTCGGGGGCGTCGAACCCGGAGAGGTACAGCTGGTTCGAGTCGGAACTGTCCGAGTCCAGACAGTACGCGTCCGCGTCCGCCTCAGCCAGCAGCGCGTCGAGCCGCGAGAAGTCGGGCGTCATCTGTCTCGGTCTCGGCCGCGCGGCCGCAAAGTCGTTACTCATCCGGCCGGTTCGGCGGGGAGTTGCTGCTCGCAAGGCCCTGTCTGCCGTCTGACGCTGGAATCCGTCTGGGATGTCGGGGACGGCACGGCTCAGTGTGTGAACGTTTGTCCCATGAGTCGTCGGCACGAGGCGGCCGCGAGACGACGGCCTTTTGTATGAACCTGCATTTGGTAGTGATGTGAACGACACGCCGCCCACCCGGGCGGCAGGATGAGGATTCCGCCCCTGCGGTCCGCCGCAAGACGGTATCTGATGTTAGCCCCGATAGCTTGGTGACATCTGGCTGATACAACGGTGTCACCAATCGACCCGCCACCCCCTGTCCGTCAGGACAGGAACATTCCGGTTGATCCTGCCGGAGGTCATTGCTATCGGAGTCCGATTTAGCCATGCTAGTCGTACGAGTTCATACTCGTGGCAGATAGCTCAGTAACACGTGGCCAATCTACCCTACGGATCGAGATAACCTCGGGAAACTGAGGCTAATCTCGAATACCGCTCCCACGCTGGAACGCCGGGAGC
>NZ_JBNTKA010000004.1:0-154152 GCF_051195135.1 Halobaculum sp. D14 | reverse complement strand
CCGATTAGATCGCTATTCAACACAGCAGTCTGTGAGCCACTCTAATCGTGACTTAGCATCTATTCAACACGGCAGAACCAACTGATTGATACACCGTATTATAGAAAGCCGAACGAATCGGAGCGAGATGAGGTACTCATAGCCAGTATACAGATTGCTGCGGAGGCTATCAATCTGGCACATTATGGGATGCCGAGGTTGGCTTTCGTATATGAGGTACTCTCTTACAGCATTAACTTCCGGGCCCATGGACAATAACCCATATTAATAAATAGTTGCCTCAGTCAATATTATTGCAAGACATCTTGGTATACTGCCCTTCACGCTGTGTCAGCCCATCCGGTCAAGTGCGTCTCGCCGGTCTTCGACGGGAACTTGGTCGTACTTCATCGTAGTCTGTGCATTCCGGTGACGGAGTTGGGCTTTCGCCGCGGCCAAATCCCGTTCCTTCGTCATGTACGTCCCGACAGAGTGCCGAATCGTGTACCACGACATACTCCGGTTTTCTGTGTCAATCCCTGCCTGTTCACACAGTCTATGAAGTAGTTGGCGTAGTGCCTTCGCGCTGTACGGGTTCCCTCGTCGCGTTAACCACAGACGGTCCGACTCTTCGTACCGGGGATGGGTTTCTCGCTCTCGTATCCACCGCTCAAGTCCGGTCGAGGTTCGGTCCGTTAGCCCGACGGTCCAGTTTCCCTCGTTCTTTGCCGAGTCTTCCCGGGGGATGCGAAGAACCCCGTTTTCCGTATCAACCCAACTACACCGTGCCCGACGTACTTCGACGGGGCGAAGTCCGGCATCGAGGCTGGTCCAAACGAGGGATGTGACTTTCCAGCTACCGTCTTCGAAGTCGGTGTCCTCCAGTGACTCAACGCCGTGTTTCGGGCTTCCTTCTGCGTTGAGTGCTGCCTGCCGAATCTGTCGACGTTCACGAACAGATAAGAAATCGCGGGGCTGATTGTTTCCGCCGCCGCTTTTGAACTTCCACGCGAACTCCCATTCGTCTTCTCCGTGGTAGTCCTGAAGCCACCCCGAATACCGTCGGAGTGCTTCGAGCTTCTTGCCTTTCGTGGAGTCCGCAACGTCGGAGAGAGCGACTTCTTCCATGAACCCGGTGACGTCTGCCTGTGTGGGAGGAACGTCGTAGCGGCCGTTCTGCTTCCATGACCAGAGGTCGAATTCGGCTGTTCGGTAGCCGGTGTTGTATACGGTATATGGGGAGTAGCCCTTTGCTCGCTGCTTGTTCTTGCCGAAGTTGAGTAACCACGTGAGGAACGCCTTCCGGTGTTCGTAGTAGTCGACGGCCTGTTTTTCGGTGAGATACTGCTGGTGGGATTGTGGGACGATGATGATGTGTCGGCCGTTGTCCCATTCGTGGTCTCGGAATATGGTACAGCGCGATAGCCGATTTGGTCCGTTTAGAGACATGTTGTGAGTTGCGTTCTGTTGGCAAACCCACGAGAATAATGCGACGGGGCCGGGTTCGAGATGCGCGGGACAGGATTCGAACCTGCGGACCCCTATGGGACAGCGTCCTAAGCGCTGCGCCGTTGGCCACTTGGCTACCCGCGCGCACCTCCGTATAACGAAATTCGCGGTAAGTAGCTGTCGGACGCGGCCGATGACTTATGTGCGGTGGCGACGAAGCCAGCGGTGTGTACCGGGCGAGCGACGAGGTGCAAAACGAGGAGTGGCTCGGCGAGCTTCGCCGCGCGGCGGAGTCGCTGGAGCTGTCCGGCGAGGCGCGGTCGAACGCCACCGACCTGTTTCTGTCGCACGTCCCGGAGTCGGAGCGGTCGAAGCCGGCGATGGCGGCGGCGGCGCTGTACGCCGGCGCGCTCATCGCGGGCGACGAGCGCAGCCAGACGGCGGTCGCCGAGGCGATGGACGTGACGCGGCTGTCGGTGCAGCAACACTGGAAGGACGTCCTCGAAGACGCCGGGTTCAGGCCGCCGACGTGGTAGCGGGCGCAGGGAGTCCGCTGTCGACGCAGCCGGGACCTGACCGTCGCGTCACTCAGCGAGGAGCAGCCACGCGACGCCGACCGCGCCGGCGACGACGCCGAGTTGGCCGACGAGCAGCAGCGCGGCGCCGACGTACGCGACGAGGCTTCCGGGGTCGCGGCTGCCGAGTTCGACGAACTGGTAGCCGGCGATAGCGGCGGCGGCGCCGCCGAGCAGGAGGCGCGTCGCGAGCGACCGCCGGGCGAGCCACGCTGCGGCGGCGTCGACGGCGTTCGGCATCTACTCGGGTCGCGTCGGGCCGCGTCCCTCCCGTTTGGGCGTGAGGTTGCCGTGCTCGTCGATTTCGCCGTTGACGATGCGGGTCGACGAGATGCGGTTTCCGTCCTCGGCTTCGACGTGGTCGACGACTTCGATGCGGAGCGGGTCGAGCCCGCGCTCCTCGCGGATGTCGTTGATGCGTTCGGCGCCGGCGCGGGTCTCCGGCGAGACGACCAGCGCGTCGAACTCCGGCTCGACGGCGATGCCGGTCGGCTCGTCGAGCCTCCGAATCTCGTAGTCGCGGTCGTACTCGTCGGCGAGTTCGGACAGCACCGATTCGAGGTCATCCTTCCGGTCCTCGTACGACCGGACGTACCGTTCGGTGTGTCTGGTCTCCGGTGCGAGGTCGTCGGAGGTGAGCCCGACCGTGACGTCCCCGAGCTCGAACGCGCGGCGGAACAGCGCGCGGTGCCCGTCGTGGACCGGGTCGAATGTCCCGCCAAGCGCGACGTTCATACCCGTGCGTCGGGACCGCCGAACGTAAAAGCGACGTTACTCCTCGTTCGTGACGGACCGCCGAAGCGACGCGGCTACGCCGACTCGTCGCCGTCTCCGTCGGCGTCTCTACCGTCGGCTCCGGCGTCGGCCTCGCCGCCGTCGACGTCGTCGCCGTCGGACCCGGATTCGGCGTCGTCGCCGCCGGTTTCAGCGTCGTCGTCTGCGGGTGCGCCCTGCCCTGATTCGACGGTGATGGTGACCGGCTCCGCGGTGTCGCCGTCGGCGTCGCCGCCGCGGCCGAGCAGGTCGTCGAGGTTGAACACGGTGTTCAGTTCGGCCTGCACCTGCTCGACGACGCCCTCGACGAGTTCGGAGGGCGCGATGGCGTCGTACTCGTAGGGGTTGTTGCCGGCGCCGACGGACTCGCGTTTGTCGCGCGTCACGTGGCCCTCCTCGTGGAGTTCCGCGAGCGCCTCCCGGACCGTGCTCGGGTACAGCCCGGTGCCTTCGGCGACCTCTTCGCTCGTGGACTCCGGGTGTTCCCGGAGGAAGACGTAGATGCGGGCGCGGGTCTCGGTGTCGAGCAGCCACGACAGCAGGTCGACGAGGCGCTCGTCGAAGCCCTCGGCGACGTCGCTCGCCTCCGCTTCGAGGCGGGCCCTGGCGCTGTCGAACTCCTCGCGCGCCGACCCGGCGTCCGCGTCGGCGCCGTCCGGTCCGCCGTCGGTGGCGTCGCCGGCGCCGTCCGGTCCGCCGTCGGTGGCGTCGCCGGCGTCGTCCGCGTCGTCGGTGGCGTCGTCGGAAGCCATGTGTCCTGCTCCGCAGGTCAGAACTCCGCGCGTAAAACGTCGTCGCCGCTGACTGTCTCGGCCCGCGCCGACCCGCCGCGAGCGGCGCCGACCGACGACGCCGGTCTACGCCGACAGCAGCAGGTCCGTACACAGCGCGTCCAGCCCGTCCCGCTGCCGGATGCGTCGCTGGCGTTCCGCGCCGGACTCCCGGTCGAGGACGTCGCGCAGGCCGTCGACGCCGACGCGGTCGCAGACGCGGTCGACGGCGTCAGCGAGCGACACGACCGAGTCGCCGTCCCGGTCGACGAACGACGCGTCGTGGCCGTGCCGCATCGCCCGCCACTTGTTCTCGTCGAGCGTCTCCCGCCGCAGCGCCGTCGACGTCGGCGCCGCCTCGTCCTCGTACCGCTCGGCGAGGTCGACGACCAGCGCGTGGACGAACTCGACGAACGCGCAGACGACGTCCGGGTCGGACTGGCCGTCGGGCGTCCGCACCTCGACGGTGCCGTGGCCGGTGTGCGGCCGGACGTCGTACCAGAGTTCGCCGCGGTCCTCGATGGAGCCGAGCTCCACCATTCGGCGCTCGAACGACTGGTACGCCTCGAAGCTCTCGAACGACCCGGGCATCCCGGTGTTCGGCAGCGCCTCAAACACCTTCGCGCGCGCCGACGCGAGGCCGGTGTCGAAGCCGTTCCAGAACGGCGAGTTCGCCGACAGCGCCAGCAGCGGCGGGAGGTACCACCGGAGTTCGTTCGCGACCCACGTCGCCTTGTCGGGGTCGTCGACGCCGACGTGGACGTGCAGCCCCGCGGTCGTGTTCCGGTGCTGCGGGTACTGGATTCGGTCGAGCTGCGACCGGTACCGCGGCTTCTCGGCGTGGTCGAGTTCGCGCCACTTCGCCGCCGGATGCAGCCCAGCGGCGGCGACGCGGTAGCCGTACGAATCGGCGTGGTCGACGAGCGCGTCGCGGGCCGCCGTGACGTGGTCGCGGACGTCGGCGGGCGACTCGATGAGCGGCGTCTGCGTCTCGACCGTGCACTTGAACAGTTCGTGGTCGACGCGGTCGACGAGCGGCTCGGGCGGCTCGCGGTCGCCGTACACCAGGTCGTCGGTCCCCGAGACGGGGCGTCCCTCGTCGTCGACGACGTAGAACTCCTCTTCGACTCCGAGAGTACCCATCCGCGCGAACGACTCCGGCGAGCCTGTCTCCATCGAACCGGGGTTGGGTGTGCGGTGATTTATATTTCGGGAAAGCGGCGCCGGCGGCCGGCCGCGCTACCTGCTCGGCGTCGCGACGATGCCGAGGTGGTCCGTGTGGTACCGGTCGAGCCGCCGCGTCTCGAGGACGTCGTACTGCTCGGCGAGTTCGGCGCGGACGTCGTCGAACACCGACGCCGGGTCGGCGGCGACGTCCTCAGAGCGCGCCTTCACGGCGAGCAGCAGCCGGCCGTCGTCCGCGAGGAACTGCGCGTTCCGGTTCGCCACCGCGGCCTGCCCGCGCGTCGCGACGTCCTGCACGACGACGTCACAGCCGGACTCGACGACGTGCGCGTACGTCTCCGGCTTCCGCGCGTCCTTCAAAAGCGGGAACAGGTTCGGCCGCGGGTCGCAGGCGTCGAGCAGGTCGCGGACCGGACGCGCCGCGAACTCGACGGCGTACGTCGGGCCGGCGAAGTCGGCGACGTGGCTCACCGTCGTCCCGTTCGCCGCGCCGAGGTACAGCACCGTCTCGCCGCCGTCCAGCCCGGTGTCCATCCCGAGTTCGAGCATCGCGCCGAGCTTCGACCGGCCGGCGTCCCAGACGCGCCAGTCGCCGTCGGTCGGCTCGCCGTACACCGGCTCGCCCCGGGTCGACAGCCGCTCCTCGCCCGCGATGGGTCGCCGCTGGACGCCCGCGGGAAGCCCGTCGCCGCCGCTGTCGTCCGCGCCGCTCATTCGTCCGCCCCCGCGCCGGCAGCGTTGCCTGCGGCGGTCCCGCCGCTCGCGCCGTCGGTGTCGTCGTCGCCGGCGTCTGCCCGCGCCCTGATGGTTCGGATGCGTTCGTCGAGCTCCTCGTCGAGCGCCGGTT
This sequence comes from Halobaculum sp. D14, assembly GCF_051195135.1. NCBI lineage: Archaea > Methanobacteriati > Methanobacteriota > Halobacteria > Halobacteriales > Haloferacaceae > Halobaculum > Halobaculum sp. D14. The sequence goes on along the minus strand of NZ_JBNTKA010000004.1, from coordinate 148,573 downwards.
TCCGGTCGCCGCTGTAGTAGTCGACGCGGGCGGCGATGGTGAGCTTCCCGGCGAGCGCCCGCGCCGCCGACCCGCGGTCCTCCGGCCGCGTCCCGCGGACGTACTCGTGGGTGTAGATGACGCCGTGTTTCGGCGACGAGGCGTGCCCGCGGAGGTGCGCGAACAGCGCGTCCTCGGCGCCGAGCACCTGCAGCGTCCCCGACGGCTTCTTCGCCAGCGTCTCCAGCCCGCCGGCCAGCGAGATGAGCCGCGCGGCGAGCACCGGCCCCGCCAGCGCGGCGAGGTTCGGCGCCGCCTCCGGCGCTCTCGCCTCGATGAACGCCTCCAGCTGCTCGGACTCGTCGGCCAGGTCGGCGACGCGACGCGCCAGCGACACGACGCGCTCCTCGGTCGGGCCGTCCGGGTCGCGGCCGGCGACCTCCCGGCAGAACTCGACGCCGGAGCCGGACTCGTCGTACAGGCTGCCGGCCCACTCCGCCGCGCGCTCGGCGAGTTCGTTCGCGACGCGGTCGGCGTCGTCCACCGCCCGGACGGCGTGCAGTAACTGCCTGTCGTCGGCGCGTTCGCGCTCTCTGACCTCGGCGCGGGTCGCCGCCACCGTGGCCTCGCGCAGCATCGCGTAGTAGTCGGATTCGTCGTCGGCGACGTCGGCGTCGACCGCGAGCGACGGCCAGTCGGCCGGCTCGGCGGCGGCGCCCTCGCGGATTCGGTCCACGCGTGCCGCCTCGTCGTCGGGCGCGAACCACGCCGACTCCGACGGCGCGCCGCCGGCGCTGTCCGCGCCGTCCGCGTCGCCGCCGGCGTCGCCGGCGTCAGTGTTGGTCATGGCTCCAGTTTCCCGGTCGGCGCCCCTAAGCGTTCCCCGTCGCGGCCGGCGTCACCGGCCGTACCGCCCGCAACCGAACGGCCTTTGACGGCAGCGGCGACACCGGACGGCATGGACAGACCTGACGTCGGCGAACTCACGCCGCCGGACCGAACGCTGATGGGGCCAGGGCCGAGCGACGTCCACCCGCGCGTCCTCCGCGCGATGGCGACGCCGCTCGTCGGCCACCTCGACCCGTCGTTCGTCGAGATCATGGACGAGACGCAGGAGCTGCTCCGGTACGCCTTCCGCACCGACAACGAGTGGACGATTCCGGTGTCCGGCACCGGCTCCGCGTCGATGGAGGCCGCCATCGGGAACCTCGTCGAGCCCGGCGAGACGATGCTCGTCCCGACGAACGGCTACTTCGGCGGCCGGATGGCCGAGATGGCACGCCGCGCCGGCGGCGACGTCGTCACCGTCGACGCGCCGTGGGGCGAACCGCTCGACCCGGCGGACGTCGCGGACGCGTTCGCGACCCACCAGCCCGACGTGTTCGGCTTCGTCCACGCCGAAACGTCCACCGGGGCGCTCCAGCAGAACGTCCGCGACCTCACGAGCATCGCGCACGAACACGACGCCTACGTCGTCGCCGACTGCGTCACGTCGCTCGGCGGCGTCGAACTCAAGGTGGACGACTGGGGCATCGACGTCGCCTACAGCGGCCCGCAGAAGTGCCTGTCGTGCCCGCCGGGCGCCTCCCCGCTCACCCTGAACGACCGCGCGATGGACAAGGTGCTCTCCCGCGAGGAGTCGCCGCGGTCGTGGTACCTCGACCTGTCGCTGCTCGAAGGCTACTGGGGCGACGAGCGCGCGTACCACCACACCGCGCCGGTCACGAACGTCTACGCGCTCCGCGAGGCGCTGCGGCTCGTCGCCGAGGAGGGAATCACGGACCGGTGGCGCCGCCACCGCGAGGTCGCCGGCGCGCTCAAGGCCGGCGTCGAAGCGATGGGGCTCGAACTGAACCCGACGGACGACTACTGGCTCCCGAGCCTGAACGCCGTCCGCGTCCCGGACGCCGTCGACGACGACGCGGTCATCTCGGCGCTGCTCGACGAGTACGACCTCGAAATCGCGTCGGGGCTCGGCGACCTCGCCGGCGACATCTTCCGAATCGGCTGCATGGGCTACTCCGCGTCCCCCCGCAACGTCTCGTTCCTCGTCTCCGCGCTCGGCGACACGCTCGCCGAGCAGGGCGCCGACGTCGACGTCGCCGCTGGCACCGCCGCCGTCGCCGAACGGCTGTAGCGCCCCGCGCGCGATTCGGCGGGAAGTCAGCGGTCCCGGACCGACCCCTTTCCATCCGCACTGCCGGCCGACCGGCTTCCGGTCCGCGTCGCTCGGTGAGAAGAGGCCCGTTCCTTTTTCATCGCGTCCGGCGAACCACCGACCGACATGTACGACGACATTCTCATCGCCACCAACGGCGGCGTCGCCTCCGAGCGCGCCGTCGGGCACGCGATCGACCTCGCCGCCGAACGCGACGCGACGCTGCACGCGCTGTTCGTCGTCGACGAGGACGCCTACTCGGCGTACAGCGGCGACGAGTACGTCGACGGCCACGAGGGCCCGGAGTACGGCTTCCAGGAACTCGGCGAGGACACGCTCGCCGAGGTGAAGCGCCGCTGCGCCGACGCCGGCGTCGACTTCGAGAGCCACCTCGTCCACGGCGTCCCGTACGAAACCATCGTCGACGTCGCCGACGACCTCTCGGTCGACCTCGTCATCGCGGGCAGCAAGCGCCGCCCGGACGCCTACCGGAGCCTGCTCGGCAGCGTCACCGAGCGCGTCGTCCGGCTCATCGACCGCCCGGTGATGGTCGTGAAGACCCCGGTCGACGAGGAAGGCGAGCCGCTCGACGCCTGACCGGCCGCAGAACCGAACCCGCGTTTTCGTCACCGCAGCCGAAGCCGCGCCGTCACCACTCGGTGAGGGCGCCGGCGCCGTGGAAACGCCACAGCACGCCGAGGAACGTCACGGCGCCGAGGACCGCGAAGCCGCCGCCGACGTAGAACACGGCGGCCATGCCGACGCTGCCCATGAGCCAGCCGCCGAACACCGGCGCGACGACGGAGCCGGGCCGCCAGACGAGTTCGCGGACGCCGAAACTGGACGCGACGCCGGCACCGTCGCTGCCCTCGTCGGCGAACAGCGCCATGCTCGCCGGCTCGCGGAAGCTGTCGGCGACGCCGAGCGCGCCGTTCAGCGCGAGCAGCGGCAGGAACGCCGCGGAGACGTCACCGACCACCGGGTAGGTCTCCGGGAGGCCGAGCGCGGCGCCGACGGCCGGCGTGAACGGGACCGCGACGGCGACGAGGCCGTACGCGCCGCCGCCGGCGAAGACGAACAGGCTCCGCCCGGCGGCGTCCGAAAGCCGCCCGGTGAACGGCTGCAGCAGCATGTTGGTGAACTTCTCGGACACGGTCACGACGGCGATGGCGAGGCCGCCGTAGCCGAGGCCGGCCGACGCGCCGCCGGTGGCTGCGACGCCGGCGAACAGCGGCACCCACGACCGGACGAGCGTGACCGCGACGGCGTACTGCGCCCGGAACGACGTGAGCGTGAGGATGCGGCGGTTCACCGCGAGGTCTGAGAACGGGAACCCGGAGATGCGGGTGTCGTCGGGGTCGAGAAGCAGCGCGGTCGCGCCGAGCGAGACGACGAACAGCCCGGTGATGAGCGTGAACACCTCGTCGAAGCCGTCGAAGTAGTCGTACATCGCGCCGGCGGAGAGACCGCCGAGGATGGAGGCGGCGAACCGCGCCGCGTTCGATTTCCCGATGGCGTTCGCGCGGGTGCCGCGGGTCGCCAGTTCGCCGACGAGCGACAGCGACATCAGGCCCATCCCGGTCGCGACGACGCCCTGCAGCGCCCGGACCGCCATCAACTGGTTCCCGGAGCCGACGGAGCCGAACGCGGCGTACGTCACGACGCCGAGGCCGAGACAGCCGAGCAGCACGACCCGCTTGTCGTACCGGTCGCCCGCCCACGACAGCGGGACGACCGCCGCGGTCTGCGCGGCCGTGAACGCCGTGTACAGCAGGCCGACGCGGATGCCGGTGATGCCGAACGTGTTGACGTACTTCGCGAGCAGCGTCGTCAGCGTGATGAGCCCGAAGCCGCCGGCGAACCGGACGAGATAGAGCGTCCAAAACTGGAGCCGAGGAGACGAGTCGCTGGTCACGACTCGGAATACCGCCTCCCGGTGATATGGGCGTCGAATCCGTCCGCGCCGACTCAGACCGGGTCGGGCCGCCGCCGGGTCGGCACGCCTCCTGGTCTGTCCGCCACTCGGTCGGTTTCACCACCGGGTCGACAGGGCCGGCAGCGGCGGTCCGAACGCGCCGGAGTCGACGGAGCGTCGCTGTCCGGCGACGGAACGGTGAAACCATGATTTCAGTTTACTCAGCAGTTTAGGCGTTCGAGACGGACACTGGATACATGTCTAGCTCCACGACCACGATACGGATGACCGACAGACGCGAATCGGTGTACGACGCGCTCAAGGACGCCACCGGCGAGACGACGAAGTCCGGCGCCCTCGACGTCGCCGCCGAGTACTACATCCGGATGCGCGGCGAGAACCGACTCCAGCCCGGAACCGGCCGCGTCCAGCGACTCCTCACCCGCGCCGTCGAACAGGGCAGCCTCACCGCCCCCGAAATCGCCGAACTGCTCGACTGCGAGGAGTTCGCGGTCGACTGCGACGTCGACATCTCCTGCGGCAACGACGAGTAGCGACCGCTCCGTCACTGTGCCGAAAGAATCGAGCCTCGGCCGCTGCGCTCCGCTCTCCTCGCTGCTTCGTCTCCCGCTGCGCTCTCCGGCGGTTTCACTGCTCGGTTGAGAACACGGGCCGGGAGGGAATTGAACCCCCGACCGACGGATTAAGAGTCCGTCGCTCTGCCTGACTGAGCTACCGGCCCGCTACATCCAACCGAAGCGGAGGCGCCCTAAAAGGCCTTCCGTTTCCCGGCCACGGAGCCGGGGGTCGCTTCGGATGAACGAACATCACCGCTTAAGTGTCGCGCAACCCGAGTCGTCACGTAATGAGTACTGGGGTTACGGTCTCCTCGATGTCGACCTACGCGATTCTCGGCTGTGGCAGCGTCGGCCACGCCGTCGCGGACGAACTCACCGAGGAGGGGAAAGACGTCCTCATCCTCGACAAGGACGAGTCGCGGGTGGAGGCGCTCCGCGACCAGGACCTGAACGCGCAGGTCCAAGACATCGCGGAGGAGGGCGTCGCCGACGCAGTCGCCGAACGCGACGTCATCCTGATTCTGTCCTCGGACGTCGACGCGAACAAGGCGGCCGTCCGCGCGATTCGGGAGTCCGGCCACGAACAGTACGTCGTCGTCCGCGCCTCCGACCCGGTGAGCGAGGACGAACTCGTCGAACTCGGCGCCGACGTCGTCATCAATCCGTCGACGGTCATCGCCGACTCGGCGCTGCGCGCGCTCGAATCCGGCGAACTGGAGTACAAGGCGCGCCAGCTCGCGGACATTCTCCGGTCCGCCGACGGGAAGCTCGCGGTGCTCGCTCACGACAACCCGGACCCGGACTCCATCGCGTCGGCCGTCGCGCTGCGCGCCATCGCCGAGGAGTTCGACGTCGACGCGGACATCATCTACGACGGCGAAATCGGGCATCAGGAGAACCGCGCGTTCGTGAATACGCTCGGCATCGACCTGCACGCGCGCGACGAGGTGCAGCCGTTGTCGGAGTACGGCGCGGTCGCGCTCATCCACTACGGCGACTCCGGCGGCATGGACCTCGGCGTCGACGTCGACATCTACATCGACCACGAGGAGGCCGACGAGGAGCTGGAAGCCGACTTCGTCGACATCCGGAAGAACGTCTCCGCGACGTCGACGATCCTCACGAAGTACATCCAGGAGTTCGACCTGTCACCGAGCGACACCGTCGCGACCGCGCTGCTGTACGGCATCCGCGCGGAGACCGTCGACTTCAAGCGCGATACGACCCCCGCGGACCTGACCGCGGCCGCCTACCTCCACCCGTTCGCCGACCACGACAAACTGGAGGAGGTGGAGTCGCCGAGCATGAGCCCGGAGACGCTGGACGTGCTCGCGGAGGCGATTCAGAACCGGGAGGTGCAGGGGAGCCACCTGCTGTCGAACGCCGGGTTCGTCCGCGACCGCGAGGCGCTGGCGCAGGCCGCCCAGCAGCTCCTCGACCTGGAGGGCATCACGACCTCCACCGTGTTCGGCATCGCCGACGACAACATCTACCTCGCCGCCCGGTCGAAGGACATCCGCATCAACATCGGGAGCGTCCTCCACGACGCCTTCTCCGACATCGGCGAGGCGGCCGGTCACTCGACGCAGGGGAACGCCGAGATTCCGCTCGGCCTGTTCACCGGCATCGAGACGAGCGAGGAGAACCGCGATACGCTCCGGCAGCTCTCCGAGGAGGCGGTTCGGAAGAAGCTGTTCGACGCGATGGGCGTCGAAAGCTCCAGCGGAAGCGAGTCCGGGAACGGCACCTGAGCACTCGGGCAGACGCCGCCTGTCCGACAGGCTCCGCACGCTGCCCGAGCGCGCCTCGACCCGTAACTGACGCTGTCGCTTCTCTCACGGCTATTTGACCACGTCCAGTCGCTGGTTTCCCGGCCGCTTGCCACTCCGGCCAGTCTCACCGAAACGTACAAGTGTGGTGTGCTACAACGTAGCATACGAGGTGGTTTCCGTCACAGGCTATCGACCGACCCCACGCGGCAGACGCGGCGCACCGACGTGACCCGCACGTGAACGCTCTCGGCCGACTTCAGCCGGAACGAAACCACGAAATCGCGAATCGACACGAGACACCACGCATCGACCACGAACACGGCGGAACCGACCGACGAATCACTCGCTCACACGGAATCGGCGCGAAACCGAGAATCGGCACGCGAACTGGACCGAACGGACGACCGGAACCGCACGAACCAACAGAATCGCACGAACGACCGGTGTCGGGCGGGACACGGACCCGGCGCTTCGACGCGCACCGACTCACGACCACGAATCGTCGCGGGAAACCGCGAACCGTCGCGGAACAGGGCGGCGACCGCCTGCATCGTCACGACGAATCCGTACCGCCGGACGACCACCCGACACCTCGTCGGGCTTCATTCCTGAGGGAGCATCGACGTCGACGCCGAACAGCGGTCCGTCCGTCTCACACGGGCCGCCGAACGCGGTGGCTCGGCGGGCGGCGAGGACCGCGAACTGATTCGGCGGGAAAACGGGCGGTTACGCGAGCGCTTCTTCCTGGTCGGAGTCGTCTTTCAGGCGCTCGACGACGTCGTTGATGAGGATGACGTCGCCGACGGCGCGGACCCACCGGTAGGGGACCAAGACGCCCTTTCCGGGGTCGACCCGGCCGGTGAACAGGTCGTGGTTCAGTTCCGCGAGTGCGAGCCCCGTCACGGTCTCGGCGTCGAGGTCGAGTCTGACGTCTTCGACCTCGCCGACGAAGACCCCGTTGTTGGAGTACACCTCCCGCCCGACGAGCGTCGTGATCTCCTGGGGTGTCCCGTCTGCGTTCATACCGCTGGAGAGGGACGGATGGGTCTTAAAAGCGTCCCCCGGCGCCGACGTCCGTCTGACGAAGCCGCGCGTCCGCGACGCGACGGGTCGAACGCCTGACGTGACAGGGGGCGAATCCGACTCTGTCTTGACGTTTTCCGGTCTCGGCTGGGCCGCACGTCCTGTCGAAGCCCACGCGTTTATGTGACGCCACGACACAGTCGCACACACTACTGCATGTCCTCAGACGCGCCTCATTCGCGGCACGGCGACCCGGATCTTCCGGGCGCCGACTTCGACTTCACGTCCGACGACGTCGCCCGCCCCGGACTCGTCTCCGACCTCGACGACCTCGTCGACGGCGACGTCCGGTTCGACAGCTACAGCCGGCAGCTGTACGCCACCGACGCCTCCGCCTTTCAGGAGACCCCTATCGGCGTCGTCCTCCCGAAATCCACCGACGACGTCGCCGCCGTCATGTCCTACTGCGCGGACCGCGAGATTCCGGTGCTGCCGCGCGGCGGCGGCACATCCCTCGCCGGTCAGACCGTCAACGAGGCGGTCGTCCTCGACTTCACCCGGTACATGGACGGCATCGTCGACCTCGACCCGGAGGCTGCCGAAGCAACCGTCGACGCGGGCTGTATCGTCGGCGACCTGAACGCCGCCGCGGCCGACCACGGCCTCAAGTTCGCGCCCGACCCGGCGTGGCGCGACAAGTCCGCCGTCGCCGGCGCCATCGGCAACAACTCCACCGGCGCGCACTCGCTCAAGTACGGGAAGACGGACGCCTACGTCGAGTCCTGCGAAGTGGTGCTCGCCGACGGCAGCGTCGAGACGTTCGGCGACGTCGAAGTCGACACGCTCCGGGAGGAGGCCGACCCGGAGGGGGACCTGCTCGAACGCATCTACGCCGAGGTCGTCCGGGTCCTCGACGAGGACGCCGACGAGGTGACCGAGCGCTACCCGGACCTGAAGCGGAACGTCTCCGGGTACAACCTCGACGTGCTCGTCGAGGAGGCGCGCGGCGAGTGGGCGGACGGCCCCGGCACCGGCGAACCCGGCACCGTGAACCTCGCGCGCCTGCTCGCGGGCAGCGAAGGGACGCTCGCGACCGTCACCGAGGCGACCGTCTCGCTCGTCGACATCCCGGAGACGAAGGCGGTCGCGCTGTTCACCTACGACGACATCGTCTCCGCGATGGAGGACGTCGGCCCGATACTCGAACACGACCCGGCGGCCGTCGAGGTGATGGACGACACGCTCCTCGACCTCGCGCGGGACACCCCGGAGTTCAGCGAGGTCGTCGGCATGCTGCCCGACGGCACGAACTCGGTGCTGCTCGTCGAGTTCTACGCCGACAGCGACGAGGAGGGCCAAGAGAAGGTCGCAGACATCATCGCGGACCGCTGTCCGAACACGGAGACCGTCGCGGCGCCGACCGACGGGCGCGTCCGGACCGACGAGCCGATTCACGCCGCCGCCGCGATGGAGGCGCACGACGAGGAGCGCCGCGCGAAGTTCTGGAAGATGCGGAAGTCCGGCCTCCCCATCCTGCTCGGCCGCACCACCGACGAGAAACACATCTCGTTCATCGAAGACTGCGCCGTGCCGCCGGAGCACCTCGCCGACTACGTCTCCGAGTTCCAGGACCTGCTCGACGAGACCGGGGCGTTCGCGTCCGTGTACGCGCACGCCGGCCCCGGCGTCCTCCACATCCGGCCGCTCGTCAACACGAAGACCATCGACGGCCTCGAACAGATGGAGGCCATCGCCGAGGGCGTCACCGACCTCGTCGTGAAGTACGGCGGCTCCGTCTCCGGCGAGCACGGCGACGGCCGCGCCCGAACCCAGTGGAACCGGAAGCTGTACGGCGACGACCTCTGGCAGACGTTCCGCGACCTCAAGACCGCGTTCGACCCCGACTGGCTGTTGAACCCGGGGAACGTCTGCGGCGATCACTCGCTCACCGAGCACCTCCGGTTCGACCCGGAGTACGCGTTCGACGCCGGCTTCGACCCCGAACTGAACTGGGACAACGAAAACGGGATGCAGGGCATGGTCGAGCTGTGTCACGGCTGCGGCGGCTGCCGCGGCAAACAGGAGACGACCGGCGGCGTCATGTGCCCGACGTTCCGCGCCGCCGAAGAGGAAATCCAGTCCACGCGCGGCCGCGCGAACCTGCTCCGCGGCGCCATGTCCGGCGACCTCCCTGCGGACCCGACGGAGGAGGAGTTCGCCGACGAGGTGCTCGACCTCTGTGTCGGCTGTAAGGGCTGTAAGGTGGACTGCCCGAGCGGCGTCGACATGGCGAAGCTGAAAGCCGAGGTCACCCACGAGCGCCACCAGGAAGCCGGCGCGAGCCTCCGCGACAAACTGTTCGCGGACGTGAACCTCGTGAGCCGGCTCGGCTCGACGTTCGCGCCGGTGTCGAACTGGGCGGCGAAGCTCCCCGGCGCCCGGTTCGTCGGCGAGAAGGTGCTCGGCATCGCCGCCGACCGCGACCTGCCGACGTTCCACCGCGAGACGCTCCGCGACTGGTACGGCGACCGCGGCGGCTCCATCCCGGATGCCGACGCCGACCGCGTCGCCGTTCTGGTCCCGGACACCTACACGAACTACAACCACCCGGACGCCGGGAAGGCCGCGGTCCGCGCGCTCGAAGCAGCCGGCGTCCGCGTCGAACTCGCGGACGTCGAAGACACCGGCCGGCCCGCCCACAGCATGGGCTTTCTCGACCGCGCGCGGAGCCGGAGCCGCGCCGCCGTCGACGACCTCGCGCCGCGCATCCGCGAGGACCGCGACGTCGTCGTCGTCGAGCCGAGCGAGGCCGTGATGCTCCAGTCGGACCTGCTGGACTTCCACGACGACGAGGACGCCGCGCTGGTCGCCGCGAACAGCTACGGCGTCCTGGAGTACGTCGACACGTTCCGGCTCGACGACGACATGTCGTTCCGCGACGCCGACGCCGCCGGCGGCGACGCCGACGACTTCCGGCCGCTCACCTACCACGGCCACTGCCACCAGAAGGCGACGAAGAAGGACCACCACGCGGTCGGCGTGCTGCGCCGCGCCGGCTACGAGGTCGACCCGCTCGACTCGACGTGCTGCGGCATGGCGGGGAGCTTCGGCTACGAGGCCGAACACCACTCGCTCAGCAAGTCCATCGCCAGCATCCTCTACGACCAGGTGGACGAGAGCCGCGGCGAGGAGGTCGTCGCGCCGGGCGCCTCCTGCCGGTCGCAGCTCGGCGACCGCGACGGCGAAACCGAGGAGCCGCCCCACCCGGTCGAGAAACTGGCCGCCGCACTCGACTGAGGCCCGCTCGCTACTCTCCGTTCGCGGTTCGCTGGTCGCGGTTCGCGGTTCGCGGTTCGCTGGTCGCGGTTCGCGGTTCGCGGTTCGCGGTTCGCCGCTCCCGTTCGTCGCTCGCCGTTCGTCGATGCGGAGCCGGTCGGCACGGTCGGCCGTGTAGAACCGTGAACTACTTGCGGTCGCCGCCACGTCTCCTCCGCATGCGACTGGCACGCGCGGCGACGCCGGACGGGGTCCGGGCCGGCGAGTACCGAGACGGGACGCTCGTCGCCGACGACGCCGAGTACGACGTCGACGAGTCGGAGCTGTTGGCTCCGTGCGACCCGGACGCGGTGTTCTGCGTCGGCCGGAACTTCGCGGCGACGCTCGACCAGATGGAGTACGAGCGGCCCGACGAGCCGGACTTCTTCATCAAGCCGCCGCACAGCGTCGTCGGGCACCGCGACCCGATTCCGTACCCGGAGTGGACGGACGAACTCACGTACGCCGGCGAGCTCGTCGCCGTCATCGACGAGGCCTGCGAGGACGTCCCGGCCGCCGACGTCCCGGACGTCGTCCGCGGCTACACCGTCATGAACGACGTCGACGCGCTCGACCAGCAGGGACGGACGGCGCGGAAGGCGTTCACGGCGTCCGGGCCGCTCGGGCCGTGGCTCGAAACCGACGTCGACCCGACCGGCATCGACATGCACACCGACGTCGCCGGCGAGCGCCGACAGGAGTCGAACACCGAACTGATGCTGTTCGACCCGCACGAAATCGTGTCGTACCTCTCGCGTCGCTTCCGGCTGCGCGCCGGCGACGCCGTCGCGTTCGGGTCGCCCGCGAACCCCGGGCTGGTCGAGCGCGGCGACACCGTCGAAATCACGTACGAAGGCGTCGGCACCCTCGTCAATCAGGTCGTCTGACACCGGCGACGATTCCCCGAGCCCGAACTCCTATCTGACTGGATTCATTTACAGGAGCCATGCGACTCTCGGCCGGTGACGCACTCGTCGTCTCGGACGACGACGCGTGGAGTCGACGGTTCACGGCCGCGGCCGACTTCGAGGTGACCCGAACCGACTCCGTCTCCGAGGCCGTTCAGGCGGCGAGCGACGCCGACGGCTACGTGAACTGCGTCGTCGTCGACTCCGCCGGCACCTGGGCGGACCCGTCGCTCGTGTTCGCCGCCGTCACCGCCCGCTTCCCGGACGCGGCCTGCATCGTCGCCGGCACCGACCACCCAGTCGACCCGCCCGCCTGCGAGGACATCCGCGTCGAAGTCGCCGCCGACCGCGACTCGCCGGGGCTGGTCGCGGCGGCCGCCGAACGCGCCGTCGAGTCCGGCCGGCACCTCCGCTACCCGGTCCCGGACGGCGAGGCGGACCGCGCCGCCGCGGTCCGCGCGTGCAACGTCGACGGACTCGCCGCCGGGGACGACCTCGACGCCGTCGTCGCGGAAGTCGCGGACGCGCTCGCCGTCGACGTCGCGTTCGTCGGCCTCGTCGACACGCACGTCGAACACTTCGTCGCGACGCACGGCTGGGACCCGCCCGCGAACCTCGACCGCTCCGCCGTCGTCTGCGCACACACCGTCCTCGACGAGGGGCCGTTCGTCGTCCCGGACCTCGCCGCCGACCCCGAGTTCGCCGACGCCCCGAGCATCGAGCCGCGAGCGTATCCGTCCTACGCCGGCGTCCCGGTCCACGCGGACGGGCACCGCGTCGGGTCGCTGTGCGTCCGACACGGCGAACCCCGCTCGTACAGCGCCGAGGAACTGGAGACCCTGAAGCGGTACAGCGCCGCCGTCGACGACCTACTGGAAGCCGCTGCGGCGACGGCCGACGACGACCAGCCGTCGGCCGCCGACTGACGGCGACGGCGGTGGCGTGGTGGAACCGCGCCGGACGTCGTCGTCGCGGCGACTAAGTAGGGGGCAGTCGACGCGGTAGGTATGCGAATCGTCGTGACGCGACAGAAGATTCACGGCCTCCCGGCCGGCGACCTCGCCGCGGAGCTACGCGACCGCCTCCCCGACCACGACGTCGTGCTCGCGGAGACGCCGGCCGCCGAACGCGACGTGATTCCGTCGGCGGACGTCGTCGTCGGGCCGGGCCACTCCATCAGCGACCTGCTGGACCGCGCCGAGGAGCTGTCGCTGTTCGCCGGCGTCTACGCCGGCACCGGCCACCTCGACCTCGACGCGTTCCGCGACCGCGGCGTCGCCGTGACGAACGCGGCCGGCGTCCACGCGCCCAACATCTCCGAGTACGTCGTCGGCGCGCTCGTGTCGATGACCCGGGGATTCCGCCGCGCCACCCGTCAGCAGGACCGCCGCGAGTGGCGTCCGTACCCGACCGAGGAGCTGTACGACTCGACCGTCACGATCGTCGGGCTCGGCGCTATCGGCACCGCCATCGCAGAGCGGCTGGAGCCGTTCGGCGTCCACACCATCGGCGTCCGGTACACGCCGGAGAAGGGCGGCCCAACCGACGAAGTGCTGGGGTTCGACGACCTGCCCGAGCCGCTGGCCCGCACCGACCACCTCGTGTTGGCGTGCCCGCTCACCGACGAGACCGAGCGGCTCATCGACACCGAGGCGTTCCGGACGCTGCCGCCCCAGGCGACGCTCGTCAACATCGCGCGCGGCAAAGTCGTCGACACCGACGCGCTCCTCCGGTCGCTCCGCCGCGGCGACCTCCGCGGGGCGTTCCTCGACGTCACCGACCCCGAGCCGCTCCCGCAGGACCACCCGCTGTGGCGGTTCGACGACGTCCACGTCACGCCGCACAACGCCGGGAACACGCCGCGGTACTTCGAGCGCGTCGTCGACATCCTCTCGGAGAACGTCGACCGGCTCGCCGAGGACGGGGCCGACGCGGACCTGAAGAATCAGGTCGTCTGAGTCGGCCGCCGGCCAACCGACGGACGCCTCGCCAGCCGCCGTCGTCTCGCGCGTCGGCGTCAGCGCCTTTTTACACCGGAGCGCCGTGTGACGGTAGTATGTCTTCGGCCGTTCCGTGGCTGGCGGTCGGGTCGCTGCTGTCCGGCGCCATCTCCGTCGGATTCGTTCGGTACCTCTGGCCGTACCGCGGGAAGCTCGGCAGCCGGTTTTTCATCGCGACCATCGCCTGCGAGGCGCTGTGGTCGCTGTCGTACGGCGCGGCGCTGCTCGTGTTCGACCCGGCGCTCAGGCGGCTGTTCGAACTGCCGATCTGGTTCGCGATAAACTTCATCGGCGTGTTCTTCCTGGCGTTCGCGCTCGAGTACACGGGCCGCGGTCGGCTGCTGCGCTCGAAGCTCATGGGCGGTGTCGTCCTGCTGCAGACGGCGCACACGCTCGTCGTCGCCACGAACCCGCTGCACCACGTCGCGTGGAGCAACTACCACATCGAACCGGTGTACGGCGTCGCCACGGTCGCGTACACCCATCAGCCGTGGCTGTTCGTCAACGCCGCCGGCTTCATCCTCATGATCGCCGCCGCGTCGTTCCTGCTCGTGGACACTGTCATCAGCTACGGGCCGCTCTACCGCACGCAGGCCGCCGCAATCGCTGTTTCCCCCATCTTCCCCGGGCTCCCGTTCCTCCTCTGGCTCGTCCAGGTCGGCGGGTCGCCGCCGCTCAACCTCACGCCGCTCGTCTTCCCGGTTCACCTCGCGTTCGACATGTACGCGTTCTTCTCGCGGGACATGTTCGAACTGGTGCCGGCGTCCCGCCGAGTCGCGGACCGCGCCGCCATCGAGAACCTCGGGTCGCCGGTCGTCATCGTCGACGACGGCGGGCGAATCATCGAGTTCAACGGCGAGGCGAGACGCGTTCTCGGACTCGACTCGGGCTCTGCGCTGGGCCGCCCGCTCGACGACGTCCTCCCCGAGGTCGACCTCCGGGGCGACGACCAGACCGTGACGCGAGTCGTCGACGGCCGCAGACGCGTGTACGCGGTCACGACGGCGTCGCTGAACGACTCCTCGGGCGCCGCGGTCGGCGACACCGTCGTGCTGCAGGACATCACCGCCGAGCGTCGGCGCGAACAGCGGCTCTCCGTGCTCAACCGCGTCCTCAGACACAACCTCCGGAACGACCTGAACGTCGTGAGCGGCAACGTCCAGCTCGCCGCCGACCGCGTCGACGACGAGGAGACCCGGCGGTTTCTGGAGACCGCCGAGTCGAAGACGGCGGACCTGATGGCGCTCGGCGAGAAGGCGCGGCGCATCGAGCAGGTCGTCGCCGCCGACGGCGAACCGCCCACGGCGGTCTCGATTCGCGAGACGGCCGAGCGAATCCGCGACGACCTGTCCGAGCAGTACCCCGCGGCGTCCATCGACGTCGACGTCCCGGAGGACCGCGAAGTCTTGGCGGACAGCGAGCTTCTCGACCAACTGTTCCGGAACCTCGTCGAGAACGCACTGGAACACAATCCCGCGGACCGTCCGTCCGTCCAGGTGGAACTGGTGGCCGACGACGAATCGACGCTCACCGTCGCGGTCCGCGACGACGGCGCCGGCATCCCCGAGCACGAACTCGCGGTGCTCGACACCGAGACGGAGTCCGCGCTCGAACACGGCAGCGGCCTCGGCCTCTGGCTCGTGAAGTGGGGCGTCACCTCACTCGGCGGGTCGGTCCGGTTCGAACCGTCCGGGGAGGGAACCACGGTCTACGTGGAGTTACCGGCGGCCGATGATGACCAGGAAGCGTGAGGCTGCACAGAGGGACCCGTCACGGTGTTTCTGCCGCTGAACAAATCGAGTGTC
Organism: Halobaculum sp. D14; assembly: GCF_051195135.1. Classification (NCBI taxonomy): domain Archaea; kingdom Methanobacteriati; phylum Methanobacteriota; class Halobacteria; order Halobacteriales; family Haloferacaceae; genus Halobaculum; species Halobaculum sp. D14. The sequence goes on along the minus strand of NZ_JBNTKA010000004.1, from coordinate 133,120 downwards.
GCGTCAGAAGGCGCCGCGATACCGGCGATACCGGTGCGGCGGGTGCGTGAGTCAGTCGTCCGTAACCGAATCGACGCGGCGGTCACAGCGGCGGCTGGCGGCGCGTGAAATGTCGCCCGGAACACTAACGAACCGGCGTCATCCCGTGGCGGTGTGCCGCGTCGGCCGGTAAACCCTCGTGCCGGGCAGGCGGGGTGACGTGCCGCCGGTCGGGTCGCGTCTGCGACCGGTGTCGCGCGCCTGGGTTCTCCGAGCCGTCATCGCACCCTGGTGGGTGTACTGGGCCGGGGACTAGGGCGCGCGCTTCGGCGTTGGCGCCGGCGACACATACGGCTACCGGATGCGTCGTGCGACTACCGGAGGAACTCGGAGAGCCGTTCGGCGAACCCTTTGCCGTCGCCGAGTTTCAGGTAGTAGGCGTCGCCACCGTCTTCGTAGTAGTTGTCGATGCGGCGGACGCGCTCGAAGCCGATGTGTTCGTAGAAGTCGAGCGCCTGCCGGTTCGTGGTTCGGGCGTGACACGTCACCGACCGGTTGTCGTCGGCGACTTTCGCGACGAGCCGCTTCCCGTGGCCGTGGCCGCGGGCGTCCGGCGAGACGGCGAGAAACAGGACGTAGCCGTCGCGGCGGGCCGAGGCGAACGCGACGAGTTCGTCGTCGCCGTCGGCGGTCTCCTCGAACAGTAGGTAGCAGGTCGCGCGGCGGTACGCGTCCATGAAGAAGCCGCGTCGCTGCTTGAGGACGCCTTCGTCCTCGCGGATGCGCTCTTTCAGCGCCCAGGCGGTCTCCGCGTGGGTCGCATCGCCCGGCCGGTCCACGCGGCAGTCGACGTTGACGCTCACTGACGTAGAGTACGTCTGTCCCCGGATTTAACTCCACCGTCGGCGGCGGCCCCTGCACGGTCGAGCGGAGTGCGGCCGCAGCCGATGGCGGGACCGATGGCAGAATTGTTTTCACGTCCCTGCACGTCTCATGGAGTAATGCCGGACCTGTCGCCGCGGAGTGTCGGAGTCTCCATGCGGCAGCTCATCCGCGGCGCGTTCATCACCGGGCTCGCCGTCATCGTCCCGCTTCTCATCACGGTCATCGTCCTCGCGATCGCCGTCCAGTACGTCTACCGGTACCTCGACGCGTTCTCCACGCTCGTGTTGGACTTCTCCGCGGCGACCCGGTTCACCATCCCGGGCGTCGGCGTCGTCGGCAAAGAGCAGCTCATCGAACTCATCGCGCCGGTGGTGCTGCTGTACCTGATTTTCGTCGTCGGGCTGTTCGTGAACTCGACGCGGTTCGGCTCCATCGCCATCGACTACTTCGACTCCGCCATCGCGACCGTCCCGGGCGTCGGCTCGGTGTACGAGTCGTTCAGGCAGATGTCCGACGTCATGCTGGAGGAGGACGCACAGAACTTCCGCGAAGTGAAACTCGTCGAGTTCCCGCACGAAGGCGCGTACACGCTCGGCTTCCTGACGACGGAGACGCCGGACGCGCTCCGCGAGCCGACCGGTCACGCGGAGATGCAGACGCTGTTCCTGCCGCTCGCGCCGAACCCGGTGATGGGCGGCCACCTCGTCCACATGCCCGCCGAGAAAGTGATGGACGTCGACATGACCGTCGAGGAGGGGATTCGGGCGGTCGTGACGAGCGGCGTCGCCGTCTCCGGCGGGACCGGCGGCGCCGGCGGCGTCTCCGAGGAGACGCTCCGCGAACTCGCGAGCGTCGAACACGCTGACCAGCAGTTCGACCCGTCGGCCGACTCGCCGTCCGTCCGCCGCGCCGACGACGTCGACGTGGAGCGCGACGACGAGTGGGACCGCCAGGTCGCCCCCGAGCGGTCGAAGACGCCGACCGACATCGCCCGCCGGACGCGCGCCCAGCGCGACACCTTCGAGGACCAGTCGTCGGCGCTCGACGACGAGCAGCCGTACTCGCTGTACGGCCAGCGGGAGTCGACGGTGACGCCGGCGACGGAGGCCGGCCGGTACGAGCCCGAGACCGCCGACACCGACGAGCGGCCGGCGGAGAAGGCCGACCGGCCGAAAGCCGAACGGACGACCGAGAAGGAACGGCCCGCGGAGAAGGCGGACCGCGACCCGTCGCTCCGCGAGGACACCGACACGCGGCCCGAGGAGGCGGGCGACCGCCCCGGCGCGAAGCGCGAACACACCGACGGCCGGCCGGCCGAGGTTCACGACCAGAGCGAACTGACCGCGGACCCGGACGAATCCGGGACCGACCCGGCTGCCGACACGGCAGCGGACGCGGCGGACCGCGGCGGTGCGGACGGCGACGACTCGGAGGAGGGCGACCGGTGACCGCGGCCGACGCCCCCGAGTTCGCGCTCCGAGAGCACACCGCCGACGTCGCGGTCGAGGCGACCGCGCCGACGATTTCCGGCGTGTTCGCCGCGGTCGCCGACGGACTCGCCGCGGCGATGTGCGACGACGTCCCGGAGACGGGCGGCGACCGGTTCTCGGTGGACGTGACGGCGGAGGGCGCCGAAGCCGCGCTGTTCGACTACCTCGACGAACTCATCTACGAGCGGGACGTCCGCGGCGTCCTCCCGGTCGACAACGACGCGACCGTCACCGAATCCGGCGGCGAGTGGACGGTCTCCGCGTCCGCCCGCGGCGTCCCGCTCGCCGACGTCGTCGCCCGCGACGTGAAAGCCGTGACGTACTCCGAGATGGACCTCACGGAGACGGACGACGGCTGGCACGCCTACGTCGTCTTCGACGTGTAGCCGAGTTCGCGGAGGTGTCAGGCCGCCCGTCACCGGACGGACCGCCGCCGCGACGCGGCCCGCACAGCGGGGCTCTTCCGTTCGACAGCGACGTGGACGGGCGGTCGCCGCGGGGAACGTAACCGTATTCCGTCGGGGGAGCGGAGGGACGCACATGACCGAGACCCGCGAATACGACGGAATCCGGCTGAAGCGGGTGCGAGAGCACGTCTGGGAAATCCCGAAGGAGGGCGACATGAACGTCCCGGCGCGCGTCCTCGCGAGCGAGCCGCTGCTCGAACAGATTTCGGACGACGACACGCTCCAGCAGCTCAAGAACGCGACGCACCTCCCCGGCATGACGAAGCACGCGCTCTGCATGCCCGACGGCCACCAGGGGTACGGCTTCCCGGTCGGCGGCGTCGGCGCGACGGACGCCGAATCCGGCTGCATCTCGCCGGGCGCCGTCGGCTACGACATCAACTGCGGCGTCCGCATGATGAAGACGAACCTCACCTACGACGACGTCGCGGGCCACGAGGAGGAGCTCGTCGAGTCGCTGTTCGCGAACGTCCCGTCCGGGCTCGGCGGCGGCGGCGTCGTCTCCGGCGACAGCGACACCATCGAAGCCGTCCTGGAGCGCGGCATGGACTGGGCGCTCGAGGAGGGGTACGCCACCGAAGCCGACCTTCGCCACTGCGAGGACGAGGGCCGCCGGCCGGACGCCGAGCCGTCGTTCGTCTCCCAGAAGGCGAAAGACCGCGGGAAGAACCAGCTCGGCAGCCTCGGCTCGGGCAACCACTTCCTCGAAGTCCAGCGCGTCACCGACACCTACGACGACGACGTCGCCGCCGCGTTCGGGCTCGAAGAGGACCAAATCGTCGTCCTCATCCACTGCGGGTCGCGCGGCCTCGGCCACCAGGTGTGCTCGGACTACCTCCGCCGCATCGAGTCGAATCACGGCGACCTCCTCGACCGGCTTCCGGACAAGGAGCTGGCCGCCGCGCCGGCCGGGTCGGCGCTCGCCGAGGAGTACTACGGCGCCATGTGCGCCGCCATCAACTTCGCGTGGGTGAACCGGCAGCTCATCATGCACCGGACCCGCCGCGTGTTCGAGCGGGTGTTCGGCGCCGACCACGACGACCTCGGCATGGAGCTGCTGTACGACGTCGCCCACAACATCGCGAAGCGGGAGACCCACGACGTCGACGGCGAACAGCGCGACCTGTTCGTCCACCGGAAGGGCGCCACGCGGGCGTTCCCGGCCGGCCGGTCGGAGGTGCCGGCGGCGTACCGCGACGTCGGCCAGCCCGTCATCATTCCGGGCAGCATGGGCGCCGGCAGCTACGTCCTCGTCGGCGGCGAGCGGTCGCTCTCGGAGACGTTCGGGTCGACGGCGCACGGCGCCGGCCGCGTCATGTCGCGGACGCAGGCGAAACAGGAGTACTGGGGCGAGACCGTCCGGGACGAGCTCCGCGACCAGGAGAAGATTTACGTGAAAGCGCAGTCGGGCGCCACGGTCGCCGAGGAGGCGCCGGGCGTCTACAAGGACGTCGACGAGGTCGTCCGCGTCAGCGACGAACTCGGTATCGGCGACAAGGTCGCCCGAACCTTCCCGGTCTGCAACATCAAGGGGTAGGGCGGCGCACCGCAGTTCCACGCCGAGCCGCTCGATTTCGACTGTTCTACTCTGCCGGGCCGTCGCGACCTCCACCGTTCCCGTCGATCCCGCCGTCCCCGCCGTCTCCACCGCGCCCACCGTCTCCGACATCCGCGTCGGCGACCCGGTGCACCTGCACCTGCACCGTCTCGCCCGCGTCGAGTCCGAGGACGGACCGCTCCGGTTCGGGGACCGACACGCTGCCGTCCTCCCGGAGCGTCGCTTTGAACACCGCCTCGGATTCGTGGTCGACGCCGGCGACACCCGGCGACGTATCGGTCTCACCGCCGCCCCGACGGTGCCGCCTCGGCGCCGACGCTCCGCGCGGCCGCCCGCCCGCGGCTTCGTCGCCTCCGGCGGAGGCTGGTCGCCCGTGGCTTCCCGACGCGGCCGCCTCTGACTCCGCCGCCGGCGCAGATTCGGGCCTGACGGCGCGGTGGAGCGGCTCGGTCGGACCGGGCGGTGACTCGTCGACCGGGCCGTCCGACAGCGGCGATTCCGCGGTCCTGTCGTCGACCGGTGGCGCGTCGAGCGCCGACGCCGGGTCGTCGGTCGGGGCCTCCGCGTCGAGGGTGGGTGCGTCGCGCGTCCGGTCCGTGAGTTCGGCCGCGAGCGCCTCCCGCGCAGCGGTCTCGGTGAGCGCGCTGCGGAGCGCGACCGCTCGCGCGACCGCCTCGATTTCGTCGCCGGTGACGTCCGACAGGTCCACCTCGGCGTCGTCGCCGGATTCGAGCGCGTCCGCGAGCGCCGACAGCTCCGACCCGGTGAGCGGGACGTCGTCCGCTGGGCTCGTCTCCATGTCCGGCCGATTGTCCCGGCCGACTGAAAAGCGGTCGGCCGAGCGGCAACGCACAGCGCAGCAGGACGCGGGCTGTCCGCAGCCTCCGCCGGGTCGCTTCCCCCGCGTTGCCTCCGCGTCGCCCCTGGGTCACCTCTGCGCCGCCTCTGCCCGTCGTCTCTGGCGCGTCGCCTCCGGCGCTCCGCCGCAACGAGAACCGATTAAGTGCCCGCCGGCCCGACACCCGGAACATGGACCGTGTTGACGCTGCGTTGACCGCGGGGATGGTCGGCTGTCTCGCCGTGCTGGCTGCGCTCGCCGCGCCGTTCGCGCTCATCTCGGAGCCCGGAACCGGCCTCGGCGTCTACTACGCGTCCGGCCCGGTCGGCGTCGGCGCCGTCGTCTTCCTGGCCGTCCTGCTGCTCGTCGTGTTCCTCTCCGGGCGGCAGTCGCACACCGACGACGTGATGGTCGCCGGCGTCGCCGTCGTCGCCGCCGTCGCGCTGCTCGCCGCCGCCGCCGGCTGGGCGCTCGCGGTCGACCAGCAGAACCTGTTTTCGTTCCCGGCGTCGGCGCAGTGGATTACGATGCACCGCTGGGTCGTCGTCGCCCTCGCGGCGACCGTGCCCGTGAGCGCCGCGGCCTACGCGTCGGAGGCGCTGTAACCGGGCGTCGCAGCCGCGTCGGCGCCGCGTCTGTGCCGCGTGACCGTCGCGCGACCGCCGCGTCGACCCGGCGGTTTCGCGTGACTGCGTCGGGACCGCAAGGCCCTTAAGTCGGAGTCGCCTACCGAAGTCGTGGACTAGGCCGGGCAGTTAGGCCCTGCTCGAAACCCGCGATAGAGTCTTTAGCGGGGGCCGAACGTCGGCGGCGTCCGGGACACCCGTCGTGGGCCCCGGAAGCCGACGTCGAAGCCTCGTCCGCCGGGGACAGCGGTCCGCCGGGACGCACCCGCAGGGGTGCGGTTCCGGGGTTCGTCGGCGGCACTGGGTCAGGCGCGGAAGCGAGCAGCCCACCGCCGGACGTATGTCGCTCGTCGGGTCGCGGGGCGGAGGAGGCGACCGGGATTCCCCACGGCGGACTCCCGGGCAACGCCGACCCGTCCGCTATTCATACCGACTTCACCTTCGCAAGCCGCGGCGCCGTCCGGCGCGTTCGACCCGGCTCGGCGCCGGGGCGACTCGCCACCGGAACCGTCGAATACCGGGCGGCCGAACGGCCACGCATGAGCGACGCGGACGGAGTCGACGTCGAGGCGACGTACAGAGAGACCGACACGGAGCGGCTGCTGGAGTTCGACGCGGACGGCCGCACCGCCGCCATCGCCCAGAACACGGAGGGGTACGCGATGTTGAAGGTTCGGCGGTCGGCCGACGGCGACGAACTGGAGCGGTACTACGGCTTCGACATGGCGCTCGACCACGCCGCCGAACTGCTCGGCGTCGCGCCGACGGACCTCCCGATTCCCGACGAGGCGGCCGACATGGGGATGTGAACGGCCTTCGAGAACGAGCGGGACGGAACCAGAGATTCGCGCCGAGGAGCCGAAGGGGACGCGGCCCAGCGGGTCAGTAGACGTACTCGTCTTCGGTGAGCTGAACGTAGCCGCGGTTCCGGAACCCCCACTTGTGCCAGCGGTACTGCAACAGGAGCTTCGCGGCGCCGAAGCCGGCGGCGAACCGCTGGTCGAACATTTCGTAGCCGTCGGCGTCAGCCAGCATCTTCCGGCCGGTTCGGAACGCGCTGTCCCAGTCGCTCGGCCCGTAGTTCCGGCACATCTTCGCCATCGTCACGTTCCGCAGCACCTCGTCGCCGATGGCGTCGTGCCAGCGGTCGTTGTAGTCGGTCATGTCGCCGCGCGCTGCGAGTTCGCCGGCGATGGCGCCGGTCCGGACCGCGACGTGGTCGCCGCCCTCGTGGAACGCTGAGGTCGCGCCCATCGCGCCGCCGGCGACGGCGATGCCGGCCCGAGCCGGGGACTCGATGGGGCGCGTCGACGAAATCGGGTACGTCTCGGTGCCCTTCGACTTCCCGGCGTCCTCCACGACCGGGAAGTCCTCCTCGACGTCGTACTCGTCGCCGTATTCGCGTTCGAGGAGCCGCCTGACGTACTCCTTGCCGGACGGGATTCGGTCGTCGTCCTCGCGGATGAGCGCGTACGCCTCGCGGTCGTCGACGTCGTCGAGGTCCATCCCGATGGGCATCGTGAGCCCGACGCGGCAGACGCGGTCCGCGTTCGGGAACACCCACGGGTAGGCGGTGTGGCCCGGCATCACTCCCCACCAGAACGTGATGCCGCCCGACACCTCCTCGTACACCTCCTCGGGGAACCGCCGGTACTCCTGGTAGGCGATGTGGTTGTTCTTCGTGGACGCGAGGCGGTCGGAGGCGGCCTGGTCGTCGGGAAGCAGCCCGTCGAGCACCCGGTTCGTGACTGTGCGCTGCGGGCCGTCGGCGAGCACCAGGAAGTCGGCGCCGATTTCGTCGCCGCCGCCGACCTTCAGGAGGTGCCGCGGCTGGTCGCCGCCGACGCCGGCGTCCAGCGCCGTCTCGACGTCCTTGACGGAGGCGCCGGTGCGGTACCCGGCGCCCGCCTGCTCCGCGCGGTCGCGCATGAAGTCGTCGAAGCGGGCGCGGTGCATCGTGAAGCCGAAGCTGTCGTAACTGGAGTCGATACCGGTCGACCGGAGCGTGCACGACTCGGTCGGCCCGACGAACTCGGCGCGGTCGAGCCGCTGCTGAAAGACGCCCTCCGGGAAGTCGTCCGGGTGTATCCCCATGATGTCGACCCAGTAGTCGAGGATGCCGGCGGCGTCCGTGGAGTCCGGTCCGAGGCGGTCGCGGTCCGCGCGCGGAACACCCTTCTCCAGGACGAGCGCGTCCGCGTCGCGGGAGGCCGCCGCGTGCGCCGCCGCCGACCCGGCCGGGCCGCCGCCGACGACGGCGACGTCGACTCGTTCCATGCTTCCAACGGCGGCCGCAGTCGATATTAAACCCCCCGAACTGCGCGCCCGGCCACGGACTGCACCGCTCCGAGTGCGGACTGCACCGCCCAGGCCGCACCCCCGTCGCGCCGCGGACGCGTCGCTCTGACTGCGCGGAGCCGGCGCCGCAGAAGACCTATCCCGGCTCCACCCCGAGGGCCGGTATGGATATCTCACGGAGCGTCCGCGCGCTGGCGGGCGCCGCCGACGAGCCGGACGGCGTCATCGACTGGGACGCCGTCGCGGAGGCCGCGAAAGGCGGCTGCGAGCCGGGCGACCTGTCGATGGGCGAGGCGGAGCTGAACGGCTACGCCGACGACGTCCGGGCGGCCCGCGACGGCCTCCGGTCGGCGAGCGGCGTCGACTTCGACCTCCCGGACTCCGTCGAGGTGCAGAGCCGGCACCACTGGATCGACGCGAACGTCGAGACGTTCGAGCGCGTCCTCCGACCGCTCGAATCGCAGCGCTCGTCGGTCCTCCCCGGGGTCGCGCGGTCGGTGAACAGCGGGACGATGGCGGTGACGCTCGCGTTCCTCGCGCGGAACGTCCTCGGCCAGTACGACCCGCTGCTGCTCGCCGACGGCGCCGACGACCACGGCCTCTACTTCGTCCGGCCGAACATCCGGGCGGCGGCCGTCGAACTCGGTGTCGGCTATCCGCGGTTCCGGCGCTGGATCGCGTTCCACGAGGTGGCGCACGCCGCCGAGTTCGGCGCGGCGCCGTGGCTGTCGGACTACCTGGAGGCGCGCGTCGAGGAGGGCGTCGAAGACCTCGCGAACGGGACGCTGAGCCGGGCGTCGTTCGACGACCTCAACACGGCGATGACGGCGGTCGAGGGGTACGCGGAGCTGCTGATGGACCGCGCGTTCGACGAGGAGTACGCCGACCTCCGCGAGAAACTCGACGAGCGGCGCGGCGGCGGCGACCCGCTGACGCGGCTCATCAAGCGGCTGCTCGGCCTCGACGTCAAGCGACAGCAGTACGAGCGCGGCGCCGACTTCTTCGCGGCCGTCGCCGACAGAACCGACCTCGCAACGGCGTCGCTCGTCTGGGAGCGCCCCGAGAACCTCCCGCGCGAAGCCGAACTGGACGACCCGGAGCGCTGGCTCAGCCGGGTCGGGTGAGCGGCGGGCCGCGTCCGTGGCTGCGGCCCGGACCCCGATTCACAGCGAGACGTACGGGATGGTCGCCTGGCGGTCGGCCGTGTAGCTGAGCGCGTCGGCGTTGTCGACGCCGTCCGGCGTCACGAGGTCGATGACGTTCGGGTCCGCGGTGTCGTCGCGGCCGCCGCCGAACGCGTAGCCGCCGTTGTCGGCGTAGACGTGCCGAATCCGCCCCGTGTTGTAGCCGTCCTGACCGAGCAGCAGCGGCGAGAACTCCGCGGCCGTCACGTCCGGCACGGCGGTCTTCGGCACCGCGATTTTCACCGCGTCGACCGCGCCGTACCCGGTGACTTCGACGTCCGTCGTCACCGTCGTTCCGTCGGCGGCCTCGACTCGGGGCTGGACGAATCCCTCGACGACGACGCGCCGGTGGTACGGCGCCTCGAAGTCCGCGTAGACGCCTTCGCGGGCGGCGGTCGCCCCGCCCGACTGCTCCGGGTTCCGCAGGTAGACGTGGAAGGTCTGGAGGCTCACCTGGTCGCCGCCCCACGGGTTCGTGAGCGGCCCGGCGAGCCGATAGAGGAACTGCCACTCGTCGTCCGTCTCGTAGACGTCGAACGACTCGATGTCGAAGACGCCGTCTCGGAACACGGACGCGGTCGGGTAGGTGTAGCCGCCGGGGCCGGCGTCGTCGCCGACCGGGTCCGCGAACGACCCGACGGCGTCGCCGACGTCGATGCCGGTGACGGTCTCTCTGGCGACCGTGGTTCCGAGCGACGAGACGTCGCCGCCGGTGCCGGCGACCACCGTGACGTCGAGCGCGCCGTCGGGCACCGAGACGTCGACGGAGAACTCGCCGCCGCCGTCGACGTACTGCGTGCCGTCGGCGGTCTTCACGACGACCTCCTCGCCGTCGGTCCGCCCGGAGACGGTCGCCGTCCCGGCCGCCGTCACGTCCGCCGGGAACTGGACGTCGAGCGACGGCCCGTCCGGCACCGCGCCCTCGGCGTAGCGGCTCCGAGTGATTCCGGGGGTCTCGACCGGCTCGCCGGCGTCGACGCCGTGTGCGAGCCGGACGTACTGCGCCATCGACCACGAGAGCGGCGTGGCGCTCCCGGTGCCTTCACCGAACGTCCACCCGTAGTCGGTCGGCTCGGGCCGGTCCCACACCTGCTCGGGAATCATGCGGCCGTCGTTGGCGAACGACGACATGGCGTCGAGCAGCGCGGCCGCGTCGCCGCCGGCGAGCAGTTCGTACTCGCCGCGTTCTCCGGTGAAGATGGGCCAGAGGCGGCCGCGGCCCGCGTTGTCGCCGTCGGCGCCCCACGGCGCTCCTGCGGGCAGGCTATCGCTCTCGTCGCGGCCCTGTTCGCCGTAGCCGTCCCCCGTGTACCGGTAGAACGCCGGGCCGTTCGGCGTCTCCACGCGGATTTGGTCGTCGACGACGTCGACGGAGTTCTCCACGACGGCGTCGTCTGCGGGGAGCACTCCGAGCCGGACGAGTTCGAGGAACCCGGCGTCGACGATTGCGCGTTCGTCGAGCGTCGGCCCGCCGTTCGCGAGGCCGCGCTGGGCGCCGTCGTCCGGGTCCGCGTCGTCGCTGATACGGACGAAGTACGGGTCGTCCGACAGCGAGCCGGTGGTCGTGGCGGTCCAGTCGGTGACGCCGGCCCGCCACTCGTCGGCGACGCCGAGGTACGCCAGCACGTCGCCGCGCTCCCCCTCGTCGTCGGCGAGCGCGGCGGCGCAGGCGAGCCCGGCGATTTCGGCGGCGATGGTCGACGGCGAGTAGCCGGACTCCTCCTCCCAGCGTTCCTGCCCGGACTCGGGGCCGTTCGCGGCGACGTAGTCCGCGGACCGGGCGACGTCGTCGTAGCCGAACGACAGGTCGTCGAATCCGACGCCGGCCTCGGCGAGCGCGTACGTCATGACCGCCGGGAACGAGATGTTGTCCATCTGCTCGCCGCCCCACCGCGTCCGGCCGTCCACGTACGTGTTCTGCGGGATGAACCCGGAGTCGTCCTGCTGTCTCTCGTAGATGTACTCGACGGCCTCGCGGGCGCTGTGCCGGTCACCCGCGCCGAGCATCGCCGTGAACGCCTGGTACAGGTCGCGCGCCCAGACGAAGTTGTAGCCGTAGTCAGACGGCCGGTTCGCCGCCGTCGCGTCGCCCCACGGCACCGACGGGCTGGCGAGTCCGGCGCCCGGGAACTGCTTGGAGTCCGCCGCCTTCAGCGTCATCGCCGCGGCGTCGTACTGGGCGTCGTCGCCGACGCTGTCGGGCCGGTCGAGCGTCCGGAGGTAGTCGCGCCACGACTTCCGGTACTTCGCGCGGACGCCGCCGAAGCCGCGGTCGAGCGCCGCAGCGGCCGTCTCGGCCGCGGCGTCGTCGTCGCCCTCCTCGGCGAAGCCGACGGCGACGGTGTCCGAGAGCCGTCGGGTGTCGGCTCCGAGTCGCCCCACGAGCGCGACGTTGCCTTCGGCGGCGTCGTATCGCGCGTCGGCGGCGCCGTCGACGAGGAGCGGCGAGAGCGCGTCGCCGCCGACCACGTCTGCGGTCGCCCACTCGAAGCCGCGGTCGGCGACGGCGGCGAGCGCCACGGTGTACGGCTCACCGTCGTCGTGAAGCACGACCGCCTCGTCGTCGAACGCGCCGGTGTCGAACGCCCGAAGCTCGAAGCCGCGCGCACCCCTCCCGTGCGCCTTGCCGTTCCCGGTCGGCTCCGACCCGGCGACGCGGGCCGCGTCGCCGCGGGCGGACATCGAACACGCCGGGTCTACTACGGTGTAGACGTCGTAGCGGCCGCCGTCGGACTCGAACGTCACGTCCGCGAGAACCGCGTCGCCGTCGGGGTCGGCGGCGTACTCGGCGGTCAGCGTCCAGGCGCGCTCGTCCGCGGTCTCGGTGACCACGTGCCGGAACAGCAGCGCGTCGTCGGCCGTCGGCTCCACGCGTCGGCGCACCGTGTCCTCGTCGTCGTCGGTCCGGCTGACGTTGTGCGTCCGCGCCGCGTAGCCCGTGTCGGGGTCCGCGACGAGGAAGTCCACCGTCCGAACGTTGATGAGGTCGATTCGAGGGAAGCGGAGACCGGCCAGCGCGCCCTCGGTGAGCGCGAACCACGCCCGCGAGTCCGGGTCGTCGTGGTCGGCGACGGTCCCCACACCGTACTGTTCGCCGGTCGTCCACGTCGCGTCGCTCCCCCCTGACGGCGCGCCCGCCGCCGGTGCCGCACCAAGCGACACCACGCCGGCCGCGCCGATTCCTTTCATGAAGGTTCGTCGTCGCACGGAGAGGTGGAACGGCCGAACCTCAATGATTGTTTTGGGATGTTAATTCGGTTACGAGTACCTGTACGTCCGTCACCGCTCTCGCCGTCTCCGGTCGCGGCTCCGGTCCGGGGTCAGTTCGCCGAGGGTCCGGAGGGTGAACCACAGCAGGAACAGGCCGGCGACGAGGCCGACAGCGACGCTCGCCGCGATTTCGGTGGCCGAGCCGCCCGCCTGGAACGCGACCAGGCCGGTCGACCCGCCGACGAACAGGACGGAGAGCGCCTTGATGCGCCGGTTCGCGTCGCGCTGCTCGTCGTCCGAGATGCTCGGGCCGACCATCACTCCGCCACCGACACGTGCATCCCGGCGACTCGCCAGCCGTCGTCGGTGTCGGCGAGCGTCCCGCCCACCGGGTGTCGTGGGCGTGCTCCTCGAACGACTCGGTGTCGTACCACTCCAGTCGGACGTCGTCGCTGAACGCCGCGAACCCGTCGCGGTCGACGGTCCGAAGGTCGCGGCTCTCGACCACCCAGTCGTCGGTCGTCCGCGTCTGTTCGCGCAGCCCGCGGGCGATTTCCGCGTAGCCGACGAGCCGCTCGGTGACGCCGACTTTCACGACGGTCGGCGATTCCAGGAAGAACGGTGCGAGCGCCTCGCCCGCCCGGAGCGCGTCGTAGTACGCACGGACCGCCTCTGCAGGAGTCATGCGTCACGGCAGGGCCGCGGAGGGCTTCAAGACGGCGCTTCTCCGCACGCGGCCGAGTAACCGACCGGCGATTACCGCGGCTTCGCGCGGCGGTACTGCACCGGCCACTCGACGTCCTCGCCGAGTTCGCGGGCGGCGTGCAGCGGCCAGTACGGCGACCGCAGGAACTCGCGGGCCATCAGCACGGCGTCGGCGCGCTCGTTCGCGACGATGGCCTCCGCCTGCTCGGGGCTGGTGATGCCGCCGACGGACGCGACCGCGATGTCGGCGCCCTCGTCGTGGACGTGTTCACGGATGGTCTCGGCGAACGGGAGCTGGTAGTTCGGCCCGGTGTACGTGATGTTCTGCGCCGGCGAGATGCCGCCGGAGCTGACGTCGACGAGGTCGGCGCCGGCGTCGGCGAGCAGCGGGGCGAGCCGCGCGGACTGCTCGACGTCCCACGACGCCTCCTCGTCCAGCCAGTCGGTCGCGGAGATGCGGACGAACACGGGCTCGTCGTCGGGCCACGCCGCCCTGACCGCGCCGACGACTTCCCGGAGCAGCCGGGTCCGGTTCTCGAAGCTGCCGCCGTAGTCGTCGTCGCGGTCGTTCGCGACCGGCGAGAGGAACTCGTGGAGCAGGTAGCCGTGTGCGGCGTGCACCTCGACGACCTCGAAGCCGGCGTCGGACGCGCGCTCGGCGGCGGCGGCGAAGTCGTCGACGACGCCGGCGATTTCGTCCGTCGAGAGTCGCCGCGTCGGATGCTCGTCGCCGTCGCGCGGATACGGCTTCTCGCTCGGAGCCACGACCTCCCAGCCGCCCTCGTCGAGCGGCACCGGGTCGCCGCCCTCCCACGGCTGCGCGGTCGACGCTTTCCGGCCGGCGTGTGCGAGCTGAATCCCGGGGACGGACCCCTGTGACCGCACGAACTCCGTCACGCGGGACCAGGCGTCACGCTGTTCGTCCGTCCAGATGCCGACGTCGTTCGGCGTGATTCGGCCCTCGGGGGAGACGGCGGTCGCCTCCGAGAGCACGAGCCCGGCGCCGCCGACGGCGCGGCTGCCGAGGTGGACCAGGTGCCAGTCGTTCGGCATGCCGTCCGTCGCGGAGTACTGGCACATCGGCGAGACGAACACGCGGTTCGGAATCTCGGTGCCCCGGAGCGTCAGCGGTGAGAACAGGCGCTCGACCATGCCGCCGGTTCGGCCGCCGGGTTGAAACTGCTGCCGGCGACAGACGGGCTTGCCGCCACCCCGGAGCCGAAACCGTCCCTCGGTGGCGCCGGCCGGGCCGCGGCCGCGCCGAGGGATTTAGGCAGACCAAAATGTATATGTCCGTCCGGCTGCGACGGGGAGGTAATGGGAGCACGCGAGCCGGAGCACCTCGCTGAAGACGCCGAGCAGACGCCGGAAGCGGACGAATCAGGTGCCGTCTCGGCACACCAGTCCAGCCCGGACAGAACCGTGTTCACCGAGGACGGGAACCGCGACGGCTGGATTTCGACCGACTTCACCGTTCAGGCGCGTCGCTGACGCGGCGCCTCGCCGACTGCACGGACCCCGATCACGGAACGGCTCAGCGACCACGGGTCGGCCGTCGGTCGGTTCGACGGAGTCGTCTGCCACTGACGAGGGATCGACAGCCGCGCCGGTCTCGTGGCGGCGGATGCGTCGAGCGCGAAAAACGGACTCTTCGGAGAGAATAGGACAAAAGCGGCGTTTCGGCCGGTTCGTCGGCGCGGTTACTTGGTGGCGCCGTCGAGGACCAGCGTGTCGTCTTCGAGGTAGTGTTCGATGTGGTGGGCGGCGTCTTCGACGTCCACGAGGTTCTCGCGGAGCAGTTCCGCGGTCGTCGGGTCGCCGAGGTTCTCGGCGAGTTCGACGTGTTCGCGGAGCGTCTCGATGATGTCGCCGTACATCTCCATGTCGTGTTCGAGCGACGTCCGGATGTCGTAGACGTCCTCGTCTTCGGGGGTCACGGGCGCCTTCTCTTCGAGCGTCGCGCCGGAGGCGTGCGGGACGCCGCCGAGCGCCTGCGCCCGCTCTGCGAGTTCGTCCGCGAACTCCTCGGCCTCCTCGGCGGCCTCGCCGAGGAACAGGTGGAGGTCGCGGAACTCCGCGCCCTCGACGTTCCAGTGGTGCTTTTTGAGCTGGTGGTACAGGACGTACGTCGCCGCGAGGTCGGTGTTCAGCGCGTCGACGAGCTGAGACGCGCGGTCGGCGTCGACTCGGAGGGCCTCGGAGCCGGTCACTTCGCCTTCGGATTTCACGACGTTCTTCTGGGTGCTCATTGCACTCCCTACTTCCATCTGAATCCACATAAAGATTCACTTCCGGAAACAGAGGTTTGTGAATCAAAAACATCGGTTGCCGGTCGCGCGGATTCGGGATAGTTCCCTGACGGCTTCGGCGCCGCCGCGGCCCGAGGCGGGGCGGCTCCCAGCGGCGGGAAGGGAAACGCCCTTGTAGCCGTCACGCCGACCCACGAGTATGAGTGACGACGAGTCCGCCGAGGAGCAGTCCGAGGAGGCGGGGGAGGACGTCCCGGCACCCGACGTGTCCGCCGAGGACCTCGACGCGCGGCTCGACGAGGCCGCCGACGCGCTCGAGGCAGCCGAAACCGAGGCAGACCTCGACGACGTCGAGGAAACGCTCGACGACGTCGAAGCCGACCTCGAAGCCGCGTCCCTCCCCGAACCGGACGAGGAGGACGAGGACGCGGAGGACCCGCGCGAGCAACTGGAGTCGCGGCTGTCGGACCTGCGCGACGACGTCGACGCCCAGCGCGGCCCGTACGCCGAAGACGTCGTCTCCGCCATCGAGGACGCGCAGTCGACGCTGCGGGACACGCGGTGGACCGAGGACGGCGAGGCCGACCTGCCCAGCGTCGTCTCCGAGTTCGCCGACGCCGCCGGCGACGCGCTCGACGCCGACCTCACCGTCGCCCCCGGGACGACCGACTCCGACGAACTGGCCGAGAGCCTCGACGCGGCCGTCGACGCCGTCGAAGACGCCGGCCTGGACGCCGACGACGACGCCGACACCATCGCGGCGCTCATCGAGGCGACCGACGCGCTCGCCGACGGGCTGGAGGCCGCCGAGGAGTGGGACGACCTCGAAACGCACGAGCAGCTCCGCGCACAGGGCTTTTACGACCCGCTCGGCCACTACAAGGACTTCCCGGTCGAGCTCGCTGCGCTGAAAGAGTGGGAGACGCGCGGGAACGTCGAGATGGTGCTGCTCGCGCTCGACTCCCTCCAGTCGGAGTTCATGGAGGAGCACTGCCTGAACGCGCTCATCCGGATGAACGACGACGACGCGTTCGAGGCGATGCACGAGCGTGCCCAGAAGCGCGACCAGCCCGCAATCGAAGCGCTCGGAACGATGGCGGCGGACGACGCCGTCGAGACGCTCGTCGAGTACGTCGACTCCGACTCGAACCCGCAGCTCCAGAAAGTCGTGTTCAAGGCGCTCGGCCGAATCGGCCACTCCGACGCCGTCCAGCCGCTCGCGAACAAGCTCGTCATGGAGAACGACGAGGTCCGGCCGTTCGCCGCCCGCGCGCTCGGCCTCATCGGCGACACCCGCGCCGTCGACCCGCTCGCCGACGCCGCCGCTGACGACGACAGCGACTCGGTCCGCGCGGCCGCGCTGTGGGCGCTCAGACAGATCGGTACCGAGGCGGCGCTCGAAGCCGCCGCGGAGTACACCGACGAGTCCGTGTTCATCGTCCAGACCGAGGCGCAGAAGGCCTGCGACGCCCTCGACGCCGGCTCCGACGCCGAGCCCGAAGCAGCAGCGTAACGCTCCTCGCCCCGTTCGCGTCCCCTTCCGGCTCGGTCGCTCCGACCGGTTCTCGTTTTCAGTTCCGTCGCTGGGCCCTTACCGCCGGTTCGGCTACAGGCACGGGTGGACGACGGTCACGAAAACGGCGCAGAACCGGCGCGGAACCGGCCGAAGCCGCCACCAGATTCGCCTTCGTGTCAGGCGAGTTCGCCGAGGAACAGCAGCGTGAAGCCGACGGAGATGAGCAGCGCGCCGGCGCGGCCGAGGTTCGTGTGTTCGGTGAGTTCGTTCGGCGCGATGTCGATGTCGTAGCTGCCGAACTCCTCGTTGTACCGGACGTACGACGGCACCTGAAACAGTTCGAGAAACAGGAGCGTACCGCCGACCGCGCCCAGCGCGGCGCCGGCGAGCCGCAGCACTTCGGCGAGCGTGACCATGCAGGAACGGCGCGGCCGCGACGCAAAAACGCTCCGGAGGTCGGCGAAGATTCAAACCAGAAGGCGCGGCCAGACCGACCGTGTCATCCGCGTCAGTCTCCGCGGCCGAGTCCGTCGTCGCCGTCGCGGTGCTACTCGTCGCCGTCTGCGGTCCCGGAGCCGTTGCCGCCTCGGGACCCCCCGCGACCGCAGGAACAGCCGCGACGCAACCCTCCACGGATGCCAGCGCGGCCGCGGTGCGGCCGCGAATCATCGAGCTGTACCCGAACCCGGTGGCCGACGGCGACGCCGGCGAATACGTGCTCGTCCGCCTGCCGCCGGGGAACTGGAGCGTCACCGACGGAGAGACGACGGCGACCGTCACCACGGAGACGGCCGAGGCCGTGGTTCTCACCGCGAACCGGAGTAGCCTCCTCGGCGCCCCGGACGGCAGAGTCGTCGACGGCGGGCTGGACCTGTCGAACAGCGGCGAACGAATCACGGTGCGTCGGCAGACGAACCGCTCCCGCGACAGCGGGCCGAGCGGAGCGAAGTCAGCGGCCGTCGACGCGGTTCGGTACCGCGACGCCCCGGAGGGAGAGCGGTGGCTCCGGAGCGGCAAACGTCACTGGCGACCGGTCGGCCTCGACCACCGCGCCCCCGCCGTCGTCGGTCGAGCGGACGCGACCGCGTTCGTTCTGCCGGACGCGCCGTCCGCCGCGGTCGACTCGCTCCGCGGCGCCGACGACCGGCTGCTGCTGGCCGCGTACACCTTCGAATCCGAGCGGACGGCCGCCGTGCTCGCGGACGCCGCCGAACGCGGAGCGACCGTCCGGGTGCTGGTCGAGGGCGCCCCGGTCGGCGGCGTAACGAAGACGCAGGCGCGGCTGCTCGACGACCTCGTCGCCGCCGGCGTCGACGTGCGGGCCGTCTCCGGCCCGTACGCGCGGGTCCGGTTCCACCACGCGAAGTACGCCGTCGCCGACGACACCGCTGTCGTCCTCACCGAGAACTGGAAGCCGGCCGGCGTCGGCGGCCGCAGCAGCCGCGGCTGGGGAGTGCGGCTCGACTCCGCCGCGGCCGCCGACGAACTCGCCGCGGTGTTCGCCGCCGACGCAGAGTGGCGCGACGCGGTTCCGTGGCGGCAATACCGTCGCGGACGGACGTTCAGCGACGCCGACGCCGCCACCGGTCGGTTCCCGGCTCGGTTCGAGCCCTCCCGCGTCGGGCGGCCGAACGCCACGGTGTTGACTGCGCCGGGGAACGCCGAGGCGGCGGTCGTGAACGTCGTCGACGACGCCGACAGCCGGGTCGACGTGATTCAGCCGACCGTCGAGCCGGGGCCGCTGCTCGCCGCCTGTCGACGCGCCGCGGGGCGCGGCGTCCGCGTCAGGCTCCTGCTGTCGAGCGCGTGGTACGTCCAGGAGACGAACGCGGCGCTCGTCGACCAACTAAACCGGTGGGCAGACCGGGCCGGCGTCCCGTTCGAGGCGCGCCTCGCGTCGCCAGCGGGCCGGTACCAGAAGGTGCACGCGAAAGGCGTCGTCGCCGACGACGTCGCCGTCGTCGGGTCGCTCAACTGGAACCCGACGAGCGCTCGCGAGAACAGGGAGGTGCTCGTCTCGCTTCGCGGCGAGGCCGCCGCGGCCTACTACCGGCAGGTGTTCACCGCTGACTGGACGGCGAGCGCCGACGGCGGCGTCGGTGGCTGGACGGCCGGCCGGCCCGTTCCGCCGCTGCTCGTCGTCGTGGCGGTCGCCGCGGTCGCCGGCGCCGTGCTGTACGCCCGCCGCCGAATCGAACTCGGCGGCCGAGACCGTCGGTCAGGCGTGGAATCGGAACTGGCCGCGGATGACCCGGGGTGGACCGGTGGACGGTCCGGCACCAGCCAGCCCGGCACCGGCCAATCCGACACCGGCCGGTCAGGATTCGGGGTTGACGCCGACGGCGCCGTCGGCACCAACAGCGCTGGCGACGCTGACGGTGGACGTGCCGGTCCGAATCGGGAGAGAAGTGGAGGCGAAACGGACTGAGTTTACCGCACGGCTCGTCGCGCGGCTCGCGGGTCAGTCCAGCGTCGCGGTGCTCGACAGCTCCTCGTCGAGTTCCGCTTCGCCCATCTTCTCGACGAGCGCGTCGATGACGTCCTCGCGGCGGCCCTTCACGAACTTGATGGAGCCGACGACGAGGTGGCCGCCGCCGGAGACGCCGCCGCCCGTGACCTCCTCGTTCAGTTCGGTCACCATCTGCGGGATGTCGAGCCGGACGCCGTCACTGCGGAGCACGGCGAAGTCCGGGCCGTAGCCGATGGTGATGACCGGTTCGCCGTGCTCGCGGACCTTCCGGTCGTGGAGTTCGCCGGTCGTGTTCCCCGGCGCCGGGTACGTGAACCGCTGCGCGAAGTTCTCCAGGTCGGCGGTGTACAGGTGCGCGCCGGACTCGAGCGTCTCGTGTTCGACGTGCGGCTCGACCATTTCGAGCTGCTCGTTGACGTCGCGGGCGGCGCGCGTCGCGAGGAACTCCACGAGTTCGTGGTGACGGCTCTCGTCGTCGCAGCCGACGTTCAACACGTCGTTCACGAGCGTCTTCCCCTCGCTGTAGCGGAGCCAGTGGGCGGCGTAGTCGAGCGCTTCGCCGATGTCGCCGAGTTCGTCGCGGTCGTAGCCCGCGGTGCCGGCGAGCTCGACGAACTCGTCCATCACCTCGGCTTTCGACCGGTCCGAGAGCCCGGCGACCGCCGGGACGTGCCGGAGTTCGTCGGTGAGGCCCGGGTCGATCATCCGGGCGAGTTCGACGCACATCATCCCGGTCGTGATGCGGTAGTCCTCGCCGTGCAGGTACGGATTGACGTGGGCGTCGAGCAGGTCGTTCACCGCTTCCGGGTCCGGGTGGTGGTGGTCGACGACGGCGATGGGGACGTCGTAGTGCGTGAGGTTCTTGTACGCCGGAACGTCCTCCTCCGTGGAGCCGTTGTCGAGCATCAGGAGGAACGGGAGCTTCTGGCCGTGGCGGGCGCGCCCCTCCAGCGCGAAGTTCAGGTCGCGGGTGACGTCCTCCATCTCGTAGAACGGCGCCTTGCTCGGCAGCCGCTTCAGGTGGTGCCGCGCGGCGTCGTCGTCCGCGTGCACCTCGTCGATGAAGTTCTCCAGGGCGAGCTGTACCGGAATCGACGCGCACATCCCGTCGCCGTCGGCGTGGTGCCGAATCCGAATCGGTCGGCCCTCGAGCACGGTGCGTCGGAGCAGCCGCGCGACCTCCGCGAGCTCCTCGCGCAGCGACTCGAACGCCTCCCACTCCACGTGCGGCTCCACCGACGCCGGCTCTGCGCGCTCGGCCGTCGCTTCGTCCAGCCGCTCGCGGGCGGTCGCGGCCGTGTCGCCTTCGAGCACCGTGATGCCCTCGACTTCGAGCTGCGTCTCGCCTTCGTGCTCCTCGACGGTCCCGTTCAGCCGGACGAGGTCGCCGACCTCGACGGCGGGGTACGCGCGGACGCCGGCCTCCTCGAACGCCGCGGCGCCGATGATGCCGGTCTCGTCGGCGACGTGGAAGATGGTCGGGCCGCCGGTCTGCTTGATCTGCGTGATTTCGCCCTCGACGGTGACGGTTTCGCCGACGCGGGCGTCGTCGACCGCCGTGATTTCCGGCTCGTGTTCGACGTCGAGCGTCCGGTAGTCGTCGACGTCGGCGAGCGCGAACGACACGTCGCCGTTCTCCTTGATCTCCTCGAGTTTCACGACGACGTCGTCGCCGACGTCGTACTCCTCGCCGTTCAGGTTCGACTCGTGGAGCAGCCCCGAAACGTTCTCGGAGAGGTCGACGAACACGCCGTACTCCACGACGCCGTTCACGGTCGCGTGGTAGCGCGCGCCGACGTCGACGTCGGTCAGCGTGCAGTCGGGCGCGAGGTCGTAGACGATGGGACGCGAATCCGCGTCCCCCGCATCGCCGGAATCCCCGGCGGATGAGTCAGTCATAGCTACCGGTAGGGCGACGAGCCGTGAAAAGGTTGTTAATCGTCCGCGCCGCCGACTGGCGGTGTTCTGTTTCGCTCGATTCACGTGCCGGCTCGGCCCAGAGACCTCACCGGCGACCGTCGATGCCTCGCTCCGCTCGGTTCAAGTGCCGCCTCGGCCCAGAGACCTCACCGGCGACCGTCGATGCCTCGCTCCGCTCGGTTCAAGTGCCGCCTCGGCCCCGGGACCTCGCCGGCGACCGTCGATGCCTCGCTTCGCTCGGCATCGCAGTCGACACGCTTAGAAGGCGACCGACCGGAGTACGGGTATGCGATTGTTCCGGTCGGACCAGGTGCTCGGCATCGCAGCCGACACCCTGGAGTTCGCGCTGGAAGCGTCCCGCGAGACGCACCCGAACGAGTACATGGGCTTCCTGCGCGGGACGAACGCGGCCGACCTCGGGCTCGACCGGGACGGCGTCGTCGTCACCGACGTCCTCGTCATCCCGGGGACGTCGTCGACGCCGGAGAGCGCGACGGTCCAAGAGCAGCTGATTCCGAACGGCGCGAAAGCCGTCGGGTCGATTCACTCCCACCCGAACGGCGTCCTCCAGCCGTCCAGCGCCGACCTCGCGACGTTCCACGCCGGCGACGTCCACATCATCGTCGGCGCGCCGTACGAGCGGGAGACGTGGCGGGCGTTCGACGCCGACGGCGAGCCGCGCGACCTCGACGTCATCGACGTGGCGCTCCCCGACGAGGACGAGTTCTTCGACTTCACGCAGGACGACATCGACGCGGAGCTCCGAGAATGACCGGCGACGACACAGCGGCCGGAGCGGACGACGCCGCGGACGAGTCGGCACCGACGAAGGCGCTGGCGCAGGGGACGTTCGACCTGCTGCACCCCGGCCACCTCCACTACCTCTCGGAGGCCGCTTCCCGCGCCGACGAACTCCACGTCATCGTCGCCCGCGACCGCAACGTCACCCACAAGCCGTCGCCGGTGTGCCCGGACCGCCAGCGCCGCGACATGGTCGCGGCGCTCGAAGTCGTCGATGAGGCCCACCTCGGCCACGAGGAGGACTTCTTCGTCCCGGTCCGCGAAATCGACCCGGACGTCGTCGTACTCGGCTTCGACCAGCACCACGACGTCGACGACATCCGGCGGTCGCTGCGCGCCAACGACATCGGCGCCGAGGTCGTGCGCGCCTCCGGCCGCGAACCGCGGTACGACGGCGAACTGCTCTCCACGAACCGGATTATCGACAAGCTCATCGAGGAGCGCGTCGACGCCGACGACTGAGCCGCAGCCCTCCCGATTACTCTCGACCGCTCTCTCCGCTCGGTAGCCGGCGGTTCCTGGATTAGTCTCCCTCCTCGTCGCCTTCGGCGGGCCGGTCGCGTTTCCGCACGGTGAGCGGCTGGCGCGAGACGAGTTCGCAGTCGAACGCGGGGTGCTCCGCGAGGTGCCGAACCACGAGGTGTCGCCGGCCGCCGGTCAGCCCGGTGCGTCCGACGTCCTCCGCCGTGAACGCGTCCGGGAGTCTGCCGTACAGCCGTTCGAGCGCGTCGTACCGCTCGAACACCTTGCTGTGGCCGGCGGAGTCCGCGCCGCGCCGCTCCACGACGTAGCTGCCGTCCTCGCGGTGCGTCCCGGCGGTGTACAGGAACTCCCGGCGCTGCGTCAGCGCGTCGCCCAGCGAATCCCTGAGCCGCCGCGCCTCCGCTCTGGAGAGCCGGTGCTCGTCGCCGTCGAGTTCCAGGAGAACGCCGCGTCCGTCGTCGCTGCCAGCGGCTGTGAGCGTGTTACCGTCCGATTTCACAGCCAGCCGCCTTGCGGCGACTTCGTCTATCCTCGTCGAGGGTCGGATGAACCGACATAGTGACCGATAGTTCGAGCCGGCCTGGATAAATCAGGCGGTCGTACAGATGCCCGGTGCGACCCGGCACGACCCGGTGCCGCCGGCGCGTTCGGCCGTCGGTGCGTCGCGCCGTGCGAGCCCTTTTTCTCTCGCGCCGACCAACGACGCGCCATGGAGGTTCGCGGCGAGCGCGAGTGCACGGACTGCGGCGCCCGGTGGTCGTACTTCGAGACGGGCAGCGTCGCCTGCCCGGAGTGCGGCAGCATGCACAGCGTCGGCACCGGCGAACGGAAACGCCACACCGACGCGCCCGCCGAACTGAATCTGGACCCGATTCTCTCCCGCCTCGACGACGCGCCGCTCGCGGACCTGACCGACGACGTCAAATCCGCGTGCAGAGCCTACCTGCGGAAGCGCGGATTCATCCGCGGCGGCGACCTCCTCCCGCTGGACGACGCCTACCTCGTCGCCGCCGAACTCGTCCACGCCGCCGACGTCTACGCGCGGCTCGGCGACCGCACCGACGACGAGGAGTGGTACGTGACCGCGCTGCTCCGCGCCGCCGACACCGGCGACCGGCCCGCCGCTGACGAGGTTCCCCCGCGGATGCGGGAGGCGCGCGGACTCGCGGCCGCACAGGCCACCCTGGAGTACCGCCGCGACGCCGCGACCTCCCTCGACGACGCAGGCGACGCTGACGACGACTCCGGCACCGGCTCCGCCGGCGACCCCGACGGCGAGGCGCGGACGACGCTCGGCGCGCTCCGCGACCGCGCGAAACAGCTCGAAGCCGTCCACGGCGACGTCGACCCGGCGGTGGCGGACGCGCTCGTCGAGGCGACGCGGGCGCTCGGCCGCTACCTCGTCACCGGCGACGACGACTCGCTGGACGCGGCCCGCGACCGCATCGACACGGTCTGACAGTCGTCGCAGAACATCCGAAATTCGAGCGACAGCCAAACCGGCGCCCGTTGGCTCTTCACGCCGATCAGTCGTCGTCGAGCGACGCGAGGAGTCGCCGTCTCAGACTCATCCGGTTGCTGCTACTATCACTATATATTCCTCAGAGTGTGGCGTACTGAACCGGAGAGGAAGTCACTAGATATACTACAGCATACCAAAAATATCAATTTACTATACCCCTCGCGGGGTCGACCCAGACGAGTTTCAATGGATCGGATCAACTCTCGACGGACGTTTCTGAAGAGCGCAGGTGTGGGAGCGGTCGCTGGACTTGCCGGCTGTTCAGGGCAGAACTCCCAGGGCGATAGCGGTGGAACGGCGGGCACCACCGTCGGGTCTGCTTCCGAAAACGCGGTCAGCATCAAGTTCTGGCACGCGATGGGCGGCGACCTGGGGAAACTGGTCGACTCGCTCGTCAGCGACTTCGTGAGCCAGGCTGACGGGATCGAGATGACCGCGACGCAGAAAGGGAGCTACCGCGAGACGCTGAACGCAACGACTTCGGCGGTGCAGGCGGGGAATCCGCCCGCGATCGCGCAGATCTTCGAGATCGGGACGCAACTGGCGATCGACAGCGGAGTGTTCACGCCGGTCGAGAACATCGTCCCTGACTCTGTCAACTTCGACAACTACCTCGATTCGGTGATGAGCTACTACCGGATCGACGGAAAGCTCCACTCGATGCCGTTCAACTCCTCGAACGCGATCTTCTACTACAACAAGAACGCCTTCGAGGAGGCAGGTCTCGACCCGGAGAACCCGCCGACGACGTTCCAGGGGATCACTGACGCGGCGAACACCCTCACCGACGCGGGCGTCGTCGACAAGGGGACGACCTGGCCGAACCACTCCTGGCTCGTCGAGCAGTGGTTCGCGGAGCAGGGCGAGGTGTTCGTCAACCACGAGAACGGCCGCGCAGACCGCGCCACCGAGCTCTTCTTGCAGAGCGACGCCTCGAAGAAGATCTTCAACTGGTGGGTGGACCTCTACGAACAGGGGCAGTACCTGAACCCCGGCATCGAGGCGTGGTCGGAGGCGCAGCAGGCATTCTTGACCCAGAAAACAGGGATTCTCGGCTACTCGACGTCGAGTATCGCGCCGATGAAGCAGGGCGCGAAACAGAACGGGTTCGAGCTCGGGACGATGCGGCTTCCGACGCCCGGCGGCGTCCGGAACGGCGTCGTCATCGGCGGGGCGTCGCTGTGGACGCCCGCGAGCCTCTCAGACGCGAAAAAGGAGGCCGCAGGAGAGTTCCTGGCGTGGCTGACGAAGCCGGCACAGCAGAAGCGGTGGCACAAAGGGACGGGCTACTTCCCCGTCCGCGAGGAGGCCATCTCTCAGCTGAAGAGCGAGGGATTCTACGAGCAGAACCCCAACTTCCTGACGGCGATCGAACAACTCCGAGCGACGGAGGACATGCCGGCGACGCGCGGTGCTCTGATGGGGCCGTTCACGGAGGTCCGGACCATCGTCGAGGAGGGGTACGTGAGCATGATCCAGAACGAGAACCAGAACGTCACCGAAGTGCTCAAGAAAGTCGACAGCGACGCCGAGAGCGCGCTCAAGTCGTACAATCAGAAGGCGACCTGACGCGGCCTCCAAGCACACAGAAGTTCCTATCCGATGGCCGAATTCACGAAACCGTACGATTCGACGCTGCAGGCCGGACTGCTCCTCCTCCCCACAGCCGTGGTGCTCGTCGCGTTCCTCTACTACCCCGCACTCCAGACAGTGCGGCTGAGCTTCTTCCAGACGCTGCTGCTCGGGACGAAACAGACGTTCGTCGGGCTGGAGAACTACGTCACGCTCGCGACCTCGGAGGCGTACCGGACCAGCGTCGTGGTCAGCTTCGCCTTCGCCGCCGTCGTCGTGGTCGGGACGCTCGCCGCATCGCTGTTCGTCTCGTACCTGCTCTTCGAGGTCGAGGCCGGCGAGTCCAGCTACCTCCTGATCGCGATCTGGCCGTACGCGCTCCCGACGGCAGTGGCTGCGACGATTCTGATGTTCATGCTTCATCCGAATCTGGGCGTCATCACCAGCGCCGTCGAGTCGACGACCGGGCTGTCGGTCGACTGGTTCACGAGCGGTCCGCAGGCGTTTTTCGTCGTCTCGATCGTCGCGATCTGGAAGCAACTCGGCTACAACATCATCTTCTTGACCGCGGCGCTGAACAACGTCCCCGAGACGCTCACCGAGTCCGCGAAGATCGACGGAGTCGGTCGACTACGGATGCTCTACCGCGTGTACGTTCCGCTGATCTCGCCGACGCTCGTCTTCTTGGTCGTGATGAACACGATCTACGCGTTCTTCAGTACGTTCCCGATTGTGGACCTGATGACGAGCGGCGGCCCGAACAACGCCACGAACCTCCTCATCTTCAAACTGTACCGCGACGCGTTCGCCTACAGTAGCCTCGGGAAGGCGTCGGCCGAGTCGGTCGTACTGTTCGCGATCGTCTCGATCCTGATGTACCTCCAGCTTCGGTACACCGACAATCACACCCACTACGCCTAACGATGTCAACGGAATCCACGCGGACGGCCGACGCGAACGACGCGACGACGACGCGGATCGGCGTCACGAATCTCTTCGACGACCAGCTGTTCATCCACCTCGGACTTCTCGTCTCGGTGTTCCTGATGGCGCTCCCGCTCATCCTGGCAATCTTCATGAGCACGCAGACGCCGACGGAAGTGTACGACATCTCGAAGATCGGTTTCGGTAGCGCCGGACTCTCGAACTACCGAACCGCCCTCACCGACTACAACTTGATGCGGTACATGGTGAACTCGTTCGTGATGTCGGCGGTGATCGTCGTCGGTAAGGTGACGCTGTCGCTGCTCGCCGCGCTCGCACTCGTCTACTACCGGCTGCCGTACGAACGAGCGATCTTCATGTTCATCCTGCTCACGCTTCTCATCCCGGTTCCGGTTCGGATCGTCCCGCTGTTTCAGTTGATGGCCGACCTCGGCTGGGCGAACACGTTGCTGGCCATCACCGGCCCGTACATCGCGAGTGCGACCGCGGTGTTCCTGTTCAGACAGCACTTCCTCTCGATTCCGGAGTCGCTGGTCGAAAACGCTCGACTCGACGGCGTCGGGCCGCTCAGCTTTCTCGTTCGCGTCCTCATCCCGATGTCGAAGGGGATGATCGCGGGCGTGTCCGTCATCACGTTCATCTACGCGTGGAACCAGTATCTCTGGCCGCTCATCGTCATCAGCGCCCAGAAGAAGCAGGTGATTCAGGTCGGCATCAAGTACCTGCAGGGCGCGAGCCAGTCCGGACTGACTCAGTGGGGGCTCATAATGGCCGGCGCGGTCATCGCGCTGCTTCCGCCGCTGTTCGTCCTGTACGCCCTGCACCGCCCGCTGCTCGAAACATTCGCGATTCAACAAAAATGACACACATCCAGCTGAACGACCTCACGAAGCGCTTCGGATCGGTCACGGCCGTGAACGGGATCGACCTGACCATCGAGGAGGGCGAGTTCCTCGTGCTGGTCGGGCCGTCAGGCTGCGGGAAGTCCACGACGCTCCGGACGATCGCCGGTCTCGAAGACGTCACCGACGGGACGATCGAGATCGGCGGACGCGTCGTCAACGACGTTCCGCCGAAGGGCCGGGAGATCGCGATGGTCTTCCAGAACTACGCGCTGTACCCGCACATGACCGCGGCGGAGAACATGAAGTTCGGGATGCGCTCGGTCAGCGACTACACGCGCGACCAGATCGACGACCGCGTCGTCGACGCCGCCGAGACGCTCGACATCGAGGAGCTACTCGAACGGAAGCCCAAGAACCTCTCGGGCGGCGAGCGACAGCGCGTCGCGATCGGTCGGGCGCTCGTCCGCGAACCGCAGGTGTTCCTGCTGGACGAGCCGCTGTCGAACCTCGACGCGAAACTCCGGGTGCAGATGCGCGCAGAACTGCTCAAACTCCACCGGACGCTGGAGACGACGACGGTGTACGTGACGCACGACCAGACGGAGGCGATGACGCTCGGCGACCGCGTCGCCGTCCTGAACGACGGCGAGCTCCAGCAGATCGCCGCGCCGCAGACGCTGTACGACTTCCCCCGAAACCGTTTCGTCGCCGAGTTCATCGGTGAGCCGGCGATGAACGTTCTCCCGGTCGAGGTGCAGCGCGACGGCGAGGGGGCCACTGCCGTCCACGACGGATTCGCCGTGGCGCTCCCGGGCGTCGACCGCGCAGCCGCCGACTTCGACGTCGACTCCGACATGCAGGCGTTCTTCGGCGTCCGCCCCGAGGACGTCGGCCTCGCGTCGAAACTCCCCGACGGAACCGGCGCGTTCCACGCCGAAGTGACCGTGACAGAACCACTCGGCGAGCAGTTACTGCTCCACTGCCGGGTCGGCGGCGACGAACTCCAGGTGAAGGTCGAGCCCCGCAGCGACATCTCGGTCGGCGAGTCGGTGACGTTGGGGTTCGATCCCGACCGACTCCACCTGTTCGACCGATCTTCGGGGGCGGCAGTGTACCACTCCACGACCCGAGACGACGAAGGCCGCCCGCCGACCGACGCTGCGCCACCCGTCGAATCCGACGCGGACGCGAGCACTTACTCCGACCGCGACAGCGGAGCCGCGGTGAACGCTCCGTCGGAGCAGCGATGACTGGCGAGTAGTGCCGCGCAACGGTCTGCTGCCCACCCGAACGTCCGTGAGAGCGGCGGGCGGGGGTCGTCCGCCTCAGTCGTATTCAGTGAGGATGTCTGCGGAGAGCCCCTGTGCCATCTGGATGTCCTTGTCGTTGTTGACCCTCCAGGCGGTGCGGTCCGTGACGGCCTCGATGATCTCGCGGGCCGAGGGGTAGCCGTTCCCGGATTTCTTCACGCCGCCGGAGGGCAACTGGACTTCCGCGCCGATGCAGGGGAGGTTCGCGTACGCCAGTCCGAGTTCCGCGTGGTCGCGGTAGTAGTTGATCTGCCGGTAGTCCTCTGAGACGACGGCGACGTCCACAGGGGAATCGACCGGCAGGACTGGCCGGCGTTCGTGGTGCTCGGCGCCTGGGTGGCCGTCACCATCGCCACGCAGTTCCTCGGGACCGAGCTCACGAACGCCAGTCAGGGCTCGCTGCTGACGGTGCTGACGCCGATCTTCGCGGTGGTGCTCGGCGCGAGCGTGCTCGGCGAGCGCGTCACGCGGGCCAAGGCGGCGGGAGTCGTCCTCGCGGCGGTCGGAACCGTCGTCGTCTTCGCCGGCCAGTACGACCTGACCGGCATCGCAGCGGGCAACGCCGCCGGCGTCGCTCTGCTCGTCCTCGCTAGTCTCGCCTGGGCGGGCTACACCGTCTGGGGCGTGGCGGTCGTCCGGAAGTACGGGGCGCTGACCGCCGCAACCTACTCCGCCATCGCGGCCACGCCGATGCTGTTCGTGTTGGCGGTCGTCGAACTCGCCGTCGTCGGCCGGGGTGTCGGCTCCATCCCGCTGTCGGCCGGGTTCCTCTTCGCCGTCGCGTATCTCGGGCTCGCTTCGACCGCCGCGGCGTGGTATCTCTGGTACAAGGGCCTGGAGCACGTTCCCGCCGGAACCGTCGCGGTCTTCTTCTTCTTCCTCCACCCGGTCGTCGGCATATCGCTCGGCTCGGTGCTGCTCGGCGAACAGGTCGGCTCCGCGTTCGCCGTCGGGAGCCTCATCATCGGAGTCGGCGTCTGGATCGTCAGCCGAGAACGCGCCGGTGACGCCGGGAGCAACTGACCACGTACGAACGGAGCCGGGCCGCTGCTGTGCCGCTCGACGTCGACGGTTCCGGTTTCCGTGCCGCCGAGTTCAGGGGAGTGGGACGTCGACGTCGGCTTTCTCGGCGGCGGATTTCACTGTGTTGTACAGCAGCATGGCGCGGGTCATCGGGCCGACGCCGCCGGGGACGGGCGTGATGGCGCCGGCGACGTCTTTCGCGGAGTCGTAGTCGACGTCGCCGACGAGGACGGAGTCGCCGTCGCGTTCGACGCGGTTGATGCCGACGTCGATGACGGTGGCGCCCTCCCGGAGCATGTCGCCGGTGATGAACTCGGGGATGCCGGCGGCGGCGACGACGATGTCGGCGCGGCCGAGGTGGGATTCGAGGTTGTCGGTGTGCGAGTGGCACACCGTGGTGGTCGCGTTGCCGCCGTCGCCGCGGCCGAACAGGAGGTTCGCCATCGGTTTGCCGACGATGTCGGAGCGGCCGACGACGACGGCTTCGGCGCCGTCGGTGTCGACGCCGGCCGACTCGAGGAGCCGCTGGACGCCGTGGGGCGTGCAGGGCTTGAACCGGGGGTTGCCGGCGACGAGCCGCCCGACGTTTTCGGGGTGGAAGCCGTCGACGTCCTTCTCGGGGGCGACGGTGCGGAGGACCCGCCGCGTGTCGACGTGGTCGACGAGCGGCATCTGGACGAGGATGCCGTGGACGTCGTCGTCGTCGTTCAGTTCCTCGATGGTGTCGTACAGTTCGTCGGCGGGCGCGTCGTTGTCGACGTCGACGTGGACGCCGTCGATGCCGACCTCCTCGCAGTCGCGCTGCTTCATCGAGACGTACGTTTCGCTCGCCGGGTCGTCGCTCATCAGCACGGTCGCGAGCCCGGGCCGTTCGCCGGCCTCGGCGAGTCGGTCGACGCAGTCGGCGACGCCGTCGCGGATGTCTGCGGCCACCGCGTTGCCGTCGATGACGTCTGTCATGGCTGAAGGCGATGCGGCGAGCCGTAAGTATCCTCGGATTCGTGCATATCGAGGAGGAGAACCCCAGCGAAGTATGCAGATACGTGTCTCATCAACGGTTCGAGTCGGCCGCCGCAGAAACCAGGTCGACCGCAGTCGCAGAAGTCGCAGTCGGGTCGTCCGCAGCAGCGGTCGAGCCGTCCACGAGAAGTCGTCCGCGGCGTGGGTCACTGGCCTCCGGAGTCGGGCCGGGACTGCCCGGCGTGACTCCCGGTCGACTGTCGGGTGACTCCCAGCCGACTATTCGTACAGCGGGTGGGCGTCGGTGAGTTCGTCGACGCGGTCGGAGACGTCGCTGAGCACGGCGTCGTCGTCGGGCGCGTCGACGACGCGGCAGATGAGGTCGCCGACCTCGCGGAGGTCGTCCTCGTCGAAGCCGCGGGTGGTGAGCGCCGGGGTGCCGGCGCGGACGCCGGACGGCTCGAACGGCGACCGCGTCTCGCCCGGCACCGTGTTCGCGTTCAGGACGATGCCGGCGTCTTCGAGCGCCTCCTCCACCTGCTTCCCGGTGGTGTCCGGGTGGCTCGGCCGCAGGTCGGCGAGCACGAGGTGCGTGTCGGTGCCGCCGGAGACGAGGTCGAGGCCGTGGTCGGTCATCGTCTCGGCGAGCGCCTCGGCGTTCGAGACGACCCGCTGTGCGTACGTCTCGAACTCCGGCTGGAGCGCCTCCTTGAACCCGACCGCCTTCCCGGCGATGTTGTGCATCAGCGGGCCGCCCTGCATGCCGGGGATGACGGCTTTGTCGACGGCGGCGGCGAACTCCTCGTCGCACATGATCATGCCGCCGCGGCCGGCGCGAATCGTCTTGTGGGTCGACCCGGTGACGAAGTCGGCGACGCCGACCGGTGACTCGTGGACGCCGGCGGCGACGAGCCCCGTGATGTGGGCGATGTCCGCGAGGTGGTAGGCGTCGACGGCTTCGGCGGCCGCCTGGATGCGCTCCCACTCGACCTCGCGGGGGTACGCCGAGTAGCCCGAGACGACCATGTCGGGGTCGAACGACTCGGCCTTCTCGCGCAGCCCCTCGTAGTCGATGTAGCCGGTGTCGGCGTCCACCTCGTAGTGTTCGACCTCGAAGTGCTCGCCGACGAAGTTCGCGGAGTGGCCGTGGCTGAGGTGGCCGCCGTGGGTGAGGTCGAGGCTGAGGATGCGGTCGCCGGGGTCGAGCGCGGCGATGTAGACGCCCATGTTGGCCTGCGAGCCGCTGTGCGGCTGGACGTTGACGTGGTCCGCGCCCCACAGCTCCTTCGCGCGGTCGATCGCGAGCTGTTCGACGTCGTCGGCGAACTCGCAGCCGCCGTAGTAGCGCTTGCCCGGGTAGCCCTCAGCGTACTTGTTGGTGAGCGCGCTCCCCTGCGCTTCGAGGACCGCCTCCGAGACGTGGTTCTCGGAGGCGATCATCGCGAGCGTGTCGCGCTGCCTGTCGACTTCGCCGACGAGGGCGTCGGCCAGCTCCGGATCCGTGTCGCGAACCTCGGGGTACTCCATACCGCCGCTGCGACGAGCGGACACAAAAACCCAGGTAGTCCCGGCGCGTTCGGGCTTCGCCGACAGGAATAAAAAGGGGTGATTGCGTAGGAGCGTCTAGATGAACGTCGAGACGACTGACGACGGCCTCCGCGCGGTCGACGCCGCCAAGAACGCGCTCACCGTCGAAACCGACGGCTGGGAGGCCGCCGGAGGCGCGCCGTCAGTGCTCGACGCGGTCGACGCGGTCGACGTCGCCGGCAGCCGGCAGCCGGACACCGTCGTCTCGGGCGAGACGCGGCAGCTCCGATTCCCGCCGGTGTTCGCGACGGTCACGGACGTCGACACCGGCGAGACGTTCAGCCTCGACGGCGACGAGGGGCCGGTGTCGCTGCCCGCCGGCAACTACCTGCTCAAGGTCGACAGCCGCGTCGTCGCGTACGTCCGGTTCAGCGGCGCCGTCACGCTGAGCTGTCCCGGCTACGAGCGCCTCCAGTTGGACTTCCCGACGGCGACGACGGCGTCGGTCGGATTCGTCACGACGGTGCTGGAGTCGACGGACCGCATCCGAGTCCCGGAGTCGCCGGCCGGGGTCGCCGCGGCGCTCTCGGCGTTCTCCGCCGGCGGCCGAACGACCACGCCGGACCGGTCGTTCGCGACGATGCGCGGCCACCCGCCGCACGTCGAGTTCGACGACGACGTCGCTGCCGACGGCGCCATCCCGGCGTCCATCCGGGAACGCACCGACGACGCCGACGTCGAACTGACGGTGCCGCCGGAGCTCCGCTACCTGTTCCCGCTCGCGCCGCTCGCGTACTACACCGGCGCGGCCGTCCAGGTCGACCCGGACGCGACGCCGACGCTGACGATTCCGGGCCGCGAGGAGGAACTCGACGCCCTCCCGGCGTTCCAGCGCACCGTCGGGTCGCTGCTCGAACGCGTCTTCTACCTGGACTGTCTCGTCCGGACGGCCGGCCCGCACGGCTCGTCGCTGTCGCGGCGCCCCGTGCTCGACGAACTCGGGCTCGACGCGGACGACCTGTACCGGGAGCCGATGGCGCGGCGGCTCGACGCCTACCTCTCGGTCCCGTTCGACGACGTCCGCGACCGGTTCCCGGAGTGGCACCTGGCGATGGCGGTCGAACCGACGTACGAGCACGTGCGGACGCTGCCGCACCTCGTCGCGAACGTCCCGCACGTGACGCTGCCGGAGGCGACGCGGCTCGACGAGGACGAGTGGCTCGACCGGTCGCTCGGCGACTTCTACCGCGGCGCGGCCGGCGACGTCGCGTCCGTCGAACTCGTCCGGCCGACGGTCGGCCCGGGACGGACGCAGGGGTGGCTCGCAGACGGCGTCCCCATCGACGCGTTCAAAACCGTCCCGGAGGCGTACGAGAACCGCGCCGACTACCTGGACGACGCCGACGAACCGACGTCTATCGTCGCCATCCTCAACGACAGCGGCATGGCCGAAGAGCACGCGCAGGTGGCCGCACACTACCGGCAGCGCGCCGAGGAACTCACCCTCGACATCACCGTCGAAGAACACCTCACCGCCGACGAACTCGCCGACGTGTTCGAGTCCCGGCACGACCTCGTCCACTACATCGGCCACTGCGAGGCCGACGGGCTGCGGTGCGCCGACGGCTACCTGTCCGTGTCGAGCATCGACGAGTCGAACGCCCAGACGTTCTTCCTGAACGCCTGCGGGTCGTACCACGAGGGCATCGAACTCATCCGGAAAGGCAGCGTCGCCGGCGGCGTCACGTTCAACTCCGTGCTCGACAGCCACGCGGCGACGGTCGGCACGATGTTCGCGCGGCTGATGGTGAACGGCTACTCCATCGAGCGCGCGCTCGACAAGTCGCGGCGCCGCATCATGACCGGGAAGGACTACGCGGTCGTCGGCGACGGGACGCACGTCCTGACGCAGTCGGTCGACCTCATCGGGACCGACGTCGAAATCCGGGAGACGGGCGACGGCACCTACGGCGTCGACGTGTTCGCCGGAACCCCGGAGTCGACGGGCGGCTACTTCCGGCCGTACCTCCAGGAGGGCGAGGCGACGCACCTGTTCGGCACGGACTGCCACTTCGAGGTGTCACGGCGGGAACTGGAGACGTTCCTGTCGTACGCCGACAGCGCCGTCCTGTACGAGGGAGAACTGCAGTGGTCGGACGCGGTCCTCGACCGGCTCGGCTAGCCGGTCAGGGGCCCTTCGTCGCCTCGATGACGTTCTGCGCCGCGTAGCCGGGCTCGGCCGCCGCCGAGCCGGCCGTCGCGAGGAACGCGACCAGCAGCACCGCCGTCAGCACGGCCTTCGGGTGCGCCGCCGCGTAGCTAGCTGCACTCGACGCCACTGACCGGTTCGGGAGGGTACCTCGAACCATGTCTATACACTCCGATGGGAGATGGAAAAAAGTTTGCGCGGGGTCGGCCGTGCAGGCGGCACCGGGCGGACGTCGGCGACCCGACACCGGCGAGTCTTCCCCTACGATTCGGGGGGTAGCGGGCTTGATTCCCAGGAATTCCCGTTAGTATTAAATACTTACCTGACCGTTGTCTAACCATGTCGAACACCTCGAATTTACTGGAGCGGAACACGGAAGACGTGCTTGCCGGCGTGCTCGAACGGACCGACAACGACCTCGTCGTCGTCGACCCGTCCGCGCAGGTCGTCCGGGCGCTCATCGACATCGCCGCCGACCGCGACGGCGACCTGCCGACGCTCGACGTCGTCGCCGACGAACGGCTCCTGAAGGACGTCATGGACGACTTCCTCGTCGCCGCCGACGCCGCGGACCTCGTCGACGCCGGCGACCTCACCCTCCAGAACCTCGACGAGGACGCCGACAACACCATCCTCGTCGGCGAGGACGAACTGTACGCGCTCGTCACGGCCGGCGACTACGTCGCCGCGCTCGCTGCTGACGACGACTCGTTCATCGCGGACGCCCACGAGACGTACCGCGACGTCTGGGCGGACGCCGACCAGTTCAACCTCCGGACGCCGGCGCTCTCCCGCGTCCGCGAGACGCTCTCCGACGAGATCAGCGACGAGGTCCGCGCCGACTTCGACGGCGTCCTCCAGTCGCTCGAAGCCGCCCGCGG
Source organism: Halobaculum sp. D14 (assembly GCF_051195135.1). Classification (NCBI taxonomy): domain Archaea; kingdom Methanobacteriati; phylum Methanobacteriota; class Halobacteria; order Halobacteriales; family Haloferacaceae; genus Halobaculum; species Halobaculum sp. D14. The sequence goes on along the minus strand of NZ_JBNTKA010000004.1, from coordinate 97,647 downwards.
CGACGGCGACGGCCTCGACGAAGTCACGATTTCGCTGCTCGTCGCCGCGAAGAACGACGTGCTGCTGTACGACATCAGCAAGTGGGGCGAGGACGCCGGCATCGCGTCGAAGGCGACGTTCTCCCGCACCAAGACCCGGCTCGAAGACATGGGGCTCATCGACACCGAGAAGGTCCCCATCGACGTCGGCCGGCCGCGCCTCCGCCTCAAACTCGGCGACGACCGGCTCCGCGGCGCCGACGCCGGCGAGCTCGCGAGCGTCGCCCAGAGCATGCTGAACTGAGCCGCCGGCGACTCCGCCACCGCCCCCGCTACCGTTCCCGTCACCGCCCCCGCCACCGTTCGCGCCAGCGCACTACACACCTTTTTGCCGGCGTCGGTCCACGGACCGCGCATGGACATCGCCATCGTCGGACCCGAGCCGGCAGCTGCCGCGCTCCGCGACGCCTTCTCCGACATCGACGCGAACGTCATGGAGGTCGGCGTCGACCTCCTCGACGGCTTCGACTTCGCCGCCGTCGTCGGCACCGCCGGCGACGACGTCTTCGCCGGCGCGAACCGGCTCGTCGACGACTGGGTCGCCGTCGAAATCGGCGGCGTCGGCGGCCGCGCCGTCGAGGGCGTCAACGCCGCGGTCTCGCTGTTCACCGCCGACTCTGGCTGCTACGAGTGTCTCGTCGACCGCGTCGACGCGAACCTCCCGGAGACGGACGCGGCGCCGAAGGGGACGAAGAGCGCGGTGCGGTACGCGGGCGCGCTCGCCGGCCGACGCGCAATCCAGCAGTTCAGCGGCGACGACGTCGGCGGCACCGTCGTGCAGGTTCCCGGGACGGAGCGGTCGTTCCTCCCGTCGCCCGACTGCCGCTGTGGCGGCCACCCGGCCGGCTTCGAACTGAGCTACCGCGAGTCCCCGCTGGAGGACGCCGTCGACCGGATGGACCGCGCCGTCGACGACCAGTTCGGCCTCGTCACGGAGGTCGGCGAGCGGGAGTCGTTCCCGGCGCCGTACTACATCGCGCGGACCACCGACACGTCGGCGTTCGCGGACGCCCGGTGTGCGGAGTTCGCCGCCGGCGTCGCCGCCGACTGGGACGCCGCCTACGCCAAGGCGGTCGGCGAGGCGCTCGAACGCTACTGCGCGGGGACGTACCGCGAGTCGAACTTCAGGCCGGCGCCGACCGAAGGCGTCGTCGACGCGGTCCCGGTCGACCGGTTCGTCCGCCCCGACGACGCGCCGACGCCGGACCCCGACGAGCGCATCCCGTGGACGGGCGGCGTCGACCTGCACACCGGCGACTCCGCGTCGCTGCCGGCCGAGTTCGTCGCGTTCCCGCCGCCGCAAGAGCGGTTCGCGCCCGCCATCACGACCGGGCTCGGACTCGGCGGGTCGACGGTCGACGCGGTGCTGTCGGGGCTGTACGAGGCCGTCGAGCGGGACGCATCGATGCTGGCGTGGTACTCGACGTACGAGCCGATGGGGCTGGACGTCGACGACGACCGCTACCGCGAACTGGTGAAGCGCGCCCGCGCCGAAGGGCTGACGGCGACGCCGCTGCTGCTCACGCAGGACGTCGACGTCCCGGTGGTCGGCGTCGCGGTCCACCGCGACGGCGACTGGCCGAAGTTCGCGATGGGGTCCGCCGCGGACCTCGACGCCGGCGACGCCGCGGCGTCGGCGCTCGCCGAGGCGCTCCAGAACTGGATGGAGCTGCGCGCGATGGGGCCGGAACAGGCGGACGACGAGGAGGGCGCCATCGGCGCGTACGCCGACTTCCCCGAGCGCGTCCGCGGGTTCGTCGAGCCGGACGTCACGGTCCCGGCGGCCGACCTGGCCGAGTCCGCGTCGGGGCAGGCGGAACTGGACGCGCTGCTCGGCCACGTCGCCGACGCGGACCTCGACGCGTACGCCGCCCGGCTCACGACGCGCGACGTCGCCGACCTCGGCTTCGAGGCCGTCCGGGTGCTCGTCCCGGCGGCGCAGCCGCTGTTCACCGGCGACGCCTACTTCGGCGACCGGCTCCGCGACGTCCCCGAGTCGATGGGGTTCGAGCCGGCGCCCGACCGCGCGTACCACCCGTTCCCCTGACCGGCGCCGTGCGGCGTGGCCCGCGGAAGCGACGCGGTTCGCCGCGGAAGCAACGGGGGTCGCCGGGAAAGCGCCGTGACGTGACTCGCATCGGAAGCGACGACCCGGCGGCCGAACCCGACGCGTTCTTACGCCAGCGGGGGCTCGGAACCGTCACTAGCTGACACTCTATGCCGCGGTTCATCCACTACTCCGACGTCGAGAACGTCTACGACGACCCCGAGCGCGCCGGCCGTCTGGCCGCGTGCATCAGCGAACTGGACGGCCCGGACGCCCTCGTCGTCGGCACCGGTGACAACACCGCCCCGGGCGTCCTCGCGACCGTGTCGCGCGGCCGCGGCGCCATCGACTTCTTCGAGGCCATCGGGGCCGACGTGGAGACGTTCGGCAACCACGACTTCGACTTCGGCGCGGACGCGACCCGCGACATCGTCGCGTCGTCGCCGCAGACGTGGGTGTCCGCGAACGTCCGCGACGAGAACGGCGAGCCGTTCGGGCGCGCCGAAGGCGTCGTTCCGTGGACTGTCGAGTCGGTCGACGGCGCCCGAGTCGGCGTGTTCGGCGTCACCGACCCGGCGACGGACTCGCTGAACCCGATGGCGGCCGACCTCGGCTTCACCGACCCGTACGAGGCCGCCGAAGCCGCCGTCGCCGACCTCGGGGGCGAAGGCGTCGATTACGTCGTCGCCGCGTCCCATCTCGGCGGCGGCGACGACGACCTCGCACGCGTCGACGGCGTCGACCTCGTCCTCGGCGGACACGTCCACTCCGAGCGCGCCGAGACCGTCGACGGCGTGCTCTGCACCCGCCCCGGCGTCAACGGCGAAGTCGTGCTCGAAGTCGAACTCACCGCCGACGGCGCGTCGGTCACGCGGCACGAACCAGCGCCGCTCTCCGGCGACGGAGACGACGGCCGCGGCGACGAGGACGGCCGCGGCGGCGACGACGGCCGACCCGGCTCGGTCAACGAACGGCTCGTCGCGTCGCTCCGCGAACGCCTCGCGTCGGCCGGACTCGACGACGTCGTCGGCACCGTCGACGACCCAATCGAGCGGACGGAGGCGGCGATTCACGGCGGCGAGTCCCGCGTCGGGAACCTCGTCGCCGACGCGTACCGGCGGGAGGCTGACGCCGACGTCGGCCTGCAGAACGCCGGCGGCATCAGGCGCGGCCACGCGCTCGCCGGCGACGTGACCCTCGCCGACCTCATCTCCATCGTCCCGTTCGAAGAGCCGGTCGTGACGGTAGAACTGACCGGCGCGGAGCTACTGGACGCCTTCCGGGAGATGTCGGCGTCGGTCGCGGACTTCGGCGAGCCCGACTGGTGGCACGGCCACGTCAGCGGCGCCGAAATCGTCTGGGACGACGACGCAGCCGCGCTCGTCTCCGCCACCGTCGGCGGCGACCCGGTCGACCCGGACGCCGTCTACGAGGTGGCGCTCCCCGAGTACCTGCTGCACTCCGACCACGAGTTCCCGACCATCGAGCAGCGCCACCGCGCCGCGGAACACGGCATCCAGCACGACGCAATCGCCGACTACGTCCGGGAGGCCGGGCTGTCAGTCGCGGTCGAAGGCCGGATTCGGCGCGTGAACCGCGGCGGCGACGTCGATGACGCGGACGCCGCGGACGACGCCGATGACACCGGCGACATCGACGACACCGGCGGCTCGCAGTGACGTCGAGTCTGGCCCGACGCGGATTCGGCGGGCGGCGGAGAGAGGTAGGGTTTAGTTCGCGGCGGGCGACGACCGGACGATGACGCTCGTGGTCGTCCCCGTCCGGTATCCGCTGTCGAAACACTCGAAGGCGACGCTGTCGGAGGCCGTCCGCATCGCCGACGAGCGGGACGCCGACCTCACGATTCTCCACGTCGACCTGTATCAGGACTCCCGCGACGTCACCAGGGCCGACCTGCGGCGGGCGGTCCAGCGGGAACTCGGCGCCATCGACAACGCCCGGTACGTCGTCCGCAAGGGGTTCCTCGTGGAGGAGACCATCCTCGACGAGGTCGCCGCCGAGCGCGCCGACGTCGTCGTCATCGGCGCGAAGCAGGCGAGCCGGTGGCGCCGCACCTTCCGGAAGCTGCTGTCCGACCCGGACATCGAGTCGTACCTGCGCGGGAAACTGGACGCGACGGTCATCACCGTCGGCGCCGCCGACGCCACGGAACAGTGACCGGGCTCCCCGAGACGCGGCGCGCGCTGGTCGACGCGCTCGGCGACGGCCCCGTCACCGGTCCGGCGCTCGCCGACCGGCTCGGCGTCTCCCGCGCCGCCGTCTGGAAACACGTCGAGGCGCTCCGGGACGCCGGCGTCGAGGTCGCGTCGACCGACGACGGCTACGTCGTCGGCGACGTCACCGGCTACTCGGCCGAGGCGCTCGCGTACGGGCTGGACGCCCGGTACGCCGTCGAGTTCCACGACAGCATCGGCTCCACGAACGACCGCGCGCGCGAACTCGCACAGGACGGCGCCGCCGACGTCGCGGTCGTCGCGGACGAACAGACCGCCTCGCGCGGCCGACTCGACCGCGACTGGTCGTCGCCGCCGGGCGGCGTCTGGTTCTCCGTCGTCCTCCGGCCGGACGTCCCGCCGGCGCACGCGCCGGCGTTCACGCTCGCGATGGCCGTCGCCGTCGCGGACGCCTGCCGCGAGGTCGGCGTCGACGCCCGAATCAAGTGGCCGAACGACGTTATCGTCGGCGACGAGGCGGATGCAGGCGGCGACGCGGACGCCGAGGAGACCCCCGTCGCCGGCGGTCGCGGCGGTCGGAAGCTCTGCGGCGTTCTCACCGAGATGGAGGGCGAGGCGGACCGGGTGTCGTGGCTCGTCGTCGGCGTCGGGCTGAACGCGAACGTCGACCCGGACGACCTCCCGGCGGACGCGGACGCGACGAGTCTCGCCGCCGAACGCGGCGGCGAGGTGAACCGGCGCGTCCTCGTTCAGCGCGTCCTCGAACGGTTCGAGGAACTGCGCGGCGACCTCCGCGGGGCCGTCGATGCGTGGCGCGACCGGAGCGACACGCTCGGCCGGCGCGTCCGCGTCGACACGCCGGGCGGCGTCGTCGAAGGCGAGGCGGTCGGCGTCGCGTTCCCCGGCGCGCTCGTCGTCGACACCGGCGACGAGCAGGTGCAGGTGACGGCCGGCGACTGCGAACACCTCCGGTCGGCGTGAGAATCGGGGCCGCGTCGCCGCCGCCGCTGGTGGTGGGTCGCCGCCGGCGGTCAGTCGTCGCCGGCGACCCGGACCGTGAGCACCGGAACCGACGAGCCGCGGACCACTTTTTCGGCGACGCTGCCGAGCAGCAGCCGGTCGATGCCGCCCCGCCCGTGCGTCCCCATCACGACGAGGTCGCAGTCGTGCTCCTCGGCGTACCGGACGATTTCCTTGCTCGGTGACCCGTCGACGATGGCGGACTCGACGGGGATCTCGTAGTCGTCCGCGACGGCCTCCACCATCGCGATGGCGTCCTCCGCGTCCGACCGCAGCATCTCGTCGATGCCCTCCCACGCGGACTCCATCGGCATCCCGGCGTAACTGGCGGAGTTCACGACGTACAGCGCGTGCAGGGTCGCGCCGTGCTGGACGGCTAAATCGACGGCGTGCCGGACGGCGCGCTCGACGCCTTCCGAACCGTCAGTCGGGACGAGAATCCGCTCGTACATCCCCATGTGAACGTCTGTCGGACCCTATTCGCCCTGCGGCTTAATGGTTCGCCTCGGAACGAGCGGCGAGCGCGGAGCGCGAAGCGAGCCGTCGCGTGGCCGGCCGGGACGTTGTGCTGCGGTATCCGTCCGCACGGTTTTCGGCTCCGGAAGGCAACCCTTAAACGCCGCGCGGCGGACAATTGACCTATGGCTGGATCCATCGAAGTACTCGTCCCCGGTGGCCAGGCGAACCCTGGCCCGCCGCTCGGGCCGGAGCTCGGCCCGACCCCGGTGGACGTGCAGGCGGTCGTTCAGGAGATCAACGACCAGACCGAGGCGTTCGACGGCATGGAAGTCCCCGTCACCGTCGACTACGAAGACGACGGCTCGTTCGAAATCGAAGTCGGCGTCCCGCCGACGGCGGAGCTCATCAAGGACGAAGCCGGCTTCGACACCGGCTCCGGCGAGCCGCAGGAGAACTTCGTCGCCGACCTGAGCGTCGAACAGCTCAAGAAGGTCGCCGAGCAGAAACACTCCGACCTGCTCGCGTACGACGTGAAGAACGCCGCGAAGGAGGTCGCCGGGACGTGCGTGACGCTCGGCGTCACCATCGAGGGCGAGGACGCGCGCACCTTCAAGCAGCGCGTCGACTCCGGCGAGTACGACGACGTGCTCGCGGAAGAAGCGGCCGCGTAAGCCGCCCGGCGGCTCCCTCTCTCTTTCCGTCGACGCAGTCGCCCGGAGTGCAGACTGCGTCGCGCGTCGACCCGTCGCCCTTCGGCGGGACCGTGTGAGCCCGTTACGCGGCCCCAGCGCTTCGGAGCCCTTAAGTGGCTCATGACCGTTCCCCGATGTGAGACAGGCGTACGCCTGTTTCACTGACCCGTAGGAGCATACCGCGTACTACGGAGGTGAAAAATGGCAGATACGATTGAAGAGGCTGTATCCCAAGCGCTAGATGAGGCCCCCGCTCGCAACTTCCGCGAGACCGTGGACCTGGCCATTAATCTACGCGACTTAGACCTTAACGACCCGTCGAATCGAGTCGACGACGAGGTTGTCCTGCCGAGCGGAACCGGTCAGGAGACCCAAATCGTCGTAATCGCGGAGGGCGAGACCGCCCTGCGCGCGGAAGACGTCGCCGACGAAGTGCTGTCGGGCGACGACCTGCAGGACCTCGCCGACGAAGAAGGCGAGGCCAAGGATCTCGCCGATGAAACGGACTTCTTCATCGCCGAGGCCGACATGATGCAGAACGTCGCGTCCGCCCTCGGGCGGATCCTGGGGCCGCGCGGCAAGATGCCGACGCCGCTCCAGCCCGACGACGACGTCGTCGAGACCGTCAACCGCATGAAAAACACCGTCCAGCTGCGGTCCCGTGACCGTCGGACGTTCCACACGCGCGTCGGCGCGGAGGACATGTCCCCCGACGAGATTTCGGACAACATCGACGTCATCATCCGCCGGCTGGAAGCGGACCTCGAGAAGGGGCCGCTGAACCTCGACGGCATCTACGTCAAGACGACGATGGGGCCGTCCGTGGAGGTGCCCGTCTGATGAGTTCGAGCGAGGCACGCAAAACCGAGACCATCCCCGAGTGGAAACGTGACGAGGTCGACGAGCTCGTCGACTTCCTCGACAGCTACGCCTCGGTCGGTATCGTCGGCGTCACCGGCATTCCGAGCCGGCAGCTCCAGGCGATGCGCCGTGACCTGCACGGCAGCGCCGAGCTCCGGATGAGCCGGAACACGCTCGTCGTTCGGGCGCTCGAAGACGTCGACGACGGCCTCGAACAGCTCACGGAGTACGTGAGCGGCGAGGTCGGCCTCATCGGCACGAACGACAACCCGTTCGGGCTGTACAAGCAGCTCGAGGCGTCGAAGACGCCGGCCCCGATCAGCGCCGGCGAGGTCGCCCCGAACGACATCGTCATCCCCGAGGGCGACACCGGCGTCGACCCGGGTCCGTTCGTCGGCGAACTCCAGCAGGTCGGCGCTGACGCGCGCATCCAGGAAGGGTCGATTCAGGTGCTTTCGGACTCGACGGTGCTCGAAGCCGGCGAGGAAGTGTCCGCGGACCTCGCGGGCGTCCTCGACCAGCTCGGCATCGAGCCGAAGGAGGTCGGGCTCGACCTCCGCGGCGTCTACTCCGAGGGCGTCCTGTTCGAGCCGGACGAACTCGCCATCGACGTGGACGAGTACCGCGCGGACATCCAGTCCGCCGCGGCCGCCGCACGCAACCTCTCGGTCAACAGCAGCTACCCGACGGCGCAGACCGCCGGGACGCTGCTGGCGAAGGCCGCCGGCAACGCGAAGTCCGTCGGTCTCTACGCCGCCATCGAGGACGAAGAGCTGATGCCGGACCTCGTGTCGAAGGCCGACGCGCAGCTGCGCGCGCTCGCCGCCGCCATCGACGACGAGGAGGCGCTCCCGGAGGAGCTCCGCGGCGTCGAAGCCGCTGCGCCGGCCGCCGAGGCCGAGGCCACCGAGGAAGAATCGAGCGACGAAGACACCGAGTCCGCTGAGGACGCCGACGACGCCGACGAGTCCGACGAGGACGACGACGGCGACGCAGGCGACGGCCTCGGCGCGATGTTCGGATAACCACTCACAAACTTCAGACCAATGGAATACGTTTACGCTGCACTCATCCTGAACGAAACGGGCGAAGAGATCAACGAGGACAACGTCACGGCCGTGCTCGAAGCGGCCGGCGTCGACGTCGAGGAGTCCCGCGTCAAGGCGCTCGTCGCCGCGCTGGAAGACGTCGACATCGAGGAGGCCATCGAGACGGCCGCCGCTGCCCCCGCTGCGGGCGCGGCCGGCGGCGCCGCCGCTGGCGGCGAGGCCGAAGCGGAGGAGTCCGAGGAAGCCGAAGCGGAGGAAGCCGAAGCGGAGGAAGCCGAAGAAGAAGAGGAAGACGGCGACGAAGGCGAAGGGCTCGGCGAGCTCTTCGGCTAACTCGGCGACGCTCCGCAGTCCACACCGCTTCTTTCGACGCTCCGCGCGACAGCGCCAGCGCCGCGTCTGCGGCGAACGTCTAAGTACGGGAACGCGGCCACTCCGCGTCGATGCTCGTGGCGCCACCCCCCGCAGCCCAACTTCCGCTCGTCGTGCCGGCCGCAGCGGCGACGCTCGTGGCGTACACCGTCGCGGGCTGTGCGCTCGGCTGCCTGAGCGGGCTGCTCCCGGGGCTCCACGCCAACAACTTCGCGATGCTGCTCGCCGCCGTCGCCCCCGCCGTCGACGCGCCCCCGCTCCCGCTCGGCTGCGCGATGCTGTCGGCGGGCGTCGTCCACACCTTCCTCGACGTCGTCCCGTCGCTCGCGCTCGGCGTCCCCGACGCCGCGATGGCGGTGTCGGCGTTGCCGGGCCACCGGCTGGTCATCGAGGGCCGCGGCCGTGAGGCGCTCCGGCTGTCCGCGCTCGGTAGCGGCGGCGCGATACTGCTCGCCGTCCCGGCGGCGGTCCCGCTCACGGCCGCGATGCGAGCGGCGTACGGGGAACTGCGGGCCGCCCTTCCGCTGCTCCTGCTCGGCGTCGTCGTCGCGCTCGTCGCCTCCGAGCCGACGTGGAGACGGCGAGTCGGCGGCGCCGTCGCCTTCCTCCTCGCCGCGTCGCTCGGGCACGCGGCGCTCTCGCTCCCGGTCCGTGGGGCGCTCGGCGCGGGCGGCGTGTTGACGCCGCTGTTCGCCGGGCTGTTCGGCGCGCCCGTGCTGCTGGACGCACTCGACGGCGACGGCGTGCCGGCGCAGGCGGACGCGCGGCTCGCACTCGGCCGACGCGACGTCGCCGCGACGACGGCCGCCGGCACCGCCGCGGGGGCCGCCGTCGGCTACCTCCCCGGCGTTTCGGCGGGCGTCGCGTCCACGCTGGCGCTGCCGCTCACCCGCGGCCGCGACCCGGCCCGCGAGTACGTCGTCGCGACGAGCGGCGCGAACACGGCGACCGCGGTGTTCGCGCTGTTCGCGTTCACCGCGCTCGACGCGCCGCGCTCCGGGGTGCTGGTCGCGATGCGCGACGCCGGCGTCCCGGCCGCGTTGCCGACGTTCGTCCCGGTCGTCGTCGTCGCCGCGGCGGTCGGCTTTCTCGCCGTGCTGGTGGTCGGCGACGCGGCGTTCCGCATCGTCGGCGCGGTGAATCAGCGGCGGCTCGTCGGCTCGGTGCTGGCGCTGCTCGTCGCGCTGTCGTGGCTGTTCGCCGGCGCCGCCGGCGTCGTGGTGCTGGCCGCGGCGGCGGTGGTCGGACTCGTCCCGCCGCGGCTCGGCTGCCGACGCGTCCACCTGATGGGCGTGTTGCTCGGCCCGCTCGTCGTCGGCGGCTGAAAGACAACCGTTAAAAGCCGCGCGGCGGTTCGTACAGGTATGAGCGAAGCAGAGCAGCGGACCGAGCGACGCTGCGTCTCCTGCGGCATCAACGTCGCGGGAACGGCGGCGGCCACGTTCAAGTGCCCCGACTGCGGGACGCAGATCAGCCGGTGTGCGAAGTGCCGGAAGCAGAGCAACCTCTACGAGTGTCCTGACTGCGGCTTCCGGGGGCCCTAACGATGGGGAAGGTCGCAGCCAAGATGAAGGTCATGCCGCAGAGCCCCGACATCGACCTCGACGAACTCCAGGAGCGACTCGAGGAGTCGCTGCCGGAGGGCGCCGAGATTCGCGGCGTCGAACGTGACGACGTCGCCTTCGGCCTCGTCGCGCTGCTGCCGACGGTCATCGTCCCCGATGACGCCGGCGGCACGGAAGCCGTCGAGGAGTCGTTCTCCGACGTCGACGGCGTCGAGTCCGTCTCCGTCGAGAACGTCGGCCGCATCTAACGACCGGACGCGCCTTTTCGACGTTTTCAGGTCGCCAGCCGCGGGCTCGGCGTCCGTGTGAATCCGTGTCGCGGCGGCGACGGTTTCCCCAGGGTTATCACCGCCGACGAAGCAAATATTGCCATGGCGGAGATGCAGTACACGACGCTCGGCTCGACCGGCCTGGAGGTGTCGCGGTTCTGTCTCGGCTGCATGAACTTCGGCACCGAGCAGCCGTGGATGCTGAACGACCACGACGACAGCGTCGACCTCATCCACGAGGCGCTCGACGCCGGCATCAACTTCCTCGACACAGCGAACGTCTACTCCACCGGCGAGTCCGAGGAGATCGTCGGCGACGCCGTCGCCTCCGCGAACCGCGACGAACTGGTGCTCGCCACCAAGGTGTTCGGCGAGATGCGCGACGGCCCGAACGGCTCCGGGCTCTCGCGGAAACACATCATCGACCAGTGCGAGGCGAGCCTCGACCGACTCGGCGTCGACTACGTCGACCTCTACCAGATTCACCGCTGGGACGACGACACCCCCATCGAGGAGACGCTCGCCGCGCTCGACCACCTCGTCGAAACCGGCCGCGTCCGCTACGTCGGCGCGTCGACGATGACGGCCTACCAGTTCACGAAGGCGCTGTACACGAGCGACATCGAAGACTACAGCCGGTTCGTCTCGATGCAGCCCGAGTACTCCGCGGTGGCGCGCTACGAGGAGCCGAACGTGCTCGACGTCTGCGACGGCGAGGACGTCGGCGTCATCCCGTGGTCGCCGCTCGCCGGCGGCTTCCTCACCGGCAAGTACGACCGCGACGCGGAGCCGCCCGCCGGGACGCGCGGCGCCGCCTCCGAGTCCGTCCGCAGCTACTTCAGCGAGGAGAACTGGGCCGTCCTCGACGCGGTGCGCGCCGTCGCCGCCGAGGAGAACGCGACCCCCGCCCAGGTCGCGCTCGCGTGGCTCCTCCACCGGGACGTCGTCACCGCGCCCATCATCGGGCCGAAATCGGCCGACCACCTCCACGAGAACCTCGGGGCGCTCGACGTGTCGCTGAGCCCCGAACAGCTGAGCCGCATCGCCGAGCCGAAAACCCCGCGGTACCCGCAGGCCTGACCGCGGCGCGGCGACTCGGCCGTGCGCAGAGAGCCGGAGGGCGTCGGGCACACCACTTTTGCCGCGGACGAACGAACCGGCGACGATGACTCCTGTCGAGCTCGCCGCACGGCTGGCCGCCGGTGTCGCTCTCATCCTGGCGAACGGCTTCTTCGTCGCCATCGAGTTCGCGATGACCCGGGTCCGGCAGTTCGAGGAGGCCGAGTTCGACACCGCCGGGCTGCGCCGGGCGTGAGAGATGACCGACGACCTCGAAATCTACCTCACCAGCTGCCAGGTCGGCATCACGGCGTCGAGCATCGCCGTCGGTATCGTCGCAGAGCCGGCGCTCGCCGCCGTCGTCGAGCCGGTGTTCGAGGGGTCCGCGGTCGCCGGCGTCGGACTCGGCGCCGTCGTCGCGTTCGTCATCATCAACCTCGTCCACTTGACTCACGGCGAGCAGACGCCGACGTACCTGGGCGTCGAACGCACCAAGACCGTCTGCCGGTACGGCGCCCGGCCGCTGTACTGGTTCACGCGGCTCACCCGGCCGATAATCGCCGTCGGCGACACGGTGGCGAAGTGGACGCTGAAGCTGTTCGGCGTCGAGATGACGGGCGCGTGGCTGGAGGCCGAACAGGAGGCGATCGAGACGCGGGCCGACCTCCGGCAGAAACTGAGTTCGACGCTCGCCGCCGGCGACCTCCCGGAGGACCGCCGCGAGGAGGTCGTGAACGCGCTCCGGGTCGGCGAACAGCCGGTCGCCGACATCATGGTGCCGCGCGACGACGTCGTGTCGCTGTCGGTGTCGGCGTCGACGGCGTCCAACCTCGCTGTGATGGAGGAGCACCCGCACACTCGGTTCCCGCTGGTCGGCGACACCCTCGAGGAGTTCCGCGGCATCGTCTACATGCCGGCGTTCGTCAAGCACCTGCGGGAGTTCGCCGACGACGAACTCGACTTCGAAGCCGTCGCGTCGCCGCCGATGACGCTCTCGCCCGAGACGACGGTGAGCGACGCCATCGACCGGTTCCAGATGGAGGGGCAAGAGCTCGCGCTGGTCGTCGGCGACGGGGAGGTCCGCGGACTGCTCACCGCGACCGACGCGTTCGAGGCCGTCGTCGGCGACATCGAGGACCCGCTCGACGCCGAGAAGTGAGGTCGCTCGCGGCCGGCAGACCGACTACTGCTCCGCGCGGCCGTCGTCGGTGATGACCTCGTCGACGAGCCGCATCGGCGTCGCGTCGTACGCCGGGTTCTCGACGTCGATGCCCTCCGTCGGTTCGAGCAGCACCTCGCTGGGCGCGCGGAACTCGTTTTCGAACTGGAAGCCGTCCTCGATGACTTTGGCGCCGGAGCCGACGACGACGACCGGGACGCCGAGTTCGTCGGCCGCGGCGGCGATGGGGAACGTCCCGACGCGGTTGTACAGGGTGTCGCCGACGATGCAGTCCATGCCGAGGACGACGCGGTCGCACTCGCGGAGGAACTCGCCGGCCGCGCTGTCGACGCCGAGGTGCGGTTCGATGCGGTCGATGCCGGCGAGCGTCCGCGCGGTCTTCCGGCCGAGGTAGCGCGGCCGCGCCTCCGTAACGTACGCGGTCAGGTGCGCGCCGCCGGCCGCCGCCGACTCGATCGCCTCCAGCACGGTGGACGAGTAGTCGTGCGTCAGGAACGTTTCGCCGTCCGAGAACGTCTCGGCGGCGTTGACGGCGGCTTCGCGCTTCCCGGATTCGACGCGTTCGGCCACCTGTTCGACCGCCGTGTCGAGCAGCTTCTTCGCGCCCTCCACGGTTTCGGCGTTCCCGATGACGTCGTCGACGACGTCCCGCATCGCCTGGTGGAGCGTCGCGTGCGACGGGTTCGCACGGCGGAGCGCGCCGGCGTTGTGGTCGAGGTCGCGCTCGAACTCGTCGAGCGTCGCGTACTCGCGCCCGAGCAGGTCGCGGAGCGCGCGAGCGGCCTTCACGGCGACCACCGACGAGGAGTGCGTCTGCATCTCCCGGATCTCGGCGACGGTCTCGTCGATCATGGCTCACCCGTCGGGGAGTCGCCGGATAGGTGTTCCGGGAATCCGCGTTCGCCTCTCACGTGTTCGTCCGCAGCAGTCCACGCGTCCGGGCGACGGAGCAGCGGAGCGGTTGAGCGGCTCGCCGGGCACGGCTGGCCGGAGACGACAACACTCTTGGCGTCACCGCGGCTACGGACGGAGAGCGAATGAATCGGCGCACGCGCGACTACCTCGAGGGGCGCTTCGGCGACTACTACCGGAGCGCGGACGTCTCGCCGCCGCCGGCGGCCAACGAGCGCGAGTGGGGCCACATCCCGTTCACGGCCGGCGACGGGACGACGATGGTCCGTCACCAGTCGCTGCTCGACATCGGCGGCGTCGGCGAGTTCCTCGCGCGCGAAGCGCCGCGGCACGCCTACTTCTCGGCCGCGCGGTACACCGACCCCGGCAACCGGAAGATGAGCGAGAAGGGGTGGCGCTCTGCGGACCTCGTCTTCGACCTGGACGCCGACCACCTCCCGGGCGTCGACCCGGAGAAGACGGGCTACGCCGACATGCTCGCCGCCTGCAAGGAGGAACTGCTGAACCTGCTGGACTTCCTCGAAGCCGACTTCGGCTTCGGCGACGACGACCTGACGGTCGTGTTCTCGGGCGGCCGCGGCTACCACGTCCACGTCCGCGACCCGGCGATGCGACGGCTCGACTCCGCGGCGCGGCGCGAAATCGTCGACTACGTCCGCGCCGTCGACCTGAACTACGACGGGCTCATCGAGCGCCGGCCGAACGAGCGCGGCGCGCTCCAGAAGCGGCTCCGCGCCGAGGGCGGCTGGGGGCGTCGCGTCCACGAGGCGCTCGTCGAGTACGCCGAGCGGCTGCGCGAGATGGACGAGGAGGCGGCGCTCGCCGAACTGCAGGAACTCGACGGCGTCGGCGAGAAGACGGCGTCGACCATCTACGGCGTCCTCGAACGGAACCCGGAGGGCGTCAAGTCCGGGAACGTCGAACTCGGCCCGGGCGCGTCGACGCTGGTTCGCGCCATCGCTTCCGAGGTCGTCGCCGAGCAGACCGCGCCCATCGACGAGCCGGTGACGACGGACCTCCGGCGGCTCATCCGGCTGCCGCGCTCCATCCACGGCGGCAGCGGGCTCGTCGTGACGCCGCTCGAACGCGGCGACATCGACGGCTTCGAGCCGCTTCGGGACGCCGTCCCCGGCCGGTTCACGGACCGGGACATCCTCGTCGACGTGGTCGACCCGGGCCGGGTCGAGGTCGGCGACGATAGAGATAAGGTGTCGGAGGGAGTCGTCTCCGTTCCAGAGTACGTCGGCGTGTTCCTGATGGCGCGCGGACGCGCGGAGAAGGCGAAGGAGTAACCCATGGACCTCGACGAACTGCGCACGGTACAGTCGAAAGAGCGGAGGAAGGACAGCCTCCAGCACCTGCGCGACTCGTTTTACGAGGACGTCGCCGACTACATCGGCGACCGGAAGCGACAGCGCGACGAGCGCGCGTCGTCCGTCGACGACCCCTTCTCCGACTCGGACGTCAGGAAGCTCTCGGACGAAATCGAGACGGCCGAGGAGGTCATCGAGTCGCTGTACGAGCGCCGCGTCGGCAAGGTCGTGAAGCTCGCGTCGTTCGCCGCGGCGGGCGCCCCGACGGACACGGAGGGGATGACGCGGCAGGAGCGCGACCTGTTCGAGGACCTCGTCGCCCGCATCGAGCAGAACAAAGACGCCGTCCTCGACGTGCTCGCCGGCGGCTCCGACGTCGACATCGGGGTCGACGACGCCACCGCGGTCGCGGAGACGGCCGCCGGGGAAGCGCCGACGGGGAGCGTCGACGCGGCGGAGTCGGCTGCTGACGCCGGTCCGCCCGACGAGACGTTCGAAGCCGGCGCGGACCACGCGGACGACGCGTCCGGCGGCGTGCTCGCGGACGCCATGGGCGGCGACGCGGGCGAGGACACCGGCGGCGCCGACGGGGACGCCGACGCTGCGGCTCCCCGCGCCGCCGACGACCGGACGGGCGAGGCCGAGGCGGTGACGGACCAGCCCCCGGCGAATGACGCTGGCGCCGCTGGCGACGACGAGCCGGTTCCGCCGGAAGCGAACGGCGAACCCCCGGGAGCCGTCGACGGCTCCGGCGGGCAACAGACCGCGGACGCCGGCGACGAATCCGGGGACAGCGACGCCACCGGCGACAGACAGACGGTCCGCATCACGCGGGACGTCGGCGAGATTCTCGGCGTCGACGAGCGCGAGTACAGCCTCGCCGCCGAGGACGTCGTGTCGCTGCCGGCGGCGAACGCGGAGCCGCTGGTGGAGCGCGACGCCGCCGAGCCGCTGGAGTGACGCCGCCGGTGCCGCGATAGGAACGACTTTTCGGGTGGCGTTCACAGTCCCGGTATGCTCGAGCCAGGCGACGACGCACCCGACTTCGAACTGCCGAACCAGAACGGCGAGCCGGTGTCGCTGTCGGCGCACGACGACCAGTACGTCGTCGTGTACTTCTATCCGCGCGCCGACACGCCGGGCTGTACGACCGAGGCGTGCAGCTTCCGCGACTCGTGGGACGAGTTCGCCGACCGCGACGTCCCCGTCTTCGGCGTCAGCGACGACCCGGTCGACGACCTCGCGGACTTCGCCGAGAAGTACGACCTGCCGTTCGACCTGCTCTCTGACGAGGACGGCTCCGTGTCGGCCGCATACGACTCCTACGGCGAGAAGAACGTCTTCGGGAACGAGGTGACCGGGGTGTTCCGGAACACGTACGTCGTCGCGCCCGACGGCACCATCGCGAAGGCGTACGAGGGCGTCGACCCGGAGGAGCACGCCGACCAGATTCTCGCGGACCTCGACGACCTTCAGGCGTAACCGCCGACCAGCCGCGCGAGCGCGCGGCGCTTCAACAGGGTGAACCCGGCGACGACGAGGAGGAATCCGGCGACGGTGAGCGGCGTCACCGGCTCTTCGAGCAGCGCGGCGCCGAGCACCGTCGCGACCACCGGCACGACGTACGAGACCAGGTTCGTCTCGAAGGCGCCGACGCTGTCGAGCAGCGTGAAGTAACAGCCGTACGCGACCGCGCTCGCGAAGACGCCCATGAACAGCAGCGCGGCCACGACCCGCGGCGTGAACGCCGCGGCGGCGGGGACCGGTTCGCCGAGCAGCGCCGACGCGACGTGCAACTGGACCGCGCCGACCGCCATCGCCCACGCGGTCCGGGTGAGCGCGGGCGCCGACGGATTCAGCCGGCGCGTCAACACGCCGCCGAGCGAGACGGAGACCGCCGCGACGAACACCAGCGCGACCCCGACGGTTGTCTCGCCGGCGAGCGCCGACGGCGACGGGTTCGCGACGACCGCGACGCCGGCGACGCCGAGCAGGACGCCGACGTAGCCGCGGGCGTCCAGGCCCTCGTCGGCGAGCAGCAGCCCGGCGAACGCCGTCGTCAGAATCGGGTTCAGGCTGTAGACGATGGAGGCGACGCCGCCAGTCGTGTACCGCTGGCCGACGAACAGGAAGGCGGCGTTGACGCTGACGAGCAGCGTCGCGCCGACGAGCACCGCCCAGCCGTCGTCGCGGGTCCGCGGGAGCGGGTCGTCGAGAGCGACCAGGACGTACCCGAGCGCGACGACCGCGCCGACGTCGAACCGGAGCGCGCCGAGCAGCACCGGCTTCACCGCGTTCAGCGCCACCTCGACGGCCGGGAACGTCCCGCCCCAGCAGAGCCCGAGCACGGCGAACAGCGCGGCGTCGCGAGTCCGTACCACACCGGGGCGACGGCGCCGACGCCCTTCGGCGTTTCCGTCCCGGCACGCGCCGTACCGACCCGCGGCCGCGGGAAGCCCCGCGGCGGCGGGTCGATCGGCGGAGTCGTCACTGCGACTGTAGCCGCAGCCGTGGTCGATTACCGGCGCGGAAAACGGGTCCTCGACGGCGCCGTCGGCGGCAGTGCGTTTAGGTCGCGCCGTGACGGCTCTTCGGGGCGGTCAGTAGCCGCGGCTGATGAGGTAGTCCGCGAGGTCGCACAGCAGGTCGTGCGCCTCGTTGTCCGGGAGGACGTCGAGGCGCTCTTTGCTGCGCTCCGTGAGCTCTTCGGCTTTCTCGCGGGCGTACTCGATGCTGCCGGCGGCTTCGAGCGTCGCCACGGCGTCGTCGATGGCGGCCTCCGTGACGTTCTCGGGGTCGTCGGCGTCGACGAGGCCGTCGACGTCGACGCCCTGCTGACGGGCGTGCAGCGTGATGAGCGTCTCCTTGTCCTCGACGAGGTCGGAGCCGCGCTGCTTTCCGAGTTCGTCGGAGGGCACGGTCAGGTCGAGCACGTCGTCTTGAATCTGGAAGGCGCGGCCCGAGTCGACGCCGTACCGGTAGAGCGCGTCGACGACGTCGTCGTCGGCGCCCATCAGTATCGCCGGGATGGACGCGGAGGCGCCGTACAGCACCGCGGTCTTCAGTTCGACCATGTCCAGGTACTCGTCGGGCGTCACGTCGTCGCGGCCCTCGAACTCGACGTCGAGCGTCTGCCCCTCGCAGATGCGGGTGCAGGTGGACGCGAGCGTGTGGACCGCGCGCAGCCCCGCCGACGGGTCCGCACCGGTGTCCGACAGCAGCTCGAACGCCTTGGCGTACAGCGTGTCGCCGGCGAGGATCGCGGTTTCGGTGTCGTACTCGCGGTGGACGGCCGGGACGCCGCGACGGAGGTCGTCCTCGTCCATGATGTCGTCGTGGATGAGCGTGAACGACTGGATGACCTCGACGCTCACGGCGGCGCGCAGCAGGTCGAACGGCTCGCCGTCGAGCGCCGGGAACGTCCGGTACGGCGTCGACAGCGGCTCGACGTCGGCGAGCGACTCCGCGGCGAGCAGCAGCACCGTCGGCCGCAGCCGCTTCCCGCCCGCTTCGAGGATGTACCGCGAGGCCTCGTACAGCCGTTCCGGCTCCGCCATCGGGAGGTCCTCGTCGAGCGCCTCGTTGACGAGGTCGCGTCGCTCGCCGACCGCGGCGAGTACCCGCTCCTCCGTCGCGTCCTGGCTCATCTCACTCGGTCAGCTGAATCATGTTGCCGTTCTGCGTCACGTGGAGGTCGCGCCCGAGCGTGTACCCCATGCTGCTGGCGAGGTCCACGTACGGCGCGAACCCTTTCATGTCCTGGTGGGCCGGGATGACGTGCTGCGGCTGGAGCGCGTCGAGCATCTGGTAGTGGCCCTCCTCGCGGAGGTGGCCGGAGACGTGAATCTCGTCGTAGATGCGGGCGCCCTGCATCTTCAGGAGGCGCTCGGACTGGTAGCGCTGCCCCTCGTTGGTCGGCTCCGGGATGACCCGGGCGCTGAAGATGACCTTGTCGCCGTCGTCCAGTTCGTACGGCGTCTCGCCGCGGCCCATCCGGGTGAGCATCGCGCGCGGCTCCCCCTGGTGGCCAGTGACGATGGGCAGGTAGTTCTCCTTGCCCTCCTGCATGATCCGTTTGAACGTCCGGTCGACGGACTTCCGGTGACCGTACATGCCGAGGTCGTCCGGGAAGTCGACGTAGTTCAGGCGTTCGGCGGTGCCGCTATACTTCTCCATCGACCGGCCGAGCAGCACCGGCTCGCGGCCGATGTCCTTCGCGAACTCGACGAGCGACGACACGCGCGAGATGTGGCTGGAGAACGTCGTCGCGACGATGCCGCCGTCGTAGTCCTCGACGGACTCCATCACGTCCCGCAGGTGGCGGCGCGCGACCGACTCCGACGGCGTCCGGCCCTTCCGGCCGGCGTTCGTGCAGTCTTCGATGTAACAGAGGACGCCTTCGCCCTCGCGGCCGATTTCGCGGAACCGCTCCATGTCGATGGGGTCTTCGAGGACCGGCGAGTGGTCCATGCGCTTGTCGAGCCCGTAGACGACCGCGCCTTCGGGCGTGTGCAGAACCGGGTTGATGGCGTCGATGATGGAGTGGGTGACGTGGACGAACTCCAGGTCGACCTTGCCGGAGTCACCGATGCTCATCGTCTCGCCGGCCTCCATCTTGACGAGGTCGTTGTCGACGTTGAACTTGTTCTCGCCTTTGATCTGCTGTTTCACCAGTTCGATGGTGAACGGCGACGCCACGACCGGCGCGTCGTACCGGTGGGCGAGCTTCGAGATGGCGCCGATGTGGTCGAGGTGGCCGTGCGTCGGCACGATGGCCTGCACGTCGCCCTCGAGGTCGGACATGACGCGGTCGTCCGGAATGGCCCCCATGTCGATGAGGTCCAGGCTGTGCATCTTCTCTGTCTCGACGTTGTCGTGGACGAGGACCTGACTCAGGTTGAGGCCCATGTCGAACACGACGATGTCGCTCCCTGCGCGGACTGCCGTCATCTGGCGGCCGACTTCCTCGTAGCCGCCGATAGTTGCGATTTCGACTTCCATTGGTTTCGATTGTCTGTTGCGAGCGTTTGAAACCGCCCTCGCTCGGAGGGCGGGCAGGCTCGTACGGAAAGCCCCGGAACACGGGTCGCTGTGGACCCCGGCGTCTTACAGCACGTCGGTCCGCAATCCCGCTATACGCCCCACGTCGACGCGCCGTCGACCGGACGTACTTACCCGCGGGCTCTGTTGGCTGGACGTACACCGGCCGCTCTTAAAACTGCTCGGGTTCGGGGGAGCGCATGCGCGGTGGCCAACTCCACCGAGCGACGGTCCGGCTTCACCGAGAGGCCGTCGGGTGCCCTCACAGAAGGTGAGTCCCGGTCGAATGGGCGCCGACCGTCGCCGTTCCAGTCAGCCACCGAACACCATCGCGGCGTCACCAGCCGGTTTCCGGGGCGGGCGACGCCGATTCGTCGGCGCCTCCCGGTATATTTAAACCTCGCTCGGCCGACGGCCGGTGTATGAGTGGCAGACCGCTCGACGTACTGGAGGAGGCGCTCGAGACCCCGGTTACCGTCCATCTCAAGGACGGAACCGCACACTTCGGCGTGCTCGCCGGCTACGACCAGCACATGAACGTCGTGCTCGACGCGACGGACGTCCCGGTCGAGGAGTCGGCGGCCAGCGAAGTCGAAGACACAACGATTATCCGTGGCGACAACGTCGTTTCGATCAACGTATGACCGGTGCAGGTACCCCGACTCAGGGCAAAAAGAACACCACGACGCACGTGAAGTGCCGTCGCTGTGGCGAGAAGTCGTACCACGTGAAAAAGAAGGAGTGCTCGAGCTGCGGCTTCGGGAAGTCCGCGAAGCGCCGGAGCTACGAGTGGCAGTCGAAGGCCGGCGACAACTGACGTTCCTCCTCTCCCCGTTCTCGACGTCTCGGTAGCGACGCTGCACGGCGCCGCGTCGCGGTCCACGTCCACCCTGAGCACCGCGAATCCTCGCCGGTCCGCTGCGGCGGCAGCAGGACCCACGACTGCCTCCTATCCATCCTTGTGCATACTTGTTGACTTTCCCGCGAGTCGATGGGCACGATAGCGGGGGTTTTTGTGGGCTGGGGACACAGATTCGTCCATGCAGAACGGGGATTCCGGCGGCGACGACGCGCCACGGTCCGGCACCTCGATTACCTCGACGACACCGCCGCTCGCGGACGACTCCGCGGGCGGCGAGGTCGGCGGCGGCCCGACGGAGAAGTGCGGCGTCGTCGGCGTCTCGCTCACCGACCGCGCGGCCGCACGGCCGCTGTACTACTCGCTGTACGCACTCCAGCACCGCGGACAGGACTCCGCCGGAATCGTCACGCACGACGGCTTCCAGCAGCACAGCCACGTCGAGATGGGCCTGGTCGGCGACGCCTTCGACGGCGCCGACCTCGACGGCCTGAACGGCTCGGCCGGCATCGGCCACGTCCGATACCCGACCGCCGGCGGCGTCAACGACTGCTGCGCGCAGCCGTTTTCGGTGTCGTTCAAGTCCGGCGCGCTCGGACTCGCACACAACGGGAACCTCATCAACGCCGACGAGATTCGCGACGAACTGGAGTCGCTCGGCCACGCGTTCACGTCGAACGGCGACACCGAAGTCATCGCGCACGACCTCGCGCGGAACCTCCTCGAAGCCGACCTCGTCCGCGCCGTCAAGCGGACCATGGGCCGCATCCACGGCTCGTACTCGCTGACCGTGATGCACGACGACACCGTCCTCGGGGTCCGCGACCCGCTCGGCAACCGGCCGCTGTGCATCGGCGAACTCGACGACGGCTACGTGCTCGCCTCCGAGTCCGCCGCGATCGACACCCTCGACGGCGAACTCGTCCGGGACGTCGAACCCGGCGAACTCGTCGTCCTCGACGCCGACGGCAGCGGCTTCGACTCCTACCAGCTGTACGACGAGGAGCACTCGGCGCACTGCTTTTTCGAGCACGTCTACTTCGCCCGACCCGACTCCGTCATCGACGACACGCTCGTGTACGAGGCGCGCCGCGACCTCGGCCGGGCGCTGTGGGACGAGTCCGGCATCGACACCGACGTCGTGATGCCGGTGCCCGACTCGGGCCGCGCGTTCGCCTCCGGCTACGCCGACGCGGCGAGCGAGGCCGGCGCGGACGTCGAGTTCGCGGAGGGGCTGATGAAGAACCGCTACGTCGGTCGCACCTTCATCATGCCGACGCAGGACGAACGCGAACGCGCCGTCCGCCTCAAACTGAACCCCATCAAGTCGACCGTCGAGGGGAAGACCGTGACGCTCATCGACGACTCCATCGTCCGCGGCACCACCTCGACCCAGCTCGTCGAACTGCTGTACGACGCCGGCGCCGAAGCGGTTCACGTCCGCATCGGCGCGCCGCCCATCATCGCGCCCTGCTACATGGGCATCAACATGGCGACCCGCGAGGAACTCATCGCTGGCGACCAGTCCGTCGACGACATCCGCGACACTATCGGCGCCGACTCGCTGTCGTATCTCTCCATCGACGCCGTCGCCGACGCGCTCTCGGAGCGCCGCGACGACCTCTGTCTCGGCTGCGTCACCGGCGAATACCCGTACGACATCGACGGCGAGGAGACCGACCGCGAGGTCACGCCGCCGACCCGCGACAGCGAAGCCGTCGCCGACGACTGACCCACGACTACCCCCGCACCGGACGCCGCGGAACAGCCTCCTCCTCCGCTTTTGGGGTTCGTCGCGCCCTCATCGACGGCTCAGTCGCCCGGGCGCACGTCAGAACACGACGTACAGCAGCAGGTAGACGACGACGCCGAGCGCGAACGAGACGACCCACAGCACCGCAGCGACCCTCCCGACTCGTGCGTGCGGCGTCTCGGCGAGTGCCGACACCGGCCGCGTCGTCGCCAGCGTCAGCGCGTACACGACCAGCGGCACGCAGACGACGGCGAGCGAGACGTGGACGGCGAGCAGCGGGAGGTAGACGGTCGTGTACAGCGACTGCGGGCCGGGGAACGGCGTCGTTCCGACGACGGCGACGCGGTAGAGGTACAGCACGAGGAACGTCGCGAACAGCGCCGTCGACGCGCCCATTAGGCGCCTGTGCCGCTGGTAGTCCCCGCGCCGTGCGGCCGCGACGCCCGCGGCGATGGTGCCGATTGCGACGACCGAGACGGCGGCGTTGACCGTGGGAATCGCGTGGAGGACGGCGGTCGGCGCCCGCGGCAGCAGCGACGCCGGGACGAAGCCGAGCGCGACCGCGAACACCAGCGCGACCGCCGCCGTCGACACCGTCCCCGCGACGCCGACGGTGTGGTCGCGGGCGAACGCTCGGACTCCCCCGTCCTCGTCTTCGCCCGCCGGGTCCGTGGACATACCCGAGGCGTCGGCGCGGAACCGTAAAGCGGTTTCCGAGACGGCGCGGAACCGGCACCCGGGAGCAGCGGCTCCGAGTCCGCCGCCGTCTGCGAGTGCGTGTCGGGGAGCGAAAAGATGGAAAGCCCTTTATCCCTCTCCCGGCTACGAATCAGTGCACACTGACGCACGGTGCGTGGGTAGCCAAGCCAGGCCAACGGCGCAGCGTTGAGGGCGCTGTCCTGTAGAGGTCCGCCGGTTCAAATCCGGTCCCACGCATCCACCAGGATGCAGGTGCTGTGCGTCCCTTCGGGGACGCCCTACAGACAGCACCCACGCACAATCCTTCCGGAACCAACGTTCGACAGCGACGCCGCAGCCCCGCGGTTTTCGCGGCAGTGCGGCCGGGCGTGGACCGAGAGGACAACCGTTTTGAGCGCAGGGAGCGCCCCCACGTGATATGCACGCCATCACCGGCTCCGGGTGGATCGAGGTGATTTCGGGGTCGATGTTCTCCGGGAAAACCGAGGAGCTCCTCCGGCGGCTCCGCCGCGCCGAAATCGCGGGCCAGGAGGTCGCGGTGTTCACGCCGGCGCTCGACGACCGGTACGGCGAGACCAGCATCGGTTCGCACAACGGCCGGGAGTGGGAGGCGACCGTCGTCGAAAACGAGGGCGACGGGCCGTGGGAGATTCTCGACCACCTGAACGGCGAGAAGGTGGTCGCGGTCGACGAGGCGAACTTCTTCTCCGGCGAACTGCTCGACGTCTGCCACCGGCTCGCCGAGGACGACCGGCGCGTCATCGTCTCCGGCACCGACCAGACGTTCCGCGGCGAACCGTTCCATCCGCTCCCGGAGCTGATGGCGGTCGCGGAGTACGTCGACAAACTGCAGGCCATCTGCTCGGTGTGCGGCGAGCCGGCGACCCGGAACCAGCGGCTCATCGAGGGCGACCCGGCGCACGTCGACGACCCGACCATCATGGTCGGCGCAGAGGAGAGCTACGAGGCGCGCTGCCGGAGCTGTCACACCGTCCGGAGCGACTGACCAGGCTCGGCCTCGGCTTGGCCAGTCGGTCCGGTTGCCTATCCCGCGACCACAACCGTGATAGCGGCCGCCTCGAAACGTCGGGGCGTGACGACGTGGGTCGACAATCCGGAGGGCGGTCGTGCGCGCGGGCCGCGCGGCGTCGCTCGCGCGTGGGTCGAAGTGATGGTCCGGCCGACGCGCTTTTTCGGGAACGGCGTCTCGCCCGGCGACCAGGCGCCCGGCCTGGTGTTCGCGTCGACGGTCGCGACCTGCTTTCTGGTCGGCCGGTTCCTCACGGCGCCGGAGACGGTGCCGACGACGCTCGGCGGCCCCGCGCTGTCGTCGCTGGTCGCGCTGGTCGCGGTCGCGGTGTTCGTCGCGCCCGCCGCGCTCCACCTCACGGCGGCGGTGCAGACTGTGCTGCTCGTCGTCGCGTCCCTGGATTTCGACCGCGAGCGAGGGCTGTACCAGCGGGAGCGAGCCGGCATCAGTCAGACCGTCCAGGTGGTCGCGTACGCGGCCGCGCCGTGCGCGCTCGCCGGTCCCGCGGTTCCGTCGCTCCGCGCGGCCTGCGCGCTGTACGCGACCGCGCTGTTGGCGCTCGGCGTCCGCACCGTCCACGGGACGACGACCGGCCGGGCGGTCGCGGCGACCGCGATTCCGGCGGCGATGGCGTTCGGCGTCGGATTCGGCGGGTTCGAGGCGGTCGCGACGCTGCTGGCGCGCTGGTACATCATCTGAGTCGCGCGGCCGCCGAGCGGGCGGTCACGCCAACGTTTCGACAACCGTTTTAGGCAGGGGATACTGGTTCTGCTCAAATGGGTAAGTGTATCATCTGTGGGACGCCCGTGGACGGGCACATCTGCGACTCCCACGAGGAGGACGTCGTCTTCGATTTCCGTGGGAACGACCCGAACCAGCTCGTCAGCGGCCGCTTCTACCGCGGCGTCGTCGACGGCTACGCCGACTTCGGCGTCTTCGTCGACCTGTCGTCGAACGTCACCGGCCTGCTGCACCGCTCGGAACTCGACCAGCGGCTCGAATCGCTCGACTGGGAGGCCGGCGACGAGGTGTTCGTTCAGGTGAAGAACGTCCGCGACAACGGCGACGTCGACCTCTCGTGGTCGATTCGCCAGGAGGAGCGTGACTTCCGCGGGTCGCTCGTGCAGGAAGGCACCGAAGAGCGCAAGGCGGAGCCGGAGTCAGAAGCCGAAGAGAAGTCAGGACCGGTAAAGGTCACACCGACGTCCAGCCCCGCCGGAACCACGACGAGCGAACAGCGCAGCGAGACGACGACGCCGGAGCCGACCGAGGAGGCAGAGGCGGAGGCCGAAGCGGAAGCGGCGGCCGAAGCCGCCGAGGAGGCCGAGTCCGGATTCGAGTTCGAAGAGGAAGCCGAGGCGGAGGCCAAGTCGGAACCGGAGGCCGCTGAAGCCGCCGAGTCGGACGTCGAAGCCGCCCGCGAGGCCGAGCAGGCGGAGCCGACCGGCGAACTCGAACACGTCGGCATCGGGTCGCTCGAGAACCGCGTCGGCGACGAGGTCCGCATCGAGGGCGAGGTCGTCGGCGTCCGGCAGACCGGCGGGCCGACCGTGTTCGAACTCCGCGACGAGACCGGCGTGGTCGACTGCGCCGCGTTCGTCGAGGCCGGCGTCCGCGCGTACCCGGAGATCGAGGTCGGCGACGTGGTTCGGCTCGACGGCGAAGCCGAGGTTCGCCGCAACGAGATTCAGGTGGAGACCGAGGCGCTCGTGGCGCTCGAAGGCGACGACGCCGAGGCGGTCGAGCGCCGACTCGCAGATGCGCTGACCGACGAAGCGCGGCCGGACGACGTCGAGACGCTCGCGCCGCACGACGCCGTCGACGCGGTGAGCGACGACCTGCTCGACGCCGCGGAGGCGATTCGCCGCGCCGTCCTCGAATCGCGGCCCATCGTGGTTCGGCACGCCGCGACCGCCGACGGCTACGTCGCGGGCGCCGCCGTCGAACGCGCCGTGCTGCCGCTGATTCGCGACGAGCACGCCAAGAGCGACGCCGAGTACCACTACTTCACGCGTCGCCCGCTCGACGAGGCGGTGTACGGGATGGACGCCGCGACGAACGACGTCACGCAGATGCTCCAGGACCGCGACCGGCACGACGAGAAGCTGCCGCTGGTGCTGCTGCTGGGCACCGGCTCCACCGTCGAATCCGAGGACGGCCTCGGCCTGCTCGACGTCTACGGCGCCCGGCGCGTCGTCGTCGACGCCGCCGCGGCCGACCCGGAAATCGCGGACGCGGTCGACACGCTCGTCAACCCCGAACTCGCCGGCGTCGCCGCCGCGGACCTGTCGACCGGCGTGCTCGCGTCGACGCTCGCGGCGACCGTCAACGGCGACGTCGCCGACGACGTCGCCCACCTGCCCGCGGTGAGTTACTGGGAGGACACCCCGGACGCCTACGTCGACCTGGCCGCAGACGCCGGCTTCGACGAGGAACTGGTCGCGGAGCTCCGCGAAGCGGTCGCGCTCGAAGCGTTCTACCAGAGCTACCAGGACAAGCGCGAACTCATCAAGGACATCCTGTTCGGCGCGGACGGAAGCGACCTCGCGGGCCACATCGCGGGCCAGTTCCGCGAGAAGCTCGAAACCGAACTCGACACGGCGGTCGCGAACCTCGAAACGCGGGAGACCGACGGCGTCGACTTCGCGGTGCTTGACGCCGACGCGTACGCGCACCGCTACGACTTCCCGCCGACGGCGCTGCTCGCCGACGAACTCCACCGGAACCAGCGCGACGACGGCCCGTTCGCGACGCTGGTGCTCGACACCGACGACCTGTACGTCCGCGCGACCGGCGACGTGGACGTCCGGCAGGTCGCCGCCGACGTCGCCGCCGACGTCGAGGACGCTGGCGTCACGGCCGAAGGCGTTCGGCAGGGGCGCATCGAGTTCCTCGCGGGCCGCCGCGACGCCGTGCTCGACGCCGCCGTCGACGCTGTCGCCGCACAGCTCGACTGACCCGGACCGATATTTTCGTCGGGTCGCCGTTCGACCGTTCGTCTGCTCGGTCTGTTCTCCGCCGCCTGGATTCTCTCACAGCGGCCGTGCTGACGCGCCGTCAGACGTTCACCGCAAGGGACTCGAAGGGGAAAGTATATGGTTGCGGCATGCTGACACGCTTGCAACACAGGTGATAGCTGAATGAAACGAACCGAGGCGGGCGACGACGCGGCCTCGGTCGGCGAGCCGTTCGCGCGCCTCCGCCGAACGGTGGTCGACCTGACCGACTGCGGGTCCAAGCGCGCCGTCCACGAGGCCGTCGTCGACGCCGCCTCGGACTGCCTCGAGTTCGAGGCCGCGGTGTTCCAGCGGGAGGGGGACCGCTACCGCCCGGTGACGCGCACCGCGAAGTTCGACCGCGGTGACGTGCCGGCGACGCTGTCGCCCGACGAGCCGCCGCTGGCGGGCGGCGTCGGGGAGCCGGACGGCGGCGCCGAGCCGACCGTCACCGAGTGGCCCGACGGCACCGGGTCGGAGTGCTGCGTCACGCCGCTGAACGGCGACGGCGCGCTCGTCCTCCGAACCGAGCCCGGCGCCGCCGTCTCCTCTGCCGACCTCGCGGCGGTGTCGCTGCTCGCCGGCGGCGCCGAAACGGCGCTCGGCTCGCTGGAGGGCGGCCCGACGCGGAGCGCAGACGTCGCCGACGCGGGCGTCGCCGATGCGGGTGTCCCCGACGCGGGCGCTGGTTCTTCCGCGGACTCCGGCTCCGCCCCCGTCTGTGAGTCCGCGGTGGAAGCCGGTGCGACTCCGGAGCGAGTCCTCGACGCGCTCTCGCGGGCGTTCCCCGACTACGCGTACGTTCTGGACGAGGACGGCACGTACCTCGACGTGCTGCTCGGAGCGGAGCGCGACGAGCCCCACCGCCGCGACCACCTGACCGGCCGGCGCGTCGACGACGTCTTGAACCCGGACGCTGCAGGCACGGTCCGGGAGGCCGTCCGGGCGGCCATCGACTCGGCGTCCGTCCAGCACGTCGAGTACGCCGTCGAATCGGGCGGCGAGACGTACCGCTACGACGGCCGCGTCGTCCCGGTGTCGGAGGGGGCCGGCGGTGACGAACGCCGGACGGTCGAGCCGTCGACCGTCGTGCTGGTCGCGCGCGACGTCACCGAGCGGTACGAGCGTGAGCAGGCGCTCCGCCGCGAGAACGAGCGGCTCGACGAGTTCGCGTCGGTGGTGAGCCACGACCTGCGGAACCCGCTGAGCACCGCGACCGGCTACCTCGAACTGGTCCGAGAGGACGTCGACGACCCACGGCTCGACCGTGTCGCGGCCGCACACGACCGCATCGGGACGCTCATCGAGGACCTGCTGGCGCTCGCCCGCGAAGGCCGGCACGTCACCGACGCCGACGCGGTTCGGCTCGACCACGTCGCCGTCGAGACGTGGCAGACCGTCGGCAGCGACGGCGACCTGGCGGTGGAGACCGACGCGGCGATCCGCGCCGACCGGAGCCGGCTGCTGCAGGTGTTCGAGAACCTGTTCCGGAACGCGGTCGAACACGCCGGACCCGCGCCGTCCGTGGCGGTCGGCGAACTCGACGACGGCGAGGGCTTCTTCGTCGCCGACGACGGTCCCGGTATCGAGGCGGACAGCGCCGACGCCGTCTTCGACCCCGGCTACACCTCCACGGCGGAGGGGAGCGGCCTCGGGCTCGCCATCGTCCGCCGCATCGCGGAGGCCCACGGCTGGCGCGTCGACGTGGCCGACGCCGAATCCGGACTCGGCGGTGCCCGCTTCGAGTTCCGCGGCGTCGAACCCGCTTCCGACGCCTGACCGACCGGTGGACTCGGCGGTCCGCAAGGCGACTGAGCCGGAACCGGATACCGGCGAACGAAACGCTTACCCGGCGATGCCGTCCAGATTCAGGTGATGAGCGGCACCGCCGAGCAGTCGGACGCCGAGGGGACAGCCGACAGCGACACCTTCGAACGGGTGTGCGAGGAGCTGGTCGACCGCATCCTCGCCGGCGACGTCGACCGCGACAACCTCGAAGCCGCCAAACGCGACGTCTGCTCGTCGTTCTCGGCAGCGTCGGTGCCGCAGAACACGGAACTGCTCCAGTACGCTCCGGCGGACCGCCGCGAGGAGGTGAAAGAGGTCGTGCGGCGCAAGCCGGTCCGGACCGCCTCCGGCGTCTCGCCCATCGCGATCATGACGTCGCCGGAGCTGTGCCCGCACGGCAAGTGCCTGTACTGCCCCGGCGGCCCGGCCTCCGAGTTCTCGTCGGCGCAGAGCTACACCGGACACGAGCCCGCCGCCGCGCGCGGCAAGCAGAACGACTACGACCCGTACGGCCAGGTGACGCTGCGGCTCGAACAGCTCCGGCACATCGGCCACCCGGTCGAGAAGGCGGAGCTCATCGTGATGGGGGGGACGATGACGGCGCGCAGCCACGACTACCAGGAGTGGTTCGTGAAGCGCGCGCTCCAGGCGATGAACGACTACGACGTCGACAGCGAGCCGAACCCGGCGGAGGGCCGCAGCTTCGCGCAAGACCCCGACGACTACGAGTTCGAGTACCTGGAGGACGTGAAAGCGCGGAACGAGTCGGCCGACGTCCGCTGTGTCAGCATGACGTTCGAGACGAAGCCGGACTGGTGTGACCCCGAGCAGGTCGACCGGATGTTGAACCTCGGCGGCACCAAAGTCGAGGTCGGCGTCCAGACGACCTACGAGCGCGTGAACCGCGAGATGCACCGGGGCCACGGCACCGCGGCGTCGAAGGATGCGAACAGGCGGCTCCGCGACGCCGCGTTCAAGGTCGGCTTCCACATGATGCCGGGCCAGCCCGGGATGACCGCCGAGATGTGCCGCGAGGACTTCCGGCAGCTGTTCGACAGCCCGGACTGGCGCCCGGACTACCTGAAGATATACCCGACGCTCGTCGTCCGCGGCACCCGCGTGTACGACCGGTGGCACAACGGCGACTTCGAGCCGCTGGACAACGAGCAGGCCGCAGACCTCGTCGCGGACGCGATGAACGAGATTCCGAAGTACTGCCGGCTCCAGCGCGTCCAGCGCGACATCCCGGCTGACTTCATCGACGGCGGCGTCTGGAAGTCGAACCTCCGGCAGCTCGCCGAGCAGCGCGCCGACGAGAAGGGGTACACGCTGAACGACATCCGGGCGCGGGAGGTCGGCCACAACGACGCCGACCCGAATCCGAGCGACGTCGAACTCGACGTGATGCAGTACGAGGCCGGCGGCGGCGTCGAACACTTCATCAGCTTCGAGGACACCGAACAGGACCTCCTCGTCGGCTTCTGCCGGCTTCGCTTCCCGTCGTACTCGCACGCCGCACCCGGGACGCCGGCCGCCGCTGACGACCCGGTGCGCCGCGAACTCGGCGACGCCGCGCTGCTCCGCGAACTCCACGTGTACGGGTCGCCGGCGACGTTCGACGGCGAAGACGAGGGCGACTGGCAACACCGCGGGTACGGCCGCCGCCTGCTCCGCACCGCAGAGGACCTCGCCGCGGACGCCGGGTTCGACAAGCTCTCGGTCATCTCCGGCATCGGCGTCCGCGGCTACTACCGCGACAAGTTCGGGTACCACCAGGACGGGCCGTACGTCAGCAAACGGCTCTGACCCCGACCAGATTCTCCGCTCCCGCCGACCGATGCACCCGCAGCTCGGCGGTTTTGCCGACGCTCGACGGCTTCCGGCGGCTGCCCGACGCCGACGCTCTCCGGTACTGTGTGACGCTGCGACCCGAAAGCCGCGGCTCGCGAGTAGTAGAGAAGACGGGGTAGGTCATTCAGCGGTGACACGCGTGGAAACCACGCGTGCTGAAAGGGTGCTGCCTGACCGTGCCGTCCGAATTAGATTCGGGGCCGTCGCCGCAAAAGGCCTCCGGTCCGCGCGCCGGAACCGTTCGGTCTGACTGCTGGACCGGACAGTTTTAGACGAGTCTAATCAGAAACTTTGATACGACGTACTACGTGGGTCGGGTATGCTCGAACAGCTGTTCGTCGACCTCGTCGGGACGAACCCGGTGGTGCAGGGGCTCGCCGGCGGCGTCGTCATCGCCTCGCTCAACATGCTCGGGGCGCTCTTGATTCTCGTCTTCCGCGACCCGACCGAGCGCGCGCTCGACGGCGCGCTCGGCTTCGCCGCGGGCGTCATGCTCGCCGCGTCGTTCACCAGCCTCATCGTCCCCGGCATCGACGCGACCTCGGTGGTCGTCCCGGGCGTCGCCGCCACGGGGCTGTTGAAGCCGCTGCCGGTCCTCGTCGGCATCGCCGTCGGCGTCCTGCTGCTCGACCAGGCGGACCACTGGGTGCCGCACGTCCACGTCCTCATCACGGGCCGGAAGCGCGCCGACCAGACCGTGAGTCAGGCCAAGGTCGCCTCCGTCATCCTGTTCATCGTCGCCATCACCATCCACAACATGCCCGAGGGGCTCGCTGTCGGCGTCGCGTTCGGCTCCGGCGACATCGAGAACGCGATGGCGCTGATGCTCGCTATCGGCCTCCAGAACATCCCGGAGGGGCTCGCCGTGTCGGTCGCCGCCGTCAACGCCGGCTTCGACCGCACCCGGTACGCCGTCCTGACCGGCGTCCGCTCCGGGCTCGTCGAGATTCCGCTGACCGTTCTCGGCGCCTACGCCGTCGCCGTCGCAGCCCCGATTCTGCCGTACGCGATGGGGTTCGCCGCCGGCGGCATGCTGTTCGTCATCTCGGACGAGATCGTCCCGGAAACGCACGCCCGCGGCAACGAGCGGCTCGCCACCGCCGGCACGATGCTCGGCGTCTGCGTCATGCTGTACCTCGACGTCGCCCTCGCGGCCTGACTGTCGCGGTCCGGCCGCCCGAAGCCGTTCTACGGTTCGCCGGTGTCGACTGCGCCGGCCGCGTCGGCGAGCGCTCCCGCGAGCACCGTCGTCGCCGCCGCGCAGTCCGCCCAGTCCGTCCACTCGCGGGGGTTGTGGCTGACGCCGTCGCGGCTCGGCGCGAACAGCAGCGCGGCGTCGGTCACGTCCGCGACGTGCATCGTGTCGTGGGCGGCGCCGCTGTGCATGTCCATGGTGTCGACGCCGGCGGCGACGCCGGCGCGGTGGGCGGCGTCCCGGAGCCGTTCGGAGAGCGGCGTCGGCGCCAGGTCGAACGGCCGCGCCAACGACGTTTCGACGCCCCGCTCGCGCTCCAGGCGGTCGAGCGTCTCCCGGACCGCCCCGACGATCGTCTGCATCGACTCGTACTCCACGTCGCGGACGTCGACGCCGGCGTCGACGCGGCCGGGCACCACGTTCGTCGCGTTTGGCGAGACGGTCAGCGACCCGACGGTCCCCACCGCGGAGTCGCTCGTCGTCGCGACGACGTCGTTCGCGGCGCTCTCCACGTCCAACACCAGTTCGGCCGCGGCCGCCAGCGCGTCGGTCCGCTCGTCCATCGGCGTCGCGCCGGCGTGGTTCGCCTCGCCTTCGATTGCGACCTCACAGTGCGTGATTCCGGTGATGGTGTCGACGACGCCGACCGGGACGCCGGCGGCTTCGAGCCGCGTGTCCTGCTCGACGTGGAGTTCGTACCAGGCGTCCCACGCCGACGCGTCGAGCCGGCCGTCGCCGCGGAACCCGATGTCGTCGAGCGCCGCCGCGAGCGTGATTCCGTCGTCGTCGGTCAGTTCGAGCGCGTCGTCGACGCTGCGGTCTCCGACGGCGACCGACGACCCGAGCAGGCCGTCCGCGAACCGCTGCCCCTCCTCCTCCGTGAACGACACGACGACGACGGGCCGGTCCGGTTCGGCGCCGGCCGCCTGCATCGCCCGGACGGCTTCGAGCGCCGCGTAGACGCCGAGCGGCCCGTCGAAGATGCCGCCCTCCGGCACCGAATCCAGGTGGCTCCCGGCGGCGACCGGCGCCGCGTCCGCGTCCGCCGACTCCGGCGCCCACGTCCCCGCGACGTTGCCGACGGCGTCGACCGCGACGTCGAGCCCGGCGTCCTCCATCCGGTCGACGAGCCGCGACCGCGCCGCCCGGTTCGGTTCCGTTCCGCACAGCACCGTCCGGCCGCGTCCCTCCGCGGCGTCGACGTCGCCGAACGCCCCGTTCGCCTCGATGTCGGCTCGGAGCCGGTCCTCGTCGGCTGTGATGTCCATGCGTCGTCTCCGGCTGGCGGACGCTTGGGCCTTTCCGCACCGGCGGCGACGACCGGTGTCGGCCGCCCGGGAGGCGGTGGGAACCGTGAAGTAGCCGGCCGACCGACTTCCCGGCAGATGGACGCCGTCAGCATGAGCACGGTCGTGTTCGCCGACCGGGAAGCGGTGTTCGAGTTCCTGCGGGACTTCGAGGGGTACGGGAAGTACTCAGAGCACGTCCGCGACGTCGACGTGAACGGCGACGGCGACGTCGGCACCGAGTACGCCATCACGTTCGGCTGGTGGAAGCTCACGTACACGGCGCGGTCGCGCGTCGTCGACGTCGACCCGCCGTCGAGCATCCGCTGGGAGATCGTGAAAGACGTCGACGCGCACGGCCAGTGGCGGCTGGAGGCGCTGGACCTCGACGCCGACCGCGACGAAATCGACGACCCGGTCCCGTCGGACGCGACGGCGGCGACGCGGGTCAGCATCGACGTCTCGTTTGACGCCGGGTCGGTCGGCTCCGACGCGCTGGACCTGCCGCTGTTCGTCTCGCTCGACTGGGTGCTCGAACGGGCGAAGCCGCTCGTCGCCCAGCAGGCCGGGCAGGTGCTGCGGCGCGTCGTCGCCGACCTGGAGGGCCGCGAGCGCACGCCGGCGCTGCACGTCCACGAGACGCCCGACTCGGTCGACGTCGACCGGGACGACCTCGACGTCAGCGGGAACTGACTCGGCCGCGGCCCGAGTCGAACCGGCGCGTCGTCCGCGCGGCGCGGCCACAGCACCGAAGAGGGACGCGCGCAAACGGGTCGTCGGTGACTTCCTGATGGACGAAGTGCTCGAAGCGGCGGAACTCGTCGCGGACTCGGGATTCGAAGGCGCGGTCGTCTGGCTGCTCCGCATCGTCGGCGCGCTGCTGGTGCTCGGCGGCCTCGGGCTGTGGCTGCTCACGGAGGCCGGGCTGCTGTGGGTGCCTGCCGTCCTCATCGTCGCCGGCGTGATTCTCGCCGTGGTCCCGCAGCTGCTGCTGTCGCTCGCGGAACTCACCGGCTGAGCCGACCCGAACCGTAAACCGGAACCCCGCGCGGCGACTCCGGTTCGGTGATGGAGACGGGCGCGATTCCGCTGGCGGACGTCGGTGCGTTCGACCTGCAGTCGACCGTCGAGAGCGGCCAGTCGTACCTCTGGGACCGCGCCGACGGCGGCATGTACGAGACCGCGGCCGCCTACGGCGGCGACCACTGGTACGAAACCGTCGTGCCGCCGCTCGACGGCGTCAGCGACGAGCGCACCGTCGTCCGGGTGCGGCAGACCGACGGCCGGCTTGAGTGGGAGTCGACGACCGACGCCGTCCCGATTCTGACGCACCTGCTCAGGCTCGACGACGACCTCGACGCGATTCTCGACGCCGCCCCGGACGACCCGGTCATCGAGCGCGCGATCGAGGAGTTCCGCGGGATGCGGCTCGTCAGAGACCCGCCGTTCGCCTGCCTCGTCTCGTTCATCTGTTCGGCGCAGATGCGCGTCTCGCGCATCCACCGGATGCAGCGCGCGATGGCGGACGCCTACGGCGACACCGTGACGATGAACGGCGACGAGTACGAGGCGTTCCCGACGCCGGCACAGCTCGCGGCGACCACCGAGTCGGACCTCCGCGGCCTCTCGCTCGGCTACCGGGCGCCGTACGTCCGGCGCACCGCGGAGATGGTCGCTGACGGCGACGCGGACCCGGCGGCCGCCGCGACGCTCCCCTACGAGGACGCGCGCGACTACCTGACCCGGTTCGTCGGCGTCGGCGACAAGGTCTCGGA
Source organism: Halobaculum sp. D14 (assembly GCF_051195135.1). Taxonomy (NCBI): domain Archaea; kingdom Methanobacteriati; phylum Methanobacteriota; class Halobacteria; order Halobacteriales; family Haloferacaceae; genus Halobaculum; species Halobaculum sp. D14. Next base: position 62,343 of record NZ_JBNTKA010000004.1, on the reverse strand, counting down.
CTGCGTCCTGCTGTTCTCGCTCGGCTTCCTCGAAGCCGTCCCGCTCGACACCTGGATTCGGTCCGCCATCGCCGACCACTTCCCCGACTGCGACCGCGGCGCCTACGCCGAGACGTCCCGCGCGATTCGAGCGCGACTCGGCGGCGACTACGCCGGCTACACGCAGACGTATCTCTTCCACTATCTCCGCACCGTCGGCGAAGACGGCGAGTGAGAGCCGGGAACGGAGCCGCTGAACCGCTGGATCTTCGACGCCGCCGACTCAGTCGTCGGCCGAGGTGGGCTGCGGCCCGCGGAGTTCGACCGGGGAGGCGTCGACGCCGAGTTCGTCGAGCGCGACCTCCGCGGCGCGCTTCCCGGAGACCAGCATCGCGCCGAACGTCGGCCCCATCCGGGTGAGCCCGTGGGTGGTGGCGGTCGCGAGCCCGGTGGCGATGAGGCCGTCGTGGACGACGCCGGTCTCCTCGACGACGCGGTCCTCGCTGTCGGACACCCACATCGAGTCGTGGCCGGGCGAGTCGTGGCCGGGCGCGCCGTACTGGTCGCCGGCCGTCGCGTCCATACCGGCGTCGTGCGTCTCGGCGTGTTCGACGCCGGGAGCGTCGACGACGCCGCGTTCGTGCAGTTTGGAGACGACGACCGCTTCGTGGCCCGTCGCGTCGATGACGAGGTCGGCCTCCACGGCGACCGGGTCGACGCAGGTGAGTTCGCGCGGCAGCGCGTGCACCGGCGTCCAGTTCAGGACGACGCCGGCGACGCGGTGGTTCTCGCGGACCACGACGTCCGTGAACTCCGTCATGTTCTGGAGGCGGACGCCGGCGGCGCAGGCGGCCTCGATGAGCGCGGACGCCGCGTGCGGCGCGTCGGCCACCTGCAGCCCGTCGACCTCGTCGCTCTCCTCGTAGGGGACGCCGAGTTCGTCGAGGATGCGGTGGGCCGGCTCCCTGACGGTGAGCTTGTTCATCAGGAAGCCGCCGAGCCAGAAGCCGCCGCCGGGGTAGTTGTTCTTCTCGACGACGGTGACGTCGACGCCGCGGTCCGCGAGCTCTTTCGCGGCCGTGAGCCCGGACGGTCCCCCGCCGACCACGATGACGTCCGTCTCGGTGCCGGCCATGAACTCGTCGTGCCACGAGTCGGCGATTGCGCGGGTGACCTGTGCCTCGCTCGCGTCGCTGAATCCGTCGAAACGCATGCGAATACCTAGTAATATTACTAAATTATAAGCGTTGCTCTCCCGGGGTGGCCGGCCGAACCTTCATACAGCCGGCCATGCTACTTGTGCGCATGGATCGGAGGGTGGTCGTCGAGGCCGCAGTCCCCGTCTACGACGTCGACACGGCCGACGAGGCGCTCCGAATCGCCGTCTCGAAGACGGGCGAGATGCTGAATCCGGACCTCAACTACGTCGAGATCTCGATGGGCAGCCGGGAGTCGCCGTCCGGCGAGGAGCTGCCGCCCGCGTTCGTCGCGGCGGACGAGGCGCTCGTCGCGCTGGAGCTGTCGATGACCGTGTTCAACGTCGAACGCGACGAACACGCCTCCCGAATCGCCCGCAAGGAAATCGGCCAGCGACTCGAGAACATCCCGCTGTCCGTCCTCCGCGTCGAGGACGTCCCCGACGACGAGGACGCGTCCGAGAAGCCCGACGAGACGGACCGGGCGAACGAAGCGGAGGACGGAGACGAAGCGAGACGCGACGAAGTCGGGGGAAGAGACGAAATGGGGAACGACGAGGAATCGGCGAACGGCGACGACACGGACGGGGACGACCTCCTGCCGGAGTTCGAAGAGATGGTCGACGACGGCTAGCGGCCGCGACAGTCACTCATCCCGAGCCGGAGACGAGTCTGTGCCGGGACACGCGGTGGTCGGAACCGGCCGAGCGCCGTGGCCGTGGCTCCCGAAGTTGGCTGCAGCGAGGAGTAGAGAGTTGGTTCAGTCAGCCTGCGCAGCGACGCGCTCGGTCTGGTCGTCTTCCATCGACGATGTGATTCCTTTCGCGAGTTTAAACACGGCCGCCTTGTGGTCCGTCTTCGACCGGTGAATCGAGGTCGGCTTCACGCCGAGTTCCTCGTATTCGGAGAGGTCGAGTTCGGTGTCCCAGTTTGCACATTCGCTTCGTACTTCACTGAGGAGGCCGTGCAGGTGGATGAGTTCCTGCTTCTTCATGGACGAATTCGGGTTGCGACCGTAGGGTTAAAGACTTATCTTGAGGGTCGTTAGCATGCTGCCCGACAGGCTTTCATACGCGGCGTTCAGGATAGGCTAGCGGCTTCTCGAATCGGTCCGCCGAATGCCACGAACGTTTTATGGACGCGGCCCGGACGCGGTCGTATGCAGTACGACGAGATGCTCGATCGCGCCATCGAGGAGTCGCCCGACATCGAGAACGGCGAGTCGCGGTTCGAAGTCCCCGACCCGGACGTCCGCCCCGAGGGCAACGTCACGGTGTTCGAGAACTTCCAGGACGTCGTCGACCGACTCGACCGCGACGAGTCGGACCTGCTCAAGTTCCTGCAGGACGAACTGGGGACGGCCGCTCACATCGACGAGCGGGGCCGCGCGCGACTCACCGGCGACTTCAAGCAGCGCCGCGTCGGCGACGCGGTCGAGGCGTTCACCGACACCTACGTCATCTGTCCGGAGTGCGGCCTGCCGGACACGCGGATCGTGGACGAACGCGGCACGGAGATGCTGAAGTGCGACGCCTGCGGCGCGCTGTCGGCCATCGAAGAGTAACGACGCCTCGCCCGCTACTGGAACTGTTTCAGCGTGTCGAGATCGCGCTCGGTCCGCATGAACTCCGCCATCCGGCGCTCCTCCCCGCACGACGGGCACGTGAACTCGTCGCGGTGCTCGGGAAGCTCGGTGGGGTTCTCCTCCCAGTCTTTCGAACACTCGGGGCACACCAGTCGAACGAATGCGTCGACCATGCTGCACTCGGGTACTCCGGCCACCCAATAAAGCGTTGTGCGAAAACGACTAAGTAGCTGACCGCGGGGGCGTCCCCGCAGCGCCGGCCGCCGGTCCGCCCGAGAGTTCGGGCGACCTCTGGTCGGCATTCCGCCCGCGTCGATCCGTCCGTCCGGGAGCCACGTCCCGAATCAGTCCTCGTCCCGGCTCAGGCATCCGCGTCCTGATCCCCGACGGATTCGGCGGCATCGAGCAGCTCCTTGTACCGGTTCCGGATTGTGACTTCGCTGATACCGGCGACTGCACCGACCTGGCTCTGCGTGAGCTGCTCGTTCGTGAGCAGCGACGCGGCGTACACCGCGGCGGCCGCGAGGCCGACCGGCGACTTCCCGCTGGTCACGCCGGCCTCCTGCGCCGACTTGATGAGGTCGCGCGCCCGCCACTCGCCCTCGTCAGAGAGCCCGAGTTCGGAGGCGAACCGCCCGACGTACTGCGACGGATCCGCCGGCGCGACTTCGAGTTTCAGTTCGCGGACGACGTAGCGGTACGTCCGGGTGAGTTCCATGCGGTCGACCCGGGACACCGCGGTCAACTCGTCGAGGCTCCGCGGCGTGTTCCCCTGTCGGGCCGCGGCGTACAGCGACGCCGACGCGACGCCTTCGATGCTGCGTCCGGGGAGGAGGTCCTCGTCGAGCGCGCGGCGGTAGATGACGGAGGCGGTCTCGCGGACGTTGTCCGGGAGGCCGAGGGCGGACGCCATCCGGTCGATTTCGCCGAGCGCCTGCTTCAGGTTCCGCTCTTTCGAGTCGCGCGTCCGGAAGCGTTCGTGCCACGTCCGCAGCCGCTGCATCTGCCGACGCCGCTCCGAGGAGAGGGCGTTGCCGTAGGCGTCTTTGTCCTGCCAGCCGATGTTCGTCGACAGCCCCTTGTCGTGCATCATGTTCGTCGCCGGGGCGCCGACCCGCGACTTGTCGCCGCGGCTGTCGTTGAACGACCGCCACTCCGGCCCGTGGTCGATGGCGTCGGCTTCGACGACCAGTCCGCAGTCCGCACAGACGGTTTCGCCGTGCTCCTCGTCGGTGCGGAGGGTCCCGCCGCACTCCGGGCAGACGAGTTCGGACTCGCGTCCGGCGGCCTCCGTCTCCTCCCGCTCTGTCCCGTAGCTCCTGATTGTGGTTTCGGTCTCGGTCATGGTGGCTCCGGACTGACGACGCGGTCCCGCGCTCGACGGCGGCCGACGTAGACTGTCCTTACCTACTGTAATCGTCGAAAGTATTTAAACCTTTCTTCCGATGGGGTGCCTGAATTGTCTCATGTGGTTGAATATCGCCGATTATCGCGGCTTTCGCCGTCGCCGCCGGGAGCCGGTCAGGCCCGTCACACAATATAAATGTTTGTCCACGCTTGGAAGTACCGGTGCTTAGTCGTGGATGAACGTCTCTCGGGGACCGGCCACGTCGTTTATGCGGCCGTGTCCGGAAGCCGTCCGTATGCGACGTCGAACGTTGCTGGCGACGGTCGGGAGCGCGTCGGTCGCCGCACTGGCAGGGTGTAGCGGGGCGACGACGTTTCGGGCGAAACCGGCGGGCGTCGAGCAGTCCGCCGTCAACGAGACCGGCTACGAGAAGAAGGGGACGAACGACCGGACCATCTCGCGGACGTTCGCGGGCCAGAAAGTGAAGGTCGTGAACAAGGTGACGACGTACGAGAAGACCATCGACACGATTCTCGGGTCGGTTCGGGCGGGCGTGTTCGCGACGGTGTCGACGCCGGCCGTCGAACTCGCGGGGCAGACGTTCAACCCTGTCGAGTCGTACGGCACGAAGAAGCTCGTCGGCCTCCTCGCCAGCCAGTACGAGTCGATACAGAACCCGACGAAAGCCGGTGAGACGGAGGTCACGATTCTCGGGAGCAGCCACACGGTCGCGCGGTACGAGGCGACGGCGACGTTCCAGGGCCAGGAACTCGACGTCTACATCCACGTCGCCCCGGCCATCGAGGACGGCTCGGACTTCGTCGTCCCCATCGGCGTCTACCCCAAGCAGAACGCCGAGCAGGAGCGGCCGAACACGATGACGCTGCTGAAGAACGTCGTTCACCCGCTCGGCTCGAACTGACCCACAATTATTTACGTGGGTGCTCCGTTACCAAAATCGAGGTTAGTGCGAATGGCGACAGGAACGGTTGCATTCTTCAACGACACGGGCGGATACGGCTTCATCGAAAGTGAGGACGCGGACGAGGACGTCTTCTTCCACATGGAAGACGTCGGCGGCCCCGACCTTGAGGAAGGACAGGAGGTGGAGTTCGAGATCGAGCAGGCCGACAAAGGCCCGCGCGCGAAGAACCTCGAACGGCTGTAATCCACGACACCGCCCCGGTCACCGCGACCAGTGGCACGAACAAGACACTCGGTATTTTTCGGCGACGACGCGGCTCGTGAGTTGCAACTCCGAGAAGGCGCCTGCGTCTTCAGGCGTGAACTGCCGTCGCGAGCGGGCCGCCGCAGTCCGGACAGGTGGCTCTGTACGACAGGACGCTGACCGGCTCGCCGCACTCGTCACAGACGAACGAACGTCTCACCATCCGGTCGGAGAATCGCACCCGGATGTGTTAAATGTTACCACGGGTAGGGGTGGTGCCGCCCGACGCTGCCGCCGCTGAACGCGAGCCATCGCTGACGGCGACCGCCGGAGAGAACCGACGCGCTGTCGAGTCCCGCCCTCTACTCCAGGAATCGCGAGAAAAGCGCGGGCCGTGTGGTTCGGACGCTACTCGGCGTCGATGAAGTCCGGCTCGGTGCGCTTTTCGGCGCGCTCGGACTCCAGGTGTTCGCGGAACGCGGCGGGGTCGACGTCGTCCGCCTCGTTTTCGAACCGGTCGCGGACCGAGATGGTGCCGCTCTCCTCCTCGTCGCCGCCGACGATGACCATATACGGGACGCGGTCGTCGTGGGCGGCCCGAATCTTGCGGCCGACGGTCATGTCACGGTCTTCGACCTCGACGCGGAAGTCGCCGAGCTCGTTCTTGATGCGGTGGGCGTACCCGAGGTTGTCGTCTGAAATCGGGAGGATGCGGACCTGTTCGGGGGCGAGCCACAGCGGGAACCGCCCGGCGAAGTGCTCGATGAGCACCATGAAGAACCGCTCGTAGCTGCCGTACAGCGCGCGGTGAATCATCACCGGGCGGTGGTCGTCGTTGTCCTCGCCGGTGTAGGTGAGGTCGAACCGCTCGGGCATGTTGAAGTCGAGCTGGACCGTCGGGCCGTCCCACGACCGGCCGAGCGCGTCCTCGAACGAGAAGTCGATTTTCGGCCCGTAGAAGGCGCCGTCGCCCGGTTCGAGCCCCCACTCCAGGCTGGACGATTCGAGCACGGCTTCGAGCTGGCTTTCGGCTTGCTCCCACACCTCGTCGCTGCCGACGGACTTCTCGGGGCGGGTCGCGAGGTCGACGGTGACGTCGAGGTCGAACGTCTCGAGCACCTGCTCGATCATCTGCATGATGTTCCGGACCTCGGCTTCGATCTGGTCCGGCTCGACGAACAGGTGGCCGTCGTCGATGGTGAACGCCCACGTCCGCGACAGCCCGGAGAGCTCGCCGCGCTGCTCTTTCCGGTACACCTTGCCGTGTTCGGCGTACCGGACCGGCAGGTCGCGGTAGCTCCAGCTCCCCTGGTCGAATATCGTGGCGTGCCCCGGGCAGTTCATCGGCTTCAGCCCGTACTCCTCCTCGTTGACGTCGAAGAGGAACATGTCGTCCTCGTAGTTCTCGTAGTGGCCCGACTGTTCCCACAGCTCCGTCCGGAACACGTGCGGCGTCTCGACCTCGCCGTAGCCCGCCTCGTCGTTCAGGTCGTTCACGTAGCCTTCGAGCTCCGAGAGCACCGTCTTCCCCGGCGGGTGGTACAGCGGAAGCCCCGGGCCGGTGACCGTCGGGATGGAGAACAGGTCCATCTCCTGGGCGATCTTGCGGTGGTCGCGCTCTTTCGCCTCCTCGCGCATCTCGAGGAACGACTCCAGTTCGGACTCCGTCTCGAACGCCGTGCCGTACACGCGGGTGAGCTGCTGGTTCTCCTCGTCGCCGCGCCAGTACGCCGACGAGATGTTCAGCAGCTTCACGGCGCCGATTTCGCCGGTCGACTCGACGTGCGGGCCGCGACACAGGTCCCGCCAGTCGTCCTGCTCGTAGAACGACACCGGGTCGTCGCCGGCGGCCTCCTCGTGGAGGATGTCGGTCTTGAACGGGTTGTCCTCGAACGTCTCCAGCGCCTCCTCGCGCGGCACGTCCCGCCGCTCGATGTCGTAGTCCGCCTCGATGATGTCGCGCATCTCCGCCTCGATGGCCGGGAAGTCCGACTCGTCGAGGTCGACGCCGGCGACGTCGTAGTAGAAGCCGTCCTCGGTCGGCGGCCCGATGGCCAGTTTGGCGTCCGGGTAGAGCCGCTGAAGCGCCTGTGCGAACACGTGCGCCGCGGAGTGACGCAGCACCTGCAGGTACTCGTCGGACTGGTCCGTGACGATCTCTATCCGCGCGCCGTCGTGGACCGGCGCCGTCTTGTCGACGAGTTCGCCGTCGACGACGCCCGCAATCGTGTCCGACCCGAGCCCCGGGCCGATTTCGTAGGCGACGTCCTCCACCGTCGCATCCGCCGGAACGGAGAGTTCCGAGCCGTCCGGCAGGATGACCGCGATATCGCTCATACGAACCCCGAGTCGGAGAGCGCGAATAAGTCTTGTCGAACTGCGTGACAGAGCACCAGTGCGGGCTCGCCGGAGCGCGACGCCTTTAGGCCGCCGCGCCGTACGCGGCGGTGATGACTGACGACGCCGATTCGCGCTCCGAACGCGCCGACTCGCTTCCCCGGGACGCGGACTCGACCGCGGACGAGGAGCCGGGGAGCGACGCGGACGGGCCGGCCGGAGCGGACGCCGAATCCGCGTCCGCGGACGCCGCGTCGGCGTTCACGATCGACGAGTTCTACGACGCCGTCGAGGACGCCGAGCGACCCGTCCTGACGGCGTCGCAGGTGGCCCGCCGCGCCGAGCTGACGCAGGTGGAGGCGCGCGACGCGCTCGACGCGCTCTCCGACGACGGCGTCGTCGACCGCGTCGACGTCGAGACCGACCCGGTCGTGTTCTACCCGTCGACGTGGGGCGACCTCGCCGAACGCGAGCGGGTCATCCTGTTTCCGGACCGCCGCGAAATCGTCGTCGACCAGCCGACCCAGTACACCCGTGCGCGGCTCTCGCAGTTCGCCCACCTCGTCGACTCCACCGGGACGGACCCGGGGACGCGCGGCTACCTCTACAGGATTCGGCAGGAGGACGTCTGGGCGGCGCCGTTCGACGACCTCACCGAGTTGCTGGCGCGGATGCGGTCGGTGCTCCCGCGGCGGAGCCCGCACCTCGAATCGTGGGTGGAAGACCAGTGGAAGCGCGCCCGGCAGTTCACGCTCCGCACCCACGAGGACGGCTACGTCGTCCTCGAGGCCGCCCGCGAGGAACTGATGGGGAACGTCGCGCGGCAGAAACTCGGCGACGACCACCTCCGCGCGGACATCTCCGACACCGAATCGTGGGTGAACCGCGAGGAACTCGGCGCGGTCAAACGCATCCTCTACGAGGCCGGCTACCCGGTCAGCGACGAGCGCGACCTCGAAACCGGCGACCCGCTCGACGTCGACCTCGACGTCGACCTCCGGGCGTACCAGCGCGACTGGCGCGACCGATTCCTGGAGCAGCGCGCCGGCGTCTTCGTCGGCCCGCCCGGCTCCGGGAAGACCATCGCGGCCATCTCGGTGCTCGCGGCCGTCGGCGGCGAAACCCTGATTCTGGTGCCGTCACGCGAACTCGCCGGGCAGTGGAAGGCCGAACTGCTCGAACACACCGACCTCGACGAGTCGCAGGTCGGCGAGTACCACGGAGGCGAGAAGTCGATTCGGCCGGTGACGGTCGCCACCTACCAGACCGCCGGAATGGACCGCCACCGGTCGCTGTTCGACTCCCGGGAGTGGGGGCTCATCGTCTACGACGAAGTGCAGCACATCCCGTCGGACGTCTACCGGCGCTCGGCGGACCTCCAGACGAAACACCGACTCGGCCTCAGCGCCACGCCGGTCCGTGAGGACGACCGCGAACAGGAGATATTCACGCTCATCGGCCCGCCCATCGGCACGGACTGGGGCGCGCTGTTCGACGCCGGCTTCGTCCAGGAGCCGGAAGTCGAGATTCGGTACGTCCCGTGGCGGCACGACGACGCCGAAAACGAGTGGCGGAGCGCCGACCGGCGCGAAAAGCACCGCGTCGCCGCGCAGAACCCGGCGAAGGCCGACGAGGTCAGGGCGCTCCGCGCCCAGCACGCCGACGCCAAAGCGCTCGTGTTCGTCGACTACCTCGACCAGGGCGAGCGGCTCTCGGAGGCGCTCGGCGTCCCGTTCGTCTCCGGCGAGACGCCCCACCACGTCCGCCAGCGGCTGTTCGAGGAGTTCCGGCAGGGCGACCGGCGGACGCTCATCGTCTCGCGCATCGCCGACGAAGGCATCGACCTGCCGAACGCCGAACTCGCCGTCGTCGCGTCCGGGCTCGGCGGGAGCCGCCGGCAGGGCGCCCAGCGCGCCGGCCGGACGATGCGGCCCGCCGGCTCGGCGATGGTGTACGTTCTCGCGACCCGCGGCACCAGCGAGGAAGACTTCGCGCAGCGACAGATGAACCACCTCGCCGAGAAGGGCGTCCGCGTCCGCGAACGAACCGTCGACTGACGCGCGCTTCCATCGGCCACTTCCACGTCCGACGCGCCCTTCCATCGGCCACTTCCACGTCCGACGCGCGCTTCCATCGGCCCGTCGACTACTACGCCACCGGACGCGGCCCGAACCGACCGCATCCGAACGGCGTCACTCCTCGAACGTCGGCTCGTCCCACCGCTCGTCCGGGTCGACGGCGGAGAGCGCGTGCTCGATTTCGGCCTCGGAGAACTCCGCGTCGTGCAGCAGCATGTTGAGCCGCTGCCACCGCCGGCTCTGTTCGTCCTCGCCCTCCGGTCCGACGCGGGCGCCGTGCGTCTTGAAGAACTGGGCGCCGCGTCCGAGCCTGCTGCCTTCGCCGGTGTGTTTGTCGAACGCGACGTCGTACCCGCCGCCCGGCTCGAAGTCGCCGACCGGAAAGTCCTGTGCGGGCTCGCGTCCCTCCTCGCGGGCTTCGGCGCGCTCCGCCGCGGCGTTTCGGAAGAACTCGTCGGAGTTCGGCGACTCCCGCGACGACCGGGCTCGCGCGCACGCCAGCGCCGCGTGCACCGCGCAGATTCGGCCGCGCCACTCGCTCGGCTCCCAGCGCTCCGTCGCCAGTTCCTCGTACCGCTCCACCAGCAGCGCCGCGTCGTCGCCGGCGCGCAAGTCCTCCACGACGTAGAGGTTCAGCCGGTCCCAGAGGTTCCAGCCGAACCCGGAGCGCGCGAGTTCCCACGCCGCCCACGCCGCGACCTGCTCGTCGCTCCGACGCACCGCCTTCTGCAGCAGGCTCGACACCGCGAACCGGTTGTAGCCGCCGTCCGTCTCGTCGCTGTCTTTCGGCTCCCCGAAGTCGTTCGTCCCGTCGGCGTCCGGCTCGCGGTCCGAGAGCTCACCGTCCGCCCCGAACGTGACCTGCCGGCTCTCGTCGTCTGTCATGCCCGACCGTTCACGGCCGCGCCGATAAACCCCGCGACGGCAGCGTGGTTCGCCGTACCGAACCGGTGGTGAATGAGAATCCTTAAGTCCAGCAGCGGCGCAGATGGAGACAGACCGGCCTTAGCTCAGCCTGGTAGAGCAGCCGACTGTAGATCGGCTTGTCCCCCGTTCAATTCGGGGAGGCCGGACTCCCCTTATCCCCGAAGACGTCGTCGACCACGGCCCAGTATTGGATTCTGTCTGAACTGATTCATGTTCCCCGTTTAGCGACGCTTCGAGGACCCCGGTCGGGTCGGCTGTCGGTCAGCAGTGATGCTCGCTCTCAAGCCGATTCAGGACCGATTCGAGTTTGTCGAGGTCGACGCGCATGTCGAGCCCGTCGGGTTCGCACAGCAGGAACGCGTTCGTGAACCCGAGCGCGTCCGCGAGGACGGTGTAGCACGTGTTGATGTCCGACCCGTACAGCGTCACGACCGTGGCGTCCGTGGCGTAAATCATGTTCGTCAGCCCCGCGCCCATCGGCGCGACGATGTACTCCGCGTTCGCGAACAGCTGCACCTGCTCTTCGACCGACAGCTCCTCCAGAACGTACTTTTCGAACCCGCGTTCGGACAGGACCTCCATGAGCGCCGGTCGGTTCGTGACGCGGCGAGCATCCGCCTGTTCGCGCGAGATGAATATCCGGTTCCGCTGGTCCGTATCCGGCGACACCCGCCTCGTAATCTGCGTGGCGAGCCAGCGATACGCCTCGGGCGAGAAGACGAATCCTGTCTCGTCGGCCGTCAGCGACGTCTCCCTGCGGAGTGACGGGACGACGAGGCGGTCGACGTCGACCCGGCCGCCGCGCCACTGCCGCCACCGGTCCTCGTCGACGCCTGCAAGTTCCAGGGACTGACGCATCCACGTGGACATGTCCGGCGGAACGAGTACGTCGGGTTCGACGTCGAACTCCGCCTCGTATCGGCGGAGCCCTTCGAGTCGGAGGAGGTAGTCCGAGTACCAGTGATAGTATCCGTGCGTCCAGGGACCGACGAGTGACACGACGGTGTCGAGCCGCCGCTCGGCCGTCCGCCGCACCGGAAGTACCCCGTTCGTGGCCGCTCTGAGGACGCTGAGCGAGAACTGCTCGGGCGACCCGACCGAGTTCTCCAGCAGCGGGCCGTCGCCGGTCAGCGCCATCGCGTCCGGCCCGACCAGTTGGACGTCGCTGAACTCCGCCACGAACGGGCGGCTGATTCGGATTCGGCCGAGCTTTCGAGCCATCTTCTCGGGAGGGTCGTCCGGAGAAATCGGGTCGTCGAACGTGAACGCCTCCGCATCCCCGAACCGCCACACCCGTTGCGCGACCTCCTCGTGGTCGTCCCGTGTGACCGCCAAAGCACCGATGGCTGCGGTGGCCGCCCCGCTCCCGACGACCCTGTCGACGGAGCGTGCGGCGTAATACCGGAGCAGTTCGCTCATTGTCGCTCAGTTGGACGAGCCCCGATTATAGCTTTTCACCCGCAGCCGTGGACGGACTCTACGCGTCTCGCCCGGGGGAGGGAGCCGGATAATTCGGAGTTCGCGCAGGGTGGCGCGAGGTGGGTCGAGAGACGAGTGGGCGGGGAAGCGGAGCGGTGGAGGGTAGAGTGGCGGGGCTGCGAAGCCGCGGACGAGCGGTCGGCGCCCGTCATTCGGCCGGTATCCAGGACTCGTGGAGGTGCACCCACTCGACGCCGTTCGGTGCGGCTTCGGCGGGCCGGAACAGCGCGGTGGAGCGCCGGCCGGTCCGGTCGCCGTCGTCGCGCTGCCACTCCTCGTAGGTGAGGAGGCAGTGGTCGTCGCCGTCGTCGCGGACGGTGAGCCGCTCGATGCTGATTTCGAACGGGGGGACGGACCCGGACTTCGACGCGTGCGCGCTGCGGAGCGTCGAGAGCACGGAGTCCTTGTCGCGGCGCTCGCTGCGCGGCGTAATCAACCGAAAGTCGTCGGCGAGCGCGGCTTCCGGGTGGTCGAACGCGGTCTCGGGGAGGCGGCCCGCGAACCAGTCTTCGATGAAGTCGTGGAGCGCTTCGACCTCCGACTCGGCGTCGTCCGCCACTGACATATCGGCGCTACGGCCGGCTCCGTCATCAACGTACGCAATCCGTCGTCCGGCCGTGCGCATCGCCGCTGCGACCAATTTTATACCGGCGGCGACGCGACGTATACATATGGTACATGTAGCAGTTGTCGGTGGCGGCCCCGCTGGGCTGTCGGCAGCACTGTTCGCGGCGAAGAACGGCCTCGACGTGACGGTGTTCGACACCGACGAGACGTGGATGCACAAGGCGCACCTGTTCAACTACCTCGGCGTGGACTCCATCGACGGGAGCAGCTACATCGACGTCGCGCGGAAGCAGGCCGAACGGTTCGGTGCCGACCTGAAGCAGGGGACCGAGGTCACCGACGTGTCGACGGCCGACGGCGGATTCTCGGTCGCCGCCGGCGACGAAGAACTCGACGCTGACTACGTCGTGCTCGCGACCGGCGCGAACCGTGACCTCGCCGAGGACCTCGGCTGTGAGACGACCGACGACGGCGTCGTGGACGTCGACGTGACGATGGAGACCAGCGTCGACGACGCTTACGCCACCGGCGCGATGGTCCGGGCCGAGGAGTGGCAGGCGGTCATCTCCGCCGGCGACGGGGCTGCCGCCGCGCTCAACGTCCTGACGAAGGAGAAGGGCGAGCACTACCACGACTTCGACGTGCCGGCCGACGCGGACGCGGTCGCCGAGTCGCTGACGAACGAACTCGACGACTAAGCCGGTCGCCGGCCGTCGGTCGCACGGCATCGACCGTCGGCTCGTTCTCGCGAACGTTCAAATCAGATGGGGCGTCCAGTCGCCGGTGTGACCTGACGGTTCGACGGTCGGCGCTCCGCGGTTGTGCGGCACTGCCCCGACCGAGCAGCCCCTGCCGCCTGTCCGCTACCGCAAAGCCTACCGAGGAACCGGGATAGCAGCGCCTGTGTCCCGCCTCGTCGCCGCCGGTCGCCTCGAAGAGCGCGTCCCGCCGCACGTCGCGCTCGTCGTCGCGATACTAGCGGTTTCGACGAGCGCCGTCCTCGTCGAGTGGAGCCGCGCCCCGAGCCTGGTGAAGGCGCTGTACCGCGTCGTGTTCACGACCGCGTTCCTCCTCCCGGTCGCGCTGTATCGGTCGACGGACCGCGCGGCGTTCACCGAGATTCGGCCGCGCGACCTGGGGGTCGCCGTCGCGTCCGGGGTCGCACTCGCGATTCACTTCGCGTCGTGGTTCGAGAGCCTGCGGTGGACCAGCGTCGCCGCGAGCGTCACGCTCGTCCAAGCCCAGCCGCTGTTCGTCGCGGCCGGCGCGTGGGCGTGGCTCGACGAGCGCGTGACGCGCCGCACCGCGGCGGGCATCGCGGTCGCAGTCGTCGGGATGCTCGTCATGAGCGGCGGTGATCTACTCGCCGGCGCCGCGTTGACCGGGAAGCGGCCGCTGTACGGGAACGCGCTCGCGGTGCTCGGCGCCGTCACCGCGGCGGGCTACGTGCTCGCCGGCCGGTCGCTCCGACAGCGACTCCCGCTGCTGCCGTACGTCACCGTGGTCTACGTCACCTGCGCCGCGGCGCTGCTCGCGGCGACGCTGACCCGTGGGTATCCGCTGTTCGCGTATCCGCCCCGGGAGTGGCTGCTGTTTCTCGCCATGGCCGCGGGTCCCGGGCTGTTCGGCCACACCGTCCTGAACTGGGTGCTCGCGCACGTCGAATCGAGCGTCGTTTCCGTCTCTCTCCTTGGGGAGCCGGTCGGTAGCACGCTGCTCGCGGCGCTGCTGCTCGCGGAGTATCCGACGCCGGTGACGCTGCTCGGCGGCGCGGTCGTCCTCTTGGGCGTCTGGCTGACGGCGTCGGCTCGACGAAGTGCGGATGCGTCCGCGGAGTGACCGGGTTCACCGGGCGGATGTGCGCTATTCGAGCAGCTGCTTCGTCCGTCTGTGCCGGTCCCGGAACATCGGTTCGAATCCGACGACAGCGAGCGGGCTCACCGCGTCGCCGACCGGGCCTCCGGGAAGCGCGTACGTCACTTCGTCGACGATGATGGTCTCGCCGTCGACGCCGAAGAACCGGTGAGCGTGTCGCCAGTACGGGAACGGGCCGCCGTTCATCTCGTCGACGAAGTAGGCAGCGTCGTCGTCCCGCACTCGTTCGACGATTTCGGTTTTCCAGTGCTGCCGGGGACCGACGCCGAACGGTCGGATGCTGAGTTCGACCCGCGTTCCGGCGTCCAGCACCGACTCGGACCTGTCGGACTCGTCCACCTCCGGCGACTCGTCGTCTGCCGATTCGCGGTCGTTCGGCCGCTCGACGCCGTGAACCCGGAGGTTCATGAACGACGGAGTCAGCGCTTCGAGACCCGCTATCCGGGAGTGAAACGCCCACACCTCGTCCAGCGGCGCGGCCACACGCGTGGCGCGACGGTACGTGTTCACAGGGAGGTGTTCGCGGGCCGGATAGAAACAGTCACCGGCGGTGGACGCCCGGGTGCAGCCGTCGTGCCGGGTCAGTCTCGCCGGCGGCCGGCGTCGGTCGCCGCGTCGCGCGCGCCGAAGGCGAAGACGCCGAGGAGCGCCCCCGCGAGGCCGATCCCGCCGGCGAGCGTAAGCAGGTCTCGGAGGTCGGAGCCGGAGCCGCTCGCCGACCCTCCGCTTCCGCCGACCACGACGGCGCCTTTCATCCCCATCGCCTTGTGCGGGACGCAGGCGTACTTGTGGACGCCCCGTGACTCGAACGTATGCTCGAACGTGAACCCCGACTCGCCCGTGAGTTTGCTCTCGAAGCTCCCGTCGGCCGCGGCGACGTTGTGGCTGCTGCCCTTCCCGGTCCACTCCCAGACGACCGTGGTTCCGGGGTCGACGCGGACGGCCGCCGGACTGAACGCGAAGTTCCCGCCGTTTCCGGCGGCACCGACCGAAATCGTCACGCGCTGCTGGCCGGTCTTGTCGACGGTGCCGTCGAAGTTGCTGACGTTGCTGAACCAGTCCCCGTACTCTGCGGCGACCTGCTGTTCGGTCGTCTGCCCGGTCGCCTCTGCGGTCGAGTCGGCCGTCGTGGTGGCCGCGCTGCCGCCTGAGTCCGGGTTGCCGACGACGACGGCGCCTTTCATCCCCATCGCCTTGTGCGGGACGCAGGCGTACTTGATGATGCCCTCCGACTCGACGGTGTACGAGAACGTCGCGCCGGCTTCGCTGAGCAGGTCGCTCTCGAACGCGCCGGCTTCGTCGACGACGTTGTGCGGGCTTCCCTTCCCGGTCCACTTCCAGACGATTTTCGTCCCTGGGTCGACGCGGACGGCCGCCGGAGCGAACGCGAAGTTCCCGCCGTTTCCGGCGGCGCCGACGGTGATGGTCACGGTTTTCTGGCCGGTCTTGTCGACGGTGCCGTCGAAGTTGCTGACGTTGTCGAACCAGCCGCCGTAGTCGGGGCCGCTCTGGCTCTGTGCAGCTGCGGTGCCGGCTGCGCCGGTGAGGACGCCGGCGGTCGCGGCGCCGGCTGCGCCGCGGAGGACTGTACGCCGCGTGACGGGTCGGGTCTGTGAGGTCGTCATTGTCTCGAAATTAGTGTTGTCGTCGGTGGCAGCTGTCCGGTGGTAATTCGATTACTGCTGGTAGCCGGCGTACTCCATCAGTTTGCTGAAGATGTCGGTCTTCATCGCCTCCTTGTAGACGACGCCGGAGAGCATCCCGCCCGGGTAGGAGTTCCCGTTCATGACGTGGTTCACCTTGTGGCAGTGCATGAGGTAGATGCCGGGGTCGGCGTCGGCGGTGAACTCGATGGTGTGCCGCTCCGCCGGGGCGACGTTGGAGACGTCCATCTCGTGCTGGGCGGCCTCCGGAATCTGGCCGCCGTCCTTCTCGACCCGGCGGAACCGGTGGTTGTGGATGTGCAGCGGGTGGCTCATGTAGCCGCCGTTGACCCAGTGCACCCGGACGGTGTCGCCCTGTTCGACCAGAATCGGCGACCCCTTCTCGGGGTGGAGCGTCCGCGGCGCCACCTTGCCGTTGACGGTGAACACGTCGGGGTTGCGGTTCCGCGGACTGTAGGAGACGTTCTCGCCGGCCATCATCCGGTTGAGCCGCGAGTCCCACTCCTTGACCGTCATGAAGTACTCCTTGTCGGCCTCCTCGTACCCCTTCGGGTCGACGCGGAAGATGCCGTACATCCCCATGTCGATGTGGCGGTGGGTCTGGAAGTGGCAGTGGTAGAAGTGGGTGCCGGGGACGTTCGCGGGCACCGTGTACGTGTGTTTCTCACCGGGGGCGACGCTGATGCCGGTGGTGGTCGGGACGCCGTCGTCCTTCCACGCCTTCTGGACGCCGTGGAAGTGGACCGTGTGCGGCCGCTTCCCGTCCGTGTTGTCGAGCGTGACCTCGATGTCGTTCCCCTCCGTCGTTCGGAGAATCGGCCCGGGGACGCTCGGGTCGCGGTCGTCCGCCTGGAACGCCCACACCCGGGGCAGCTTCACGGGGCCGCCCATCGAGTCGAGCGGATGCGCCTCGTGGACCGCGGGCTGGGTTTTCAGCGTCACCTTGTTCCCCTGTTCGTCGACGTTGACGACCTCTGGCGGCGCGGTCGTCGGCAGGTCCGCCGACGTCTGGGCGGCGGTCGGCGAGTCGCTCGTCTTTGTGCTCGCGCGGCTCGTGGGCGCCTGACAGCCGGCGAGCGCCGCCGCGCCGGCGCCGCCAGTTGCCGCAACGAATTCGCGTCGAGATAGACCTGTTCCGGGTGCGCCGATGCGCTCTCTCATGGGACAGGTGGGTCTACACTACCGACTGAAATAGCGGGTCGGGCCAGTTCCTGCGGCGTGAGAAGGCAACCGAACATGTTCGCCTGCTGCCCCGGGAAGGGGGCGGCGAGGTTATCGCCGGAGGGCCGTCGATCCGACGACGCCGACGGCGGCGCCGAGGGTGAACGCGGGGTAGGTCGCGAGGACCATCGCGACGGGGAACGCGGCGGTGACGGCGACGGCGACCGTCAGGTTCGTCGAGGGGCGAGCGGTGTCTGCGTCGGTGCTGCTGAACGCGGGGGTGTATCGGAGCATCGTCTCTGGGGAGATGGGGTCGGTCGACGGCGGTACAACAGGGGTGGCGCGCCGTCACTCAGCGGGCGAGTGGTGCGACGCGCGCACTGCTGGTCCGGTCCGGCCGCCCGTCCGGGATGGAGCGGGCGAGCCGGCGCCAGCCAGCGAACAACGGAATCGTGGTGTGCACGTCGTCGTCACCTCCGCTTCAGTCGTCAGCGCCCCGTCACTTCAACGTGAGTATACCACGGTAACGAGGAACACGGGCGTCGCTCGTGCGGCGCGGTGCGGTGCGAGCGGACGGGACGCCACTGGCCGAACCCGGGTTCGACGGCGGACCACACCCTTTTAGGAGCGATGACACCGACCCCCCGGGTATGAGCGAGGACTCCGACGAGTTCCGGACGGAATCGGACAGTCTCGGCGAGATGCAGGTGCCGGCGGACGCCTACTGGGGCGCACAGACGCAGCGAGCGCTGGAGAACTTCCCCATCTCGGGCATCACGTTCCCGCGGCGGTTCGTCCGCGCGCTCGGCGTCGTCAAGAAGGCGGCCGCGCGCGCCAACAACGACCTGGGCCACCTCGACGACGACGTCGCCGCGGCCATCACGGACGCCGCGGACGAAGTCATCGCCGGCGACCACGACGACCAGTTCCCGGTCGACGTCTTCCAGACCGGCTCCGGCACGTCGTCGAACATGAACGCGAACGAGGTCATCGCGAACCGCGCCGCCGAACTCATGGGCGAGGCGGTCGGCGACCGCGTCGTCCACCCGAACGACCACGTGAACTTCGGGCAGTCGAGCAACGACGTCATCCCGACCGCGATGCACGTCGCCGCGCTCGAAGCCGTCGAGAAGGACCTGCTGCCGGCGCTCGAAGAACTCCACGCCGCCCTGGAGGAGAAGGAGTCGGAGTTCGACGGCGTCGTCAAGACCGGTCGAACCCACCTGCAGGACGCGACGCCGGTCCGGCTCGGCCAGGAGTTCGGCGGCTACCGCGCGCAGGTCCAGAAGGGCATCAAGCGCGTCAACGACGTCCGGTACCACCTCCGCGAACTCGCGCTCGGCGGCACCGCCGTCGGCACCGGCCTGAACACGGACCCCGAGTTCCCGGAGCTCGCCGCGGAGTACATCTCCGAGGAGACGAACACGCAGTTCCGCGAGGCGGACAACCACTTCGAGGCGCAGGCTGCCCACGACGCCATGTCGGAGGCGCACGGCGCGCTCCGCACGGTCGCCGGCAGCCTCAACAAGATCGCGAACGACCTGCGGCTGCTCGCCTCCGGGCCGCGCAACGGACTCGGCGAAATCGAGCAGCCCGAGAACCAGCCCGGCAGCAGCATCATGCCCGGGAAAATCAATCCGGTCGTCGCCGAGGCGGTGAATCAGGTCCACAAGCAGGTCGTCGGGAACGACGCCGCCGTCTCCGCCGGCGCCGCGGAGGGCCAGATCGACCTGAACCTCTACAAGCCGGTGTTGGCGCACAACTTCCTGGAGTCCGCGGCGCTGCTCGCGAACGCCAGCGGCGTCTTCGCCGACCGGTTCGTCGCGAAACTGGAGGCCAACGAGGAGCACTGTGAGACGCGCGTCGAGCAGTCGATGGCGCTCGCCACCGCGCTCAACCCCGCCATCGGCTACGACAAGGCCAGCGAGGTCGCGAAGACGGCGATGAAGTCCGGGAAGACCATCCGCGAGGTCGTCCTCGAGAAGGGCTACCTGACCGAGGAGGAGGCCGACGAGGTGCTCGACCCCGAGAAGATGACCCACCGCGGCATCCTCGGCGACGAGGAGTAACGCTCACCGGGCCCCGTTTTCCGGTCAGTCGTCGCTGTTCTCGTCACCGAACTGCTCGTCCGCGTCGACGGCGTCTCGCCACATCGTCTCCGGGTAGCGGTCGCCGCGGTCGGCGAGCAGAATCACGACCACGTCGTCCGCGTCGAGTTCTCCCCGTTCGGCCAGCCGGGCCGTGAGCGCGGCTGCTGCGCCCGACGACTCGCCGACGAGGAAGTCGCCGTCGACGCGGAGCCGGTCGCGAACCGCCGCCTCGTCGTGTCGGCCGGTGCGGTGGATTCGCGGGTCCTCGTCGGCGTAGCGGTCGCGGAGCCGCCGCCCCCAGTCGTGGGCGTCGTCGCCGCTGACCGTGTACTCGTCGTCGAGCAGCGCGCGCTCGAACGCCTCGGTCGGCTCGCCGTGCGCGCCGGGGCGGTGGCGGAGCCCCTCGATGCCGTGGACCGCCGCCGGTTCGAAGCCGACGGCGCGAGTCCCGTCCGGGAGCACGCGGGCGACGCCGGTGGCGGTCCCGCCGGTGCCGACGCCGAGCACCGCGGCGGTGACGTCGCCGTCGGTCTGCGCGACGATTTCCCGTCCCGTCCGCTCGTGGGCGGCCGGGTTCGCCGGGTTGACGTACTGGTTCGGGAAGTAGTAGCGTTCGCCGTGCCGGTCGCACAGTTCGCGGGTCCGCGATATCTTCGCGAAGTACGGCAGCGACGGGTCGACGAACCGGACGGTCGCGCCGGCGTCGCGGATCGCGGCGACCTTCCCGGCGCCGACGTCAGACCGGGCGACGATTTCGGCGTCGTAGCCGCGGGCGGCGGCGACGCGCGCCACCGCGGACCCGGTGTTTCCGCTCGACGGCTCGATGACCGTCGCGTCGCCGTCGAGGTCGCCGCGGCGCTCCGCCCGGTCCAGCATCGACACGGCGATTCGGGACTTGACGGTGCCGCCGAGCGGCGCGTCCGGGAAGTTCAGCCACTCCACCTTCCCGTACACCGTCGGCGCGACGCCGAGGTCCAGTTCGACGAGCGGCGTGTCACCGACCGCCGACACCTCGTACTGCGCCGGGCCGCTCATGGCTCCCGCATCGGCGTCGACCCGGAAATCGGTGTGGGCCGCCGACTCCCCCGCGGTCGCCGCGGCGTCCCGTCAGACACCGTCTTCGAGCCGTTCGTACCGCTCCTCGTACCGGGCCTTGCAGGTGGGGCAGCAGAACTGCCGGAGGTCGCCGCCGATTCGGGCGGTGACGCCCTCGCTGGTGACGGTGTTGCCGCACTCGGCGCAGCTCAGTTCGAACCCGGTGGCGTCGACGCTCGGCGTCCAGTCGACGTCGGAGACGAGGTCGACCGCGTAGTCGCGGACGCCGTCGTCGCCGACGACCGACTCCACCCACTCGTGGACCGCGTCGTGGTCGAGGCGGACGAACGCGACGACGTCGCCGTCGGCGGTCGTGAACAGGTGCTCCACCTCGTCGGCGTCCCGCAGCGCGTCGGCGGCGTCGTCGACGCGGTCGGGTCGCAGGTCGAATCGGAGCAGCATCGGGACGCCGCCGCGGAGCGTCGACCGGTCGACGTCGATGGTGAATCCGCGGATGACGCCGGCCTCCCGGAGCCGGGACACGCGGTCGGAGACGGCGGGCGGCGACAGGTCGACCGCGTCGCCGATTTCGCTGTACGGCCGCCGGCTGTCCTCCGCGAGCAGCCGGAGAATCCGGGCGTCTGTCTCGTCGAGGTCGCGCATACCGACGGTTCGACGGAGCCGCGGAAATGCGTTCCGTCGCGGGCGCCGCGACTCACACCCTTTTTGCCCCCGGCCGCCGCAGCACCGCTAATGACCGACCGCGACTACGACTCGCTGGGGCTGGTCGCCGGGCTGGAGATCCACCAGCAGCTCGACACGGCAACGAAGCTGTTCTGCGAGTCGCCGACGACGCTGCGGGAACCGGAGGAGGCCGACCGGACCATCACGCGCTACCTGCACCCGACGAAGTCCGAACTCGGCGAAATCGACGAGGCGGCGCTCGAAGAGTCACAGGTCGACCGCGAGTTCGAGTACCTCGCGTACGACACGACCTGCCTCGTCGAGGAGGACGACGAGCCGCCGCGGGAGGTCGACGGGGAGGCGCTCGACGTCGCGATGCAGATCGCGGACCTGCTCGACGCGACGGTCGTCGACCAGGCGCACGTGATGCGGAAAATCGTCATCGACGGGTCGAACACCTCCGGGTTCCAGCGGTCGATGCTGCTGGCGCGCGACGGCGAACTCGACACCGAGTACGGCCCCGTCGGCGTCGAGGACATGATGCTCGAAGAGGAGTCCGCCAAACGCGTCGAGGAGACCGACGACGGCGTCCGCTACTCGCTCGACCGGCTCGGGATTCCGCTGGTCGAAATCGGGACGAAGCCGGACATCTCGTCGCCGGCGCAGGCGCACGCCGCCGCCCAGCGCATCGGCATGCTGCTCCGGTCGACCGGCGCCGTCAAGCGCGGCCTCGGCACGATTCGGCAGGACGTGAACGTCTCCATCGCCGACGGCGCCCGCGTCGAAATCAAGGGCGTGCAGGCGCTCGACCAGATACGGGACCTCGTCGAACTGGAGGTCGACCGGCAGGTCGAACTGGTCGACGTCGCCGAGGAGCTCCGCGACCGGGACGCCGCCGTCGCCGACCCAGTCGACGTCACGGACGTCTTCGCCGACACCGACTCCGGCGTCATCGCCGGCGCGCTCGACGACGGCGGCGTCGTGAAAGCAGTGCGGCTCGACGGCTTCGACGGCCTCGTCGGCCGCGAGATTCAACCGGACCGCCGGCTCGGCACGGAGCTGTCGGACCACGCGAAGCGGCACGGCGCCGGCGGCGTGTTCCACACCGACGAACTGCCGGCGTACGGCGTCACCGCCGACGAGGTCGTGGCGCTCCGGGACGCCGTCGACGCCGACACCCGGGACGCGGTCGTGCTGGTCGCCGACGACCCCGAAACCGCCGAGCTCGCCATCGACGCCGCCGCCGAGCGCGCCGCCGCCGCCATCGACGGCGTCCCGGAGGAGACGCGCGCCGCGAACGACGACGGCACGACGCGGTACATGCGCCCGCTGCCCGGCGCGGCGCGGCTCTACCCGGAGACTGACGTCCCGCCGGTCGAACCGGACCCCTCCGAGGTCGAGAAGCCGGAGCTGCTCACCGAGAAGGTCGACCGCTACCAGGAGGAGTACGGCCTCGACGCCGGCCTCGCCGAGCAGGTCGCGTACGGCCGCCGGATGCCGCTGTTCGAGGAGGCCGTCGCCGAGGGCGTCGACCCGACGTTCGCCGCGACGACGCTGGAGTCCACCGTGACGGAGCTCCGCCGCGACGACGTCCCGGTCGGCGAACTGACCGACGAGCACTTCCTCGACGTGTTCCGGCTCGTCGAGGAGGGCACGCTCGCGAAGGAAGGCGTCAACGAGGTGCTGACGACGCTCGCCGAGCAGCCGTCGCTGACCGCCGAGGAGGCCATCGAGGAGGCCGGTCTCGGCGGCGTCACTGAGGAGGAGGTGCGTGAAGCCGTCGCCGAAGTCGTCGACCGGAACGCCGAACAGGTCGAATCCGAGGGGATGGCCGCCTTCTCCGCGCTGATGGGCGAGGCGATGGGCGCGCTCCGCGGAAAGGCCGACGGCGAAGTCGTCTCCGACGCGCTCCGCGACGAGATTCAGCGCCGGCTCTGAACCGCCCGCCCCACCGGATTCGCCGAGCAACTCGGTCGGTGCGTCGCCGGCTCGGCGCTCTGTGAACCCGTACCGTTTTATTCGCGACCCGTCGAGGGTCGGTGTGCGCGTCCAAGAGGAACTGGCGAACCCGTTCGGGATGGACGAGGGCTGTGAGAACTGCCCGGAACTCGCGTCGTGCCGCGACGACGTCGTCCACGGCTACGGCGACGCCGGCGGCGACGTCGTCGTCGTCGGCGAGACACCGACGGCGGCGGCGGAAGCGCGCGGCGTCCCGTTCACGGGCGACGGCGAGGGCCGGCGGCTCCAGCGGATTCTCGGCGACCTCGGGCTGTCGCGCTCGCCGCCGGACGCCGCGGAGCCGAACCTGCAGAACGTCTACCTGACGTACCTGACGCGGTGTCGCCACCCGGACCGGGCGGCGACGACGGAGGAGGAGCGCGCCTGCGAGCCGTACCTGAACGCGGAGCTCCGCATGATAAACCCCGAACTCATCGTGCCGGTCGGGCAGCGGGCGCTGGAGGCGCTCGCCGTCGAGTACACGACGCGGGCGCCGTCGGACTTCGACGCCGAGGCGGAGCACGCGACGACGGTGCGCGGCCGCGGCTTCGAACTGCTCCCGATGAAGGCGCTCGGCGACCTCACCGACGCGGACGCCGACGCGTTCGTCGAACACGTCACGGAGAACGTCTTCTCGCGCGACTACCGGCAGACGAAGGGGCGTCGGAGCCGCTGAGCCGCGGGACCGCCGAGCCGCCGAGGTACCGAGCCGCGAACCGCTGCACTGTCGGCGCCCGACCACCGAGGAGTCGTGGCCCGTTCGCTCGCCGCGATTTGAGAAACCCTTAGGCGGCCGCCGACGTTGCCTCCGGTATGACTGTTGTCGCCGTGCTCGCGGACCCGCCGCGGCCCGGACTCGTGCTCGACGGCCTCGTCGACTCGTCGCCGCTGTCCGCAGAACAGGCCGCGTCGCTGTACGGCGCGATGCTGAAGGACACGTTCCGCGCCGTCGAGCGCAGCGGCGGCGACCTGCTCGTCAACTTCCGGCCGGACGACCTGCTCCCCGACGAGCACGTCGCGGAGACGGCGAGCGAGGCGGCGCTCCGGACGCTCGCCGGCGACGCCCTCGACGACATCACGGACGCCCGGTTCGAACCGCAGGTCGGCTCCACGGAGTCGGCGCGCGCCGGCAACACCGCGACCCACCTGCTGCGGGAGGAGGACGTCAGGTCCGTCGCGGTCGTCCGCGGCACCGCGCCGCTTCTCACCCGGTCGCTCGTCGACTCGGCGGCGATGAAGCTCCGGACGAACGAGACCGTCCTCGGCCCGGCGACGCGCGGCCGCGTCTACTTCGCCGGGTTCACCGAGCCGGTCGACTTCGAGGACGCCTTGGGCGAGGACGAACTGGAGACGCTGACGGCGCGCAGCGCCGACGCCGGCAACGACGTCGAGTACCTCCCGCTGCAGGTCGGCGTCGCCGACGCGGCCGACCTCCGCGACCTCCTCCCGGTGCTGTGGAGCCGCCTCGACGCCGAGCGCGCCGTCCCCGAACACACCGCGACGGTCGTCCACGACCTCGGACTCCGGGTGCGGGACGGCGAAGTCGTCATCGACACTCCTTAGGTGGGGAGCCCCGAAGTCGGCGACGCGGTGGGATGGCAGAGTGGCCCATTGCGCCTGCCTTGAAAGCAGGTGGCGCAAGCCTCCTGGGTTCGAATCCCAGTCCCACCGACCCGCGTTTTCGACGCCGCCCACCGAGGCGGAGTCCGCCGCGAACCGACCGGCAGGCACGGAACGAATAACCGACCGGCAGGCACGGAACGAATAACCGACCGGCAGGCACGGAACGAATCGGTCAGTGGCGGGTCCGTGCGTGGCGCGCGTCGCTCGCGCTGCGTCGCGAGCGGTGCGCGCGAGGGATGAGCCCGGAGCGAGCACCGCGAGCGACGGGCGAATCGGCTGGGGAGGCCGCGCGAGCACCGCGAGCGCGAGCGGCCGCGGCGCGGACCGGACGGACACGCGCCGAGTCACGGCGGTCCGCGGAGCGCTCCCGCAGAGCACTCCCGCAGCGCAATCCCGCAACGCCCAAACGGCCGCCCCATGTACGTCCAGAGAAGAATGGAGCCGAAACGCGAGATGACGTCGGTCGACCTCACCGCGCTCGTCGGCGAGCTGCAGCGCTACGAGGGCGCGAAGGTCGACAAGGTCTACCTCTACGGCGACGATTTGGTGCGGTTCAAGCTCCGTGACTTCGACCGCGGCCGCGTGGAGCTGCTGGTGGAGACTGGCGAAGTGAAGCGGTGTCACGTCGCGGCGGCGGAGCACGTCCCGGACGCGCCGGGCCGCCCACCGGAGTTCGCGAAGACGCTGCGCGCACAGATCGGCGGCGGCGACTTCGTCGACATCTCCCAGTACGAGTTCGACCGCATCCTCACTTTCGAGTTCGAGCGGCCCGACCAGGATACGACGGTGGTCGCGGAGCTGTTCGGGGAGGGGAACGTCGCGGTGCTCGACGAGAACAACGAGGTGCAGCGCAGCCTCGAAACCGTCCGGCTGAAATCCCGGACGGTCGCGCCGGGTAGCCAGTACGAGTACCCCGGGAGCCGGCTGAACCCGCTCGACGTCCGCTTCGAGGCGTTCGAAGCGAAGATGCGCGAATCAGACACCGACGTCGTGCGGACGCTCGCGACCCAGCTCAACCTCGGCGGGCTCTACGGCGAGGAGTTCTGTACGCGCGCCGGCGTCGACAAGACGACCGACATCGACGACGTCACCGACGAGGAACTGCGCGCCATCCACGACGCGATGGAGCGGCTCGCAGAGCGGCTCCGCTCGGGCGACCTCGACCCGCGCGTCTACCTGGAGGACGGCGACGTCGTCGACGTGACGCCGCTGCCGCTGGAGGAGCGCGACGGCCTGGAGTCTGAGGCGTACGACGACTTCAACGCCGCGCTCGACGCCTACTTCCACCGGCTCGACCTCACCGAAGACGAGGACGTCGACGAGTCCCCGGAGTTCGAAGCCGAGATCGCGAAGCAGAAACGCATCATCGAACAGCAGGAGAACGCCATCGAGGACTTCCGCGAGCAGGCCGAACGCGAGCGCGAGAAAGCCGAGTTGGTGTACGCTCACTACGACCTCGTCGACGACGTGCTCTCGACGGTCCAGCGGGCGCGCGAGGACGGCCGGCCGTGGGACGACATCGCGGAGACGTTCGAAGCGGGCGCCGAACGCGGCATCCCGGAGGCCGAGGCCGTCGAAGACGTCGACGGCGCGAACGGCACCGTGACGCTCCGGCTCGACGACACGGCCGTGACGCTCGACGCCGCGAACGGCCCCGAGAAGAACGCCGACAGGCTGTATCAGGAGGCGAAGCGCATCGAAGAGAAGATGGAGGGCGCGAAGCAGGCTATCGAGAACACCCGCGAGGAGCTCGAAGCCGTCAAGCAGCGCCGCGAAGCGTGGGAGGCCGAGGAGGAGGAATCCGAGGCGGAGGCGCAGGCGGAGGCGGGCGAAGCGGAGGAAGAAGCTGTCGACTGGCTGTCGCGGTCGTCGGTCCCGGTCCGGAAGCAGGACCACTGGTACGACCGGTTCCGGTGGTTCAGGACCTCCGACGGCTTCCTCGTGCTCGGCGGCCGGAACGCCGACCAGAACGAGGAGCTCGTGAAGAACTACATGGACGCCGACGACCTGTTCTTGCACACGCAGGCGCACGGCGGCCCCGTCACGCTCGTCAAGGCGACCGCGCCCTCGGAGCCGGCGCAGGACGTCACCATCCCGGAGCGGAGCCGCGAGGAGGCCGCGCAGTTCGCCGTGTCGTACTCGTCGGTGTGGAAGGACGGCCGCGGCGCCGGCGACGCCTACCTCGTGACGCCCGACCAGGTGTCGAAGACCCCCGAGTCCGGCGAGTACATCGAGAAGGGCGGATTCGTCATCCGCGGCGACCGCGACTACTACCGCGACGTCCCGGCGCGGGTCGCCGTCGGCATCCAGGTGGAGCCGGAGACGCGCGTCATCGGCGGCCCGCCGTCCGCCATCGAACCGGAGGCGGAGACCACCATCGAACTGCAGCCCGGGCAGTTCGCGCAGAACGACGCGGCGATGAAGTGCTACCGGGCGTTCAAGTCCCGCTTCGCCGACGACTCGTTCGTCCGGAAAGTCGCGTCGGCCGACCTGATTCAGGAGTTCCTGCCGCCGGGCGGCAGCGACCTCCTCGGAGTGTAGCCGTGCTGTCCGAGGCGCTCCGCTACCCGTTCGGCGGCGACCGCGGCGACCGCGGCGACGCCGCCGAAACGCTCGCCGTCGGCTTCGGGCTCCACCTGGTCTCCGTCTGGGTGCCGGTGCTGCCGCTCGTCCCCGTGCTCGGCTACCTGCTCCGAGTGCTCCGGCCCGACGCGGCCGACGCGCCGCCGCGGTTCACCGACGTCCCGTCGCTGCTCCGCGACGGCGTCGTCGCCGCCGTCGTCGCCGCCGCGTACCTCGCGGTTCCGGTCGTCGGCCTCGCCATCACCGCCCGCGGACTGTTCCTCGGCGGCCCGGGCGCAGGCGTCGGCCGGCTCGGCGTCATCGTCGGCGGCGCCGCCACCATCCTGTTCGTCTGCTGTTTCACCTACCCGCTCCCCGCGGCGCTCGCCGCGGCGGCCCGCAGCGGCCTCCGCACCGCCTTCGACGTCCGGGCGCTGCTCGGCGTCGTAACGAACGCCCGGTACTTCTACGGCTGGAGCATCGGCGTCGGCGCGCTCGGCGTCGCGGCCGCGTTCGCGACGTCGCCGGCGCGCCCGGTCGCGCTCGTCGGCTACTTCCTGCTGTTTTACGCCGAGGTCGTCGCCGCGGCCGCGGTCCGCGACGCCGTCGGGGGAAAGCGTTTTCTCGGCTCCTGTTGACGGAGACGTATGTTCGAAGACGCTGTCAAGTTCCCCCTCGAAAGCGAGGACCGGGTGTCGACGCTCATCATCGGCGGCGTACTCACCCTGCTGAGCGTACTCATCATCCCGGCGTTCATCGTGCAGGGCTACCTCATCCGGGTGCTTCGGGCGGCGGCGACCGGCGAAGAGGCGGCGCCGTCGTTCACCGACTGGGGCGACCTGTTCGTCGACGGCCTGAAGCTGCTCGTCATCAACTTCGTCTACGGCATCGCCATCATGGTGCCGTTCGTCCTGGTCGTCGTCGTCATCGGCGGCGGCGCCGCGTTCGCCGAGAGCTCCGGCGGCGTCGCCGCGCTCGGCGTCGTGACGCTGCTGCTGTTCGCGCTCGTCACAGTCGTCGCGCTCGTCATCTCGTACGTCATCCCGGCTGCGCTCACCAACTTCGCGCTCGAAGGCTCGCTGAGCGCCGCCTTCGACGTCGACACAATCAAGCAGGTCGCGCTCACCAGCGACTACTTCGTCGGCGTCCTGCTCGGCGTCGTCCTCGGCGGCGTCATCGGCACCATCGCGTCGCCGCTCGTGTTCCTCCTCGTCGGCATCCCGCTGCTGTTCTACGGGCAGGTCGTCACGTACTACTGCTTCGGCCGCGGCTTCGCCGACGCCCGCAGCGGGGCCGGCGCCGGTGCCGCAGGCGGCCCGGTGGCGGACGCGCAGCGCGACGCGTACTGAACGGTCGGGCATTCTTCCGGGGTTCCACGTCGCAGGCGCCGTGTTCGGCGGGCGTCTGAGAAGGCCTTTGTAGCCGCCCGCCGGAGGGTTCCGCATGCGCATCGAAGGCCGCGGACGCGGCGAGGAGGGCCGCACGCGCCTCACGGTCGTCCCGGAGACGACCGACGACCTCTGGCACCTCTCGCACGTCCTCGAACCCGGCGACCTCGTCGAGGCGGACACCACGCGCCGCATCCAGCGCGACGACGAGGCGCTCCGGGACACCGGCGGCGAACGCGAACACATCCACGTCACCATCGAGGTCGAGGACGTCGAGTTCGCCCGGTTCGCGAACCGGCTCCGCGTCGGCGGCGTCATCGTCGACGCCTCCCGCGAGGACCAGCTCGGCCACCACCACACCATCAACGTCGAAGAGCGGAAGGAGCTCACCATCGAAAAGGAGTTCAAGCCCGATCAGCTCGAGCGCGTCCAGGGGGCCGAGGAGGCCACGGGCGCGCCGGACGTCGCCATCGCCACCGTCGAGGAGGGCGCAGCCTACATCCACACCGTCCAGCAGTACGGCACCGAGGAGTACGCCAGCTTCACGAAGCCGACCGGGAAGGGCGACTACGCCCGGCCGCGCGAGGAGCTGTTCGAGGAGCTCGGCGAGGCGCTGTCCCACCTCGACCCCGACGCCATCATCCTCGCCGGCCCGGGGTTCACGAAGAACGACGCCCGCGACTACGTCGCCGAGGAGTTCCGCGACCTCGACGACCGAATCACGGTCGTCGACACCTCCGCCGCCGGCGACCGCGGCGTCCACGAGGTCCTGAAGCGCGGCGCCGTCGCCGACGTCCAAGAGGAGACGCGCATCGCCCGCGAGGCCGAACTCATCGACGAACTCACCGAACGCATCGCGGAGGGCGCGAAGGCGACGTACGGCGTCGAGGAGACGATGGAGGCCGCCGAGTTCGGCGCCGTCGAGACGCTGCTCATCCTCGACGAGCGCCTCCGCGCCGAACGGCAGGGGGAGGGCGACTGGGACGTCGACGCCAACGACCTCATCGAGGAGGTCGAACAGAAAGGCGGCGACGTCGTCGTGTTCTCCGCGGACTTCGCGCCCGGCCAGCAGCTGTCGAACCTCGGCGGCGTCGCCGCGCTCCTCCGCTACCGGCTCCAGTAGCCGCAGGGCCACGGCCGGCAGCCGACACCAGGATTCCTCACGTTCCGGGCGTCTCGGCCCGACGACGCCTCGCGTCCAGCGATGTCCCGGCGTCGTCCGCGCGGCCGTCGCCGTTCGCCGCGTCCCAAACCTACAAGCGCCCCGTCTATAAGGAACGACCATGTTCTACCAGCGGCTGGAGCGTCGGCACCTGATGTGGGCGGTGCTGGCGTTCGGGTTCCTGTTCGTCAACTTCTTCCGGAACTCGACGGCGGTGCTGACCGGCGACCTCGCCGCGACGTTCGACGCGACGGCGGCCGAACTCGGACTGTTGCACTCGTCGTTCTACTACATCTACGCCGCCGCACAGCTCCCCGCGGGGCTCGTCGCGGACCGCTACGGGCCGCGGCGCGTCGTCGGCGCGGGCCTCGTCGGCATGGCGGTCGGCGTCGGCGTGTTCGCCGCGAGCGACTCGCTGGCGGTCGGCTTCCTCGGCCGCTTCCTCGCGGGGCTCGGCGGCAGCGTCATCTACGTCGCCGTCCTCCGGTTCTGCGCGAACTGGTTCGCGCCCGAGGAGTTCGCGACGATGACCGGCTTCACCATCGCCGCGGCGGGGCTCGGCGGCGTCCTGGCGACGACGCCGCTCGCGGTCGCCGCCGGGATGGCCGGGTGGCGGTCGGTGCTGTTCGCCGCCGCCGCGACGATGCTGCTCGTCGCGGTCGCCGTGTTCGTCGGCGTCGAGGACCGGCCGGAGGCCGCGGACGCCGTCGCCGGCGGGCAGGTCGCGGGCGACGACCGAACCGCGGCGGGGCTCGGCGAGGTGCTCGCGGGCGCCCGGCGCGTGCTCTCCGACCTCGACACGTGGCTGATGGGCGTCATGCTGTTCCTCGTCATCGGGCTGAACTTCACGGTCGTCGGGCTGTGGGGCGTCCCGTACATCGTCCACGTGTACGACGCCTCGGTGGCGACGGCGGCGACGGCGGTGCTCGCCGCCAACGTCGGCTTCGCGCTCGGCTCGCCGGCGTTCGGCGCGCTCTCGGACCGAATCGGCAGCCGGACCGGCGTGATACTGGCCTCCTGCGTGGTCTTCCTCGCCGCCTACGGCGTCGTGTTCGTCACCGTGACCCCGCCGCTGGTCGTCGTCGCCGCGGTGCTGTTCGTCGCCATGTTCGTCTCCGGCGGCGCCATGGTCGCCTACACAGTCGCGAAAGAGCGGCACGCCGACGACAGCGGCGCCGCGACGGGCACCGTGAACGGACTGGCGTACGCCGGCGCCGCCGTGTTCCCCGGCGTCCTCGGCGCCGCGCTCGACGCCTACTGGACCGGGAAGGTCGTCGACGGGGCCCGCATCTACTCCGTCACCGGGTACCGCGTCGCCTTCGGCATCGTCACCGCCGGCGGCGTCCTGGCGGTCGCCTGCGCGCTCGCGCTCCACGTCCGGGAGCGACGCCGCTCCTGACCTGCCTCTGCGGGCGCGGCACGGGTTCGATGCCGCCGCGCTCTCCGCCGGCTACGTGGTCGAGTCGCCGAGCCCCGACAGCCCAACCGCGGCGCGCACGGCCGACGCGACAGCGAGGACGACGCCGAGCGCGACGGCGACGCCGAGCGTCGCCGCGAGGATTTCACCGCCGACCTCCGGGTCGGCGCCGTCGGCGAGCACGGCCGCCGCGGAGCCCAGAACGACGCCGACGCCGACGACGAACACCTCCGCGCCGGCTAGTACCAGTTCGACCGCTGACGGGCGGCTCCCGGTGTCGTAGTACGTTACGAGGCCGTGGACCGCGCGGAGGAGGACGAGTCCGGCGAGCACCGCTTCGCCGCCGAGCAGCGCGAACAGCGCGGCGCCGACCGTCGAACCGGGCGCCGTCGCGCCGGGGCCGAACACGCCGACGTAGCCGACCGCGGCGGCGACGAGGACGGCGGCCGCGACGGCGCCGGACGCTGCCAACAGCGGCTTTTCGCGGGCGGCGGCGCCGACCCGCGTCGAGAGCGTCGAAGGCACAGTGGCGTCTCGGCGGCCGCAGTGAAGTGTGTTCTTGCCGCCCGGCGCCACGCCGCGGTCGACTCGGACTGTCGGTTCGGCCCGTCGACTACTGGCCGGTGAGCGCCTGGCTCGCCGGCGAGACGTCGATCGTGGAGCCCAGCCCTTCGTCGACGGCTTTCTCGTACAGCAGGTACGCTGCGGCCGCGGTTTCGACGCCGGTGCCGCCGGAGTCGAACACCGTGATTTCGTCGTCGCTCGTGCGGCCCGGTTCGACGCCGGCGACGACCTCGCCGAGTTCCGCGTGCACGTGGTCCTCGTCGACGACGCCGGCGTCCAGCGCGGACAGGAACGACCCGGCGTCGTGGGTCGCGCGGGCGCGGAGGTCCGGGACGTACGTGGCGCGCTCGATGGTGGTGTGGTCGAGTTCGCGCTTGTCGGGGTCGTACTGCCCCATCGCGGTGACGTGCGTCCCCGGGTCGAGGAGGTCGCCGTCGAACACCGGTTCGTCGGCGTTCGTCGCCGTGACCACGATGTCGGCGTCCTCGACGGCGGCGGCCGGCGACGCGACCGCAGCGACCGCGGCGTCCAGTTCCGTGTTGAGTTCGCCGGCGAACTCCTCGCGGTGCTCTTTCGTCGGCGAGTACACCCAGACCGTTTCGAGGTCGCGGACCTCGGCGGTCGCCTTCAGTTGGCCGCGCGCCTGCGCGCCGCTGCCGAACAGCGCGAGCGACGTCGCGTCCTCGCGGGCCAGCGCGTCGACGCCGACCGCCCCGGCGGCGCCGGTCTTGTACGGATTCATCGAGGCGCCGTCGAGCAGCGCCAGCGGCTCGCCGGAGTCGGCGTCGAACAGCGGCGACATGAACCAGGCGTCGCGGGCGCCGAACCCCGCGGAGTACATGTATCCGCCCATCGCCCCGGTGTCGGGCAGCACGGCCGCGTACGTCGTCAGCATCCCCGGCGGCTCGTCGTTCACCAGCTTCGTCCGCGGCTCCGCCGGCGCGCCCTCGCCGACCTGTCGGTACGCGTCGCGGACCGCGTCGACGTACTCCGCGGGCGTCGCCAGCCCGTCGACGTCGTCGCTCGATAAGTACAGCGTTTCAGTCACGCGTCGGCGTTCGCCCGGGAGGGATAAAAGCGGGACGCCGACAGAGACGGCGGCTCGACGCGGCGCGGAGTCGACCCGGGAGCGACTCCGCGGCCGACTGAGGCTCCGACTCGGGCGGCGCGGCCGCGGTCGACCGAACGACGGAGTCGGGACTGGTCGGGTGAGCGGTCGGCGAAGAAATGCAGCGGTCGTCGAGTCGGTGGTCTGCTGGCCGTTCAGTCCGCGTTGGGTGCCGGGCCGGAGGCGGCGTTCGTGGTGCCCGACGCGGTCGACCCGGTCGACGCGACTGGGCCACGAACGAACATGGCGTGACCGATGAGCAGCGCGGACGCGGCGCCGCCCACGGGCACGGCCGCCCGGACAGGCAGCCCCGCGAGCGCCAGAACTGCGGTGATTCCGAGAAGCGCGGCGGGGATGAGGCCGAGAACGTAGTCGTGGTATCCAGTCATAATCCATGTAGTTCTACTACCCCCGGTAATATAATAGTTTCCCATACCCGCCTGGTACGTCCTCTACGAATGACGAAATGGATTCTCATAAGTTATGAGGAGGTACGGCTCCGCGGAGGCTCGAAACAGGCGATACGCCGACCGCTCAGACGCGACGATTTTGTGAATCACAAAACCCCGCGTCGGAACCGGTGCGACAGAACGACGCGAACCGCCCCCGGGACGGGTCGCTATCCACGGCTTTCGGTGGTGAGAACAGCGAAACCAGCGAATGCGGTCGAAAGAGGGTTTGCGGCTCGGTCCGACGCTACCGCGGCGACGAGAGCGCGAGCGCGGCGACGCCGGCGAGCACCGCGGCCGCGCCGCCGACGGAGAACGCCGCCGTCCAGGAGGTGACGCCGACGAGCCAGCCGACGAGCGCGCCGCCGAAGACGCCGCCCCACATCTTCCCGGAGTACAGCAGCGCGTAGTTCGCCGAGGAGTGCTCGTGGCCGTAGTAGTCGCCGACCACGCTCGGGAACAGCGTGTACTGCGGCGACCAGAAGAACGTCGCGACGACGACGGCGGCGACGAACGGGAGCGCCGCGCCGCGCTGGGCGAAGTAGACGACGCCGAACACGCCGAGACCGCACAGCGTGAACGACGCCGCCATCGCCCGTTCGCGGTCGACGCGGTCGGAGAGGTCGCCGACGACCAGTCGCCCGATGCCGCCGGCGATGGGCAGCACCGTCGCGCCCGCGGTCGCCGTAATCGCGTTCAGTCCGAGCGCGTCCGCGAACGAGACGACCTGCGCGGTCAGCATCAGCCCCGCGGCGGAGACGCCGATGAACATGGCGTACATCACCCAGAACTGCCACGTCCGGAGCATCTCCGTCGACGTGAACTGCTCGCCGGTCGCCGAGACAGCGCCGTCGTCAGCGCCCGTCTCCGCGTCGCCGTCGGCCTCACCGTCGCCGGCACCTTCCCCGGCGTCGGTGGCTTCGAGCCAGTCGGTCGGCGGGTCGCGAAGCACGAGCGCGCCGACGAGGACGCCGACGCCGATGACGAGTCCGAGGTTGAACAGCACGTCCGCGTACGACCCGACGTCCGCGTTCGCGCGGACGTACGGGACGACGAGCGCCGACCCGCCCGCGAACGCCATCGTGCCGACGCCGGTCGTGAGGCCGCGGCGGTCCGGGAACCACTTCAGCGCCGTGTTGACGGCGACCGTGTAGACGATGCCGACGCCGACCGCCCCGAGGATGTAAAACAGATAGAGCTGCCAGACCTCGGTGGCGACGGAGAGGCCGAGGTAGCCGCCGCCGGCGAGGACGCCCGCGAGCAGCGTCAGCCGCCGCGGCCCCGACCGGTCGCGGATCCAGCCGACCGGGAACTGCGACCCGGACTGGAACACGACGAACAGCGTGAACACCAGCCCGATGGCCTCCGGCGAAATGTTCAGCGACTCCGCGAGCGGCGACTGAATGGACGACCACACGTACTGGTACGGGCTGACGAGCGCCATCATCACCGCGGCGGCGACGACCTGCCACCACCGCGAGAAGCCGAGAATCTCGCGCGCCCGGGCCGCGTGGTCGACCGACGAGTCCGTGCCCATGCCTTCAGGTTCGTGGAGAGCCAATTCAGCGTTCCGTCTCACGCCGGACGCGACCCGTCAGATACCAGAGCACGGTGCTAGCTGGCCGGAGTCCGGGTATCCGAACGGTTTGTCCCGGCGGCCGGTGCTTCGTCGTGTGCGACGACCACTCGGATACGCGTCGTTCGTCCTCGCCGTCGCGGCGACGCTCGCGTCGGTCGGGATTCGGGCGACGACGCCGCTGGCGTCGCTCGGGCTGCCCGCCGTCGCCGGCGTGACCCCCGATTCGGCGGCGGCGACGCTGCTTCTCGCCGCCGCGGTCGTGCTGGCGACGAACGGCGCGTACTTCCTCGTGTCCACCGTCGCGACGCGGGGAGCCAGCACCCGCCGGCGGCACGAACTCCGGAACGCGCTGCGGCTCGCGTTCGGCGCGCTCGCGCTGCTCGGCGTGCTCGGCGTGCTCACCGACCAGTGGGTCGGCGTGCTGGTGTCGCTCGGCGTCGTCGGGTTCGCCGTCACGTTCGCGCTCCAGCAGCCGCTCCTGTCGCTGGTGGCGTGGTTCTACATCACGGTGAAGCGGCCGTACCGGATCGGCGACCGCGTCGAAATCGACGGCGAGAAAGGCGACGTCATCGAGGTCGACTTCCTCGTCACGACGCTGTGGGAGATCAACGGCTCGCTCGTCTCGACGAACCAGCCGTCCGGCCGCGTGGTCACGGTCCCGAACAGCAAGGTGCTGAGCTCCGACATCGTGAACTTCGGCGGCGCCGGCTTCCCGTACGTCTGGAACGAACTCGCGGTGCAGGTCGCCTACGAGACCGACCTGGCGTTCGCCCGCGAGACCATGGTCGGCGTCGCCGACGACTACCTCGGCGACGAGATGGCGGCCGCAATCGAACACTACCGCCGCCGGCTCTCGGAGACCGCGGTGGAACTCGAAGTCGCCGAGCGGCCGTCAGTCAACGTCGTCCAGACGGAGTCGTGGGTCGAACTTCGGCTGCGCTACCTCACGCGGCCGCGCGGCGCCACGAACGTCCGCAACGAACTGTACGAGCGAATCCTCGACGAGTTCAACGACAACCCCGACCGCGTGAGCTTCCCGCTCGGCCGGAACCGCTGACGGGGGAGCCGATTCGTCGAGGCCGTCACGGCGGGACCGGCGCGCACGTCCGCCGCACGCTTTTGTCACTCCGTAACACACCGAAGCCATGGCTCGGGACACGACGGCGGTGCTGAGGCGGCTCCGCGTCCTCGGCGTCGGCGTCGCGGCGTGCGTCGGCGGCGGCCTCCTGTACGTGCCGCGCGGCGTCGCGGAGACCGCGGGGCCGCTCTCGCCGCTGTCGTACCTGCTCGCCGGCGCCGCCGCCGTCGCTGTCGCCGCCGCGTACGCCGTGCTCGCCGCCGCGTTCCCCGGGGACGGCGTCGTCTACCGCGCCGTCTCACGGACGTGGGGGTCACGCCGACTCGGGGTGCTCGCGTCGTGGCCGTCGCTGGCGGCGTACGTCGCGCTCGTGGCGCTGCTCGCCGACTGGCTCGGCCACCTCGCGCCGCTCCCGGCGACCGCCGGGTCGTACCTCTACGAGTCGATGGCCGTCCCGCCGGTGCTCGTCGACCTGCTCGGCGTCGCGCCGACGCCCGCGCTCGCCGACGGCGTCGCCGTCGCGGTCTGCGTCGCCGGCTGGCTCGCGCACGCGGTCGGTCGTCGCCGCGCCGTCTCCGTCGTCGCCGCGGTCGCGGTCGGCGTCGTCGCGGCGCTGACGCTCGGGCTGCTCGCCGCGTTCGTCCCCGGCGTCGGGGAGTTCACGCTGCGCAGCTTCGAGCCGGTGCTGCCGACCGCCGACCTCAGAGCCGACCCGGTCGGGCGGCTCGTCGCCGGCGCCGGCGCCGCTGTGTTCGCGTTCGTCGGCGTCGAAGCGGCCGCCCACGCGGCGGCGGCAGTCACCGCCACCCCGGAGGCTACCGATGGGAATCCGGCCGGCGGCGCGACCACGGGGACGGCCGCTACGGGCGTCGTCGCCGCCGCTGGCGTCGTCGCGGTCGTGGTCACGCTGACCGCGACGGTGGCGCTCGGCGTGATTCCGTGGGTCCGACTCACGCTCGCGGACGTCCCCGCGGCGGACGCGATGGCGGCGTACCTCCCGGTCGACCCGGTCGCGCTGACCGGCGCCGTGAGCGTCCTTGCGGCCGGGGCCGGCGTCGTCGCGCTCGGCGTCCCCGCGGGCCGGACGCTCGCCGGGTACGCGGAGCTGTATCCGCCGCTCGGTCGCGGCCCGAGCGATCCGCCGGTCGTCTCGCTCGGGGTCGTGTACGCCGTCGCCGCCGCGCTCTGTCTCGTCGACGTGACCGGTGCGGCGCTGTACCTGGCGGTTCCCGGAATCGCCGTCGCGGCGCTCGCCGTCGCAGTGACCGCGGCCGCGCTTCCGTGGCTCCGCCCGGACCGACTACCCGCCGTGCCGTGGCTTCGGTCGCGACGTCGACACGTCGGACTGGGGGCCGTCGCGGTCCCGGTCGCCGGCTGGCTGTTCGTCGCCGCGCTCACGCTCGACCCGGCGACGACGCTCGGCCGGACACTCCACAGCGTCACGCTCGCGCAGTTCGACTTCGAACTCGTCGCCGACACCGCCGTCACCGTCGCGCTCTGGTTCGCCGTCTGGGAGTTCGTCGGCGTCGTCGCGACGTTCGTCCTCGACGACTACCGCGACGCCGGCGGCGTCGACCTCCCGCCGCTCCGTGCCGCCCCCGGCGGAGCCGACACCGGTGCGGACCCCGACGAGGACAGCGACTCGGCTGCCGAGGCAGACACCGACGCGGCCGTCGGTGCCGACTCGGGCGGCGCCGACGGCACCGGCGAGCCGCGGTGACCGACAGACTCCCGAGCCGCCGGAAGCGACACGGATTTCTCCCGGGCCGCTGAACTCGGCGCCGTGACCGAAGGCGACGACGTGACGTATCCGGTGGCGTCGACCGCGGGGTTCGAGTCGGTCGCAGACCGCATCACTGCGGCGCGGGTGCGCGGCGAGCGCGTCCTGCTGACCGCCGAGTGCGAAACCGAGTACGACGGGAAGGCGGTCGCGGAACTCACCGCCGGCGACCGCGACGTCATCGTGAAACAGGACGGCGGGCTGACCGTGCACGCCCCGACCGGGACGAAGCCGCAGAACTGGCTCGGCAGCGGCGCGACCCTCTCGACGCGCGTCGTCGCCGGCGCCGAACACCCC
Organism: Halobaculum sp. D14; assembly: GCF_051195135.1. Lineage (NCBI taxonomy): Archaea > Methanobacteriati > Methanobacteriota > Halobacteria > Halobacteriales > Haloferacaceae > Halobaculum > Halobaculum sp. D14. The sequence continues at coordinate 24,165 of NZ_JBNTKA010000004.1, read as the reverse complement.
GGCGACAACGACGAACCGCGGCTGCTGCTCCGCGGCCGCGACGGCTCCGGCGGCAGCGTCGACGAACTCGACGTGTACGTCTCGACGGTGTACCACCTCGACGCGCGGCGGCTCGCGGACCACGGCGCGAAGGACATCTCCGGCGTCGAAGCCGACCTGAAAGCGGCGCTGCTCGCGGACCCCGACGACATCGAGCCGGGGTTCCGCGTCGAGGAGGACGAGTACGACACCGGCGCCGGCCCGGTCGACATCGTCGGCCGCGACGCCGACGGCACGCGGACGCTCGTCGAACTGAAACAGCGCGCCATCGACCCGGAGGCCGTCCACCAACTCCGCCGGTACTGCGAGGCGAACACGCCCGACGGCGCCACCGACTCGGTCCGCGGCATCGTCGTCGGCCCCGGAATCAGCGACGACGCCGCGGCGCTCGCGGACGACTACGGCTACGACTTCGTCGAACGCGACCCGCCCAGACAGATCAGCCGCGACACCGCCACGCTCGACGAGTTCCTCTGAAAACGGCCACTCGGCGCCGAGCGTCCGAGCGGGCCGGGCGGGTCGTCTCTACTGTCCGCTCTTTCACCTGGTTCAGGAGCGCCGGCAGCGGCACTCGACGAGCGCGCGCTTCGACCGGAACCGGCCGCCGCAGTCGACGCACGTCACCGCGCTCTCGCCGGCGTCCGTCGTCACGCTGTGCCCACCGAGGTCGAAGGGCCGGGTGACGGTCCGCGGCCGGATGCGGCCCGGTATCTGCCGGTCGCTGTGCGCCGAGAGGTCGGCGCGGAGCCGAATCGTCTCCACGTCCGCGTCGCTCCACCGGTCGGCGGCGACGGCGGCGTCCCAGTCCGCCACCTCGGTCCAGCCGGTGACGAGCACCGGCGACGCCGTCTCGGTGTCGCTGACGACGACGACGAACCGCACGCCGGACTTGACGAGCGCGAACCGCCAGCCGTCGGTGCTGTTCCACCGGAGCTGCCCCCGCCGGATGGTCTCGCCGACCACCGGGAGCGAGATGTACCGGCCGGGCTGGCGCAGCCGCTCGCGGAAGTGGTCCGTCTGCGCGTACGCCCCCGGGTCACGCGTCGGGGGAGTGGAGACGTCGCGAACGCCGCCCGCGGGAGAATCCGGGGTCCGGGTGCGGGAGGGTGCGTCCGTGAACGACACGCCGCGACCGGTTTGCTCCGACGCGCTCGCGTCGGGACCGCCCTGTCGGGAAGCCACTATACCGGGGATTAGCAGTTCTCGTATAAACCCTTTACCCCCGTTCGTGCGCCGTGTTCCGCGTCAGCGACGACCGGTTTCCAGTTTCTCGGTGGCCCGACGCCGACTCGGTCGTCGACGGGCCCAGACGCGTCGAATCACGGCCCGCTGCACGGATACGGACTGCGAGGTCTCTGGAGAAAACGGAGCGGAATCTGCCGAAGAACGCCCTCGACCGGTTTCCGGGCGTGCTCACCGCCTATTCACGAACGCGAACCGTCGGTGAGCGCGGAGGGCCGTGTCTGCTCGCGGCGGAGCGGCGGTCGGGCGGCGTGAGTTAGCCGAGCAGGCCGAGCGACTCGATGCGTTCGACGATTTCCTCGACGGCCTCCTCGGCGTCGTCGGTGCGCTTGCCGCCCGTGATGACGATTTTCCCGGAGCCGAACAGCAGAATCACGACGTCCGGTTCGTCCATCCGGTAGACGAGCCCCGGGAACTGCTCGGGTTCGTACTCGACGTCCTCGAGGCCGAGGCCGATGGCGAGCGCGTTCAGGTTCAACTGGTGGCCGAGGTCGGCGGAGGAGACGATGTTCTGCACCGTGATGTCGGGGTCCTCCTCGACCGGAATCGACAGGCCCCGGAGCTTCTCGAAGATGATGCCGAGCGCGTCGTGGACGTCGTCGATGCTCTTCGCGCCGGTGCAGACGATCTTGCCGGAGCGGAAGATGAGCGCGGCGGCCTTCGGGTCCTGCGTCCGGTAGACGAGCCCCGGGAAGTTGTCGGGGTTGAAGTCGGCGCCGGGGAGGTCCTCCGCGAGCGCTTCGAGGTCGAGCTCCTGCCCGATCCCGGTCGATGCCACCACGTTCTGAATCTCGATTGAGTCTGCAGGGTCCGTCATGCGTCGTCTTTCCTCACCTCTGCTTATAAACCGATGGTTTATAAAGCCGGGTGCTCCGGTGACGGCTACCCGCCGTCGGTTGCCGGCTCCGACCGGTCACCGGCCGGCTCGTCAGCCAGCGACGCCACCTGACGCTCCAGTTCGGAGCGCGAACACCCCGCCAGCGACGCCGCGCGCGCCACCGGCACGTCGAACCGGGCGCACGCCACTGCCGCGCCCCGGACCGCCGCGCTCTCGGCTTCACCCTCCGGAAGCCCGAAGTCCCCCGGCTCCGGCGGCGCCGGCGGCGACTCGGTCCCGACCGACCCGAGCCGCTCGCGCAGCGCGACCCACGCGCTGAGCGTCGTGTACAGCGCGGTCACCACGGGGTCCGGGTCGCTGTCGTCCGCTCGGGACGTCCGACGGCGAAGCGGTTCGAGCGCCCCTGCGAGCGCCAGCGCCCGGCGCGCGTCGCCGGCAGCGAGCGCGTGCTCGACGGCCGCCTCCTGGACGGTTTCGAGCGCCTCCGTCGCCTCGACCGCACTCCGTTCGGACGTCATCACCGGCGATGCGGCCGCTGCACGGAAAAGTCCACGTCACCAGATGTCGCGGCCATCCATACTTTTATCATCGACGGACCGGTACTCAATATAGAATGGGCACCGACGGGTCCGACCGGGCGGAGGGATTCATCCACGGGGATACGTCCGGTCTCGCGGCTGCGGCCGGGGCCGCCGGCGGCGCGCACGTCGCGATCCTCGCAGCCGACGCCGTCGACGAGTGGCACCACGCGCTCGCGTCGACGCCGAACCCACCCGCCTACAGGCATCTGGTGAGCGTCGACGACGTCGTCCGCGGCGCCACCGCCGGGGGAGCGGAAGTCGGAGCGGACGGACAGGCCGGGATGCGGGGCGCACAGCGCCTCGCCGGCGGCGTGTTCCTCTCCGCCGTGGAAACCCCGACGGAGTCCGCCGCCGACCTCGCTTCGTTTGTCCGAGGAGCGTTCGAGCACGCCAGCCAGGACGCCGGGTCGCTCGTCGTCGACGACGTCGGCGCGGTGCTCGGCGAGACAGCCAACCCCGACGCCGCGCTCGAAACGCTCCTGACCGCAGCGGCCGACCTCGGCGCCGAAGTTCACACGGGAGTTCCGAGCGACGACTGGGCGGCAGCGCTGCTCTCTCGGCACCTCTCGCCGAGCGACGACGACGCCGAACGGGCGGTGTCTGCGGCCGCGCTCGAACACCTCCGCAGCGTCGACCCCACCAACTTCGGCTACCTCCGCCGGCACTGGCGGGAGGCGCGTAGAGGGCTCGAAGCGGTCGAAATGAGCTACCCGCAGGCGAAGCAGGTGCACGCCGCGATTCCCGACCCGGAGACGACGCCCCGGACCCTCGGCGCCGCGCTTCAGGCGTTCGTCACGCTCGGCGCGCTCGACGTCTGGGGCGACACGGTCGCCGCGAACCGGTACGACCTCACCGCCTACGACCCGGTCCGCGCGAACGCCATCGGCGACGCACTCGACGCGCACCCCGAATAGACGCCCCGTCAGGCCGGTCCGTCAGTCCCGTTCTCCGTCGACCCTCGGCGCCGACAGCGTGTGCCCCGTGACGTCGCCACCGGGCTGCATCGTCACCGTCCCGAGCGTCACGGTGTCGCCGGCCTCCGCCACCGCGTCGATTCGGCCCAGCGTCTCTCGCCGGTCCAGCACGTCCCAGGTCACGGCTTCGATGCGCTGCTGGAACGAGTCCGGGTCGCTCCACCCGGAGTCGATGTCGGACGGGACGTGGACGACGAACCGGAACTCCTCGTCGGTCACCTGTACGCCGACCCCGAACGTGTCGCCCGCCGAGCCACCGTCAGCGGCGTCCCCGTCGCTCGTCATCCTCCCCCCTGACGCTCTTCGGCTCCGCCCCGATGCCGCATCTGTCCTCGAGTCGGGAGCGGTCTGACCGAACGTAGCGGGCGGTACCCGTTCTGCTCAGAGCGACTCATCTGGGTCGTGCGTGGCCGCCATCCGGGTCGCCTCGGTCTCGTACCGCGCGCGCTGCTCCTCGTCGTCGACGCTGCCGAGTTCCGCGTCGGGGACGACGACTGAAGCCCGCGTCGGCCGGTCGTCCGCGAAGCTCGTGAGCGCCCGCTCCTTCCGGAAGTACCGTTCGCCGTCGGTCGTCGCGTACACGAGGATGATCAGGTTCAGTTCGTCGTCCCCGTAGGTCCGTTCGACCAGCCAGAGCCGCGTCTCGTCCTGCCTCGTCGGTTTCCCGCCGGTATCGTCTGCTGTACTCATAGTTGCGGGTAGTCGGCCAGCGCTGAAAGAGGCGTCGGACGGCGTGGTAACACGGCTCGATGAGCCGCGCCGGCGGGACGAGTCCCGCGTAGTTTCAAATGCGGTGACGAGCCAGCCGGGGTATGTGAACGTCGCCGCGGAGCGTCCAGCGGTCGTGCGACACGGCGCTCCGCGGGCGGTCTCTGTCGCCTGTCAGCCCACTCAGTCGTCCACCATCGACGCCGACAGCTCCTCCTCAGCGTCGCCCTCGGCGCCGTCAGCGGCGCTCGGGCCGCCGGTCACGTCGGCGTCCCGCCAGGTGCCGCGCTGGTACCAGAGGTACGCGAGGACCGCGCCGATGACGTTCGACACAGCGAACCCGATCCAGATGCCGGTGTAGTTCATCGGGGCGAACGGCAGTCCGACGTTGCCGGGTCGGACCAGCGCGTACGCCACCGGGATTCGGATGAAGCCGAGCATCAGCACCGAAATCGCGGCCGCGGTGAGCGTCTTGCTCGCCCCGCGGAAACTCCCGGTGTACGCTCGCATGACGCCGATGAAGCCGAACGTCGGCGCCACGTACCTGAGGAACTGCGTCGTCACCTCGACGACCTCCGGGTCGTCGGTGAACACCGCCGCAATCGGCGCGGCGGCGACCCAGACGACGACGCCGACCGCCGAGAGGACGCCGAACGTCACCAGTCCCGCGAGCCGCGCGGCCTCGGCGGCCCGGTCGGGTTTCCCGGCGCCGAGGTTCTGCCCGGTCATCGTTTCGACGCCGCGAGCCACGGCGATGGCGGGCAGGAAGATGACGGAGAACACGCGGACGCCGATGCCGTAGCCGGCGACGACCGTCGTCGAGAAGAACCCGACGATGACGAGCATCAGGTTCACCGACAGCGACCGGCCCGTCCCTTCGATGGACGCCGGGACGCCGATTCGGACGATTCGGCGGGCGTACGAGAGGTTCGGCACCATGTCGTCGAGGTGGATTTCGACGCCGCGCTCCCCGCGGAACATGATGGCGAGGCCGACGACGAACGCGACCGCCCGCGAGAAGATGGTCGCGTACGCCGCGCCGCCGACGCCGGAGCCGGTGTACCCGGTGAGCGACAGCAGCGTGGCTTCGAGGCCGCCGAGGCCGAGCATCGTGAACAGCGGGTTCGCCTGGAACCCGAAGATGAGGAATGGGTCGAGGATGATGTTGAGGACGACCGTGCCGAGCATGACGAGCATCGGCGTGATGGTGTCGCCGTAGCCGCGCATCAGCGAGATGAACACGAAGAAGCCGAACATGAACACCAGCCCGGCCGCGATGATCTCCATGTAGGACGTCGCGAGCGGCAGCACGTCCGGCGACGCGCCGAGCAGCCCGAGGAACTCGCCGACGAAGACGTAGCCGACGCCGCCGAGCAGCAGCGCGGCAATCGCGGCGAACGTGACTGTCTGTGACGCCGCGTATTCGGCTTCCGCCTCCTCTTCGGCGCCGGTGTGCTGGGCGACGAGGACGCTGCCGGCGACGGAGACGCCCATGCCGAGCGAGATGAGCAGGAACACCATCGGGAACGCGAACGAAATCGCGGCGAGCGCCTCGGTGCTGTACTGGCCGAGCCAGAACGTGTCCGCGAGGTTGTAGGCGGTCTGCAGCAGGTTCGTGATGACGATGGGGAGCGACAGGTAAAACAGCGGCTTCCCGATGCTGCCCTCGGTCAGTTCGAACTCCTCTCGCCCCTTGAACACCGACGAGAGACGGCTGCGAAGCCCCATTCAGGCAGTCACCTCGTCGGTGCCCTGACCGCCTTCGTCGCCGTCGTTCGCGTCGTCGTCCGTACCGGATTCAGTCCCGCCGTGGTCTGCGACTGGAACCTCGACGTCGTCTGCGAGCAGCGACTCGACGTAGTCGACGAGGCCGTCGCGGAGCGCGTCCACCTCGGACCCGACGGCTGCCGACCTGGTCCACGTGCCGTGGATGTACGTGAGGACGTGGTTCGCGACGTGGTCCGGGTCCGTGTCGTCGGGGAACTGCCCGGCGTCGACGCCGGCGGCGACGAGCGAGCGCACCTCGCTGTGGAGGTGGCCGTCGAAACTGTCGAGCGCCTCGCGGTAGCCGTCGCGGTACGGCGCCTGCGCCTTGATTTCGAGGAACGCCGTGTTGAACTGCTGGTCCGTCCCGTCCGCCGGGGTTTCGAGCACCGTCTCGAGCAGCCGAATCAGCTGCTCGGCCGGCGTGTCGCCCCCCGGGTCGGCGACGCTGTCCGTGAAGTCCTCGTTGAGGTACGCGAGGAACTCTCGGAACAGCTCCGCCTTCCCGTCGAAGTGGTAGTGGAGCGTCGCTTTGCTCTTGTCCGTCTCGTCGGCGATGTCCTGCATCGTGAGGTCGGCGTACCCGTGCTCGCAGAGCGCGCGGTACGTCGCCTCCATGAACGCCGACTCTGTCTCTGAATCCTGGCTCATCGAATGGGGGCTGCGACTCGGGGCCGCGTTACCGAAGCTTGACTGGCCGGTCAGTCAAGTGTTTCGCATCGAAACGGGCACGGGAGTCGGTACCGCACGCGGGAGCGGCGAGTCGCCATCGGCTATATAATCGCCCGGGCTGAATCGGACGTATGGACCTGACAACCGTCCCCCCCGGCTCGCTGGGTGCCGCACCCATCGGCGACGCCGACCTACACGTCCGGTCGGAGTACCACGACGACCCGGCCGAGTCCGCCTCCCGTCTTTTCGCCCGACTGCACACCTCGGCGCGCCGGGCCGAGCGACAGACCGGAACCACCGCCGCGTGACACACCCGATGGAATCCAGGCACTTCCTGTTCGTCTCAGCCGACGCCGCACTGATCACCGACCTCGCGTGGCAAGTCCACAAGGAAGGCCACGACGTGAAATACTACATCGAAGCCGAGAGCGACGAGGAGATCGGCGACGGCTTCGTGCCCAAGGTCGACGACTGGCGCGCGGAGGTCGAGTGGGCCGACGTCGTCATCTTCGACGACATCTGGGTCGGCTCCGACATCGGTACCGGAGCGCTCGCCCAGGAACTCCGCGAGGAGGGGACGGCCGTCGTCGGGGGGACGCCGAACACCGATCACCTCGAAGAGGACCGCGGATACGCGATGGAGGTTCTCGAAGAGCACGGCGTCAACACCGTCGAACACCACATCTTCCACGACTTCGACGCCGGCATCCAGCACGTCCAGGAGAACCCGGCACCGTACGTCATCAAGCCGCTTGGAGAGGTTCAGAACGTCAAGCGGCTCCTTTACGTCGGGAATGAGGATGACGGTAGTGACGTTGTTGAGGTGCTGAAAGCCTACAAGAAGGCATGGGGGCACCGAATGAAGGGATTCCAACTGCAGCGGAAAGTTGAGGGCGTTGAAGTCGCTATCTGCGGGTTCTTCAACGGCAACGAGTTCATTGACCAGGTCAATTTTAATTTTGAGCATAAGAAATTATTCCCAGGGAACATCGGGCCCCAGACCGGCGAGATGGGGACGTCGATGTTCTGGGCCGGCCAGAACAAGTTATTCAAGGAGACCTTCGGCAAACTGGAAGACTGGCTCGCGAACGAGGGCTACGTCGGGAGCATCGACATCAACTGCATCGTGAACGAAAACGGCATCTACCCGCTGGAGTTCACGCCGCGGTTCGGGTACCCGACGATTGCGCTGCAGGAAGAGTCCATCGAGTCATCCACTGGCGAGTTCTTTTACGACCTCGCCCACGGTAACGACCCTGACCTGGAGGTGCACAACGGCTACCAGATCGGCGTACGGATCGTCCTGCCGCCGTTCCCGTTCGACGACGAGAAGACGTACGACGAGAACTCGCGGAACGCGGCCGTCGTGTTCGAGACGGACAGCCGAGAGGGAATCCACCTCGAGGACGCGAAGAAGGTGGACGGCCAGTGGCGCGTGGCCGGCGACAACGGGATGCCCATCGTCGTCACCGGCAAGGGCGACACGATGCAGGCGGCGCGCGAGGAGGCGTACGGCCGAATCGACGACATCGTCATGCCGAACATGTACTACCGGGACGACATCGGGGAGCGCTGGGTCGACGGCGACGGCGACCGCCTCCAGGCGTGGGGGTACCTCGGACCGCAGTTGTAGCGGCGATTCAGAACCCGCTCGGTGGCCGGACCGGGTCGGTGGCCGGACCGTTCGGCTTGACGCCACAGTTTTCGCCGGAGGCGGCGGTAGGTTTCATCGAAACGAACAGGATGGTTCGACTCGTACCGACCCCGTATAGTGATGGTTGCAGCTCAGAGCGGAACTCGGCGCGGCCGGCGGAGGGGTCAGTGACCGGGTCACGGAACCGGGAGCCGTTCCTCCCGCGGGCCGTCGTCGACGCGCTCCCGTGCGGCTTCGCGACGTTCAGCGCCGACGGGTCGCTGTACGACTCGAACGAGGCGTGGGAGAACGCGGCTATCGACTCGGGAATCCCGGTTCCGGAACCGGGCGGCGCACCCTACCTCGACAGCATCGGCGACGCCGCCGACCCCGACGTGCGGTCGCTCGCCGACAGAATCGACGACCTCCTCGGAAGCGACGACGACCGGGACGTCCGCGTCGAGGTCGACGCGGTCCCGTTCGCGGTCGTGCCGTTCACCCACGACGGAGCGCGGTACGTCACCGTCCTGGAGTCGGCGGGGCAGAGCGAGTCCCGCGTCGCGGTCGACCTCCGATTGAAACAGCGGGCCATGGACGAGGCCCCGGTCGGAATCACGATTTCGAACCCGCGGCTCCCGGACAACCCCGTCATCTACGCCAACGCCGCCTTCGAGCGCATCACCGGCTACCCGCTCGACGAGGTCCTCGGGCGGAACTGCCGGTTTCTACAGGGGGAGGGCACCGACGAGGCCCCCGTCGCGGAGATGCGGGCGGCCGTCGACGAGCGCCGCTCGGTGACGGTGGTCGTCCGCAACTACACGCGGAGCGGCGAACCGTTCTGGAACGAAGTCACCATCTCGCCGCTGAACGACGGCGACGGGAACACGACGCACTTCGTCGGCTTCCAGAAGGACGTCACCGACCGGGTCGCCGCCGAGCGGGAACTTGAGCGGGAACGCAACCGGCTCGCCGTCCTGAATCAGATCGTCCGGCACGACATCCGCAACGACATGTCGGTGGCGCTCGGCTGGGGCGAGATTCTCGGGTCGCACGTCGACGACGGCGAGGCCGAAGACGCGCTCGAACGGGTGTTGAACGCCGCGACCCACACGAAGAACCTGACCGGAGCCGTCGGCGACCTCGCGGAGATTCTCGGCGCGGACGACCCGGAACTCACCGAGGTGTCGCTCCGGGACACCATCGACAGCGAGGTGACGCACGTCCGGTCGAACTTCGACTACCGCGCCGGCCCGCTCACCGTCGACGTCGGCGACGTCCCGGACGTCGACGTCGAAGCGACCGCGCTGCTGTCGTCGGTGCTCGGGAACGTCCTCGACAACGCCGTGTTCCACAACGACTCCGACGACGTCCACATCGACGTGTCCGTCGAGGAGCGGCCCGAGACCGTGGTGGTCAGAATCGCGGACAACGGCCCCGGAATCCCCGACGACCGGAAACGGGACGTGTTCGGCCGCGGCGAGAAGGGCCTCGAAAGCGCCGGCAGCGGACTCGGGCTGTACCTCGCCGACAACCTCGTCGAGACGTACGGCGGCTCCATCTGGGTCGTCGACAACGAGCCGACGGGCGCGGTGTTCTGCATCGAACTTCGTCGTGCCGACGGAGGGGCCGCATGACGCTCGAACAGTTCGTCGACGAGCCCGACGGCCCGGCGCGGTCGCTCGTCGTCCTGAACCGGGCGGCGCCCGACCCGATTCAGACGATGCTCGCGAACGCCTTCGAGGGGACGCCGGTCTCCGTCTCCGAGTCCGCCGTCCCGGACGCCGACGACGACGTGGTGGTGCTCGTCGAGGACGGCGAGGTGCTCGCGAGTTCGACGCTGACCGAGCTCCAGAACTCGCTGCTGCTGGTGAACTCGGACCTGTACATCACCGGGATGAAGTCGCTCGACCGGTTCGAACTCCCGGACGTGCTCGCGGGGCTCGACGACATCCCGTTCACGCTCCGCGGCTACCCGGAGTCGAACAAGGAGAAGCTGCTGTTGGTCCTGATTTCGCGGTACATCGAGCGGCTGGCATGGGAGTCCGGCGCCGGGAAACTCCGGTCGTCGTTCCAGCGGCTCTCCCGAATCAACGACGAACGCGGCACCCGAACCGTCTACGACCAGATCGCCGACTCGCCGGTGGACGTCCACCTGTACGGGGTGCCGGACTGGACGCCGCCGCCCGAACTCGGCGTGACGATGCACGGCGGCTACGACGAGGACTTCCGCGACTCGTGGTTCGTCGTTCACCGCACGGCCCCGGACCGAGGCGAGGCCCGGAACAGGGACGAAACCCGGAACGGCAACGCCGCCGGCAACGACGTCGGCGACGACCTCGGCAACGCCGCTGGCAACGCCGCCGGCGGCGACGCGGCGCTGGTGGCGCTCGAAGTCGAGCCGCGGCGGTGGCGCGGCTTCTGGACGTTCGACGAGTCGCTGGTCGCGGACATCGACCGGTACGTCCAGCGGGAACTGTGAGCGGGGCGGCGGCGCGCCCCGCCGGCTTCGAGACGGGCCGCGTCGTCGACCGCGGCCGAAACGCCGAAGCGGCGGGAGGCGGAGGGACGAACGCATGAGCGACTTTCTCGACGTCCCGGACGCGGCTGACACGGGCACGTTCGACCTGGGCGGCGAAACGACGGTGAACAGGCTCGGGTTCGGCGCGATGCGGCTCTGCGGCGACGACGTCATCGGCGCGCCCGACGACGAGGAGACGGCGCGGGAGGTCGCGCGGCAGGCCGTCGACTACGGCGTGAACTTCGTCGACACGGCCGACTCGTACGGCCCCGGCGTCAGCGAACGCCTCCTCCGCGAGTCCGGCGTCGTCGACGACGCGGTCGTCGCGACCAAAGCCGGGCTGCTCCGCGAGAGCGGCGGCGAGTGGCTGCCGCACGGCGACCCCGACTACGTCCGGAACCAGGTGCTCGTCTCGAAGGACCGGCTCGGCGTCGACACCATCGACCTCTACCAGTTCCACCGGCCCGACCCGGAGACGCCGTTCGCCGACAGCGTCGCGGCGTTCGCGGAGCTCAAAGACGAGGGCCACGTCGACCACGTCGGCCTGTCGAACGTCACCGTCGACCAGCTGGACGAGGCCCGCGAACAGGTCGACGTCGCGACGGTCCAGAACCAGTACAACGTCGCGAACCGCGAGGACGAAGCGGTGCTGCAAGCCTGCGAGGACGCCGGTATCGGCTTCATCCCGTGGTTCCCGATGGCCGGCGGAGACCTCGGCGACGCCGCCGCCGCCCTCGACGACGTCGCCGCCGAGACCGACGCCACACCGCGGCAGGTCGCGCTCGCGTGGCTCCTCCACCACTCGGACGTGACGGTGCCGATTCCGGGGACGTCGTCGCCGGAGCACCTCGCGGAGAACGTCGCCGCCGCGTCGCTGTCGCTGACCGACGAGCAGGTCGCGCGGCTCACCGACGCCGCGTAACTCCGCCCGGAGCCGGGCGGCTGGAAACGGGTGGTCAGTCGGCCGGTCGGCCGGTCTGCTACTCGATGCGGCGCTCGCCGTTCAGAGCGACCGCCAGCGGCTGAGGTCGCGGCTGACGACGACGACGGTCGCGGCCAGCGCCAGCACGGCGACGGCCGTGACGGACATCGACGGGTCGAGCGCGACACCGTATATCAGTGCGAGCAGCGCCGTGGCGGCGACGACCATCACGACCAGGTACCGGAGCAGCCAGTCTTCCGCTTCGCGTTCGGCCATGTTCGACTCTCCCGCGTCGGGCATAAAAAGCGCGTCGGCATCAGCCGAGCCGAGCGTCGCCGCGCCGGTCACAGCGGCGCCGGCAGCGACGACGCGAGCGACTCGGCGGTCGGCAGCAGTCCCCACAGCAGCAGCGTCGCCGACGCGGCCAGCGCGACGTAGTCCGCGCGGCGCAGCCGGAGCGGCGGCGGCGTCGGGTTCCACGACAGGCAGCGCGCCCGCAGCGCGAGCGCGAGCGAGTCCGCGCGGCCGAGCGCCCGGCGGAGCCCCGCGACGCCGACGATGCGGACCCGGTCGCGGACCGGTCGCTCCGTCCCGAGCCGCGCCTGCATCGCCGACCGTACCCGCCTGACGTCCGCCTGCAACACCGGCAGGAACCTGAACACGAGGCTCACGCCGACCGCGAGGAACCGGCCGGGCCGCCCCGGGACGAGCCACGCGACGGCCGCCTCCGAGTCGCGGACCGGGGTCGTGCGGACGTACGCCGCCGCGAGCGCCAGCAGCAACACGGTCCGGTAGCTCGCGAGCAGCGGCGGCACGGCGTCAGCGGGGACGACCCACGGCGCCGACAGCCGCAGCGACTCCAGCGCCGGGCCGACGAGCAGAAACGGCAGCACGGCGCGGAACTCCGCGAGCGCGTCCGGCGGCGAGAGCCGGCACGCTGCGAGCGCCGCCGCGACGACGACGGTGAGCGCGGCGAGTCCGCGCGGCGTCGTGTGCGCGAACGCCGCGACGACGACGCAGCTCTGTGCGACCAGTTTCGTCCGCGGGTCGAGCCGGTGACCGACCGAGTCGCCGGGGTCGTAACTCAGCATCGGTCCCGCTCCCGCGGCGACGTGTCCCCGTCCGGCTCCGCCGGCGTCGTCGCTGCCGGCCGCCTGACGCCGAGGCCGTCCAGTCGGTTCAGCGCGTCCGCCGGCGGCGCGTCGACGGCGACGCTCCCGCCGTCCATGACGACGACGCGGTCCGCGAGCGACGCGACGTCGCGCAGGTCGTGGGTGACGACGACGACGCCGGTGCCGTCGCGGTTCAGCGCGGCGAGCCGGTCGAGGACGGAACGGCGCGCCGGCTCGTCGAGCCCGGTGAACGGCTCGTCGAGCACGAGGTGGGTCGGCCGCATCGCGAGCGCCCCGGCGATTGCGGCGCGCTCCCGTTCGCCGCCGGAGAGCCGGTCGATGCGCTCGTCGCCGCGGCCCGCCATGTTCACTGCGTCCAGCGCGTCGCCGACGCGAGCGTCCACCTCCTCCCGGGGCAGCCCGAGGTTCTCGGGGCCGAACGCGACGTCCGCGGCGACGGTCGCCGCGACGAAGCAGTCGCGCGGCTCCTGAAACACCATGCCGACGGCGGTCCGCGCCGCGACCAGGTCGTCCGTCACCGGCGTCCCGTCGACGCGCACCTCGCCGCCGTCCGGGGTGAGGAGGCCGTTGAAGTGGCGGACGAGCGTCGTCTTCCCGGAGCCGTTCGCGCCGGCGAGCACGACGAACTCGCCGTCCGGGATGTCGAGCGAGACGTCGTCCACGGCGACCGCGTCGCCGTAGCGGTGCGTGAGGCCGCGAACGGAGAGCATCTGCGTCGGTGCCCCGTTCGGTTACCGCGCCGCGACGGCGTCGCTCCTGACGACGGCGACGGTGGCCGCCACCTTCAGCGCCTCCGCCGGGATGAACGGGACGGCGGCGGCGAGCAGCGCCGGGACGAGCCCGACGTTGCCGACGACAGCGTAGCCGACCGTGCCGAACGCGTAGATGACGACGGTCGCGACCGTCATCCCGCCGACGAGGCGCGCGAGCGACGCGTCGGCCGGATTCTTCAGGTCGCCGACGCCGTGGACCGCGGCGCCGACGATGGCGGCGGCGAACGGGTACGACCAGAGGTAGCCGCCCCACTGACCGAACAGCGAGTCGAAGCCGGCGGTGCCGTACGCGAACACCGGGGCGCCGACCGCGCCGGCGACGACGTACAGCGCCAGCGACACGTACCCCCATCTCGGGCCGAGGTAGGCGCCCGCGAGGAACACGCCGAGCACCTGCAGCGTGAACGGCACCGAGGTCACCGGGAGCTGGAACGATACGTACGCGAACACGCCCGTCAGCGCCGCGAACAGCGCCGCGCGGGCGAGGTTGCCGACGACTTCGTCGCCGACGAGGTCGACGTCCTCCGTTGACGTGCTCATCTCGACAGCCCGTAAACCAACATTCACAAAGAGGTTTACGGACTCGCCGTCGGACCGGACGCTTCCCGAGACGGGCACGCAGTACGTCCGTGTCGCCGACGCGTTTTCGTCGCCGACGCGTCCGCGTCGGTAGCGCGACCACGTCGCGGTCGCCTACCGGCGCACGCCGTCGACGTCGCGCGAAGTAATCAACTGAACAGTATTATCAGTGATGGGGACGCACCTCGTCGCATGACAGACGACGGCGGGGGCCAGCCGCCCCCCGAGACGGTGTTTTCCGCGCTGGGCAACGAGACGCGGCTCGAAATCCTGTTCACGCTGCACGGCCGCGCGTCCGGCTGGAGCCGCAGCGACGACGCGGTGCCGTACTCCGAACTCCAGAGCGCCGTCGGCGAGGACGACAGCGGGAAGTTCAACTACCACCTGAGCCGGCTGACGGACCACTTCGTGGAGAAGCGCCCGGGCGGCTACGCGATTCAGTACGCCGGCAAGAACTTCGTCCGCGCGGCGCTCGCGAGCTACGGCGTCGAGGAGTCGTCGTTTGGGCCAACCGAGGTCGACGCCGCCTGCTTCCGCTGCGGCGGCGACGTCGTCGTCGAGTACAACGGCGAGCGGCTCATGACGCGGTGTGCGGACTGCCCCGGGGCGTTCGACCTCGACTACACGCCAGACGGGACGCTCAGCGCCGTCCCGGTACAGCCCGGCGGCATCGCCGACACCGACCAGAACCGGCTGCTCGAACGCATTCACGCCCGGTTCTGTCACCGCGCCCGGACCTACGTCGACGGCGCCTGCCCGCGCTGCGGCGGCGAGATGGACCGCGACCTCGTCGGCTGCGCCGACCACGACGGAAGCGACGGGCCGTGTCCGAACTGCTCGACGTCGATGGCGGCGTACTTCGACTGTCAGTGTTCGGTGTGCGGCCAGAGCGGCCTGATTCCGCCGGTCGTCGGCCGGTCCGACCGCGACCCGGTCGCCGCCGCGCTCCGGGAAGCGGGCGTCGACGGCGCCGGCTGGCCGCTGTTCGCCGAGGGAATGGCGTGGAGCGACTCGTACGACCCGGACGCCAACCGCGTCGTCTACGACCCCGACGCCGTCGACTACCGAATCGGCGTCGACGCCTCGGCGACGCTCGCGAAACTGTGACGCCGGCGACCGAACAGGAAGCCGCAGCGACGCGTGAGGAGGGCTGGACGTGGTTCGGTGCGTTCGTCAGTACGTCTCCGCCAGCGTCTCGAACCGTTCGAGGTCGTGGCCGTACAGCACGTCGGCGTCGTGTCGGCGCTCCAGTTCGCGGAGCGTCTCGAGGCTGTCGCGCCACGCCGGTTCGCTCCACACCAGCCCCGGGCCGAGCGAGACGGACTCCGCGTAGTTGGCGTGGACGTAACACTCGTCTCCGGCGACGAGCAGCGTCCCGTCGTCCGTCTCGATTTTCGCGCCGAGGACGCCCGGCGTGTGGCCGGGGAGGTGGACGAGTTCGAAGCCGTCGGCGAGCGTGTGTCGGTCGCGCTTGACGACCTGCCAGTCGATGTCGCCGTCGAAGTCGTCGGCGAGGTACGCCACGGAGCCCTCGGCGGTCTTCGCCGAGTAGAAGGCGTACTTCAGTTCGTCCTCGTGGACGTACACCGGCGTTCCGGTCCCCTCGAACGCGGAGAGGCCGCCGGCGTGGTCCATGTGGAGGTGGCTCATCACGACCGCGTCGATGTCGCCGAAGTCGTAGCCGGCCGCCGCGAGGTCGGCCTCCAGGCCGTGGTCGTCGGCGTCGTACGCCTCGAAGGTCGCGTACAGCGGCTCCGGCCACGACTCTGCGGCGTCGACGGGGCAGCCGGTGTCCCACAGGTACGTCGCCTCCGCGGTTTCGACGACGGCGTTCCAGACGACGAAGTCGATGCGTTCGTGTTCCGGTTCCGGGTCGGCCGCCGTCGCCATGGCGTCGCCGTCGACGACGAATCCGCGGTCGGCGCGGACCCGGCCACGGTCGACGAGCGTCACGTCGGGCATGCGTTCGGCTCCGTCCGGAACGGACTTAAAACGAGGCGGCCGTGTCGGCGTCGGGAGAGCCGACGGACGGCCGCGTCCAGTGATTCGTTCGGCGGCGCCGCGACGGCCCGCGCAGGCGCCGCGGTTCAGCCGAGGTGCTCGGTGAACCACTCGGCCGCGTACTCGGCGACCTGGTCGAGTTCGCCGGGGCCCTCGAACAGGTGGCCGGCGCCCTCGATGACTTCGAGCCGCTTCTCGCAGCCGAGTTCGTCGTACACGTCGCGGTTCAACTCCAGCACGTCGGGGTCGTCGCCGCCGACGATGAACAGGCACGCCGCGGTCACGTCGTCGGCGACGGGCGAGGCGAGGTCGACGCGGCCGCCGCGTGAGACGACGGCGTCCACCGGCGCGTCGGCCTCGACGGCGGCGCGGAGTGCGGCCGCCGCTCCGGTGCTCGCGCCGAAGTAGCCGACTGGCAGGTCCGCGACTGCGGGCTCTCCGCGCACCCAGTCGGTGGCGGAGACGAGCCGCTGGACGAGCAGCGAGACGTCGAAGCGGTTCTCGCGGACGACGTCCTCCTCCTCGGTGAGCAGGTC
Source organism: Halobaculum sp. D14 (assembly GCF_051195135.1). NCBI lineage: Archaea > Methanobacteriati > Methanobacteriota > Halobacteria > Halobacteriales > Haloferacaceae > Halobaculum > Halobaculum sp. D14. The sequence continues at coordinate 7,252 of NZ_JBNTKA010000004.1, read as the reverse complement.
GAACAGCAGCGTCGCGTGCCCGGCGTCGTTCAGTTGGGCCGCGACGGCGTTGTTCCGCGGGCTCTTCCGACTGCTGCCGCTGCCGTGTGCGAACACGACGAGCCCCTGCGGGTCGTCCGGGACCGACAGGGTTCCGTCGAGCGTCACTTCCTCGATGGGGATTTCGACGAGTTCGCCGACGATTCCGGGGTCGCTGTGACTCATGGGGGAGTCTGCTCCGGGGGCGTGGAAAAGCGCCGTGGCCGATTCGGCGGCCCGTCGACGTCGGGGCTCGGAAACAGCGGCACTCGCCGGCTCCGGCGCCGGTCAGCCGGACTGTTCGGGCGGCTCGCCGTGGAGGTACTCGATGGCCTCCTCGTCGCTCACCTGCCCGAACTCGTCGTAGAACTGGCCGACGGCGCGGAAGTTCGTCGGCCGCTGCAGCGCGATGACCTCGTCGGCTTCGCGCTCGAGTCGGTCGAGCGTGTCCGGCGGGCCGACCGGGACCGCGAGGACGACGCGCGCCGCGCCGGAGTCGCGAAGCATCCGGAGACACGCCGTCACGGTGGCGCCGGTCGCGACGCCGTCGTCGACGAGCACCACGGTTTGTCCGGTCAGGTCGGGCGCCGAGCCGGTCCGGTACGTCTCGGCCTTTTCGCGCGCGGTCTCGGCGGCGCGGTCGCGCTCGATTTCGACCTCCTCCTCGTCGAGGCCGAGCCGGTCGATGGCCTCTTCGTTCCGCCAGACGCTGCCGTCGACCGCCGCCGCACCGATGGCGTACTCGGGGTTGTTCGGCGCGCCCATCTTCTTCGCGACGGCGATGTCGAGCGGGACGCCGAGCGCGTCCGCGACGGGCCGGGCGACCGGGAGCGCCCCGCGCGGAATCCCGAGGACGATGTCGGCGGTGACGCCCTCACTCTGCAGCCTGTCCGCGAGCTGCTCGCCCGCGTCGGTCCGATTCTTGAACATCCCTCGGGAGAACTATCCGCGAACGGACGAAAAAGTCTGTTCGCCGCCCGGACCCCACCCGCCCTGTCTGCCGCCATGCCAGCCGACGTGACTACCGCCGTGACAGCCAGTAGCACTATCCGTCGCGGCGGCGAAACGCCGGCGACACCGATGTCTCTGAGCGGCCGCTCGACGTGGGAGGAACCGGCCGAAGTGGACCGCGCCGCCAGAAACGTCGCCGCGCTGAGCGAGACGCTGTCCGGCCCGGCGGACCTCGACGGCCTCGCCCGCCGCCTCGCCGACGAGGACGTCGTGCTCATCGGCGAAGCGTCGCACGGCACCTCCGAGTTTTACCGGTGGCGCGCCCACCTGACCGCGCGGCTCATCCGCGAACACGGCTTCGACTTCGTCGCCGTCGAGGGCGACTGGACGAGCTGCTACGAGGCGAACCGGTTCGTGAAGGGGCTGCCCGACTCCGGCGAGACGGTCCGGGAGGTGATGGACGCCTTCGGCCGGTGGCCGACGTGGATGTGGGCGAACTGGGAGATGGTCGAGTTCTTCGAGTGGCTCGAACTCCACAACCGCGAGTTCGCCTCCGACGACGTCGGCTTCTACGGCCTCGACGTGTACAGCCTGTTCGAGTCGATGGACGCCGTCGTGGAGTACCTGGAGGAGACGAACCCGGAGGCCGCCGAGCACGCCCGGGAAGCCTACCGGTGTTTCGAGCCGTACGGCACCGACGCGCAGGAGTACGCGCGGTCGCTCCGCATGGTCCCGGCGTCGTGCGAGGAGGACGTCGTTGACGTCCTGACGGAGCTGCGCGAGGAGGCCGCCGCCGCGGAGCCGACCCACGACGAGGACGCGTTCAGCGCCGAGCAGAACGCGCTCGTCGCGAAGAACGCCGAGGCGTACTACCGGGCGCTCGTCTCGGGCGACACGGACTCGTGGAACGTCCGCGACGAGCACATGGCCGACACGCTCGACCGGCTCGTCGAACACCACTGCGGCGACGCGCAGGCGGTCGTCTGGGCGCACAACACGCACGTCGGCGACGCCCGCGCGACGGACATGGAGGGGAAGGGCCGGCTCAACATCGGCCAGCTCGCCCGCGAACGCTTCGGCGACGACGACGTGAAACTGGTCGGGTTCGGCTCGTACGAGGGCAGCGTCGTCGCCGGCGACGAGTGGGGCGCCCCGATGGAGACGATGGACGTCCCGGCCGCGAAAGACGGCAGCTACGAGGACGTGTTCCACCGCGCCGGCGGCGACGACCGCCTGCTGTACACCGACCGAATCGCGGACGACGACGCGCTCTCGGAGCCGCGCGGCCACCGCGCCATCGGCGTCGTCTACCACCCGCAGTGGGAGTCCGGCAACTACGTCCCGACCGACCTCCGCCGGCGCTACGACGCGTTCATCCACGTCGACGAGTCGCAGGCGCTCCACCCGCTCGAACTCCACCCGGACCGCGAGCGCGTCCCCGAACTCTACCCGACCGGCCTCTGACCGCCCGCGGCCGCCGACGTTCGATTCACTGCTCTCGAACCGCGTCAGCCACCAGCCTCGCCTCCGCCTTCCGGACGTGCTCCGCGACGGTTCCAGTCGCGAGCCCCAGCCGTTCGGCGACGTCTTCGAGCGTCGCGCTCCGCGGCTCGTCGTAGTACCCGGCCTCCAGGGCGGCCGAGACGACGCGGCGCTGTTGGGCCGTCAGTCGCTCCGTGGCCGAGAGCCTGGCGCCGCTCCCCGCCGTGACTCGACGGACCTCCGCGTCGACGCCGTTCGGAAGTCGGTCGAGTAACTCCTGCAGCGCTCCGGTCCGCCCGACCAGCTGCAGGTCGGCCGACCGGTCGGTTCGGAAGACGACGGGCGGCACCGTGACGACGTCTTCGCCGTCGTAGACGTCGAATATCCCGCCGGCCGCCTCCGCCACCGCGTCTTCGACCAGCACCGCGAACTGGCCGGAGCCGCCCGCCATCGACACCGTTTCGTACGACTCGACGTTCGGCGTCGCGTCCAGCGTCGCCGTGTACGGGTCGCGGGGCCCAGTCACCTGAAACACCATCAGCCCGGTTCCGCGCGACGTGACGTTCCACTGCAGCAGCCGCGTCGGCCCGTACCGGTCGTCCTCGGAGACGAACGCGTGCATCGGGTGGATGGCCGCGTCCTCGAACCGCAGCCGGACTGAGAGTGACCGCACGCGGATTCCTGGCTTCGGTTCCGACTTAAAGGCGCCGCGTTTGTGCGGCACCACGCCCTCGCTGCTGGCGAGGAAACCTGAGGAGAGACGCCGACTATGAGCTCACAGCACCACCGCGAGACGCAGCCGCCGCAGACCGAGTCCCTCGAGGCGACGCTCGACGACCTCCTCGAACAGGTCGCCGTCGGCCGCGACGACCACGTGCACGCCCCGGCGGTGACGGTTCGCCCCGACGCGGTTCAGGAGACGCTGCGGACGCTGCGCGACGAGGCGGGGTTCGACCACTGTTCGTGCGTCACGGCGCAGGAGTACGAGGACCGATACGAGACCATCTACCACCTGAAACAGTACGACGACCCGACGACCGAGGTGAGCGTCGTCGTCCCGACCGCGAAGTCCGACCCGGTCTCCGAGAGCGCCGAACCGGTCTTCCGAACGGCGGACTGGCACGAACGGGAGGCGTACGACCTCGTCGGCATCGAGTACGAGGACCACCCGAACCTCGAACGGCTCCTCCTCCCGGAGACGTGGCAGGGCCATCCGCTCTCGCTGGACTACGACCAGAACAGGCCGCAGGTCGTTCCGTTCGCGGAGAACGCGAACCCGATCGCTGACGACGCGCGCGACGGCGACGCGATGCTCATCAACGTCGGTCCGCACCACCCTGCCACGCACGGCGTCCTCCACCTGGAAGCCGTCCTCGACGGCGAAACCGTCGCGGACGTCACCCCCGACATCGGCTACATCCACCGATGTGAAGAGCAGATGTGCCAGTCGGGCACGTACCGACACCAGATCATGCCGTACCCCGACCGGTGGGACTGGGGCGGCGGCGGACTGCTGAACGAGTGGGCGTACGCCCGCGCCGCCGAAACGCTCGCGGACATCGAGGTACCGGAGTACGCGCAGGTCATCCGGACGCTGAGCGCCGAACTGTCGCGGATTCTCTCGCACATGCTCGCCGTCGCAGCCTACGCGCTCGACGTCATCGGCGACTTCACGGCGACGTTCATGTACGGCATCCGCGAGCGCGAAGAGGTCCAGAACCTGCTGGAGGACCTGACCGGCCAGCGGCTCATGTTCAACTACTTCCGGCTCGGCGGCGTCGTCTGGGATCTCCCGGAGCCGCGCGACCAGTGGCTCGACGACGTCCGCGAGTTCGTCGACCGCCTCCCCGAACGCGTCGCCGAGTTCCACGACCTGCTGTCGGCGAACGAACTGTTCCAGAAGCGGACCGTCGACACGGGCGAGATCGCGCCGGAGGTCGCGAAATCGTACGGCTGCACCGGGCCGGTCGCTCGCGGCTCCGGCATCGACTACGACCTGCGCCGCGACGACCCGTACGGCTACTACGACGAACTCGACTGGGACGTCGCCGTAAGAGACGGCTGTGACAACTTCGCCCGGCTGCTCGTCCGGCTCCGCGAGATCGAAGAGTCCGGCAGAATCGTCGAGCAGTGCGCCGACCTGCTCGAAGACTGGCCGGAGGCGGACCGAACAATCCAGTCGAACGTCCCGCGGACGCTCCGCCCGGACGACGACGCCGAAGTGTACACTGCCGTGGAGGCCGCCAAGGGCGAACTCGGCATCTACATCCGGTCGGACGGGACGGACGAGCCGGCGCGGTTCAAGATTCGCGGCCCGTCCTTTTCGAACTTGCAGGCGCTCCCGGAGATGGCTGAAGGCGAGTACGTCCCGGACCTAATCGCGTCGCTCGGTAGCCTCGACACCATCATGGGGGAGGTGGACCGGTGAGATGAGCGGGTCGGCACTGTTCCGTGACGACGCCGATGACGTGACGTGCATCGCCTGCGGGGAGACTGTGCCGCGCGGGGACGCACGGGAGTACGACAAGCACGGCGACCGGTTCACGCGAGACGGCAAGCGGTTCGAGTACCTCTGTAAGCCCTGCGACCGGGAGCGTTCACGGCAGCCGCGGTCCGGACTCGAATCGACGCTCGTCGACGCCGGCGCGGGCCGCGTGCCCACAGCGGAGTTCCTCAGCCGCTTCGTTCGGCTGACCGACGGCGACGGCCCACCCACGGAAGACTGACCGAGACCCGTTCACTCTCGGTCCTCCCGTCCACGGTCAACCGGGCTGCTGACGGCCCGAGTCACCGCGGTTGAACCCGAAGCGACTGCGGGATTTCCGGTTCAGTCGTCGCCTTCGCCGCCGGAGCGCTGGGTTTTGTACAGCGAGTAGCCGATGATCGAGAAGCCGACGGCGGACAGCGCGTTTTCGATGATGAGCGCGTCGGTGGTGTTCACGAGCAGCGCCTGGTCTGCGACGCCGGCGAGCAGCGAGCCGAACGTGACGACGCCGAAGCCGACCGCGAGGTACCTCAGGCCGCTCCAGCCGGTTTTGCGGGCGGCGGTGGATGCCGTGTAGGTGATGAAGCCGCCGATGACGAGCGTCACGGTCTTGAAGGCGACGACGATGAGCGGGACGTTTCCGGACATGCTCACAGTTCCTCACTCATGCGTGACCAGAACTGCGCGAGCCGCTGGTCTGGCTGTTTCGGTTCGCGCACGAATTCGCAGTCGAAGCCGCCGTCCTCCGCGAGCAGCACCATGACGCCCTGAACGTCGCGCTGATACGTGGTGACGTGATGTCCGTCCGCGCGGAGCTCCGTTCCGGTCTCGACGAGGCCGGCGTCGGCGAGCGCTTCGAGTTTCCGGTACGCCGTGGTCTGGGCCAGCCCGCACTCCTCGGCCACCGCCTTCGCGCTCTTGGCGGTGTCGAGCGTCTCGAGAATCGCCCGGCAGTCGGGGTCGGCCATCGTTTCGAGCACCGGCTGGACCGCGGTGTCGGCTTCGGAGTCCTCACTCATCGGTGTGTCACCGGCGCGTCGTCGGCGGGAGTCCGTTGTCCGTGGCGGCGATGGTCGCCGCGGTGAACCGGCGGTTCGTCCGGGAGGGCGCCGGACCGCTTCGACGGGGGAGGGCTGTCGGGGACATCGGTGGTCTGGAGCAGCCGTGCGGGACGCTGCCTGCGCGTCTGTTCCTGGGGCCGACTATATAAATGACGCTGTGACGCTTTCCAGGGTCTGGAAAGCATCCAGTCGTTTGTTTGAAGCGGCGTGTCACCGCCCTCCTGTGATGAACTGGTCCCCATCCAGACGGCGAGCGCTCCAGGGAATCGGTGCCGCCGCCCTCACCGCGGCCGCGGGCTGTGTCTCCGCGACCGCGACGCCGCGGTCCAGCGACGAAGACGAGACGGAGCAGGAACGCTCCGGCGCCGCGACGGACACCCCCCTCGAAGACTGGCTCGCGGACGCGAACGGCTACGACGGCACGCCGAGACGGTACGGCCCCGGGTCCCGGCCGCGAATTGCGGTCGGCGAACCGCTCGACGACGGACTGGCGTTTGCACCGCCGGTCATCGAGGTGCCGCCCGAGACGGTCGTCCACTGGGACTGGACGGGCCACGGCGGCCAGCACAACGTCGTCGCGCTCGACGGGACGTTCGACAGCGGCCGGACGAACGCCCAGCCCGGAACCGGCTACCACTACTACTTCGACGAACCGGGCGAGCACCGCTACGTGTCCGAACCCCACCGCTCCGACGGCATGAAAGGCGCCGTCCTGGTGAGGGAGCCGCCGAAAACCGGGTATCCGTCGGTCGACGACTGGGTCGTCGACGCGAGCAACTTCGACGGAACCGTCGTCGACGAGACGGGCGTCGACGCGGCGACCATCCGCGTCGGGGCGCCCGGGAACGGCGGCCGGTTCGCGTTCGCGCCACCGGTCCTGAAGGTGTCGACCGGAACCACGGTCCGCTGGCGCTGGACCGAGCCGGCAACCCCGCACAGCGTCCAGTTCCCGGAACACGACGTCGGGACCGACGCGGTGTTCACCGAACCCGGCGTTCACCTCAGCCACACCTTCCACGAACCGGGGACGTACCGGTACGCCTGCGGCCCGCACCGCTCGCTCGGCATGAAAGGCGCCCTCATCGTCGAGTAGGATGCCCGGGGACACCGACTCGGCACCCGACGGGGCCGACGACGCCGCGAGCAGCTCGGAAAACCGCTCTGAGCCCACAGCCGCGACGGACGGCGGAACGGGTATCGTGGCGCCGGACGACGAGACTCCGACGTGGCGCGAGCGGAAGGAGCGTTCACAGGG
>NZ_JBNTKA010000003.1:0-423061 GCF_051195135.1 Halobaculum sp. D14 | reverse complement strand
GCCCGCTCAACCCCGAACTCGCCATCCTCGGCGGGAAGAAGCTGATGGCGGACCGCACGTTCGGCGTCCTCGCGAACCTCGTCGTCGTCGGCGCCATCGCCGTCGTCCCGTTCGTGAACAAGGGGAGCGCGCGCCGCCCCGTCGAGCAGCCGTTCTGGGCCGCCGTCGGCGTCGCGGGCGTCACGTTCGCCTTCACGCTGAGCGTCTACTCCGCGAAGAACCTCGTGCCGATGGACGTCCACCTGCTGTTCGACCTGACGTTCCTCGTGCCGCCGATCGCCGGCTGCGTCGCGTACGCGGCGCTGAAGACGATGCGCGAAGGCTACATGTACGACCTCAACCGGCGATACTACCGGCTGCGCCCGCCGAAGTAGTCCGGTACGTTCGGATTCGGCAGGTGCGGACTCGACTGCCCGTCGGTGGCTCCCCGGTGGGCACGCACCGTCGTCGTGGACGACGGAGTACGAGTGGCTGCAGACCGAAGCCGAATCGACGCGCGACGGTGTTTCGTCCCCGGAGACACCCGAACGAGTCGAGGGCCACTCCCGAACTGTCAGGAATACGCAGAACGGTTATGCCAGTCACCCCGTAAGCCGGAGCCATGACGGACAGCCGGTGGCTCCCGGACCCGGGGACGGTCATGGTCACTGTGGGCGTGGCGCTCGCGTTCGCGGCCGCCGTCCACCACTGGCGCGAGGTGCTCGCCTTACACCGGAGCGTCGGGCCGCTCGCCGCCGTGCTTCTGACCGCCGCTCTCGCGCTCGGCGTCGTCTACGCCGGGCGCCGGCTGTCGGCGTCCGACCTGTCGACGGACCAGCGGTGGCGCGTCTGCGCGTGGAGTCTCGGCGGGAGCGCCGTGTTCTTCGTCGTCATCGGTTCGACGCTGCTCATCCGGGTGTTCGAGGGGCGCGTCGTCACCGAACCGGAGTTCCCGCTACTCGTTTCGACGGCCGCGGGCGCGCTCGCCGGGTGTCTCGCCGGATACAACAACGTGTTAGCCTGGCAGGAAGCCGAACGGGCGGAGACCGCCAGCGAGCAGTTGGCCGACGTGAACCGGGAGCTGGAGGCGTCGAACGAGCGGCTCGAACGGTTCGCGTACGCGCTCTCGCACGACCTGCAGGAGCCGCTGCGGATGGTGTCGAGCTACCTCGAACTGCTCGACCGCCGCTACGGCGACGAACTCGACGACGACGCGCGGGAGTTCATCGACTACGCGGTCGACGGCGCGGACCGGATGCAGACGATGGTGACGAGCCTCCTGGAGTACGCCCGCGTCACCGCCGACGAGGAGCCGCTGGAACCGACCGACGCCGACGCGGTGCTCGACGGGGTGCTCGACGACCTCCGCCTGCGGACCGAGGAGACCGACGCCGAAATCACGTCGGACGACCTCCCGACCGTGAAGGCGGACGCCGAGCAGCTCGCGCAGGTGTTCAGGAACCTCGTGTCGAACGCCATCCGGCACAGCGGCGACGACCCGCCGCGGATTCAGGTCGGCGCGGAGCGAGCCGGGGACCGGTGGGAGTTCTCGGTCAGCGACGACGGCGTCGGTATTCCGCCGGAACACCACGACCGAATCTTCGAACTGTTCGAGCAGGTCGACGCCGGCGACGCGGAGTCCGGGACGGCGGGGATGGGGCTCGCGCTGTGCCAGCGCGTCGTCGAGCGCCACGGCGGCGAACTCGACGTCGAGTCGACGCCCGGGGAGGGCGCGACGTTCTCGTTCACGCTCCCCGCGGTCGACGCCGACGGCGACTGAGTCACCCCTCGACGGCTCTGGGGACGGACGGCCGAGCGGGACGGCAGCGGTCAGCGGCCGACGGCGGGCTAACGGAGCGCGACGGCGAGGTGGAACCACCACCCCGAAATCCACGTCAGGACGAGCGGGGCGAACGGCGCCGAGAGCCACGTCGCCGCGAACAGGTCGACGACGCCGATGGTGAGCAGCGTGTACGAGACGGCGTGATTCATGATCTGCGCGACTCCGCGGACGTCCGAGCGCTTCGTCTGGTACGTCACCACCAGCAGATTCAGCGGCTTCAGCGGCTCGCCGTCGGTCGGTATCGCGCCGTCGAAGTCGAGCAGCCACGGCATCGCGACGTGCACGGCACCCAGCACGACGGTGAACAGTCCGGCGACGGCGAAGCCGACCGACAGCGCGAGCGGAGGGGTCACGGGTGTCCGCAGGTCACCCGGAGCGGTCTTGAATGGCGCGGGTGACCGAGGCTGCCCGGCGGGTGTCGCCCACTTCGGCGGCCGTCGGCGACGAATCGGCGACAGCGCTTTTCAGGGACGCGGGAGTGGGCCGAGGTGACGCGATGCCCGCTGGGCATCGACCTGTGGACGACGACGAGCGACTGACGACGCGACCGGCCGCGGCCGAGCCAGCCGGCCGGTTCCGCGACGACCGTACAGCGCAGCAGACACGACCGAACTCCCCCGAAACAATGGACTACAGCGAATTCACCGGCGAAGTACAGCACCGAATCGACGTCGGAACGCAGGCGCAGGCGGTCAAGACGACCCGCGCAGTGCTCTCGTCCCTCGGCGAGCGCGTGCAGACGGACGAGGCGGCGGACCTGGCGGGGCCGCTCCCGATGGAGATCGACCGGTTCCTGACGGAGGCGGACTCCGGCCAGCGGTTCGGCTACGACGAGTTCGTGAACCGGGTCGCCGACCGCGCTGACGTCGAGGAGTCAGAGGCCGCCTACCGCGCGAAGGCGGTGACGGCGCTCGTCGCCGACCTCGACCCGGCAGGCGAAATCGAGGACGTCGAAGACGGCCTGCCCGACGAGTTCCAGGACCTCTTCGAGTTCACGTCGCTGGACGAAGACGAGACGCCCTGGTAGGGCGGCCCGCAGCCACCGTTTCGCCGCACCGGTTCTCGCGAACACGCTTTTGCCGTCGGCCGTCGCTACCCGGTCAGTCGTCCGTTCGTCGAAACCGACGGGTTCGCGAGTAGTCGAGTAGCGTCGGAAGAAGTGCTCCGGCAGGGATTCGAACCCTGGTCATCACCGTGAGAGGGTGATATGATTGGCCGGACTACACCACCAGAGCGTGCGTCGCACGTCCGTCGTGCGCATTCACGGGTAGGCGACTGCGGATTAAAACGGTGTCGTTTCGGAATCGCCGTGCGGCGTGTTGGCGAGGCGGGAAACCGCGGGTGACCGTCGGGGCGACCGCGGGGGGAGTGACGACTCAGAGCGTCAGCCGGCGGCGTAGTGGCGCGTCCACCGACGGGCGGCGTACTCGGAGAGCCACGCCCCGACGCCGCCGGCGACGACGCCCACGACCGCGACGGCGCCGAGCAGCGCCGACGACCGGCCGGCGGCGACGGCGAACCCGGCGAGCAGCACCGGGACGAGCGGCACCGCGACGCCGACGAAGAACGCGGCGAACCGCGCCGGGTCGAACAGGAACGCGTTCGGGTCGAAGCCGGCGAGCGCCACCGTCAGGCCGAAGAAGTACAGCGACAGGCCCGCCGCGAGCACCGCGCCGACGGCGGCGTCGAGGAGCGCCGTCCCGGTCGCGGCCACGGCGACGGCGTAGCCGGCCAGCGCGACCGGACCGCCGACCGCGAGGAACGCCGTGCGTTTCGCGCGGAACAGCGCGGCCACCGACACCGGGTACGCGAGGTACGACTCGACGTCGTCGAACTGGGTGAGCCAGTTGTACGACGTGAACGCCGACAGGCCGACGATGCCGCCGTAGAAGACGCCCGGCGCCGGGCGCAGCCCGGTGATGACCGCCGAGAGCGCCGCGAGGCCGGCGGCGACGCCGAGCAGAATCCCGACGGAGACCACGGGCTTCCAGAGGCCGCCGGTGCTGCGAGCGACGTCCAGCACCGACTTGGCGACGAGCCCCTGCGGGTCCGGGAGGCGGCGCTGCAGCGGCCGGAACCGGTCGTCGGCGGTCCGCGCCGGCGGCCGATACGTCGGGTCGTAGACGGCGAGCGCGGCGGCGCCGACGACGAGCGCGGCGACCGCGAGCGAGACCGCCGCCGGAACCCCGGCTCGAATCGGAACCGCGACGGCGACGACCGCGGGCAGCAGCCCGGCTCGCCACGCTGCGACTCCGGCGAGCCCTGCGGCGGCGGCGAGCCACCGGCCGCGGACGCCGCGCGTGAGGAGCGCGACGCCGCTGAACGACGACGCCAGCCCGGCCGAGAACGTCAGCGTCAACGACAGCCACAGCGCCGGCAGCGTCGACGCGGCCAGCCCCCCGGCGGCGACGAGCGGCGCGAACCCGAGCGCCATCGGCGCGAGAAACAGGCCGGCGTAGTACAGTTCGTCCTTCAGCAGGAACAGCCCGAGGAGGCGCCGGCGCGACACCGGCAGCACCCGTGCGGACGACAGCAGCAGCGTCACGTCGCCGAGGACGTGCTCCAGCATGTCGGTGCCGACGAGCCCGGCGGTCCCGGTGTACGCGCCGAAGCCGAGCACCAGCAGGTGCACCGAGACGACGAGCGTCGCCGCGTCGGTGCCGCCGAACGCCGCGCCGCCGACCGCCAGCGCCGTGAGCGCGGCGACGACGACCGGGAACGGCGCGAACCGTCGGCCGCCGAACAGTTCGGCGTGCAGCCGCCACTCCTCGCGGACCAGTTCGCGGAACACCGGCCACGTCCCGCTGCCGCGGCTCATGGGTCGCCGCCGCGGTCGCCTCCCGCGGCCGTCCGTTCGGCGCCCGCACCGCCGAGGTCGGGGACGTCGCGGGCGTCGGCGGCGCCGACGCGGTCGAGGAACACGTCGAGCAGCGAGTCGGCCGTGAACGCCTCGTCGGCCGCCGAGCGCTCGGCGACGACGCGGCCGTCGGCGACGATGCCGACGCGGTCGCAGACGTCCGCGGCGACCTCAATGTTGTGCGTCGAGACGAACACGGCGTTGCCGGCGTCGGCGTACTCGACCAGCGCCGACTTCACGGTCTCCTGAACGATCGGGTCGAGGTTCGCGAGCGGCTCGTCGATGACGACCAGCGCCGGCTCGTGGAGGAACGCCTGCGTCAGCATCACCTTCTGCTGTTGGCCCCGCGAGAGGTCGGTGTGGAGCGTGTCCAGCTTCCCGGTGAACCCGAGCCGCACGGCCCACTCCGCGGCGCGCGACTCGACCGCGTCGTCGTCGAGGCCGCGGACGCGGCCGACGAACCCGAAGTACTCGCGCGGCGTCAGGAAACTCGGCGGGGACTCCTGCTCGGGGAGCACGCCGACGCGCCGACGCACCTCGACCGGCTCGGCCGCCGGGTCGACGCCGAGCACCGACGCGGACCCGTCGTCCGGTTTCGTCTGCCCCGTCAGGACCCGTATCGTCGTCGTCTTCCCCGCGCCGTTCGGCCCGAGAAAGCCGTAGCACTCGCCGCGCTCGACGGAGACTGAGAGGCCGTCGAGCGCGCGGAGCTCCCCGTACGTCTTCACGAGGCCGTCCGCCGAAATCGCCGTCATGCCGCACGGTTCGTCGACGCCGCGGTAAAGCGTTCGGGCGGGACAAACGAAACTGCTCGGAGCGTCGAGTTCGGCCGGTCAGACGACCTGGTCGCCGCCGCTGAACACGTGGACCGGGTCCTGCCAGGCGGCGGCGTCGCTCAGCGGGTCGTCGTCGAGCACGACGAGGTCCGCCCGGTAGCCGTCTGCGACGCGGCCGACGTCGTCGAGCCCGCAGAGGTCGGCGGCGTTCACGGTCGCCGCCTCGAGCGCCTCCCGCTCGCTCATGCCGCCTTCGACCATGTACTCCATCTCGTCCGGGATGTTCTCGAAGTGGTTGAACGGCGTGCCGGCGTCCGTCCCCATCGCCACCGAGACGCCCTCGGCGGCGGTGTGGTCGAACGACGAGTCGAACGACTCGGCGGCGTCCCGCGCCTTCGCCATCGTCGACTCCGGAATGCCCGCGTCGGGGTTCTCGACGATGTTGCGGAGCGCGGCGGCGGTCGGCACCCAGTACGTCCCGGCGTCGGCCATCGCGGCGGCCGCCTCACGGTCCATGAACGTCCCGTGTTCGATGCTGGAGATGCCGGCCTCGACGGCGTTCAACAGGCCCTCTTTCCCGTGGGCGTGCGCCGCCGTCGGGACGCCCTTGGCAGCCGCGGCGTCGACGAGCGCCTCGATCTCCTCGCGAGTGAGTTCGGGCGCGCCGGTGACGGCGCCCTCGGTGAGCACGCCGCCCGTGGCCATGCACTTGACGACGTCGGCGCCGCGTTTCAGCTGTTCGCGGACCGCCTTCCGGACCTCGTCGGGGCCGTCGGCTTCCCGGCCGAACCAGTGGCCGTGCCCGCCGGTCATCACGACGTTCTCGCAGGCGGCGAGCACCCGCGGCCCCGGGATGCGGCCGTCTTCGACCGCGGCGGCGGCGTCGAGCGCCATCGACTCCGGGCCGCCGAGGTCGCGGACCGTGGTGACGCCGGCTTCGACCGCCGCGCGGAGGTTCTCCGCCGCGATGTAGGCGTGGTCGTAGCGCGACTCCGACTGCGCGGTGGCGACGTCCGGCCGGCCGTCCATCATCAGGTGGACGTGCGTGTCGACGAGCCCCGGCGCGACGAACTGCCCGGTGACGTCGGTTTCGGTGTCTCCGCGGCCGACGTCGCCGACCGCGACGATTTCGCCGGCTTCGATTGCGACGTCGGCCTCGCGGGCGCCGTCGGCGTCGACTACCGTTCCGTTTCGAAGGACGTGCATAGCCGATGCTGGTGGAGCGGCGGCGTAAAGGTCCGGGTCCCGGCGGCCCGGGCAGCACACCGGCCGCGACGCGGCCGGGCCTGAGAGACAGATATCTCTCCGTCACTCGGCCGTGAGTCGGCCGCTACGACTCCCGACCAGATACGCCGCTACCGCCGACGCGGCGACTGCGAACCCGGCGACGAGGTGGACGACCACGAGTTCGAGCGGCGACGAGACGACCGGCGACGGCTTGAGCAGCCGGAGGTACGCCCGGACGAGCGCGTCGCCGAACAGGTGCTTCGCGGCGAACCCTGAGACGGATACCGCTCCGACGCCGACGCCCACCGCGAGCGCGGCGCGCGCGGACGCACCGCTGGCCGCGTGAAGCGCCACCGCGAGCGCGACGACGGGGGCGACGAGGACGACGAAGAGGAGGTCCAGCGCAGTCACGCCTGTCGGTCTGTCGACTCGACGCATAACTCCGCCGAGTCCGTGCGGCGTCGCGGAGCGGGCGCTGCGGGTTCGGTCGGGCAGAAAAAGCGGAAGCGGGGCGTCGACTCCGGCGGCGCGGCGGCGTTACTTGCTGAAGTTGACGGTGTCGAGGGTTTCGATGTTGCCCTCGACGTCCGTGTTGAACTTGAAGTACGAGTACGTCACCGCCTTCATGTCGCCGTTCTGGTCGAAGTCCACCGCGGACGAGGCGCCCTGGTAGAAGACGGAGTCGCCGTTCGCGGCGGCGCGGAGGCCCTCCGGCAGGTTCGCCGGCGTGACCTTCAGGCCGTCGTTCGGGTTCGCGACTTTCCGCATGTTGTCACGGACCGCCGCGCCGTCGTTCGCGCCGGCCTTCGCGTTCGCCAGCAGACACACCGCGGAGGCGTCGTACGCGTGGGAGTTGAACACGCCGGGTGCCCGGCCGTACTCCTCCTGGTACAGCGTGTTGAAGGCGTCGACGCCCGGCCCGGACGCCTCCGGCGCGGTGCCGTAGACGTTCGACATGTCGTTGCCGACCTCGCCCGGCAGCGAGGAGTCCTTCAGGCCGTCGGTCACCATGATGTCGGTCTGGTCGCTGTAGTCCGCGTAGTAGTCGCGGAAGATCTGGATGCCCGACGCCGGGTAGCCGATGACGACGAGCATGTCCGGCGAGTCGCTCATCGCAGACGACAGCTCCGACGTGTAGCTCGACTTCTCCTTCGTGAACGCCACCTGCGTCTGGACGGAGCCGCCGTGGTTGTTCTCGAAGGAGGTGGCGAACGAGTCCGCGAGCGCCTGGCCGTAGTCGTTGTTGACGTACATGACCGACGCCGAGGAGTTGCCGAGGTTCTCGGAGGCGACCTGCGCCATCACCTGCCCCTGCAGCGCGTCCGACGGCGCCGTCCGGAAGATGAAGCCGTTGTCCTGGAGGTCCGTCACCGCCGGCGACGTCGACGACGGCGAGCAACCCACCATCTGGTTCGGGATGAGCACCTGCTGGGTCACCTGCAGGTTCACGCCCGACGACGCCGGCCCGGTGACGGACGGGTAGCCGGCGCTGGCGAGCGCGTTCGCCGCCTGAATCCCGGCCTGCGGGTCGGTCTGGGTGTCCTCGACGGTCTGGTCGAACTTCACCGGCATGTCGCCGGCCGCCCGGAGCTGTTTCACCGGGAGCGTGCCGCCGTCGCGGATGAGTTTCCCGAGCGACGCGAGGTCGCCGGTGATCGGCATCAGCACGGAGTGCTTGATGGTCCGCTTCGATTCGCTCGGTTCGTCCGTCGCCGTCGACGTCCCCTCGCCGGAGCCGTCGTCGGTCGGGGTCGAGCCGCCCCCGCTGTCCTGGGTGATGCAGCCTGCGAGTCCGATGGCGCTGACGCCGCCGACGCCCTTCAGGACGTCGCGACGCTGAATTTCACGTGCCATGTGGTACGGGTTAGCGTACCCGGTCTTAAACCTCACCACTGCATCTACTCTTGCGGCGTCCCCGCGACGCACGTGGCCCCGGGCGCCGCCGACTGCGATGCTGCGGCTGGCTGCGTCGCCGTGATGTTGCGGTCGCGTCGCGGTAGAGGGTAGACGTGTCGCGGTCGCGGACGCGGTCCGATGCGCTGATAGGCGCGGAGCGCGGCAGCTACGAGCAGATGACGTATCCCTCGTTCGTCGTCGGCATCGCCGGTGGGACCGGCGCGGGCAAGACGACGGTGTCGCGGCTCATCACCGAGAACGTGGAGGACTCGGTGACCCGTATCCCGCTGGACAACTACTACAAGGACCTCTCGCATCTCGACTTGGAGGAGCGCCAGCAGGTGAACTACGACCACCCCGACGCGTTCGAGTGGGAGCTGCTCCGCGAACACCTCGAAGCGCTGCTGTCGGGCCAGCGCGTCGAGATGCCGCAGTACGACTTCGAGATTCACAACCGGAAGGAGGAGACGACGCCGGTCGACCCGACCGACGTCATCGTCGTCGAGGGGATTCTGGCGCTGTACGACGACGAGATCAACGACATGCTGGACCTGCGGCTGTACGTCGAGACGGACGCCGACGTCCGCATCCTTCGGCGCATCGAACGCGACGTCGTCGACCGCGGCCGCGACCTCGAAGGCGTCATCGACCAGTACCTCTCCACGGTGAAGCCGATGCACGAGCAGTTCATCGAGCCGACGAAGAAGCACGCAGACCTCATCATCCCGGAGGGCGCGAACTCGATGGCGGTGAACCTCCTCGAAGAGAAACTGCAGAACGAAGTGAACGGCGACGGCGCCCGGACGTGGGAGCGCTCGGAACTCGAACAGCGAATCACCGAGAACCGCCGCAGCGACGCGGAGAACTAGCCGGCGCTGTCGACTCTCAGTACCTCGAACGGCTGATGACGGTCAGCCGAACAGTCCTCGTTCGCGAAACCGCGCCGGTCAGCCGCGCGTCCGCGTGAACTGGTCCGCTCCCTCGTAGGTCCACATGTCGTGGTTCCGCATCGCGGTGCCGACGCGCTTGTGGAACGCGACGATGTCGTCGAACTCCTCGTCGTCGTCGATGTGCTGGAAGATGTCGTCGACGGAGACGACGGTGTCGCTGTCCAGTCGCACCGGGTGGTCGCCGAACTCCTCGCGGTAGTCGCCCGCACGCAGCGGGAAGTCGTCCTCCTCGTCCACCTTCTTCACGAGGACTGCGTGTCCGTACTTCCGGCGGCCCTCGCTACCCTCCTCCCCGTCGGGGTCGTGCGGCCAGTCTCGGCTGCTCATCTGTGTCCCCGGGTTGTGAGGGCGGTCTGTTAGCCGTTTCGCTCTGCGGCCGCCACGCTTTCCGGTCGCTCCCCTGTCTGTCCGTCCATGGCGGTGTTCCTCGACTGTCGGCTGCCCGGCGGCGGCCTCCTGTTCCCTGACGGCCACCCGCCGCCGGGCGACGTCAGGGAGGTGACGCTCACGCTGGACCCGGTCGTTCCGGCCGCCCAGCCGCTGCCGCCGTACGCCTCCGTCGCCGCAGACGGGGGCCCTGCGGCCGCCGAGGCAGTCACCGACGCGCTCGACTCGCTGCTCCCCGCCGCGCGAGTCAGTCCGGTCGACGCGGACAGCGACGGCACGACGCTGTATCGGTTCGACTGGACCGGAGATGCGGACGCCGAGCGCGACGCGGATTCGGAGGCGGTGGCGAAGCCGGACGCGGACACAGACGCGGATGGAGACACGGACGCCGCTCGGATCGCGGAGCGCCCCGTGCTTTCGGCGCTCGCCGAGACCAACGCGGCGGTGCTGGAGGCGACGCTCGACGACTGGACGTGGTCGCTGCGCGTCCGGTTCGACGGCCCCGACGACGCCCAGCGGTTCCAGGAGTCCGCCGCCGACCGCGACGCCTCGCTGTCGGTCGAGAAGCTCGTCACGCGGGAGCGGCGGTCCGACGACGAGGTCGTCTCGTCGAAGCAGTGGGCGACGCTGCGGGAGGCGTACAGCCGCGGGTACTTCGAGACGCCGCGCGGCTGCGCGCTCCGGGACCTCGCCGACGAGTTCGACGTGTCGACACAGGCGGTCTCACAGCGGCTCCGGCGCGGCGTCGGGAACCTCGTCGTCGAACACCACGAACGGCGTCAGGGGCCGGACTCCTGACCGGGGACTTACGGGTCCTCGACCGGTCCGGGAAAAACGAGTTGACGCTCGAAGGCGGTCGCTTACCCGGATGCCGCCGGTTGATTCAGGCGCCGGCGGACGAGCAACGAGTCCGCCGGAAGCCCGCGACGCGGCGGCCCACTGACGTCGGTCGACGCAGCGGACGGTCCCCGGCCACAGGGGGCCCGTCGCTGCCCGGCTCGGGTCGACCCGGCATTCCGGGTCGCCGCCCCACAGTACCGCGGGCGCTTTTCGGCGGCGCTCCCCGACGCGGCATCTCGATGAACAGTCAGACCGAGAAGCGACAGGAACGGCTGATTCGTTCGGGGGTCAGCGGAGTTGGCCGGCGACGAACCGCCAGACGCCCAGCGACACGGAGCCGACGACGAGCATCACGACCGCGAAGGTCACGGCGACGCCGCCGCCGACCCACGGCGTGGCGCGCAGCGCGAGGCCGACGACGGCCGCCGGAATCCACGACCGGACCGCAAGCGGCACCGACGCCTTCGGTGACTCGGCGGCGCCCGCCGAGTACGCGCCGATGAGCGGTGCGCAGACGACCCAGCCGACCAGGAACGGTGCGGCGACGGCGAGGACTGTCCCGACCGTCTGCGCGCCGGCCGGCGGGAACGACGTTTCACCGTGGGTGACCGTTCCGACGTAGATGAACGCGACGATGACCAGCAGGTCTCCGACTGCGAGCGGGAGCGCCCGTCGGTCGATTCGCTGCTCCAGGAACTCGGCGGCTGCCATGTCTCACCGGTTCGCGCCGACCCGCTTAACGCTCCGGGTTCTCGACTCGCGCCGGCGCGGCTCACCGTCGGGCGGTTCGGCGACGCGCAGTCACCCGGATTCGGGCCCGTCCTCGGTCGGCTTGACGCCGGCGACGGTGTAGTCGAATCCGGGGGCGACGACGCGGCCGCGGAGGCCGGCGTCGGTGAGCGCGTCGGCGACGGCCTCGGCGGTCCGGAACGACGAGTCCATGCCGAGCAGCCGTTCGCCGGCGGCGAGCAGGCGGCCCGGCGCGGTGTCCGGGTCGAAGTCGCGGACGACGACGACGCCGCCGGGCGCGACGACGCGGGCGGCCGCTCGGAGCGCCGCGTCCGGGTCGGGGAAGTGGTGGAGCGCGTCTGCGACGACGACGGCGTCGACGCCGCGGTCAGGGACCGGGAGGCGGCCGGCGTCAGCCCGAACCGCTGGAAGCCCCCGGTCGCGGGCGCGGCGGAGCATCCCGGGCGACGCGTCGACGACGGCGGCGTCGACGCCGAGTTCGCGGAGCCGGAGCGCGACTCGGCCGGTGCCGCCGCCGAGGTCGACCGCCCGCTCGACGGGTCGGTGCGCGAACGCGAGGCCGGCGCGGAGCCGGTCGGCGCTCGCGGGCGGCATGACGGCGTCGTACAGCGGAGCGACCCGGTCGAAAAAGCGGACGTCGCCGCGGCCGAACATGGGCGGGGAGTCGCGCCGCAGCGACAAAGCCGTGGCGCTCATACGGCTCGGCGGCCGAGGTGGCGCATGGAGTATCGGCTGCTCGGCTGGCCCGCCGACGGCGTCCCGCTCCGGCTGAACCACGAGCGGTTCGCCTACGCCGGGAAGTTCGTGATGACCTCGACCGGGAAAGCCGTCGCCGCGGACCCCGACTCCCTCGACGACGACGGACGGTTCCCGGTCCCCGAGCGGCCGAAGACGGAGTACGTCGACCCGGTCGGCGCGGCGGCGTTCAACGACGACCGGACCGACGACGGGGCGCTCTGGATTCGGTACGTCACGGTCCGCGCGGACCGCCGCGGCGACGGGGTCGGCGCGGCGCTGTGCCGATTCGTCGCCGACCGCGCCGCCGACCGCGGCTACCGGACGGTCCGCATCGGCGTCAACAACGCCTACTCGTACGAGGCGCTCCACAAAGCCGGGTTCGCGTGGACCGGCCGCGACACCGGCCTCGCCGAACTGGTGCTCGAACGCCCCGCCGACGCCCCCGCGGCCGTCGACCCGGAGCGGTACCGCGCCGGCCTCTGCGAGTTCCGCGGCCGCGACGACGTCGGCGACGACGAACGCGGATTCGTCGACCGGAAACTCGGCGCCGGGCCGCCGGCGGTCGACGACGCGGACCGGCCGAGCCGACAAGGTGGCGAACCGCCGAGTCGGTGAGTCGGCGCCGACACGGGGGTTTGAAATCGCGGAGCGCCCAACGGTGACGTAATGGGAAACGCTGACCTCCGGTCGCTGGCGCACATCGAGGAGGTGTCGTTCGACGACGTCTCCGGCGTCGTTGCGGTGGACGCGCACAACTGGCTCTACCGGTACCTGACGACGACGGTGAAGTTCACGAACGAGTCCGTCTACACGACGAGCGAGGGCGAGGAGGTCGCCAACCTCGTCGGGCTCGTCCAGGGGCTGCCGAAGTTCTTCGAACACGACCTGGTTCCGGTGTTCGTCTTCGACGGCGGCGTCACCGAACTGAAGTCCGCCGAGGTCGAACAGCGCCGCGAGCGGAAGGAGGAGGCAGAAGCGAAGCGGGAGGCGGCCGAGGAGCGCGGCGACGCGGTCGAGGCGGCGCGGCTCGAAGCGCGGACGCAGCGAATCACGGACGTCATCCACGAGACGAGCCGCGAACTCCTCGGGCTGCTGGACGTCCCGGTCGTCGAGGCGCCAGCGGAGGGCGAAGCGCAGTGCGCGTACATGAACCGCGTCGGCGACGCCGACTACTCCGGCAGCGAGGACTACGACACAATGCTGTTCGGCGGGCCGCTGACGCTCCGCCAGCTCACCTCGAAGGGGAACCCCGAACTGATGGACCTGGAGGCGACGCTCGACGACCACGACATCACCTACGAGCAGCTCGTCGACATCGCGATGCTGTGCGGCACGGACTTCAACGAAGGCGTCTCCGGCGTCGGCCCGAAGACGGCGCTTGACGCCGTGAAGGAGCACGGCGACCTGTTCGCGGTGCTCGACGCTCGCGACGCGCACATCGAGCACGCCGACCGCATCCGCGACCTGTTCTTCGACCCGCCGGTCACCGACGACTACGAGTTCGACACGACGCTGACCCCAGACGTCGAGGCGGCCCGCGCGTACGTCACCGACGAGTGGGAGGTGCCGGCCGACGAGGTCGAGCGCGGCTTCGACCGAATCGACGACGCGCTGACGCAGACCGGGCTCGACGACTGGATGTGAACGCCCGACGGGGCCGCCGCGATTCGATGGGATTAACATACCCCGCCGGATACGATGAGGTACGCTCGGTTGGTGTAGTCCGGCCAATCATGTTGGCCTTTCGAGCCGACGACCAGGGTTCAAATCCCTGACCGAGCATTCTCGCGCGGACCGAACCGACAGCCCCGGCGAGCCGCGCATCCGAACCGTTTTGTCGCCGGCCGACGACGCCGAGCCATGTCGAACTGGCTGTACGAACTCGGCCTGCTGGTCCTGGTTTTCGGTGGCTTCCTCGCGACGAACAGCACCGGGCTGTTCGCCGACGTCGGGATGCTCGCCGTCGTCGCCGGGCTTCTCGCGGGACTCGTCGGCGTCGCGGCCGGCGGGCCGCCGCGGTCCCAGTAGCTTCTTGGTTCGGTGCCGGCCCAGTACGGACATGGACGGGTCGAACCGGATGCTCGCGGCCGCCGCGGCCGTCGCCGCCGTCGCGACGGCCGGAAGCCTGTACTTCAGCGAGGTGCTCGGGATGATTCCGTGTACGCTCTGTTGGTACCAGCGCATCCTGATGTATCCGCTCGTCGTCGTCATCGGCGTCGCGGCCGCGGACGGCCGCAGCGACGTGTGGCGGACGGCGCTGCCGCTGAGTTCGCTCGGCGTCGTCGTCGCCGGCTACCACACCTACATCCAGATCGCGCCGTCGACCGGCGGGACCTGCTCCGGCGCGCACGGCTGCACCGCGATTCTGTACCCGATGCTCGGCGGCCTGCTCACGATTCCGCGGCTCTCGCTCGTCGCGTTCGTCCTCGTCACGGTGCTTCTGGCGTCGCTCGCGCGGCGCGACGTCCGGTCGGCGTAGCCCGGCCGGGCAAGCGAGCGGTCTTTGTCCGTCGGCGGCCAACGGCCGGTATGAGCTTCGCGGACGCCGACCTGCCCGACGGCTGGCGCGTGTGGACCGACGACGACGACGGCCGCAGCATCCTCGTCTACCGGCCGGACGTCTTCGACTCCGAGCAGTATCCGGCGCCGTGTCTCCCGACCATCTACCTGACGAACGGCGCGCGGAACCAGCGGCCCGGCGCCGGCCAGTACCGCACCGACGAGTGGCACGTCACCCTGTTCTTGGAGCCCGAAATCGAGGCCGAGTCGACGACGTACGACGACCGCGACGCCGCCGTCGACGCCGCCGTCGACGTCGCCGCCCGGTTCGCCGCCGGCGACGTCGACTACCGCGCCGTCTACCAGGTGCCGCGCGAGGACTACTTCGCCGAACTCGACGACCTCACCGGCCGCAGCCCCGACGCCTGAATCTCGGCGACTGCTCACCTGCCCACCGCTCGACGACCGCCCATCCGGGCCTCGGGCGGGACTGAAAGGGGCCGAGCGCTCGCGGAGCGAGACCGCCCGAGCACCGCAGCGCGAGCGCAGCGAGCGCGAGGCGCGCAGTGCGGTCGCAGCCCGCGAGCGCGAGGGGGCTTTCGCGGTCGTAGTGACGCTGTTGTGTCCGTTGGCGACTCTACACCGTGACGACGGCCGTGCAACTGTTCCGGGTTCGAACCCCAACGCCGATTCCACAGTCGAGTCCTGACGAGAAGAACGTCGTCGAATCGCCCCGAAAAGCGTAACCGCGGGCCGCGGGAAGCAACGCGCATGACGACGGTCACGCTCATCGGGTCGCGGCTCGCCGAGGAGGGGACGGAGTTCGTCTACGGCGGCGAGTCGGACGCCTGCGCGGGCTGTCCGTACCGGGGGCAGTGTCTGAATCTCGCGGAGGGGCGCCGGTACGAGGTGACCGGGGTTCGCGAGAACACGCAGCTGCTCGACTGCGCGGTGCACGACGAGGGGGTGCGCGCCGTCGAGGTGGAGCCGGCGTCGGTGACGGTGAACGTCCCGTCGAAGGGCGCGTACGCCGGCAGCAAAACCAGTCTCGCCGGGCCGTGTCCGCACGTGGAGTGCCCGAGCCACGAGTACTGCGTCCCGCTCGGCGCCGATTTCGACACGGAGTACCGCATCGACGAGGTGCGCGGCGACCCGCCGCACGACGTCTGCGCGCTCGACCGCGACCTGACGATGGTCGAAATCGAGCCCGGAGCCGACGACTAATTCTGCCCGGCGGGCCGCGTGGCGCCGACGAGCCGGTGGCGTGTCAGCGCCGCGGCGTCCGCGTCCCGCTGGCGTTCGCGGAGCCGAGTTCGGTCGTGTCGAGTTCCCGCATCGGGTCCGGGAGCCGCGCGGCCGCCTCGTCGAGGTCGGCGAGCGCCTGCGCGACCGGGCCGCCGCTCGGCCCGTCGCCGTGGTTCAACAGCCGCAGGTAGCCGCGGGCGAGCGCGACGTACATCGCCGCCTCGTCGAGGTACGTGCAGCCGAGCATGTTCGCCCAGACGTGTCCCGGCCGGTTCACGGTGCGGTGGAACGCGTACGACTCGCCGAGCTGCCCCTCGACGGCGTCGACCGCGAGCCCGGACAGCGCGGCCTTCGCGGCGGTCCAGTCGTCGACGCGGTCGCCCCAGAACCGCCGGAGCCGCTCGGCGTCGTACGCCTCGTCGACGTCGAACGACTCCGCGGGCACGCCGACCGCGTCCAGCGCGTCCGCCACCGCGGCGGCGCCGGCAGCCGGGTCGCCGTCGACGCCCACGACGACCCGGAGCGTCGGCGCGTCGAACCGGCCGCTCGCGTCCCAGTACGAGTGCATCCACCGGTCGATGTCGCCGTCCGACTCGGCCGCCCGGCACGCCGGCGCGACGTAGCCGCACAGCGCCCGGTGCTTCCCGGCGAGGCCGTCGTCGACCAGGTCGAGCCAGCGAACGGCGACCGCGAAGTACTCCATCACTCGCCGTCGAACCGCCCGCGGCTAAACTCCACCGGAGCCGACGGGCCGGAGAGACGCCCTGATTGCCGCCGCGGCGGCTCGGGTACCGACACCGTTTTTCGCCCGCAGCGACCCGGATAGGGTAGTGAACGTTCGCGGACCGATTCTCGAAGTGGGCGACGTCCGGTCGGTGGACACGACGTACGGCGACCGCGAGGTGACCGAGCTCACGGTGCGGCCGAACGGCGGCGCGGACGACCCCGTGACGGTGACGCTGTGGGGGAAGTGGACGCACACCGCCGAGCACGCCGAGCCGGGGATGGAGCTGCTCGTCACGGACGCGGAACGCGACGACTACGGCGGCGACGTCGGCTACACGACGTCGAAGGGGAGTTACGTGGTGCTGGAGCCGGACTTCCTCGTCGACGTGACCGACGTCCGGTCGTGGGTGCAGTGCCCGCGGATGTACTACCTGAACAAGCTGTCCGGCGTCCCGCTGAACTACCCGGTCGTGAAGGGGACCATCGTCCACGAGGTGTTCGGCGACCTGCTGCGCGGCGTCGACCTCGAACAGTCCATCGACGACCGCGTCGCCGACGCCGGCCTCGAACTCGGGCTGCTCGGCCGGGAGCGCGACGAGGTCCGCGACGAGGTCCGCCGGAACGCCGCCGCCATCGAGGGCTGGCTGAACCAGGGGACGCTGACGCCCGAGGAGGACGACTGGCGCTCGGAGTACACGCTCATCTCGCCGACGTTCGGCGTAAAGGGCCGCGCCGACGCGCTCCGCCGCGGGATGCCGGTCGAGCTGAAGACCGGGAAGAACACGAACCGCGACCCGCGGTTCCAGGACAAGATTCAGGCGGCGTGCTACGCGCTGCTGCTCCGCGAACGCGGCGTCGACGCCGACACCGGGACGCTGCTGTACACGAAGAACACTGCGCTCGACCGGTCTGAGGCCACCGGCGACCTCTCGCCGGCGAAGGAGTTCTCGGTCGGCAAGGGGCTGCTCGACTTCGTGGTGCGCACCCGCAACGAAATCGCGGCGATGGAGTTCGACGTCTCCGTCCCGACCGGGTTCGAGGCAGACGCGACCTGCGAGTACTGCTTCGAACAGGACACCTGCATGGTCGTCTCCGGCCGCCTCGACCAGGAGTCGAAGGCCGGCCAGGTCGGGACGCCGCTCCCCGACGAGGAGCGCGACTACTTCGACCGGTTCTACCGCGCCATCGAGGCCGAACGGCGCGCGACCCACGCCGAGTACCGCAAGCTCTGGGAGCAGACGCCGGACGAACGCGCCGCCGCCGACCGCGCGCTCGTCGACCTCGACCCGGTCGACCAGACGGAACTGCCGGGCGGGAAGTGGCGGCTCACGGCTCAGAAAGACCCCGAAACCGTCTCGAAGCTCCGCGAGGGCGACGTCGCGCTCGCCTCCGACGGCGACCCGGTGTCGGGCCACGCCGAACTCGGCCGCATCCGCGAACTCGGCGAGACCGTCGTCGTCGAAACCGACGAGCCGGTCGAACTCCGACGGCTCGACGTCTACCCGTCCGAGATATCGGTCGACCGGATGCTGACCGCGCTCCACGACGCCGTCCTGAAGGGCAGCCCCGACCGGAAGGACGTCCTGTTCGGCCGGCGCGACCCCGAGTTCCGCGACGAGCACCGCGAGTACATCGGCAACAACGACGCGCAGAACCGCGCGGTGAACCGCGCCGTCAACGCCGACGACTTCGCGCTCGTCCACGGCCCGCCCGGCACCGGCAAGACGTACACCATCGCCCGCATCATCCGGGCGCTGGCGGCCCGCGGCGACCGCGTGCTGCTGTCGGCGTTCACGAACCGCGCCGTCGACAACGCCCTCGAAGCGCTCCGCGACCAGGGGTTCGACGACGTGGTGCGCGTCGGCACCGAAAACGGCGTCCGCGGCGACATGCAGGACGTCCGGCTGGTGAAACGCGGCGAGCCGAACGACCGCGCCGCGGCGCTGTCGTCCGCCCCGGTGGTCGCGGCGACGACGGCGGCTTGCGGCTCGCGGGAGCTCCGCGAGCAGTCGTTCGACGTCGCCGTCGTCGACGAGGCGTCACAGCTCACCGAGCCGTCGACGCTCGCCGCGACGAACCTCGCCGACCGGTTCGTGCTGGTCGGCGACCACCAGCAGCTCCCGCCGGTCGTCCAGGCCGACCGCGACGACGCCGGCAGCGACGCTGTCGACCCCACGGACCGCGCCGGCGACGCCGCCGCCCGCTCCGCCGGCGCCGAGGGCTCGGACGGCCGCGCCGACCTGTCGACGTCGCTGTTCCAGCGGCTCATCGAGCAGAACCCGGACGCCGGCGTGATGCTCGACCGGCAGTACCGGATGAGCCAGCGGATTCAGTCGTTCAGCTCCGCGGAGTTCTACGGCGGCGACCTACGGCCGGCGACGCCCGACGTCGCCGGGCAGACGCTCGCGGACCTCGGCGTCGACGTCGCCGACCTCCCCGCCGAACTCCGCGAGCCGGTGAGCTTCGTCGACCCGGACGGCAGCCGCGACGGCAACGCGAATCCGCGCGAGGCCGAACGGGTCGCCGAAATCGTCGACAGCTACGTCGCCGCCGGCGTCGACCCGGACGACGTCGGCGTCATCGCGCCGTTCCGCGCGCAGGTCGCCGAAATCGGCCGGCGGACCGACGTCACCGTCGACACCGTCGACCGGTTCCAGGGGTCGAGCGAGGAGGTCATCGTCGTCTCGTTCGTCGCCACCGACGACATGGAGTCGCCGATATTCGACGACTACCGCCGCGTCAACGTCGCGCTGACGCGAGCGAAGAAGGCGCTGTGTCTCGTCGGCGACGCCGACGCCCTCGCGTCCGAGCCGTTCTACGGCCGGATGCTGGAGTGGGCGCGACGCTAGCCGCCGAACTCGACCTCCGAATCGTCCGCCGCGTCGGTATCGACATCGGCGTCACCGTCGGTGTCGTCGTCAGCGTTGCCGTCGGCGTTGCTGCCGCGGTCCGCCCCGCCGCCCGAGTCGCTTCCGCGGTCTGATTCTTCCGCCTCGTCCGCCACCGCCCTGCTTCTGCGGCGGTCCCGGCGCTCGGCGAGGTCCGCGTCGAGCCGGTCGAGCAGGGATTCACGGAGCGCGTCCGCCGCGTCCGCGTCGACGTCGTGCGCCGTCGCGTCGCCGCCGAGCAGGCTCGCGGTGCTGGCGGTATCGCCGGTGACGGACGCGATTTCGAAGCGCCGCTGGAAGACGGTCCGGGTGACGAACACGGTCTGGAGCCGGTAGTACGGGACGACGCGGGTGGCGCGTCGCCAGAAGCCGCTCCGGGTGACGAACCCCTCGGGGAGTTCGTCGTGGCCGCGGTGGCGGTGTTTGAGCCGCGCCGCGACCGGCGCGAGCGCGAGGCCGACGAGCGGGGCGAACGCCGCGGTGCCGAGCGCCACCACCGGGAGGACCGCGTCGGCGACGACGACCGCCGCGGTGACGGCGAGCGTCAGCAGGACGTATCGGCCCGTGTAGCGCCGCCAGGCGCGGGTCGGCGGCCGCTCGAACGACGGCTCGCCGAACGGGTGGACGTCGCGGGCGAGTTCGTACACGCGGTCGCGGGCCGCCAGCGGCACCGTCGTCTCGGCGCCGCCCGCGCCGCCGCTCTCCGCTCCGGGGGCGTAGCCGGCCGTCTCGACGGTGAGGCTCGCGTAGCCGAGCCGGCGCATCGCGACGTTCTCGGCGACCGTGACGGTCTGGAGCTTGTCGAGCGGGACGGTGCCGCTGTACCGGCCGAGCAGGCCGCGCTCGTACCGGAGTTCGTCGCCGACGCGCTCCAGCCGGAAGTCGTAGTACCGAATCATGGTGAGCGCCGCGCTGGCGACCCACGTCGTCGCCGCGACCAGCGCGACACCGGTGACGACGGTGACGCCGAGCACGACCGGCGACAGCGTCGGAATCTCCGCCGTCCCCGGCTCCACCGGGAGGCCGACCGCCCGCAGCAGCGACTGGAGCAGGCCGACGAACACGTCGTCGAACACGCCGGCGCCGAGGAACGGCGCCGCGAGCGCGCCGGGCCGGAACGACACGGCGCTCAACACCAGCAGCTCCCGGGTCGACAGCTCGTACAGCGTCTCCCGCCTCCGTCCCTCGGACTCGGCGCCCGCTCCGCCGCCCGCGGCACCGCCTCCGAGCGGCTCGGAGTCCCGCTCCGCTGCGGCGCCGCGGTCGCTCCGCCGGCCGTCGCGGTCGCGGCTGGCGCGGATGCCGACCTGCTCGCGGAGCCACTCGGCGTCGTCGGCGCCGACGGCGTTCAGCGTCGCCTCGGTGCTGCCGCCGCCCGCCGTCTCGAACTTCACGGTCGCCAGTCCGAGCACGCGCTGGACGACCGACCGGGAGACGTCGACGTTCTGGATGCGTCGCAGCGGAATCTCGCGTTCCTGCCGGCTGACGACGCCGGAGTTGACGACGAGGTGCGTCTCGCCGAGCCGGTACTCGAACCGGAACCAGCGCGCGACCGCCCACCCCGCGCCGGCGAGGACGCCGAGCGGCCCGAGGACGAACACCAGCGAAATCGGGAAGTCCGCGACGCCCGACAGCATCGCCCCGACGAAGAAGCCGAACGAGCCGACCTGGACGGCGCTGCTGACCGCCCACGTCGCCCCGGAGAGCGGGTGCAGCCGGCTGAATCCGTCGTCGGCGTCTGCGGCTCCGGTCATACGGCGTCGAACTCGCTCTCGGTCGCGAGGTCGCGGAGCCGTTCGCGGAGGTCGGCGGCGCGCTCCGGCGTGAGCCCCGGAACCGTGATGTCGGCGCCGCGGGTCCCGGCCGTGTAGACGACGACCGACGCGAGGCCGACGGCGCGCTCGACCGGGCCGCGGCGCGTGTCGACGTGCTGAACGCGGACGAACGGCACCGACGTGTCCGTCCGCGTCAGGACGCCGCGGACGAGGTACAGCGAGTCGTCGCGGACCTCGAAGCGCCACACGCGGTAGCGAAGCACGGCGAGCGCGACGCCGCCGACGGCGACGACGACCGCGAGTACGGCCAGCGTCGCGGGGAGCCACGGCGGAACCGGGAGGTCGAGTCGGCCGACGACCGCCGCCGCGACGCCGACGACCGCGGCGGCGACGACGGCGCCGACAGCCCAGACGAGCCTGACGCGGGGATGAAGCGTCTCCATACGGCCCGGTGTTACTCGGAGGACAAAACCGTGCGGGGTCGCGGCCTCGGCCGATCCGTGCTGTGTCGCGGTCCCGGACGTTTCGTGCAGGGTCGCGGTCCCGGCCGTTCCGTATTGGGTCGCCGCTCAGTCGTCCGAGTCCGCCTCGGTCAGCGGCTCCGCGTCGACGTCGTCGTCGAGGGCGTCGTGGACGCGGCTGTGGAACTCCTGGAGCACCGCGGACTCGTCGTCGGCGAGCACGACGTCGCTGGCGAGCAGCGTCGCCAGCCCGAACGCCCGCGGGGACGGCGACTCCACGTCGCGCTGGACGACCTCGACGTCGCCGGCCTGCACCCCGCGGAGGACCTCGCGGATGCCGGCGACGTTCAGTTTGTCCTCGGTGAGTTCCCGGTACGTCTCCTCCATCACGGCGAACTCGTCGAGGCCCTGCGCGAACGACAGCAGCATCTCCGAGGACACCTGCTGTTGGGCGGCGGACTTCTCGTGTCCCTTGTAGCGTTTCAGTATCATCAGCGACCGCGTGGCGTTGATGCGGAAGTAGCGTTTCAGCAGGTCCGTGCCGTCGAGGGCGGCGCGCAGCTCGGCGGCGACGGCGTCCGGGTCGAGGTCGCGGATGACGCCGGCGACGTCGACTTTCCGGTTCAGCGGCATCGTCACGGTGAAGCCGTTGTCAGCGACGGCGACGTTCACGTTCGCGGTGGCGCGCTGCGCGCAGCGGTACGCGACGAGCCGCGACAGGCCGTCGTTGAACTGCCGGCCGTAGTTGCTGTGGACGTAGTAGCGCCGCTGGTACTCCTCGCGGTCCCGCTCCGCCTCGACGACGAGCCGCGTCGGCGTCGACACCGAGTCCGCGCCGGCGTACCGGCGCTGCTCGTCGTACATCCGCGTGATGGCGCGCACCGAGTTCTCGTCGAGCGGGAAGCGCCGGAGCCAGCGCCGCGCGGCCGCGGTGCCGCCGTCGTCCAGCCGCTCCAGGAGGTCGCGCTGGAACGCCAGCACCTTCCGGCCGAGGTCGTAGCTCAGCGGGAGGCGCTCCGAGTACCACGACGGCACCGTCGGCCGGTCGGCGCTGTGGTCGACGTACACCTTCGACCCGCGGCGGTACCGGTACTCGTAGGTGGCGCCGCCGAGCTGGAAGACGTCGCCGGCGTCGAGCGTGTCGAGGTAGTCCTCGTCCAGCTGGCCCACCCAGTCGTCGGTGCCGCGGAGCAGCACGTCGCAGGTGAACGAGTCCGGGATGGTGCCGAGGTTCGTCATGTAGATGACGCGGGCGAGCCGGCCGCGCTTCCCGACGAGCGGCTCGCCGACCGGGAACTCCTCGTAGTGGTGCTCGCCGCTCGGCGGGTCGTTGGTGTCGCGCCAGATCTTCGCGTAGACGCTGCGGTCCTCCATGCCGGCGTAGCCGGCAGTCAGGTACTGCATCAGCCGCTCCCAGTCGTCGTCGCCGTAGTTCCGGTACGGGTACGCCGACCGGAGCGTCTCCAGGACGTCCGCCTCCCGCCGGACGGCGTTGATGGCCATGCCGTAGACGTGCTGGGCGGCGACGTCGTGGGCGTTCTCCGGGACGAACACGCGGTCGACGAACCCGCGTTCCGTCTGGTCGAGCATCACGGCGCACTCGACGAGTTCGTCGCGGTCGAGCGCGACGACGCGGCCCTCGACGGTTTCGCCGAGCTGGTGGCCGGCGCGGCCGACGCGCTGGAGCAGCGACGCCACCGACTTCGGCGACCCGACCTGTACGACGAGGTCGAGGTGCGGCATGTCGATGCCGAGTTCCAGCGACGTCGAGGAGGTGACGACGTCGACGTCGCCGGACTTCAGTTTCTCCTCGACGTCCTCGCGGGTCTCCTTCGACATGGAGCCGTGGTGACAGCCCGAGTTCGACTCGTCGTAGGCGTCGTACCGGTCGCGAAGCGTCGCGAGCACGCGCTCGGCGCCAGACCGGGTGTTCGTGAACACGAGCGTGTTCTCGTGCGACTGCACGAGTTCGTGGAGCCGGTCGTGGAACCGCTCGCGGACGACGCCGCGCGGCGTCGCGATGAGGTCGTCCGTCGGGCACTCCAGCCGCAGGTCGAACTCGCGGACGAACCGGGTGTCGACCAGTTCGTACTCGCGGGGCTCGCGGCCGCCGTCGCCGTCCGGGACGGTGCCGACGAGGAACTCCGCCATCGCGTCGAGCGGCTCGACGGTCGCCGAACACCCGATGCGGGTCGGCGACCGCTCACAGAGCCGTTCGAGCCGTTCGAGCGACACGGACAGGTGGGTGCCGCGTTTGTTCGCGGCGAGCGAGTGAATCTCGTCGACGACGACGTACTCGACGCTCCGGAGCTTCTCGCGGAACTTCGGGGAGTTCAGCAGGATGGCGAGCGTCTCCGGCGTCGTGTTCAGGATGTGCGGCGTCTCCTCCAGCATCCGCTGGCGCTCGTAGTCGCCGGTGTCGCCGTGCCGAATCGCCTGCCGCAGGTCCGTGTCGTGGCCGCGGTCGGCGAGCCGCTCCGCGATGCCGTCGAGCGGCGCTTCGAGGTTCCGCGCGATGTCGTTCGCGAGCGACTTCAGCGGCGAGACGTACAGGCAGTACACTTCGTTGTCGAGGCCGTCGCCGTCGCGTTCGCGCCGGAACAGGTCGTTCAGGATCGCGGTGAAGCTCGCGAGCGTTTTCCCGGAGCCGGTCGGCGCGCACACGAGGCTGTTCGTGCCGTCGTCGATGAGCGGGATAGCCTCCCGCTGGGGCGGCGTGAAGAAGCCGCCGTTCGCCGGGACGTACTCGCCGAACTGCTCGACCCACCACTCGCGGACCGCCGGCTCCAGCCGGCGCAGGACGTCCTCGTCGGCGATGTCGACCGAGTCCGGGTCGAAGCCGTACTGCCCGTCCCCGGCGGCGAGCAGTTCCCGACCAGTCATTGTCCGAGGCAGGGCGCGAACAGGTAAGTGGGTTGTGTCGCCGGCGGCGGCGGTCGGCGGTGGAATCGTCACCCATTTCGGCGGCGGCCGCGGAGCCGCTGTATGCGCGTCACGTTTCTCGGAACCGGGTCGGCGATGCCGGTCGCCGACCGGGTGCAGACCGGGCTGCTGGTCGAAGCGGCGCCCGGCGACCGCGCCCCGCTGCTCGTCGACTGCGGCGCCGGCGTCCTCCACCGGCTCAGCCAGACCGACCCCGGCTACGAGGCGGCGTCGACGGTGCTTCTCACCCACCACCACCTCGACCACGTCGCCGACCTGCTCCCGCTGGTGAAAGCGCGGTGGCTC
The DNA here is from genome assembly GCF_051195135.1 of Halobaculum sp. D14. NCBI lineage: Archaea > Methanobacteriati > Methanobacteriota > Halobacteria > Halobacteriales > Haloferacaceae > Halobaculum > Halobaculum sp. D14. The sequence continues at coordinate 397,996 of NZ_JBNTKA010000003.1, read as the reverse complement.
GCCGGCGAAGACCACCTCGAAGTCGTCGGGCCGCCCGGCACGAAGGCGCTCGTCGACGACCTGCTCGACGTCGGCGCCTACGAGTACCTCGACGGCCGCGTCGACCTCCGGGTCCGCGAAGTCCACGACGGCGCCGACTTCGAGGTCGCCGGCCTCGACGTCCAAGCGAAGGAGACGCGGCACTCGAAGCGCGGGTTCGCCTACCGATTCAGCGACCGCGGCGGCGACGAGGACGGCCCCGGCGGGACGACCGGCGATGAGTCGGGTGGGACGGCCGGCGACGAATCGGGCGGAGACGGAAGCGGCCGCGACGGCTTCGTGTTCTCCGGCGACTCCGAGGCGTTCGCCGGGCTGGCGTCGTTCGCCGACGGCGCGAAGGTGCTCGCACACGACTGCTCGTTCCCCGACGAGGTCGACGTCGACAACCACCCGACGCCGACGCAGCTCGGCGAGGCGCTCGCCGGCACCGACGTCGGCCGCGTCTACCTGACGCACCTGTATCCGCACACGGACGGCCGGCACGACGAGATGCTCGAGAGCGTCGGCCGGCGCTTCGACGGTGACGTCCGGTTCGCGAAGGACGGCCTGCGGTTCGAGGTCTGACGGTGCTGGCGACGCTCCGCGGCGTGAACCGCGACGTGGCCGGGTTCGTGGCGCTCTCGGCGGTCTGGGGGACCGCGTTCGTCGCGACGAAGGCGGCGCTCGACGGCTTTCCGCCCGTGTTCCTCGCGGCGCTCCGGTTCAGCCTCGCCGCCGCGCTGCTGTTCCTCGTCACCGCCGCTGCGGGGCGCAGCGTCGTCCCGCGGACCCGCGGCGACGTCGCCCCGATTCTGACGGGCGGCGCGTTCAGCATCGGCGCGCACCACGCCTTCCTGTTCACCGGGCAGGACTACGTCTCCAGCGCCGTCGCCGCGACGCTGCTCGGCCTGATTCCGGTGTTGACGCCGATGGCGACGCGGCTCGTCATGCCGTCCGAGCGCATCGACGCCACCGGCGCCGTCGGCCTGGCGGTCGGCTTCGCCGGCCTCGCGGTCATCGCCCGGCCCGACCCGTCGAACCTCGCGGTGAACACCGGCGCCCTGTACGTGTTCGGCTCCGCCATCGCGTGGGTCGTCGGCGCCGTGACGACACGGGAGGACGACGCGACGCTCGGCCCGCTCGCGCTGCAGTCGTGGATGGCGCTCACCGGCGCCGTCATGCTGCACGTCACCGCGGCGGCGCTCGGTCAGGGGATGGCGGACGTCACGGCCGGGCCGGCGGGCTACGGCTGGCTCGTGTACCTCGCCGTCGTCCCGGGCGCCGGCGGCTTCCTGCTGTACTTCCGGCTGCTCGACCGGCTCGGCCCGATTCAGACCGGGCTGCTGGAGTACGCGGTGCCGCCGTTCGCGGCGCTGTTCGGCTTTCTCGTGCTCGAAGAGACGCTGGCGCCGACGACCGTCGGCGGCTTCGCGCTCATCTTCGTCGCGTTCGTGCTGGTGAAACGCGACGCGGTCCGCGCCGCGCTGCGCCGACGGCTCGACTGACCCGGGGCGGCGAGCGCGGCTACTCGATTCTGGTACCGACGTCGTCGCCGGCGAGGAAGTCCGCGAGCGCGTCCGGACCGAACACGTACGACGGCGCGCCGAGCGCGAGGAGTTCGCGGACCTTCGCCGCCATCCCGCCGGTCACGTCGGTGGAGTCGCTCGCGCCGAGCGCGTCGGCGGCGTCCTCGAACGCCCGGATTTCGGGGATGACGTCGCCGTCGACGTCGAGGACGCCCGGGACGGTCGAGCAGAGCCCGACGCGGTCGGCGGCGAACCGGCGGGCGAGGTGCGTGACGAGTTCGTCGCCGGAGACGACCGTGACGCCCTCGCCGGCGTGGACGACGCCGTCGCCGTGGAGCACCGGCACGAACCCCTCGTCGAGCATCGTCGCGACCTGGTCGGTCGGCATCGACAGCGCGGCGTCGGCGTCGCGGCTCGCCGCCGAGAGCGGATGCACCGGGAGCGCCGGGACGTCGCGGTCGTGGAGCCGAGACAGCACGAACCGGTTCAGCGTCTTCACGGCGCCGTGGACCGCCATCACTTCGCCGGCGTCGCGGCTGCCGGTGTCGGTGGTGACGCCGTGTTCGTCCGCGTGGTGGTGGCCGAAGCTGCCGCCGCCGTGGACGACGACGAGGTCGTCGACGGCGCCGTCGGCGAGCGCCGCCGCAATCGCGTCCGCGGCCGCGGCGAGCGCCTCGCCGTCGAGCGTCTCCGGGCGGTCCTTGTCGGTGATGACGGAGCCGCCGAGTTTGAGGACGGTGACCATCTCAGGCCTCCTCCACGCGGACGCCGTCGGTCGCGAGTTCCGCCCGGAAGGCGTCCTCACAGCCCCGCGTGAACTCGAGCGCCGTCTTCGTCTCCGGCGACGGGTCGAGCGCGACGATGCAGCCCCCGCCGCCGGCGCCGGTGAGTTTCGCGCCGTACGCGCCGGCGTCGCGGCCCGCCCACACCATGTCGTCGAGCGACCGCGAGGAGACGCCGAGCGCGGCGAGCAGCCCGTGGTTGAAGTCCATGAGGTCGCCGAGCGCCGCGAGGAACGCCTCGTCGGGCGTCTCGGGCGCGTCGCGGAGCAGTTCGGTTCCCTCCCGCGTGATGTCGCCGATGGCGGCGACGGTGTCGGCGGCGAAGTCGTACTCGTCGCGGAGCGCGCGGACGCCGGCGACCAGTTTCCCGGTGTCGCCGGCGCCGCCGTCGTAGCCGATAACGAGCGGGAGGTTCGGCGCGTCGATGCGGCGCCGGTCGTCGCCCTCGACGCGGACGGCGCCGCCCATCGCCGAGCAGTAGGTGTCGGCGCGCGACGCCTGGCCGTCCTGCACGTCGTACTCGGCGCGATAGGCGCGGTCCGCGACGTCCTCGGCGGCGAGTTCGGTGCCGAGCGACCGGGTCGCCGCGTCGATGGCGGCGACGGTGACGGCGGCCGACGAGCCGAGGCCGGCGCCGAGCGGGATGTCGGATTCGATGGTGACGTCGAAGCCGGCGTCGGGCGCGTCCGCGGCGTCGCGGGCCTGTGCGACCGCTTCGTCGATATAGCCCATCGCGGCTTCGAGCAGCGGCGTCGGGACGTCGACGTCCGGCCGGTCGTCGGTGGAGCCGCCCCAGGTGACGGTGAAGCCGTCGAGCGACAGGTCCGCGGCGTCGACCTGCACCTTCCGGTCGTCGCGCGGTTCGACGGTGACGCGAGCGCGGCGTTCGACGGCGCACGGCACCGCCGGTTCGCCGTACACGACGGCGTGCTCGCCGAAGAGGTACACCTTCCCCGGCGCGCTGCAGGTGGTCATACGGCCCGTTCAGCGTCGCGGGGTAACAGATGTTCCGACTCGGCGCGGACCGTCGGCGTCCGATACGCTCCAGTTCTTCTCCGCGATACACGCGGCGAAAGTTTTATGCACAATTCGGTCTCTGCGGCTACTGTGGTGCAGTTCAGCCGTCACGCGGCTTGACCGGCTGTGCATCACGTCCCAACGCCGGCGCCGAGTCGAGGGGGAAGAGGGAACGCGTTGACGTGACGTCCCGCCGTGCAGACTCGACCGCCGGAGACACAACAGCACGGCGTGACGGCGACCGACCGCGGCCACCACCCACACCAAGTGAGTGCACGCCCGGCATTCACCCGCCCACCGCGCCCGGTCGGCCGTCCGACGCGGCGGGGAGTCGCCCGCTCCCCGCCGAGTTTTCACGTCCGATTTTCCGCGGAGCCGTACCCGTCCCGAAACGCCCCGACGAATCGGCCCGCAGTATCCCCTCCCTGGACCGCTCCAGCCGACAGGACCAGTATCAAATTCGATACTCAACTCGGTGGAATTATGCTGGTCACCGATGCAGATCCGACCGATGAGTTCGACGACCTCCCAGCGGGCCACCCGTGTGGTCGACCGTGACGCCGACGACAACCGCGTGTCGCTCACGCTCACCGGGTCGTTCGGCGCCGCAGACGTCGTCGAAGCGATGGCGCGCGCGCGGCACGTCGTCGAACGCTGCCGCCCCGGCTTCGGCGTCGTCGTCGACGTCCGCGACTGCTCGTGGGGCGACGGCGCGCTCGACGCGCTCGCCGAGTGGGAGGCCGTCCTCCGACGCGCCGGCGCCTGCGAGGTCGTCCGCGTCGGCACCGGCCGCGCCGTCGAGAACGCCGCAGTCGCCGCGTCCGACCCCGAAGCCGCCGCCCAACTGCTCTCGACGTAGCTCACGGTTCGTTCGTCGCTGCTCCGCCCGGCAGCGTCGCCGCTCCTCAAACTGCCGAACCGCTCTCCGATTCGAAGCGCAGGTCGGAGCGGCCGCTCGAAGTGTGGGTCGTCGCCGCGAAAGGAATCCAGTGAAATCGAAACGCCGACTTACAGCTCCGCCTCGAAGTCCTCGAGGGCGTAGCCGGGTTCGGCGCCGCGCCGGTCGAGCGTCTCGTTGGCGAGCAGCCAGTAGACGACCGACAGCGCGCGGCGACCCTTGTTGTTCGTCGGGATGACGAGGTCGACGTTGCTGAGCTGGTTGTTCGAGTCGCACATCGCGATGACCGGGATGCCGACCGTGATGGCCTCCTTGACGGCCTGCGCGTCACCGATCGGGTCGGTGACGACGACGACGTCCGGCTCGATGTAGCCGGCGTACTTCGGGTTCGTCAGCGTCCCCGGGATGAAGCGGCCGGTGCGGGCGCGGGCGCCGATGGCGTCCGCGAACTTCTCGGCCGGGAAGCGGCCGTACTGCCGCGAGGAGGTGACGAGCACCTGCTCGGGGTCGTAGCCGGCGAGGAAGTCCGCCGCGGTTCGGATGCGGCTGTCCGTCCGGCTCACGTCGAGCACGTACAGGCCGTCGTCGCGGACGCGGTGGATGAACCGCTCCATGTCCTTCGTCTTCTGCTGGGTCCCGATGTGGACGCCGGCGGACAGGTAGTCCTCGACCGGGATGAGGAGGTCGGCCTCCTCGTCCGGCATGACGTCCTCGTCGAAGCGCGGACCGCTCTCTTCGGCTTCCTCGTCGGCCTCGGCGTCGGTCTCCGCGACCTCCTCCTCGGCGTCGGCGGGCTGTTCCTCTGTCGTATCGGGCGCCTCCTCGGCCTCGGTCTCGGTCTCCGCGACCTCCTCCTCGGCGTCGGGCGCCTCGTCTGCGTCGTTTTCTGATTCGCTCATACGGCTTCCTCCGCGATGCGGATGAGTTCGTTCAGCTTGGCGGTGCGCTCGCCGCCCACGGTCCCCGTCTTGATGAACGAGGCATCCGTGGCGACGGCGAGGTGTGCGATGGTCGTGTCCTCCGTCTCGCCCGACCGGTGGGAGACGACCGCGTCCATCCCGTTCCGGTGGGCGAGTTCCACGGCGTCGAACGCCTCCGTCAGCGTCCCGATCTGGTTCGGCTTGATGAGGATGCTGTTGGCGGCGCCGACGTCGATGCCGCGCTCCAGCCGGTCGACGTTCGTGACGAACAGGTCGTCGCCGCAGACGAGCGTCCGGTCGCCGACCCGCTCGGTGAGGTCGGCGAAGCCGTCGTAGTCGTCCTCGTCGAGCGGGTCCTCGACGTACGCCAGGTCGTACTCGTCGACCAGGCCGGCGACGTACTCCACCTGCTCGGCCGGGCTGCGCTCCTCGTCGCCGTAGCGGTAGACGCCGGCGTCGGCGTCGTACAGCTCCGCAGCGGCGACGTCGAGCCCGAACGTGATGTCGAACCCGACCTCGTCTTCGACGCGCTCGGTCGCCTCCGCGACGATCTCGAACGCCTCGGCGTCGGAGACGGCGGGCGCCCACGCGCCCTCGTCGCCTTTCGCGGCGGCGACGCCGCGCTCGTCGAGGACGTCCCCGACGGCGCCGTGCACCTTCGCGTTCGCGAAGACGGCCTCCGAGACGGACGGCGCGCCGACCGGCGCGGCGAGGAACTCCTGGATGTGCGTCGCCTCCTTGGCGTGCTCCCCGCCGCCGACGACGTTCCCGAGCGGCGTCGGGAACGACGTGCCGGCGTCGCGGAACGAGCCGCCGAGGTGCTGGAACAGCGGCGCGCCCAGCACGTCGGCGCCCGCCTTCGCGGCCGCCATCGAGATGGCGACGGCGCTGTTCGCGCCGATTTCGGAGAAGTCGTCGGTGCCGTCGGCGGCGCGCAGCGCGGCGTCGACGTCGCGCTGATTGCCGGTGTGCACCTCGCCTTCGAGCCGCGGCACGGCGTGCTGCCGCGCGGCCGCGATGGCTTCACGCGGCGGCAGTTCGATGGCCTCGTACTCGCCGGTGGACGCCCCCGAGGGGGCCGCGGCGCGGCCGAAGCCGCCGGACTCCGTCAGCACGTCCGCTTCGACGGTCGCGTTGCCGCGGGAGTCCAGGACGCGTCGCAGCGACACCGAGGCGACGAGCGTCATTTTCCCTCCCGCCGGACGGTGAACGGCAGCACGCCGGCGTCGTACTCCTCGGCCGCGATGAGGATGGGCTCGGACTGGTCGGTGTCGATGAGCACCGGCGCGCCGTACGCGAGCTGCAGCGCTCGTGCGCCGAGGATGCGGGCCTTCTCGTACCGGTTGTACTGGGTGTTCGTGCTCATTATTGGTACGGCGAGACGACGTCGACCAGGTCGGTGTGGCTCACCATCATGCGCCGGCAGCAGTGCCGGTCCACGCCGAGTTCGTCGAGGACCGCTGCGGGGTCCTCGTCGCCCTCCTTGGCGCGCGCTTTGAACTCCTCCCAGTGTTCACCGATGACGTTACCGCACGTGAAACACCGGACGGGAATCATCATGGTCGAACCACCTCAGCGGTACGACTTCTGGTAGCGGGCACGAGCGCCGGGGCCGCCCCACTTCTTCGGTTCGCTCTGCCGTGAGTCGTTCACGAGCAGCGAGCGGTCGAACTCCATGAAGGCGTCGCGGAGCTCAGCGTCGTTGAGGTGCTGCACCAGCCCGCGGGCGATGGCCGTCCGGGCGGCGTCAGCCTGCCCGGAGAAGCCGCCGCCGGTGACGTCGACGTCGATGTCGACGTTCGAGCGGAGGTCCTCGCCGGCGATGCGGAACGGCTCCAGCATCTTCAGGCGAGCCTGCTCCGGCTCGGTCAGTTCGACGGGCTTGGAGTCGATGCGAACGCGGCCCTCGCCCTCGCGCACGGTGGCGCGGGCGACGGCCGTCTTCTTCTTGCCGGACGTGTTGGTTACCATGTGACGTTAGCCCCCAGGTCCTCGGAGATCGAGCCGAGGGAGGTGAACTTGATGTTCGACAGCCGGTCCAGCGAAGTGCCGTCGAGGACGTCGCCGTCCTCGTCGTACGGGTTGCCGACGTAGACGCGGACGTTCTCGAACGCCTCGCGGCCGCGCGGCTTCTTGTACGGCAGCATGCCCCGGATGGACCGCTTGAAGATGCGGTCCGGACGCTTCGGGTAGTACGGGCCGCGGTCGGAGCCGAGCTCCGCTCGCGTCCGGAACTTCTCGACCGTGGTGTCCTCGTTGCCGGTGATGACCGCGTGTTCGGCGTTCACCACGGCGACGCGCTCGCCGTCGAGCGCGCGCTGAGCGACCTTCGACGCGACGCGACCGACGATGCAGTCGCGTGCGTCGACGACGACGTCGGCTTCGAACTCTGCGAGGCTCATCGGATCACCCGGACGTTCGTCCCTTCGGGGTTGTTCGACAGCAGTTCTTCGAGCGCCACGGCGTCGCCCGCCTGGTCGATCTTCGTCTCGGCGGTGCCGGAGAAGTCGACGGCGGCGACGGTGACGTCTTTGCGGAGCACGCCCGAGCCGAGCACCTTGCCCGGCACGACGACGGTCTCGTCCTCGTTCGCGTACCGCTCGATGCGGCCGAGGTTGACCTCCGCGTGCGTGCGCCGCGGCTTTTCGAGCCGGTCGGCGACGTCCTGCCAGACGTTGGCATCGGACTGCCGCGCGACCGACTTCAGTTCGGCGATGAGGTTCTGAAGTCTCGGATTAGTCTTGCTACTACTCATAGTGAGCCCTCCGTAGTGGAGTGAGCCGTGACTCCGAGTCGGAGCCACGAAAGAACGGAGTGGAGTGCAGGGAGCAGGATTTGAACCTGCGGACCTCTACAGGACAGCGCCCTGAACGCTGCGCCGTTGGCCTGACTTGGCTATCCCTGCCCGCACTCCGTCGTACCGCGCCCCCGGTTAAACGGCTTTCGATACTCCACCGGGGCGACGGCGTGCGGTCTCGGCGACCGGCGCCGTCGCTCGCGGTGAAGGCGAGCGCCGTGTGAGCGGAGGCAGCGGACATTGGTGGTTATACTGCGACTTTCTCTGCCAGTTCGTCCGCGCGGTCGCGTAGCGACGCGACGGCGCGGAGCGTCAGCTCGTCGACGGGCATGGAGCCGTCGGATTCGATGTGGAAGACGAACGCGCCGGGGACGTCCGACACCTCCAGCTCCTTGCCGGGGTACCGGTTCGTCAGGTCGGCGCCGAACTCGTCGGTGTGGACGAGCTCGCCGTCTTCGGTCTCGATGACGCCGCGGAGGATGTTCGGTTCCTCCTCGTCGAATTCGTCCTTGTCGCCGACGACGTTCACGCGCTGGAGGTGCCGGTATCCGACGGCCACGCCTCCCTGCTGTTTCGCGTGTTCCTTCCCGGTGTCGAGGACGGCGTCGGCCTCGAACTCGAGGCGCTGGCCCTCCTTCAGCTCGATAATCGGGATGTTTTCGTCGGCCGGCTGGACGAGGTCGTCGGACGTCTCGAGGTCGCCGGAGTACGCCGTCGCCGGGCCCTCGACGTCGAGGGCGAGCGTGACGGTGTCGCCGATCTCGTAGTCGTCCAGCGGCGTCGTCAGCGGAACGAGTCCCAGGCGGAGCCCGACCATCTCGTCGAACATCACCGACGAGTTCTCGACGAACCGAACGGTGTCGATCGACAGGGTGGGCACTTCCGAGAGCACCGCTCGGCGCAGCCCGTTCGCGACCGCGGGCGTCAGCCCCCGGACGAGCAGGCGCGCGGAGCGGTCGTCCCGCGTGATGACCTCCACGTCGAAGTCGTCGTCAGCCATGGATTACAGGCGGTTCTTCTTCGGTGCTCGCGTCCCGTCGTGCGGGATGGGGGTGACGTCCTCGATGCGACCGATTTCGAGGCCGGCGCGAGCCAGCGCACGAATCGTCGCCTGCGCGCCCGGCCCGGGGGACTTCTGTGCGTTCCCGCCGGGGCCGCGGACGCGGACGTGGACGCCTTCGACGCCCTGTGCGAGCACCTCTTCGGCGACCTGTTCTGCCATCTGCATCGCGGCGTACGGCGACGCTTCGTCGCGGTTCTGCTTCACGACCGCACCGCCGGACGACTTCGCGATGGTCTCCGCGCCGGTCGCGTCGGTGACGGTGATGAGCGTGTTGTTGAACGATGCGAAGACGTTGGCGATGGCCCAGTGGCTCTCGCCTTCCGGTGTGTTCTCTGATTCGCTCATTTACTGACCCTCCGCGCGTTCGGGGTGAAGTTCGTCCGCGAGCGGGGACTGCTCGTCGAACGAGACGAGGTCCTCCTCCGCGGTCGGCACCTGGTAGGACGGCCGCGTGACGCGGGCGTCGCCGACGACCACGTGGCCGTGGACGATGAACTGCCGCGCCTGCTTCGGCGTGTTGCCGACGCCCTTGCGGTACGCGACGGTCTGCAGGCGGCGTTCGAGCACGTCGGTGACGTCGAGCGACAGCACTTCCGTGATGTCGTCGTGGTCGCCGAGGATGCCGTACTTGCGGAGCCGAGCGACGAACTCGGAGCCGGCCTCGCCGGCCGCCTCGACGTCGCCCTGCGCCTCGCCGATGAGGCTGCGGGCTTCGCGTCGGTAGTCGCGCAGTTCCGACTGCGCGCGCCACAGCTCCTCCTTGTTGGAGAGGCCGTAGCGGCCGAGCAGGTCGGACTCCTCGGCGATGCGTTCACCCTGGTACGGGTGGTTCGGCGTCTCGTACAGTTTGGTCGAGTTCCCGGTCGTCATTCGCCTTCACCTTCGGCTTCTTCAGCCATCTCCTCGCGGATCTCCTCGACGTTGACGCCGATGGTGCCTTCGGTGCGGCCGGTGGACTTCGTCCGCTGGCCGCGGACCTTCTGGCCGCGCTGGTGGCGGATCCCCTTGTAGGAGTTAATCATCTTCATGCGGTTGATGTCGTGGCGACGTTTCTCGTTGAGGTCGGAGCCCACCTTGTGGGCCGTCTCCCCGGTGAAGAAGTCCTTCTGCCGGTTGACCATCCACTCGGGAATGTGGTCTTCGAGGTTCTCCACGACGTCTACGACGGCGTCGATGGCGTCGTCGTCGAGGCGGCCGATCGTGGCTGTTCGGTCCACGTCGGCTGCCTCGGCGACCAGCCGTGCCGTACGCTGGCCGATACCTTTCATGTCGGTGAGGCTGCGCTCGACGGTCTTGGTCCCGTCAAGGTCCGTCTGACCGATTCGGACGAAGTACTGAAGGTCCTCGTCGTCTTCGGGCGCGTCCTCTGGTTCTTCTGCGCTCATATTGTTGGTGTGCTGGTCAGCGTTGCGGCGGGGATTCGAACCCCGGAGGCTTGCGCCACTGAGTTAGCAACCCAGCGCCTTGGGCCAGGCTTGGCTACCGCAACCTGCATTCGTATGGTCGCCCTTCCGGACTCGGGACCCGACGCCCCTACAGTGACTACACCCGGACTAACTCGGCATCGGTACTTAAACGTCACGAAGTGCGGGAACCGCCGGAGGCGCCGTGTGGCGCGGTAGCACGGCGAATCCCGTCCGTTTCCTTCCCCGCCCGCGAGCAGCGGGTCGGCCGGTTCAGCGGCGAGGCGCTAAAATCGCGGAGGCAACGCGGCAGCACCGCGGCAGCGACCCGCAGGACCGCAGAAGGACCGCGAAAGCGACGCGACAGCACCGCGAAAGCGACGCACCAGCACCGCAGCAGCGACGCGACGGTTACGCGTCCGAGTCCGGCCACCGCTCGATGTACACCGTCTCGTCCGTGTAGAACCGAATCGCGTCGTCGCCCTGCGCGTGCAGGTCGCCGAAGAAGCTGTCGTCGCGTCCGCCGAAGTGGAAGAACGCCATCGGCGCCGCGGTGCCGACGTTGACGCCGAGGTTGCCGGCGGAGACGTCGAGGCGGAACTGCCGCGCCTCGCCGCCGTCGCTGGTGAACAGCGACGCCGCGTTCCCGAACCGCGACCGGTTCACGGTCGCGACGGCGTCGTCGAAGTCGTCGGCGCGGACGAGCGCGAGCACCGGCCCGAAAATCTCGTCGCGGGCGACGGTGTCGTCCGGGTCGACGTCGCCGAACAGGGTCGGCCCGAGGTAGTTCCCCTCCGCGGGCACGTCTCGCTCCCGGCCGTCGAGTAGCAGCGTTCCGCCCTCCTCGACGCCCGTCTCGATGTACTCCAGGACGGACTCGCGGTGCGGCCCGGAGATGAGCGGCCCCATCTCGGTGCCGTCGTCGAGGCCCGCACCGACCGTCAGCTCCTCGGCGGCCGCGACGAGGCCGTCGGCGAACTCGTCGTAGACGTCGTCCTCCACCACCGCGACCGGGTTCGCGAGGCAGCGCTGCCCGGCGTTCGCGAACGCGGACGACAGCGTCTTCTCGACGGCGTAGTCGACGTCGGCGGTCGCGGAGACGACGATGTGGTTCTTCGCGCCGCCCTGCGCCTGCACGCGCTTGCCCGCGCCCGCCGCGGTCTCGTAGACGTGCTGTGCCACCGGCGTCGACCCGACGAACGACACCGCCTCCACGTCGTCGTGGGTGATGAGGTGGTTCACGGAGTCGACGCCGCCGTGGACGACGTTGACGACGCCGTCGGGGAAGCCAGCCTCCTCGACCAGTTCGGCGATGCGGACCGCCGTGAACGGGTCGCGTTCGCTCGGCTTCAGGATGAACGTGTTGCCGGTGGCGACGGCGTACGGCAGGAACCACAGCGGAATCATCGCCGGGAAGTTGAACGGCGTCACCGCGACGACCGGCCCGAGCGGCTGACGCACCGCCGTCTCGTCGATGTCGGGCGCCGCGTGCGGCAGGTGGCCCGCCTGCATCATCGTCGGCGCGCCGCAGGCCACCTCGACGTTCTCGATGCCGCGCCGAATCTCGCCCATCGCCTCCCGCTTCGTCTTCCCGTGTTCGGTCACCAGCGTCTCCGCGAGCGACTCCTGGTTCTCCTCCAGCAGCGACTTCAGCCGGAACAGCGGCTGGATGCGCTGTTCGACCGCGGTCGACCGCCACTCCTGGAACGCCGCGTCGGCCGCCGCGACCGTCTCGTCGAGCGCCGCCGCAGACGAGAACGGGACGGTGCCGACGCGCTCGTTCGTCGCCGGGTTCAACACCTCCTGGTGGTCGTCGCCGCCGGGCGCTCGCCACTCGCCGTCGACGTAGTTCCGCACGGTCTCGTCGACCGGGATAGAATCCATGAACAATGGTGAGGGTAACCCCAAAAAGAACTACCGGCGCCGAGTACGGTTCCCGCACAGCCGCGGCGGACGGTCGTCCACGAGGCCGAACCGGGTCGCCTCCGCGGTCGCCCTGTCGCCTCGGATTCAACGCCGCTCGTTCGACTCTGCACCCGCGCTCGGCGTCGTCCGAGTGCCGTCGGGCCGCTCAGGGGTGCGCGTAGTAGACGACTGTTTCGTCCGCGGCGCCGGTGTCCGCCTCCGCGTCGCCGTCGACATCGGCGTCGGCGTCCGCGGCGGTGTCGCGGTCGTACCGGACGAAGCCGACCCGCTCGAACTGGACGAGGTCGTCAGGTTCGTAGTCGGCGAAACCGGGTTCGGCGTAGCCGAGGACGTCGCCGTGGACCGTCCGCATCCGGACGGGGACGTTGTCGTCGGCGGGCACCCAGTGGACCACCGGGACGTCCTCTTCGCGGACCATCTCGATGTCGGTGCCGACCCAGCGGAGCGTGCCGTCGTCGTTGCGAACGCAGCCGTAGCCTTTCAGCCAGACGCGGTTGCCGTGAGCGGGGACGTCGCCGGCTTCCAGCAGGACGGCGTCGCCGACGGGGATGTCGCGGTCGCCGCGCTCCTCGTGGTTCGGGTGGACCGGCGGATGGCCGGCGTCGGGCCGGTCGTCGCCGGCGACGGCGAGCCGCTGCGCCGGGCCGTCGGGGGCGCGCTTAACCTCGCCGGCCACGTCGCCGCCGGGCGCGGAGACGTCGGTGTCGCGGACCAGGAAGCTCCGGTCCGTCTCCTCGTCGACGAGGTCGCGGTTGTTCGCGTACACGCTCGACATCGCGAGGTCCACGTCGCTGGTGGACAGCCCGAGTTCGACCATCGCGTCGACGATTGCCTGGCCGCGGATGCCGCGGCGCCGCACGGACTTCAGCGTCGGCGCGCGCGGGTCGTCCCAACCGGTGAGGTCGCCGGCGTCGATTCGCTTCTTGATGCTCGAGGTGCTCAGTTTGACGTCGTACTCGTCGACCTGGACGTGCCCCCAGTGGAGCACCTCGGGGTACTCCCAGCCGAAGTAGTCGTAGACGAACCGCTGGCGCTTCGCGGAGTCCTGGAGGTCGATGCCGCGGATGATGTGGGTGACGCCCGTCAGGTGGTCGTCGACGCCGGACTGGAAGTCGAGCATCGGCCACGCGCGGTAGTCGGCGGCCTCCTCCCGCGGATGCGGCGTGTCGACGACGCGGAACGCCACGAAGTCGCGCAGCGCGGGGTTCTTGTGGGTGATGTCGGTGCGGACGCGAAGCACCATCTCGCCGGCGTCGTACTCGCCGTCGACCATCTCCTCGAACTCGGCGCGGACCGTCTCGGCGTCCTTGTCCCGGTGCGGGCACGGCTCGCCGTCGGCCTTCAGTTCGCGGAACTGCTCGGCGGGGCACGAGCAGGTGTACGCGCCGCCCTCGTCGATGAGGTCGCGGGCGTAGTCGTAGTACGTCTCGACGCGGTCCGAGGCGCGCAGCACCTCGTCCGGCTCGAAGCCGAGGTAGTCGACGTCGTCGAGGATGGCGTCGTACGCGTCGAGGTCCGGGCGCTTCGTCTCCGGGTCGGTGTCGTCGAACCGGACGATGAAGTGGCCGTCGTACCGCTGCTTGTACGTCCCGATGACCGACGGCATCCGGGCGTGGCCGAGGTGCCACGGCCCGTTCGGATTCGGCGCCGCGCGCATCCGAATCTCGTCGTACTCGTCGGCGTTCGGCAGGTCTGGCAGCGCCCGCTCGTCCGCCTCGTCCTCCGCTTCGAGTTCCTCGACGAGCTCCGGGGCGAGCTCGCTGAGCCGCTCGCGCCGCTCCTGTTCGTCCATGCCGGCGACCTCCTGTACGACGGGCGCGACGACGCCCGGAATCTGGTCGCCGTGTTCGCGGAACTCGGGGTTCTCGCCCATCAGCGGCCCCATGATGGCGCCGACCTCCGGGTCGGAGCCGTGCTTGAGGGCGTTGAACAGCGCCGCCGTCTCCGCCTCGGCGCGGACCCGCTCTCGCAGCTCCTCGTCCATGTCGGTCATTACGGCCGGCTTCGCCGGCGGGGGTGAAAACGGACCCGGATTCGGCGTGCCGGCGCCGGAACGAAAGAGCCGCGGAGGGCGTGAACGGGCACACCCGGGTAGGGGCGTCCGAACGGACGGCTGTGTCGGGCTTAGACGTGTCGACGTTTCACGTGAGTTAAGCGGCCGACGGCGACGGGGCGCGGACGCGTCGGCACGGAACGTTGATGGGGCGGCGCGGCGTGCCCCGACGCATGACGACGTACTTCGAAGACGTCGCCGTCGGCGACACCTTCGAGCACGGCGACTACGAGGTGACGCGCGAGGAAATCCTGACGTTCGCCGAGCAGTACGACCCGCAGTGGTACCACACCGACCCGGAGCGCGCCGCCGAGGAGTCCCCGTACGGCGGCCTCATCGCGTCCGGGTGGCACACGGCGTCCGTCACGATGCGGCTGCTCGTCGACGGCGTGCTCGACGACGCCGCGGTCGTGGGCGCGAAAGGCGTCGACGAACTCCGGTGGCGCGTCCCGGTCCGCCCCGGCGACGTGCTCCGCATCGAGGTCGAAGTCGAGGAGGCGATTCCCGAGCGCCCCGAACGCGGCGTCGTCAGGCCGCGAATCGAGACGTACAACGGCGACGGCGACTGCGTCTTCTCGATGGTCGGGAACGTGATGTACCGCCGGCGCGACGCCGCGTAGTCACTCCTCGCGGAGGTCGCGCGTCGCCTTCCGGAACACGCCGGTGAGCGTGCTGACCTCCTTGTCCGTCGGGTGTGCGCGGCCGACCAGCCGCCGTATGAGTCGCTCGGTGCGGTCGCGCTTGTGGTCGCGGTGTTCGACCTCGCCGAGGAACGCCGAGAACTGGTCGTACAGCCGCTCGATGGTCGGCTCCGCGGCGCGTTCGCGCTCCGTGTCCGGGAGCTGCGTGTCCGCCAGAAACAGGTCGCGGAGTTCGTACAGCGTCACGGTCGCGGCCTGCCCGAGGTTCAACACCGGGTAGTCCGGGCTGGCCGGGATGGAGACGACTTCGTCGATGCGCGCCAGCTCCTCGTTGTTGAGGCCGCGGCCCTCGCGGCCGAACACGAGCGCCGTGTCGGTGTCGACCGCCGCGAGCGACTCGCGGAGTTCGGCCGGCGTCTTGAATGGGAAGCGGACGTGCCGCCTGGCGTCCTCGCCGGTGATGGCGGTGGTGCCGACGGTGTGGTACCGCTCGACGACCTCGTCGAACGTCACTTCGTCGGCGTTCGGAAGCACGTCCTCGCGGGCGTGGCCGGCGAAGCCGTACGCCTCGCCGCCCTCTTTGATCTCGGGCGGGTCGACCAGCTTCAGGTCAGTGACGCCGAAGTTCTTCATCGCCCGCGCGATGGTGCCGACGTTCCCGGGCGTCTCCGGCTCCACGACGACGACGGCGAACTCGCGGCCGCTCATGTCGGATACTCCCGGTCGAGGTCGAGGTCGAGGTCGGCGTCGTCGAGGTCGGGCGCGGAGCCGTCGGCGTCACCGGCGGCGCCGTCCGCCGAGTCGTCGAAGTCCGGCCGTTCGTCTTCGAGCAGTTCCTGCTCGCGGTCGTAGACGTCCTCCGGGTCCGGCAGGTCCGGCAGGTCGTCCGGCGCCGCTTCGACGTGGTCCATGCCGCCGTAGCCGTCCGGGGCGCGGCCGCCGTCGGCGAACCACTCGTGGAAGGCGTCACGGAACGTCTCCTCGCCGGCGACGTCGCTGCCGCCGCGCTCGCGGAACCAGTAGAGGAAGTCAGCCTCGTGGTCGTCACACAGCAGCACCTCGTCGAGCGGCTCGCCGTACACGATTTTCGCTTCGCGGCAGCGCTGTTTGTCCGCCTCCCCGTGAATCAGGTAGCAGGCGTCACACGGCTTCCCGATGACGACCTGCAGCCGGAGGAGCCGGTGCCGCGGGTCGTGCGGCACCTCCTCCAGCGGCCGCCAGTCGCCGTCGTCCGTGAACAGGTCGTCCTCGTCGAAGCGCCAGCCCCGCAGGCCGATGCTCACCTTACCCATTTGTCGGCCGTTGCGGGTGCGCGGTGATAAACGGCGCGTTCACGCCGCCCGGCTTCGGACGGCCGTCCGTCCGGCCGCTCCCCGCTGCCGGCTCGCGTGGACCGCAACACCGAAGCACGACGAACCCGACCGCGGAGCCATGCGAACAGTGGACGCCGCCGGACTGCCGATCGGCGACGAACACCCGCCCCGAATCATGGGGGTGCTGAACGTCTCGAAGGAGTCGCCGTACTCGCCGTCCGTCTTCGACGACCCGGAGGCCGCCGCGGCGTACGTCGACGAGGAACTCATCGGCGAGGGCGCCGACATCGTCGACGTCGGCCTGGAGTCGGCGAACAAGCGGTTCGAGGTGCTGTCGGCCGAGGAGGAACTGGAGCGGCTCGACACCGCGGTCGCGGCGATGGAGGCGTCGTCGGGCGACGCCGTGTTCAGCATCGAGACGCGGTACCACGAGGTCGCCGACGCGGCGCTCTCGCGCGGCTTCGACATGGTGAACGACATCTGCGGGTTCGCGGACCCGGAGATGCCGGCGGTGTGTGCGGCCCACGACGCGGCGGTCGTGAAGATGGCGTCGCCCCCGGACCTCCAACGGCCCGGCGCCGTCGAGGACGTCGACGACATCTACGACGCGCTGGCGCTGAACGGCTTCACCGACAAGACCATCGTCGACCCGGCGTTCGGCGGCTGGTCCGACGAGAAGACGCTGGAGGACGACCGGGAGACGTTCCGTCGCCTCCGGGAGTTCCGCGGCTACGGCCACCCGATTCTGGTGTCCATCAACCGGAAGAACTTCCTCCGGGAGGTCGCCGGACGCGACACGGAGGCGGCGCTGCCGGTGTCGCTGGCGGCGACGTCGATGGCCGTCGAACGCGGCGCGCACGTCGTCCGCACCCACGACGTCGCCGAGACCCGGGACGCCGCGCTCATCGGCGAGGAGTTCGCCCGCGACCGCGTCCGCCGCGACGCCGCCGGCGACGAGGGCGAAGCGGTGTCTGTTGAGGAACTGGACGTGACGACCGCCGGCGAGGCCGCGCGCCACATCGACCGGGTCGGCGGCGACCCCGCGTTGGCCGGGCAGGCGGTGACGCGCACCGTGGAGTTCTCCGGGCTCGACCCGGAGGAAATCGGGGCGCTGCGGGCCGCTGCCGCGGAGTCGTCGGCGTTCATCGTCGGCGAAGCGGCGACGGTGCTGGTGGTCGGGACGCCCGCCGGACTCCGGAATATTTCAGCGGCCGCAAGTGGCGTTAGCGACGGTCTCGATGCGGCCTTACGGGCGTTACGGGGTGTGACCGAGTGAGAAAACTTATACCATCCCGGCCGGAAGAGGCGACTGGAAGCCGGAAGGGCCCACGGGTAGGGGTACTCTGGTGCGCTTCCGGCCCAATACCGTATTACTCGGCGGATTCGACCGACCAGCCGCAGCCATGACTGCCCGGAGGCACCGATGAACTTCGCGGAGTGGGAGCCGGTGTACGAGCGGATTCTGTCCGACCTCGGGTTCGACCGCGCCGCCGACGAGGCGGTCCGGGACCGCGCCGCCGACTTCGCCGCGCCGTTCGACCTCGACAGGCTCGACTGCGCCGGTCGGAGCGTCGCGGTCTGCGGCGCGGGGCCGTCGCTGGAAGCCGAAGTTTCGGTCGCCCGCGACGCCGACCGAGTGTTCGCTGCGTCCACCGCGACCGACCGGCTCGCGGACGCCGGCGTCGACGTGGACGCGATGGTGACCGACCTGGACAAGAACCCCGAGACCGGCCGGGACCGCACCGCTCGCGGCGACATCGTCGTCGCGCACGCGCACGGAGACAACCGCGAACTCGTGGAGACGTGGCTGCCCCGATACGACGCCGACCACGCGCTTGTGACGACGCAGGCCGCGCCGGTCGACGACGTCGTGAACGTCGGCGGATTCACGGACGGCGACCGCGCCGCGTTCCTCGCGGACCACTGCGGCGCCGCCGAACTCCGATTCGCCGGGTGGGACTTCGACGACCCCGCCGTCTCCGGACTGAAAGCCCGGAAACTGCGGTGGGC
The DNA here is from genome assembly GCF_051195135.1 of Halobaculum sp. D14. Classification (NCBI taxonomy): domain Archaea; kingdom Methanobacteriati; phylum Methanobacteriota; class Halobacteria; order Halobacteriales; family Haloferacaceae; genus Halobaculum; species Halobaculum sp. D14. Next base: position 379,629 of record NZ_JBNTKA010000003.1, on the reverse strand, counting down.
GGAGCGGCTCCTCCGGTGGCTCGAACACCGACGCGGCGAACGGTTCCCGGTGCTCGACGGTCGCCGAGACGAAATCGAACGGGTCTGGGCGTAGCGTCGGCGGGTTGGAGCCGACCGAACCGACGCGGAGTTCGCTGCAGCGACGTGACTAAAACATATTTTAGCGGACACTTATCCGGCACCGGCTCCGACGGAGCGTATGGTCGAACCAGCCGATTCGACGACCGAGTTCGGAACGACAATCGTGGGGCTCGTCGCCGACGACGCCGTCGTGCTCGCCTCCGACCGGCGGGCGAGCATGGGCGGCATGGTGTCGAGCAAGCGGGCGCAGAAACTCTTCTCCGTCGCGGACCGCGCGGCGCTGGCGTTCACGGGGTCCGTCGGCGCCGCGCAGGCGCTCGTCCCGGAACTGGAGCGGGAAGTCCGGCTGTACGAGCTGCGGCGGGACGCGCGAATGTCGGTGGAGGCACTCGCCGCCCGGACCGCCGGCCTGATGCGCGAACGGCCGATGCACCTCCAGCACATCCTCGGCGGCGTCGACGACGACGGCGCGCACCTGTTCAGTTTCGACGCCGCCGGCGGCGCGCTCGCACAGCCGTTCGCCGCGGACGGCTCCGGCGGCCCGACCGCGTACGGCGTCCTCGAAGCGGGATACGACGACGGACTCGGCCGCGACGACGCGAGGTCGCTCGCCGCCGACGCCGTCGCCGCCGCCTGCGAACGTGACCTCGCCTCCGGAAACGGCCTCGCCGTCACGACCCTCACCGGCGCCGGCGACGTCGCGGTCGACACCTACGACGACCCGGACGCCGTCGCCTCCTGACCCGACGCGGCCTCCCGAGTGACGTCGACTACCGTCGGGCCGTCGCCGACCAACAGACGCAGCACTTCTCCGTCGCCGTCGCCACTCGCGTCGCCGCTCGTGTCACCGTCCACGTCGCTGTCCACGTCGCTCTCGCCGCTGTCGCCGCTGTCGTCGACGGCGTCGTCGGCGAAGCGGATGGAGACGCGGACCGCGGGCGGCGACGTCGACAGCACGGCTTCGCTCCACTCGGGACCGAGGTTCCACAGCGGCCGGTCGCCGACGGACTCGCCGTGCTCGCTGAAGAACGCCGCGACCGCCGGATGCGTGACGACGGCGAGCGACACCGGTGTCCGAATCCCGAACTGGCACTGTGAACAGCGCCCGACCAGCACCGGCCGGCGTTCGTCCCCCGGGAGCGGGTCGGGCTCCGTGAACTCGATGCGGCCGGTGGCGTCGCCGGCGCAGTCCGGGCAGACGCCGTCCGCGAGCAGCCGGAGCCGGCTGCGGTGATAGGAGTCGAACGCGGCGAGCGCCTCGTCGGCGTCGCGGTCGCGGGCGCCGCTCGGCGGGAACGGAAGCGACAGCAGTTCGGTCCCGCAGTCGGTGCAGGCGACGGCGACGTAGTTGTCCGCGACGCGGGCCGCGAGCGCCGCCGCGCCGCACACCGGGCAGTCGTCGTCGACGGGCTCCGGCTCGCGGTCGACGCGGTCGGTGTACGTGCCGGCGTCGAGCGCCCGCGTGACCTCGCGGCCGGCGTACGTCAGGTGGTAGCGCTCGGTCTCTTCGTCCTTCCGGACGTACCGGTCGACGAGCTGGCGGAGGTGGTACGCGAACCCCGCGGACGTGTCCTCGCCGCTCGCCTCGAACAGCTCCGTGAACGTCGGGGGCTCGTCGGCGGCCGCGAGCCGTCGGAGCGTCCGGAGCCGCGTCTCGTTGCCGAGCGCGCCGAAGGCGTCGTCGGCCCCCGCGGCGTCGTCGCTTCCCGGTGGCTCCGCAGGCGGCTCCGAGTCGCCGCCCGTGTCGTTGCCGCTCACGGCGCCAGCGCCGCCATCGTCTCGCGGATGTCCGCGTCCTCGGCGCCGCGCGGGAACGACACGGCGACCGCGTCGACGCCGTCGACGGCCGCGAAGGATTCGAGGCGGTCGCGGGCGGCGTCGGGGGCGCCGGCGGCGACGACGTCGTCGAGCAGGTCGTCCGTGAGCGCCGCGACTGCCGCCTCGCGGTCGCCGTCGGTCCACGAGTCGTGAATCTCGGTGGCGACGTCCTCGTAGCCCTGCCGGGCGAGCGCGTCCCGGTAGAACGTCCCCATGCCGCCGACGTAGAAGGCGACGTGCTGGCGGGCGAGCGACCGGGCGCGCTCGGCGTCTTCGAGCGCGCAGCAGGTGAGCGACAGCGTGACGCGCGCGTCGTCGACGTCGCGGTCGCCGAGGTCGGCGCCGCGCCGGAAGTCGTCGAGGCGGTCGCGGAGGCCGTCGGGCGTCAGCATCAGCGCGTGCCAGCCGTCGCCGAACCGCCCGGCGAGCTCGACCGACTTCGGCCCCATCCCGGCGACGTCGACCGGCGGCGTCGGCTCCGGCGGCCCCTGTCGAAGCCGGAAGCCGCCGAGGTCGAAGTAGTCGCCGTCGTACTCGACGGCCTCCCCGGAGAGCGCTCGCTTCGTCACCTCGACGAACTCGCGGGTGCGGCGGAGCGGCCGGTCGAAGTCGGCGCCGTGCCACCGCTCGACGACCGCGGGGCCGGACGGCCCGACGCCGAGCCGGAACCGGCCGGCGCTTGCCTCCTGTAGCGTCGCGGCGGTCTGCCCGGCGAGCGCCGGCGACCGCGAGAAGACGTTGACGATGGAGGTGCCGAGGCCGATGTCGTCGGTGCGTTCGGCGGCCAGTGCGAGCGTCGTCACGGCGTCCCGACCCCACGTCTCGGGGAGCCACGCGCGGTCGTAGCCGGCCGACTCGGCGGTCACCGCGAGGTCGACCAGGTCGTCGAGCGACGGCTGGGCGGCCACCGGGAGGGAGATGTCGCGAGCGGTCATAGCGGACGGACGTGACGGAGCGGCAAGAATCTACCCCGCGGCGGCTCCGCCCGCGCCGTCCGCCGTGCCGTTCGCCGTGCCGTCCGCCGCGCCAGTACCGTTACGTTCGAGGCGTCCAACCACGGTCACATGCGCCTGTTCTGGCACCGCCGCGACCTCCGCGGCCCGGACAACCGCGGGCTCACGGCGGCCGCCACCGGCCGCGACTACGGAAGCGACGCGGACGACCACGCCGACGCAGACCCCGGAGGCGACGCAGACGGCGAAGTCGATGTGGACCGCGACGGCGACGCGGTGCTGCCGGTGTTCGTCGTCGACGACGACCTGCTGGAGTACGCCGGCGCGCCGCGCGTCCGGTTCATGCTGGACGCGCTGTCGTCGCTCCGCGAGTGGTACCGTGCGCGCGACGCCGACCTGCTCGTGGTTCGCGGCGACCCGGCCGACGAGCTCCCGCGCGTCGCCGACGAACACGGGGCCGACGCCGTCTACTGGAACCGCGACTACTCCGGGCTGGCGCGCCGTCGCGACGACGCCGTCCGCGACGCCCTCGACGACGCCGGCGTCGCCCACCGCTGCTTCCACGACGCGGTGCTGCACGAACCGGGGAGCATCACGACGAACGACGGCGACCCGTACGCGGTGTACTCGTACTTCTGGCGGAAGTGGCGCGACCGCCCGAAGGACGACCCGGTTCCGGCGCCGGACGCCGATTCGCTCGTCGCCGCCGACGACGCCGGAGCGGTTCCGTCGATGGGCGACCTCGGCTTCTCGGAGCCGGACGCCGACGTGCAAGCCGCCGGAACGGAGGCGGCGCGCGACCGGCTCTCGGCGTTCTGCGCCGACGACATCTACCGGTACGACGACGCCCGCGACTACCCCGCCGAGCGCGCGACGTCCCGGCTGTCCGCCGACCTCAAGTGGGGGACGGTCGGGATTCGCGAGGTGTACGCGGCGACGGCCGACGCGAAAGCCGCGGTCGCCGGAGGCGACGCAGATGCCGACGCAGACGGGGACGACACAGATGCGGACGACGCGGACGGAGACGAATCCGGGGACGACGCAGACGAGCGGGCGGCGGCGGTCGAGGAGTTCCAGTCGCAGTTGGCGTGGCGGGAGTTCTACACGCAGGTGCTGTGGGCGAATCCGCGCGTCGTCGCCGAGAACTACCGCGAGTACGAACACGGCATCGAATGGCGCGCGGACGACGAGGCGCTGCAGCAGTGGAAGGACGGCGAGACGGGCTACCCGATCGTCGACGCCGGGATGCGCCAACTCCGCGAGGAGGCGCACGTGCACAACCGCGTCCGGATGGTCGTCGCGTCGTTCCTGACGAAAGACCTCAGGCTTGACTGGCGGCGCGGCTACGCGCACTTCCGCGAACTGCTCGCGGACCACGACGCCGCCAACGACTCCGGCGGCTGGCAGTGGGCCGCCTCCACCGGCACCGACGCCCAGCCGTACTTCCGCATCTTCAACCCCGCCTCGCAGTGTGAACGGTACGACCCGGACGCCGAGTACGTCCGCCAGTACGTCCCGGAGCTCCGCGGCGTCGACGCCGCCGACGTCCACGACTGGCCGACGCTCGACGCCGACGAGCGCGACCGGCTCGCCCCGGACTACCCCGACCCGGTCGTCGACCACAGCGAGGCCCGCGAGGCCGCGCTGGCGATGTTCGAGGCCGCCCGCGGCGACGACGAAGACGAGTAGGCCGCGATGCCCGGGCCGAAAGTTGATACCGGAGGCCGCCGCAGTCCCGGTTGCCTATGAAGAAGGTCCTCGCGAGCGTCGGAATCGGGAACGCGACGGTGGACACAGTGCTCGAAACGACCTCGGTGTCGCCGGGCGACACCGTGGACGCGCGCATCGAAATCGACGGCGGCGACGCCGAACAGGAGGTCGGCGCGGTCAGGCTCGAACTGGAGACGGAGTTCCTCACGGAGGACGAGGGCTACCGCGACGCCGACCTCCGGACGTACACACTCTCGGAAGGGTTCACCATCGAACCCGGCGAGGAGCGGACCATCGGGACGCAGCTCGACGTCCCGTACGAGACGCCGCTGACCGTCGGCGGCACCGAGGTCTGGGTGGAGACGGAACTCGACATCTCGATGGCGGTCGACCCCGAGGACGTCGACTACCTCGACGTGGAGCCGACGCCGCGGATGGCCGCGACGTTCGACGCCATGGAGAAACTCGGCTTCTCGCTGCACAGCGTCGAGGTGTCCGCCGACCCGTTCGACCGCTACTTCGGCTCGCGGTTCGCCCAGGAGTTCGAGTACGTCCCGGCCAGCGGCGAGTTCGCCGGCGACGTCGACGAAGTGGAGCTGCTGGTGCAGGACGGCGACGACGAACTGGACGTGTTCGTCGAGGTCGACCGGCGCGGCGGCGTGTTCACCGAACTCGCGGAGGCCGACGAGGAGCGCGCCCGGTTCAGCGTCGGCGACGGCGACGCAGACGTCGACGCGCTCGCCGAGCGGCTCCGAGACGAAATCGCCGCGCTCTCCTGACGGCAACGGAAGCGACGCGGCGACGCGGCCCGGAAGCCCCCGAACCGGGCTCCGCGCCGCGACACGACTTTGGCGTCGCGGGCCGTGGGTGAGGCATGGACATCGCCGTGCTGCTGTTCGACGGATTCGACGAACTGGACGCCGTCGCGCCGTTCGAGGTCTTCCGGAACGCGGAGGCGTTCGGCGCCCCGTTCGACACGCGGCTCGTGACGCTGGACGGCGCCGACACCGTGACCGCGAGCCACGGGATGCGCGTCGGCGCCGAGGGCGCGCTGTCCGCGCCCGGCGACGTCGACCTGCTTCTCGTCCCGGGCGGCGGCTGGAACAGCGGCCGCGACGTCGGCGTCCGCGCGGAGTACGACCGCGGCGCCATCCCGGACGCCGTCGCGGCGCACCACGACGCCGGCGCCGTCGTCGCGTCCGTCTGCACCGGCGGCATGCTGCTCGCGAAAGCCGGCGTCCTCGACGGCAGGCCGGCGACGACGCACGGGTCGGCGCTCGACGACCTCCGCGCCAGCGACGCGGACGTCCGCGATGAGCGCGTCGTCGACGACGGCGACGTCCTCACCGCCGGCGGCGTCACCTCCGGGCTCGACCTCGCGCTCCACGTCGTCGCCCGCGAAGCCGGCGCCGACGTCGCCGACCGGGTCGCCGACGAAATCGAGTACGACCGCCGGTTCGAGCCGTACGTCGCGGACTGACGCGACGCAGAGCCCGGGCGGCGAGGCTCAGTCGGCCGTCGCGGCGGCGGCCTCCCGCAGCGCGTCGTAGGCGTCGGCGTTCGCCGCGGCGACGGCGTCGGGGTCGGCGCGCTGCTCGGCGGTCAGCGCCGGAAGCCGGTGGGTGCTCACCGGGTCGACCAGTTCGGTGAGCGGCCCGACGCGCTCCTCCAGTTGGCCCTGCTGGTCGCTTCCGGCGACGGCTTCGCGGGCGACGCCCCAGCGGTCGCCGTCGTAGATGCGCGCCCGCCCCGGGTCCACCACGGCGACGGCGTCGTAGTCGACGTCGCGGAGCGGGTCGGCGATGTCGCTGTACGACTCCACGAGCGCCGCGTCCGCCGCCCGGACCGCCTCGGTCGTCCGCTCCAGCGCCGGGACGTGGAGGTCGCGCATCGCGTCGTTGAACGCGGCAACCGAGTCGACCTCGCGCGCGTCGCCGAGCGGGAGGCTGTCGCGGACGACCGACGGAATCAGGTCCGCCTCCGCCGCCGCGGCGTTCACGACCCACTCGGCGGAGTCGGCTCCGTCCTCGCCACCGCTCCCGGCTCCGACGGACACCCGGTCGACGAGGAACGTCCGCCCCTGCTCGCCGAGCATCCCGGTTCGGCCCGGAGTCGGACGCCAGAGCCGGTGAATCGGGTTCCGCGCCTCCGGAGCGACTGTCGGCGCCGCAGCGTCGACGAGTCGGGAGACGTCCTTGCCGTACAGTCTGCCGTCGTCGGTGGCGGCGCGGACGTCGTCGTGGTCGAACCAGTAGTCGTTGCCGGCGCGGGGCTTGAACGCGGCGAGCACCTCCTCGGCCGCCGCGAAGCCGACGGCGAACGTGGTTTTCCCGGCGTCGACGCGGTCGCCGCCGGCGACCAGTACCTTCACCGCTCGCCGCCCTCGTCGGCGGCCGACTCGTCGGACTCGGTGGAATCGGCGGGTTCGCCGGACTCCGCGGATTCTACGGCCGACTCTTTCAGCCCGTAAAAGCCCGGTTCCTCGTCGGTCCGGGGCTCCGCGACCACGAGGTCGTCGGCGTTCTGCATCACCCACGGAATCGCCCAGTCGAGGAGGATTTCCTCCGTCCCCTCGTCTATCTCCGCGTCCGGCTCCAGCCCCTGGAGGAGGCGGGCGATTTCGTACACCGTGTACATCGAATCGGCGGACAGCAGTTCGCTCGGCGTGTAGAAGTCACACGGGTGCAGCTCCGGGAACTCGGATTTCGGCGTGGGCATGGCGTCCGCTTCGGGCGGCCGCCGGAAAATAGGGACGGATGCGCCGCCGGCTCCGGCGGCATATCCCAACGACTGCGGCTCACTGTGGCTGCCTCCGGCCGACCGCGGCTACCCGAGGTCGGCCGGCGTTCCGCACTCCGGGCACTCGTACTGCATCCCGTCGTCGCCGGGGAGCGCGGCGAGCGCGTCGTGGCCGCACTCGCGGCACTCCAGCGGTATCCGTATCTCCGTCGAGTCGCGCGGCGCGCCGAGCGCGAACGCGACGACGTCGTCGTCTCCTTCGTTCCGGCCGGTCTGGTACTCGCCGGGCGCGAACCGGACCGCCTCGTTCGGCCCGACCGCGAACTCCTCGTCGGGCGTCTCGAACGTCGCGGTTCCCTCCACGACGACGAACACCTCCTCCTGGTCGAGGTGCGTGTGGAGGCCGCCGGAGAAGCTGTCGCCGGGGCTGAGCCGGTAGTAGTTGAGCGCGAGCCCGTCGGTGTCGAGCGGCGCCGTCAGGCCGCGGTAGTCGACGTCTCGTCCGCCGGGAACGGACGGTTCGACGTCGTCGATGTCGACGTGTTCCATGCCGGCCGATGTGTCGGCCGCGACCTAAAGCTAGCGCCGGCTACGTCCGTCCGCCGCCGAGCCGCGCGGCTCACGGGTCGGCGCCGTGCGAAAAACTGTGGAAACTGCTCGGGCCTGTCGGCCCGGTCGTCGCTGCCGGGGCGAAGCCGCCGCGTTACTCGAACAGTTCGACGGCGTGTTCGTAGCGGTCGGCGGGTTCTTCCCAGTCGACGACCTCGAAGAACGCGTCGATGAAGTCGCCGCGCGCCGGGCCGTAGTCGTGGTAGTACGAGTGCTCCCAGACGTCGAGCGCGAGAATCGGGTGGCCGCCCCAGATCGCGCCGTTGTCGTGGCCGTCCACCACGACGTTCCGCAGCTGGTTTGAGAAGCTGTCGTACACCAGCAGCGCCCAGCCCGACGCGTCCTTCGCGGCCGCCTCGAACTCCGCCTTCCACGCGTCGTACGACCCGAAGTCCTCCTGAATCGCCGCCGCGAGCGCACCCGAAGGCTCGTCGCCGCCTTCCGGGCTCATGTTCTGCCAGAACAGGTCGTGCAGAATGTGCCCCGACGAGTTGTGCGTCACGTCCCGAATCGCGCCCGCAGACGACGACACGTCCCCGGACTCACGGTTCGCCTCCAGCGTCTCCTCCGCACTGTTCCAGCCGTTCACGTACCCCTGATGGTGCGTGTCGTGATGCCACGTCAGCACCTGCTCTGAAATGTGCGGCTCCAGCGCGTCGTACTCGTACGGCAACGGATCAAGTTCGTACTCGCTCATTGTAATGTCCCTCCGAACGGCTGTTCGCCCGGGACGCTGTTAAAGGTTGAGCAGCGGTCTGCTAGCAGTTCACAGGCCTGGTTCGGGCCGACGCGGCTACCGCATCCGTGCGGCCTGTGCGGCGAGGTCGACGTCGTGCGCCGGGTCGGTCGTGACGCTCGGTCCGTGGCCGGCGTGGAGTTCGGTGACGTCGTCGCCGACGCGGTCGCGGAGCCGGTCGATGCTGTCGACGAGCAGGTCGCGGTCGCCCTCCGCCAGGTCGGTGCGGCCGAAGCCGCCGTTCTCGAAGACGAGGTCGCCGGCGAACAGCGCGCCGGTCTCGTCGCTGAACAGGCAGAGGTGATCGTCCTTGTGACCGGGCGTGTGGAGCGCCTCGAACGAAGCGGTTCCGAGCCGCACCATTTCGCCGTCGGGGAGTTCGTTGTCGACGGCCGGCTGGCTCGGGTCGAACCCCCACGTCTCCACGTCGAACGCCTCGCGGACGTCCGCGAGCGTCCCGATGTGGTCCGGGTGCGTGTGCGTCAGCACCACCGCGTCGAGGTCGTCGACGTGTTCGCGGACCGCCGCGGCGACGTCAAAGTTCGACCCGGTGTCGACGAGGACGCGGCGGCCGTGGTCGCCGTCGTCGTCCGCGGCCCCTGCCGCCTCGGAGGCCGGCCCGGAGACCAGGAAGGCGTTGCTGGTGAACGACTGGACGCCGGCGGCGAGGTTCCGAATCATGTGTCCGTCTGGGCGCCCCGGCGCCTTTCGTGTTCCCCTTCGGCGCCGCGCGGGTCGAGGTGGCACCACGGTGACAGCGCGAGCGGCGTGGCGTGAGGGTTTTTAGTGTCGCCGCGCGCGGATGGAGTATGAAGCAGTACCTCGACACCGTCGAGCGCGTTCTGCGCGACGGCTCGCACAAGCCGAACCGGACCGGTGTCGACACGATCTCGTCGTTCTCCGAGCACTACACGGTCGACCTCGCCGAGGGGTTCCCGCTGCTGACGACGAAGGACCTCTCCGGGTTCCGCTGGAACTCGCTGATCCACGAACTGCTGTGGTATCTCTCCGGTGAGGAGCACGTCCGGAATCTGCGCGAGGAGACCGGTATCTGGGACGCGTGGGCCGACGACGAGGGCCACCTCGACACCGCCTACGGCCGGTTCTGGCGGCGGTTCCCGGTGCCGGAGGAGGGGCTGACCGGCGAGACGTGGCCGGACGACGACCACCGGTGGATGAACGACGACGAACGCACCTTCGACCAGCTCCAGTACGTGCTCGACACGCTGGAGGAGAACCCGCAGTCCCGCCGCATCGTCGTGAACGCCTGGCACCCCGCGAACGCGACGGTGTCGACGCTGCCGCCGTGTCACTACACGTTCGTGTTCAACGTCCAGGGCGACCGGCTGAACCTCCACCTGACTCAGCGGTCGGGCGACGTCGCGCTCGGCGTCCCGTTCAACGTCGCCGCCTACAGCATCCTGCTGACCGCGGTCGCACAGCGAACCGGGTTCGAGCCCGGCGAGTTCGCTCACAGCATCGTCGACACCCACATCTACTGCGGCACCGGCGACCGCGGCGACTGGTACGCCGACAACCTCGACCGGCTCTCCGACCGCGTCGCCGCCGTCGACGACCGCGACGGGTTCCGCGACGTCGCCGACTGGCTGGAGTCCGAGGCGCCGCCGGAGGCCGACGGCGAGGAGGACTACGACCACGTCCCGGGGATGCTCGAACAGCTCTCGCGGGAGCCGCGCGACCGGCCGACCATCGACGTCGCCGACAAGCCCCTGGAGGAACTGACGTTCGACGACATCCGGCTGTCGGAGTACGACCCGGCGCCGGGCATCCGGTTCGCGGTCGCGGAGTAGCCGTGGACCTGGTCCTCATCGTCGCCGTCGCCGACAACGGCGTCATCGGCGCCGACGGCGACATCCCGTGGCACCTCCCGGCCGACCTCCGGCACTTCAAGGAGACGACGACCGGCCACCCGGTCATCATGGGGCGGCGCACCTACGAGTCCATCGCGCGCGACCTCGGCGGCCCGCTCCCCGGTCGGACCAACATCGTCCTGTCGCGGTCGGAGCCGGACCTCCCGGACGACGTCGTGGTCGCCGACTCCGTCGACGCCGCGGTCGACGCCGCGGAAGCGACCGGCGCCGACGCCGCCTACGTCGCCGGCGGCGGCGCGGTGTACGAACAGTTCCTCGACCGCGCCGACCGCATGGTGGTCACGGAACTGCACGACCGCTACGAGGGGGACACCTACTTCCCGGAGCCGGACTGGTCCGCGTGGCGCGAAACCGACCGCGAACGCGGCGACGACTTCGACATCGTGACGTACGAACGCCGGGAGCCGTAGCGGGGACCGCCGCCGACGCGGACGCGGATCCCGAGGCTGCGCGGTCCGTCAGTCGAACGCGTCGGCGCCGGCGTCCGCACCGGCACCGGCGTCGGCGCCGACGTCGGCCTCGGCCACGTCGTCGGCGTCGGCTCCGCCGGAATCGTCGTCGCTGGCGGCGGCGGTTCGGTCCCGTTCGACCGCGGTCCGGCCGACGGGAGAGGCGAGCGTCGAGAACGCCGAGCGCGCCGCGGCGTCGACTCGGTCGAGCGCGCTCGTCGGTTCGAAAACGAACCCCGATTCGGTCGGGACGATTCGCGACGGCGGCGTTTCCACCTGCGGCGGGTCCGCGGGCGCGTCGTCCCACGAGTCGGGCAGGTCCGCTCTCCACTGCATACGACCGACCAGACGGGGACGCACGGATAACCCCGCGAATCCGTGTCCGGAACGCGGACGCCGCGGGACACCGACGGAATCCGGCGGATCCGGAACCGTTTTTCGTCGCCGAACTCGGCTGCGGCCGCCAGGGCTTAGGTGCCTGAATACGCGTGGTGGGGTATGCCGAGCAAGGCGACGTTCGAACTGTTCGAGGACGACGGCGGCGAGTGGCGGTGGCATCTGACCCACGACAACGGGAACATCATCGCCGACTCCGGCGAAGGGTACGCCTCCAAACAGAAGGCGCGCGAAGGGCTCCAGAGCGTGAAGGAGAACGCGCCCGGCGCCGACGTCGTGGAACTGGACGACTGACCGGACGGCGCGGCGGAGCGCGGGCCGCCGGCTAAAAATCCTTTTAGGGAGGCTTTTTCCGGCGGGAGCACCTAGCCGAAGTCGATGAGTGCAACCGCGACGACACAGGCTGTCGGTGAGACCCGATGAGAGGGAACGACCAGCAGGCGTACGACCGCGGGACGTCGCTGTTCTCGCCTGACGGCCGCATCTACCAGGTCGAGTACGCGCGCGAGGCGGTTTCGCGCGGCGCGCCGTCGCTCGGCATCCGGACGGCCGACGGCGTCGTCCTGGCCGCGCAGGCGCAGGCGTCCTCCAGCCTGATGGAGTCGGAGTCCATCGAGAAGCTGCACAAGCTCGACGACCACGTCGGGACCGCGTCGGCCGGCCACGTCGCCGACGCCCGGCAGCTCATCGACTTCGCGCGCCGCATGGCGCAGGGCAACCGGCTCCGCTACCGCGAGCCGGTCGGCGTCGAGACGCTGACGAAGTACGTCACCGACCACATCCAGGAGAACACGCAGATGGGCGGCACGCGGCCGTACGGCGCCGCGCTGCTCATCGGCGGCATCGAGAACGGCGAGCCGCGGCTGTTCGGCGCCGACCCGTCCGGGACGCCCCACGAGTGGAAGGCGACCGCCATCGGCGGCTCCCGACAGGACATCCAGGACTTCCTCGAAGAGCACTGGGCGGACGACCTGGCGCTCGACGACGGCGTCGACCTCGCGCTCCGCGCGCTGCTGCAGGCCGACGACGAACTCACCGCCGCAGACCTCAGCGTCGCCACCATCACCGAGGACGGCGGCTACACGACGCTGACGGCGGACGAACTCGCCGAGCGCGTCGAGGACCTGCCGGACGACGGCGGCGACGACGCCGACGACGAGGAGTAACGACCGCGCCTGTCGCAGACGCCGGCTCCCCGGCCGCGTCCGCCGACCGAGTCCGCTGACCGCACGCCGACCGCTTCCGTTTTCGCGACCGCCACGCTGCGAGCAGCGGCGCCCGGCGAACCGAGGAACCGGGGGACCGGCGGGAACGGCGCTCCGGAACAGCACGGCCGGCGGTCGGCAGCAGCGTCGTCCTCGGCCGCCGGGCGCGACCGAACCGCACACAGTTTTACTCCCGGCCGGCTCCTGGCTCGGGTATGGACCACTCCGCCGCGGCGACGCTCGACGGCATCACGGTGTACCCGGTGAAGGCGCTGGACGGCGTCGGCGTCGACGACGCCCGAATCGGCGACGCCGGCGGCCTCGTCAGGGACCGGGAGTTCGCGGTGGTCGACGCGGACGGCGACTACGTGAACGGGAAGAACGAGCGGCGCATCCACCGCGTCAGCGCCGACTTCGACCTGGGCCGGCGGACCGTCCGGCTCGCCGCGCCGCGCGACGACGACGCGCCGGCCGCCGCCGAATTCGGCCTCGACGACGACCGCGGCGGCGTCGAGTCGTGGCTCGCGGACTTCCTGGGCTACGACGTCTCGGTCGTCGGCGAAGACCCGGCGGGGTACCCGGACGACGAGGCGGCGGACGGGCCGACCGTCGTGTCCACGGGGACGCTCGCCGAGGTGGCGTCGTGGTTCGACGGCGTCGACGCGGCCGAGATGAAGCGCCGGCTCAGACCGAACCTCGTCGTCGACGCCGCCGAGGCGTTCTGGGAGGACCGGCTGTTCGGCTCCCGCGGCGACCGCGTCCGGTTCCGCGTCGGCGACGTCGCGCTCGACGGCGTGAACCCCTGTCAGCGCTGCGTCGTCCCGACCCGCGACCCTGACACCGGGGAGGCGACGCCGGGGTTCCGCGAGCGGTTCGTCGAGCGGCGCCGGGAGACGATGCCGCCGTGGAGCGGCGGCGACTGGTTCGACCACGACTACCGGCTGATGGTGAACACCGAGGTGCCGGCGTCGTCGCGCGGCGACCGGTTCCGCGTCGGCGACGACGTCGTCATCGCCGACGAGTGACGCCCTACTCCGGGTCGTCGCCGGCCCGACCACCCTGACTGGCCCGCACGAACACCGCGGCGGCGACGAAGAGCGCCACGGTCGTCGCGGCGCCCGCGGCTGCGGGCGGAATCGGCGGCGCGTCGCCGACGGCCCGCATCGACGCGGGAACGGAGTGAACGCCGACACCGGCCGCTATCGGCGCGGCGAACGCGACGACCGAGGCCAGCAGCCGCCGGGCCGGGGCGGAGAGGTGCCGGACGAACGGCAGCGTCGCGCCCGGGCCGCGTCGCCGCGGCATCTCAGGCGTTCTGCTCTCGGTACTCCTCGTACTCCTCGGGCGTGAACGTCTTGATTTCGAGCGCGTGGACCTCCTCGGTCATCGCGTCGCCGACGGCGTCGTACACGCGCTGGTGCTGGGCGACCAGCGACTCCCCCTCGAACGCCGGCGAGACGACGACGGCGGCGAAGTGCTGGTCCTCGTGCTCCTCGTCGGGCGCGCGCGGCGTCGTCACGGTGGCGTCTGCGTCGTCGATGCCGGCTTCGATGGCGGCTTCGACGTCGGCTGCGTTCATCGTCATGGACGCACGTCGGCGACGAGCCCGGAAAAAGCGGTCGGTGCCGGCGGTCAGCGCAGGTCCGCGTAGTGGTCGAACAGGCCGGCGAACCGCGCGACGGTCCGCTCCTCGGCGGCGGCCGCGTTCAGCCCGACGACCGTCGCCGCGTCGCCGCCGCGCGCCCGGTCGAGCACCTGCGAGGTGAGCCGGTAGACGTTCGACGGGTCGGCGTACAGCAGCAGGAACTGGAGGTCCTCCCAGAGCAGCCACCCCTCGCCGGGCTTGACGTACTCCATCGCCTGTGACACCCGGACTGAGATGCCGGTGAGGTCGCTCGGGTCGACCGGCGACGACACCCACAGCGGCCCGTCGTACGACACCGGCGACCCGGTCACCGGGACGTGGCCGCACTGCCCCGGGTCGCCGCCGCGGCGCTCGATGGCGGCCTCGACGCGCCCCGGCTGGCTCGGCGAGATGACGAGCGCGTTGTCGAACGCGGCCGCCGGGACGCACCCGACCAGCGAGTCCATCGCCTCCAGCAGCACGAGCGTCGCGTCGCCGAACTCCGCCGCGAGTTCGCTCCCCGCCGCGTCGACGTCCGCGGACCCGCCGTCGCTCCGCAGCGCCGCGGCGGTCTGTTCGAACCGCGCCGCCGCAGGGACGCCGGAGTCGGGCCGGGCCGGGTCGTCGCCGTCAGTTATCATCGGTGAACCCTCCTTCGCCGGTGGAGACGGGCGGCGGGGACTCCTCGGTCAGGTCGCCGCGGTCGAGGCGGACGAACGGCTTCGCGAACAGCAGCACGCCGACGAACACCGCCAGCGCGGCCGCCAGTTCGAGCACCCTGCTGACGAACGGCGCGCCCGCAAGGTCCGCGAGGTAGGACGCGGTCAGCGTCACGAAGCCGGCAGTGAGCGACACGAACGCCTCCGTGTACGCGATGTTTCGCGCGTACCGGACCACCGGGTAGAGCAGCAGCAGGCTGACCGCGGTGAGCGCCCCGGCCTGCGCGAGCAGGACGGCCTCGTGGACGTTCACAGCGACCACCTCCCGCTGAGCAGCAGCGCCCCGCGGACCGCCGCGAGCAGCGCCGCGCCGATGGCCGCCGTCGACAGCACGAGGTGGAACACGGCCGGCGTCGCGACGCCGAGAATCATCGGGATATTCACGACGAGGTACGCGGCGAGAACCACCGGTATCGGCCGCAGTATCCCGCCGAACGGGGCGTCGCGGAAGCCGTACGCCGCGAGGACGGCCGGCGGCAGCGACGCCGCGAGCACCAGCGTCGTCAACAGCAGCAGCGTCGACTGATGCGACATGGCTCGCGCCGACGGCGGCCACCGTCGTAAACGTTCCCCGCGTTCCGGGCGGCCGGGAGCCGGAACGAAGCCGAGCCGGCGACTCGCCGGGGGTCCGCGACGACCTCGGCGGAGTTTTGGGGGAGCGCGAAGACGCCGAGGTATGGAGATCGTCGACTACGACCTGTACGCGGTTCCGCCGCGCTGGCTGTTCCTCCGCATCGAGACGAGCGACGGCACGGTCGGCTGGGGGGAGCCGGTCGTCGAGGGGCGTACGCGCAGCGTGAAGGAAGCGGTGGCTGAGCTCGTCGAGGACTACCTGCTCGGCGAGGACCCGTTGCCGGTCGCCGACCACTGGGAGCGGCTGTACCGCGGCGGCTTCTACCGCGGCGGCCCCGTCCTCATGTCCGCCATCGCCGGTATCGACCAGGCGCTGTGGGACATCAAAGGCAAGCACTTGGGCGCGCCGGTCCACGAACTGCTCGGCGGCCCGGTCCGCGACCGCGTCCGCGTCTACCAGTGGGTCGGCGGCGACCGCCCCGAGGGCGTCGCCGAGGCGGCCGAAGCGAAGGTCGACGCCGGCTTCACGGCGCTGAAGATGAACGCGACGCCGGAGCTGGAGCGCGTCGAGTCGCCGGCGACCGTCGAGCGGGCGGCCGAGCGGCTCCGCGTCGTCCGCGAGGCCGTCGGCGACGACGTCGACATCGGCGTCGACTTCCACGGCCGCGCGACCAAGACCGCCGCGAAACAGCTCGCCGCGGCGCTCGAACCGCACGACCCGTTCTTCATCGAGGAGCCGGTGCTCCCCGAACACAACGACGCGCTCGCCGACATCGCCGCCAGCACGTCGACGCCCATCGCGACCGGTGAGCGCATGTTCCACCGGACCGACTTCAAGCAGGTGTTCGAGTCGAACGCCGTCGACGTCGTCCAGCCGGACCTGAGCCACGCCGGCGGCATCACGGAGTGCCACCGCATCGCGACGATGGCGGGCGCGTACGACGTGTCGGTCGCGCCGCACTGCCCGCTCGGCCCCGTCGCGCTCGCCTCCTGCCTGCAACTCGACGCGGCGGTTCCGAACGCGCTCATCCAAGAGCAGAGCCTCGACATCCACTACAACGAGACCAGCGACGTCCTCGACTACCTCGCCGACCCGTCCGTCTTCGAGTACGAGGACGGCTTCGTCCCGGTGCCGGACGGCCCCGGGCTCGGCATCGACGTCGACGAGGACGTCCTCGCGGAGCGCGACGGCCACGACGACTGGCACAACCCGGTGTGGCGCCGCCCCGACGGCTCGGTCGCCGAGTGGTGACCCCGAGTCCGCGCCGACCCGTCCGTCCACGGCGACCTCCGCATACCGTGAAGTGACTGGCGCCGAAACCGCGAGACGAACGACCCGACCATGTCCACGCCAGCCCTCCATCAACAGCGCGACGCAGACCGGGTGAGTGCTCGTGCCGCGTGAACGACACAGAATCGCGGTTTACGGCCTCGCCGCACTCGTCTGTGGGGCACTGACAGTCCGGGCCGTGGTGCGGGGAAGTGACCTGTTTCAGGCCGTGCTGCTCGCCGCAGCGACCGCGTACCTGCTCGGCGCCGCCGCGCCCGCGGTCCACGACCGCGTGCCGCACTACGAGCGCGTCGCCGCCATTCCGCTCGGCCTGCTCGGCGTCGTCGCCGCCGCGGTCGGCGTCCCCACCGACCTCCCCGTACTGTTCATCCTCCTCGGCGCGGCGGCGGTCGTGGACCTCCGCTGGGACCCGACGGGGAACGTCCACGGCGCCGACGACTGACCGCCGGAACGCACCAGAGAAACGGCAGACACCGAAACGACCGACAACGAAACGACGGACTGCGAAAATCAGCGAGTGGGCGCGGTTACGCGCCGACTACTTGCCTTCGAACTCCGGTTCCTCGTCGGACATGAACGCCGTGACGCCCTCCATCAGGTCGTCGGTGTTCATGAGGTGGCCGAACGCCATCGCCTCGATTTCGAGGCCGGCGTCCTCGTCGGTGCGGCCCTCGTGCATCGCGCGCTTCGTGTACCGCTGGGCGATGGGCGGGCCGGCGGCGAGGTCGCGGGCGAGTTCGAGCCCGCGCTCTTGCAGTTGGTCGTTCGGCACGACCTCGTTGATGAAGCCGTACCGCTCCATCGTCTCGGCGTCGTAGCGGTCGGCGGTGAAGATTATCTCCTTCGCGCGGCCCTCGCCGACGATGTTGCTGAGCCGCTGGGTGCCGCCCCACCCGGGGAGCAGCCCGAGGTTGTGCTCGGGCTGGCCGAGTTCGGAGCGCTCGGAGGCGACGCGGAGGTCCGCGGCGGTCGCCAGTTCCATGCCGCCGCCGAGGCAGTAGCCGTCGATTGCGGCGACGACCGGGAGGTCGGACGACTCCAGTTTCCCGAACGTGGACTGGCCCTTCCGGGAGAGCTCGACGGCCGACAGCGAGTCGCTGCCGCCGACGGCCATCGACTGCACGTCGGCGCCGGCGGAGAACGCCCGGTCGCCCTCGCCGGTGACGAGGATGGACCGGACGTCGTCGTCGGATTCGAGCGCCTCCACGGCGAGCCCGAGTTCTTCCAGCATCTCCTCCGAGACCGTGTTCATGCGGTGCGGCCGGTCGAGGACGATGCGGCCGACGCGGCCGTCGCGCTCGACGCGGATCGCCTCGTACTCCACGCCGCCCTCCTCGCCGCCGCCGTCGCCGTAGAAGCCTTCATCGGCGGCGACGAGCCGCTGGAGCGTGTCGGCCGGCTCGTAGCGGGCCGCGCCCGTCTCGTCGTGGAGCGACGCCAGCGTGTCGAGCAGCACGTCGAGTCCCTCCTCGTCGGCCATCTTGGCCGGGCCGTCCGGGAAGCCGGCGCCGAGCTTGACGGCCCGGTCGATCGCCTCCGCGTCGGCGACGTCGTTGCCGACGAGCGCCGCCACCTCGTTCGCCATCACGGCCAGCAGGCGCCGCCGGACGTCCTCGCGAATCTCGTCGGAGGGGATGTCCGCGCCGCCGTTCTCGTAGTCGTAGAACCCGGCGCCGGTCTTCTTGCCGAGCTCGTCGTTGTCGACTTTCTCTTCGAGCAGCGGGCACGGCTCGTAGGCGTCGCCGAGGACGCTGTGCATGTACTCGAGGACGTGGTAGCCGACGTCGATGCCGACCTGGTCTGCGAGTTCGAAGCTCCCCATCGGCAGGCCGACGTCGTACTTCGTCGTGGAGTCGACCTCGGCGACTGTGGCGTCGCCCTCGTGGACCATCCACGCGGCCTCGTTCATCAGCGGGACCAGCACGCGGTTCACGATGAAGCCGGGCGAGTCCTTGCGGACGCGGACCGGCGTCTTCCCCATCCGCTCGGCGACGCCCTCGACCAGCGACAGCGTCTCCTCGCTGCTTGCCTCGCCGGCGATGACCTCGACGAGCTGCATCCGCACCGGCGGATTGAAAAAGTGCATCCCGCAGAACTGCTCGGGCCGGTCCGTCTCCTCGGCCAGCTCGGTGATGGACAGGCTCGACGTGTTCGACGCGAACACGGCGCGCTCCGGCGCGTGCGCTTCGACGTCGGCGTAGACGTCCTTCTTGATGTCCATCTTCTCCGGCACCGCCTCGATGACGAGGTCGGCGTCCGCGACGGCGTCCTCGACGGGGACGACCGGAGTGACGCGGTCCAGCGCGGCCTCCGCGTCGCCCTCGGAAATCTGGTCCTTCTCCGCGAGCTTTTCGAGGCTCCACTCGATCTGCTCGTAGCCGTCCTGGACGAACTCCTCGTTGATGTCGCGCATCCGGACGTCGAACCCGGCGAGCGCGGCCACTTCTGCGATTCCGTGCCCCATGTTCCCGGCGCCGAGCACGGCGACGGTTTCGACCTCTTCTGGGTCCATAGCCGGGTGGTTGGGCGGCCCCGGATTGAACGTTTCCCCTCGAACCACCCGAAACGAACCGCCCGTTCACCGGCGTTTCCGTTCACGCGCCGAAACCCGTTTCCCCCCGCGACGCCTCCGTCCGCTGATGTCAGTCCCGCCGACCACCGCACCGAGAGGCTCCCGTCACCGACCGACCGCCCCGCCGACGGGGGGAGCATGAACGACGACGTCGAGCGCGTCCTGCGCGACGACCCGGTCATGGCCGACCTCATCGACGCGCACGGACGCATCGAGTTCGCGCCCGCGGACAACGAGTTCGAGCGGCTCAGCGTCTCCATCATCAACCAGCAGCTCTCCACGGCGTCGGCGGCCGCCATCCGTGAACGGGCCTTCGACGTCGTCGGCGACGACGTGACGCCGACGGCGGTCCTGGCCGCCGACGAGGACGCGCTCCGCGACGCCGGGCTGAGCGCGACGAAAGTCGACTACCTCCGGAACGCCGCAGAGGCGTTCCGCAACCGCGACCTCACTCGCGAAGGCCTCGCCGACCTGTCCGACGAGGAGGTCGTCTCGGCGCTCACCGAAATCAAGGGCATCGGCGAGTGGTCCGCGCACATGTACCTGATTTTCACGCTCGGCCGGGAGGACGTCCTCCCGCTCGGCGACCTCGCGGTGCGCCGCGGCTTCGAGGAGCTGTACGGCGCGGAGAGCCGAAGCGAGATGCGCGACATCGCGGCGCAGTGGCGCCCCTACCGGAGCTACGGGACGCGGTACATCTGGGAAGGCTCCGACTGACTGACCGCGGCGGTCGTGCTTCGGATTCGGTCCGTGGGAAAGAAAAGCCGTCGACGCCGCGTCGACGGAGTCGTCCGGGGCCGTTAGAGTTCGACCGCGCTCTTCGAACTCAGCGACTGCGGGACCTGCACCCGGATCGTCGTCGTCGCGCCGGACATCGTGTTGATCTTCAGCGTCACCTCTTCGCCCTCAGACAGGGTACCGGTGAAGTTCCCGCTGCCGAGTTCGAAGATGAGTTTGACGCGGTCGTCCGGGTCGTTCAGGACGGGCGCGGAGTTGTCCGCGTCCTTGACCTCCGCGTAGGTGAACGAGCCGTCGGCCGCACTGCCGACGGAACTCTCCGTCAGGGTGTACGTGCCGTCCGGCCCGATCCAAGACACTGTGGCGTTCAGGAGGTCGATGTCGCCGGCGCCGGGCGCCTGAGACACCGTCACGTTCACCTTGTCGATGGTTTCGCTGCCGGTGACGTGACCGGTCGTCGAAACCGCCTGGAGGCGGTTAGAGACCTGCTGGCTGGACTGTTCGCCTGTCGCTTGCGCTTTCGACTGGAGGAACCCAGCCGTGTTGATGAGTACGCCCGCGGCGATAGCGGCGACGAGCACCATCGCGATGAACACGATGAGCGTCCCGATGCCGACTTGGCCGCGCTCTTCCTCGTCCGTAATGAATTCGAACATTTGTCGTTGTGCTCCCACCCGTTCGCAGATGCGAAGGGGGATACTCTGACGAGCAGCAAGGTGACTCATATATGTTACCTGCAGAGTATTCGAGTTGATATTCGCGCCTCGAACGGCGAGACTGCGGTGGATTGACACGAGTCGCCGAGCAGTAGAGAACAGTTTCAACGAACAGATAGTTCTCGGAAAATTTCGGGCAGAAGAAACCGAGTCGTCGGCGAGCCGCCGTTACTCGTCGTCCGCGTCGGCGTCGTCGCCCTTCATCGTCTGCAGTTGGTCGACGAGGTCGTCCGTCGAGGCGCCCGCCTCGAAGCTCGCCTCCCCATCGTGTTCGGACTCGTGTGCGTCGACCGTCGAGCCGTCGCCGGCTTCCCCGCCGTCGTTCTGTTGACGTTCCTGCTCGGACTCGTCGTAGCTCCCAAAGCCCATACCGGGTCGAGCGGACGGGCACTGATAAACCGACCGGCCTGCGTTCGCCTCGTGAGAACTCGTCTCACCCCATCTCCGCGGGGTCCCCCATGCCTTCCTTGACGCCGACGTGGATGAGCGCGAGGTTCACCGGGTAGGCGGCGACGAGCCCGACGGTGAGCGACACCACGAGGCTCGACCAGAACAGGACGTCGCCGATGGCGGCCTCACCGGCGAGCCACAGGTCGACGCCGATTGCGGTCGCCTCCATCGCGGTGATGCTCGCGGTTTCGCTGTAGACGGCGTCGCGGAACGCCGCCGGGAACGCCATCCCCTCCTCCAGGAGCGGCCCGACGGTGAGCGCCATCCCGAACGCGTACGCCGCGGTGAACGTCCCGGCGACGACCCACGTGGTTCCGAGCGACAGGACGCCGACGGTGACGACGACCCCGAGGACCTCGCCGGCGCCACACCCCGAGTAGCAGTGTGCGACCGACCGGACGCCGCGGCGCCACGGCGAGTCGTGCGGAATCTGGGTGCGGCCGGCGAACCAGTACAGCGCCAGCCCGAGCGGCCCGGAGTAGAGGACGGTGAGCGTCCACACCCACCGCATCAGCCGCGGAATCGCGGCGTTGTTCGCCGCGAGGTCGTACCGGACCGCGACGAGTGACGCGACCACCAGCACGGCCCAGACTGCGAGTGCCTGCGGGTCCGTGACGACTGCCTCCAGCGCGGATTCGAGCGACACACCGACCTGTTCGGCTCAACGTAGTTTACGGCGGCGGCCGACGCGGACGGCCGAGCGGCGCGTGTCTGCGCGGCTCGCCCGCTACTCCAGCCCTTCTTCCTCCTCTTCGTCGCGGTCCTCGGTCCGCGTCTCGTCGGCGTACCGCTGGACGTCGACGCGGTAGTGCTGGAGGATGTCGCGGCCGAGCAGCAGCGGGTAGCTCATGTGCGAGCGGTCCTCAACGCTCGCGGTCACCGTGTGCTGCTGGCCGCCGATGCCGACGACGAGGTCGACGACCGGCCGGGCCTTCCCGGACTTCATCGACCCGGACTTGACGCGCGTCATGCTCTTGATTGGGCCGGCGCCGATTTCGGCGGCGAGTTCCGTGTCGATGCTCGACCGGGTCGCGCCCGTGTCCGACTTCGCGTACGCCTGCGTCGACCCGCGGGTGCCGGCGACGACGACGTCCTCGATGTAGCCGATGATGGGCGTCTCCTTCGGCGACTCCTGAGTGGTCCGCGGCATGCAGGTCGGCGTCGCGTCGTCCAGCGTCGCGGTCAGCTCCGTCACGCGCTCGTCGTCGACGTCGCCGCCGACGTGTTCGATGGCGAGCCTCGCGATGTGCGGCGCGGGCGAGCGGCCCGTCGCCTTGAACAGCCCCTTGAAGCCGGCCGTCGGGTTCACTTCGAGGACGTACCAGCCGTCGTACCCCTGAACGAGGTCGACGCCGGCGTAGTCGAGCCCGACCGCGTCGGCGGCGCGGAGCGCCATCTCCCGCGACTCCTCGGAGAGCGAGTCGGTCGCGTCCTCGACGTCGCCGCCGAGCGCGACGTTCGTGCGCCAGTCGCCCTCCGGCGCGTAGCGGTTCATCGCGCCGACGATTTCGTCGCCGACGACGTAGACGCGGAGGTCGTGGTGGCGGACCTCGTCGCGGTCGATGAGTTCCTGCAAGAACGCCTGCCGGTTCCCGACCATCGGGTTCACCGGCTCCGTGAAGTCGACCTTCCAGGTGCCGCCGCCGTGGGTGCCGATGGCGGTCTTGTAGACGCCCTCGTCGCCGAAGCGGCCGCGGCCCTCGTTCAGTTTCCGGTTCGACAGCGCGAGCAGCGCGTCCGGGACGCGGATGCCGGCCTCCGCGAGCGCGACGGCCGACGCGAACTTGTGGACCGCGGTCAGCACCGACGACGGCTCGTTCAGCATCGGCCGCGCCGCCGCGAACGTCTGCGCCAGCCCGAGCCCCTCGGCGGGCTCTTCGGTGTTCGACAGCAGCATCCGGTTCGCGACGACGTCGACGTCAGGGTCGAGCACGACGTCGCTGTCGACCAGATTGACGCTCGTGTTCTCCTCGCGCAGCCACACCGGCTCGTGGCCGAGCGCCTCCACCGCGTTACAGATGGCCTTCGACTCCTTGCTCGTGTGCAGCGACAGAACCCCCACTCGAACCGAATCGTCCGTCATACTGTTCGGCACAGCCGGTCGCGCAAAAGAACTCCCGGTTGGTGCGGCCTCTGTGACTCGCTCCCGGGGCACAGACCGGTTCGACCCGCTCTCGCAGTCGGCTCGCCGCCGCAGTGCGGTTCACACGCACGCTTATACGCGGGGCTCTCCGAGGCTACGACATGACCGACGACGGGGCGTTCACCTACAACGGCGGGAAGGTGGAGCCGGGCGAACAGCAGAACATCAGGTACGTCGTCTCGGAGACGTACCTCGGCGACCCCGTCCGCATCCCCGTCACCATCGTCAACGGGGAACGGGACGGCCCGACCGTGTTCCTCTCGGCGGCGGCCCACGGCGACGAACTGAACGGCATCGAGGTGGTCCGCGAAGTGGCGTTCGAGTGGGACCGCTCGGACCTCGCCGGGACGCTCATCTGCATGCCGGTGTTGAACGTCCCGGCGTTCCTCGCCCAGCAGCGCTACCTCCCGGTGTACGACCGCGACCTGAACCGGTCGTTCCCGGGCGCGGCGGACTCGACGTCGTCCAAGCGGATGGCGCACACCATCTTCACGAACTTCATCGAGCCGTGCGACCTCGGCTTGGACTTCCACACGTCGACGCGCGGCCGGACGAACATGGTCCACGTCCGCGCCGACATGTCGAACCCCGAGGTCGCGCGGCTCGCGCGCGCCTTCGGCAGCAACGTCGTCATCGACAGCGAGGGCAGCAGCGGCATGCTGCGGGTCGAAGCCGCGGCGGTCGACACCCCGACGATCACGGTGGAGATGGGCGAGGCACACCGGTTCCAGCGGACCCTCATCGACGACGCACTTGACGGCGTCCGCAGCGTGTTCGGCGAGTACGGCGTCACCGACCCGGCGGCCGTGCGCTGGCCGGGGTGGCGCACCGTCATCACCGACGAAAAGGAGAAGACGTGGCTGCGCGCGGACGCCGGCGGCATGGTCGACATGCACTTCGAGAAGGGGGCGCTCGTCCACGAGGGCGACACGGTGTGTACGATAACGAACCCGTTCAAGGACGACAACACGGCGGTCGTCGCGCCGTTCACCGGGCTGCTCGTCGGCGTCCTCGAAAACCCGGTGGTCTACCCGGGGAACCCGCTGTGCCACCTCGTCGAACTCGACGAGTCGACGCGACGCGCCGTCGAACTGGAGCAGTCGCCGGTCAGCGACAACGCGACCTGAGCGGAGCGCATCGGGGCTGTCGGGCGCGGAGCGGCCGCGAGGTAAGCGTTGCCCGAACCACGGTTGATGTCGCCCGACTGCGTCGGGGCGGCGCGCGCCCGCGGGGCGATACACGTAACTACTATACTACGGGGGAACGCAGCCTCGTACACCCATGAGCCAGTCGTACGACAGAGGCCTCATCGAGGACTTCGGCCGGTGGCGGGAGTTCTCGGCGGGGATGTGGGCGTGGGTGTTCCACAAGTTCACGGGCTGGGTGCTCGTGGGCTACCTCTTCACCCACATCGCCGTCCTGAGTACCGCCATCTCCGCGGCCGGCAACGCGCAGGCCATCGCGGCGGAGAACGACGTTTACACCACAGTCATCTCGACGCTTGAGAGCCTGCTCGTCGTCCGCGTCCTCGAAGTCGGGCTGCTGGCGGTCGCCGTGTTCCACATCCTGAACGGCTGCCGCCTGCTGCTCGTCGACCTCGGCATCGGCCTCGAATCACAGGACAAGAGCTTCTACGCGTCGCTCATCCTCACCGGCGCCATCGTCGTCGCGTCGGTGCCGACGTTCGTCGAGGGGGTGCTCTGAGATGGCGGAGCGCTACTCCTCGTTCGAGAAGGGCGGGCGGCAGTGGCTCTGGCAGCGCATCACGGCGGCGTTCCTCGTCGTCGTGCTCGCGTTCCACTTCTTCCTGCTTCACTTCGTCAACCACGCCGCCGAAGTGACGTTCATGCAGAGCAGCATGCGGATGGAGAACGTCACCTACTACTCGCTGATGGTGCTGTTCCTCGTCACCGCGACGTTCCACGGCGTCAACGGCGTCTACAACGCCCTGCTGAATCAGGGTCTCTCCGGGACGAAGCGGCAGGTCGTGAAGTACGCGCTGCTCGCCGCGAGCCTCGTCGTCATCGTCCAGGGAGTCCGCACCGCGAACGCGTGGGCCGGCCTACCGACGTTCTAAACCATGAGTACGCACGTTCCAGACACCGAATCCGACACGGAGACCGCCGACGAGTCGCTCCCGTCCGCCCAGGAAGCGCGGATGCAGAAGAAAGCCGAGGCGCGCGCCGACCGCGAAGAGCGCGCCCGCCAGGACGCCGAAGCGGCCGCGTCCAGCGACGAAAGCACCTACCACCTCAAGGTGTTCCGGTACGACCCCGAGGTGGAGGGGAAGATGGAGCCGCGGTTCGACGACTTCTACGTCCCCTACGAGAAGGGGATGACGGTGCTCGACGCGCTCATCCACGCGCGCGACACCTTCGACTCGTCGCTGACGTTCCGCCACTCCTGCCGGCAGGCCATCTGCGGGTCGGACGCCATGTTCATCAACGGCTCGCAGCGGCTCGGCTGCAAGACCCAGCTGTCGGACCTCGAAGAGCCGGTCCGCGTCGAGCCGCTCCCGCACGCCGAAGTCCGGAAGGACCTCGTCGTCGACATGGAGCACTTCTACGACCAGATGGAGGCGGTCGAGCCGTACTTCCAGACGAACGAGCTGCCGGACGGCGAACTGGAAGAGCAGCGGCAGACGCGGGAGAACCGCGAGAAGGTGAAGATGTCGACGCGCTGCATCTGGTGTGGCGCCTGCATGTCCTCCTGTAACATCGCCGCCGGCACCAACGAGTACCTCGGCCCGGCGGCCATCAACAAGGCGTACCGGTTCGCGATGGACGAACGCGAAGGCGAGGACATGAAAGAACACCGGCTCAACGTCCTCGAACAGGAGAACGGCGTGTGGCGCTGTCAGACCCAGTTCTCCTGCACCGAGGTGTGCCCGAAGGACATCCCGCTCACCGAGCACATCCAGGAGCTGAAGCGGGAGGCCGTGAAGAACAACCTGAAGTTCTGGTAGCGACCCGACCCGTCCAGAGCACCCGACTCACATTCGACCGACACCCGACACGACACAACTCAACGAAACCATGCACGAACACGACGTCATCGTGGTCGGCGCCGGCGGCTCCGGGCTACGGGCCGCCATCGCCGCCCAGGAGGAAGGCGCGGACGTAGCCATCGTCTCGAAGCTCCACCCGGTGCGAAGCCACACCGGGGCGGCCGAAGGCGGCATCAACGCCGCCCTCCGCGAGGGCGACTCCTGGGAGGACCACGCGTACGACACGATGAAAGGCTCCGACTACCTCGGGGACGCCCCGGCCATCGAGACGCTGTGCCAGGACTCCCCCGAGGAGGTCATCCAGCTGGAACACTGGGGAATGGCGTTCAGCCGCGACGACGACGGCCGCGTCTCCCAGCGGCCGTTCGGCGGGCTGTCGTTCCCGCGCACCACCTACGCGGGCGCCGAAACCGGCCACCAGCTGCTGCACACCATGTACGAACAGCTCGTCAAGCGCGGCATCACCGTCTACGACGAGTGGTACGTGACGGACCTCGCCGTCTCCGACGAGGACGAACCGGAGGACCGCTCGTGTCACGGCGTCGTCGCGTACGACCTGCAGACCGGCGAGGTCTCCGGGTTCCGCGCGACCGACGGCGTCGTGCTCGCGACCGGCGGGCTCGGCCAGGTGTTCGATCACACCACGAACGCGGTGGCGAACACCGGCGACGGCGTCGCGATGGCGTACCGCGCCGGCGTCCCCATCGAGGACATGGAGTTCATCCAGTTCCACCCGACGACGCTCCCGAGCACCGGCGTGCTCATCACTGAGGGCGTCCGCGGCGAGGGCGGCATCCTCTACAACGAGGAGGGGGAGCGGTTCATGTTCGAGTACGGCTACGCCAGCAACGCCGGCGAACTCGCCTCCCGCGACGTCGTCGCACGCGCCGAACTCACCGAGGTGAACGAGGGCCGCGGCATCGACGACGAGTACGTCCACCTCGACATGCGCCACCTCGGCGAGGAGCGCATCATCGACCGGCTCGAGAACATCGTCCACCTCTCGGAGGACTTCGAGGGCGTCAATCCGCTAGACGAGCCGATGCCGGTGAAGCCCGGCCAGCACTACGCGATGGGCGGCATCGAGACCGACGAGAACGGCGCGACCTGCGTCGACGGCCTGTACGCGGTCGGCGAGTGCGCCTGCGCCTCCGTCCACGGCTCGAACCGCCTCGGCGGCAACGCGCTCCCCGAACTCATCGTGTTCGGCAAGCGCGCCGGCCGACACGCCGCGGGCGCCGACCTCGGCGACGCCGAGATCCCGACCGGAAAGCCCGACGACTACGAGCCCGGCGAAGTCGACACGCCCGTCGAACCCGGCGCCGTCGACTCGGCCGGCGACAGGACGGCCGCGGACGGCGGCGTCGCCGAGGCGGACGCGGACGGCGGCGCGGTCGTCGAACGCGCCGTCGACGACCAGCGCGACCGGATTCAGTCGCTGCTCGACGAGGAGGACGGCGTCCAGCACGCCGAGGTCCGAAGCGACGTCCAGGAGACGATGACCGCGAACGTGAACGTGTTCCGCGAGGAGGACGGGCTGAAAGAGGCGCTCGCGGACATCCGCGAGGCCCGCGAGGCGTACCAGGACGTCTACGTGAAAGACCCGTCGCGGACGTTCAACACCGAACTCATCCAGACCATCGAGACCCGGAACGTCATCGACGTCGCCGAAGCCATCACGCTCGGTGCGCTCGCCCGTGAGGAGTTCCGGGGCGCCCACTGGCGCGCGGAGTTCCAGGAGCGCCGCGACGACGAGTGGCTGAAACACACGATGCTGTCGTGGAACGACGGGACGCCGGAGCTGTGGTACCGGCCGGTCATCCTCGAAGGCGAGGAGAAGGAGTACGAACCGAAAATCCGGTCGTACTGACCGACCGAGCCGACTCACCATCGACGGGAGCGGTCGCCGCCGGTCGACGCGACCGACGCGCACCCCGGTTTCTCTCCGTCAAGAGTCGAACTCCGCGGCCGCATCGGCGCTGCGGTGGCCGCGAAACCACGCCACGCTCCTCCCGTTACTTCCGCTCGTCGCTGCGTTCGGCCGCCTCGACCCGGTTTCGACTATCGTCGTACAGTAGTTTTACGGGTGTCGAAGTACTGGGTGCGGGTACGAATGCAGGCCACGTCTCGAACCGACGCCACCCCCGCGTCGGACTCGGCAACCGAACCGACGATGGAGCAGGTCCCGGACGACCTGAACTCGCCGCGGGCGAAACTGGTGTATCTGTACCTCGCCACGCACGGCGCCGTCACCGAGGACGAACTGTGCGACGGCCTCGGCATGAAACGCATCTCGCTGTACAGCATCCTCAAAACGCTCCGCGGCGCCGACCACGTCACGAAAGACGGCGACCGCTACGTCCTGAACTGACCTGATTCTCCCCGTTCGCGTCCACCGCTCCGGCAGCGACGGCGCCGAACGGCCTCCGAGGCGGCGTTCGGCGCGGTTCAGCCGCCCAGGAAGTCCTTGCGGACCTGCTCGTCGCCGAGCAGCGCCTCGCCGGAGTCGACGTAGGCGTTCTCGCCGTTCACGAGGACGTAGCCGCGGTCGCAGCGCCGAAGCGCCTCCTTCGCGTTCTGCTCCACCATCAGGACGGCGGTGCCGTCGTCGTTGATGCGGTCGATTCGGTCGAACATCTCCTCGACGAGGTCCGGGGCGAGCCCCGCCGACGGCTCGTCGAGCAGCAGCAGGTCCGGGTCGAGCATCAGCGCGCGACCCATCGCGAGCATCTGCCGCTGCCCGCCGGACATCGTGCCGGCGCGCTGGTCCGAGCGCTCCTCGAGAATCGGGAACCGGTCGTAGACGGCGCGAATCTGGTCCTCCGGCACTTCGTCGAGGATGTACGCGCCCATCTCGAGGTTCTCCCGGACCGTGAGGCTCTCGAAGACGTTCTCGTTCTGCGGGACGTAGCCGACGCCGAGGTGGATGATTTCCTCCGGTCGGAGGCCGTGAATCTCCTCGTCGTCGAACTCGATGCTGCCGTCCATGTACGTCGTCAGCCCGAAGACGGACTTCATCACCGTCGACTTCCCGGCGCCGTTCGGCCCGACGATCGTCACGTACTCCTCGGCGGCGACGTCGAGGTCGACGTCCGAGAGAATCTGGAGGTCGCCGTAGCCGGCGTCGAGGCCGCGGACCTCCAGCAGGGAGTCGTCCGGCGTGTCGGCCTCCTCGGCGGCGGTCGCGTCGGCGCCGTCAGCCGCGGCGTCGCTTCCGTCGGTCATTCGACGTCACCTCCGAGGTACGCCTCGATGACCTGTTCGTTCTCCGTGACCGCCTCGGGCGGCCCCTCGGCGAGCACCTGCCCCTGATGCATGACGATGACGCGTTCGCAGTTGTTCATGATGACGTCCATGTCGTGTTCCACGAGCAGGAACGTGTTCCCGCGTTCGCGGAGCTCGTGGATGCGGTCGAGCAGCTTCTCTTCGAGCGTCGGGTTCACGCCGGCCAGCGGCTCGTCGAGCAGGACGAGCTCCGGGTCGGTCATGAGCGCCCGCGCCATCTCCAGCAGTTTCCGCTGGCCGCCGGAGAGGTTCCCGGCGTACTCCTCGGCGAGGTGGTCGATTTCGAAGAATTCGAGCTGCTTCCACACCTGTTCGAGCAGCTCCTCCTCCTCGCCGACGACGCGGCTGCGCAGCCCCGGCAGCACCGAGTGGAAGAACCGTTCGCCGAGCTGCCCCTGCGGCGCGAGCATCATGTTTTCGAGCACCGTCATCTCCTCCAGTTCGCGGGCGATCTGGAACGTCCGGACCAGGCCGCGGTTCGCGATGTCGTGCGTCTCGAGCCCGGTGATGTCCTCGCCCTGGAACCGGACGGCGCCGGCGGTCGGTTCGTGGACGCCGGTGATGCAGTTGAACGTCGTCGACTTCCCGGCGCCGTTCGGCCCGATGAGCCCCGTGAGCGTCCCCTCCTCGACGGAGAACGTCGCGCCGTCGACGGCCGTGATGCCGCCGAACGTCTTCCGGAGATTCTCGACCTCCAGCGGCGGCTGACCGCCCGATGCGGCGTCGCCGCCGCCGTCGGCGTCGCGCGGGTCGGCCGCCGCGTCTGCGTCCGCTGTGTCGTTCACTGCGGCTCACCTCCGTCGGTGACGGCGTCCGCGGCATCTGGGCCGTCGGAGTCGCCGTCGGCGGACCCGGGCCGCCCGAGCGGAATCGCCGCGGCCTCCTCCTTGCGGTGACCGAGCAGCCCCTCGGGGCGGCGCTGCATCAGCGCGACGAGGATGACGCCGACGAGGATGAATCGGAGCGCGGAGACGTTCGCGAGCAGGAACGACAGCATCGGCAGCACCTTCCCTTCGAACAGCGGCCCGACCGCGGCCGTGAAGTTCGCGGGCGTCCCGCCGAACTCGACGTAGTTCGTGACGACGCGGCGGACGTACGTCGGGCCCTGCCAGACGAGCGACGCGAACAGCGCGCCGCCGAGCACGCTCCCGGTGTTGGAGCCGGCGCCGCCGATGATGAGCGCGACCCAGATGTAGAACGTGATGATGGGCTTGAACGCGCCCGGGTTCGTGTACCCCTGGCTGCCCTGCCAGAGGATGCCGCCGAGCCCCATCAGCCCGCAGCCGAACATGAACGCGACGATCTTGAACCGCCGCGTGTCCTTGCCGAGCGCCTCCGCGACGGTTTCGTCCTCGCGGATGGCCTTGAGGACGCGGCCGAACGGGGAGTTGCCGACGCGGACGAGCAGCACGTAAAACAGCGCGACGAAACACGTGAGCACGAGCACGTACGCCGCGTTGACGATGACCGGCGGCTGGACGGCGAGGTCGAGCGTGAACGCCGGCAGCGGAACGACGCCGAGCCACGACGACCCCGGCGGAATCAGCCGAATCCGGAGCCCTTCGAACAGCGGGAACAGTACGGAGCCGAGCAGCGCCGGCTCGGCGGCCGGACCGAACCCTTCGTAGAACAGCAGGCGGAGCGGATTCCCGGGCATCGAGATGCCGGTCGCGCCGCCGGTCCCGGTCGTCCGCGACGTAATCGACAGCCCGCCGGCGGTGGAAAGCCACGGCACCGTGAACTGCTGGAGCGTCCGGGACTTCAGCGTGATGCGGATGATCTCCGAGAGCGCGACCGTGACGATGGCGAAGTAGTCGGCGCGGAGCCGAAGCGCGGGCAGCGCGGCGACGAGGCCGGCGAGCGACGCCATCAGCATCCCGCCGAGGATGCCGACCGGGAGCGGCAGCCCGAGTCCGGGGATGCCGGCGGCGCCCGCGTCGACCGGCGACGACAGGATGGCCATGGTGTAGACGCCGACGGCCATGAAGCCGGCGACGCCGATGTTGAACACGCCCGTGTACCCCCAGTGGAGGTTCAGCGCGAGCACCAGCATCGCGTACACCGCCGAGAAGAACAGCACCGAGCGGAGCGAACTCACGAGGCCGTTGAACGGGAGGTCGAGCGCCACGGCGAACACGAAGAAGCCGACCGCGACGTGCCCGAGGATGATGGCGAGTTTGTCGACGTCGGAGACGGCCCACCGGTCGCTCAGCCACGCGACGTACGGCTCCGCCGGCGGGGCGACGGCGGCGTACAGCGCCGCGACGACGACGCCGGCGTAGATGAAGCCGATGAGGCTGCCGCCGACCGGCAGCGACGACAGGTCGAACGACAGCACCGCGAACACGACGGCGAAGCCGACGGCGAGGTGTGCGAGCGCGGTGGCCCAGGCGGCGGCGCCGCCGGCCGCCCAGCGGTCCCGGAACCACTCGCGGTACGGGGTCCAGCCGGGGACGTCGCGGTCGTCGTCGAAGCCGACTGTCACGTCGTCGTCACCCCCGAGAACAGTCCGGACGGCTTGAACAGCAGCACGAATATCATGACGGCGAACGCGGCGACCGTCGAGAACTCGCTCGGAATCCAGACGAGCGCGAGGTTCTGTGCGAGCCCCATGACGACGCCGCCGAACATGGCGCCGTAGATGGAGCCGATGCCGCCGAGGATGACGGCGGCGAAGATGAGCAGCAGCAGAATCCAGCCGAACTGGAAGTTCATCGTGCCGCGTTCGAGCGCGATGAGGAAGCCGCCGGCGCCCGCGAGGCCGCCGCCGATGATCCAGGTGAACCGGACGACGCGCTCGGTCGGGATGCCGGTGACGCGAGCCAGGTCCTCGTTGTCGGCCATCGCGCGCATCGCTTTCCCGAGCTTGGTCCGCTGCAACAGCAGATGCACGCCGTACATCAGTCCGGCCGCGACGACGACCAGCGTGAGCTGGTGGCCGCCGAAGCCGACGACGCCGCCGGGCAGCGACAGCGTGAACTCCGGGACCGACTGCGCGTCGGTGAGCCCGCGGGTGCGGGAACTCCAGATGATGTAGATGGTGTACCGGAGCGCGAGCGCGACGCCGATGGAGGCGATGAGCAGCGAGATGCCTTCCTGGTCGCGCATCGGCTTGTAGACGACGCGGTCGATGGCGAGCGACAGCACCACCGCGACAGCGGCCGAGACGACGAGGCCGGCGACGATGGCGAGCGGCGTGTTCACGACGGAGACGCCGAGTTCGCGCGTCGAGATGGAGCCGATGAACAGCAGCGTCGCCGCGTCGAACTGGCCGAAGCCGGCGACGAGCCACGTGACCGACCAGCCGGCGAACGCGCCGGTGGTGACGTAGTCGCCGTGGCCGAAGTTCGCGAAGTTCAGAATGCTGTACGTCATCGAGAGTCCGACGCCCGCCAGTCCGATGGAGAGGCCGACGACGAGTCCCTCCCACAGGTAGGTGACGAGCTGGGCGACCGTGAGGCCGCCCGGCGTCGAGAGCTGTCTGAACACGTCGAACAGGAGCACGACCACCAGCAGCGTCGCCAGGATGGCGAACGACCGGTTCGATGCGAACTCCCGTCCGCGCGTGTACGTTTCATTGATCCCCATTGCGATACCTTCTCACAGTTCTCGGGTGGCCTGACGGAGTTAAATGTTCCCACACGAGCGGCAAAAATCCGGGGAAGCGACGGTTCACGGTGGCGTTGGCGACCTGAGAGGTGCGGGGCGAAACACCCAACCCTGCGACGCTCCTTCCCGTGAA
Organism: Halobaculum sp. D14; assembly: GCF_051195135.1. Classification (NCBI taxonomy): domain Archaea; kingdom Methanobacteriati; phylum Methanobacteriota; class Halobacteria; order Halobacteriales; family Haloferacaceae; genus Halobaculum; species Halobaculum sp. D14. Next base: position 346,181 of record NZ_JBNTKA010000003.1, on the reverse strand, counting down.
CGATGGACGGAGTCGCGGTCGAACCCGGAAGCGTCGCTGACGCGGACGCGGTCGCCGACCTCTGGGTGGAGTTGGCGCGCGGCCAGCGCGACCACGGGTCTACGCTCACCGCGGCGCCGAACCGGACCGCCGCCCGCGACGACGCCGCGCGCCACGCGGTCACCGGCGGTCTGTTCGTCGCCCGCGCCGCCGAAGCCGACCGCTCGGCCGACACCGAAGCCGACGCCGCCGGCGACGCTGACGCCGAAGGCGGCGGTGACACTGACCGCGACGACGATGCCGACGTCGGCGCCGACGACGTCGACGTCGAGGGAGCGCCGGTCGTCGTCGGGTTCGTCACGTGCGGCCCGGAGTCGGAAGGGTACGACCAGGACGTCGACTGCGGCGTCGTGGAGAACCTCTACGTGCGGCCGGCGTACCGCGGCTCCGGCGTCGGCGCCGAACTGCTCAGCCGCGCCGAGGAGTCGCTCGCCGCGGACGGCGCGGACGTCGTCACCCTCGAAGCGATGGCCGACAACGGCGGCGCGCGCCGGTTCTACGAGCGGCACGGCTACGGCGAACACCGCGTCGAGTACCGGAAACCGGTCGGCACGGAGAGCGCCGAAAACGATACCGATTAAACGGAGGACGAAGAACGATAGCCCGCGCCGGGGGAGCATGGGCGGTGCATGCACTCGACTTGTAATCGAGACTTCGCGGGTTCAAATCCCGCCCCCGGCTTGCGAACCGAGGTTCGGCCCGGCCTCCCGACCCCGGGACGGCCGGAGGTGAGCCGACCCATGGACCACGACCTCGGCAGACACGACGTCGCACAACTGTTCATCAGCGCCGCAATCGCCGCGGTCGGCGTCGGTGCCGCTGCCGTTCTCGAATCGTCCGGCGCGTGGACGCCGCGAGCCGCCGCCGTCACTGCCGCGGTCGTCGTCACCGGCGTCACCATCGGGGCGCTGGTCGTCGTCGACGTCACGAACCGTCGAAGCACCGACGCCGCGAGCGACGACGCCGACGGGAACCCCTGAAGCGACGGCGCTGACGGAGACGACTTCCGACAGGCACGACTCCTGTCGGCGACGGTTCCCTCCGCGCGTCGAGACTGCGGCAGGACGCCGGGGCGCACCGTCCGCAGCGTGGTTCGCCGGAACCGAAACGACGACGGAGGTCGGCCGGGAGCCATCCGGTATCGACTACGACGACGTCGACGACGCGGACGCGCTCGTCGCCTACAGCCGCCGCTACGCCGCCCGTGCGGCCGACGAGTACGGCGTCGACGTCGACTTCGACCGGATTCGGGAGTGGCGAGTGTCTCGTCGCGCGAAGCGGCGCGCGGCGGCCGTGAAGTACCCGCGGCTCCCGGACGCCGAGGTCGGCGTGCCGGCCGACTGGGACCGACTCGCCGATGGCTTCGACACCGACGCGTCCCGGTTCGAGGAGCCGGGCCAGTGCGACGTCGTCCTGACGTGGCGGGCGTTCGAGGCGTTCGACGCCGCCGAGTGGAACCGGACGCTCCGGCACGAACTGGTCCACGTCGAACAGGTCCAGCGGTTCGGGACGACCGGCCACGGCGCGGCGTTCCGCCGGCGGTGTGACGACGTCGACGCGACCCGTCACTGCCCGTCGTTCCACCGCGGCCGGTACCTCGTCAGGTGCCGCGGCTGCGGCGACGTCGTCGCGGACCGGTGCCGTCGGTGCCGGACGACCCGGACCGCCGCCCAGTCGGTCGCCGACCAGCGCGGCTCCGTCGCTCCGTCCCCGTGCTGTGGCGCCTACTACCGGCTCGAAGACACCCGGGCGGACTGACCCGACCGCCCGTTCGGGCCGCCACGCGACCGACGGCCGCGCCGCCACCCGAAAACGTCGAGTACCCGGCGCACCGACGGTGCCGTGTGACCGAGACGTACCTCTGTGCGTCCTGCCGCGCCGAGCAGACGCGGCCGTACCAGGTCCGGTACTTCGTCGCCGTCTGCCCGGAGTGCGGCGAGCACGCCCGGTTCGTGCACGCCGACCTCGTCGACGCCGCCGAGCAGCTCCCGGCGGCCGACCGGCCGGACGACTGGGCGGACCGCAGCCTCGACGAGCGGGTCCTCTACGCGCTCAAGGAGGGCGCGATCAGCGCCACGTCGGTGCTCCGATGACCGACGCCGACCCCGATTCAGGTGTCGAGCGCGCGGAGTCGGCGTCGCCGCTCTCTGAAGTGGTCGTCGACGGCGCGGTCGTCCGCGGCGTCGACGTGGGCCCGGAGACCCGCTGTGCGCACTGGGACGGCGCCACCGACGTCGTCGCCATCAAGTTCGCGTGCTGTGAGACGTACTACCCGTGTTTCCGGTGCCACGACGCCGCGAGCGGCGGCGACGCCGACGCGGCCGGGCACGAGACCGAACGGTGGCCCGCCGACCGGTTCGACGAACCGGCGGTGCTCTGTGGCGCCTGCGGAACGGAGCTCACGGTTCAGACCTACGTCGACGCCGACGACGCCTGCCCGAACTGCGCGGCGGCGTTCAATCCGGGCTGCGCCGCCCACTACGACCGCTACTTCGCCGTCGACTGACGACGATTGAGCGGGCCGGCGGGGAAGCGGTCTGCCGTCGGCGCGACGCTTATCCGGCCGCCGCCCGACCGTACACCCATGAGCGAATACGAGCGAGCGACGTTCGGCGGCGGCTGCTTCTGGTGTGTCGAGTCGGCGTTCAAACAGCTCCGCGGCGTCGAGTCGGTGACGTCCGGCTACGCCGGCGGCGACGCCGAAGCGCCGACGTACGAGGAGGTGTGCAGCGGGTCGACCGGGCACGCCGAGGTCGTCCAGGTCGAGTACGACCCCGACGAGATCGCGTACCCGGAGCTGCTCCGCGTGTTCTTCACGGTCCACGACCCGACGACGCTGAACCGGCAGGGGCCGGACGTCGGCAGCCAGTACCGCAGCATCGTCCTCTACCACGACGAGGACCAGCGCGCCACCGTCGAGGAGTTCGTCGACGAACTCGACGCCGAAGACGTCTACGACGACGACATCGTGACGGAGGTCGAGCCGCTGGAGACGTTCTACGAGGCGGAGGAGTACCACCAGGACTACTACGAGAAGAACCCGGCGGACCAGTACTGCCAGTTCAACGCCGACCCGAAGATTCGGAAGGTCCGCGAGCAGTTCGCTGACAAGGTGCGCACCGACACCGCTGAGGCGAACTGAGTTCTCCGCGGCGACGACGTCCGCCGGAGCGAGACGCCGTCCACGTCGCCCGAACGATGGACAGGCCACAAAACCTAAACGAATTTTCGTCGTTACAGTGACGTATGGCCGAGTGTCAGAACTGCGGGGCCTTCGTCACCGAGGAGTACGTGAAGGTGTTCGCGCCGGAGAGCATGTCCGACCCGCGGGTGTGCCCGCAGTGTACGGACAAGGTCCGGGACGGAGCGGACGTCCGCGAAGCGCGCAGCAAGCGGACCTGAGCCCCGCCGGACGCGTCGCTGCTTGCGTCGTGAATCGGAGAACCGGCGGCAGAACGGAACCGACCGGGGACCGACCGCCGGCCGTTAAACGTTCGGTTCGGTGAGTTCGAGCGACCGGTTCTTCAGCGCCTCGCCGGTCGTCGTGTCGAACAGGTGGATGGCTTGCTCGGGGAAGCGCACCGTGACTTCCTCGCCGGCCTCGACCTGCTTCATGCCGCCGACGGTGGCGACGAACGTGTCTTCGGTGTCCGCGGAGAAGCCGAGGTACACCGAGTTCTCGTTCCCCATCGGCTCGACGACGTCGATGGTCGCGGCGAAGTCGTGGTCGCCGTCGGCGTCGCCGACAAGCTCGATGTCCTCCGGCCGGATGCCGAGCGTGACGCTCGCGGCGCCGCCGATCGTCTCTTTCGTGTCGGGCGAGAGCGCGTAGGTGAAGTCGTCGCCGACGAGTTCGTCGCCGTCGACGTCGAGTTCGAAGAAGTTCATCGACGGCTCTCCGATGAAGCCCGCGACGAACTTGTTCGCCGGTTCGTGGTAGCACTCCAGCGGCGTGCCGACCTGCTGGAGTTCGCCGTCGTTCAGTACGGCGATGCGGTCACCCATCGTCATCGCCTCGGTCTGGTCGTGGGTGACGTACATCGTCGTCGTGTCCAGGTCCTCCTGGAGCCGCTGGAGTTCCGTCCGCATCTCCGAGCGGAGCTTCGCGTCGAGGTTCGACAGCGGCTCGTCCATCAGGAACACTTCGGGTTCGCGGACGATGGCGCGGCCGAGCGCCACGCGCTGCTGCTGGCCGCCCGACAGTTCGCCGGGCTTCCGTTCGAGCAGCTCCGGGATGCCGAGGAGTTCGCCGGCGCGCGTGACGCGGTCGTCGATTTCGTCCTGCGTCATGTCCGTCGACTCCTCCAGCCCGAACGACATGTTCTGCCGGACGGACATGTGCGGATACAGCGCGTACGACTGGAACACCATCGCGATGTCGCGCTCCTGGGGGCGCTGTTTCGTGATGGTCTTCCCGCCGAGGTGGATGTCGCCGGACGTCACGGTTTCGAGGCCGGCGACCATGCGGAGCGTCGTCGATTTCCCGCAGCCCGACGGGCCGACCAGCACGAGGAACTCGCCGTCCTCGATTTCGATGGTCACGTCGTCGACTGCGATGATGTCTGTACCGTCGTCGTCGAATACCTTGGTCAGGTGGTCGAGTTCAAGTTGTGCCATGGTTAGGTAGCTACCCCCTCAGCGAACTCCTCGCCGAACATGATGTACACCACGAGCGTCGGCAGGGCGGCGACGAACGCGCCGGCCATCCGAAGGCCGAAGTCGAGCCCCTGCAGCGACGCGCCCAGCCCGGCCAGTGACAGCGTCACGGGCGCCGCGGTGCTGGAGCTGGTCGCGACGATGACGAGCGCGAACAGCAGGTCGTTCCAGATCTGCGTGAACTGGTAGATGAGCACGACCGCGAACATCGGCGTCGACAGGGGGAAGACGATGCGCCGGTAGACGCGGCGGATGGTGGCGCCGTCGAGCCGCGCCGCCTCCATCATCTCGTCGCTCATCGACCGGTAGTACGACCGGAACAGCACCGTGCAGATCGGGATGCCGTACGCGATGTGCGTCACCATGAGCTCGATGAGGTCCGCGTACTCGGAGCTGACGCCGGTGGTCGCCCACACGAAACTCAGCAGCTCCGCGACGTTCACGATGGAGTACAGCCGCGAGAGCGGCACCAGCACCGCCTGGTACGGGATGAAGACGCCGGCGACGAACAGCACCAGCACCGGAATCTGGTACTTCCAGTCGACGAGCGTCAGGCCGTAGGCGGCGAAGCTCCCGAGCAGCGCCGAGAACACCGTCGCCGGGACGGCGAACAGCAGGCTGTTGAAGATGCCTTTCAGCAGGATGTCGAAGGCGGTCACGTAGTTGCTCAGCGAGAATCCGTCTCCGAGCGGTGGCAGGTACGGCGCCGTGTTCGTGACCGCCGCGTCCGTCTTGAACGACGTGACGAGTCCGGACTCGATGGGCGTCAAGAAGAACACCATGAACAGCCCGATGGCGGCGTACAGCATGACGCGGCCGGCGTCGAGGCTGTCGAGGACGGAGTCGGTGGTCGTCTCGGATGTGTCTGTGCTCATAGGTTGTCGTGTTTGTACTGGTAGGTGAGGTACGGGCCGATGATGGCCAGCGCCATCACGAACAGGATGACCGCGATGGCGGCGCCGTACGCCCAGTTCGTGTTCTGATACGCTTCACGGACCATCTTCGTCGCGAGGATGTCCGCGCCGTTCGGCGGCCGGTACCCGCCGACGAGCGAGTACAGGAAGTCGAACGCTTTCAGCGCGAACACCATCAGGACGACCGCGGCGCTGATGGTCGCGCCGCGCAGCTGCGGGATGATGACGCGCCAGTACATCCGCGCGGTCGACGCGCCGTCGACCTGCGCCGCCTCGAAGTGCGAGTCCGGGATGGCGCGGAGCGCAGCGAGATACACCACCATGGCGTAGCCGCTGAACTGCCAGACGAGCGCGAAGATGACCGCACCGAGAACGAGCTTCGGGTTCCCGATGAAGTTGTACGGCCCGAGGTTCACCAGCCCGAGCAGCCGGTTCACGATGCCGTTGTTGTAGTCGTACATCCACAGCCAGAACTGGGCCGTGACGACGAACGACAGGCTCATCGGGAGCAGGTAGACGGTCCGGACGACGTTCTCGTTGCGGATGCCGCGGTCGATGAGTATCGCGAGGAACATGCCGAGCGCGAGCGAGATGAGCGTGAACCCGAGCAGCAGGACGAACGTGTTGACGGCGGCCTGCTGAACCGTCGGGTCCGCGAACGCCCGCGTGTACATCTCGAAGTCGAGCTGGCTGTAGTCGGCGCTGCCGAACCCCTGGTAGTCCGTCAGCGAGATGAGGATGTTCCAGCCGATTGCGCCGTATACGAAAAAGCCCATCAGGAGGAAGGGCGGCAGCCAGAACGGCGCGGACTCGACGACGTCTTCGCCGAACCGGTCTTCGATTCTGGCGCGGACCCCTCGCTCCGCTGCGGCCGTTCCGCCGTCGGTCATGGCGCGTCGACCGTCGGTGAACCAGCCGGTGAGCGTTCTCTTCAGGCGTACGAAAAATTCGTGCATGGTGGGTGTGCCTGTCGTGTCCTCAGCCCTGGATGGTGGAGACGAACTTCTCGGTCGCGGCGTCGACGTTGTACGGCCCCGAGAACTCGTTGGAGATGACGCCCTTCAGGCTCGTGAGCTTCTCCGGGACGACCGCGAGGCCGTGTGCGAGCGTCGGCGGCTTCTCCTCGGCGTTCTGGAAGTCGTTCATCGTCTCCTTCAGGTACGGACCGAAGGCGTCCATCGACACGTCGGTCCGCGTCGGGATGGAGCCCTTGTACTGGTTGAACGCGACCTGGGCCTTCTTCGAGCCGACGAACCCCTCCCACGTCTTCGCCTTCTGCGGGGTCGGGTTGTTGCCGGGGTAGATGAACGAGTCGATGTGGAGCGTGTAGAGGTTCTCCGTGCCCGGGAACGTCTTGAAGCCCCAGTCCTCGTTGTAGTTGAAGTTCTCCTTGTTCCGGAAGGCGCCGGCCGCCCAGTTGCCCTGGTGGATGAACGCCGCCTCGCCGTTCATGATCTTGGCGTTCGACCCGGTGAGGCCGATGGAGGAGGCGTCCTCGCTGATGTAGTTCTGCAGGATGGTCTTCGTGGTCTTGAACGCCTCGCGGACGGCGGACTTGCCGCCCTCGCCGTTCACGACCTTCATGTAGGTGTCGTAGCCGCCGGTGGACAGCAGCACCGCGGCGACGAGCTGTAGCGTCGTCCACGGCGCCTTCATCGCGTGCGACATCGGCACCTTGTCCGTGTTCTGTTTCACCTTCTCGAGCGCGTCGATGAGCTTCGACGCGGAGGTGAGGTCGTCGGGGTTGACGCCGGCTTCCTCGACGACCGCGGAGTTGTAGAACAGGCAGTTGAGTCGGTGCGAGCCGATGGGGACTGCGCGGTACTCGCCGTTGTACTTGCACAGCTGGGCGGCCTCCTCGACGTGCGCGTCGAGCAGTCCGTCCTCCCAGACGCCCGTGATGTTGCCGAGGACGCCCTCGTACTTCACGAGGTTCTTGCCGGGCCAGCCGGCGAACGAACTCGGCGGGTTGTTGTTCGACAGGCGGTTGGAGACGACCGTGTTCAGGTTCGTGTTCCCGCCGCCGCCGATGGGCTTGAACTCGAGCGTGATGTCGCCGTGCGCCTCCTTCCACGCTTTCTGGAGGGCCTCGGCGGCTTTCGCGCCGTCGCCGCCCGTCCAGCCGTGAAGCACTTCGAGGGGTTGGTCGGAACTGCCGCCGCCGTTACCGCCGAGACAGCCGGCGAAGCCGGTCAGTCCTGCGGCACCGGCGCCCGCTGCGCCTTTGATGTACGTGCGTCGTGAAAGTCCTGTATCCTTCATGTTCGACCCTCCGTGTCAGAGGTCAACGCCCTTTTTCGAGAGCCGATACTTAACGCTTTCCGAAATTAACTCTGGCGTGAGTGAATCTGTAGTCGCCGATGTCGGCTGCGCCGCTGCTATCGGCCCTCCCCCGCGCGCGCCCGTCCAGATTGTTAGTCTCGATTTCAAATAGTCCTGTCGCTTCCTCACCCACCTCTCCGACAACCGCTGGTCCACAGCGGCTAGGCGCCCAGATTCGTTCCGCTCAGCGCCGTCAGTAGGTCGACCGCTTCGGGCTTCGACAGCGGGTCGTTCGCGTTCCCGCAGTGCGGCGACTGGACGCACGCCGGGCAGCCGCCCTCGCAGCCGCAGCCGTCGATCATCCGGGCGGTCCGCGCCATCAGCCGCTCCGCGTCGTCGAACGCCGCGCGGGTGAGGCCGACGCCGCCCGGGTAGCCGTCGTAGATGAACACGGTCGACTGGCCCGTGTACGGGTGGTGCGGCGTCGACACGCCCCCGACGTCGCCGCGGTCGCACAGCAGCGACAGCGGCAGCAGCGAAATCATGCCGTGTTCGGCGGCGTGGATGCCGCCGTTGAAGCCGTACTCGCCGCCGCGTTCGCGCATCGACGCCTCGACGTCCGCCGGCACCGTGTAGTAGAGCGCCTTCGTCCGCAGTTCGGTCTCCGGCAGGTCCACCTGTTGCGTCCCGATGGTCTCGCCGGTCCGGCCGTCCTTCCGCTCGAACCCGGTTATCTGTTCGGTCACCGTGACGTCCGCGAACCGGACCGGCGTGTCCGGCCTGGCGGCGAGCGGCTGCTCGCGGACGTCCTCGTTCACGGTGACGTCCTTTTCGGTGAGGACGCGCGTGTAGTAGTCGGCCCACGTCGGCTGAAGTTCGGCGACGTCGCGGTCCAGGTCGAGGTCCGTCACCTCGTACGTCTGCCCCTGGTGGTGGTAAATCGCGCCGGGGTGTGCGTCCCGGAGCGCGTCCGACAGCGACAGCGACGCGATGCGGTCGTTGGTGCGGGCGTCGCGGAGGTTCACCTCGCGGTCGTCGATGGTGCGGAGGCTCATCGAGTGCTGCGGGCTGCCGTCGCCGGCGTGCGTCCACCGGACGCCGTCGGCGGTGTCGCGGCGTTCGAGGACGCCGTCGGATTCGAGGTCGTCGACGACCGACGGGAACGTCTCGCCGAAGTGCCGCGCGTCGTCGCGCGAGAGCCAGTTCTCCGCGGCCGCGCTGGCGACGTGGCCGGGGAGCAGTTCGGCGTTCTCCGGGTCGCTCATGGCGCGCTCGGGGTCGCCGCCGAAGAAGTCGTCCGGGTTCGACAGCAGGTACTGGTCGAGCTGGTCTTCGCCGCCGACTATGACGACGAGCGCGGGGTCGTCGCCGCGGCCGGCGCGGCCGGCCTGCTGGAACGCCGACATCCGGGTGCCGGGGTAGCCGTCGAGGATGACGGCGTCGAGGCCGCCGACGTCGACGCCGAGTTCGAGCGCGTTCGTCGACCAGACGCCGCGGGTGTCGCCGCTGTGCAGCCCGGCCTCGATTTCGCGGCGCTTCTCGTCGGTCAGCGCCGCCTGGTACGCCTCGACGCCGGCGGCGAGGTCGTGTTCGCCGCGGTCGCGGAGCTCTGACGCGGAGTCCGTGGCGTACCGCTCTGCGGTCTGGCGCGCCCGAGTGAACACGAGCGTCTGGTAGCCGCGCTCCACGAGGTCGCAGAACAGCCGCTTCGTCTCGGTGTGACTGGACCGCCGCCGCCCGGACTGCTGGTCCGCTGTCCGCCCGGTGTACTCGGGCGGATTCCACAGCAGCCAGTGTCGCGGCCCCCGCGCCGACGTGTCCTCGTCGACGAGCCGGAACCCGGATTCGGGCTGGCCGGTGATGCGGGCGGCGTGCTCGACCGGGTTCCCGATGGTCGCCGAACAGCAGACGAACTGCGGGTCGGCGCCGTACCGCTCACAGAGCCGGTTCAGCCGCCGCAGCACCATCGCGACGTGGCTGCCGAAGACGCCGCGGTAGCTGTGCACCTCGTCGACGACGACGAGTTCGAGCGACGAGAAGAACCACTCCCACTGCTTGTACGCCCACGGGAGCAGCGCGTAGTGCAGCATGTCCGGGTTCGACAGCAGCACCGTCGGCCGCGCGTCCCGGACGTCGCGCTTCTCCGCGTCCGAGAGCCTGCCCGTGTACTGGTCGACGGAGACCCGCGAGCCGAAGCCGAGCGCGCGGGCCAGGTCGGTCAGCGTCTCCTGCTGGTCGGCGATGAGCGCGTTCTGCGGCGCGAGATACAGCGTCCGGCCGCCGTGGTCCATCGCGTTCTCGAACGCCGGCACCGTGTACGTCAGCGACTTCCCGCTCGCCGTCCGGGTCGCCAACACGGCGTCGTCGCCGCCGCGGACCGCCTCCACCGCCTCCGCTTGATGCCGGTACAGCCGGTCGGCGCCGTCCGATTCGAGCGCGTCGGCGAGCCGCGGTTCCAGGTCGACGTCTGCGAACTCCGGGTCGCGGCCGGACAGGACGCGGTGGTCCGCGATCTGCCCCTCGTAGTACGGCCGCGACCGGAGCCACTCCACCGTCTCGTCCACGCATTGCCTTGCGGGGAGCCGGCGCTTACCGGTTCCGGTCGCGGAGCCGCACGGCGCCGCACGGCGCAGCCCGGACTCACCTGCGGCGGGCGGCCCGGGAACCGACACCGCCTTTCCCTGCCAGTCCCAACGGCCGCCGATGAGTTCGCTCGACGCCTCGCTGCCGCGGCGCGCGTTCGTGAAGCGCGCGGTCGCCGTCGGCGGCGCGGCTGCGCTGTCCGCGTGTCTCGACCGCGTCGGCGACGACCCCGTTCCGACCGGCGACGGCGCGGCGGCGCACCCGGACCGACAGCACGCCTGGAACGACTACGTCCGCACCGACGACGCCGGCAACCACCTCCTCCCGAAACACCAGGTGCTGCTGTACTGCTCGCTGCCGCACGACGGGCCGCCCTCCGCCGACGAACGCGGCGTCGTCTCGGCCGCGCTCGACGCGCTGGACGACGCGTACGCGTGGAGCCACGACGCGCTGCTGCACTCGGCCGCATATTCGCCGGCGTACTTCGACCGGTTCGAGGCGTCGCTGCCGCCGTCCGTGGACCTGCCGAAGCCGGCGCGGCTCTCCGGGTTCGAGGAACCCGAGTTCGACACGCAGGACCTCCTGGTTCACCTGGCGTCCGACCGCGCCGACGTCGTCCTGGAGGCGGACGCTGCGCTCCGCGGAGAGCGGGACGTCGCGAACGGCGTCGACGTCCCTGCGCCGCTCACCGACGCCGTCTCGGTGGAGTCGCGCAGAACCGGGTTCGTCGGCGCCGGCTTGCCGCACAAGCGCGCGGACGGACTCGAAGGGGTCCCGGAGCCGAACCCGGTTCCGAAGCGGTCGCCGCTGTTCATGGGGTTCGTCGCCGGCTTCCGGAAGAACCAGGCGACCGAGGACTACGTGACGCTCCCCGACGGCCCGTTCGCCGACGGCACGACGAAGGTGGTCGCGAACTGGCGCCAACGCCTCGCCGACTGGTACGGCGAACAGGACCACCGAGAGCGCGTCATGGAGATGTTCTCGCCCGGCCACGCCGCGAACGACCTCGTGGAGGGCGTCGGCGCGAACCTCGGCGACTCCTCCGGTGTCGACCGGTTCGTCGACGACACGGTCGCTCAGGCGAAGGAGTACGGACGGGTCGGTCACGCCCAGAAGGCCGCGCGGGCGAACCGCGACGCCGACGGCGACGTGCGGCTGCTCCGCCGACACTTCGAGTCGACCGACAGCGACGTCGCAAGCCTCCACTTCCCGTCGCTGCAGCGCCGCGTCACGGCGTTCGAGGAGGTGCGCCGCGCCATGAACGGCGCCGACCTGACCGACGTGACGCCGGCCGTCCGCCAACGCGTCAACAACGGCATCCTGGAGTACATCTTCGTCCGCCGACGCGGCTACTTCCTCGTTCCACCGCGGTCGCTGCGCGCGCTCCCGACGCCGGACGGTGAGACGGAATGACCGGGTTCGCGCGTCCAGGCGGACAGCGAGAGCCGAAACCGGAACGGGCTTTCACTCCGGGGGCGAAGGTGCGCCGATGAAGCGACGCAGTTTCCTTCGCACCGGCGCCGCGACCGGACTGGCGGGGGCCGCCGCGGGCTGTCTCGGATTCAGACTCCGGGAGACGGGCGGTGCCGGCGTCCCGCCGGTGCCGTCTGACCGGCCGGACGGCGTCTACGTCCCGGGGCACGTCGAGGGGATGAAGGTCGTCGGCACCCGGACCGTCGGCGACTACTCGGTCGCGCTGCTGTACTCGTACGCCCACCGCTTCTGGAACGTCAACGGCGCCGCCGTCGAACGGACGTCCATCGGGTCGGACGACGACCTCCACCTGATGGCGGTCGTCTGGGACGCCGAGACCGGGCAGGTGCTTCCCGACACCGGCCTGTCGGTCGAGGTGACGCAGGACGGCGACCTGGTGACCCAGGAGGTCATCTACCCGATGCTGTCCCAGCCGATGGGGTTCCACTACGGCGCGAACTTCTCGCTGAACGGCGACGGCGCGTACACGGCGACGCTCTCGGTCGGCGCCGTCTCGACGCGCCGAACCGGCGCGTTCGCGGACCGGCTCGACGAACCCGCGGACATCGACGTGGAGTTCGACTACAGCGCCGCCGCGAAAGAGGAGATTCCGTTCCGGACGCTCGAACGCGGCGGCGAACCGGGCGCCGTCGACCCGATGACCCACGAGGCGCTCCCGGATTCGCGTGCGCCGGCGCGGGACGCGCTCCCCGGAACCGTCGTCGGGGCGGCGTCGAGCAACGACGCCGTGCTGGTCGCGACGGTGCTGGAATCACCGCCGAGCGGCGTCGACGCCGCCGGCGGCGACGGCGCCGGCGAGGGGTCGGCGTATCTCGCGGTTTCCGCGCGGACGCCGTACAACCGGATGCTCGTCCCGGCGATGGCTCTGGAGGCGACGCTGACCCGCGGCGGCGACGAGGTGTTCGCCGGCGACCTGACGCGGACGCTCGACCCGTCGCTGTCGTACCACTACGGCGCCGTCGTCGACGGCGCGGTCGCGGACGGCGACGAACTGACGCTGACGCCGACCGTGTGGCCGCAGACGGCCCGCCACGAGGGGTACGAAACCGCCTTCGGCGGCCTCGCCGGCGGGATGCCGCCGGTGACGATTCCGGTGTCCCGTGACGGGTCGGAGTGACGGGAGCGCGGCGCGGCGACCCGCACACCGATTCTTTCCGGCGAACGCCGCCTAAATGAGGCGGTCGGGACACGGCAGCGTGGGGTAAAGTTTAGTATAGTTACGATTCGTTTACCGTATCGATGCCGCTCCGCCCTGTCGACCGGGACGTCTTAGAGGACATCTCTCAGGATATCGCTCAGGACAACTACGGCTTCCTGTACGTCGACCGCGTCCGGGACCAGCTCAAAGACCAGTACGAGTCGCGCGAGAAGAGCAAGCTGAAAGCGCCGACGCTGTCGACCTCGGAGACGAAGGAGGCGCTCCGAGAGATGGCGGAGGACGAAAACTACAGCATCGAACGCATCCGGTCGGGCGTCTTCTACTGGGACCCGTTCGGCACCGGCACCCGAACCGGAATCACGGAGCGTCTGAAGGGCGTGTTCCGGAACCAGATGGTGGTGACGACAGAGGACCTCCGGAAGGCGTTCGACCTCGCGCACGAGGACGCGGAGTTCTTCGCGAACGGGCTGCGGCGGCAGGACCTCGTGATGCGAATCGCGGCCGGGAGCCGCGAGTACTACTCGGTCGGCCGGCGGCTGAAAGAGGAGACCGGCGAGGACGACCTGGAGGGGAAGCTGAAGCGTCGGAGCGTCCACGGGAAGATTTCGCACGACCAGCTCGAGGAGGCGATTTCGGTCGCGGCGACCTCCGACGTCATCGGCTACCTGCAGGGAGAGGGGCTCATCATCGACATGGACGGCGAGTACCTCGTCCGCGCCGCGCTCGACGAGTTCGCGAAGCAGACCGCTGACGACCTCGCCGACGACGTCGTCTCCGCGTTCGAGGACGCCGGCCACGTGATGCCGCTCCGGGAGTACGAGACGCTGCTCGAATCCGAGATCGACGTCCGGTCGAACGTGCTCGCGCACGTCCGGTCGAGCGGGGCCGACCTCTCGCAGGACGACGTCATCTCGGCGGTCCGCGAGGAGTTCGCGACCGACGACGAGCCGACCATCGAGGTGCTGGACTCGCGGAACCTGGCGGTGCACCGCGAGCCGCTGGAGGCGCAGGTGGAGTCGCACGCGACGGAGCTCACCCGTCCGGTGCTGCGGGACACGACGGCCGCGACGGCGGACTCGCTGAAATCGGAGATTCGCGACGACATCGAAGAGCTCCACGTCACGACGAGCGACGAGGGGAACGCGTACGTCCGCAAGCAGATACGCGAGCGCGCGGAGGAGCTCATCGACGAGGAGTACTGACCCGACCGAACTGACTCGAACCCGAACACACGGACCCAACCCATCTGACTTTCACAATGCAGCGATACACCGAATTCGAAGAGGACGAAGAGAACGGAACTGTCGTCGCCCGGTCGCAGGACCCGACCACATCGGCGGTCAGGTTCGAACTGGGGTTCGCCGAGTGGTCCGAAGACAGCGGGAACTGGGAGGAGCTCCTCCAGTACCTGCTCGAGGACATGCTCGGCGACGAACTGTCCATCGACGAGGACGGCAACGCCGTGATGGACGTCGAGCAGGCCGCGGCGGCGCTCGCGGACAGCCCGCACGCCACCGACGAGCAGTCCGCCCGCGCCGTCATCGACTACCTCGCAGACCGCGACATCATCACCGTCGACGGCTCCGAACTGACGGTGCTGCGGCCGCCGCACACCTACGACGAGTCCGAGATGGACCGGGCGGTGAAGATGTACAGCAACTGGGCGGCCGCTTTCGACACGCTCACCGACCGCATCAACACGGCGGTCGACCGCGTGAAGGACGCACAGGAGCGGCTGGAGTCGCGGTCGGAGGAGACGACTGACGTCACGGAGCACCTGAACGACCTGCGGACGAAGCGGGAGGAGTACCAACAGGAGATGCTGAGCATCGCCGGAGACCGCGACGTCGACGACCTGGACGAGGACGAACTCCGGCGGTTCAACCACGCCCGCGAGCAGTACTACCACTACGACAACCTCATCGAGCAGGCCGAAACCGACGAGGAGACGATTCCGGACCCGAACCCCGAGCAGATGGACCTCGGCGAGGTCATCGAGCAGCTCGAATCGACCGAGCAGTCGTTCAAGATTCAAAAGCAGAAGCTGCGAGACCGCATCCGGACCCAGCAGCTGTGGCCGACGGAGGCCGTGAACGCCTCCGAGCAGTTCACGAACGTCCTGTCCGTGATGGGGAACGTCGTCCCGAAGAAAGAGCGGATGGAGCAGGAGAGCGGCCAGGACGTCCTCGACGAAATCCGCGGCAGCTCCGAGCAGGCGAAGGAGCTGAGCGAGTCGACGCAGGCGCTCGAACAGGACGACCAGGATATCATCACCGAGTCGTAGCCACAGATGGATGCGACGTCGTGGCTCGGCTACGTGCGGACGTTCGACGCCGCGGCCGAGCGCGCGCTCGACTGGACGGAGATGCCGGAGCCGGCGGCGCTGTGGAGCGAGGTGCTGTCGCTCGACGCGGCGCTCCGGGAGTTCGGCGAAACCGTCGACGCGGCGCTGCCGCTGCCGACGCCGACAGAGACGCCGGAGTCGGGCGTCGACGCCGCGGTGCAGGACGTGCTCGCGGCTCGCCGGTCGGCGGAGTCGCCGCCGGCGGAGTCGGTGGAGACGGCGGCTGACGCCGACCGGCTCAGCCGGCACGGCGACGGCGACGACGTCACGGTGCCGCTGCCGACCCGCGGCGCGGGCGTCGCGAACTGGTACGTCGTCGTCCCGTTCGTCGGCGAGGCGTTCGACGGCGCGGCGGCGCGCTACGACCGCGTCGCGGGGCGGCTCGGACTCGTCGACTGCGACGCGTCCGCCGCGGCGTACCGCGACGTCGCCGACGCGCTGCGCGACAGCGCCCGCGTCCTGCGGTTCACGGCCGCCCGGGCGCTGTGGCTGAACCCGCCGGACGACCTCGTCGACGCGGAGTACGAGCAGATACGGGCGTTCGCGACCCGAACCATCGACGCTTACAATCCACACGCATGACTTCGCTCAATCTCACCCCGATTACGAAGGACGACCAGCCGACGTCGCACGTCACGGTCGGCCGCAGCAAAGTCGGCCCCGGCGCGGACGTCGTCAGGGTGCGGCACGCCGGCCGCGAGGCCTTCTTCCGCGTCCGCACCGAGGACGACGGCTTCGCCAGCACCATCAAGAACAAGGTGTACCTGAACAGCAACGTCGCGCGGCTGTTCGGCGGCATCGACCGCACCAGCGACTTCTACGTCGACGCCGACGTCTCGCTCGGCGCGGTGCGGAGCTGCAAGCGCGCGGAGCTGTACGCGGAGAACGCGAACGAGGAGGCGCTCGCCGACGCGCTCCGGTCGAACCAGTACCTGCTCCACCCCATCCGGGAGGTCGCCGAGTTCGGCGACGAGCAGGTGGAGTTCACGGTCGACACGCTGGAACCGGCGGCGACGACGCTCCGCGTCGACGACGACACCGAACTGGAGTTCCTCGACGAGCCGCCGGCTGCCTCGCTGGACGAGCCGCCGACCGGCACAGGCGGCGGTGACGGCGCGTCCTCCGGCGGCCCCGGTGGTCCGGGCGGTCGAGGCGGCCCCGGCGGAGGCGGCGGCCGCGGCGCCGAGGAGGACGCGACCATCGACATCACGCCGACGAACCCGCAGGTGAACTTCGAGGAGGACGTCGCGGGGCTCGAGGAGGTGAAGCGGACCGCGGAGATGGTGCTGTCGCTGTTCGAGCCGGACGTCCGCGACGAGGTGGTGTCGCGGTACGGCGAGGAGTTCGCCGACCGCGGCGGCGGCATGCTGCTGTACGGGCCGCCGGGCTGCGGGAAGACGCTGGTGTCTGAAGCCATCGCCTACGAGGCGAAGTACAACTCGACCATCGAGGACAGCTACGGCGAGGTCGTCTTCCTGCAGGTGCGCGGCAGCGACGTCGTCTCGAAGTACGCCGGCGAGTCCGAGAAGAACGTCCGCGCCGCCTTCGAGCAGGCGCACGAGGCGGCCGGCGACGGCTTCGCGGTCCTGTTTTTCGACGAGGTGGAGACGCTGATTCCGGACCGGAGCGACGACAACCTCCAGCGGCACGAGCGCGCGCTGACGAACGCGTTCCTCCAGGAGATGAACGACGTCGAGGACAACCTGCTCGTCATCGGCGCGACCAACATGCCGTTCAGCATCGACCCGGCGGCGACGCGGCGCTTCCCGATTCAGCAGTTCATCCCGCAGCCGGACGAGGACGTGATGGCGCAGGTGTGGGAGAAGTCGCTCGGCCGCATCGCGGAGAACGGCGACGTCGACGTGGAGCGGCTCGGCGAGGCGTCTGTCGGCTACACGCCCGCCGAAATCGCGGACCGCGTGCTCGGCTCCGAACTCCAGCGCGAACTCGTCGAGAGCGTCATCGACCCGGACGAGGAGGCCATCACGCCGAACACGGAGTACCTGCTGTCGAAGCTCGACGACATGGAGCCGAAGACGGTTCGGCAGTACGTCTCGTCGGTGATGAAGCAGGCGTCCGAACTGGAGGGGTACCCGGAGATGAAAGCGTACATCGAACAGCAGGCCCAGGAGATCGCGGCGGCGAACGCGCCAGGGCCGGGCGAGGCGGACGCAGGGGTCGAGTGACGTGACCGAGCAGCGCTCCTCCGCGCCGGACACGCGGTTCCTGCAGGTGGACTCGTTCGAGTTCGGCGACCCGGTGGCGGCCGCCGGCGGCGACGACGCCGTCGTGGTCGCCGACGACACCGGCGCGGTCGAGGCGGTTCGAACCGACGGCCACCAGGTGCTCACGGACGCCGACGGCGTCGACGACGTCGCGGTCGGCGGCCGCGCGTACGTCCTCGCCGGCGACGCGCTCGAGGCGTACAGCCTGGAGGGGAGCCGCGTCTGGGGCGCCGAAATCGGCGGCGCGGAGTCGGTCGACGCGGACCCGACGACCGACACCGTGTTCGTCCGGACCGGCGGCGGCGAGTTCGCCGTGTTCGACGGGCGCAGCGGCGTGGAGCACGACCGGCTCGACCAGCCGCACGCCGACGTCGCGGAGGCGCCGTCCGTCGCGGCGTACGACGGCCGGCTCGGCGTCGCCGCCTGGTCGTTCCTCACCGTCATCGACGACGACGGCGACGTGCAGACCGAGGTGTCGCTCGACGGCGCCGCAACGGCTGTCGGCCTGCTCGACGACCTCGTCGTCGTCGCGCTGAAGGACGGACGGCTCGCCGGCTACACCGACGACGGCGAGCAGCGATGGACGCTCGACGTCGACGCCGACTGGCTCGCACCGAAGGCCGCCGCGTGGCTCCCGGGCCGCGGAAACGCCGGCGTGTTCGGCGTCGACCCCGACGGGTCGCGGCTCGGCGTCGACGGCGTCAGCGGCCGCGGCACCGCCGCGTCGACGGTCGGCAGCGACCTGCTCTGTGAACTCGACGGCGCCACCGCGACGGTGTACGCGCTGACCGGCGAAACGGACGGCACCGTCTCCGTCGACGTCGTCTCCGACTCCTGTACGAAGTCGGATGGCACGGTCGCCGTCGAGTTCACGAACGACGGCGACGTGACCGTCGAGCCGGAGGTCACCGTCGACGCCGACCGGGCGACGCCGACGTCGTCGGTGCTGACGGTGACGCTCGACCCGGGCGAGACGCGTCGCCGCCGCGTCGTGCTCCGCGAGTTCGACGAGGACGCCGACAGCGTCGACGTCACGGTGGGCGTCGACGGCGAAACGACGACCGAGTCGGTCGACGTGACGGAGGCGACCGCCGCGCTCGCCGTCGAGACGGGCGCGATGCGCGTCGACCGCGGGACGCTGTCGGTCGAGGTCGACGTCGCCAACGACGGCACCGCCGCGGTCGACGGCGTCCGCGTCGGCGGCCGCGACGTCGGCACGGTCTCCGCCGGCGAGACGAAGACCGTGACCGTCGAGACGCCGCTGCCCGCCGGCGACCTCACGGTCGAGGCGGCCGGCGTCGACCCGGAGCCGGTGGAACTCGACGTCCCGACGGTTCCGACCGACATCGAGGTGGACGCCACCGGCGACGGCTTCGTCGCCGTGACGCTCCGTAACGACACGCCGGCCGACGCGACGGACGACCTCACCGTCCGGAACGCGCAGGCCGCCGACGTCGAGCACAGCCGCAGCGTCGAACTCGCCGCACACGGCGCCTACCGGCTGCTGCTCCCGGTCGTCGAAGACGGCTCCCGCGACGTCGTCGTGGAGACCTCGGGCGGCCGGCTGACGGAGCCGCTGACGCTCGAACGCAGCGACCTGCTGCCGGACCCGGCCGGGTCGAACCGCGGCTCGTCGTCGCGGGCGGTGTCGGAGTCCGCCGACAGCCTCGCGGCGCCCAAGCCCGACCCCGGCTCCGGCCCCGCGGCAGCCGGGTCGACGGGGGCGCCGGTGTCCGTCGAGCGGTCGTTCGCGTCGACGCCGCGGCGCGGCATCACGTTCGAGGAGAAACTCGTCGTCGACAACGACGGCGACCAGCCCGTCGAGTTCACGCTGTCCGCGGACGACGGCGGCTACGAGGAGACGCTGTCGGTCCGCGGACGCAGCACCGCCTACGGCCGCCGGTACCACGTCGCCTACGGCGACCGCGTCTCCGTGCCGCCGGTGCGGCTCCGCGGCGACTGGGGAACCATCGAGGAGGACGGCGCGGAGTTCGCGGTGGAGGCGAGCCCGGTCGTCCCGCTGTTGACGTGGCGCGACCGCGCGGACGGCGGCGCGACCCTGACGTACAGCCTCGAAACCGACGGCGGGAACTGGTCGTTCTCCGAACTCGTCTTCCCGGACACCGACGTGCAGGTGCCGGTCGACATCGATGCGGCGGGCGGCACCGCGACCGGCGAGGTCGACCTCCCGGTGCAGCCGGACCGCCGCGTCGTCGTCGCGAAACTCGTCGGGCAGGTCGGCGCCGACCGGCAGACGGTGCGGACGCTGTGCCCCCACGAGTCGCTCGTCGGAGACGACGACGCGAGCGCGCTGGCGGACGTCGACGTCGCGCTCCAGACGGACTCGCGGGTCGTCGACGGACGCGGCGCGCTGTTCGTCGAACTCACCAACGCCGGCGGCGACGTGAGCGGCGTCACCGTCGAGGCGTCCGGCGGGGCGGTCGACGACACGATGTACGTCCCGCAGACCGTCGAGTCGTTCGGCGCCGGCGAGTCCGTCGAACACATCGTCGACATCGACGGCGTCGACGGCGGCGACGCCGTCACGGTCACGCTGACGCTCACCGCGGACGGCGCCGACGCCGACGAACGGACCGTCACGGTCGCCGCGTCCGCAGACGGCGACGGCGACATTCCGAGCGACGCCTGGCGAATCGAAGACGACGCCGGCGGCCACGGCCGCGACCTCCCGGACCGGCTCTCCACCGCCTACCGCTGACGCACAGCGGCCGGCCGACGCAACGCGGCTACGCCGCTGCGCCGTTGACGCACCGCCGAGCGCGTCCGCCGACGCTGACCGGCGCTGACTGACGCTGACCGACGCCGATGCTCGCGGGTGGTGACGATGCGGTTCGGGCGGCTGCGACGCCGCTTTTCGGCCTCCGAAGTTCGTACTCGGCCCCGTCGCTGAGCGGTTCGCTCAAGCAGCGGCGAGTAAGTGAACGGAAAGAATGCGGTCGGGCCGTGCGGCGAGTTCCTGCCGCGGTCAGGTCTGCAGCAGGAAGTCGCCGGTGGTCGCGGCGTCCGCGTCGCGGACGTACGCGTACGTGTTCCGGCCGATGCGCACGAGCAGCAGCAGGAACGCGGCGCCGTAGACGGCGCTGGCGCCGAGCAGGCTGTACCGCGCGGCCTGGATTCGCGAACCGACAGCCGACGCCCGCTGCCGGGTGGCGGCCGCCTCGTCGGTCGCGCCGGCGCGCGCGTACGTCGACGCGGCCTCCGAGAACAGCGACTCGACGCGGTTCGTGGTCGCGTACACGCTGTCGACCCGCGCCGGGTTCAACACGAGCGGGTAGTCGGCGATGACGAGCGTGGCGTTGTCGCGGAACCCGGACCAGAGCACCTGCGCGCGGGCGCTGCTGTTGGCGGCATGCTCCACCAGCCGCAGGTACTTCTCGGAGGCGCGCTGGTACGCCTCGCGGTGCGTCTGCGCCTGCTGGCTGTTGCCGGTGTACTCGGCGAGCCGCATCAGCGCCCGGTGCGCCTGCGCGTTCCGGATGACCGACTCGTTCGCCGCCAGCACCTCCTCGTAGTGGCTGCGCTGCTTCGCCGCGGTGGCGGCGAACGCCTCGTTCGCCGCGGCGACGGCCGGCGACGCTGTCGACTGCAGCTTGTCTCCCTGAAGGTTGTTGACGTACTGGGCGAGCAGGTCGCGGGCGACGGCGGCCCGGGCGAGCGCGCGCTGCGCCTCCGAGTAGTTCCCCTGCTGGCGCGCTGTCCGTGCGCGTTCGAGCGAGTCGACGAACAGCAGCGCCGCGCGGCCGCCGGCGAGCGCCCGCGAGAGGTCGTCGCCGGCGACGGCGCCGTCGCCTTTCAGCCGCTCTTCGAGCGTCAGCAGCATCCGGTTCATCGGCTCGGTCGTGGCCGCCTGCCAGCCGCCCTGGCTCGCCGTGTCGCTGAGCGGCTGCGTGATCTGGTCGAAGCTGTACGGCTTCGGGCGGGCGACGACGGTGATCGTCTTCGTCGGGACGTTGTCCGCGGAGACGCGGAACTTCCAGCGGTACTGCTTGTACAGTTCCGCCTGCGTATCGAACCGGAGCGCGACGACGAGCGGCGACACCTGGCCGGGTTCGAGCCGGCTCGGCGGCCGTTCGACCACCGTCAGCCACTTGTTCGGCCCGGACACCTTCTGAATCTGGAGGCCGCTGATGGACTCGTAGCCGAGCTGTTCGGCGACGTCGATGCTCTGCGTCCGGTTTTCGGTCACCGTGACCTCGCCGTACTGGACGGTGCTCTGAACGCCGAGGCTCGGCTCCTGGGAAATCGTGACGCTGCGCGTGATGGTCTTGGTGCCGGCGCTCTCGGTGTCGACGGTCACCTGGACGGTGTGGGTTCCCTCCGGCGCGTCTGCGTCCGCCTCGACGACGAGCGTTGCCTCACCGGTGGACAGGCCGCCGACGGTGCTCGGGACGTTCTCGATGGACGCCGAGAGGTACTGCCCGCCGCTCTGCATCGACGCGGAGGCGCTCTGGACGTTCATCTCCAGGTCACCGGAGTTCACGATGTCGACGGTCGACTCCTCCGTGAACGTCGACACCTCCGACCGCGGCTGGTCGAACGGAACCGTCACCCGGTTCAAGCCGACGCGCTGAAGCTTCGCCGGGTGGATGACGCGCGCCGTCACGGTGACGGTCCGCGTCGGCGCGTACTCGGCGTACGGCGTGATTTCGACGTCCCACGACAGCGTGGAGTGCTGGGCTGCGCCCTCGGCGGCCCTGACCGTCACGGACGCGGTGTCGCTGCCGCCGGCGCTCGTGGAGACGGAGCCGCTGAACGAGACGGAGCCGGACTGTTCGTTGCCGACGACCTCGATGGAGACGCCGTCGATGCCGCTGTAGCCGCCGACCTCGTTCACCGTGAACTCGGTGGACTTGCTGGTGCCGACGAGGACGTCGCCGACGTTGATTTCGGAGCCGGAGACGTCGGCGACCGGCGGCTTCCTGACGTCGACGCTGATGGACGAGGAGGCGTCGCTCACAGAGTCGAGGTTGTCGGCGACGTTCATCGTGAAGCTGTGACTGCCGCTGGAGACGCTGCTGTCCGCCTCCACGCGGACCGTCACGGTCCCCTGGCTGTTCGCGGCGATGGTGTTCGGGACGTCGACGGCGGTGACGGAGAAGCCGCTCGGGACGTTCGAGAACGTCACGTCCGAGAGCACCATCACGCCCTGCCCGGTGTTCTCGACGGTGACGTCGAACTCCTGGGTCTGCGTGCTGCCGCTGCCGTCGTCGAACACGAACGTCGGGTTGCCGGCGCCGATGGAGCCGAACTGCGGGTACAGCACGTCGACGTTCACGGAGAGCTGTTCGGACGCTTCGGTGCCGGCGCCGCCGGAGACCTCGACGGTTCCGGAGTAGGTGGTGTCGTCGACGTCGCCGGTCACCGTGACCTCGTAGGTGACGCGGTAGGTGCCGCCGGAGACGACCTCCCAGGAGTTCGACGACCCGGAGCCGCCGCCGTCGGTGCGCTCCCAGCGGTCGAACTGGAACTGGACGTTGCCGCCGGCGCGCGAGAAGCCGCTCGTCGCCGTCACGGTCTGGTTCGACGACGCCGTGAACGTGAACGACAGCTCGTCGGTCCGCGTCTGGTCGGTGAGCGCGGCGTCCACCTGCACCGACGTCGACGCGGCGAGCGCCGGCGTCGCGGTGCCGAGCAGCAACAGCGCGGCGACGGCGACGGTCGCGGCGCGCGCGGCGGTCGACCGGCGGGCGTCGCAGCTCATTGGTCCGCCACCTCCACCGGCTCCCGCGGAACGACGCGTCCGACCTGCGACCCGTCGACGTCCTGCGCCCACGTCGCGACCCTGATGGCGACGAGCATCGCGACGGTGCCGAGCAGGCCCGCGTAGACGAATCCGAGCAGCGACCCGGCGAGCGCGAGCGCGAGCCGCGCCGCGGCAATCGACTCAGACAGCGAGGAGGCGCGTGCGGCGGCCTCCTGCAGCCCGTGCTTCTCGGCGAGTCGGACGGCCGTTCTCGCGTCGGCCGCGGCGGCGCGGGCGTTCTGGTACTGTCCGAACACGCCGACGCCGAGCGAGGCGACGGCGCCCGTCGGCGACGTGCACGACTCGCCGCACCGGTTCAGGAACGCCGCGGACTGGTTCATCGCGCGCAGCATCCGCTGACGGTCGGCGCGGAACGTCGCGCGCACCCGGCTCTCCTCGGCACTGACCTGCGAGTACCGGCTCGCCGCGCCGCCCGCCTTGAACGCCTGTGCGGCGGCGTCCAGGTACCTGAGCTGCGTCGACGTGTTCTCGGCGGTCCGAGCGCGTTCGTACAGCGCGTCGCCCTGCACCCGGTAGAACCGTTCGAGGCCGAGCCGGGCCAGCGTCGCGTACTGCGTTCCGCCGGCGGCCCGCAGCGCGTCGATGGCCGCCGCCGTCTCGTTGGCGAGCGCGAGGCTGTCGACGCGGCTGCCGTTCTGCGCCTCGTCGTAGGCGTCGACGAACCGCGTCAGCACCGTCAGCACCGCCTGCATCCGTTTCCGGTCGGCGTCGGTGAACGTCCCGACCTGGACTGCGGTGACGGCCTGGCTCCGCAGCACTTCGAACTCGCTGTACGTCTGAAACGCCGGTTCGTCCTCGAACCCCTGGAGCTGCTGGAGCGCCTCGTCGGCGGTCAGCGACCCGTCGGCCGCCGACGCGGTCGCCGTCGCCGGCACCGAGCCAGCGACGACCGTGGCGCAGAGACAGACGGCCAGCAGCGCCCTCGTGAGTGATGTGTCCGTCATGTTAGTACACCGTTCTGTTGAGTCTATCGAGGAGGGCAGGTTCGTCGAACAGGGACTCGACCGCGTCCGCGACGCCGACGACGACGAACACGAACGCGGCGTTCTTCACGGCGTCGGCCTCCCGCGTCTCCCTGACGTACTGCTGGAGTTCGTCCAGCAGCGCCTGGGCCGGCGAGATGACCGTCACGTCGCGGCGGGCGTCGTCGAGGAACTCGTCGAGGTCGTCGACGCGGTCCTTGAGGTCGGACCGCTGGTCGACGCGGTCCATCGCCGCGTACGACAGGAAGTCGTCGAGGCGGTAGGCGCCGCTCCACGTCACGGAGACGTCGCGGAGGTCGGCGCAGGCGCTGAACAGGTCGACGTTGTGTTTCGTGTTCATCGCGTCGTCGATGACGGAGACGACGCCGCGGCCGACCGACAGCATCCCGTCGACGCTGCGGTCCGGGTCGACGCCGCCGTCGGCGAACGCGACGCCGCGGCTC
The DNA here is from genome assembly GCF_051195135.1 of Halobaculum sp. D14. NCBI lineage: Archaea > Methanobacteriati > Methanobacteriota > Halobacteria > Halobacteriales > Haloferacaceae > Halobaculum > Halobaculum sp. D14. The sequence goes on along the minus strand of NZ_JBNTKA010000003.1, from coordinate 321,294 downwards.
GGTACCTCCTCCACCGTGTCCGCCAGGTCGTGGATGACGCTGGCGTAGTACCGGTGGACGGCGGTGTCGAGCTGGCTCGACGGCACGAGGTCGTCGGCCTCGTCGCGGAGCGCCGCCAGTTCGTCGCGCTGCCGGTCGGAGAGCCGGAAGTCGAAGTCGACGTCGAGCGTCTCGCGCTGGGTCGCGTCCTCCGTGAGCTGCACCGTCGTCGCCGCCTCGCTGAACGCCGATGCGTCGACGCTGCCGGTGAGCCGGTATCGGCCGACCGGGAGTTCGCCGAAGTCGACGGTGCCGTCGCGGTTCTCCGGCGCGGCGCCCTGGACGTGGTCGGCGAGCCAGTCCTCGTCGGCGGTCAGCGTCACGTCGACGGCGCCGGTCCGCTCGCCGCCGACGGTCGTCGTCACCGTGAGCCCGCCGGTCTTCCCGATGAGCCGGACCTCCGACGGGAACGCGTCGAGGTCGTCCACCTCGGTCGACTCCTCCGTGAACCGGTCGTGGCTGGCGCGCACCGCCAGGTTCGACGCGGTCGGCGGCAGCTCGAACCGGGCGACGCCGTCGGCGTCGGTCGCCTCCTGCACCGTCGAGCCGTCGTAGCTCACTTCGACCGTCGCGCCGCTGATGGGGTCGCCGGTCTCGTCGACGACGGTCATCGACTTCCGCGCCGGCGGAATCGTGAGTTCGGCGCGGTCCGGGTCGACCAGTTCGACGGTCTCGGTGTCCTTCAGTCCGTTGTACGACGCCGTCAGCCGCCAGCCTTCCCGCGGCAGGTCGACGGTGTCGCTGCCGCCGTCGATTTCGAACTCGCGGGGCTGCGGCCCCGAAACGTTCCGGCCGCCCTGCCGCCCGCCGCCGGACGTCGACTCCGCGAGCAGGTGGACGGGCGCGCCGAACGGGCCGCCGGCGAAGCCGTCGCGGACGTCGACCTGAATCGTCCGGCTGCCCCCGCCGCCCGCGCCGCCGGGCTGCTCGTCGCGCAGGAACGTATCCCAGACGAGCAGCACGACGATGGCGAACAGGAGGAGGATCAGTACGACGACGAACGCTAAGTTCGGGACTCCGTAAGTTTCCCCGCCGAGGAGTCCGCCGGCCTTCGCTCCCCCGCCGCCCGCCGTTCCGTTCGTCGTGCCGTTCGTCGTCCCGTTGGTCGTGCCTGCGGTGCCGTTCGCCGTGCCGTTCTGGACGGCCGCGGCGGCGTTCGTCGCCCCGAACGGGCTGCCGCCCGCGGAGCCGAGCGCGTCGAACGACGCGTTCCCGACGGACAGGACGACCGACGCGCCGGAGTCGCCGGCGAGCGCGAGCAGGTAGCCGCTGGACCCGTTCAGCGAGACGTTGCCGAGCGACACCGTCGAGCCGTCGACGGCGACGCCGGTGAGCGTCTGGACGCCGTCGCTCGTCACCAGGAGCGCCCGGGTGACCGAGTCGACCGGGACGGCCTGTCCGGCGGCGAGCGTCGTCCCGGACCGGAGTTTCGCGTCGATGATTTCTCCGGGCTCCGTCGAGTCGTCGACGACGGTCGCGCCGTCGACGGTGACGGTGGCGTTCACGCGGTCGGCGCCGGCGACGTACTCGTTCGTGACGACGATTCGGCCGGTTTCGGCCGTCGCGTGCACCGCGTACGTCCCGGCGGGGCCGGCGGTCCGTATCGCGACCGTGTACTGCGTGTCCGCGACGAGCAGCGGCGACTCGACGACGATTTTGCTCCCGGCAACCGTCGTCGTCGGCGCGGCGAGCGACCCGAGGTCGGCGGTGACCGACCCGGTGACGGTGACGCCGCCGTCGGCGTCCGAGGCGGTCACCGACCGCGGCGGGGTGAGCAGGGCGGTGAAGGCGTCGGACCGCGGAAGCCGCAGCGTCCCGTTGTCCACCTGCGTCGCCGAGGCGGTGACGGCGGTTCCGCTCTCGGACGTCACGTTCAGAGTGACGGCGGCGGAGCCGAGCCCGACCTGCTTCGTCGTCCCGACCGTCAGCCGCCCCTTACCGTCGAACGCCGCGGAACCGCCTTCCAGCGCCACGTACCGGAGGTCGAGCGTCTCGTTGTACACCGCCGTCCCGTTCGACCGGACGACGACCGTCGCCTCCGCGAGGTTCGCGTCGGGCAGCGCGTCCGCACCGACCACGTACCGGTAGTGCGTCCCGTTGGCGTTCGCGTTCGTCGGCGTCTTCCGGTACGTCTGGAGGCGCTTCGAGCCGGCCGACACCGCGATTTCGACGCTCCGGTCGGCGACCGCCGACCGGCTGATGCGGACGCGCAGCCCGCCGCTGTCCGTCTGGCTGGCGTCCGAGCCGGCGAGCGCAGCCGTGACGGCGTCGTCCGGCGGCGACACCGCTCCTCGGGTCGTCGTGGCGGCGTTCGTCGCTGATTGGTGTGTCGCCGCCGGGGTCGTGGCCTGGGTCGTCGCCGCGGCGGCGAGCGGCGTCGCCGCGGCGCCGACGACGAGGACGGCGAGGAGCACGGCGAACACCGACCGGGTCCGGAGTGGTTTCATGCCGTCGTCACCTCGCGTTCAGCGACACGTACCGGTCGAGGTTCTCCTCCAGGTCGGCGAGGTGCGCCTCCGAAATCGCGTTCTCCGCGCCGTTCCCGAGCTGTCTGGCGACCTCGATGTTGTCCTTGTGCTCTTCGAACGCGTCGCGGGCGTGGTCGAGCAGCGGATTCAGGTCGAAGCCGCCGAGCAACAGCAGGACGTCGACGTCGTTGCCGCGGCCCTCCTTCGGCGTCAGTGTCGTCATGCCGACGGCGCCGCCGATGTCGTTCTTCCGCTTCCACGTGCTGAACGCCGACTGCACGCCGGTCTCGGTGACCTCGCCGCTCTCGATGAGATGTTCGGGGGCGCGGACGACGGCGTACGCCGCCCGCGAGGTCGAGACGTCCATCGGCACGAACGTCTGGTCCGCCGCGCGGTCGAACATCAGTTCGTACTCGATCATCTTCCCGTTCAGTCCGGTGGCGACCGCCGGCGTGAAGTGGTACGCGCCGATTTCGGACGGCTTCGCAACGTAGTCCTCCACGTCGATGACGCCGCGGGCCTCCCGGCCGGCGCTGATGAGCAGGTCGATGGCGGTGACGATTCGTTCGTTCACCGTCCCGTAGCTCCCGACGCCGTCGTCGTTGTCGAGGTGGGAGTTCGCGGCGAGCAGCACCATGTCGGCGTTCTGCGAGCCGTCGCGGTCCATCAGGAGCCGTGACAGCCCGCAGATGGCGTTGAACTGCCGCTGAGCGGGCTCGTCGTAGTACGGCCACGCGGCGAACGCGACGTTGACGAGCGTGTCGTTGTCGAGCCAGCCGGGGAGTTCGACGTCCGAGTCCTGCGATATCTGCCGAATCAGGTACGGGATGGAGCCGCTGCCGGTGCCGCCGCCGAGCGTCGTGAGGTAGACGAAGGCGTCCGAGCCGATGGTGAAGTCGTCGACGTTGTCGATGATTTTGCTGACGTCCTCGCGGGCGCACTCCTCGCCGGCGAGGAAATTGTTGCCGACGCCGCGTTTCGACCCGAACACGACGCCCGGGTCGTCGTCCAGCGCGTCCTCCAGCCCGGCGTGGTCCATCGTGTTCCGGATGTCCGCGCGGTTCGTGTTCAGAATCAGGATGCGGTCTTCGATGCCGGGGTTTTCGTTCCGTGCGAGGAACTCCGCGGCGATGCGGCCGCCGCCCTCTCCCGAGGAGATGAGCGCCCACCGGGTGAACGACCGTTCGCGCTGAGACATCAGGCTGTCACCCCCGCGTCGCCGACCGTGACGTCGGCGTCGAGTTCGCGGATGGTCGCCGCGACGAGGTCGTCAGAGGCCGGTACCGACAGGAACTTCGTCCGCATCTCGTCGAAAGTCATTGAGTCTCCGTCTGTGAGGTTGTGGTCGATGATGGTCTCCAGCCTCGACCGGAACTGGTCGTGGTCGTACACGAGCACGTCGCCGTCGTCGAGCGTCGCCGTGTGGCCCTCCTGCTCCGCCCACAGCACGAGCAGACACGGGACGTAGTCGTCGGCGATGGGCAGGTCGGTCTCCGGCGTCAGGTACTCGTCGTCGTCGAACTTCGATTCGAGCTCCGGCGCGACCGTCGGCAACTGTTCTTCGACGTCGGCTGCGTCGTCGCCGCACACCTGCTCGCGGAGGCTGCGCTCGGGCAGCGTCAGCTCCACGGACCGGTCGGCGTCGACGCGGACCGACTCGGTCGCGTCGGTGAAGCCGTCCGTCGGCGTCGACGCCGACACCGTGTACTCGCCGTACGGCACGTCGTCGAACGTCTCCGTCGCGGCGACGTACGTCGACGCGGTCGCCTCGCGGTCGACGCCGTCGCCGTCGAGCCGGAGCGTCAGGTCGTGCTCCTCGCCGGTGCTCGCGGCGAGCTGCGCGGTGAGTTCGACGCTGTACGACTCGCCGCCGCCCGCCGCGACGACCGCCGGGCCGTTGGGGTCGAACTCGACGTCGTCGGCGGCGTCGGCGTACAGTTCGAGGAACGGCTCCGCGTCGCGGACTGGGAGGTCGTCGGCGCCGACCCGGCCGCTGCTCCGGAGCCCCTCGTCGATGCGTTCGCGGACCGTCGGGTACGACTCGGCGACCGCGGCTTTCGTCTCCGCGGCCTCGACGGCGTCCGTCAGTTCGCTCGCCGCGCTCAGCCACGCCGACCGGAACTCCTCGAGCGACTCAGCGTCGTCGAGCTGCGCCGCGTAGTCGGTCGCGACCGCCGGCGGCGCCGTGTAAAACCCCATGGGGACGTCGGCGTCGCGGATGGTGTCGACGTGCCGCTCCAGGTCGGACTCCAGTTCGCGAATCATCGCGGTCGCGGCCGACCGGACGTCGGCGGCGGCGCGGTCGAGGTCGTCCGCCGCGAGCGCGGAGTCCATCGACGCCAGTTCGTCTTCGACGCGCCGGACCGTGTCGAGGTGCTCGTCGGAGACGAAGCCGTCGACGCCGACGGAGTCGATGGTGGACAGTGTGTTCTCCAGCGCCTCGCGGTCTGCGCTGAACTGCTCGCTCACCTCGCCTTCGGCGTGCTGCCGCGCGCGGCGCAGCGCCGCGAGCGCGTCGTCGTACCTGGCGGCGTCGACGAATCGCTCGGCCTCGTCGAGTTCTTCGCGGACGCGGTCGGCGTCGCCGTCGTAGTCCTCGACGGTCCGCTCGATGCGGTCGACCGCGTCGCCGAACGCGGTCGCGGCCTGCTCGCGGGCGTCCTGCAGCACCGCCTCCGCGTCGCCGTAGCCGCCGTCCGCCGGCACGTCGCGCGCGGCGACGTCGACCGGCGTGCCGTCATCGCCGAGGAAGTCCTCGGCGGCCGTCGCGGCCGCGTCACGCGAACGCTCCACGTCGTCCTCGGCGAACGACCGGAAGGCGTCGTCGCGGTCCGCCGCGAACGAGCCCACGCGGTCGGACAGCCGGTCGAACTCCTGGACGCGGTCGGGCGACCGGACCGTGAACGTCGCCGCGTCGACGTCGACGTCGACGCCGGCGTCCGCGAAGTCGTCGGCGAGCTGTTCGGCGTCCGTCTGGACGCCGTCGGGCCGCCACTGCGGGTAGTCGCTGCGGAGCTGGTTGTACGTCGTGAGCTCCGCGCGGAACGAGTCCGCGGCGCTGCGCGCGGCGTCCTGCAGGAACTCCCCTTCGGAGGTCGACGACCGCGTCACGACGCCGCGGACGTACAGCCCGATGGACGCGACGATGACGACCGGGACGCCGACGCCCAGCACGTACACGCCGAGCTGTGAGCCGAAGTAGAGGAACACGCCGAGACCGACGAGTACCGTGACGAGAACGATGCCTCCGATGCCGAGTGCGGCTTTGTACTGTCGCTTCATAGAATCACTGTGAGGAGGGAGGAGGCGACCACCGGCACCGCCGCGCCGACGATGAGCGCGACGACGCCGAGGCCGACGGGGACCGCGATCTGTTTCGGGCTGAACTGGGAGGTGCGGGAGACGCCGCGGTCGAACTCCGTCTTCGACAGTTCGCGCCGGGCGAGCCAGTAGCCGGCGCCGCCGCCGACCGCCGCGCCGACGAGCAGCGCGCCGACGGCGACGAGCCGGACGAGCCGCGCCGCGCCGCGCCGCGTCTCCTGGAGCGCCCCGAGGTACGCCTGCAGCGCCGACCGAGCGGACTTGTGCGCGTCCGCGTTCTGCCGTTCGACCGCGGCGATGACCTCGCCCGCGTCCGCGGTGTCACCGGCGCGGGTCGCCGCGAACGCGCTCTGCTGTGCGGCGGCCGCCGACGCGTTCAGCGAGACGGTTTGGAGCGTCGTCAGCGACTCGTTCGGCTTGCTCGCGCCGAACGACCCGTTCTTCGCGCGCGCCTGGAGCGTCTCCGCCGCGTCCATCACGCGGTCGTTCGCTTCGACGAACGCGGCTTCGTCCTGCACGAACTGCGTCTTCGCCGCCCCCGACGGGAAGCTGAGCGTCCGGTTGCCGACCGCGGAGTCCGCGCGGGCGCCGGTCACGACCGTGTACCGGCCGCCCGGGAGCGCGTCCTTGAATCTGAGCGCCCGGCCGAGTCGAACCGGGCCGTCCGCCGGCTGAACCGTCACGACCGCGCTCAGTCGCCGCTCTTCGGTGATCGCGAAGCCGGGGTTGTCCTGGAGTTCCCACGCGGAGTACGTCTCGGGAGTGCCGCTGTCACAGACGTAGACGGTGAGTTCGGTGCCGGGGTAGAGGCTGGCGCTCTGTGAGAGCCGGTCGCCGGTGTCGAGGTAGGCGACCACGGAGTCCTGATTGACGCCGGCGCACGGCTCCGCCACGGTGACGGCTCCGGCCGCCGGAGCGGACGCCGCGAGCGTCGCGGCGAGCACCACGGCCGCGAGCATGGCCGCTCGGCGGGGTCGGTCGCGGCTCATCTCACCGCATCCCCCGGCCGCGGTAGGCGACCGCCGCGCCCGCGATGAGGCCGCCGCCGACGCCGAGCGCGCCGCCGAACACCGCCGGCGCGACCGGGAGGCTGGCGAACCGGACCGCGGCGGCCGTCACCTCGTACTGCCGGGACGCTTCCCTCGCCAGCGCGGCGAGCGTCCGACTCGACTCCGCGCCCGCCGGAGACGACAGCAGCGTCACGGCGACCGCGAGCACCGCCGACGCCGCCAGCGCCGCCGTCACGGTGCGGAGTCCGCGTGGGCGCCGCGTCGAGCCGCCGCGCGTCAAGCCGGCACCCCCGCGGCGTGCTCCTCCGCCAACTCCTCCAGTTCGGCGATGCGGCTGATGTCCTCGCGCGCGAACGTCAGGAGCGTCGTGAACGACGCGAGGTTGCGCTCGGTCAGCGTCATCCCGATGTTCACCTCCGAGCAGTACGAGTCCAGCAGGCTCCGAATCACGGACACCTGGATCCTGTGGTCGTCGTCGGTGATGTACGGCGCCGGCGCGCGGACCTGCCCGATGGCCTTCTGGGCGTCGGCCGGCGTGAGGTCCGCGACGCTGCGTTTGCTGACCGCGAGCCGGGAGAGCGCGGCGCCGTCGACGTTCTCCCGGCCGACGAACGGCGCGACGTAGCCGAGCAGCGACCGCGTCATCGTCACCGACCGGCCGAGCGACGCGTAGCCGACGCCGCCGTCATTCAGCGTCAGCGACGTCACGACGTCCTGTAGGTCCACAACCGGCGCGTCCAGGTCGTCGTACCGGCCCGGGTCGATGCGTTCGAGAATCGGCCCCGAGATGAGGTCGACGATGGCGGAGCCGACGTAGTCGTTGTACTCGTTGAACCGGCCCTCCGCGGCGTCCTCGTAGGCCAGCCGCTGGTTGTCCACGAGCACGACGCCGTCGACGTGCTCCTCCAGCCGGTTCAGGCCGTACACCGCGTTGGCGGCCTGCCGGGTCGCGCTCGCCTCCCCGTCGTCGCTCACCTGCCCCGTCGTGTTCGGCATCACGGCGACGGCGATGACGTCTGTGGACGGGCCGCCGTACGCCTTGATGGCGTCGGCGAGGTGCGGCGCGATACCGCACCCGGTGCCGCCGCCGAGCCCGAGGAACAGGAACGCGAACGGCGGCGTCCCCTCGCCGAACCGCTCTTGGTACGCCTCGACGACGCGGTCGGTGGTCCCCTGCATCGCGTCGTCGGCCTTCTGCGGGTCGCGGCCGAACCCGCCCGTCACCTCCTCTTCGAACCCGGGCGTCGTCCCCGGGACGAGCCCTTCGGACGCGGAGACGCCGTACCACGCCTCGCGTTCGATGTTCGAGAGGTTCTGTAGGTCCCTGATGGTCGAGTTGAACACGACCGGCGTAGCGAGCTGCGCGACGCGCTCGTGGTCGAACACTGAATCGACGATGGCACACCCGGCCTGGCCGGCGCCGACGAACAGATATGGCATAGACTAATCTGTGGAGAACATTATCGATTCGCCACATAACTCTAACGTCAGGTTGTGTCTCCCAGACCGGGAAAATAAGCCTCAGCCGCGGAGCCGGCGCAGCATCACGCTGTACTCGTTCCGCTCGTACAGCCCCTCGACTCTGTCCAGGACGTCGTGGGTCGCGGCCGCGACCCCGGCCGCCCGCTCCGCGTCGCCGGCGGCGAGCGCATCCGACGCGGTCTCCTCCAGCGACTCCGTCAGCGAGAGGAAGTACACCGGGATGCTGTGGTTGTGGTCGGTCCGGGAGTCCACGTACCGTGACCTGATTTCGGCGCGCCGGTCGCCGATGCGGTCGACGTCGGCGCGCGCCGCTTCCGCGTCGGCGTCCGCGCCACCCGGGCCGCCGCCCGCTGACTCGGCCGTCGCGTCGGACGCGTCGGTCGCATCGGACGCGTCGCCTCCGCGGGCGTCGGCGTCGCGGAGCGCGGCGACCAGTTCGCGCTCGTAGAACTCCACTTCGTTGCGGACGGCGTACGGCACCACCGTGTTCGTCGCGTCCGCGCGGTCGAGCATCCCGTCGAGCTGGTCGAGGCGGTCGCGGAGCGCGGCGGCCGCGGCGTCGTCGACGCCGTCGAGCTCCGACCGGACCGCGTCGACGCGGGCGGCGACGTCCGCGGCGTCGACGTCGCCGGTCAGGCTCCGAATCGTCGCGGACTCGTTCAGCGAGTCGACCGCGGTGCGGAGCGCGCGGGCGACGTCGTCTTCGGCCCCGGTGACGAGTTCGTCGAGCAGGTCGCGGGCGGCGCTGCTCTCCGCGCGGTTCCCGCTGCGGACCCGTTCGGCCGCGCGGGACGCCGGCGTGTCGGCGCCCCCGACGTCCGCGTCGTCGGTGGCGGCGTCTGCGAGCGCCTCCACCTGGTCGGTGAGCGACGCGTCCGAGAGGTCGCGGTCCAGGTCGGCGCGACGAACCGCGCGGTCGACCGTCACCTCCAGGTCCGACAGTTCCGCGGCCGCGTCGGCCTCCGCGGCGGCGTCGGCGGCGACGGTCGCCGCCAGCGACGCCACGGCCGCCGACAGCGAGTCGTCGTTGTCGCGGAGCCGCGAGGCGACCCGTTCGGCGTCGCCGTCCGCGACGGTTCGCTCCACGGCCTCGGCGGCCTCCAGCGCGTCGACCGCGGCGGTCAGGGTTTCCCGGAGGTCCTCTCGGCTCCGCGTCGACGCCGCCGACAGCGAGTCGAGCAGGTCCGCGGCGCGCTGCCCGGACGGCCGCCGCGACCGCGTGATTTCGTCGGCGACGTCGGCGACCTGCGAGTACTCGTCGCTGCCGGCGCCCGCGACGTCGGCCGGCGCGACCGTCACCTGGCTCCGCTCGACGGCGGTGGCGAGCGCCCGCGCCTTCTTCGGCGCCGACGCGTCGGACGCGACCCGGCCGTCCGCGCCGGCGACGCCGGCCTCGCGAGCAAGCGTGTCGAGCGCCTCGCCGAGGTCGTCGAGCTGCCGGAGGACGTCGGTCTCGTTCGGCCGGGCGTCGAGCCGCGCCGCGACCTTCTCGACGTCGAAGCCGCCGTCGTCGCCGCCTAACAGCCCCATGAACACGGTCGGGAGTGGTGCGCCGGGCATCGTCACAGCATGTTGTCGCGGCCGAGACAGCTGAACAGCGATTCGACCTCGCCCCAGACCTCCCGCAGGTCCTCAGCCTGCGAGGTCTGCCCCTCGTCTTTCAGCCGCTTCGCGTGGTCGTACATGGATTCGAGCGACGGCATCCGGGGGTTCCACAGCGTCCCCCACATGAACACGTCGTCGAGATACGGGATGACGAGCTGGTTCACCTGGACGTCGACGGTTTCGACGCCGGCCGTGTTCGCGGAGTCGAGGAACTCCTCGCCGTTCAGAATCGACTGGAGCGTCCCGTCGGTGACATACGCCGACACCTCCTCCATCTTCTCCTCCGGCCCGTACACCATGAAGTTCCCGCCCCACGCCGTCGACGGGTCGAAGTCGGCGAGCCGGTTCTGCAGAATCGTGTTTCGCGCCAGCAGTTCGAGGCTGGACTCGTTGATGTCGTTCGACCGGAGGCGGCCGAGCGCCGGCGCCAGCACGACCGCGGGCCGCTCGTCGGCGTCCATGTCGTGCGGGTACTTGTCCTCGACCAGCCGGAAGCTGTCGGCGACGTCGAAGACGCTGCCCCGAATCGTCATCGTGGCGTCCTGGTCGGTGAGCTGCGGCGTCGACGACATCGTGAACGCCTCGAGGAACGCGACCAGCGGCTTGTTGAGGTCGACGTACTCCGGCGGGTTGTACCGGTCGAGGTTGTCGATGCGCGGCGTGATGTCCTTGCTCGCGAGCCGCAGGTGGTCGTTGTTGAACGGGATGAGCGCGTCCGCGGCCCGCGAGATGCGCGCCAGCCCGACGACGCCGTTCGTCTTCGCGCGGCCGCCGACCTCGGACTGCTTGCCGCCCTCCGACGGAATCACGACCGAACTCAGGATGGCCTTGTCGATGACCAGGTCGTCTTCGAGGACGTGTTCGCGAATCTTGTCGGTGATGACCGGCGTCGCGCCGCAGCCGGTGCCTTTGGTGACGCTGTGGACCATCATGATGGCCTGCGCGTCGCGGATGTCCTGCTGAGTCATGTCCCAGCGGTCGCGGAACGGGTTCGCGCCGTCGGCGAAGTCGGCCTCGGCGACCTTCGCGCCGTTGCTCCACCGGTAGCCCATGCCGCTGTAGCCGTGCTTCCCGAAGCCGATGATGGAGTTCGACAGCAGGTCGTTCCGGCTGTACTGCTTCAGTTCCTTCGCGTAGTACGTCTGTTCGAGTTCGGCGATGTTCGTGTTCAGCAGGCCGTAGCCGGCGAGGCCGCCCTCCCAGATGCGGGCGCGGTCCTCGTGGTTTCGGCTGAGCGTGTCCCGCCGCATCAACACGGCGTCGACGATGTTGTTGCCGGCGCCGCCGACGCCGACGAGGAACCACTTCCGGCCGTACATCTCGTCGTCCACGGCGCCAGCGCCGCCGCCGGCTGCCGCGCCGGCGCCGCCGGTGTCACCGATGCCGTTGCCGGCGGGCGGGCCGCCGGAGTCGCCGCCGTTCCGCCCCGAGTCGTCCGGTCCGTCGGCCTCAGGGGCGTCGTCGGCGTCGCCGAACAGGTAGGCGAACTCGTCGCCGTAGATGGCGCGGACCGACGGCTCGTCGCCGCCGTGGGCGTTCACGATGTGGTCTTCGAGGGAGTCAGCCTCCCACTGTGCGGCCGAGGCGAAACAGATCTGACATTGCTCACTCATTGCTTGGGTCGTGTGATTCGGGGGAGTTAGGTGTACTTCTCGCGGAATCGCTGATGGGTCCGTTCGAGCGCCCGCGACGCGGAGACGCCGTCCGCCGTCGTGAACTCGATGAACCCCGGCGGCTCCGGGCTCTGCAGGTCGACGGCGTCGAACAGGTCGCTCTGTCTGCTCGCGAACCGTTCGAGGTTCACCAGCACCGGCCGGGTCGCGACGGACTCGGGGAGCGCCTCGACGTTGTACTGGACGACGTCGCCGTCGTCGTCGACGTCGCGCTGGAAGTCCCGCAGCGCGTACAGCACCTCGTCGACGACCTCCTCGGGCGGCGGCACGCGCTCGCGGGACGACGGCGACGACCCCGGCGTCGACGACGTTGACGGAGACGCAGAGGCCGACGACGAAGACGACGAGGACGAATCGGTCGAGCGCGCGGAGTCGGCGTCGTCCGCGGCGTCACCGGACCCGGCGTCGGAGTCTGTCGAACGGGTCGGCGTCGACGCGGACGCCGCGGGGTAGTCGAACCGGAGTGCCCGCGCGGCGTCGTCGTACGTCACCGAGACGTCGTCGTAGCCCGCCTGAATCGCCGGGAGCAGCGTCTCGACGTACTCGTCGGCGACGCCGGACGGGACCGACACCGACTCGTGGCGGTTGTCGATGCTCGCGCGCAGCGACCCGACGAACTCGACGGCGGAGACGAGCCGTGCGGCGAGCGTCGCCGCCTCCTCGGCCCGGTCTTCCGCCTCCTCGAACCGGCAGTCGTGGAGCGCCTCCTTCGCCTCTTCGACGCCGGTTCTGACGCTGCGGACGCCGCCGGCGTCGGCGTCGCGGCCGTCCACGAACACGTCCGCGACGCGGTCGGCGAACGGGACGTCGAGCGAGTCGACCTGTGACTCCGCGGTCGACGCCTGCTGTTCGGCGCGCTCGACGGCGTCCGCGACCGCGGACTCGTGTTCGTCGACGTACGTCCGGAGGTCCGAGCGGTGCTGGTCGACGGCGTCGACGGCGGCGGCGACCTCGGCGTACGTGTCGCTCTCGTCGGCGAGCGCCACGAGTTCGTCGGCGACGTGGTCGATGTGGACGCCGCCGTCGCGGTTCGGCAGCGACACTTCGCGGAACCGCGTCGGGAGGTTCACGAGGCTGTACTCGTCGCCGTACCGCGACCGTACCGTCGTCTTCCCGAACTCCGTCCGGAGCCCGCTCGTCAGCCGCCGCGCGAACTCCTCGTCGAGTTCGTCGAGCCGGCGCTCCGCCGACAGCGACTCCAGCCGCTCCTCGATGGCGGCGCGTCGCGTCCGCGCCTCCTCGCCGTCCGTGAGCCGCTGGCACTCCGCGATGTCCGCTTCGACGTCGTCGAGCCGGTCGCGGAACGACGCGGCGCCCTCGCGGACCGCCTTCGTCCCCTCGGGCGCGACGGTTTCGAGGTCGTCGAGGCCGTCGAACCGGCTCTCGTAGCCGGCCTCGAACGTCGACCGGAGGTCGTCGAGTTCGGTCTTGAGCCGGCCGAGTTCGCCGCTGGTCTCCTCCAGTACGACGTCGTTCCAGCGGTAGCTCCGCACGGCGTACAGCTGCAGGGCGGCGGCGACGACCGGGACCGCGAAGAAGCCGGCGAGCTGCAGCGCGGGGACGTCCCGGCTCAGCAGCGGCGCGTACACGCCGAAAAAGAGCGCGAAGAACAGCACGGCCGACAGCGTCGCGGTGCCGTAGGCGGCTTCGCGGTGGTCGAACAGCAGCATCGCGACGCCCTGCGCCGCCCACGCGGCGACGATGAGCAGGAACAGCGCCATCACCAGCGCGGAGCTATCCTTGAACACGACGGCCGCCTGAAACAGCACCGGAACCGACAGAATCGGGTCGGCGACCGGTTCGAGCCCGGCGGAGCTAGTCGAGTAGCCGAAGAGCGCGAGCAGGGTCTGGACGAGTGCGACGAGCAGCGGAACCCCCGCCGCGCCCCACGCGACCGTCGACCCGTTCGGTTCGGTTGACATCCTCGACTCACACTGATACACACACCCTCAAAACAGTTGAGCATAAATTCTTAGTTACAGTACGGCAACGATATCCGGCACGGCACGCAGCGCCGAGCGGCGCGCCATCGACGCAGGCAGCTACGTTTCAGCGAGTCGTGACGAGAGAAGAAGCGCAGAGCCAGGCCGCTCCGCCGTACCGGCTCCGTCGCCGCCACGACGCTACGCGTCCGGCGCGCGAAACACCCGCAGCGTGTCTCGGCGGAGTTCCTCGGAGTGAATCTGTTCGGCGCCGACGCCCGAGAAGACGTCTCGCCAGTTCCGGTAGTACAGCGGGAGGCCGTCGTCCACGTAGTTCACCGACGGGTCGGCGTCGCTGCCGTCGTCGCGGCTGTCGCCGCTGGCCGCGTCGTCGGCCGGGGCTTCAGACTCGTTCTCGACGGTGACGATGCGCTCGGCGGCGACTCTGGCGACGTCCGCGAACGCCCACGCCGAGTCGGGGTGGAGGTGCTGGAGGGTCTCGACGGAGTAGACGACGTCGTAGCGGTCGTCGGGGGCGTCGGCGACGAACTCCTCGATGGTGCCGACGTGGAACGTCCCGTCGGCGGCGAGCGCCGGGGACGACTCCCGAAGCACGTCGATGGCGTCCCCGTTGATTTCGACGCCGTGGAGGTCGCGGTAGCCGGCGCCGTGGAGGTGCGCGAGGTGCCGGCCGGGCCCGCAGCCCAGTTCCAGCACCGCGGCGTCGCTGTCGACGTGGTCGTCGAGTATCGCTCCGAGCCGCTCGCTGGTCTCGTCCGGGCCCTTGTAGTCGTAGTACTCCGGTGAGTATTCGCCGGTGCGTCCCGCCCACTCCTTCCGGATATCGGGGGCGTCCACGTCGGCAGCGACGCCGCTCGTGCGGATAGTTGCTTCGGCACCGCCGCGACGTGACCGAGTCGACGAGCCGCATCGACGCCGGCCGCTGCGGCGCGATACAGGCCACCGGAATTCTTGGTACTCAGGAAATCCCCGCTTCTTCCGGAGAGATGCGGATATTAATTCCTTAGTTCGGCGCAATTCAGGAAGTAGCATCCAAGAAGGCTAGTTCTTTCGGCGTATTAGTGGACGTTTACACGCAGTTCTTTTCACGTGTTGTGGGTCGTGTGTACGTGAAGCACGGACCGTTTCGCCAGGAAACTGGAGAAACACGGGGCAGATACGCCGACCTACCACCATGGTACACAAAAAAGAACACTGGAAGGAGGAGCTGTACGGCGACGAGGTACGGGAGAAACTGCTGGAGTTCGCGGCCGAGGGCTGGGACTCGATTCCCGAGGAGGAGCGCGACGAGTGGTTCTCGCGGTTCAAGTTCTGGGGGGTGTTCCACCAGCGCAGCGGCCAGGAGAGCTACTTCATGCTCCGGCTCACGAACTGCGGCGGCGTGCTCGAACCGGGGCAGCTCCGCGCCATCGGCGAGGTCGCGCGCGACTACGCCACCGGCCCGGCCGACAACCCCGAGTTCGGGAACGGCTGGGTCGACTTCACGACGCGGCAGTCGGTTCAGCTCCACTGGCTGAACCTCGAAGATGTCCCGGCCGTCTGGGAGAAACTGGAGTCGGTCGGCGTCAGCACGCGCTCGGCCGGCGGCGACGCGATGCGGAACATCTCGGGCTGCCCGGTCGCCGGCGCCGACGCCGACGAGTTCGTCGAGACGCGGCCGCTGCTCGATCGGCTGCAGTCCGACCTCCGCGGCGACGACGCGCTCGCGAACATGCCGCGGAAGTTCAACATCTCCGTGACCGGCTGCCGGGAGGGCTGCGCGCAGGACTCCATCAACGACGTCGCGCTCGAACCGGCGAAGAAGCTCCGCGACGGCGACGCGGTCAAGGGGTTCAACGTCCGCGTCGGCGGTGGCCTCGGCGGCCGCGAGCCGCGCCGCGCCCGCCCGCTCGACGTGTTCGTCGACACCGACCGCGCCTACGACGTCGTCCGGGCGTTCGTCGAACTGTACCACGACGAGGGGAACCGCGAGAACCGCAGCAAGAACCGCGCCCGGTTCTTCGTCGACGACTGGGGGACCGACGACATCCGCGAGGCGCTCGCGGACCGCGTCGACTTCGACCTGGCGCACGCCGGCACCGACCTCCGCGAGGAGTACACCTACAACGCCGGCAAACACGAGAGCCACGGGAAACACGACCACGTCGGCGTCCACGAGCAGGGAGACGGCGCGTACTACGTCGGCCTGAGCGTCCCGGTCGGCCGGATGCCCGCGGAGGAAGCCATCGAACTGGCGGACCTCGCCGACGAGTACGGCTCCGGCGAGGTTCGGCTCACGCGCCGGCAGAACCCGCTCATCATGGACGTCCCGGAGGCCAAACTGGACGCGCTGCTCGACGAGCCGCTCTTGGAGACCCACAGCCCGGACCCGGACCTGTTCACCCGCGGGTCGATGGCGTGCACCGGAACGGAGTTCTGCTCGCTCGCGCTCACCGAGACGAAGACCCGGATGGCGGTGATGCTGCGGTGGCTCCGCGCGAACGTCGACGCGCCGAGCGACGTGTCCCAACTCAAGATTCACTTCTCGGGCTGCACCGCCGACTGCGGGCAGGCGATGACCGCGGACATCGGCCTGCAGGGGATGCGCGCCCGGAAGGACGGCGAGATGGTGGAGGCGATGGACGTCGGCGTCGGCGGCGGTATCGGCGCGGACCCGACGTTCATCGAGTGGGTCCGCCAGCGCGTCCCGGCCGACGAGGTCCCCGGAATGTTGCGGAACCTCGTCGAGGCGTTCGCGGCGCTCCGGGAGGACGGCCAGACGTTCCGCGAGTGGGTCGACGCGACCGGCCACGAGACCATCATCGAGCTGGCCGAGCCGGAGGAGACGACGTACGACGACCCGTGTCTCACCGACGCGAAACAGTCGTGGTACCCGTTCGCGGACGACGAGAGCCCGGCGCCGACGACGCCCGACGGCACCCCGATTCAGAGCGATGACTGACGGCGACCCGGCGACCGCGACGGCGACTAAAGCGGGAACTGACTCGGTGGTCGACGCCGCGACCGAATCACGGACGCGGCGTTCGTCCCGGACGTCGGTGGCGCCGATGGACGCCGCGCCCGAACTGATGGCTCCGGCCGCTGCGGCTGACGCCGACACTCCAGCCACGGACGGCGAATCCGCGGCCGACGACCGCGACCGGTGCGGAGGCGGTGACGCGTGACCGCCCCGGTGCCGACGACATGCATGCGCTGTGCGGTCGGCTGCGGCCACGTCCAGCGCGGCGTCGACAGCGGCTACGGCGTCGCGGCGGTCCGCGGCGACGTCTCACACCCCGTGAACAACGGCCTGGCGTGCAGCCGCGGCATCCGCGAGAGCGCCGACCCGGACGGCGAGTGGCTGACGCAGCCGCTCGTCCGCGAAGACGGAGAGCTGCTGGCGACGACGTGGGACGTCGCGCTGGCCCGCGTCGCCGAGGAGTTCCGGGCGCGGCTCGAACGCGACCCGGACTCGGTCGCGGTGCTCGGGAGCGGCCAGCAGACCAACGAGGCGGCGTACGCGCTCGGGAAGCTCGCGCGCGGCGGCTTCGGCACCCGGTACTACGACGCGAACACGACGCTGTGCATGGCGAGCGCCGTCGCCGCCTACTACGACGCCTTCGGGAGCGACGCGCCGCCGTGCACCTACGACGACATCCCAGAGGCGGAGACGCACCTCGTCTGGGGCGCGAACCCGGCGGTCGCTCACCCAGTCATGTTCCGCTGGATCGCCGAGAGCGCCGAGGCCGACGGCAGCCGGCTCGTCGTCGTCGACCCCGTCGAGTCCGAGACCGCCGAGCGCGCCGACGCCCACGTCGCCCCCGACCCCGGCGGCGACCTCGCGCTCGCGCGGGCCGTGCTCGCTCGCCTCGTCGACCGCGGCGACGTCGACCGGGAGTTCGTCGCGGCCGCCACCACCGGCTTCGCCGCGCTCACCGAACGGCTGCCCGCGGCGGAGTCGGCCGCCCGCGACGCCGGCGTCTCGATGTCCGTCGTCGACGGCCTCGTGGACGCGCTCTGCGACGACACGCTGCTGTACTGGGGGATGGGTGTGAACCAGAGCGTCCGAGGCACCGCGACCGCCGGCGCGCTCGTCGACCTCTGTCTCGCCTCCGGGAACCTCGGCGGCGGCTCCGGGCCGTTCTCGCTGACCGGGCAGGCGAACTCGATGGGCACCCGCGTCTGCTCCGCGAAGGGGACGTGGCCCGGCCACCGGTCGTTCATCGACCCGGACGAGCGCCGCGTCGTCGCGGACGCGTGGGGAGTCCCGGTCAACCGGCTCCCCGACGACGCCGGCCCCGGACCGGTCGGTCTCGTCGACGCCGTCGACGACGGCCCGGTGTCGGCCGTCTGGGCGGTCGCGACGAACCCCGTCGCCGGCCTCCCCGACGCGACCGCCGCGAAACGCCGGCTCGACGACGCCTTCCTCGTCGTCCAGGACGGCTTCCGCACCGAGACCGTCGAGCACGCAGACGTCGTGCTGCCGGCGGCGACGTGGGGTGAATCCGAGGGGACGGCGATAAACATGGAGCGAACGGTGTCGCGGGTCCGTGCGGCGACCGACCTGCCGTCGGGCGTCCGGACGGACCTCGACGTCATCACGACCGTCGCCGCGCGCGTCGTCCCGGGGCTGTTCGAGACGACGACGCCGGCGGGGCTGTTCGACGAACTCGCGGCGCTGACGGCGGGCACCCCGGCGGACCTCTCCGGCATCAGCTACGACCGGCTCGACGACGAAACCGCGGTGCGCTGGCCCGCGCCGGACGCCGCGTCGAGCACGGCGTACCGCTACGTCGACGGCGACGGCTGGTCGTTCGAGACGCCGTCCGGGGCGGCGCGGTTCTCGGCGGGCGACGGCGACCCGCTCCCGGAGCCGACCGACGACCGGTACCCGCTCACGCTGACCACCGCCCGCGAATCCGACGGCTACAACACCGGGATTCGGTCCCGTACCAGAGACGGCGGGGACGACGCGGGCGGTTCCGCGGACGCGGACGGCAGCGCGGACCGAGAGGACGGTCCGGCCGTCGACCCTGACGTGGAGACGCACGGCGTCGATGCCCCGGACTCCGTCTCCGGGACGGACGCCGGGTCGGACCACGGCCCGGTTCGCTGCCGGGTGCACCCGGAGACCGCGGAGCGGCTGAGCGACGAGGACGGGACGGCGGTGGTCGAGTCGCGGCGCGCCGCGGTTCCGGTCCGCGTCGAGGCCGACGACGCAATCCCGGAGGGGATGGTGTGGCTCCCGATTCACCACCCGCGGACGAACGAACTCACCGTGCCGGAGACCGACCCGCGGTCGGACGAGCCGAACTACAAGCAGTGTGCCGTCCGGCTCTCCGCGACGCCGACGGAGTCGGAACTGGTGACGAAGCGCGGCGCGAACGCCGACGACTGACCAACGGCTCTTCGCTCGGAGAAGCGGTGTGTTCGCCGCGCTTCGGCAGCCCCTCTGGGCGACGTGGGTGTGCGCCCGCCCCTGTGGTGACGGACGCGCGGCCGAAGCCGGCGGCACCGGAATGCGCACAGCGCGGGTGGGTGCCCGGCACTGTACCGACCCGTACAGAACCGACTGATTTCAGGGTACCGACTGTGGACAGACACGTCCGTCGTCGGTCGTCCGCCGTCGAACGTCAGCCGCCCGCTCCGGCTCCGTGACGGCTGGCGGTCGCTGTCGCCGCTTTCACCGCCTGATGCGTCCGGTCGTCGCTCTCGGTCGGCGTGACGCCTCGTCGCTCCGGAAGCCGCGGCCGAGACGCGCAGTCCCCTTCGGTCCGCGTCCGGCAGACCGGAACGTGAAACTGTGCGCGCATCCGCCGAGCCATCTCATCGCGGCTCGTCGCCATCGGCGGACGAACAGCCCGCCCCGACAAAAGCGATTGGTATGTGTTCACAAGCCGCTTCGGCGAACTGAACGCGACGAGGCGACACGGACCACTTTCACTTCCGCCGCGCGCGTGGCTCGCTTTGAAGCCCTGTCCGGCCGTCACTGGCAGTGATGCCCACGAATCCATCCGTCGCCGACCTCCGCGGACGCCTCGAATCGGCGTGGCAGTCGTTCCGGGACGAACTGTCCGCGCCCGACCAGCGGCGCTTCGACCGGCTGTTCGAGTACGTCGGCCTCCACAGCGACGCCGACACCACGGCCGACGCCCGCGACGCCGCCGGCGAAACCACCGACGCAGGCGCGGCGCATCTGTACCCCGACCGGGTCGCGAAACTGCTGTTCGCCGTCGACGTCGAACAGGAGCGCCGACTCGACGACCTCGACGACCGCGTCGCCGCCATCGAGCGCGACCTGAACCCCGACCTCCGGACGGGGGAGCGGGCCGCCGACGGCGACGAAGCGGGCGCTGGGAGCCCAGCGGCCGACTCCGACGGCGGCGAACAGGCTGACCGCGCCGGCGACGACGACTGACCGAGGGTCGACGGCGCGGCCGCGACACGGGAGGGATGCGTTTTTGCGTGGCGCGGTGAACCTCGCGGTATGTTCCCGCCGCTGGCGTACCTCGAATGGATCGACGGCCGGCCGGCCGCAGCCGACTACGACCTCGGCACGAGCGACCTTCGGCTGGCGGAGACGCCCGACGGCGCGGAGCCGGTCCCGCCGCGGCTCGCCGGACTCGACGCGCCGGCCGGCGACGCGTCGCTCGCCGCGCTCGTCGCCGACGAATACGGCGTCGCCGAAGACCGGGTCGTCGTCACGGCGGGCGCGACCCACGCGAACTTCGTCGCCGCGGCGACGGCCTACACGCTCGACGACGGCTGCGCAGCTGCCGCGGACGCCGAAGTCGGCGGAGCGGACACCGGAACCGACGACTCCGCCGGCGGCGCCCGCACCGGCCGAGACGCCGGCGGCGACGAGGACGAATCCGGGCCGCGAGCGCTCGTCGAGGCGCCGGGGTACGAGCCGCTGGTGGAACTGCCGCGGGCGCTCGGCGCGCGCGTCGAACGGTTCCGGCGGCCCGCCCCCGAGGCCGAACTCCTCCCGGACCGGGTCGAAAACGCCGTCGTCGCCGCCGGGTCCGAGGAGATCGCGCACGTCACCGTCACGAACAGGCACAACCCGACCGGGCGGCTCGAATCGCGCGACGACCTCGCGGACGTGGCGGGGGTCGTCGCCGACCACGAGGGCTACCTGCTCGTCGACGAGGTGTACGCGCCGTACACCGCCGAACCGGTCGACGGCCGCGGCTTCGGCGGCCCGACCGCGGCCGGGTTGCCGTCGACGGTCGTGACGGGGTCGCTGACGAAGTTCCACGGCCTCGGCGGACTGAAAATCGGCTGGCTCGTCGCCCCGCCGGAGTTCGCCGAGTGCGCCCGCGCCGTCGAGGCGCACGTCCCGGCGGTCGCCGAGCCCAGCGTCGCGCTCGCGAAGCGGCTGTTCGCCAACCGCGACGACCTGGTCGCGGAGTCCAGGAAGCGCTGTGTCTCGAACCACGGGCTGCTGGCGGAGTTCGTCGCCGGCCGCGACGACCTGACCGGCCCCGTCCCCGACGGCTCGCCGTTCGGGCTCCTCCGGCACGACACCGCGGACGGCGACGAGGTCGCGCGGGCGGCCTGGGACGCCGGCGTGCTCGTCGTCCCGGGGCGGTTCTTCGGCGCCCCCGACGGCGCCAGGGTGTCGCTCGGAGGCGACGCGGCGGAGTCGGAGCGGGCGCTGGCGGCGTTCGGAGCCGTCCTCGACGGACTCTGAGCCGCGGCGGCCGAAGCGGCGAGCGCGCAGTCACCGACGCGACGCTCAGTTCTCCGCGGACGCCTCGTCGCGGTCGGCGTCGTCGCTGTCGCGGTAGCCGCGGCCGAACGAGATGCCGGCGACGATGCCGAACACGCCGCCGGCCCCGATGAGGAACGCGAGCAGCGTCGACAGCGGCGACACGCCCTCGAACCCGCCGAGCGCGAACACGACGCCGAACACCGAGACGTAGCCGAACAGCGGCATCGAGACGTACCGGTCCATGCGGTCCGATTCGCGCCGACGGGCATAAGCCTACCTCGGGGTCGCAGCAGCCGGCAGGGCTGGCAGCGTCCGCAGCGCTCGTCAGTACGCGCCGTCACCGAAGATCTCGGGCACCGTTCGGCGGACGGATACGAAGCGAAGAAAACGAACGGGAAACGCGGCGAGCGCCGGGCGAGAGTCGGGTGCGATGCCGAGCGGCCGTGCGCGCCGCGTCTCAGTTCCCGACGTTCATCGCGCGCTCGACGACGTCCTCGCTGTACCGCTCTGCGAGGTCGTCGTGCTGGTCGGGGCGGTGCTCGTAGACGTCCTGGAACAGCGTAATCGGCGTCTGCGCCGCCTGGTACGTCGCCTCGTCCCACATGCGGTCCTTCTGCAGGTCGACGTCGACGCCGTCGATTTCGAGGGTCGCCGCCTGCGTCATCGCGATGGCGCCCTTCCCGGCCTCCTTGGCCGCCTCGAACTCCTCCATGGAGTCGACGATGTCGTCGAGGCTCGGCACGTACGCGGTCATGTCGAGCAGCTCCTCGCGGAGTTCGTCCTCGTCGAGTTCGCGCTCGTCGCCGCCGACGCTGAGCACGTAGCCGTCGCCGGTCTCCCGGAGCGAGAGGTCGTCGCCGTCGTACACCTGCTTGCCGTCGACAGCATCCAGTTCGACTTCGTCGCCGTCGACGTCGAGGAGCCAGCGGCCGGTCTGGGGTGGCAGCGGCGCCGTGTTCGCTTCCTTCACCTGCGCCGGCGTGAGCGACCAGATGCCGGTCATCCCCTTCGCGCGGTTCTCCTGCATCCGGGTGCGGTAGCCGTCGATGTCGCGGATGTCGTCGAACGGGCCGTCGACGGCGATGAGGCCGGCGGCGCTGGCGCCGCGGGACGTGTTGTGGCGGAGTTCGGGCCACGGCGGCAGTTCGCCGGTCGGCGTCATCGCACGCATGTCCTTCGTGTAGTCGACCTCGCCGTCCACCAGCAGGAACAGCCGTTCGAGGTTGTTCGACGGCTTCCCCATCTCCTCGCGGAGGTTCCCCATCGCGAGTTCGGCTTCGCCGCTCTCGATGATGACGGACATCGAGAGGCTTCCCTCCTCGAGTCCGTGCTCGTGTTCGACGATGGTGATGAACTCGTCGGCCTTCTTCCAGTCGTCGAGGTCGCCGACCTCCGGGATGACGAAGCCGTCGATGTGGTCGACGGCGCCGTTGTCGGGGTCAGCGATCTCCAGAATCTGCTGGAATCCGGAGTAGCGCGTCGTGGGGCTGTCGCGGTGCCAGACGACGCGCGGGTGAATCTCGCCGGGGAAGTCGGCGCCGTGTTCGGAGACGACGTCGACGATGTTCCGGACGCCCTCGTCGCGCATCGACGGCGCCGTCGCGTCCTCGTTGTCCGGCACCCAGACGTCGGGCGCCTGCATGCCGCGGAGGCCGGCCGCGCTCCGAATCATCTTCGCCGTGTCGTCTTCGCCCTGCACCGCCGTCGGCGAGGTGAAGAACGTCCGAACGAACTCGCGCTCGTAGTGTCGTTCCGTACTCATATCGGTCAGTCGCGGGTTCGGCCGGATTCATCATAAACGTTGATAATAGACGCAGTTTTCCCGCCTGTCGCCGTCCGTCGCACACCACCGATTCACTCAAGTACCGGCGGCCGGGCAGCGGGCCGGAGCGGGGCGCGCTGGAATCGGACGAGAGCGTCGATTGCGCCGCAACGAAGATTTTTACATGATTGTTCCTTGGAGACTGGTATGGCTGCCGAGGACGGAGAGACGGCACGGTGGGACACGTCGGCCGCGTCGCTCGGACACGACCGGCCGGACGTGTCGGCGTACGCGGCGCTCGCGGCCGACCTCCGCGACCGCGTCGCCGGCGAGGTTCAGTTCGACGAGTACGCGCAGGTGCTGTACGCGACGGACGGAAGCATCTACGGGGCGCGCCCGGCGGGCGTCGTCTGCCCGAAAGACACCGACGACGTCCGGGCGGCGGTCGACGTCGCCGCCGACCACGACGTCCCGGTGCTCCCGCGCGGCGCCGGGTCGTCGCTCGCCGGACAGACGGTCGGCCCCGGCTGCGTCGTCCTCGACTGCTCGCGGCACATGGACGACATCCTCGACGTCGACCCGGAGGCCCGCCGCGCGACGGTGCAGCCCGGCGTCGTCCAGGACCACCTCGACGACCGCCTCGCCGACCACGGCCTGAAGTTCGCGCCCGACCCGGCGTCGTCGGCCCGCGCCACGGTCGGCGGCGGCCTCGGCAACAACTCCACCGGCGCGCACTCGGTCCGGTACGGCATCAGCGACGCCTACACCGAGGAGCTCGACGTCGTGCTGCCCGACGGCTCGCTCATCCACACCCGCGAGGTCGTCCTCGACTCCGACGAGTGGGACGACGTCGTCGCCGGCGACGGCCGCGAAGCCGCCATCTACGAGACGGTCCGCGGCCTCGTCGAGGAACACGACGACGAAATCGAGGCGCGCTACCCGACGCTGAAACGCTCCGTCTCCGGCTACAACCTCCACAAGGTCGTCTACGAGAACGACGACGGCGACGACGTCATCAACCTCAGCAAGCTGTTCGTCGGCGCCGAAGGCACCCTCGGCGTCATCGTCTCGGCGACGCTGTCGCTCGTCACGCGCCCGGACAGCACCGCGCTGGCGCTGTACTGCTTCGACGACCTCGTCGACGCGATGCGGGCCGTCCCGGAGGCGCTGGAGTACCCGGTTTCGGCCGTGGAACTGATGGACGCCGAGGTGTTCCGGCTCGCCCGCGAGTCCGCCGAGTACGCCCAGTACGAGGAGCCGATTCCTGACGGCACCGCCGCGGCCCTGATGCTGGAGTGGGACTCCGAGACGGTCCCGCCCGCCGACCGCGACGGCGACGCGGACGACGGCGGGGACGAGCCGAGGGGCCGAGCCGACTTCGAGGCGGCCGTCGCGGACACCACGGCGCGCTTCGTCGACGACGGCGACGCCTTCGACGTGCTCGAAGCGTACTCGGAGTCGGACCAGGCCGACCTCTGGAAGCTCCGGAAGGCGGCGATTCCGCTGCTGATGAGCCTGGAGGGCGACGCGAAGCCGTACCCGTTCATCGAGGACGCGTCGGTGCCGCCGGCCGAACTGGCCGAGTACGTCCAGCAGTTCGAGGCGGTGCTCGACGACCACGACACGTCGGCGGCGTACTTCGCGCACGCCGGCGCCGGGACGCTCCACATCCGCCCGATTCTCTCGCTGAAAGACGAGCAGGGCATCGAGACGATGCACGGCATCGCCGACGACGTGACGGACCTCGTCTTGGAGCACCACGGCTCGTTCTCCGGCGAACACGGCGACGGGCTCGCCCGGACCGAGTTCAATCCGAAGATGTACGGCGAGACGCTGTGGGGCGCGTTCCAGGAGCTCAAGTCGACGTTCGACCCGGACTGGCGGCTGAACCCCGGGAAGGTGGTCTACGTCGACGAGGAGACCGCGGCGGCGCGCGGCTACCCGGAGACCGCCGCCGACACCGACATGCGCGACCACCTCCGGTACGGCGCCGACTACCAGTCCGTCGAGCCGCAGAGCGAACTGGACTTCTCCGAGGAGGGCGGCTTCTCCCACCTCGTCGAGCTGTGCAACGGCTGTGGCACCTGCCGGCAGACCCGCGGCGACGTGATGTGCCCGACGTACCGCGCCTCGAACGAGGAGATGCAGGCGACGCGCGGCCGCGCGAACATGCTGCGCGCCGCCATCTCGGGCGACCTCGACGACGGCGAACTCCACTCCGACCGGTTCCAAGAGGAGGTGCTCGGGCTCTGCGTCGGCTGTAAGGGCTGCCAGTCGGACTGCCCGACCGGCGTCGACCTCGCGAAACTGAAAGCCGAGGTGAAACACCAGCACCACGAGGAGCGCGGCGCCGGGCTCCGCGAACGGCTGTTCGCGAACATCGACGCGGCGAGCCGAGTCGGCTCCGCGCTCGCGCCGCTGTCGAACGCCGCGACGAAGATTCCCGGCGCGCGGTGGGCGATGGAGCGAGTGCTCGGCGTCGCCGCCGACCGCGACCTGCCGACGTTCACCCGCGACACGTTCCGCGACCGGTTCGAGGCGCGCGGCGGCCCGGCCGTCTCCGAAGCCGACGCCGAAGCGACGGTCGTGCTGTTCGCGGACACGTACACGAACTACAGCGCGCCCGAGGTCGGCATCGCCGCCGTCGAGGTGCTGGAGGCGGCCGACGTCCGCGTCGAACTGCTCGACGACCTCGCGCCGTCGGGCCGCGCGGCGTTCTCCGGCGGCTTCCTCGACGTCGCGCGCGACCGCGCCGAGCAGAACGTCGCGGCGCTCGCCCCGCACGTCGACGACGGCGCCGCGGTCGTGTTCGTCGAGCCGTCGGACGCCGTGATGTTCCAAGACGAGTACCGCGACCTCCTCTCGGGCGAGCGCGTCGAAGCCGTCTCGGCGGCGAGCTACGGCGTCCTCGAGTACCTCGACGCTGCGCGCGCCGACGACCGCATCGACTTCGCGGACGCCGACGAGGCGCTGGCGTACCACGGCCACTGCAACCAGAAAGCGACGAACAAAGACCACCACGCCGTCGGGGTGCTGCGCCGCGCCGGCTACGACGTCGACCCGCTCGACACCACCTGCTGCGGCATGGCCGGCAGTTTCGGCTACGAGTCCGAACACTACGAGCTCTCGAAAGCCATCGGGTCGCTGCTGTTCGACGCCGTCGACGAGAGCGACGCCCCGACCGCCACCGCGCCCGGCGCCTCCTGCCGGACGCAACTCGGCGACCGCGACGGCGCCGACGACCGGCCGGCCCACCCGGTCGAGAAACTGGCCGAGGCGCTCGAACCGACTGGCTGAGCCGCTCCGGTCGCCTCAGAACGGCGACTGGCCGCGCAGAATCCCGACCGCGGTCTTCAGCTTCGACGGCTGCCGGACCGCGAGCATCTCGGCGTCCGTCAGTTCGAAGTCGAACACCGCCATGTTCGCCTCGAGGTGTGCGTGGCTCGTCGCCTTCGGAATCGTGGCGACGTGCTCCTGCTGGAGCAGCCACCGGAGCGCCACCTGCGCCGGCGACTTCCCGTACTTCCGGCCGATGCGGGCGAGCCGGTCGTCGTGCAGCACGCCGCCCTGCGCGAGCGGGCTGTAGGCGGCGAGCAGGACGTCCTCGGACTGGCAGTAGTCGAGCAGCTCCGACTGGTCCCAGTACGGGTGGTACTGCACCTGGTCTGCGAGAATCGGCGCGTCGGCGTACTTCCGGGCGGCACGGAGCCGGTCGACGCCGAAGTTGCTGACGCCGATGTGGTCGATTTTCCCCTCCTCGCGCAGCGCCTGCATCGCGTCGAGCGTCTCCGCGGTCGACACGGACGCCGCGTCGGGCTTGATGCGGTCCGGCAGCTCCAGCCAGTCCGGGAGGACCGAGTCGACCCCCGGCACCGCGACGTCGTTCGGCCAGTGGATGTACAGCAGGTCGACCGAGTCGAGCCCCAGCCTGTCGAGGCTCTCCTCGACGCCGTCGACGACGTCGTCGTACGCGCGGTGGTCGCCGTCGAGTTTCGTGGCGACGAACAGGTCATCGCGGTCCACGTCGCGTTCGGCGATGGCGTCACCGACCTGCGCCTCGTTCCCGTACGCCTGCGCCGTGTCGATGTGGCGGTAGCCGAGATCGAGCGCGTCCGAGACGGCGCGCCGGCACTCCGGGCCCTCCATCCGCCACGTCCCCAGTCCGAGCGACGGAATCTCCACTCCCTGAACGGTGAGATACTCCATGCGTCACGGTTCGGGCGGCGACGACGAAAGGGTAGCGGCGCCGAGAGGTCGAGCGCGGCGACGAGCGATCGGGCGCGACGACGAGCGACGACGGCAGCGACGGGCGGCAACGGGCGCAACGGGCGGCAACGAGCGGCGGCGAATCAGTGCCGGCGGGGAGAACCGAAACTCAGCGAGCAGCCGGCTGCCGGGTCGTTACAGCCAGCCGTCGGCGGCGAGCAGTTCGCCGTTCAGCAGCGAGGCCCCCGCCGCGCCGCGAATCGTGTTGTGCGCGAGGCAGTTGTACTTCACGCCGTCCGGAGTGGTCTGGACGCCGCCGGCGGACACCTGCATGCCGTCGCCGCGCATCCGGTCCATCCGGGGCTGCGGCCGCTCGGGCTGGTCGTCGCCGAACACGTGGATGAGCTGGTCGGGCGAGGAGTGGAGGTCGGCGCTCGGCGCGGCGGCGAGCGCGTCGCGGACCTCGGCGGCCGACGGGTCGGCGTCGAGCTCGGCGAACACGTTCTCGAGGTGGCCGTCGAGCGTCGGAATCCGGTTGCAGGAGGCGGAGACGTCCGCCTCGTGCAGCGAGAACGACGCGCCGTCGAACTCGCCGAGCAGCTTCCGGCTCTCGGTCTCCATCTTCTCCTCTTCGCCGCCGATGTGCGGGACGGCGTTGTCGAGGATTTCCATGGACGTGACGCCGGAGTAGCCGGCGCCGGAGACGGCCTGCAGCGTCGAGACGTGGACGCGGTCGAGCCCGAACTCGTCGAGGGCGGCGAGCGTCGGCACCATCGTGATGGTGGAGCAGTTCGGGTTCTTGATGAGCGCGCCGTCCCAGCCGCGCTCGTCGCGCTGGACGTCGATGAGCCCGAGGTGGTCGGGGTTGATTTCGGGGATGGTGAGCGGGACGTCCTCGGCCATCCGGTCGTTCGAGGAGTTCGAGGAGACGACGTAGCCGGCCTCACACAGCGCCGGTTCGACGTCGGCGGCGACGCCGGAGGGGAGCGAGGAGAACAGCAGGTCCAGGTCGTCCGGGATGGCGTCGGGGTCGGTCTCCCGGACTTCGAGTTCGGCGACGTTGTCCGGAATCGGCGTGTCGACGCGCCACTTCGCGGCGTCGCGGTACGTCTTGCCCGCGCTGGCTTCGCTGGCGGTGACGCAGGCGAGGTCGAACGTCGGGTGGTCGTCGAGGAGCTGGATGAATCGCTGGCCGACGGCGCCGGTGGCGCCGAGGATGCCGACTCGGTAGGTCATTGTGTGCCACAGAGGCACACGTGCATAAGACGGTTCGGATTCGGGGGAGGGTGGCGAGGTTTGCCGCGGCCGAAGTCCGTCGGCGACGACCCGGATTCACCGACGATTCCTGACCGTTCAGCCGGAGACGCCGAGGAGTCGCCACCGTTCGGCTCGTCGCTCCGGGCGCGGTGAGACGCCGACGAGTCGCGTCCGTTCGTGTTGAGACGTGTCGGGTCCCGCAGGCGTCGAACGGGCGTCGACTGTCGGTGGCGAGCGGGATTAGAGCGCCTGGTCGAAGGCGGCGTTCAGGTCGGCTTTCATGTCGTCGATGTGTTCGACGCCGACGGAGACGCGGATGAGGCCGTCGGAGAGCCCGGCGGCGAGCCGCTCCTCGCGCGGAATCGCGGCGTGCGTCATCGCCGCCGGCTGCTCGATGAGCGACTCGACGCCGCCGAGGCTCTCGGCGAGCGTGAACACCTCGGTCTCGGAGACGACGGTGCTGGCCTCTTCGAGGCTGCCGTCGAGTTCGAACGACAGCATGCCGCCGAAGTCGTCCATCTGCTCGGCGGCGAGGTCGTGCTGCGGGTGGCTCTCCAGCCCCGGGTAGTAGACGCGGTCGACGGCGTCGTGGTCCTGGAGCCACGTCGCGAGCGCGCGGGCGTTCTCGCAGTGGCGGTCCATCCGGACGGGCAGCGTCTTGGTGCCGCGCAGCACGAGGAAGCAGTCGAACGGCGACGGCGTCGCGCCGACGGAGTTCTGGTAGAAGCCGATGTCGGCGTCGAGCGCCTCGTCGTCGGTGACGAGCGCGCCGCCGACCACGTCCGAGTGCCCGCCGAGGTACTTCGTGAGGCTGTGCGAGACGACGTCGGCGCCGAGTTCGAGCGGGCGCTGCAGGTACGGCGTCGCGAACGTGTTGTCGACGGCGCACAGCGCGCCGTACTCGTGGGCGACGTCGGCGAGCGCCGAGATGTCGTTGACGTTCAACAGCGGGTTCGTCGGCGTCTCCACCCAGAGCAGCTCCGTCGACTCCCCCATCGCGTCGCGGACCGCGTCGAGGTCCGTGGTGTCGACGAAGTCGAACGCGAGGTCGTACTGCTCGTACACCTGCGTGAAGATGCGGTGGGTGCCGCCGTAGATGTCGTCGCCGGCGACGACGTGGTCGCCGGATTCGAGGAGGTTCAACACGGTGTTGATACCGCCCATCCCGGAGGCGAACGCCCGGCCGTACTCGCCGCCTTCGAGCGCCGCGACGTTCTGCTCCATGTCCGCGCGCGTCGGATTCCCGGTGCGGCTGTACTCGTAGCCGCGGTGTTCGCCCGGCGCGTCCTGCTGGTACGTGGAGTTCGCGTAAATCGGCGTCATCAGCGCCCCCGTCTCCTCGTCGGGCTCCTGGCCCGCGTGAATCGCGTCCGTCTCGATGCGGAACTCGCGCTCGTCGTCGCTCATGGAGCCATCTCCGTCGGCCTGCTCTGTGACTCTTGCCATCGCCCGCGAGCCAGCGCCGGTGCCGCAGACAGCCGGACCGACGGGATGCAGTTCGGTTCCGGAGCCGCGGAGCCGTCAGGCGGAGATGTAGTCGTCGTTGATTTCCCACTCGCCGCGGTCGTTCTCGACGAGGTATTCGCCGTAGTACGGGACGCGGTTGTCGACGACGTCGCGGAAGGCGTCGCGGATCTCGTCGCGGGTCATCTCGCCCATCGACCGGAGGTCGTCGTTGCGGTTCAGGCAGCCTTTCAGGTAGCCCTCGTGGGTGACGCGGACGCGGCCGCAGTTCGCACAGAAGTCCGCGTTCTCGACGGGGTCGACGATTTCGACCATGCCGCCGTCGACGAAGTAGCGCTTCCGGTCGTGCATCTCGCGGCGTTCGACGCGGTCGGCGACGTCGGCGAGCCAGTCGTGGACGCGGCCGATGTCGATGTTCCACTCGGGGCGGCCGGTCAGCTCCGGCATGTACTCGATGAGCTGGAGCTGGAGGCCGTCGTTGTCCGCGACGTGTTCGACCATCCCTTCGACGTAGCCGGCGGTGTGCTCGAACACGACCATGTTGAGCTTCACCGGGTCGAGGCCGGCGTCGACGGCGCACCTGACGCCCTCCATCACCTGGTCGTACGCGCCGGACTTCGTGATTTCGGCGAACTCGTCGGGGTCGAGCGCGTCCTGGGAGACGTTGACGCGGTCGAGGCCGGCGTCGACGAGGCCCTCCGCGCGGCCCGGCAGGAAGGTGCCGTTCGTCGTCATCGACGTCTCCATCGAGTCGGGCGTCCGCGCGATGATCTCTTCGAGGTCGTCCCGAAGCATCGGCTCGCCGCCCGTGAACTTCACGGAGTCGACGCCGAACTCGGCGGCGACGTCGAGAAACCGGACGACGTCGTCCGTCCCCATCTCGTCGTCGCCCGGCTCCATCGGCCCGCGAGTGTCACCCAACCCTTCGTTGTGGCAGTAGACGCAGTCGAAGTTGCAGCGGTCGGTCAGCGAGACGCGGACCCCGGTCACCTCGCGCCCGAAGTCGTCCGAAAGCGGGGTCGCCATGCGTACTGATTCGGCCGCGCAGCCTTGAAAGTGCGGGGTGAAACCGCCGAAGCGAAACCAGAAACAGTTACGGAACTGGCTACCGTGTGAGGCTGGCTCGTTGCATCCGGCGGGCCGGTTTCGGACGCGCCGTTCGGGGTGGGAAACCCTTATTCGCGGCGCTCGCCGACGGAGACGTATGACCAGCCCCACGGAGTCTGCGGTTCGCGACCGGCTCGGAGCCGTCGAGGACCCCGACCTCGGCGACGACGTGGTGTCGCTCGGCCTCGTCAACGCCGTCGACGTCGACGACGACGAGCGCCGCATCCGCGTGTCGCTCGCGCTCGGCGCCCCCTTCTCGCCCAACGAGACGCAGCTGGCGGCAAACGTCCGGGAGGCGCTCGCCGACT
Organism: Halobaculum sp. D14; assembly: GCF_051195135.1. NCBI lineage: Archaea > Methanobacteriati > Methanobacteriota > Halobacteria > Halobacteriales > Haloferacaceae > Halobaculum > Halobaculum sp. D14. Next base: position 289,953 of record NZ_JBNTKA010000003.1, on the reverse strand, counting down.
TCGACTACGACGTCGACCTGTCCGCGTCGCTGCCCGCAGAGCGCAGCGCCGACGAGGAGGTGCTGCCGAACGTCACAAACATCGTCGCCGTCGCGTCCGGGAAGGGCGGCGTCGGGAAGTCCACGGTGGCGGTGAACCTCGCGGCCGGCCTGTCACAGCTCGGCGCGCGCGTCGGCCTGTTCGACGCCGACGTGTACGGCCCGAACGTCCCGCGGATGGTCGACGCCGACGAGGCGCCGAAGGCGACGGAGGACGAGACCATCGTTCCGCCCGAGCAGTACGGCATGAAGCTGATGAGCATGGCGTTCCTCGTCGGCGACGACGACCCCGTCATCTGGCGCGGCCCGATGGTCCACCAGCTCATCACGCAGCTCGTCGAGGACGTCGACTGGGGCGAACTCGACTACCTCGTGCTCGACCTGCCGCCGGGCACCGGCGACACGCAGCTCACCATCCTCCAGACGCTGCCGCTCACCGGCGCCGTCATCGCCACGACGCCGCAGGAGGTCGCGCTCGACGACGCCAACAAGGGCCTCCGGATGTTCGGCAAACACGACACGAACGTCCTCGGCATCGTCGAGAACATGAGCGGCTTCGTCTGCCCGGACTGCGGCAGCGAACACGACGTGTTCGGGAAGGGCGGCGGCAAGCAGTTCGCCGCCGACAACGACCTGCCGTTCCTCGGCGGCGTCCCGCTCGACCCGGCTGTCCGGGAGGGCGGCGACGGCGGCGCCCCCATCGTCCTCGAGGAGGGCTCCGACACCGCCGACGCGTTCCGCGTCGTCACCGAAAACGTCGCCAACAACGTCGGCGTCGTCCAGCGCCGCAAGGCGAGCCGCAACGCCGCGCGCGACCCACCGACGCAGTAGGCCGCGTCCCGCGCTCACAGTGCGTCACCCGCCGAGCGCGTCTACGGCGCGACTGTCGCTTCTCCGTACAGCGGTATCGTGACGAGCAGCAGCGCGGCGGCGGCGAGCAGCGCCGGAACGGTGACGGCGAGCCGCCGATTCTCCGCCGCCGAGTAGGTGACCACGGCGACGAGCACGAGGAGCGCGGCCTGCAGCGCGACTTCGAGATACGACGCCGCGAGTCCGAGCGTCCCGCGGAGCACGAACACCGCGAGCACCGTCGAACAGACGGTGAGTCCGCCGGCGACGAACGGAGCGCGGGAGTCCTCGCCGGACAGCGCGGCGGTGCGAGCGGTGAGGACGGCGTTGAGGAAGGATTTCGCCGCGACGACCGCGGCGACGGCGACCGGGCTCGACCAGTTCGGAAAGAGCCACTCGACCATACCTCCTCGACTCCGCAGCGACACATCAACGTTCCGCGACGACTGTTCCGAGCGGCCGAACGCCGAGCCGGCATTCACCGTTCCCGCGCCGGCGGGTTCACAGTCAGAAAGCGATTAGCCGCCGGACGCCCGAGCGTGAGGTATGACCGGCGACGCCGACGACGTCAACGACGCGGCCGACGCGACCGACGCGACCGACCCGGCTGACGGCGATGCAGCCGCCGCTGCGGACGCGGCGGACGAGGAGTCCAGTGACGACGAACTCCCGCCCGAACTGCAGGAGGACGACCAGGACTGGGCGCTGGCGCCGGACTCCGACGCCGAGTTCGACGACGACGAGACCCGGCGGCGGCTCCTCCGCGACGTCGCGGAGGACGTCCGCGGCGACTCCACCGAGTCGAAGCAGCTCTCCGCGATTCTGTACCGCGTCTCCGACCTCTACGACCCGGACGAGGACACGTCTCCCGAAGAGATATACCTGAACGTCCAGCGAATCATGCAGATCAAAGCGCAGGGCGGCCTGCAGCGGGACTAGGACGGCGGCGGGCGACCATCCGGCGCCGAATCCGGCGCCGTCGCTCCCGGCCGGTCGGCGCGGCGGCGAGGACCGCCGCCGCAACGTCACACGGTCGCCGCGTCGAACCCGCCGCGGCGTGCATTCCCCCCACAGCGCGCCGCTCTGCGCGGCGCGGCACACCCAGTGCTCCGGGTGTATGTTCGCCGTCTCTCGCCGGGAATAAAACGGCACGGGTCTCGGACGCCGCGCTTCCGCGGCGTCGTGGCTGTGAGACGCGAATCGTCGACTCGTCAAGTCGGCAGCGAAAGCAGAACGAGTGAGACAGAAAACCGCTGGACTGGATACCGCGAGACCGAAAATCGCGGCGGCAGTGTGCGCGGCCGCGGCGACGCGGATTACTGGAAGGTGCGGCCGAGTTCGGTTTCCTCGGAGGTTCCGGGCTCCGACTGGGTGAACCGTTCTTCGATCTCCTCGTACCGCTCTTTCGTCTGCTCGGTCACGGACGGCTGCACCTGGTCGAGGGCGTCCTCGAAGTGCTGCATCGTGACGCGGACGTTACCGATGGACTCGTCGACCTCCTCCGGCGAGACGGACTGGATGAACTCCCGGGAGGCGTTCATGGAGGCCTCGCGGCACACCGCTTCGATGTCGGCGCCGACGTAGCCCTCCGTCTTCCGGGCGAGCTTGTCGAGGTCGACGTCGTCGGCGAGCGGCTTGTGCTGGGTGTGGACCGCGAAGATCTTGCGGCGCGCCTCCTCGTCCGGCACCGGGACGTGGACGTGGCGGTCCAGCCGGCCCGGGCGGAGCAGCGCCGAGTCGATGAGGTCCGGCCGGTTGGTCGTCGCGATGACGACGACGTCCTCCAGCGTTTCGAGGCCGTCGAGCTCCGTCAGGAGCTGGGAGACGACGCGTTCGCCGACGCCGGAGTCGCCGGTGTTCTGTCCGCGCTCGGTCGCGATGGCGTCGATCTCATCGAAGAAGATGATTGTCGGCGCGTTCTCGCGTGCCTTGCTGAACACCTCGCGGACGCCCTTCTCGGACTCCCCGACGTACTTGTTGAGCAGCTCCGGCCCCTTCACGGAGATGAAGTTGGACTCGGACTCGTTGGCGACGGCTTTCGCGAGCAGCGTCTTCCCGGTGCCCGGCGGGCCGTACATGAGAACGCCCTTCGCGGACTCCATGTCCATGGCCTCGAACACCTCGGGGTAGTCGAGCGGCCACTGGATGGTCTCGCGGAGCCGCTCTTTCGTCTCGCCGAGGCCGCCGACGTCCTCCCAGGTGACGTCCGGGACCTCCACGAACACCTCCCGGAGCGCGGAGGGCTCGATGCCCTTCATCGCCTCTTTGACGTCCTCGTCCGTCACCTTGATGGAGTCGAGGATTTCGGCGTCGACCTCCTCCTCGTCGAGGTCGAGCTGCGGCCGGATGCGGCGCAGCGCGTTCATCCCGGCCTCCTTCGCGAGGCTCTCGAGGTCCGCGCCGACGAAGCCGTGGGTCGACTCGGCGTACGCGTCGAGGTCGACGTCGTCGGTGAGCGGCATGTTCCGCATGTGGACCTGCAGAATCTCCTTGCGGCCGTCGCGGTCCGGGACGCCGATTTCGATTTCGCGGTCGAAGCGGCCGCCGCGGCGGAGCGCCGGGTCGATGGCGTCCACGCGGTTCGTCGCGCCGATGACGACGACTTCCCCGCGCTCTTCGAGGCCGTCCATCAGCGACAGCAGCTGCGCCACGACGCGGCGCTCCACGTCGCCGCCGGCCTCCTCGCGCTTCGGCGCGATGGAGTCGAGTTCGTCCATGAAGATGATGGCCGGCGCGTTCTCGGCGGCCTCCTCGAACACCTCGCGGAGCTGCTCTTCGGACTCCCCGTAGTACTTCGACATGATTTCGGGGCCCGACAGCGTCTGAAAGTGCGCATCGATCTCGTTGGCGACGGCCTTCGCGATGAGCGTCTTCCCGGTGCCCGGCGGGCCGTGCAGCAGGACGCCTTTCGGCGGCTCGATGCCGAGGCGCTTGAACAGCTCCGGGTGGCGCATCGGCAGCTCGATCATCTCGCGGACCTGCTCCAGTTCGTCGTCGAGTCCGCCGATGTCCTCGTAGGTGACGTCCGGCGTCTCCTCGCCGCTGGCGGTGCCTTCCGTGATCTCCTCCGCCGGCTTCTCCGAGATGGTGACCTCGGTCGTGTCCGTGATGACGACCGTCCCGGACGGCGTCGTCGACGCGATTTTCAGCGGAACTGCCTGCGAGCCGCCGCCCATGAGGCCGAGACCGAGCGGGAACCGGATGGTCTGCCCCTGCGTGACGGGCTGGCCGCTGAGCTTGTCGCGGATGATGGAGCCGACGTTCCCGCGGATGCCGAACTGCTGGGGGAGCGCGATGGTGATGCTCTCCGCCGGTTCGACGTCGGCGGGCTCGACGGTGACGCGGTCGTCGATGCCGACCCCGGCTTCCTGCCGGAGCTGGCCGTCGATGCGGATGACGCCCGAGTTGTCGTCCTCCGGGTAGCCGGGCCAGACGCGCGCGATGGCGGTGGAGTCGCCGTCGATCTGGATGTAGTCACCGCCCGAGAGCCCGAGCTCTTCGGCCGCGACGCGGTCGATTGCGGCGAGGCGACGCCCCGCGTCCTTCTGCTTGAGGGGTTTGACGGTGAGCTTCATTGGTCGATGGTGATGGTGAGTACGCCGTTCGTGGTGTCAACGTTTGCGGCCGGGGCGGGGAGTTCGAACTCGAACTCGTCCTCCTCGCCGTCCCGGTCGACGACGACGATGGCCGTGCCGTCGACGGTGTCGACGGAGACGGCGTCGTCGTCGGCGTTCAGGTCGGCGGCGATGACGGTCCGGTCGTCGTAGTCGTACTGACGCACGAACCGTTCCTGCCGGCCGGATGATTGGCGCTGTGGCATATGAATCCTAACTCCAAGTAACACGCCTAACTATTTAAGCCTTTCTGCGGCTAATCGCAGTACGGCGAACGCTACCCCTGGATAAACACGTATTGCGGTTCACACCACTCGGGCACTCCCAGTAGTTAATGCGGGTCGGCACGCCACTACGGACGTGAACTCCGTGAGACACCACGGCCGGGACACCGCCTACCGGCTCTCCGACCGCGGCGGCGACGCGCCCGGCCTGCTCTGCATCCACGGGAGCGGCGGGACGAGCGCCGTGTGGAAGGCGCAGTCCAGGCTGGCGGACCGCGCTCCCGTCGCCGCAGTCGACCTGAGCGGCCACGGCGACAGCGACGACGTCGACGCCGCCGCAGGCCCCGAAGCGCTGGAGGCGTACACCGACGACGTCGTCGCCGTCGCCGACAAAACCGGGGCGTCCGTGCTCGTCGGGAACTCGCTCGGCGGCGCCGTCGCGCTGTGGACCGCCCTCGACCGCGACGTCGACCTGGACGGGTTGGTGCTCGCGGGCACCGGCGCGAAACTCGCCGTCCTCGAAGACCTGCTCACGTGGCTCGACGAGGACTTCGACCGCGCCGTCGAGTTCCTCCACGGCGACGACCGCCTGTTCGCCGACCCGGACGACCGCCAGACGGAACTGTCCGCCGCGGCGATGCGCGACGCCGGCGCGGCCGTCGTCGAACGCGACTTCAGGACCTGCCACAGCTTCGACGTCCGCGACCGCCTCGACGAAATCGGCGTCCCCGCGCTCGCCGTCGTCGGCGAACGGGACAAACTCACGCCGCCCCGCTACCACGAACACCTCGCCGACAACATCCCCGACTGCGAACTCGCCGTCATCGAAGACGCCGCTCACCTCGCGATGCTCGAACAGCCGGACGCGTTCAACGCCGCAGTCAGCGAATTCCTCGACCGGCTCTGACCGCCGCGGTTCCGCGATTCTCCCCTCCCCGGCGACCGGGTAGTTTATATCGAATAGCGCGGGCACGGTCGCCGTGACGTGACGGACGCCTCGGGGCGATTCACGGTTGCGCGGCCCACCGCCCCGAGCGACTCCGCGACGCGGACGACGCTCCACCGGGCCGCCTGCCAGCCCCGAACTCCGCCCCTGTCAGCGGCCGCTTCGCGGCCTCAGTACAGGTCTTCGACGTCCGATTCAACGTGGCTGTGTTCGTCGGCCGGGAACTCGCCGCTCTCGACTTCGTCCCGGTACGCCTCGACCGCGCGCTTCATCTCCGAGCGGACGTCGGCGAACTGCTTGGAGAACGGCGGCGAACTGTCGTCCAGCCCGAGCACGTCGGTGATGACCAGCACCTGCCCGTCCGTGTCCGGGCCGGCGCCGATGCCGATGGTCGGGATGTCGAGCGCCTCGGTCACCTGCCGCGCGAGGTTCGACGGGACGTGCTCGAGCACGAGCGAGAACGCGCCGGCCTCCTCGTGCTCCCGCGCCAATTCGACGATTCGCTCGGCCGCGTCGCGGTCGGTGCCCTGCCGCTGGTAGCCGAGTTGGTTCACGTGCTGCGGCGTCAGCCCGAGGTGCGCCATCACCGGAATCCCGAGGTCCGCGAGCCGCCGCGTCAGCTCCACGGTGTGCGGTCCGGACTCCAGTTTCACGGCGTCTGCGTCCGACTCCTTCAGGAGCCGCCCGGCGTTCTCGACGCTGTCGGCGTCGTCGACGCCGAACGACAGGAACGGCATGTCCGCGACGACGAGCGCGTCGTCGGTCGCGCGAGCGACCGCCGCGGTGCGGCTCGCCACCTCGTCGAGCGTCACCGGGAGCGTCGTCTCGTAGCCGAGCACCGCGTTCCCCATGCTGTCGCCGACGAGGATGGCGTCGATGTCCGCTTCGTCGACGATGGCGGCGGTCGGCGCGTCGTACGCCGTCAGCATCGTGATGGGCTCGGAGCCGGCCTTCTCACGGAGCGTCCGCGTCGTGGTCATGTGTGTCTGAGTGCCGGCGTCCCTGGGAGATAAATCCGGCCGGTCCGGACGAACCGACACGGCCTTTGCGTGTCGCCGGCAACCGGGTGTCGTGCCCGAACGCGTCGAGACGTCCAACCCCGACGGCGTCGACTACGGCTGGGTGATGCAGACGACGTTCGTCGTCACCATCGTGGTCGGCGCCCCCCTCGTCGCCGCGCTGTCCACGCAGGTCGCGCTGCCGACGTGGAGCGCCCGCGCGGCGTTCGCCATCCGCGTCGGCGCGGTCGTCTGGTTTCTCACCGCAGTCGGCGCGTTCCTCTACGAGAAGCGCCGGCAGTAACCCGGCGGGACGGCGCCTGGCGGTCGCTCAGACGTAGCGGAACGACACGCCGGCCCGGTTCGCGGTCAGTTCGTCCCGCTCGGAGTCGCCGACGAACACGGCGCGCTCCGGCGGGACGCCGAGGTCGCGCAGCGTCGCCAGCAGCGGCTCCGGATCCGGCTTGTACGTCCCGACCGAGTCCCGCCCGACGACGACGTCGACCGAGTCGGCGAGCCCGTGTCTGTCGAGCGCGACGCGGCAGGCGGCCTCGCAGTTCAGCGAGCAGACGCCGGTGGGCACGCCGCGCGGGAGTTCGTCGGCGTGCGAGAGTCGGTCGGCGCGCTCGGCGCCGTCGACTTCGTGCTCGCCGAGCAGCGACTCCAGTTCGCCCCTGATGCCGGCGCTGTCCGCGCGCTCCAGCAGCCCCCAGAGGTCCGCGTCGGCGACGTCGTGGCCGTGCCGTTCGAACAGCGAGACCGCGTCGCGCGCGGCGGCGTCCCAGTCGACGGCGAGCCGGACGAGCGTCCCGTCGAGGTCGTACACCACGGCGTCGAACTCGTCGTCGGCCGCCGCGTCGCCGTCAGCGGCGGCTTCGTCGCGGGTCATGCCAGCACGTCAGTTCCACACCGACAAAGACGTGTCGCGGACGGACAGCGGTCCGATGCACCGAATCTTCGGACGGATTCGGCTGGCCGGGGCGTCTCACAGTGAAGCGCCGAGTGCTCCGGCGGTCAGCCGAGCAGGTTCCGCGCGATGATTTTCTTCTGAATCTCGGAGGTTCCCTCGTAGATGGTCGTGATTTTCGCGTCGCGGTAGAACCGCTCCACGTCGAACTCGGACATGTAGCCGTAGCCGCCGTGAATCTGGACGGCCTCGTTGGTCACGTCGACGGCCGCCTCCGAGGCGAAGTACTTCGCCATCGACGCCGCGAGCCCCGGCGACTCCCCGGCGTCGGACTGCCGGGCGGCCTCGCGGACGAGGAGCCGCGACGCCTGAATCTGCGTCGCCATGTCGGCGAACTTGTGCCGGATGCTCTGGATGTCGCCGATTGGGCCGCCGAACTGTTCGCGTTCGTCGGCGTAGGCGGCGGCCTCGTCGAACGCTGCCTGCGCGAGCCCGACCGCCTGCGCCGCGATGGCGATTCGGCCGCCGGTGAGGATGCGGAACGCGGCGCCAAGTCCTTCGCCCTCCGGCGTGAGCCGGTACGGCTCCGGGACTCGGACGCCGTCGAACGTCATCTGCGTCGTGTCGGATGCGCGCAGCCCCAGTTTCTCCTCCGTCCGGCCGGCCTCGACGCCGTCGAAGTCGGCGGGGACGAGGAACTGCGTGACGGAGCCGGGGTCGTCGGCGTCGGTCTTCGCGAACACGACGTAGACGCCGGCGCGTTCGCCGTTCGTAATCCACTGCTTGTCGCCGTTCAGGACGTACTCGTCGCCGTCTCGTCTCGCGGTCGTCCGCATCTCCGCGGGGTTCGACCCGGCCTGCGGCTCCGACAGGCAGAACGCGCCGACGGGCCGGCCGTCGACCATCTCGGGCAGCCACTCGGCGCGGACGTCGTCGTCGCCGAACTCGGCGATACAGGAGGTGGCGAGACAGTGCACCGACAGCGCCGTCGCGACCGCGAGCTGTCCGTACGCGAGCTCCTCGTTCACCAGCGCGTACGTCCGCCTGTCCGCGTCGAAGCCGCCGTACTCCGCCGGCACCGTCAGCCCCGTCAGGTCGAGGTCGGCGAGGCCGTCCCACGTCTCCTCCGGGAACGTCTCCGTCTCGTCGGCCTCCCGGGCGCCGGGGCGGACCTCCTCGACGGCGAACTCCCGCACCACCTCGCGGATGGCTCGCTCCTCCTCGTCGAGCATCGACGCGGAGTGGCCGTACACGTCCGGATTCGCTTTCGCCATGCTCAGTCGTCCAGTTCCACGCGGGATAAGCGTGCCTCCACGGGGTGGTCGAAGTACCCACGAATCGACTCCGGAGCAACGGGGAGGCGTCCGTGACAGGGGTACCGGAGGTGCAGCGGGCCGAATCGGGTGAGAACGGGGAAAGCGCCTTTCCGTGGTGGCTGTGAAGGCAGACGACATGTCCGTCGAGGAAGACCACACGCTCCGCGAACGAATCTACTACCGGATTCGGCGGCGACTCCCGCCGGGCGGCGAGGACGAACTGAATCAGGTCGGCGTCGCCGTCGTGCTGCTCGTCGTCGCGCTCGCGCTGTGGGGTATCGCTGCGGCGCTCGGCTCCGCGGAGTTCGGCCCGACCATCCTCGGCTTCTTCGCGCTGATGTACTTGCTGTACGTCGGCTACGACTACCTCAACATCTCCTGAGGCGGTCGGCAGGGCCGAATCCGCGTCCGTTCAGCGGCGGAGCGCCGCGACGACGTCGGACGGGTCGGCGTCAAGCCCGCCGCCCTGCGCGAACGTCGGGCCGCCGCCTCCGCCGCCGCCGAACTCGTCCGTGAGGCCGTCGACGACGTCGCCGGCGTCCACGTCACCGTCGGTCGCGACGACCACGAACGGCGCGTCGTCGCCGCCGACCGCTGCCACGACGTCGTCGGCGGAGTCGTCGACGCGTCGCTGCGCCGCGTCGCCGACCTGGTTCGCGTCGAACCCGTCGACGACGCCGACCCGCCACGTCAGTCCGTCGCGGTCGACGGCGTCGCAGTCGGCGAGCCGAGCGGCCAGCACCTCCTCGCGGAGCGCGCCGAGTTCGTCGGCCAGGTCGTCGCGTTCGGCGCGGAGCCGCGCGGCCTCGGCTGGGACGTCGTCGACGGCGACGCCGAGTTCCCGGGCGGCGTCGAGCGCGGCGCCGTGGACCGCCGCGCGGCGCCCGATTCCGGCCGGGCCGACGGCGAACTCGACGCCCGTCATTCCTTCGCCGGGGTTCGACCGGTCGAGGAGCGTCACCGGGCCGATTTCGGCGGTGTTCGAGACGTGCGTCCCGCCGCAGGCGGCCCAGTCCCAGCCGTCGACGGAGACGACCCGGACCGTGTCTGCGTCGCTCATCACGCCCTCCTCGGTCTTCGTGTTGAACGCGACGTCGTCGCGGCCGCGCGCCTCCTCGACCGGGAGTTCCTCCCAGGTGACGTCCCGGGCGTCCCAGACCGCGCGGTTCACGAGCCGCTCCAGTTCGACGAACACGTTGTCGTCAACGTCCGTGGTCGTCGTGAAGTCGACCCGCACCTTCTCGTCTCCCGCGGTCCCGCCGGAGTCGGCGCCGGTGCCGTCATCGGTGTCGGCGTCGATGTCGGCGTCAGCGCCGTCCGAATCGCGTCGGCCGGTCGGCGCCGCCGAGATGCCGAATCCGCCGTACCCGAGGTCGTCGAGGACGCGTCGAGCCGCGCCGTAGAGGACGTGGCTCGCGGTGTGCGCCCGCATGCAGTACGTCCGGAAGTCGTCGTCCACGACGCCGACTACGTCGTCCCCGGCGTCGAACGCCGGCGGCTCGGCGAGCGTGTGGACGACGCCGCCGTCGGTCGGCTGGACGTCGACGACGAGTTCGTCGCCGAGCGTGCCGCGGTCCGCCGGCTGCCCGCCGCCCTCAGGGTAGAAGTACGTCTCCGAGAGGACGACGTCGGTTCCGTCGACCGACTCGACAGTCGCCTCGAACTCCCGAACGCCGGGGTTGTCCGGCGCGAGTGACTCGCTCATCGCCTCCCCGGTTCGCGCACGGCCGCAAAAATCGGTCGTCACCGGCAGCCCGTCCGCCGGGCCACCAACTGCTGCTTCGCCCCTACCCGGCCACCTGGTCTACTCGTCGACCAGCGTGACGTCGAGCGCCTGCTCGATTGCGCGGACGACGGAGCCGCCGACGTCGGCGCGGGCCGCACGGCCCTGCTCGACGGCGAGCACGTCGTCTTCGTCCGCGTCGATTTCGTCGGCAAGCTCCTCGACCGTCAGGCCGGCGTCCTGGCGGGCCTGTTCGGCCGTCTCGCCGTAGCCGCTGACGAGGTACGGGAGCCGGTCCTCCTCGTAGTCGGTGCCTTCCTCCTCCCAGTTCTTCGATTTGCCTTTCGAGGCGTCGAGCACCTTCGCCGTGTTCTGCGCCGCGCGCTTCCGCCGATTCGGCTCGGAGTCGTCGCGGGACGCGCCGCCCGACGAGCCGCCCTGGCCGCCCGAGCGGCCGCCGCCGGACCCGCCGCGCTTCGATTTCCGGTCGTCGTGCGGTGCGCAGTCCGAGCAGACGAGCAGGTCGGCGCCGGCGACGTTCGCCTCGCTCAGCGAGACGTCCTCGCGGCCGCACAGCTCGCACGCGCCGCCCGACCCCCCGCCGCCGCCGCTGCCGGTGGAGTACTTCGCCATACCCCTCCGTAGCAGCTACGCGGATTTAAAACCGTGTTTCGTGGCGACGCCAAGCCCGTCCGCTGCGCCGGCCGCGTCGCGCCGGGCGGCGCCAGCGGAACCGGGTCCGCCCACTGACGTGGATGCTCCCTGAACTTCATACGCGAGCGCGACGCAGGGGTCGTATGGCCTGTCCGCACCTGGAGTACCGAGACGCCGCGAACGGCAAGCAGTTCGAGGCGGCGCGCGCCTTCTGCACCGTGACCGACGAGTTCGTCCAGCCGGTTCACGCGGACGTCTGCGCCGAGCGCTACGGGCTCGACCCGGAGTCCGACTGCGGCGTGTACCGCGACCACGAGGGGCTGGAGTGGGACGAGTGAGATGACGTACCAGGAGTACCTCGACGGGAAGCCCGCAATCGTGACGGCCGCGCTCACCGGCGGCATCCAGGGGAAAGAGACGCATCCGGGGCTGCCGGAGACGCCCGACGAAATTGCTGCCGCCGCGGCGGCCTGTGAGGACGCCGGCGCCGCAATCGTCCACCTGCACGCGCGCCGCGAGAACGGCGAGCGGGCCTTCTCGACCGAGCGGTTCCAGACGGTGACCGACGCCGTCCGCGACGCCACCGACGACGTCGTCGTCCAGCACTCGACCGGCGGGACCGCCGCGCCGGCAGCGCTGCGCGCCGAACCGCTCCGCACCGACCCGGCGCCCGAGATGGCGAGCCTCGACATGGGGCCGATGAACCGCGGCCGCCGCCTCACCTCCGAGAACACGCGCGACACCATCGACGGCCTCCACGGCGAGATGCGCGACCACGGCATCAAGCCGGAACTGGAGGTGTTCAACAACGGCCACCTGAACGAGTCGTTCCGCATCCTCGACGACCTCGACGACCCGCCGTACCTGAACCTCGTCTTCGGTCCGGGGACGCTGACGCCGCCGAGCCCCGCGAACCTCCAGCGGCTTGTCGACCAACTCCCGGACGGCGCGGAGTTCAACGTCCTCGGTTTCGGCCGGCATCAGCTCCCGCTGACGACCCAGTCGCTGCTGCTCGGCGGCCACGTCCGCGTCGGCCTGGAGGACAACAGCTACTACGCGGATGGCGACCGCGCCACCAACGAGCGCCTCGTCGCCCGCGCGGTCCGCGTCGCCGAGGAACTCGGGCGGCCGGTCGCGACCCCCGACGAGGCCCGCGAACTGCTCGGACTCTGACGTGATTGTCGCCGCCAGAACGCCTTTTTGTCGCCACCCGAAGTGACGCCCATGAAGCAGGACGCGCCGGCCGACGCCGACCGCACGGCGCGACGGTTCGCCGAGCGCGCACGCGAGCTGCCCGGCGACGACACCACTCCGGCGTTCGCGGCGGTGGAGCCGACGACGCGCGCCGACCCGTACGGCGCCTTCGCCACGTCGTTCGTGTCGCCGGAGTCGTTCGACGGGCCGCTGTCGGACCTGAGCGTCGCGGTGAAGGACAACGTCGCGGTCCGCGGCGTCGCCCACGGCGTCGGCACAGCCTCGCTCGCCGTCGAGGCCGACAGGGACGCGACGGTCGTCGAACGCATCCGGGCGAGCGGCGCCGACCTGGTCGGAACGACCCGGATGGACCCGTTCGCGCTCGGCGTCACCGGCGAGTCTGGCGACGGCGGCCGGACCGTGAACCCGGCCGCCGTCGACGCGATTCCCGGCGGGTCGTCGGCGGGCTCCGCCGCCGCGGTCGCCGGCGGCCTCGTCGACGCCGCGCTCGGCACCGACACCGCCGGCTCGGTCCGCGTCCCCGCGTCGTTCTGCGGCGCCGTCGGCGTCAAGCCGACGTTCGGCCGCGTCCCGCGCACCGGCGTCGTCGACCTGGCGCCGACGCTCGACCACGTCGGCGTCGTCGGCCAGGACGTCGAAACCGCGGCTCGCCTGCTCGACCGGGTTTCGGGCCGCGACCCGCTGTTCCCGTCCGACGCGGCCGCCGAGCCGACCGCGGCCGGCGACGAACTGGAGTCGTCGGTCGACCGGCTCCGCATCGGCGTCCCTGAGTCGTTCGCGGAGGCGGCGGCCAGGCCGGTGCGCGCGGTGTTCGAGTCGGCGCTGACCGCGCTGGCCGGCCGCGACGGCGTCACGGTCGAACGGCTGTCGTTCCCCGAGCACGGCGACGCCGGCTTCGTGAATCAGCTCCACACCGTCTCCGAGTTCGCGGCGATGCTCGACGGCGCCGGGCAGCCGCTGAGCGGCGGACGGACGAAGCTGGTGCAGGCCGTGTTCGCGGCGGGGCTTGACGGCGCGGACGCCCCGGACCGGGTGCGGGAACTCGCCGCGACCGGCCGGGCGCTCAACGAAGCCGAACCCGGAGCCTACAGCGACGCGTGGGCCGCCCGGCGACGACTCGTCCGGCGCGTCGAGGCGTGTTTCGACCGGGTCGACGTGCTCGTGACGCCGACGACGCCGACGACGGCGCCGGACGTCGGAGCGGTCGGCCCCGACGCGGACCACGACGTCGGCGACCTGTTCGCGAACACGGCGCCGTTCAACTGCACCGGGAACCCGGCGGTGTCGGTGCCGTGCGGCGACTCCGCGGGCAGACCCGTCGGCGTCCAGGTCGTCGCCCCGACCGGCGCGGACGAAGAGGCGCTTCGGGCCGCGCGCGAAGTCGAGTCGGTCGTCGCTGACGGCGCCGTGTGACGCTGCGGTGTGACGCCGCGGGCCGGCTCAGTGGAGCACCAGCACGAACGCGACGAACCCGACGAGCATCGACAGCGTCAGGAAGAACTGGGCGGCCGCCGAGGCGAGCAGCCCGCCGACCGTCCACGCCGACGCGGTCATCGCCTCCTCGAACTCCTTGCCGGCGCGGAGTTCCGCGCCGAGCACGACGACGCCGGTCCCGACCACGACGCCGAGCGGGCCGAGCACGAAAAAGAGGAGCAGCGACGCTGCCGCGGCGACCAGCATCGTCGACGTGGAGGCGCCGCCGGCCTTCGACGCGAGCGCCCCGCCGAAGTGCTCCAGCAGCGCCGTGAGCACGCCGACGACGGTGAAGCCCGCGAGCAGCCACACGCTCATCTCGTCGGCGCCGCCGGGCGCGTCGCCGAACCAGTAGAGGTAGACGCCGGCGAGCGACAGCGCTCCGGCGGGCAGCATCGGCAGCACGCTCCCGGCGACGCCGGCGACGAGCAGCGCCACCGCCAGCACCGTCACGAGGTCGACCATACCGGCCGCAGGACCCCCGGCGGCTTAACACGCCGGGAACAGACGCGATTCGACGCCGCCCGATTCCATCCGGCTGACTCCGTCTCGCGTCGCCGAGCCGTCACTCGAACCAGTCTCGCTCCGCGTCGGCGACGTCGCCGCCGTGGGCGTCGACGAGCGCGTCGTAGGCGCCGCCGAGCGACCGCATGCACTCGGCCGTCGAGACGTAGCCGAGCGCGTCCCCGACGTCGTCCCACGGCTCGGCCTGCAGCACTTTCCGGACCAGCAGCCGCTCCTCGCGGCCGTCGAGTTCGGCGGCTCCCGAGCCGGCGTCGTCGCCGAGGAGGTGTGCGAGCGCGAGGCGACGGAACGGCCGCGGCGCCACGTCGTACAGCCCGGGCCCTGCGGAGGCGCCGACGACGACGCGCCACTCGTAGTCGGTGAGGTCCACGAGCGGCTCCGGGTCGGCGTCGCACGCGCGGAGCGTTCCGCGAACCACGTCGGCGTCGACGGCCGAGAGCGCGTCGCCGAGCGCGTCGCCGACGCGATCGCGGAACCACGCGGCGTGCCGGTCGAGCAGCCGCCTGCCGGCGTCGCTCGTCGGACGGAGCATGACGGCGGAGTGCTCCCCGCTGGCCTCGTTCCGCGTCGTCGACAGGTGGACGGTCCGGTAGCCGTTGCGCCGCCAGAACCGCAGCAGTTCCGGGGTCGCGCCGAACCCGGTGCCGACGTAGTCGACGCCGGTGTCGTCGCTGTCGTCGCTGCTGTCGCCGTTGCCGGCCGTGCCGAGTTCGTCGTGGACGTCGCCGAGGAGTTCGGAGCCGAGCCCGGACGACCGGACGGCGTGGTGGGTGGCGATGCGCATCACGCGGTAGCCGACCGGGTCGCCGGCGTCGGGGTCGCGGAGCTGGCTCGTCATGACGTCCGGAATCATGTTGCCGCGGACGCGCTCGCCGCGGTACATGCCGTCCATCGTCTCGCGGTCGAGGCCGCCCTCGCGCGCGAGCAGCGCGACGGAGACCACGTGGCCGTCGGCGGTCAGCGCGCGGAGCGTGAGGTTCGGCGCGTCCAGCAGCCGCGCGAGGTCGTCGGGCTCGGTCCGGTAGTGCGCCAGCACGAGCAGCCCGAACGCCTCCCGGAGCAACTGCTCGTCCGCGCGGAGTTCCGCCGGCGGAACGCGGCGGTACCGGGCGGTCGCGGGCGTGGCGTCGGCGACCGCCTCGTCGACCGCGGGCCGCGCGTCGAGCAGCAGCGCCCGGAACGCCCACGTCTCCACCGGGTCGCCGCGGCCGTACCGGATGGGCGCTTCGAGCCGCACGTCGGACACCGCGAGGTCGGCGTCGCCGAGGCGGTCGCGGAACCGCACGGAGAAGCCGCGGCCGGCGCCCTCGTAGCCGTGGACGGTGGTGACGAACGCGACGCTGCGCGCCGACAGGAACGATTCGAGGACGCTGACCGGGAGCGCCGCGGCCTCGTCGACGATGACGGCGTCCGGTCCGCCGCCGGACGAATCGGTGTCCGCTCGGGCCGCGTTCCCGTCGGCTGCGTCCCCGTCGGCACCGTCTCCGTCGGCGCCGCCTCCGGACCCACGGGTGCCGTCTCCGACTTCTTCGGCGGCCGCCGTCGGCGTCGCGAACCGGACGCAGCCGTCGTCAGCGGCGTCGATTCGGCGGCCGTCGTCGCTGACGGCGCCGAGTTCGTCGAGCGTGTCGAGGAGCGCGCGGGCCCTGTCGAACAGCGCCTCGGCGCCGGAGAACTCCGCGGCGGTCACGAGCACGTCGCGTCCGGCCGCCGCGAGGCTCCCCGCGGCGAGTCCGGCGGCGCTCGACTTGCCGCGGCCGCGGTCGGCCTCCACGACGACTGCGGCGCCGTCGCGGCGGAGCCGTTCGAGTTCCCGAACCGCGCGGGACTGGTCGCCGGTCAGGCAGGACTCGTAGGCGGCAGCCGGGAACGCGCCGTCGCGCGGCACCGTCGGCGTCGACCGCGTCGGCGGCGCCGCGGCGCCCGTCAGTCCGTCTCGGCCGAGTTCGTCGGCGTCGGCGTCGTAGACCGCGACGCCGTGGTGTTCGCGCAGCGTTTCGACGAGCCGGTCGCGGAAGTGCCCGGTGACGTCGTCGACGCCGAACGGCGGGACCGCGAGCGACTCGTCGAAGTCGTCGCGCCGGTCGGGCCAGTCGTCCAGCGGCGGCGCGAGCAGCACGTAGAGGCCACCGCCGTCGACGGCGCCGACGGACTGCCCGACCGCGTTCGCCGAGAACTCGGCGAACGCGTCGAGCACGACGGCGTCGCGGGTCGCCCCGAGCAGTTTGTGAGCGTGTTTCGGCCGGAGGCGGTGGTAGCGGAACCCTTCGCGCGTCGTCAGCAGCGTCGCCGCGTCGTCGTCGACGTCTGCGGCGTCGAGCGCGGTGTACGCGGCGTCGAGACAGCGGTCGCGGTCGCCGTGTATCACGAGCAGGCGCCGCTGGTTCGCCCGCGTGGCCTCCGCTCGGAGGGCGGCGACGGCGTCTGCGAGAGTCGACCCGGCCATCGGTGGCTCGTCGTTGCAGGGTCAGCGGCTTGGCCGTTGCGGGTTCGGGACGCAGCGCAGCGATGGGTCCGACGACCCGACAGCCCGACGGGGCGGCACGGCGCGGCGCGCGGTCGGCGCCTGGATTTACGGGGCCGGCCGGAGAAGCGGCGACGTGACGATGGAGGACCTGACGCGGCGGATCGAGTCGGGGATGTCGACGTATCCGGGCGACCCGCCGGTCGGGGTGACGCCGCACGCGACGATGGAGTCGGACGGCTACCGGGTGTCGTCGCTCCGCCTCGGCACCCACACCGGGACGCACGTCGACGCGCCGGCGCACACCGAGCCCGACGGTGCCACGCTCGACGAGTTCGAGCCGGCGGCGTTCCGGTTCGACGCGGCGCTCGTCGACGTCACCGACGTTGGCGCGCGCGAGGCGATACAGCCGTCGGCGGTTCCCTCCGAAGACGACTGCGCGGACGCCGACCTGCTGGTGTTCCGGACCGGCTGGGGCCGCCACTGGGGGACGGACCGCTACCGCGACCACCCGTTTCTCGCACCCGCGGCCGCGGAGGCCTGCGCCGACCGCGGCCTCGCCGTCGGCGTAGACACGCTGAGCCCTGACCCGACAGCCGCCGGCGCGGCGTCGCCGACGGACGAATCCCTCGAAGCCGACGGAGCGTCGACTGGAGCCAGCGGCGCGTCCGCGGAGGCCGACGGCGTCCCGGCGCACCACGCGCTGCTCGGCGCGGGGCTGCTAATCGTCGAGAACCTCCGGCTGCCGTCCACGCTCCCCGAGCAGTTCACGGTGCACGCGTACCCGCTCCGGGTGGACGCGGACGGCGCGCCGGTCCGTGCCGTCGCCGACGTCGCCGACGAGTGAGTCGTCACGGCCCGCGGAGCCGGCGGCGGGGAGACGCTCGACCGGGCGGAGGCTGCGTCGCCGTGACGTGCGTTCGGTTCACACGGCCGGGCAGTATTGAAAGCGTTTATACGGAGCCGCGGCCAACCGGTGTAGTACGACCTGTCCGGGGTCGTGACCCTCTCCGTCGGCAGGGATTTACAACGGCGGGGAAGTCGAGCCACCGGGCGGGACGGAGATACAACAATGTCAGTCTACGTCGACTACGATGTACCCGCGGACCTCGCGGAGCGAAGCCTCGAAGCGCTCGAGGTCGCCCGCGACACAGGCACCGTCAAGAAAGGCACCAACGAGACGACGAAGGCCGTCGAGCGCGGCAACGCCGAGCTCGTCTTCATCGCCGAGGACGTCGAGCCGGAGGAGATCGTGATGCACCTCCCCGAGCTCGCCGAGGAGAAGGGAATCGCCTACGTGTTCATCGAGACACAGGACGACGTCGGCCACGCCGCCGGCCTCGAAGTCGGCTCCGCCGCCGCCGCCATCACGGACGCTGGCGACGCGGAGGAGGACGTCGAGGACATCGCGGCGAAGGTCGAGGAACTCCGGTAATCGCCCATGTCGGCTGAAGAACAAGAGAGCGGCTCGACGCCCGCCGAGGTCATCGAGATCGTCGGCAAAACCGGGATGCACGGCGAGGCCATGCAGGTCAAGTGCCGCATCCAGGAGGGCGGCAATCAGGGTCGCATCATCACACGAAACGTCCTGGGTCCGGTGCGGGAGGGCGACATCCTCCAGCTCCGCGAGACGCAGCGCGACGCCGACTCCATCGGAGGACAGTAAATGCCCCAGCAACGAAACTGCGACTACTGCGGCGCCGACATCGAGCCCGGCACGGGCACGATGTTCGTCTCCACCGACGGCACAGTGACGCACTTCTGCTCCGCGAAGTGCGAGAAGAACGTCGACCTGGGCCGGGAAGCCCGCGACCTCGAGTGGACGGAGGCCGGCAGCGAATGAGCCACCACGACGAGCGCACCTTCGTGATGGTGAAGCCCGACGGCGTCCAGCGCGGCCTCATCGGCGAAGTCGTCGGCCGCCTCGAGGACAAGGGCCTGAAGCTGGTCGGCGCGAAGTTCATGCAGATCGACGAGGACCTCGCTCACGAGCACTACGGCGAGCACGAAGGCAAGCCGTTCTTCGAGGGGCTCGTCGAGTTCATCACGTCCGGCCCCGTCTTCGCGATGGTGTGGGAAGGCGCGGACGCGACCCGGCAGGTCCGCCGGCTGATGGGCGACACGGACGCGCAGGAAGCCGCGCCCGGCACCATCCGCGGCGACCTCGGCAACGACCTCGGCCACAACGTCATCCACGGCTCGGACCACGAGGACGAGGGCGCCAACGAGCGCGAAATCGACCTCTTCTTCGACGAGGACGAACTCGTCGACTGGGAGCTCGACTCCGCCTCGTGGGTGTACGAGGACGCCGGCGACCACTAACCCCGGAACGCACCCGTTCCGACTTCTTCAGTTCTTCAGCCCGACAGCGACGCCGCCCGCCGCTACCCGGAGCCACCCGGTGCCGCCGAGACGTCCGGGGGCGGCCGCGGCCCGGGTCACGACGAACCGCCCGAATCCGTCTCCGGTATCAGTAGCTTACAAACCCGGCGCCGCCGACACCACACGCATGGTCACGTTCCTCGCCGGCGGCACCGGCACGCCGAAGCTGCTCGACGGTGCCGCAGCGGTCTTCGACCCCGCCGACACGGCCGTCGTCGCGAACACCGGCGACGACGTCGAACTCGGCGGGCACCTCGTCTGCCCGGACGTCGACACGGTGCTGTTCTCCGAGGGCGGCGTGTTGAACCGGGAGCGCTGGTGGGGCATCGACGGCGACACGACGGAGACGCACGACGAACTGCACCGGCTGGCGGACGCCGCCGGATTCGACGCCGGGTCGCGGTACCTGCCGGACGACGCACAGACGGCCGGCCGCGACATCGCGCGGTGGCGCCGGTTCTCCGGCGTCGCGGAGTTCATGGAGATCGGCGACCGCGACCGCGCGGTCCACGTCACCCGGACCGGGCTGCTCGACGAGGGCCGGACGCTGACAGAGGCGACGCGGACGCTGGCGGAGGCGTTCGGCGTCGACGTCGACCTCGTGCCGATGAGCGACGACCCGGTCGCGACGCTGATTCACACGCCCGACGGGACGCTGCACTTCCAGGAGTACTGGGTGGCCGAGCGCGCCGAGCCGACCGTCGAAGACGTGGAGTTCCGGGGCGCCGACGACGCCGAGCCGTCCCCGGCGGCGCTCGACGCGCTCGACGACGAGGTGGTCGTCGGGCCGTCGAACCCGGTCACCAGCATCGGGCCGATGCTCGCCGTCCCGGGGTTCGAGGCGGCGCTTCGCGACACGACGGTGGTCGCGGTGTCGCCGTTCGTCGAGGACGACGTGTTCTCCGGGCCGGCCGCCGACCTGATGGCCGGCGTCGGCGAGGAGCCGAGCACCGCCGGCGTCGCCGACGTCTACCCGTTCGCGGACGCGTTCGTCCTCGACGACGCCGACGGCACGGACCTCGACCGGCCGGTCGTCCGCACCGACACCCGGATGGACGACGCCGCGGACGCCGAACGGGTCGCCGAAGCCTGCGCGGAGGCGCTGGAGGTGGCCGGGTGACCGACCGACGCCCGTCCGACAGGGTCGGCTCCGAGGAACGAGCCGAGTTCGGCGGCTTCGAGCCGCGGGTCGCCGCCGCCAGCCTCTCCGGCCGGTCGGACGCCGACTGGGCGCTCGCGGCGGAGCAGTTCGTCGGCGCCGCGTTCCTCGGCGGCGTCGCGCTCGACGCCGACAGCCGCGAGGCGGCGCGGGAGATGGTCGCGGACCGCGACCGCAACGAGTTCCTCCCGGACGACCCGCTCGACTGGGTCGCCGGCCAACTGGACGCGCTCGCGGACGCCGACCTGCACGCCGCCGTGAACGTCAGAAGCACGACCGTCGACCCGGTTCGGGCGGCGGGCGCGGTGTGCGCCGCTCGCGGCGCGACGCTGGAGGTGAACGCCCACTGCCGGCAGGCGGAGCTCGTCGACGCCGGCTGCGGGGAGGCGCTGCTCGCGGACACCGACAGGCTCGCCGAGTACGTCGCCGCGGCGGCAGCGACCGGCGCGACCGTGAGCGTGAAGGTGCGCGCGGAGGTCGACGGCGTGGACCTGCGGGAGACGGCGCGCCGCGTCGCCGACGCGGGCGCAGCCGTGATTCACGTCGACGCGATGGACTCGGAGGGCGTCGTCGCCGACGTGGTCGACGCCGCGCCGTCGCTGTTCGTCGTCGCGAACAACGGCGTCCGCGACGCGCGGACCGTCCGGGAGTACCTCGCGTACGGCGCCGACGCGGTGAGCGTCGGCCGGCCGAGCGACACGCCGCGCGTGCTGCGCAGCGTCCGCCGCGCGGTCGACGACTGGGCCGCCGAGGAGGGACAGGCGCGATGACCGGGGACGACTCGTCGCAGTCGCAGTCGCCGTTCGAACCGCGGCCGCGCGGCGCGGCGGCGAACGCCGAGTTGGCGCTACTGCTCGAAGTCGCCGGGACGCCGAAGCCGGGGAACGTCGACCGGCACCGCGACGCCGCCGACCTGCGGTTCGACCACTTCCTCGCGGGCGCGGTCGGCGCGCGCCCCGGACTCGAACGCGCCGCGGCGGGTGACGCACTCGGCGAGGCGTTCGAGACCGCCGTCGCGGGGATGAGCGACCAGTCCGGCGGGAACACGCAGTTCGGCTGCCTGCTGCTGTTGACGCCGCTCGCCGCGGCCGCCCGCGACGACGCGCTCTCCCCCGACGGCGTCCGCGAGGTGTGTCGGTCGACGACCGTCGACGACGCCGCCGGCTTCTACCGGGCGTTCGAGTACGTCGACGTCGCGGTCCCCGACCCGCCGGCGGACATGGACGCCCTTGACGTCAGGCGCGGCGCGGACGCGGTGCCGACGGTTCGCGAGCGCGGCCTGACGCTGTTCGACGTGCTGGAGCGCTCCGCCCCGGGCGACGCGAACGCCGCGGAGTGGGCGTCGTCGTTCCCGCGGACGTTCCGCGCCGCGGAGGCGATACTCGACGACGACGGCCCGCCGACCGACCGCGGCGCGCGGGCGTTCCTCGACCTGCTCGCGGAGCGCGAAGACACGCTCGTCCGAACCCAGCACGGCCCCGACGTCGCCCGCGAGGTGCGCGACCGCGCCGCCGACGTCGACTCGCTGGAGGAGGCCGAGGCGTGGGCCGACGAACTCGCCGAGCGCGACGTGAACCCCGGGACGACAGCGGACCTGACAGCCGCGGCGCTGTTCGTCGCGCTCGAACGCGGACTGGAGGTGTGACCGTGCGCGACGACCGGAACCCCGGCGACGGAGGCGACGTCGGAACCGACCGGAACCCCGGCGGCGACGCGCCCGACTGGCCGGTTTCGCTCCGCGGCGTCACGGAGTCCGTCGTCGCGACGCGCGGCCCGAACGGTCGGTGGAACCTCGCCGCGCTCGGCCTACACGCGCCCGAACACGACGGCCGCGACGCCGACGCGCCCGTCCGGGCGCGGACGTGGGGGCGGACGCGGACGCGGCGGAACTTCGCGGAGCGCGGCGGCGGCGTCGTCCAGTTCGTCGCGGACCCGCGGGACTTCGTCGACGCCGCGGTCACGGTGCGCGAAGAGCCCGAGCCGGTGGTCGACTCCGCGGACGCGTGGGTCCGCGTCGACGCAGAGCGCGTCGACGCCGGCGAACGCGGCGGCACCGAGTGGGTCGACTGGCACCTCCGGCCCGGCGAGGGGTCGGTGGAGCGGACCGCCGTCAGGACCGTCAATCGCGGCTTCGGCGCGGTCGTCGAGGCCACGGTCGCGGCGTCGCGGCTATCCGTGCCGGCGTACGACACCGAGGCGCTGCTCGACCGCCTCGTCTACTTCGCCGACGTCGTCGAGCGCTGCGGCGGCGCCCCCGAACGGGAGGCGTTCGCGACGCTGACGGCGGAAACCGGGTGGCGCGACCGGCTCGACGGCGACGACTCGGAGTGACTCGTCGCGGCTCCGTCCGTTCGGCCGGCTGGCCGGCGGTGGCCGTCCGGTTCGGAACGAACGCTTTTAGTTCGTCTTCGTTGAACACCACACCATGGCAATCAAACCGAAGTACGTCAAGCAGCTCGCCACCGCCCTGCTGGAGAAGTACCCGCAGTCGTTCAACGCCGACTTCGAGACGAACAAAGAGAGCGTCGAGACCCTGACGAACGTCGAGTCGAAGGGCGTCCGCAACCGCATCGCCGGCTACATCACCCGGAAGAAGGCCGGTCAGGCCGCCTCGGCGTAACGCCGCGTTTTCTGCCTCGACGTCGACGCGCCGAGCGATAGCGTCGGCCGACTCGATTGGCTCGACTCGTCGGAGGCTGACGGTGGACTGTCGGTCGGTGGGGCGGCGGCGTCCACAACCGACACCTTAACCGAGCAGCGGAACGCCTCACCCGGTATGTCGACTTCCTCGCTCGCCGACCGGGTCGCCGCGTCGCCGGCGAAAGCGTACGTGCTCGGCGTCGGCGCGGCGCTGCTCGCGCTCGTCGCCGGGTCGCTGCTGTTCCCGGAGACCGTCTACGACGGCTTCGTCTGGCACTACTTCTGGGGGCCGGTGCAGGCGGACGCGCACTCGGCGACCTGCGCGATTCGGCAGGCGGGCGACACCGTCTACCTGTACTCGCAGTCGGACTGCGCGGCCGCGGCCGAGCCGGTCGCGTACCCCGGCTACACGCTGGTCTCCGAGGTCGGCTACGTCGTCACGCTCGTCGTGGCGCTGTCGGGGGTCGTGCTGCTGCTCCGCCGGCTCGACCTGGCTCGCACCGTCGACTTCTACTACGCGCTGGTCCCGTACTTCGTGTTCGGCGGCGCGCTCCGCGTGCTGGAGGACGCCGACAACCGGATGGCGGACGTCGCGCTGTTCCCGTACCCGTGGAACACGCTGCTCATCAGCCCCATCATCTACTTCACCGTGTTCGCGCTGACGCTCGTCGCCGTGGTCGCGGCGGTGTGGGTCGCTCGCCGCGGCGTCGTCGAGGAGTACCGGCGGCCGCTGTTCTGGTTCGGCGTCCTGCTGAACGTCGGCTCCATCGGCTACCTGGCCTCGCTCGCGCTCGCCCCCGACAACCCCGTGACGTTCTACCCGCAGGTCATCACGGTGATGCTCGTCGGCACCGCCGCCGCGACCGCCGCGACCTGGTACCTCACGAAGGCGTTCGTCCCGTGGGTGCACGAGGCGACCGGGAAGGCCGGCATCGTCGTCATCGCAGCGCACGCGCTCGACGGCGTCGCCAACGTCGTCGGCCTCGAGTACATGGACGTGCTCGGCGCCGGCCAGGACCTCATCCCGAAGCATCCGGTGAACGCCTTCATCGTCGACGTCACCGGAGCGGTCTGGCCGTTCCTCCTCGTGAAACTGGTCGCCGCCGTGGCCGTCCTCGCCATCTTCGAGCAGGAACTGTTCGACGAGTCGCCGCGGTACGCCGTCCTGCTGCTCGTCGCCGTCACCGCCGTCGGGATGGGTCCCGGGACGCGCGACATGCTCCGCGCCACGTTCGGCGTCTGAGACGCATCGGCTGGGACGCTGGACGCCGCGGCGACGCTCTCAGTTCTCCCGTCACACTCCGACGGAGCCGATCGTTCTTCCCCCGTCAGTGCGCGGACATCTCGGAGACGACGTTGACGCAGTAGACGCCGGCGACGATGAGGAGAATCCCGACGACGCCCGCCGGGTCGACCTGTTCGTCGAAGAGGACGACGCCGACGGTCGCGACGCCGACGATGCCGAGCGCGGCCCACGTCCCGTAGACGACGCCGAGCGGCAGTTCTTCGAGCGTGAGCGACACCAGGTAGAACGCGGCGCCGTAGCCGACGACGACGCCGAGGCTCGGGAGCGGCTCCGAGAAGCCCTCCGACAGTTTCAGCGACGTCGTTCCGACGAGTTCGGACAGAATCGCCGCGCCGAGCAGCACGTACGGATTCATATGCGGCCCTCCTCGCGGCCCTCCGTCAATTTTCTGAATTATGCCGGGCGGCCCACCGACGGCCTCGCAGGTAGACTCCGCCGAACGGCCGAACTGCAGAACGAGAGGACGGAAGGTTCGGACGCAGGGCCGCGGTCGCGGCTCCTTCGGGCTATTCGAGGACGACGAGGACGTCGCCCATGTCGACGGAGTCGCCTTCGCCGACGAGGACCTGCGTGACGGTGCCGCCGCGGTCGGCGACGACGTCGTTCTCCATCTTCATCGCTTCGAGCACGCAGACGACGTCGCCGGCGGCGACTTCGTCGCCCTCCTCGACATCCACCGAGAGGATGGTTCCCTGCATCTCGGCCTCGACGGTTTCGCCGTCGCCCTCGACGACGACCTCCTGCTCGTCTGACTCCTCGGCGACGTCGGGGCGCTCCATGCCGCCGCTGCTGCCGCCGCCGGCCGCCTCGGGCGTCGGGATGTCGGGCGCGCCGCGCTCTTCGAGGCTGACCTCAAACCGCTTGCCGTTCACCTCGACGGTGAAGTCGCGCTCCGTCGTCTCCGCGGCTTCCTCGCCGGATTCGGCGTCGCCGGTGCCCCAGCGCTCCTGGGCGTCGGCGACGCGGCCGGCGTCCAACTCTTCGTCGAGGTACTTCGTGGTGTGGAGGCCGTCGACGAACCGGTCGTCGGTGAGCATCAGACGGTGGAACGGGACGATGGTGACGACGCCCTCGACGTCGTACTCGGCGAGCGCGCGCTTCGAGCGGGCGATGCACTCCTCGCGGTCCGCGCCCCAGACGACCAGTTTCGCGATCATCGAGTCGTAGTCCGTCACCAGGTCGTCGCCCTGCCGGAGCGCGTCGTCGAGCCGGACGCCGATGCCGCCCGGCGGGTCGTACGTCTCCAGCGAGCCGCCGGTGGCCGGCGCGAACTCGTCGGCGGCGTTCTCGGCGTTGATGCGGAACTCCATCGCGTGGCCGTCCAGTTCGACGTCGTCCTGGGAGAACTCGAGTTCCTCGCCGGCGGCGACGCGGAGCTGCTCTTTCACGATGTCGATGCCGGTGAGCTCCTCCGTCACGGTGTGTTCGACCTGGATTCGGGTGTTGACTTCGAGGAAGTAGAAGTTCGCGTCGCCGCCGAGCGGCTCGTCCGGGTCGCGCTCGGGGTTCTCCTCGACGAGGAACTCGACGGTGCCGGCGTTGTAGTAGTCGGACTCGCTGACGCCGCGCCGGGCCGCCTCGCCGATTCGCTCGCGGAGCTCCTCCGAGAGCGCAGGCGACGGCCCCTCCTCGATGACCTTCTGGTGGCGGCGCTGCAGCGAGCAGTCGCGTTCGCCGAGGTGGCGGACGTTTCCGTGGCGGTCGGCGATGATCTGGACTTCGACGTGCCGCGGCGTCTCGAGGTACCGTTCGAGGTAGACGGAGTCGTTCGAGAAGTACGCCTCGCCTTCGCGCTTCGCGGATTCGAGCTGTTCTGCGGCTTCCTCCGCTGACTCGACGACCTTCATGCCGCGGCCGCCGCCGCCGCCCTCCGCTTTGATGGCGACCGGGTAGCCGTGCTCGTCGCCGAACGCCTGCACCTCCTCGGCGGTGTCGACCGGGTCGGTGGTCCCGGGGACGATGGGGACGTCGGCCTCCTGCATCACCGTCCGCGCCTTCGTCTTCTCGCCGAGCGTCTCCATCGCGTCGGCGCTCGGCCCGACCCACGTGACGCCGTCGGTGGCCTCGACGGCCGCCGCGAACTCCGCGTTCTCCGCGAGGAAGCCGTAGCCCGGATGGATGGCGTCGGCGCCCGCCTTCTCTGCGGCCTCGATGACGGCCTCCTGGTCGAGATACGAGTCGGCGGCCCGCGCCGGCCCGACGTTGTACGCCTCGTCGGCGTACCGGACGTGCCCGGAGTGCTTGTCCGCCTCCGAGTAGACGGCGACGGTGTCGATGCCGAGTTCCGCGCAGGCCCGCATGACGCGGACCGCGATTTCGCCGCGGTTCGCGACGAGCACCTTCTCGAACATTCTTACCGACGGTTCGGGGAAGTGCCTACTCAAACCGTCGGTTCGGGTTCGTCTACTCGGAACGAAGAAACGGTTGACAGAACGGGTGCGTCGTCGCCCCGCGGCTCAGAACCGGTCGGTTCGGCCGGCGGCCGTCCAGTCGTCGGTCGGCGCGCCGTCCGGGACGCGGCCGGCGCAGCCGCCGACCGCGTCGACTCGCCCGGCGAACCGCCAGCGGTCGCCGTCCCACGTCTCCACCGCGTCGCCGGCTGCGGCCGCTGCAGCGGCGGCGGCTTCGTGGTCCCGGAGGTGCGCGCCGACCGCCGCCGCGATGGCTGCCGCCTCCGCGTCGTCGGCGTCCGCCGGGATGTCGAGCGCTGCGGCGAGGCCGTCCGCGGTGCCGTCTGGTACGGCGTCGCCTGCTGCCGTGTCGCCGTCGGCGGATGCGTCGCCGTCAACGTCGCCGTCGGCGGACGCGTCGCCGTCCGAGTCGTGCGGTGCCATCAGATCGGGATGTTGCCGTGTTTCTTGTCGGGGTTCGACTCGCGCTTCGACTTCAGCATCTCCAGGTCGGCGACGAGCCGCGGCCGGGTCTCCGTCGGCTCGATGACGGCGTCGAGGAACCCCTTGTCGGCGGCCGTGTAGGGGTTCGCGAACTCCTCGCGGTACTCCTCGATGAGTTCGTCGCGGCGCGCCTCGGGGTCGTCCGCCTCCTGCAACTGGTCGCTGTAGAGGATGTTGACGGCGCCCTGCGGCCCCATCACGGCGATTTCAGCGGTCGGCCACGCGTAGTTCACGTCGCCGCCGATGTGTTTCGACGCCATGACGTCGTAGGCGCCGCCGTACGCCTTCCGCGTGATGACGGTGAGAAGCGGCACCGTCGCCTCCGAGTAGGCGTACAGCAGCTTCGCGCCGTGCCGGATGATGCCGTCGTGCTCCTGGTCGGTGCCGGGCATGAACCCGGGGACGTCGACGAACGACACGATGGGGACGTTGAACGCGTCGCAAAAGCGGACGAACCGTGCGGCCTTCTCGCTCGCCTCGATGTCGAGCGTCCCGGCGTTGACGCGCGGCTGGTTCGCGACGACGCCGACGCTGTGGCCGTCGAGCCGCGCGAACCCGGTGACGATGTTCTTCGCGAAGCCGGCGTGCGTCTCGAAGAACGACCCTTCGTCGACGACGCTGTCGACGACGTTCGTCGCGTCGTACGGCTTCCGTGGCTCGTCGGGCACGATGGTTTCGAGCTCCTCGTCGCGGCGCTCCGGGTCGTCCCACGGGTCGACGCGCGGCGGGTCCTCGACGTTGTTCTGCGGCAGGTACGACAGCAGCCGCCGCATGTCGTCGAGCGCGTCCTCTTCGGACTCCTCGGCGAAGTGGGCGACGCCGGAGGTGGATGCGTGCGTCGTCGCGCCGCCGAGCTCCTCGAAGCTCACCTCCTCGCCCGTCACGGTCTTGATGACCTCCGGGCCGGTGATGAACATGTGGCTGGTGTCTTTCACCATGAACGTGAAGTCCGTGATGGCGGGCGAGTAGACGGCGCCGCCGGCGCAGGGGCCCATGATGGCTGACAGCTGCGGGATGACGCCGGAGGCGGCCGTGTTACGCTCGAAGATTTCGCCGAAGCCGGCGAGCGACTTCACGCCCTCCTGGATGCGGGCGCCCGCGGAGTCGTTGAGGCCGACGACCGGCGCGCCGACGTCCATCGCCTTGTCCATGACCTTGCAGACCTTCTCGGCGAACACCTCGCCGAGCGACCCGCCGAACACGGTGAAGTCGTGTGCGAACACGAACGTCTTCCGGCCGTTCACCTCGCCGTAGCCGGTGACGACGCCGTCGCCGTACAGCTGCTGTTCTTCCATCCCGAACGAGTGGGTGTCGTGCGTCCGGAACTGGTCGAACTCGTGGAACGTACCGTCGTCGAGGAAGTAGTCGATGCGCTCGCGCGCCGTCATCTTCCCCTTCTCGTGCTGGCGTTCGATGCGGTCTTCGCCGCCGCCTTTCTCCGCCTCTGCACGCTTTTCGCGCAGCTCGTCGATCCGGTCGTCCATCGTCACCGCCGACCACCTCGCGCGGACACGACTGCGTTCATTCGTTGCCGGAAACGTCCGGTCAGCCACTCCAAAAGGGTTCCGTAATCCGAAATCCGTTCGCGCCGCCGCACGACGCGGACCGGCGCCCCGCCGACCCGGCTCAGGCGGCGTCGTGGTCGGCGATGAACGCGTCGATGCGCTCCCACGTCAACTCCGCGCGCGCGCCGACTTCACAGGAGGCGATGGCGCCGCAGGCGTTCGCGACCACGATGGCGCGGTCGTGGTCGGCGCCGTCGGCGCGCGCCGCGAGGAAGCCGGAGGCGAACGCGTCACCGGCGCCGGTCGTGTCCAGCGGCTCCACGTCGAAGCCGGGGTGGCTGTACGTGCGGCCGTCGACGCGGACCTCGGCGCCGTCGGAGCCGCGCGTGACGACGAGCGTCGCGCCCTCGCGCAGCACGTCGAGGCCGTCCTCGTTCACGAGCACGGTGGCTTCGCGCTGGTTCACGAACACGGTGTCGGCGAGCGCCAGTGTCTCCGCGAAGTCCCGGTCGGCGAGCGTCCGGCCCGGCGAGAAGCTCACCGGGACGTCGGCGTCGCGGCCGCGGCTCGCGAGCCGGGCGGCGACGGCGGGCGGCTGGTTCGTCAGGTGGAGCAGGTCGAAGTCGGCGACGTCGACGGCGAGGTCGGCCGCGTCGTACGCCTCGTTGGCGCCGCGGTTCGACAGCACCATCACTTCGCCGTCGCCGTCGACGACGAGGTACTTCACGGCGGTGTCGCCGTCGGCCTCGACGAGGTGCGTCTCGACGCCGGCGCGCGCCAACTCCCGGCCGGCGAGCATCCCGGACTCGTCGTCGCCGACGGAGCCGAACAGCGAGGCGTCGTGGTTCAGCGCCGCGAGGTTCACCGCGACGTTGGCCGCGGAGCCGCCGCCGGCCTGGTGCTGCTGCTCGATGGTGACTTCGCCGTCGGGCGCCGGGAGCCGGTCGACGCGGAGGGTCACGTCCCAGTTGACGTGCCCGGCACACAGCGCCCGCATCACTCCTCCCACGGCTTCGCCGCCGACTCCCCGAACAGTTCG
Source organism: Halobaculum sp. D14 (assembly GCF_051195135.1). Taxonomy (NCBI): domain Archaea; kingdom Methanobacteriati; phylum Methanobacteriota; class Halobacteria; order Halobacteriales; family Haloferacaceae; genus Halobaculum; species Halobaculum sp. D14. Next base: position 260,082 of record NZ_JBNTKA010000003.1, on the reverse strand, counting down.
CGCATCAGCGTCACGATGCTCTCGGGCGGGAACTGCCCGGACTCCGTGACGATGGCGTCGACGTACCGCGGCGGCGTCACGTCGAACGCCGGGTTCTCGACGTCGATGTCGCCGATGTCGGCGCGCTCCTCGTCGCTCACCAGTTCGGACTCGTCGCGCATCTCGATTTCGACGGTGTGGCCGGTGAGCGTGTCCGGGTGGAACTTGATGGTCTGAGCCGCGACCATGATGGGCGTGCCGCGTTCGCGGGCGTTCACGGCGAGCCCGGACGTCCCGATCTTGTTGACGACGCCGCCGTCGGCGGCGATGGAGTCCGCGCCGACGAGGACGTGGTCGACCTCGTCGAGGTAGCGGCGCGCCGCCGAGTCGACGACGAGCGTCACCGGGACGCCCATCTCGCGGAGCTGCCGCGCCGTGATGTGGCCCTGGTTCCGCGGCCGCGTCTCCTTCACGATCGCCGAGACGTCCTTCCCCTGCTCGACGGCGGCTTCGACGCACGCCAGCGCGTCCGTCGAGTGGCAGTGCGTCATCACCGTGTCGCCGTCGCGGAGGCGGTTCGCGCCGACGCTCCCGAGTTCGTCCTGCGCGGTGTCGAGCCGCGTCCGGAAGGCGTCGGCCGCCTCGACGACGGAGGACTGCAGCGCCGGCACCGTGCCGCCGTCCATCCGGCCGAGCACGTACCGGAGCGCGTTCGGCAGCGACACGGCCGTCGGCCGCGTGTCGTACAGCCGCCGCCCCGCCGCGCGCATTGTCTCCCTGAACGCCGCGGTCGACTCGGCGTCCGTCTCGCGGGCCTGTTCGGCGAGCGCCTCCGCCGCCGCCGCGGCGATGGTCGCCGCGCCGCGCGTCTCCATCGTCGCGATGGCCTCGGCGGTCTCCTCCAGCGCGTCACACAGCGCCGGGTCGTCCGTGTCGGTCATGGCCTCCGAGTTGGCGGCGCCCGGCCTTGAGTGGTTTGGGTGGCGAGGCGAAGAAACCGAGCGCGAGGACGGCCGGCCGAGTCGTCAGTCGTCCGCGGGCGCGGCGTCCTCCGCGGCCGGCACGTCGATTTCGCCGGCGTCGAGTTCGGCCTCGACTTCGCGGGCGGCCTGCACGAGGTTCTCCATCTTCCCGTAGGCGGCCTCGCGGGGGAGCAGTTTCAGCCCGCAGTCGGGCGAGACGGTGAGCTTGTCCGGGCCGACCACCTTCAGCCCCTGTTCGATGTTCCGCTTGATTTCGGCGACGGACTCCACGTCGGCGACGTGGGCGTCGACGACGCCGAGCGCGAGGTCGGGCGCGAACTCGCCGTCCGCGAACACCTCGATCTGCTCGTAGCCGCCGTTGCACAGTTCGACGTCGAACTCGTCGATGGGGTAGTCGTTGATTTCCGGGTAGATGCGGGAGTAGTCGCCGTAACAGACGTGCAGGCCGATGCGGACGTCCTCCGGGATGTCGGCGACGATGCGGTCGAGACACTCGCCGACGATGGCGTGGTCGTCGGGCGTCGTCGCGAGCGCCGGCTCGTCGATCTGGATGTAGCGCGCGCCGGCGTCGACCAGTTTCTCTATCTCCTCGTTCACGAGGTCGGCGAGCGCGTACGCCAAGTCCGCGTCGGTGTCGTACGCCTCATTGAACGCCCAGCGGGCGAGCGTGTACGGCCCCGTGATGGGGACTTTGACCGGCCGGTCGGCGACGCCGGCGGTGAACTCGAACTCGTCGACCAGCCACGGCTCGTCGTAGGCGACGTCGTCGACGACGGACGGCTTGTCGAAGTAGTTGTGCCCCCACACCTTCACGGGGCCGTTGAACTCGTAGCCGTCGATGCGCTCGGCGAAGAACTCCACCATCTCCTCGCGGCGCATCTCGCCGTCGACGACGGTGTCCAGCCCGGCGCGTTCGTGTTCGTGCGTGATGACGCGGCAGGCGTCGTCGTGCGCCTCGGCGAGGTCGTCGGCGTCGAACTTTGAGTCGTCGTCCTCGGCGAGGTCGTTCGCGCGGTTCAGCCACTTCGGCTTCGGGTACGACCCGACGACGGTGGTCAAGAGGAAGTGGTCGGCGTCGTGGCCGTCCGGCCGGAACTGCTCGCGGTTCTCGGGGTTCCGGCTCACGCTTCCACCTCCGTCGTCGCGGCCAGGTGAGCGCCCTCGGCGAGCGCGTCGAGCTTCGCGAGGTGCTTGTTCACCGGCAGGTAGAACGACTCCGTGTTGTACGTCGCGTACGTCGTCTCGAACTCCTGGGCCGGAATCTGTCCGTGCGTCCACGCGACGCGCTCGGCGACCGTCTCGGCGGCTTCGACCTTCGTGTTCTGGCCGTCGACGACGCCGAGCGAGATGTCGGCTTTCGTGCCGTACTCGTTGATGCATTCGAGGTTCGCCTCGCGGTCGGCGCCGACCAGGTCGAAGCCGATGGCGTCGACGTCGGCGTCCATCAGGTGGGCGTACGGCTTCTCCTCGAACGCCTCCCAGTACGTCTGCACGACGACGTCCGCGTCGGTCGCGGCGGCGACCTCGTCGACCGCCTCGCTGGCCGGCTCCTGCAGGTCGTCGTCGGGGGCGTCGGTGACGAAGCTCGGTTCGAGCAGGAACAGCGTCTCGTGGGCCGGGAACGCGTCGATTTCGCCGGCGAGGAACTCCGCGACGGCGGCGAGGAACTCGCGGTCGTCGCCGTAGTGCTCGTCCGAGGCGAGTTCCGCGAGCGTGTACGGCCCCGGGAGGACGGCCTGCACCGGCGCGTCGTCGCCGAGCAGTTCGGCGGCGGCCGACAGTTCGTCAGCGACGTCGCCGGAGAACGTCAGGTCGTCGACGACGCGGGGGTCGCGGTAGAAGTTGTTGTTGTCGTAGTACCGGACGATGCCGCCGGTCTCGACGCTGTCGTGGACGGTCAGCGGGTGCGCGAGCATGTCGTCCCAGCGCGCCTGCCCTTCGACGATTCGGTCGAGGTCGGCGTCGCGCTGATCGGAGACGACTTCGCTGCGGACCCGGTCGTAGGCGTCGGCGACGTCGCCGGATTCGTCGCCGGAGACGAGGTCGGCTTTCTGGTGGCCCTTCAGGTCCGATAACTCCGATTTCGCCCAGTCGGGCAGCGGGAACAGCCCGAGCGTGGTCGCGACTGCGTCAGTCATCGAACTGTCGTTCGAAATGCCGACGCATAATACTTGCTAAACCAATGAATTACCTTCAGTTATTCTCTCGGCGTGAGCGCGAGCACCGACAGCGACTCGAACGGGTACGACTCCTCGACGACCGTCTCCGCGTCGAAGCCCGCGTCGACGGCGTACTCGACGACGGCGCCGAAGCCGGTGAGCGACGACACGAGCAGCAGCACGACGCCGCCCGGCCGGAGCACGCGGGCGACGTCGTCGAGGAACGGTTCGATGAGTTCACGGCCCGACTCGCCGCCCGACAGCGCCGCCTCCTGCCAGTCGTCCCACTCGGCGTCCGGGTCGGTCGGCAGGTACGGCGGATTGAACAGTACCGTGTCGACGCTGTCCGCTGCGAACGGCGCGAGCAGGTCGGCACGGACCGCCTCGACGCCCCGGTCGCGCGCCTGCTCGCACGCGTGCGGGTTCACGTCGCTTCCGACGACGCGCTCCACGTCGGCCCGGTCGCGCACCTGCGCCGCCACCCAGCCCGACCCGGTGCCGACTTCGAGCGCGACGCCGCGCGCCCGCTCCGCGCCCGCCTCCGCGAGCAGCCCCGAGTCCTCCGCCGGCGCGTACACCGGGTCGCCGAGACCCCGACGCGCCGCCAGCGCGTCCCGCGACGCGGTCGACTCGGCGTCGCCGTCGCTGCCGTGGTCGCGGTGGGCGCCGTCGCTGCCGTCGCTTCCGCCGCCGTCACTCCGCATCGGATTCCTCCGCGGGGTCGACGCCGCCGTCAGTATCCCGCGCCGACGCGTCGACCGCGTCGGCGACGCGGAGGCCGCCGGTCTGGGCGCGGCCGGACAGTTCCCGCTGCGGGAACGGGATTTTGACGCCGGCCTCGTCGAACCGCTCTTTCACCGCGGCGATGACTTTCGTCCGTGCTTTCCACATCTTCCGGGCGCTCGGGTTGCTGATGTAGAATCGGAGTCGGAGCACGACCGCGGAGTCGCCGAACTCCGCCAGCACGACGTGCGGGTCGGGCTTGTCGAGCAGCAGGTCGTGGCCCGTCATCGCCTCCTCCGCCAGTTCCATCGCGGTTTCGAGGTCGGTCGTGTAGTCGACGCCGACGTCGACGTTCACGCGGAGCCGCCCCTGCCGGCTCCGATTGATTATCTCCTCGCTCGTCACGATGTCGTTCGGTATCATCGCGTACTCGTCGTCGAACGTCCGCAGCTGCGTGTTGACGATGGTGATGTCGGTGACGATGCCCTCCTGGTCGCCGATTTCGACCCAGTCGCCGAGCTCGAACGGCCGGGAGAATAGGACGACGAACCCGGCGAGCACGGCGCCGAGCGTCTGCCGAGCGGCGAGTCCGAGCACGATGCCGGCGAACCCGGCGCCGACGAGGAGGCCGCCGATGTTGACGCCCCACATCCCGAGGACGACCAGCAGCGCGAACACGTAGACGCTAACCTGCACGACGTGGTGGGCGATCTCCTGCTGGTGTTCGGAGATGCCGCCGCGCTCCGTGCCGACCCGGTGGATTACGCGCCTGGTGAGCCGCGTCACCGAGTAGGCGCCGGCGAGAATCGTGACGGTGAAGACGGCGCGGACGACGTCTCTCCCGCCGAACTCGAACGATTCGAGCAGCGCGTTCACCTCGCCGCCGCCGCGCCACACGACGACGAAGAACACGCCGACCAGCCCCGTGAGAACCGCCGTGACGGCCGCCTGCGTTGCCTCGACCGCGGTGTCGTTGAATCGGTGCTTCATCGCCGGGCCGAGCCGGCGGACCGAGTCGCTGACGCCGACCAGCAGCGCGGCGACGAGCAGCGTCCCGAGGAACTGCGACTCCAGCGTCGGGAACAGCCGGTGGATGGCGTCCACGACGCTGGGCGGCAGAATCGGGCCGAACGGGGCGCCGCCCGCCGCGGTCGACGTCGCGGTTCCGGCTCCGGAAGACGCTGCGGTCGCCGTCTCCGTCGCCGAGCCGCCCGACTGCATTATTGGCCCTCACCCACGTCGCTGACGTCGGCGGCGACCGCCGCCAACTCGGCGAACCGCGCCGGCGACAGCTCCCCGGGCCGCTTCCGGAGCGTCTCCTCGTCCAGCGCGTCCACCACGGCGTCCGGCGACTTCAGCCCGGAGATGTGCGCCGTGTTCCGGACGGCGTTCCGGACGTTCTTGCGGCGCTGGGTGAACAGCGCCTTCACGAACCGCAGGAAGAACGCCTCGTCGTCCACCTCGTAGTCCGGGTCGCGCGGCGTACACCGGACGACGGCGCTCTCGACGCGCGGCTTCGGGTCGAACGCCTCCGGCGGCACGGTCTCGACCAGTTCGACGTCCGCGTAGTGCTGTGCCGAGACGGAGAGCCGGCCGTACTCGGACGTCCCCGGCTCAGCCACCATCCGCTCTGCGAACTCCTTCTGGAACATCAAGACGAGCGGTCGGTCGAGCGGCAGCAGCCGGAACGCAACCTCGGAGGAGACGCCGTACGGCAGATTGGACACGCACGCCGTGAACGCCGGGAGGTCGACGTCGAGCGCGTCGCCCTCGACGATTTCGAGGCGGCCGTCGGCGACCGCGTCGGCGAACTCCTCGCGGAGGAACGAGACGAGCCGCGTGTCGCGTTCGACGACCGTGACCCGGTCGGCGACGGCGAGCAGCCGGTCGGTGAGCGCGCCGGTGCCGCCGCCGATTTCGAGGACGTGCGACCGGTCCGCGTCCGCCGGGAGGTAGCCGGGGACGCGGTCGAGCACGCGGTCGTCGACGAGGAAGTGCTGGTCCTGGTCGGGGTCGCCGCCGACGCCGGCCCGCTTCCGGAGCCGGTCCGGGTCGCGGAACGACCGCGCGGACTCGGAGTCAGTCATTGGGACGTGATTCGCGGCCGCGCGCCGTAAATCCGTCTATGACTGTGCCGCGGCGTCGACGCCAGCCCGGCGCGCGTCGACGGCGGCGAAGGCGATGCAGCCGGCGAAAGTGGTGCGGTCGTCGCGGCGACTCACTCCCCGGACGAACTGTCGCCGCCGACGAACGCTCGGTACTTCAGGTCGTCCTCGCGGATCTCCTCGACGATTCGCTCCACCAGCAGCTCCTTCGGCCGGTGCAGCCCGGAGACGCGGTCTTCGAGGTCCTCGAACGACTCGAACGGGCCGCGCTTCCGCTCGTCGAGGATGTTGTTGCGGAGCTTCTTCCCGATGCCGGGGAGCAGATTCAGCCGGTGGAGCCGGAGCGTGATGGGCTGTGCGTCGTTGTAGAAGTCGACGAACCGCTGTTCGTCGCCGTCGACGATGGCTTCGACCGCGTACTCGACCTCCTGGGTCGCCGCCCGCGTCAGGTCGTCGTATTCGACCTCGCGGAACCGTTCGACGGCGTCGCGGGCGTCCGCCGGCGCGATGGCGACGCGGTCCGCGAAGCCGACGTCCGCGTCCGGTTCGAGGGTGAGTTCGTACAGCCGGAAGTCGCGTTCGCCGAGCGCGTACGCCACCGGCGACTTCTTGTTCCGCGGCCGGTTGTCGTCCGGCTTTCCGGTCGGCAGGTGGTCGAGCACGACCGCGTACCGCGGCTCGTCGCGTCCCTCCGCCTCACCGTCGCTGGCGGTCTCACCGGGCGGTTCTTCCCCGGTCGCTGCGTCGCCGGCGGTGTCAGACGTGTCAGAGTCAGTCATACCGCGAGAGTGAACGGGGACGGACTTAAAAGGTGGTCGCCGTCGGTCAGGCGTACTTCGCGACGACGTTCAGGATCTCGTCCAGTTCCTCGCCGTCGAGCGCGTACCGCTCCTGGGCGTAGACGGCGCGAAGCTCGGTCCGGTCGCGCGGAAGCAGGTCGGCGATCTTGTACGCCTGCGCCTCGTCGACCTTCTCGAGCTCCTGGAGTTCGTCGACGAGGCTCCGGGCGTCCTCCGCCGAGAGGAACGCGAACTGGTTGACGTGTTCGATGGCGCGCGCCAGTTCGTAGCGGAGCTCGCGGTCCTCGTCGGCCGCGCGCTCCGCCTCGACGTCCTCGAGGAGTTCTTTCGTCTCGGAGACGGTGAGGTACTCCTCGTCGAGCTTCTCCTTGAAGATCGTCATCTATTCCGTTTGCTCGCGGAGGTGCGCCGGCTTCGCGATGATGGTCTTCGTCTTCCCGCCGTCGGTGATTTCGACCTTGTAGGCGGCGCCCTGCTCGCCGACGACGGTGCCGGTGTGGCCGTTGAACCGCGGGTGGAACCGACCGTCGTTCACGGACGGGTCGAGCGTGAGGTGGACCTTCTGTCCCTCCTCGAACTCGGCGATGGCGCGCTGAGGCGGCGACGTACCGCGTTCTCGGGGCTTGTTCGACAGCTTTCCGCGCGTGCCTTTGAGGGGGCCGTTCGAGCTCGGCATAATCGTACGGGTGTGTTCAGCGGACGCAGGTATAAATGGTGCGTTCTTCCGTGCCGGCGTGCCACCGTGACACGCGCGGCCGGTCACAGCACGACGTCGACGACGTCGCCCTGCCCGGCGCGCCGCACGACCGCGCGGACGAAGTCCTTGACGCCGGCGAGGTTGTCCGAGTCGCCGTCGAGCACCAGCAGTTTGGCGTCGCGGCCGGGTTCGACGAGCCCGCAGTTCAGCCCGGCCACCTCGGCGCCGTTCACCGTCGCCATCCGCAGCACTTCGAGCGCGGAGGCGTCGGTGAGCTTCGCGGCGAACTCCATCTCGCGGAACATCGACGGCGAGTTCAACATCACGTTGTCGGTGCCGAGCGCGACCGTGGTCCGGTCGAGCAGTTCGCGGAGCGGCGGGACGCCGACGTCCGTGACGAGGTTCGACCGCGGGCAGACCACGACCGGGGTTCCGACGTCGGCGAGCCGGTCGAGGTGGTGCGGTTCGGGGTGGACCATGTGGACGAGGTGGTCGGGGTCGAGGTCCATCGCGGCGTCGACGTCGTACGGGTCGCGTTCGCCGGCGTGGATGCCGAACAGTTTCCCGGCGTTCCGGGTCGCGGTGCGTTCGGCGTCGAAGTCGGCGTCGCGTGCGCCGCTGGCGCCGAAGCCGTCCGCGCCGTCGTGTTCCATCGCCGCCACCGTCTCGCGTCCCAGGACGACCGACCGAATCTGGAGGCCGCCGCCGGCTTCCCGGATGAGGTCGACGCCGTCGACGCCGCCTTCGCGGAACTCGACGTGCGCCGCCGTCCCGGTCTGCTGCATGAACTCCAGCGAGCGCCGCATCGCCACGGCCTTCTCCTCGCGGCTCGCGTCGCGGAGCAGCCGGTGTTTGAGGCCGTCCGGCGGCGCGACCAGTTCGTCCAGCGACAGGCCGCGACCCGCCTCCTTCGCGATGGAGTCGCCGATGTGGGTGTGCGCGTTCACGAACGCCGGCAGCACGACGTCGTCGGAGGCGACGGGCTCCTCCTCGATGGCCTGAATCGTGCCGTCCTCCACGACGACGGTTCCCTCGACGGGTTCGAAGTCGCGGCCGACCAGTATCGTCCCCTCGTACGTCTCGGTCGCCGACTGCTCCCCGGCCGGCTCCGTGGTCTCGGCGTCGCGGCTCATGCGTTCTCCTCCGGGCTTCCGTCCTCGAACTGGTCGAGCGTGACGTGGAGCCGCTGTCTGACGTCGCTGACGAGCGCGCCGTCGATGTCGAGGCCGAGCCGCTCCGCCGCCGCGGAGCCGACCCGTTCTGTGGCGTCCGCTCTCGTGTAGACGCCGAGCCGCCACTGGCCGCGCTGGGCGGTGCGGAGCGCCGTCACGAGCGGCGACTGGTCTTCGAGCCGCCGGACTTCGCCGTTCACCAGCACCTCCGAGGTCGACTCTTTCATCTCCGGTTCGGCGGGGACGTCGATGATGACGTCCGTCGCCGGGAGGTCGCAGTCGTCGGCGATGTCCCGCTCGACCCGCCGGATTTCGTCGTGGTCGGCGCGGCGAATCGACTCCGGGACGTCGTCGTACTCCGCCCAGACGGCGCGCTTGAACAGGTCGCGGTGGTCGTACCGCCGCGCGAACTCGGCTGTCTCGTCGGTGTCTCTGAGCGCGGAGACGAGCGCCGGGTCGTCCATGCGGCGCACCGTCGTGGCGTCCACGTCGGACACGTCGATGAGCCGCTCGGTGGCCCGGCGGAGCATCGCCTTGGAGATGCGGGCGACGTGGTGGGCGTACACGGTGGGGTTCATCAGCGCCCGCGCGACGAGCAGCGACTCGGCGGTCTGGACGTTCCCCTCGGCGAGCACCAGTTCGCCGTCGGCGAAGGTGAGTTCGCGGATGAGCCGTTCGTGGTCGATTGTGCCGTACGGGACGCCGGTGTGGTGGGCGTCCCGGACCAGGTAGTCCATCCGGTCGACGTCCAGCTCGCCCGACACCAGCTGGCCGTACTGGCCGTCGCCGCCGATGAGCCCGGCGACGTTCGCCGGGTCGAGGCCGTGGTCGACGAGCACGTCGCCGACCGCCGAGTCGACGATGAGGTCGTCGACGTCGTCGTGGTACCGGCCGGTGTGTCGGTGGAGGAGCTCCTCGACGTTGTGGCTGAACGGGGCGTGGCCGACGTCGTGCAGCAGCGCCGCGGCGCGGACCCGCTCGGCCTCGCGGCCCTCGACGCCGAGGTGCTCGAGCGCGCGGTTCGCGAGGTAGTAGACGCCGAGGCTGTGCTCGAACCGGGTGTGGTTCGCGGACGGGTACACCAGTTTCACGGTGCCGAGCTGTGCGATGCGGCGGAGCCGCTGCACCTGCGGCGTGTCCAGCAGGTCGGCGGCGACGCCGTCGATGGTGATATGGTCGTGAACGGAGTCCTTGATGGTCGTCACGCCGCGGCACCTCCGGCGCGCGCGGTGGCGGCGAGACGCCGTCGGTACCCGGCGCCGTCGCGGTCGAAGCCAGTCATACCCGTCCGTTCGCCGTCATCCCGTAAAAACCGTCCGCGATTCGGCGTCGCATTCAGCGTCGCTTCGGTGTCACGTTCGACGTCGCGTTCGGCGGCCGGTCGGGGCCGTCGACGAGGCCGCTGGGTCCGAGCGCAGAGCCGGTGAGCGTGCCGAGCCGAAGAGAACGCCGAGCGGTTCCGTACCGAAGTGCTCCGTCGTCAGGGGACGTCCGCGCGGACGCCGAGCACGTCCTCGGTCGCCGCGGCGACGGCGGGGACGTGCTCCTCGGGCGCGTACACGCCCATCCGCCACTGTGCGCGCTGGGCGGCGCGCAGCCCCGAGACGAGTTCGGAGGCGTCTTCGAGCCGCTGCGGGACGCCGTTGACGACGACGCGGCTCCCGGCCTCGGTGAACGTCGGCCTGCTCGGGACGTCGACGATGACGTCCGCCGGGTCGACGCCGGCGACGTCGGCGACGTCGCGCTCGGCGTCGCGTTCGTCGGCGTGCCGGAAGTCGACGACGTCCGCGGGCGTCGCGCTGAGGTCGGCCCAGGCGGCGCGCTTGTACAGGTCGCGGTGTTCGATGCGGCGGCCGAGCGCCGGGACGCGCTCGCGGAGCGCGACGAGCAGATCGTGGTCCGCCATCCGGCTGAACTCCCGCACCGTCGGCCCGTCGTCGGCGTCGAGCAGCCGCTCGGAGGCGCGCTCCAGCATCGCGCCGGCGATGCGGGAGACGTGGTGGCGGTACACCGTCGCGTCCATCAGCGCGCGGGCGAGCAGCAGCGACTCGGCGGTCTGGACGTTCCCCTCCGCGAGCACGAGCGCTCCGTCCTGGTACTGGAGTTCGCGGACGAGCCGTTCGTGGTCGATTGTGCCGTACGGGACGCCGGTGTGGTGGGCGTCCCGGACCAGGTAGTCCATCCGGTCGACGTCAAGCTCGCCGGACACCAGCTGGCCGAGTTCGCCGTCGCCGCGGACGATGTCGGCGACTCGGCCGGGGTCGAGGCCGTGCCTGTCGAGCACCGCACCGGCGTCGGTGTCGCCGAGCAGCCCGCCGATTTCGTCGTGGTGGCGGCCGGCGCGCCGCCGGATGACCTCCTCGGTCTGGTGGCCGTACGGGCCGTGGCCGACGTCGTGCAGCAGCGCCGCGGCGCGGAGGTGTCGCGCGCGGTCGCCGTCCGGGTCGACGCCGAGGTGCTGGAGGGCGCGGCTCGCGAGGTGGTAGACGCCGAGGCTGTGCTCGAACCGGGTGTGCGACGCGGAGGGGTAGACCAGCCGGACCGTCGACAGCTGCTTGATGTGCCGGAGCCGCTGGAAGGCCCGGGTGTCGAGCAGGTCGACGGCGACCGGGTCGAGCGTGATGTAGTCGTGGACGCTGTCCTTGATGGCCTTCATGCGGAGATGGAGACAGTGCGCGCGGTCGCCGTGAAATTCTGTCGGTCGCGAGTCCTCGCGGTCGGCGGCGGACAGTCAGGCGGGCAGGAGGGGGATGGCTCAGATGGGGACGCCGGACTCCTCGTAGTCGGTGCCGAGGATGACCATGGTCTGCGAGCGGTCGAAGCCGTCGGTGGCGGCGATTTCGTTGAACATCAGTTCGCGGAGGCCGTCGGTGGACTCGGCGTACACGCGGAGCATCACGTCCCACTCGCCGGTGGTGAGGTGGACTTCGCGGACGCCGTCGATGCCGCGGAGCCGTTCGAGCGCGTCCTCCTCGTGGCCCTGTTCGACGCGGAGGCCGACGAGCGCGGAGACGCCGTAGCCGAGCTGTGCGGCGTCGACGTCCGCGTGGTAGCCCCGGATGACGCCGGCCTCTTCGAGCCGCGACACGCGGTCGTGTACCGTCGCGCTCGACATGTCGATGCGGCGCGCAATCTCGCTGAACGGGGTGCGTGCGTCCTCCTGAAGCGCCCGCAGAATCGCCCGGTCCGTCTCGTCCAGTTCCATATCTCGGAGTCGCGCGGGGCGTACTTCGACGTTGCGTTCGGCTCAATCTCCGCCCGCCGAACCGACACGTCCGGGGGCTGCCGTCGCGCGACGGCGAGGCTACCGGTCGTCGTCGCGGACCTCGTCGATGCGGCGGGCCGCGGCGAGCAGTTCGTCGTGGAGGTCGCCGTTCGAGGCGACGAGTCCGCGGTCGTCGTGCGTCCACCGGTCGCCGTCGAGGTCGGTGACGGTGCCGCCTGCCTGCCGAATCATGTGGACGCCGGCGACGGTGTCCCAGGGGTTGCAGTCGACGTTCGTGACGGCGCCTTCGAGCGACCCGTCGGCGACCATCGAGAGCGTGGCCTGCGCGCAGCCGAACCGGCGCATGTCCCCGAACCGTTCGACCAGTGTGCCTCCGGCCGTGGCGTACTCGTCGCGGCGGTCGAACCCCCACCAGATCGTCGGCGCGACCGCGGCGCGTTCCGGGTCGGCGACGTCGCTGACGGACACCGGGTCGCCGTCGCGGTACGCGCCGTCGGCGTCGGAGGTGTAGACGTCGCCGAGCGCCGGGAGGACGTTCGCGGCGGCGACCGGTTCGCCGTCGACGACGGCGGCGACGGAGGTGGCGAACACACGGATGTTCCGGACGTAGTTGTTCGTGCCGTCGATGGGGTCGATGACCCACGCGGGGCCGGAGTCCGGGACCGCCTTCAGTTCGTCCTCCTCCTCGCCGACGAACGCGTCCGTCGGATACGTCTCCCGGACGGTTTCGATGACGCGGCGCTGCGCCGACCGGTCGGCCTCCGTCACCACGTCCGTCTTTCCGCCCTTCGTCTCGACGTCGATGTCGCGTCGGAAGTGCTCCTCCGCGACCGCTGCGCCGGCGCGCGCCGCGCGTTCGACGACGGCGGCGCGGCCAGTCTCGTCGCTCATGACTCCACAGGTTCCTGCGGCCGCACCGAATATCCGTCGGTTCCGCTCCGCCCCGACAGCGGCGACCGCACTCCTCCGCCGCACGCGATTTACTCAGTTCCGACTCAGAGTGAACTTATAGGGGGCAGGGTGGTACGGTTGCGTATGCGCCCACCGGAAGCAGTCCGGCACATCGAGCACGTCATCGACGCGACAACCACGGACGGCGGCCGCCGCTGCGCCGCCGGCTACCGCGCCGCCTTCGAACGCGTCGCCGACGACGGCACCGGCGCCGACGTCGCTGAACTCGCCGCGGAACTCGGCGACGCCGTCCGCGCCGGAAGCCGCCCGACCCCGCGGAAAGCGAACCGCGTCGCCGACCGCGTCCTCGGCGTCGCCACAGACGGCGGGAACTGACCGACGGCTCGACCGTCGACTCGCAGCCTACCGCCGCGCCGACCGCGACGCGCCGTTCTGCGCTCTCTTCACCGCGTTTCTCCGTCGCGGCCGTTCGCCGGCGCAGCCGCTCGGAGTGCAGCGTCGCCGAGTAAGTTTTGCGAGGGAAGAGCGCCCCTGCGGCGTCTTCCGCACTGTTGCCAGTGCGAGGGAAGGGATTTGAACCCTTGGACCTCTACAGGAGCGGATCTTGAGTCCGCCGCCGTTTCCTGGCTTGGCTACCCTCGCACGGACCGCTCTTGTTCGGACGGACGCGGCGCCGGTCTCGGGCGGAGCCGTCGCCGCTCGTCCACGGGTGAACCGTCGCGTCGACTGCTATAAAGGTTGCACGGAAGCGGCTCCTCACCGGCCGCGGGTCGGGGCGTTCCCCGCCTGCCGAATCGACAGGTAAAGCACGACGGCGAGCGACGCGAGCAACAGCGCGAACTGGAACCGCGACGGGCCGCCGCCGCTGCCGACGAGGAACAGCAGGAAGCTGACGCCGCCGAGGTTCAACGCGAGCAGGTAGAGCAGCGCCGGCCGGTAGCCGCTGTGGAACAGCAGCCGCCGCGTCGCCGTCGAGGCGCGGACCCACGCCGCCGCGACCGCGTCGCCGACGCGGAGCACCACCGCCGAGAGGTCGACCATCGGTGTCGGACGTTGGCGCGTCGACAGATAAATCCGTCCCCGCGTCCCGCGTTCCCCGTCCGGCTGCGGTCGGCGCAGTCGGGCGACGGAGTTACGTCGACGGCTCCGCGACTGTTGGTCATGGACGACCACACCCGCGACCCGAGCGTCGCGCCGCCGCTCGGCGACCCGACCGGGTGGCGGACCCGCGAGCGAGTGTGGGAGCACGCGACGCTCCGCCGCGCGACCGAACACGGCGTCAGGCTGTTCAACAGCGGCGACTACCACGAGAGCCACGACTGCTTCGAGGACGAGTGGTACAACTACGGCAGCGGCACGGCCGAGTCAGCGTTCCTCCACGGGATGGTACAGGTGGCGGCCGGCGCGTACAAGCGCGTGGACTTCGAGGACGACGACGGGATGCGGTCGCTGTTCGAGACGGCGCTGCAGTACCTCGACGGCCTCCCGGACGACTTCTACGGCGTCGACGTCGCCGACGTCCGGGCGACGCTCGATGCGGCGCTCGACGACCCGGCCGCGGTCGACGGCTGGCGAATCAGGCTCGACGGCGAGCGCGTCGACGCCTACGACGCGGACTACGACTACGTCGAGACGCTGGAGTAGCGCAGCAGCGGGGCGAATCGGGGGGGAGCAGCGGAACGCCGGCGTAGCCGAGCGACGGAGCAGCGGAACGGTGGCGGAGCGGCCGAACTGTCGGTTCGCGGACCGTGGCCCACAAATAGTCGGCCGGCGGAGAGACGGTATGCGAGTCCACCAACTGGGCGATGGTGTCCCCGAAATCGCCGTCGTCGGCGGGATTCACGGCGACGAGCCGTGCGGGCCCGCCGCCATCGAGCGGCTCGTCGCCGAGGACCCCGACGTCGCGCGGCCGGTGAAACTCGTCGTCGCGAACGAGGAGGCGCTGGAGCGAGACACGCGGTACGTCGACGAGGACCTGAACCGGGCGTTCCCCGGGTCGAGAGACGCGGAGACGCACGAGGGTCGGCTCGCCGCCGCGCTCGCGCGCGAACTCGACGGCTGCACGACGTTCTCGCTGCACTCAACGCAGTCGTACGCGGAGCCGTTCGCGCTGTGTGACACCGTCGACGAGGTCGTCCGCGCCGTCGTCCCGTCGCTCCCGGTCGACACGCTCGTCGAGACGGACCGATTCACCGAGGGGCGGCTCATCGAGCACCCGCACACAGTCGAAGTCGAATGCGGCCTGCAGGGCTCAACGGAGGCCGCGGACAACGCCTACTGGCTCGTCCGGGCGTTCCTCACTGCCACCGAGACGCTGCCGGCGCCCGTCGCCGAGGAGGAGTCGAACGACGGGCTGGTCGGTCTCGCCGGCGACGCCGAAGAAGCCACTAACGAGGTCGACGTGTTTCGGCTGCTCGACCCGATCGCGAAGCCGCCGGCCGACCGGTACGAGGTGTTCGCGCACAACTTCGAGCGCGTCGAGGCCGGCGAGCAGTTCGCCACGGCGGACGGCGAGTCGTTCACCGCCGACGAGCCGTTCTACCCGGTGCTGCTCTCCGCGTACGGCTACGAGGACGTGTTCGGCTACGCCGCCGAGAACGTCGGGACGCTGACGTAGCGGCGCGACCCCGGTCACCGCGGCACCGCGGCACCGACGCTACTCGCCGAGGTCGCCGAGGTCGTCGACGTCGTCCAGGTCGTCGAGTTCGTCCGGGAGCGCGGCGTCGACGTCGCCCGAGAGCAGTTTCTTCGCGCCGACGGCCACGGCGACCACGACCACGACTGCGGCCAGCGCGGCGACGACCGTAGCGCCGCCGACGCCGGACGACTCATCGTCGCTCGCCGTCGGGGCCGCCCCGGTGCTCTGCTCCGTCTGTTCGTCCGTCTCAGCGCCGCTCCGAAGGCTGATTCCGTCGTGCAGGTGGAGTTCGAGGAACGTGAACTCGGACATGAGTGGAGCATCGGCTCGGCGCGGTTTATCGGTTGGGGCGGCGTCGTCCGAGTCGGCGAGCGGCGGGACGGCCGGAGTCATCGGCTTCTTCACCCGCCGCGCCGAACGGCGCGTATGGACGAGACACGCCGCGCGTTCCTCGACGACCTGCTGAACACGCCGTCGCCGTCGGGCTTCGAAGCCGCCGGGCAGCGCGTCTGGACCGACTACGTCGCGGAGTTCGCCGACTCAGTCAGCACCGACTCGTACGGCAACGCCGTCGCGGTCCACGAGGGCTCCGGCGACGGCCCCGAAATCGCGTTCGCCGGCCACGCGGACGAAATCGGATTCATCGTCCGCGACGTCACCGACGACGGCTTCCTGCGGCTCTCCCGCGTCGGCGGCTCGGACCGCACGGTCTCGAAGGGCCAGCACGTGACGGTTCACGCCGACGACGGCGACAGCCCGGTCCACGGCGTCATCGGGCAGACCGCGATTCACCTGCGCGACCCGTCCGACGAGGAGTACGAGGAGATCGCCGGCCAGTTCGTCGACGTCGGCGCGACGGACGCCGACGAGGCCGCGGACCTCGTCGAAGTCGGCGACCCGGTGACGTTCGCCTCCACCGTCTCCGACCTCCACGGCTCGCGCGTCTCGGCCCGCGGCATGGACAACCGCGTCGGGACCTGGGCGGCCGCCGAGGGGCTGCGCCGCGCCGCCGAGGCGGACGTCGACGCGACCGTCTACGCCGTCTCCACGGTCCAGGAGGAGGTCGGGCTGAAGGGCGCGCAGATGGTCGGGTTCGACCTCGACCCGGACGTCGCCGTCGCCGCGGACGTCACGCACGCCACCGACAACCCGGACATAGACAAGGAGAAGCGCGGCCCGGTCGAACTCGGCGCGGGACCGGTCGTCGGCCGCGGCTCCGCGAACCACCCGGTCGTCGTCGACCTCGCTCGGACCGCCGGCGACCACGCCGACATCGACTACCAGCTGCAGGCTGCCGGCAGCCGGACCGGGACGGACGCGGACGCCTTCTTCACCAGCCGCGGCGGCATCCCGTCGCTGAACGTCGGCATCCCGAACCGCTACATGCACACGCCGGTCGAGGTCGTCGACACCGAGGACCTCGTCGCCGTCGCCGACCTGTTCGGCGCGATGGCCGAACGGGCCTCCGAGTTCGCGCCGTTCCAAGTCGAGGTGTAGCGGCCGCGGAGAACAGCGGACTGGGACGGTGGCCACCGGACCGTAACGGTTCAGACGGTACGGCTCGAAGGCGGTGCGGCCGGGTCAGGTCCGGTCAGGTCCGGTCAGGTCCGGTCAGATGCGGCCAGGTCAGGCGCGCCGTAGTTCGATCTCCTGCCCCTCGATGTCCTCGTAGGCGGCGACGAGGCCGCCGACGGTGACGCGGTCGCCCTCACTGGTTTCGAGCGTGATGGACGCGACCTGCTCTGACGGGTCGTGTTCGTAGCTGACGACCGGTCCCTCGACGTGGACGTCGGTGCCGGTTTCGACGTCGCGGCCGGTGACGGACGCCTCGAAGTCGCCGTCGACTTCGTGGATGTCTTTGACTGCGCGACGGATGGATGCGTACGTCCGCGGGAACGGCCGGTCTTCGCCGTCGGCGACGATGACCTCGGCGGTGCTCCACAGCACCGTCCCGAAGAACCCGGAGACGAGGAAGCCGAGCGCCGAGCGGTTGAAGATGACGCCGTAGCGGTCGCGGTCGTCGCGGAGCGCGTCCTGGGTCGCGTACACCGAGTACTCGCCGTCGCCAACCGCGATGACGGGCGTCGTGATGCCGCGTCGCTCGCGGGCCTCGGTGGCGACGGCGTCGTAGTCGAACTCGGTCGGCGACGGCGCCCGCGCCGCCGGCGCGACCAGCACCTCCACGGCGACGCCGCGGCCGACCGCCTCGGTGAGTTCCTCGTTGAACCGGCGGAGCAGGTCCGGCGTGAGCGACACGGCGAGTTCGTACTCGGCGCCCTCGATGACCTCCTCCAGGTACCGGAGGATGGTGGAGCGGGACTTGACGAGCGACACCGCCTCGGTGTCGCGCGCCGGCGCCGTGTAGCGCGCCTCCAGTTCGTCCACCATCTCCGCGAGGCTCGACCGGATGCCGCCGAACGCCTCGTCCGGGTCGACCGCGACGATTTTCATCGGGCGGGACTCGCGGAGTTCCACGAGTCCGCGGTCCGAGAGGCTCCGGACGGTGTCGTACACCCGGGGCTGGGGGATGTCGGTCCGGTTCGCGATGTCGCTCGCGGTGAGTTCGCCGTTTTCGAGCACGGCGAGGTAGGCGTCGATTTCGTACTCGCCGAGGTTGAATCGCTCCCCGACGCGCTCCATCGTCGAGCGCAGGTCGTCGGCCATACCTCACGGTTTTCCCGGAGCGACAAGTCGTTTACTGAACGGCGAGTAACACGGCGTTCCGAAAAGCTGTTATAGCACGCCCCGGGCCGGTGACAGCCGGCCTACATGTACATCCGGTCGAGCGGCTGCTCCTCCGCCCGCTCGGACTCCAGTCGCTCGGCGAGGTTCTGGTAGTACTGCTGGACCTGGTCCGCGAACGACCGCAGCGGCGCGGTGTCGACGCCGAGCCCGTAGACGGATTCGAGCGAGTCGAGCAGCCGGATGGTCGCCTCGACGTCCGGCACCTGGTCGTGCACCGGCGTGACGTACACGCAGACCCCCATCGGGGAGTCCATGCCGCGGCTGACGAGCGACCCGTTCGTGCCGTCGAGGAAGCCCGCGCCCATCGGCGGCACCGGCGAGTCGTCGCCGAACCGCTTCTCGCGGTAGTCGTCGGTCGCGACGTAGAACGTCCGGTGGTCGTCCGGGCCGTGCGGCACCGGGACGCCCGAGAGCACCGCCAGTTCGTCGACGTCTGCCTCCTCGGTCCAGTCGAGAATCGCCTCCGAGAACGGCTGGGCCATCGACACCGGAACCGCGAGCTCGCCGACCAGCACCGTCACGTCGAGGTCGTCGCGGGAGTAGAGCCGCGTCGGCTGCCGGGGCCGGCCGTTCTCGAACGGCGTGATGGTCGGGAGGCCGTCCGCGCGGATGAACCCGGTCTGCTCCAGGTCGAGGTGGTCGACGAGGAAGTCGACCGCCGCCAGCCCGGCGAGCCCGTACTGCGAGAACCCCGCGATGACGGTCGCTTCGGGCTGCTCAGTCGCTTCGATCTGATAGATCGCGTCCGAATCCGGTGACAGCTCGGGCATATCCCCGGTTCGGCGGCCCCGGAGTTAGGCGTACCGACCGCCTGACCGGCCCGGTCGACTCCGGGAGGGCAACGCTTTTTCCGCGCGGTGCTGTCGGCTGCGGTATGCAATCCGGAACCGCGTCGGCAACGACGACCGCGCCGCCGCCGACCGGGTCGGGAGTGTTCGCGGGCCTCGCCGCGCTCTACCGGGACGTCCTCGCCGTGCCGGGCGTCCCCGCGGTCCTGTTCCTGCTGTGTCTCGTCGTCGGCGTCGTCGTCTCGAAGTACCTCGTCAGGCTGCTCGGACGGCCCATCGCTCAGCGGTTCGTCCGGCAGAGCGTCGCCCAGACCGTCCTCCGGGCGACCCGCATCGGCGTCGTCCTGGTGTTCGCGCTGTTTGGCCTGAACCTCGCCGGCCTCGAACTCGGCAACATCGTGCTGTCGGTGACGGTGTTCTCCGCCGTCATCGGCATCGTGCTCGCGCCCATCGTCGGCTCCATCGTCAACGGCGTGTTCGTGCTCGCCGACCAGCCGTACGAAATCGGCGACATGGTCGAGCTGGCCGACGGGACGCGCGGATTCGTCGACGACATCACGCTCCGCTACACGAAGGTGTTCACGCTCGACAACACGTTCGCGGTCATCCCGAACAGCGTCATCCGCGACAACAAGGTGACGAACTACTCCGCGGAGGACCAGCGGACCAGGCTGTCGCTGACGCTCGTCGTCACCTACGAGTCCGACATCCAGCAGGCGCGGCGGCTGATGGAGCGCGCCGCGGCCTCGTGCGAGGGCGTCATCGAGGGCGGGCCGGACATCCGCATCGGCGCGGCCCGCTACCCCGCGAAGCCGACGGCGTACATCGACAACTACGGCGACCACGGCGTGGAACTCACGCTGCGGTACTGGACTGAGTCGCCGTACAAACTGCTCACCATCCGGTCGAAGGTACAGACCGCCATCTGGGACCTCCTGGAGACGGAGGACCCGGCGGTCACCATCGCCTACCCGCACAGCCACCTCGTGTTCGACGAGACGAGCGGCACCGCGGAGGTCGCCGTCTCGGAAGGCCCGCTCGACGGCGGCGCGTCCGAAACTCCCGACGACGAGAGCAGGACGGTCGGCCCGGACCGCTCCGGCGGCGCCGCCGAGGAGAAGCGCACCGCAGGCCCCGACAGGTCCGGCGACGCCGACGCCCGCGACGGCGGCGAGTGAAGGCGGCACCTGTCCGGGCCGTGTTCCGGCCAGACGAGGCGCCTCATTTTCGGACTTCGCAGAAGAACAGAACTGGTCTGCGACGAGAGCGACGACCTCGGGGTCGTCGCGGTCGACCCGTACGTCGCCGCCGGCTCTCGGCGTCGCTACTCCTGGACTTCGAACGCGACTTCCACTTCGGCCTGGTACTCACGGCCCTCGACGGACGCGATTTCGACGCCCATCTCCGTGACTTCGGCCCAGTGGACCTTGTCGAGGGTCTCCTCGGCGCGGTCGATGGCGTCGTCCGCGGCGTCGTCGAAGCTCTCGTCGCTGCTCCCGATGAGTGTCACCTTCTTGAATACCATGACAGTCGGTAGCAGGGGCGGCCGCGGGAAAAAGGTGTTCGCGGCTCAGGCGTCGCCGCTGCGCTCGTCCAGTTTCTCGGTGAGCGCGCCGGCGACGTCCGTGAGGTGGGCGGTCCCCCAGACGGCGACGACGACGCCGCCGATGGCGTCGAACACCAGGTCGAGCATCGTGTCCGAGAGGCCGTACTGAGTGAGGACGGAGCCGCTGCCGAGGACGGACGCGAGGCCGCTGACCGCGAACTCGATGACCTCCCAGAACACGCCGAACGCCAGGACGAACAGGAGGATGAACACGAACATGAACCGCGACGGGAGGTAGACGGCGTCCGAGTGCTCGTCGACGGCGCGCGCGACGGTGTAGCCGGCGGCGGCGACGACCGACGACGACAGCGCGTGCGTCATGTGGTCCCACCACCAGACGTTCGCGTAGAAGCTGTACCGCGACCCCGGGATGCCGACGGTTCCGAGCGCGTGCAAGAAGACGGCGACCGTGATCCACAGCGTCAGCCCGGCGTCCATCGGGACGTCGTACTCGCGTTCGAGCAGCGCCGGCAGGTAGGTGACCGCCAGCGCGACCGTCGCGTTCACCGCGATACCCATGTTGCCGCGGTCGACGCCGATGAACAGGAGGCCGACGAGCGACAGTTGCAGCACGCGGGAGAGCTGTTCTTGCCGCTTTTCGGAGATGCCGAGCGCGTCTCGGACGTTCACGGCTCGGCCACCTCGACTGCGACGCGCTCTGCGGCGTTCGACCGGCGCCGGAAGTAGAACTCGAACAGGAGGCCGGCGACGACGCCGGCGACCGTGGCGGCGACGAAGTCCCACATCAGCGCGGTCTCGACGACCTCCTCCGGGCGGCCGTCGAGCAGCCAGTCGGTCCCAAGCAGGACGTCGGAGGCGTACCGCATCACGGCCCAGACGCCGGCGGCCGCCATCGTCGTCATCGTCACGAAGAACACGGCGAAACTGTGGTTCATCCGGACCGGCGTGAACACGTCCGTCTCGACGGCGACGATGAGCGCGACCGTCGCGACGGCGAGGTACGTCGTGATGCGGCCGGTGAGCGTCACGCCGGCGACGGTTTCGCCGGCGATGAGCGTCCGGCCGACCGCCGGCAGCGACGCGAGCGCGAGCACCTCCCACGGGAGCATCGCGGTCGGGTCGCGGAACGCGACCGGCGGAATCAGGGCGATGACGGCGACGGCGGCGACGAAGACGCCCCAGACGACGTCGCCGACGAGCAGTTCGCTGGTCGCGGTGAGCAGGAGGAACGCGACGACGAGCCAGCCGAGTGCGGCGTTCAGCCGCCTCGCTTCGACCACTTCTCGCAGCCCGGACGTCGACATGAACCTCGATTCGGACCCGGCACTCAAAACCGTTCTCACCGTGCAGTCAGGCGACGCCGCCGAGGTACGCGAGCAGGTACGCCGCGGCGGCGACCGTCACCGCCGCGAGCGCGGTGAACACCGTACGTTCCGGGCCGGGTCGGGCGACGCCGATGCGCCACGTCCGGGGGCGGAGCCGGACGCGGGGCGCGACGCCGACGAGGCCGACCGCGAGCACGCTGAACACGAACGGGTACGACAGGTCGAGCGTCGGCGCGGGGATGACGAGGGCGGACGCGGCGTAGCCGGCGCCGGCGACCGCGCGGGCGTCGACGCGCGGCAGCAGCCTCGCCGGGCCGCCCGCGTCGGTCGCACGGATGCGCGCCCAGACGAGCGCGGCCGCCCAGACGGTGGCGAGTTCGACGCCGAACGCGGCGAGCAGGTGGAGCGTCGGGTCCGGGCTGAGCGCGACTCGGTGCGGCACCAGTTCGACGCCGAGTGGGTAGAGCAGCCGCGGCGGCTCGCCGGTGAACAGGTCGCCGAACGGGTGCGAGAGCAGTCCGAACGCGGCGACGGCGAACGTCGCTGCGGGCGTCAGGTCGGTCCGGCCGGCGACCGCGGCGGCGAGCAGCAGCGCGGCGACGGCGAACGCGAGCATGACGGCCGCGCCGAGCGCGCCGCTGACCGCGGCCGCGACCGCGACGAGGCCGCCGAGCAGCGCGGCGCCGACCAGCCGCGCGTCGGTCCGGTCTGTGACCCAGAGCGCCGCGGCGGCCGCGACGACGGGCGCGACGACGAGCGAG
Organism: Halobaculum sp. D14; assembly: GCF_051195135.1. Classification (NCBI taxonomy): domain Archaea; kingdom Methanobacteriati; phylum Methanobacteriota; class Halobacteria; order Halobacteriales; family Haloferacaceae; genus Halobaculum; species Halobaculum sp. D14. Next base: position 237,502 of record NZ_JBNTKA010000003.1, on the reverse strand, counting down.
TGCGTGACCGCGCGGTGGACGACGTTCCCGGTCGACCAGAACGTCGCGGCGAGCGACACCGCGTCGCCGGCGGCCGTCCCGCCAGCGCCGGTCGCGCCGGCGACACCGACGCCGCCGAGGTGGCTGGCGACGCCGACGAGCGCGTAGCCGATGTCGACGTCGGGGACGGCGGCGAACGCGGCGGCGACGACGCCCAGCGTCAGCGCCCGCTCGGAGCCCAGCCGGTGGGCGACGGCGGCGACGAGCGCGAACGCCAGGAGGGCGTGGCCGACGAACATACCGCGGAGTTACTCGTCACGAGCTATAAACTTCCTGTCGTGCGTGTCATCGACTCCCGGAGCCGCGCGTGTCGCGAGTATCCGGGTGGCAGCGGTTCACGGCGCCGAATCGGGTTCCGAGTCCGCCTCCGACGCCGGCGCCTCGGCGAGTTTCGTCCACTTCTTCTCGATTTCGCTGTTGCCGCGGACGACGGTGTCGTCGTCGACGCTGAGCCGGGTTTTCCGGAGTTCGATGGACCTGACGACGCCGGTGGTGCCGCCGATGTCGACGCGGTCGCCGGGGTTGAAGTCCGGGTCGCGGAGGAGGTAGACGCCGGCGACGGCGTCGGCTATCATGCTCGACAGCGCGTACGAGACGCCGAGCGCGAGGAAGCCGGCGGCGGTGCCGAGCGACTGCGCGATCTTGTCGAGGCCGACGATGGAGAGGAACGACAGGCCGACGCCAAACCAGAGGAAGGCGGCGACGATGGTGGTGATGAACTGTCGGTACACCGGTGATTCGCCCCCCAGCGTCCGTTCGAGCGCCCAGCGCACCGCGGTCGTCACCAGCTTCACGAGCAGCGCGGCGAGCAGCAAGAACACGACGCCGGCGATGACCTTCGGGAGCGCCGCCTCGATGTCGGCGACGAACGACCAGAGCGCGTCGCGGACGAGCCCCCCGAGGACGTCGCCGAACAGGGGAGCCGTCAGTCGGTGAGCCGAAGCCGGAAGCACGTGGGAGGCTGCTCACCGCGAACAGTTGGCTCTTTGGGGGCGCGGGCCAGCCGACGGGGGCCGTTTGGAGTCGACGCGAGTTACCTGGAGACGCCGAGCGTCGCGCGGAGTCGACGCGGTTACTCGTGGGCGGCGTCCCACTCTTCGGGCTTCCGGATGTTCTCGCACCGGTTGCAGGCGATTCGGCCCATCGTATCCATGGCGTTGTCGACGGTCTCGCAGTTCCCGCAGAAGTAGCCCCAGCGGGTCTCCGCGTCGGCGTCGGCGTAGACGTGGAAGAACGGCGCCTCGGAGCCGCGTTCGGCGGCGGCGCGGTCGACGTACAGCGAACCGGCGTCGGTGTCGAGGACTTCGAGGTTCACGTGTCATCGACGCCGTCTGCGGCCAAAAAGCTTCCCGGGTTCGCAGGTATTCCGCCCGCAGTTCCGAGTTCCCGGCGAGTCGGATGGGCGGTCAGCAGCCGCAACGCCGCGTCGGCCGGGTCAGACGCCGGCGGTGGCGCGGTCGGCGAGCCGACGGAGTTCGGCGCGCTTCACGACGGCGAAGCCGACGAGGATGCACGCGAAGCCGACGACGGTTCTGGGGGCGACGACCTCGCCGAGGACGGCCCAGGCGACGCCGGCGGCGACGAGCGGTTCGACGTAGCCGACGAGGTTCAGTTCGGTCGGGCCGACGACGTCGAGCAAGTGGAAGTAGACGAGGTAGGCGACGGCGCCGGCGAGCAGCGTCAGGTACGCGAACGCCGCGATTGACTCGGCCGTCCAGGCGACGTCGCTGACGGATTCGCCGCGGAGCCAGCCGCCGACGTGGAGGACGGCGGCGCCGCCGAGCATCGCCCAGCCCTGCGTGGTCCGGGTCGGGAGGTCGGTTGCGAGCGGGCGGCTGAGCACAGAGCCGAACGCGAACGACGCGGCGCCGGCGAGCACGAGCAGCACGCCCGCGACGTCGGTGCCGACGAATCCGGACGGACTGATGCCGGCGACGACGGCGACGCCGAGGAAGCCGAAGAGGACGCCGGCGACCCGCGTCAGGTCCAGCGACTCGCTGCGGAGGACGACCGCGGAGAAGCCGACGGTCAAGACGGGATTGAGGCCGATGAGCGTGGCGGCGACGGCGCCGCTGACGTGTTCGACGCCGAGGAACAGCAGGCCGTGGTAGCCGGCGAAGACGAACAGCGCCGCGGCGCCGACGGAGAGCCATTCGCGGCCGCGCGGCCGCCAGCGCTCCACCGTTGTCGCCGCGTAGGCGACGACGAGCAGTCCGGCGACGTCGTAGCGCAGCGCCGCGAACGACAGCGGCGGGAAGTAGTCGAGCCCCAGTTCGATCCAGACGAACGACCCGCCCCACAGCAGCGCGAGCACCGCGAACAGCGCGGCCGGAGGGAGAGTCCGCCAGTCCCAGTTCATGCCTATCCAAGATCCTTGGAGTATTTTAGAGTTCCCTTCAACTCTTCTCCGTGTGGCCGTGTCACGAACGGCTTGGGAGACACCTGACGGGATATTCCATCACGAATGTCCGGGCTGTTTGCGTCGTCGGAGAGCGGTGAGATGTGTCGGGAGTCCTTCCGTGCGCCCCGGAGCCGGTGGCTATTTGCGGTCGCCGAGTGACACGGTAGCCAGATGGACGAGCGCGACGTCACCATCCTGAAAGCCATCGCGGACCTCGAAACCGGGAGCCCGGAGCGGCTCCACGAGGAGACCGGGATTCCGGTGTCCACGATTCACTACCGGCTGAACAACCTCCGCGACGCCGGCGTCATCGAGAACGACCTGTACGACGTCGACCTCGACGCGCTGGGGCTCGGCGTCACCGTCGTCCTCGACGTGTTCACGGACTACTCAGGCACACACCACGACGTCGGGGAGAAGCTCGCCGAAATCGAGGGGGTGACGCAGGTGTACTTCACGATGGGCGAGACGGACTTCATGGTCACCGCGCACCTCTCCGGCCGCGAGATGGTCGAGCGGCTCATCACGGACTTCGAGCGAATCGACGAGGTGGAGCGGACGAACTCGACGTTCGTCGTCGAAACCGTCGCGGACGCACACAGCGCGCTCCAGAGTTACAGCCTCGACACGCTCGTCGCGGAACTCACCGACGGCGGCGCCGAGGCCGACGCGGACGACGACAGCTGACGACGACGGCCGACGCTGGCGGAGCAAAGAGCAACGCAGAACCGACTTTCCGGGCAGCCGGGGTCGATGCCGCCGCGTTACGTCCGGAACGACTCGCCGCAGCCGCACTCCGCTTCGATGTTCGGGTTCTCGACGTGGAATCCCTCCGCCTGCAGGCCGCCTTCGTAGTCCAGCGTCGAGCCGCCGATGTAGTTCAGCGACGACGGGTCGACGAACACGCGCAGCCCGTGCTGGACGACGACGCGGTCGTCCTCCTCCGGCTCCGTATCGAACCGCATCCCGTAGCTCAGCCCGGCGCAGCCGCCCTGCTGGACGAACAGCCGGAGCCCGGCGACGTCCGTGTCCATCCCTTCGCCCTCCAGAAGCGACACCGCTTCCTCGGCTGCGTCGGGCGTCACCGACACTACCGGGTCCGCGCTGCCGCCATCGGACGCGTCAGTACTCATGTGCGGATAATCCGGCTGTGTCCTCATAACCCTGACGCCGACGGAGGCTTCGACGTGTTCGACCGGGACGCAGACGGCGGCGGACCGGCCTCCGAGGACCGCGCGGCAGCGGTGTCGGCGCCACGTAGCCACCGTCCGAGTACGATTTCAACAGACCGAAATGCCGCTCCAGCCAGCCGTTCGATATGGCACGTGACTTCTCGTTCCGGAGCTTCGTGCGGGAACTCGGTTCCCGTCTCGCCGCCGCGGGCGTCGTCCTCGGGATATTCTTCGGGCTCGCCCGCCTCAAAACGGCCGACATCCCCGTGGTTTCGGCCGCGCTGGAGACGCAGTTCGTGTTCTTCGTCGCCGCATTCGGCCTCGTGGGGCTCGCGGCCGCCCTCTGGATCGGCTTCCGGCAGTACACCGAGTGAACCATCGAGCAGGCTTCGGGTCGCAAACGGACGGCTCGACGTCGCTCCGCCCGTATCGACATCGCCCGATTCGTCTCTCGACCCGCCGCTCGGGCATCGAGCAGAGTAGCACAGAGCAGCGAGCGGTAACCACCGAACGTCCGTCCGCAGCAGCCGCCCGCCTACTCGAACCGTTTCCGGACGCTCTCGGCGTGGGCGTCGAGGCCCTCGGCCTCGGCGAGCAGCGTCACGGTGTCGGCGAGGTCGGCGAGGCCGTCCTCGTCGAGTCGCTGGACGGTCGACGAGCGGAGGAAGGTGTCGACGGAGAGGCCGCCGAAGGCTTTCGCGCCGCCGTTCGTCGGCAGGACGTGGTTCGTACCGGAGGCGTAGTCGCCGGCGGCGACGGGCGTGTACGGCCCGAGGAACGCGGAGCCGACGTTGCTGACGCGGTCGAGCAGCACCTCGTCGTCGTCGGCCTGAATCGACAGGTGCTCGGGGGCGTACTCCTCGGCGAACAGTACTGCCTCGGACATCGACCGGGCGACCAGGACGCCGGAGGCGTCGGCGCCGAGGGCGGCCCGAATCGTCTCCTCGCGGTCGCGGTCGGCGGCCTGTTCGTCGACCGCCTCGGCGACCGCCGCGGCGACGTCCTCGTCGTCGGTGACGGCGACGACGGACGCGTCCGAGTCGTGTTCCGCCTGGGCGACGAGGTCGGCGGCCACCAGTTCCGGGTCGGCGGTGTCGTCGGCGAGCACGAGCAGTTCGCTCGGCCCGGCGAGGAAGTCGATTTCGACGTCGCCGCGGACCTCGGCTTTCGCCGCGGTCACCCACTTGTTGCCCGGGCCGACGATCTTCCGGACGGCGCGGACCGTCTCGGTGCCGTACGCGAGCGCCGCGACGCCCTGCGCGCCGCCGGCGGAGTAGACGGCATCGGCGCCGGCCTCGTGAATCGCGGCGAGCGTCACGGGGTCGACGTCGTCGGCCGGCGGCGTCACGACGGCGACGTGGTCGACGCCCGCCACGGTCGCCGGGACGACGCCCATGATGGCCGAGGAGGGGTAGGCGGCGGTGCCGCCGGGGACGTAGACGCCGACGCGGTCGATGGGGCGGAACCGGCGGCCGAGCGTCCGGCCGTCGCCGAACTCCTCGGTCCAGTCCGACGGGCGCTGCGCCTCGTGGAACTCCCGGACGTTCTCGATGGCGTCCCGGACGGCGGCGAGTTCGTCGTCGCCGACCTCGTCGACGGCGCGCTCGGCCTCGTCGGTGATGTCGATGTTGGCGACGTCGACGTCGTCGAACTCCTGGGAGAACCGGCGGATTGCCGCGTCGCCCTCGTCGCGAACCGTCTCCACGATTTCGCGGACGTCGCCGCGGACCGCGTCGACCCCGGCGTCCCGCTCGAAGAAGGCGCGACGTTCGCCCGTCGAGAGGTCGGCGACGTCGCGCGGTGTCAGCGTCATGGCCGACGTTCGGGCCGCGGCGCGAAAAGTCGTTCCGGTCCCGCGAGCGAGGTTTTGAAGGCCCGGGTGTGCGTCGTCGGAACCGTGCAGCCCTCCACGCAGTCACGGCAGCCCGCGCAGTCACGGCGGACAGTCCTCGCGCTCGCCGGAACCGCCGCGGTCGGCAGCCTCGCAGGCTGCCTCGACGCACTCGGCGGAGACGGCGGCGGCGACGGCGACGGCCGCGCGCTGAAACTCTCGATGGAGCACGAAGAGGGGTCGCTCCGGGATCGGTTCGTCCGCTCGCTCGACGACACCGGCTCGTCGGGAGACGAGGCGGCGTTCGCGGCGGCGCGCAACGGCACGGCGTACACGACGACGTACCACACGCCGTTCCTTACCCACGGCGACCCGGCGTACGCCGAACACGACGGCAACTACTACGAACTCGGCTCCGTCGTCGTCGACGAGTCGACGGCGACTCACCCGGTGCTCAGGCTGAAGACCGTCGGCCGGACCGACCAGCTCGACTCGGTCCCCGACCACGTCGACGCGTCGTCGCTCCCCGCGGTCGACGAGCGCGCCGTCCACGTCGCCCACATGCCGGCTCGCGCCCGCGGCAACGCGGGCGGCTACCCGCGCGAACTCGTCGACCGCGGCGGCTACGTCTACCGCGACGAGGACGCCGTCACCGACAGCAGCCTCCTCGACGGGTCGCCGCCGAGCCACGTCGCCTTCCGCGACACCATCTACGCCGTTGACGTCGCGCGCGAACGGTTCCACGAGCCGGTGTACCGCGCCGTCGTCGAACCGGTCGCCGACGACCCGGCGCAGATGGAGGAAATCCTCCGCGCCCGCCTCGTCACGGCGTCCGTCGAGCGAGAACAGCTCTCAGAAGCCGCGCGGTCCATCATGCGGGAGGCCGCCGCTGAAGGGTACGCCGAGAGCCACCCGTACTCGGACGGATACCGAGAGGTGCTGAAAGCGCTGCACCGCAGGGCCTACCTCGACGGGAACATCGAGAAGGACGCCGGCGACGACGACCCGTCGTTCCGGTACATCGAGTACGGCGGCGAGTACTACGAGTACCTGCTGCGGTTCACGACGTGACCGCGCAGGCCCGGAGGACCCACCGCTGCCCGTCGGCCTGTTACGGCGAGTAGCCGGGCGACTGCGACTCGATGACCGTCGCGACGTCTTCCAGCTCCTCGCCGACGACCGCGACCACGTCGTCGAGCGTGACGACGCCCTCGATGTCGCCGTGGTCGTCGACGACCGGGAGCCGCCGCACACCGGCTTCGGCCATCCGCTTCGGGAGGTCGACGGCTTCGGCGTCGCCTTCGATTGTCACCGGGTTCTCAGACATGACGTCGGCAGCCTCCAGTTCGTCGAGGTTCCGGCCGTTCCCGTAGGCGACGGCGACGTCGCGGTCGGTGAGGACGCCGACCGGCGACTCGTTCTCGGTGACGACGACGTCGCCGATGCCGTCTTCGGCCATCGTTTCCGCGAGCGATTCGACCGAGTCGTCCGGCGAAGCCGTTACCGGCTCGACTGCGAGGTGGTGGACCGGCATACGGGGGAGTCGTCGGTGCGAGCGCGGGAAAACGTGGTGGCCGAACGGTTCGCTCCGCCTCGTCGCCGGCGCCGGGCAGCGGCGTGGGAGTGCGGTTCAGGCGCGGACGACGACGGTTTCGGCGAGCCTGTCGAAGACGCGCTGGCGGGTGTCGCTGGCCGCCATCGACGCGAGCGCGACGAGGTAGGCGAGCCACCCCGGCATCACCACCGCCGGGAGGTTTCGGACGAACGCCTGGCCCACCGAGCAGTCGCCGCCGCGGCGGTCTACGACGCGGATGCCGACGAACTTCTTGCCGAGCGTCTGTCCGTCCCAGTACCCTTCGAGCAGGCCGCCGTACAGCGGCAGCGTGAGGATGCCGACGGCGACCGGCCCGGTGCCGCTCCCGCCGAGGAGCGCTCCGAGCGCCACCGCGACGACGAGTATCTGAACCGTCATCGCGATGACGTCGATGATCTGTGCGACGATGCGGCCGCCGACCACGTCGGTCCTGTCGCGGAGCTGTGCGGACCGCGGCTGGCTGGAGGGCATACGCCGGCGAATTCGGCGAATTCCCTGCTAAACGTTGCGGTTCGCCGCCGAACAGTCGTTCGCTTCCGGGCGTCCGGACCGACAAAATCAGCGACCGGGATGGCGGGGCTGCGCGGTCAGAGCGTGGACGGAGTGTATCGAGCACGGCATCCCTGTGGTCGAGTGGAGGTCTGGTGTGCCGTGACCTGCCGCTCCGAAAAGCAGGTCACCGACGCAGAATTCCTCGTGATCGTTCACAATATTTCTGCTGTGTAGAACCGTATTTAAACACCAGAATCGCCTTACTGGTCCCGATTCCGTCAGCGTTTAGAGCGGCGTCCGCGGAGTGACGCGTGTGCTCGTCCGACTGGTCCTCGTACTGGGAAGTCTCGTCGGGACGGTCCTCCTCGCGTACTTCGTCCTCGGGCTCCTCGGCTACCTGCTGTATCGGCCCGAGACCGCCTCGGAACCGGCCGAAAACGTCCGGTTCGTCGTCCCGACGGTCGGCGCCGACCACGTCCGCGATTCGCTGCTGGAGTGTCTCGATCACCACCGGGACCGGTTCAGCGACTACACGGTGTACTGTCTCACCGACGAGGGCGCCGACCTGGAGGCGGAACTTCGCGCGCTCGACGGCGTCGAGACGGTCGTCGTGCCGGACGACTACGACTGCGACGCGGTCGCGAAGGGCCGCGCCATCCAGTACTTCATCGACACCGTCGTCGCCGACGCCCCCGACTACTGGTACTCGTTCATCGACGACGACAACCTCGTCCGCGACGACCGCTTCCTCTACGAGATTCCGGTGCAGGAGGCCAAGGGCCGCGGCGCGATGAACGCGGTGCTCTCCCCGCGGCGCGGCGACAGCACCGTGACGTACATCATGGACCACATCCGCCTGCTCGACGACCTCACCGTGTTCCGGGCGTTCACGGGGCTGTTCGGCCGGCCGTACATCGGCTTCCACGGCGAACTGCTCACCGCCCGCGGGGACGTGCTGCTCGACGTCGGCTTCGACCGCGAAACCATCGTCGAGGACTTCGCGTTCGCCGCCGAACTCGTCCGGAACGACGTGCGGACGTGGCAGTCGCGGACCAGGGTCAGCATCCTCAGCCCGCACACGCTCGAAGCCCTGTTCGAGCAGCGCTCCCGGTGGTTCATCGGGACGTGGAACCTGCTGTGGAGCGCCTCGCCGGTCACCCGCGCGCTGACCGGACTCCGGTTCTCCTCGTGGGTGTGCGCCATCGTCGCCGGGCCGCTCGGCACGCTGCTGTGGTACTCCTCCGGCGGCGTCGCCCTCCCAGACGTCCTCGAACTCGCGCCGACGCTCGCCGGCGTCGTCTACGGCGGCACCTACCTGTACGGCGTCGGCCGCGTCGGCGGCAGCCGGTGGCCGGTGCTCGCGCTCGCGCTGCCGCTGTACGCCGTGTTCGAAGCGCTCTCCCCGATATACGCGGTGCTGTTCTCCGGGAACGAGTTCACCGTCATCGAGAAGTGAGTCGCGGCGGCGGCGGCGCGCCGCCCGGTGCGGCTCAGTCGCCGTCGACGCGGTCGAGGTACGCCCTGATTCGGTCGGTGTCGATGTGTTCGAGCAGCCGGTCGTGCGCGCGCTGCTCCCGACGGTCGATTTCGTCGTCGGAGACGTACATGTCGAGCCGGTCGTCGATTTCGCGTTCGCGGAGGCGCTCGTACTCCGCGTCGCTGACGTCGAGGTCGTCCGGCGCGGCGTCGTCGAAGTAGTCGCGCCACCGGTCGCGGTCGCCCCACTCGGGGTCGCGGGCGCGCTCGCGGCGGACCCAGTCGACCCGGTCTGCGGCGTCGTCCCAGTAGCCTTCGTCGCGCCGGGCGTCGCCGACGACGTGTCGGCCGACGAGCGCGCCGTGGCCCGCCGCCGTAATCGCCTGCGTGCTCACCGACTCGACGGGCGAGGCGACGTACAGGCCGTCGATCGGGGTTCGGCCGTCGCGGTCGGCGTAGGTCCGGTCGAAGTGCTCGTGGACCTCGCCGTCGTGCTCGTGCGATTCGAACATGGCGTCCTCGTCGCCGAGCGGCCGGAGGTAGTCGGCGTCGTACCGCGTCGCCGCGACGACGGACGCCGCCTCGACGGTTCCGCCGTCCTGCGTCTCGACGACGAAGCCCGACGGCTCGGCGTCCTCCTCCCTGTCGGCGTCCGGACGCGTGACGGACTCGACGAGGTCGTCGACGAGGTCGCAGCCGGCTTCGCGCGCGTGGTCGTGCGCGAGGTCGTAGAACGTCTCGACGTCGATGCCGCCGGGGAAGCCGAGGTAGTTTTCGAGGTGCGCACACCGGCGCAGCGAGGAGTTCCCGCGGTCGAAGACGACGGTGTCGAGCCCGTACCGCGCGGTGAACACGCCCGCCGAACAGCCCGCCGGTCCGCCGCCGACGATGACGACGTCGTAGCGGTCGGCCGCGTCGCTGTCGGCGGTCATTCCTCGGCGGACCCGGTGACCGCGGCGGCGACCTTCGTCCGGTCGAACAGCCACTCGTCTTCGGGAATCTCCGGGTACGGCTGCCCGTCGGTGTACTCCGGCCACTCGCCGAACACGTCGGGGTAGAGCTGCTTCGCCGTCATCTCCGTCTGGAACAGGTTCATGATCGGCCCCTGATACCGCATCCCCTGGGCGTACACGCGGCCGTTCTGGACCGCCGAGAGCTGCTTGCCGACCGGGTCCTTCTCGAGCTGTGAGCGGACGTCGCTCATCGCGTAGTTCGGCGTCATCCCCCAGAGGTGGAGGATGACGTCAGGGTCGGCTTCCAGCATCGCCTCGTAGCCGACCTGGCCCCAGAGCTGCCCCCAGTCCTTCTCGGCGAACGCGTCGATGGCGCCGAGCGGCCGGGTGTCCGCCAGCCAGTAGCCGGGCCGGTTCAGGTGGTACGTCCAGAAGCTGTCGCTGCTGAGCGTGACCCGGACCGCCGTCGGCCGCTCCTCCTTCGGCGGCAGGTTCGCCTCGATGGTCGAGAGCATCTCCCGCCGGACCGCCGCGAGCGCCTCGTAGCGCTGCCGTTCGCGGAACACCTGCGCCACCTTCCCGAACATGTCCCACAGCGAGTAGTACTGGTAGCTGTCGGCGTACGCCTCCGGCGGGTCGGCGTGCGTCCCGCTGTAGAAGTTCCCGAACCACGGCGCGACGGCGCTGCCGACCTCCTCGACGTCGCTCTGGCTCCAGTTGTTCTGCGTCGACGCCCACGCGGGGTCGGCGAAGTGGACGTCGCTTCCGAGGTCGAAGAGCAGCTCCTTGCTCAGCCCGTCGCTGAGCGGGTCGGTCAGGCCCTTCCAGTCGAACGAGACGCCGTCGAGGCGCTCGTAGTAGTGGTTCATCGTCGTCCCCGACATCTCGGGGACGTACACCGAGTTGACGGCGTCGCCGTGGCCGAGCGCGACGGCCATGTCGGCGTACTGCGGGAACACGGTGAAGACGTTCTCCGGCGGCGCGTCGAACGCGACGTCGCCCATCGGCGCCATCGACACCGTGTACGGCCCGGATTCCGTCGTCGATTCGGTCGTCCCCGACTCCGGGGTCGCGGTCGGTGTCTTCACGTCGTCGGTCGGCGTCGCGTCGCCGCCGCTCGTACAGCCGGCGAACAGCCCCGCCGTGAGGACCGCCCCGCCCGCTCTCAGCGCGTCTCTCCGCGTCGGCGTCGACGAGTCGTCTGCGTCCATACTATTTAGGGGCGCCTAATCACTGATAAGCCCATCGAACTTTAGGGAGCCCTTAATCGGGATCCGCGCCCGGATTTAATGGGCCCGCGGTCGACCACGCGACCATGACCGACCTCGGCTTCCAACTGCACAGCCTCCACGCGGTCGACGACTCGCTCCACGACGTCGTGCGCCGCGTCGGCGAGGCGCCGTTCGACGGCGTCGAGTTCGCCGGTCTCGACGACGCCGACCCGGCGGAGCTGGACGACACACTCGACGATGCGGGCCTCGCCGCCGCGGGCGCCCACGTCGGCCTCGACGCCCTCGAATCGGACGTGCGCGGCGTCGCCGACACGTACGCCGCGCTCGGCTGCCGCGCCATAACGGTCCCGTGGCTCGACCCGGAGCACTTCGACTCCGTGGACGCCGTCGAGGCCGCCGCCGACCGGCTCACCGCCGTCGGCGACGCGCTCGACGACCGCGGGTTCGACCTCCACTACCACAACCACGACCAGGAGTTCGTCGACCTCGACGGCGAACCGGCGCTCGACGTGCTGCTCGACGCCGTCGACGGGGTCGGCCTCGAACTCGACCTCGGCTGGGCGGGCGCCGCCGGCCACGACCCGCTCGCCGTCCTCGACGACCACGCCGACCGGGTCGACCTCGTCCACCTGAAAGACTACGACGAGACGACCGGGAAACCGACGGCGGTCGGCACGGGCGACCTGGACGTCGAGGCGGCCGTCGAACTGGTCCGCGACCACGAGTTCGACTGGCTCGTCTACGAAGCGGAAGGCCGCCCGGACACCTACGAGACGCTGGCGCACGCGACCGACGTCGTCGAACAGTACTGGTAGGCGACGCGGACCGGAGAATCGCGGAGAGTCGAGGGTTGCTCGGCGGGAGGCGGTCAGCGGTCAGCGTCGACGTCGACCCACTCCCCGCAGGCGTCGCTGCGTTCGACGGCGTCGAGCACCGCCTGAACGCGGCGCGCGTCGTCGAACGACGGCCGGAACGAGTCGTCGCCGGCGACCGCCGACAGGAACTCGTAGTTCTCGTGGACGAACGTGTGTTCCCAGCCGAGGACGTGCCCCGGCGGCCACCAGTGGTCGAGGTACGGGTCGTCCTCGTCGGTGACCAGCACGGTCTCGTAGCCGCGGGCGCCCTCCCGCATCAGTTCGAGTTCGTTCAGCCGTTCGAGCGAGAACCGGAGGCTGCCCTTCGAGCCGTGCACCTCGATGGTGTGGTCGTTCTTGTGGCCGGCGGCGACGCGGGAGGCTTCGAGCGTGCAGGTCGCGCCGTTCGCCAGCGTCGCCTGTGCGGAGTAGGCGTCGTCGACGGTGACCGGTCGCGTCTCGCCCGCCGGCGTGTCGCGCTCCTCGACGAACGTCTCCAGTCGGCCGGAGACGCCGACGACGTCGTCGACGAGGAACTGGACGAGGTCGACGGTGTGCGCGCCGAGGTCGCCGAGCGCCCCGGAGCCGGCACGCTCGGCGTCCATCCGCCACGTCCACGGCGCGTCCGCGTCGACCAGCCAGTCCTGCAGGTAGCGGCCGCGCACCTGCCGAATCTCGCCGAGCTCGCCGGCGTCGATGAGCCGCTTCGCGAGCTGAATCGCCGGGATGAACCGGTAGTTGAACCCGCAGCCCGCGACGGCGTCCGACTCCGCGGCTGCCGACGCCATCTGCTCGGCGCCGGCCTTCGTCGGCGCGAGCGGCTTCTCACACAGCACGTGGACGCCGGCGTCCAGCGCCGCGACGGACGGTTCGACGTGCAGGAAGTTCGGGCCGAGGTTGTACAGGACGTCCACGTCGTCGACGACGTCCTCCCAGTCGGTCGCCGCCCGGTCGAAGCCGAGCCGGTCGCGGGCGTCCGTCAGCGCGTCCTCGTCGCGGCCGACGACGACCGCCCGGTTCGTCTCCGGCGCCTCCGGGAAGAACATCGACAGCCGCGACAGCGCGTTCGCGTGCGCCTTCCCCATGAACCGGTAGCCGATGAAGCCGACGTCGAGCGTCACGCCCAGAACGCCTCCCCGGGCGACGTCTCGAAGACGGCGCGCTGCAGCACGTCCACCGCCTTCTCGAGTCCCTCCCGGCTGCTCGTCAGCGCGTCCTCGTGTTCGATGGAGAGCGCGCCGTCGTAGCCGACCATGCGGAGCGTCGACACGACGTCCTTCCAGTGCGCCTCGCCGTGGCCGTAGCCGACCGACCGGAACAGCCACGACCGGTCCTCGACGTCGCCGTACGGCGTCGTGTCGAGGACGCCCTTGGTCCGCGCGTTCGACTCGTACACCTTCGTGTCCTTCGCGTGGACGTGGTGGATGGCGTCGCGGTCGCCGAGGAGCCGTATCGCCTCGGGCACGTCGACGCCCTGCCAGTAGAGGTGCGACGGGTCGAAGTTCGCGCCGATGCGGTCGTTGGTGCGCTTGCGCAGTTCGAGCATGCCGTGCGGCTCGTACACCAGCATGTTCGGGTGCATCTCGACGGCGACGTCGACGCCGTGGGAGTCGGCGAACGCCGCGAGGTCGGCCCAGTACTCCTCGGCGACGCCCCACTGGTACTCGTGGGCGTCGGCGTGTACGCTCGGCCACGGCGCCGTAATCCAGTTCGGCACCTCGTCGTTCGGGCCGCCCGCCGGGAGCCCGGAGAACGCCGTCACGGTGTTCACGTCGAGCTGGGCGGCGAGCTCGACGGCTTCGCGGAGTTCGGTGTCCGCGCGGTCGGCGGTGTCGTCGTCCGGGTGGAGCGGATTGTTGTGCGTCGCCAGCGCGGACACCGACAGGCCGTGTTCGTCGAGCGTGTCGCGGAGCGCCGCCCGTGCGTCCGGGTCGTGGAGGTGTCGCTCACGCGGGAGGTGCGCGTCGCCGGGGTGGCCGCCGCAGCCGAGTTCGACGGCGTCGACGCCGATGCCGGCGAGGTACTCCAGGGTGTCCTCGAGCGGTTCGTCATGGAACGGAACGGTGAGTACGCCGACGTTCATTGGTCGAGTGTCACGGCGGAACCGGCGTCCGCCGACCGGTAAATCGCGTCGATGACGCGCTGGACGTCGAGCGCCTGTTCGACCGTGTTTCGCGCGGGCGCCTCGCCGGCCCGAACCCCCTCGAAGAACCGGGCGAGTTCGCGTCGGTGCGTCGGTTCGTCGCGCGTCTCGACGGCGGTGTCGGTGAAGTGCGGGTCGCCGACGTCGGCGACCTCGTGGATGGTGAGATCGCCCGCGTGCCGGTCGAGGGTCGCTCCGCCGTCGGTGCCTTGCACGACGAAGTCGTGTTCGGGCGGCCGGTTCGTCGCCCAGGCGACTTCGAGCGAGACGGTCTGTCCGTCGGCGGTCCGGACGAACGCCGTGACGGAGTCGTCGACGTCGAACTGGCTCTCCTCGCCGTCTTCGCCCCACATGTCGAGGTAGGTGTAGTCCGCGCGACTCCCGAACGCCGACCGGGTCTGGCCCGAAACCTCGACGAGGTCCGGGAAGTCGAGGAAGTGAAGCGCGAGGTCGATGGCGTGGACGCCGATGTCGATGAGCGACCCGCCGCCCGACAGCTCTTTCGTCGTGAACCAGCCGCCGCGCCCGGGGACGCCGCGACGCCGGACGAAGTTCGCCTCGACGTGCGTCACGTCGCCGAACCGGCCCCGCTCCTGGTAGCCCTTGAACACCTCGACGGCCGGCAGGAACCGGTTGTTGAACCCGACCATGCAGAAGCCGTCCGCGTCGCGGGCGGCCGCGGCGATGCGTTCCGCGCTGTCGAGCCTGTGCGCCAGCGGCTTCTCACAGAGCACGTCGACGCCGGTTTCGAGCGCCTCGACGACGTACTGCTCGTGGAACTTGTTCGGCGTCGTCACGATGACCGCGTCGATGCCCTCGTCGGACAGTCCGGCGTACGTCTCGAACGTCGGCACGTCGTACTCCGCGGCGAACGCGTCGCGCGCGCTCTCGGCGACGTCGACGCCGCCGACGAGCGTCTCGCCGAGGTCGCGGACGTAGTCGGCGTGATGCGTGCCGATGCCGCCGAGCCCGACGATTCCGACGCGGACCGTGTCAGCTTTACCCATACGCCGACCACGTGAAGACGGATGTAGTAAGTTTTCATTCGTCACCGAGTTGCGCGTCCGGGAGCCGCTGCCGTCGCCGTCTCACTCGACCGTACCGACCGACTTGCCGAGGGATGCACACACCAATTCCACTTGTTCTAATTCAACCATAATTGTTTTAGGTTCCACCTGCGTTGTTCTCTGCGATGCCACGGACACGACTACCGCACGACGCGAAGGCCGGGCCCACGAAGCCGGAGGTGCGGGCCGTCCTTCGCGACAAACTCGCCCTCGGCCCCGACGACCACTTCGTGGAAGTCGGCTCCTGCACGGGCGCCGTCACGGCCGACGCCGCACGCGACGCGGGCCGCGTCACCGCGCTCGAACGACACGCAGACCGCGCCGACGTGACCCGGAAGAACCTCGCCGCGAACGGGCTCGAAGACGCGGTCACGGTCCGCACCGCCGAGGCGCCGGACGGCCTCCCGGACGACGCCGACGCCCTGTTCCTCGGCGGCAGCCGGAACTACGAGGGGGTCCTCGACCACGCGGTCGAAACCGGCGTCGACCGCGTCGTGATGAACGTCTCCCGGCTCGAAGTCGCCGGCGCCGCAGTCGAGGCGTTCCGCGAACGCGACCTCATGGACGAAGTCGTCCAGTTCCAGGTCAGCCACGGCTACGAACTCGCCGGCGCGACGTCGTTCGACTCGGACAACCCCGTCTACATGCTCGGCGGCGGAACCGGCGACGAGGACGCGGAGGAAACCGCATGACGCTGTACGGCGTCGGTCTCGGCCCTGGACGGCCCGACCTCGTCACTGTTCGCGGCAAGCGGGTTCTCGAAGCGGCGAGCGTCGTCTACTCGCCGGGCCGCCTCTCGCGGTCCGTCGCGACGCAGCACGTCCCCGAAGAGCGCATCGGCGACCTCGACTTCCCGATGACCCGCGACCGCGAGGAACTCCGCGCCGCGTGGAAGGAGGCGGCCGCGGAAGTCGCCCCGCTCGCCGCGGCGGACGACGTCGCGTTCGTCACCCTCGGGGACCCGAACGTCTACTCGACGTTCGGACACCTCCGCCGGACGCTCGACACGTTCCACCCCGACGTCGACGTCGAGGTCGTCCCGGGCGTGAGCGCGGTCACCGCGTTCACCGCGGCGCTCGGCGTCGAAGTCGACGCGGGCGCCGGGCTCGCGCTCCGGGAAGCCGCGAACGGCGACGCTCCGACCGGGCCGGACCGCATGGTCCTGTTCAAGGTGACCGACGCGCCGGCGACGCACGACGGCCTCGTCGACGCGGGCTACGACGTCACGTACGGCCGCCGGCTGTTCATGGAGCAGGGCGAGACGCTCGTCACTGACGACCCCGCCGACGTCGCGGACCGTGACTACTACACGCTCGCCTACGCCGAACGGCGGACGCTGGAGAAGGACCGCCCGACCGCGTTCACCCGCTCGGAGACAGAGGTGCGCGCCGATGACTGAGAGCGGCGCGACGGACCCGCAGGACGCCATCGACGCGGCGGCCGCGGAACGCGGACGCGGCCGCGACCCCCGCGTCTACGAGCACACCGCCGGCGACGTCCAGGACGGCGTCCCGTTCATCGGCGCCGGCCCCGGCGACCCCGGCCTCCTCACGGTGACCGGGAAGGAACTCGTCGAGGCGGCCGACCTCGTCGTGCACGCGGGGTCGCTCGTGAACAGCGACCTCATCGAGCGGTACTGCGCGGACGCGGAAACCGTCTCCTCTGTCGGCAAGGACCTGGAGGAACTGATTCCGCTGATGCGTGACGCTCACGAGGACGGCCGGACCGTCGCCCGCCTCCACAGCGGCGACCCGGCCATCTACGGGGCGGCGCTCGAACAGATGGACGCCCTCGAACACGAAGGCGTCCCGACGTACGTCGTCCCGGGCGTCACCTCGGCGTTCGCCGCGAGCGCGACGCTCCGGACGCAACTCACGCTCAACGGCACCGCGGACCACGTCGCCTTCACCCGGCCGCAGGGGAAGACCCTCGACCCGGCGGACGACCACATCTCCGAGTTCGTGGAGATGGGGGACGTGACGACCTGCATCTACCTCGGGACGCACGCCGTCCCCGACGTGATGGACCGACTCCGCGAGGACGGCCACGACCCGGACACCCCGGTGACCGTCGTCTACCACGCGTCGTGGCCGGACGAGGACGTCATCGAGGGCACCATCGACACCATCGGCGAGGCGGTCGAGGACGCCGGCTACCGCGCCTCAGCGCTCGTCATCATCGGCGAGGCGGGCGCGGGCACGGGCTACGAGCGCTCGTACCTCTACGGCGACTGGGCGAACCGCGGCGCCGACTCGAACGACGACCCAAAGGAGGCTGACGACTGACATGAGCACCGACAACGACGACGCAGGCGCGCACTGTTCGACGCCCGACTCCGACGGCGAGGTCGCCGAGGAGATAGCCATCGTCTCGTTCGGCCGGAAGATGGACACGGCCGAAGAAATCGTGGACGGCATCGGCGACCGCTACGCGTCCATCGACGTTCTGGAGTACCACGGCGAGGTCTTCGCCGAGCACTGGGGCGAGTACGACTGCTTCGTCGGCCTGATGGCCAGCGGCATCGCGATGCGGAAGACCGCGCCGCTGCTCGACGACAAGTGGGACGACCCCGCGGTCGTCGTGGTCGACGAGGAACTCACGTGGGCGATTCCGCTCACGGGCGGCCACCACGGCGCGAACCAGGTCGCCCGGGACCTCGCGTCGATGGGCGCGGTGCCCGCGATGACCACCGCGTCCGAGGCGGCCGGCAAACAGGGCGTCGAGGAGCGCGCGAAAGCCCTCGACACCCACGTCGTCAACGGCGACTCGACGGTCGCGACGAACCTCGCGGTGCTCGACGACGACCTCGGCCCGGTCGCCCGCCTCGACGGCCCGAAGGCGGTGCTGGCCGCCGACGACGTCACCGTCCTGAAGCGCAACGAGGCGGACGGCGTCGTCCTCGGGACGGGGAGCGTCTCCGGCGCCAAGAAGGAGCAGTTCCTCGACGCGTGGGAGTCCGTACTCGACGACACCGACTACGGCGTCGACGACGTGGAGTTCGTCGCCACCGGCACCCGCAAGGAGGACGAGGACGGCCTGCTCGAAGCCGCCGACGAACTCGGCGTCGGTGTCGTCGCCTTCGAGAAGGACACCCTGGAGGAGTTCGAGGGACCGACGCCGTCGCGGTCGAAGGAGCTCATCGGCTGGCCCGGAATCTCCGAGGCGTCGGCCATCGCCGGCGGCCGCGACCACGAACTGCTGGTGGAGAAGGAGCGGTACGACGACGCCGTGACCGTGGCGGTGGGACGATGAGCAGCGAGGCCGAACGGAGCGAGGCCTCGGAAGATGCGAGCGGTGCAACCGCGAGCAGCGAGGCCGAACGGAGCGAGGCCTCGGAAGATGCGAGCGGTGCAACCGCGAGCAGCGAGGCCGAACGGAGCGAGGCCTCGGAAGATGCGAGCGGTGCAACCGCGAGCAGCGAGGCCGAACGGAGCGAGGCCTCGGAAGATGCGAGCGGTGCAACCGCGAGCAGCGAGGCCGAACGGAGCGAGGCCCCGGAAGATGCGAGCGGTTCAACCGCGAGCAGCGAGGCCGAACCGGGCGCCGACGCCGTCGACGCAAGCGACTACGGCACCCTCTACGTC
This sequence comes from Halobaculum sp. D14, assembly GCF_051195135.1. Taxonomy (NCBI): domain Archaea; kingdom Methanobacteriati; phylum Methanobacteriota; class Halobacteria; order Halobacteriales; family Haloferacaceae; genus Halobaculum; species Halobaculum sp. D14. The sequence goes on along the minus strand of NZ_JBNTKA010000003.1, from coordinate 218,664 downwards.
GTCGGCATCGGTCCCGGCCTCCCGGGCGGGATGACCCAGCGCGCGAAAGACGTCATCCGGACCGCGGACTGCGTCGTCGCGTCGAATCTCTACCAGGAGTTCCTCCGCCGGGACGGCACGCTTCCGCCGGAAGACTCCGACGACCGCCCCGACCAGGAGCTGGTCCGCTCGACGATGGGGCGTCAGGTCGAACTCGCGCGCGAGGCGTTCGAGCGCGTCCGCGACGGCGAGGACGTCGCGCACGTCTCCGGCGGCGACCCGAACGTCTACGGGAAGTCCGACCTGGTCTACCTGATGGCGGAGGAGGACGAGGCGTACGACGTCCCCATCGAAATCGTGCCCGGCGTCACCGCGGCGCTCGGCGGGGCGGCGAACCTCGGCGCGCCGCTCTCGAACGACTTCTGCACCGTCTCGCTGTCCGACAAGTGGCGCGGCTGGGCGGAGATCGAGGAGAAACTCCGCGCGGCGGCCATCAGCGGGTTCGTCGTCTTCCTCTACAACTGCTGGCGCGACTACGAGCGCGCAATCGAGGTGCTGCGCGAGGAGCGCGCGGACCACGTGCCCGTCGCCATCATCAACGACGCCGGCCGCGGCGAGGCCGGCCGCAACCGCGACGGCGAGACGAACACCATCACCACGCTCGGCGAAGCCACCGAACACGGCGACGAGGTCGGCGGGATGGGCGCGTCCATCCTCGTCGGCAACAGCGAGACGGCGGTCTGGGAGAACGACCACGGCGAACACCTCGTCACCCCGCGCGGCGGGCGTGACGTGGACGACTTCTAAGGACAATGAGCACTGACGACACCACCACGACGGACGAATCGGCTTCCGAGTGCGGCGCGACCACCGAGCGCAGTTCGGAGAGCGCGTGCGGCACGACGGCCGCCACGACCGACGACGCGAGCGACGCGTCGAAATGCGGAGGGTCGACCGACTCCGCGGACACCGGCTCCTCGTCGGATTCGGGGTGCGGCTCCGCCGCGGCCTCGAAGAAGGAGACGACCGAGGAGAACGTCGGCGCGTCCGCCGACGACTTCGACGCGGACCCCGGGACGCTCACGACGGTCGGGCTCGGCCCCGGCCGCCCGGAAGGCATGACCCAGCGCGCGAAGGCCGCGCTGCTGGACGCCGACCACATCGTCGGCTACACGACCTACACCGAACTCCTCCCCGACGAGGTCATCGAGCAGGCGGACGACGTCTACAACACGCCGATGTGCGGCGAGGTCTCCCGGACCGAGGAGGCGGTCGACCGGACGCTCGCCGGGAACGACGTCGCCATCATCGGCAGCGGCGACCCGAACGTCTACGCGCTGTCGGGGCTGGCGCTCGAAATCATCGAGTCGAAGGGCGCGACCGCGTCCGCGCTCGACTTCGAGGTCGTGCCCGGCGTCCCCGCCGCGCAGTCCTGCGGCGCCCGGCTCGGCGCCCCCCTCGTGAACGACTCCGTGAGCGTCTCGCTTTCGGACCACCTGACGCCGATGCCGGAGATTGAGTCCCGGCTTCACGCCGTCGCGAGCGAGTCGTTCACCATCACCATCTACAATCCGTGGAGCCGCAAGCGCCGCGAGAACTTCCAGAAGGCCTGCGAAATCCTGCTCACCCACCGCGACGAGGACACGCCGGTCGGCATCGTCCACGGCGCGAGCCGCGACGACGAAGCCGTCGAAATCACGACGCTCGGCGAACTGGAGGCGTACGGCGAAACGGACCTCGTGGACATGACGACGACCGTCGTCGTCGGCAACGAGGAGACGTACGTCTGGGACGGCCGGATGGTCACGCCCCGCGGCTACGAGAGCAAGTACGACTACTGATGTACCGAGTCACAATCGACCGCGAGGCGTGCGACGGCGTGTTCGCCTGCCTGACGCGCGACCCGCGGTTCGTCGAGGACGACGACGGCGTCGCGACGCTCGACCCGACGGCGGACCCGGTCCCGCCCGCGGACGCGGACGGCGGCACCGTCCGAACCGACTCGGAGACGGTCGTCGGGACGTTCGAGGACTCGCTCGTCGACGACGCGCGGCAGGCCGCCGAAGCCTGCCCCTTCGACGCCATCACCGTCGAAGAACTCGGGGGTGAGAACGCGTGAGCACCGAGCCCGTGACGCCGGACTCCCTCATCGCGAACCACCCCGAGACCGCGTACTTCTGGGGGCACGTCGCCGGCGCGGGCCGTCTGCGCGAGAACTCCGTCACCGTCGAGACGACCGACGAAGCCGCCGCCGAACGCCTCGTCGCCATCGCGGACGGCGGTGACGTCGACCACCGAAGCACCGAGCGCCGGTACGCGCACGACACGTCGATTACGCGCTCGGCGGACGAGTACACGGTCCAGGTCTTCGGCGACCTCGCGCGGCGCGCGGCCGCCGCGTTCGGGCTCCCGCTGGACGGCGAGGCCGGCGGCTACCGGTTCGACTCGTTCGACGGCCACGAGCGCCAACTCCTCCGCGGTCTCGTGGAGTCGAGCGGCACGGTCTGTTTCAAGTCGTCGTCCGGCACCGTCGGCGTGTCCTTCGTGCACCCCGACCGCCGGCTCCTCGAACGGATCCGGACGCTGCTCGCCGACGTCCCGGTGGACGCCCCGGCCGACGAGGTCTCGGAGGCGTCCTCGGGGTACTGGTTCGGCGTCGCCGACGAGGCGGTGCCCGAACTCGGTCCGTGGCTCTACGAGGGGGCGGCGGAGTCCGGGCTGTTCGCGCCGTCCAGGCGCCGGAAGCTCCGTCGGAGCCTCGAAGAAGCAGCCGGCTCGGAGGCGTGGTGCCGATGAGTCAGGCGGATACGGCTGCGGTCGAGGGGGGCGACGAAGCCGTGTTGCTGGTCGGGCACGGCTCGCGCCGCGAGAAGTCGAACGACCAGGTCCGGGAGCTCGCCGCGGCGCTCGAAACCCGGCTCGGACTCCCGGTCGACGCCGGGTTCCTCGAACTCGCGGACCCCTCGATTCCGGACGCCATCGCGGGGCTCGCGCCGTCGGTGTCGTCCATCGCGGTCGTCCACCTCTCGCTGTTCGCCGCGAGCCACGTGAAAAACGACGTGCCCGCGGCGCTCCAGCGCGCCCGCGAGAACTACCCGGACGTCTCGTTCGACAACGGCGCGCACCTCGGCGTTCACCCGGCCATCGTCGACCTGCTAGACGACCGCGCGGCGTCCGTCGAAGCCGACCTCGGCGTGGACCGAGAGCAAGACGACGTCGCGGTCGTGCTCTGCGCACGCGGGTCGAGCGACCCGGACGCCAACGCCGACGTCCACAAACTCGCTCGCCTGCTCTACGAGGGCCGCGCGTTCTCGCGGGTCGAAGCGACGTTCATCGGGGTCACGGAGCCGACGCTCTCCGAGACCCTGCACGACGTCGCCAAACACCGGCCGGACGGCGTGGTCGTCGTCCCCTACATGCTCGGCGACGGCGTGCTCACGGGCCGCATCCGAGCGGGCGCGGCCGAGTTCGACGCGGACTACCCCTACGTCGACGCCGCCTGCGGTGACCCGCTCGGCACGGACTCCCGGCTCCTGGACGTGCTCGGCGACCGCTGGCAGGAGGCCCGCACGGACAGCGTCGAGATGTCGTGTGACACCTGCAAGTACAAGGTGGAACTCGACGGCTACGAGGAGGACGTCGGCGGCGCGAAAGCGATGCTGCGGGCGCTGAACCACGAGGAGGCGCACGCCGACCGCGACGACGTCGCGGACGACCCGCACGCCCACGACGCCCCCGAAAAGCACGTCGCGGTCTGCACGAACCAGACCTGTGCGGCCGACGGCGCGCCCGCCGTCCTCGAACGCCTCCGGCAGAGCGCCCGCGACTCCGACGACTGCGACGTCCGCGTCACCCGGACGTCCTGCCTCGGGCAGTGTGGGGACGGCCCGAACGTCGCCGTCTACCCGGACGGCGTCTGGTACCAGCGCGTCGACGCCGACGACGCCGACCGCATCGTCTCGTCCCACCTCGACCGGGACCGCATCGTCGCCGACATCGACTCCCAACTCCTATGAGCTGTCACGAACTCGAAGCCCTCCGACTGGGGCTGATGAACGTCCTCGGAACCGACGACCGCAGCGCCCGCGAACACGCCGAAAAGGAACTGGAGGGGCACCTCGACGGCCCCATCGAGGGGCTGGCGACCGCCGAGAGTCTCTCGGCGCTCCGCAGACACCTCGACGCCGCGCTCGTCGACCTCGAAGAAGAGGTGGCTTCGGCAGACGAGTCGGCCCCCGGCTACGACTACCTCCGCGGCCGCCTCGTCGCAGTCCGCGACGCCGAGCGGTCACTCGCCCGGCTCGCAGACCACGGCGACTCCTTCCTCGACGACCTCGGCGAGACCCACCACTCGCTCCACGACGCCTTCCCGGCCGATGAGTGAGGTCGGCCTGGGCGGCGTCACACCGGCGGGGTCCCGCCAACTCGGCCGCCGGTCGAGCGTCTGTTTCGCGGGCGAGACCGTCGTCGTCGGCTGCGCCGACGGCAGCGTGCGCGCGTTCGACTCGTCCCTCGACGAGCTGTGGCGCGACGACGACCTCGCGGGGAGCGTCGTCGCACTCACCGATTTCGCGGGCGGCGTCCTCGCCGGCGAACGCGGCGCGAACGGCACGCTCACCTACTACGTCGACGGCGCGGTGCGGTGGCGGTACCGGACCGCGGCCGACCTCGGGGCTCCGCAGCAGGACACCCGGTTCTTCCTCCCGTTCGTCGCGGACGCCGCGGCGACCGGTGACCGCGTGTACGTCGCGTCACGCCGCTACGAGCGCGGCGACGACGGCAACAGGACGTTCGTGAGCGTCGTGTACGCGTTCGACGACGCGGGGGACGTCCAGTGGCGACACCGAACTGACGCGTCGCCGATTTCGCTGGCCGTCGACGACGGCCGCGTCGCCGTCGCGTACAACCGATGCCCCGGAACCCACCGGGACGGCCTCGCCGTGCTGGACGCGGAGACGGGCGAAGTGTCCCGACGCTGGGACCCGCCCGGTGACGGACAACGCCGGGTCGGAGACGTCGCGTTCCTGGACGGCCGACTCGCCGTCGCCAGCCACGCCGACTACCGCGGCTACGTCCTCGGCGGCGACGGCGTCGAGTGGTCGGTCGACCTCGCCCGGCCGGTCGAACGGGGCGACGAACGGGTGTACGCGTATCCGAACCACGTTCGCGCCACCGCCGACGGCGTCGTCTTCGTCACCGGGAACACGTTCCCGGAGGACGGCCGCGAAACCGACCGCCGCCACCCGAACGAACACACCGCGGTCGGGTTCGACGCCGACGGAAACCGACGCTGGCGGTCCTCCGTCGGCGGGTTCGCTCACGCCGTCGCGGCGGACGGCCACCGGGTAGTCGTGCCGGCCGCCCAGCACTTCCGCGACCGCGACCCGGGGCGACACGGATTCGACGTCTACGGCGTGCAGAGCGGCCCGGAGTCGAGCGAACGAACTCCGGGAGTCGTGACCGCAGTCGCGGTAGACGCGAACAGAATCGCGGCTGTCGAGGAACCGGTGGCGTACCACGACGGCGACGTCGAACACGGCGCCTACCGGCTTCGACTCGCAGAAACGTAGCGGTCGCTTTTCACAGAATCGTCAGGCGAGCAGGTGGACGGCGAACCCGAACACCACGACGCTCGCGACGAGTTCGACGGTGGCGTGGACCGCGTGGCCGCGGCGTTTCGCGAACGAGAAGACGCCGCCGAGCCCGAGTCCGACGAGCAGCATCGAGGCCGTGAGCGCGAGCGCGTACACGCCGACGCTGACGCCCGTGGCGCCGAGCCCCGCGGTCGGAAGTACGACGGAGACCAGCGCGAGCATACTCACGGGCGGTGAGAGGGCGAAGAGAGACCCGACGATGCCGGTCCGGAGGTAGTCCCGGGTGGTGTCGTGGTCGTGGCCGTGGACGTGCGTGTGCGCGTACGCGATGGTCCGCGAGACCGGCCCGGACGCACCGGCGGGCGTCGGATGCGGCGGGAGGCCGCGGAGCCGACGGGTCCCGGTGGTCGCGAGGAGCAGGGCGACCGCGACGAGGACGGTTCCCGCGAACAGCGTTCCGACGGTGTCGACCACCCCCGCCGCGGGCACGGCGGTGCGGTCGATGGCCGTGAGCAGGCCGACCCACGCGACGACCACGAGCACGTGTCCGAGGGCGAAACTCCCGCCGACGAACCCGGCGTGCCGCCAGCCGTCGGCGTCGTCCGTGAGCGCCGAGATGCCGGCGGCGTGGTCGGGTTCGAATCCGTGGGTGACGCCGAGGACCGCTGCGGCGGCGAACACACCCGCTTCGGAGCCCACCCCGAAGCCGGCCATCAGGCTCCACCTCCGGTGGTTTCGCGGACGGCGTCGGCGACTCGGTCGGGCGTGAGCGCATCGAGAGGAATGCGTTCGCCGTCCGCGGCGGCGACGACGTCCTCGACGAGGCTGGACCGGCCGCCCGTTCCGGGGTCCACGACGAGCACGTGCGCACCGTGGTCGGCGAGCGCGCGAGCGGCCGCCCGGGTGTCCGCGGTCGGCTGGTCGCTCCCGGCGTTCGCGCGGCCGTCCGTGACGACGACGACCACGCTCGCCGACGGGTCGGCGCGCGACAGGACGTCCGACGCGGCGCGAAGCCCCGCGGGAAGCGGCGTCCGGTCCCCCGTCGGGAGGGACTTGAGGTGGCGGGCCGCGTGGTCGACGTCGTCCGTCGGCGGGAGAACGACGTCGGCGTCGGTCCCCGCGAACGTGACGACGGAGACGGCGTCGCGGCGCTCGTAGGCGTCCTGCAGGAGGTCGAGCGCGACGCCTTTCGCAGCGCGCAGGGGACCGCGCATCGACGCGCTGGCGTCGACGGCGAAGACGACGAGCGCGGCGTCCGCACCGGACCGCACCGAACGCCTGAGGTCGCGTGACTCGACGCGGTCGCTTCCCCGGAGCGCTGCGGCGCGAACCGACGCCGCCGCGTCGACGCCGCCGCCCGAATCGGCTCGCTCCGTCCGGACCTGAACGCCCCGTCCACCGGCTGTCGGCCCGGCGTCGGCGCGACCACCGCCGCCGGCACGGTCCGCGGTCACGTCCAGTTCGGGAGCGCGACCGGACGCGGGGTCAGCGGAGTCGGCGACCGACTGCCCGGGAACGAGCGGCGCCGCTTCCTCGTCGTCTCCGCCGCCCCCGGATTCGTCGGCACCGCCGTCTCCCTTCTCCGCGGTCGAACTGGACGCGGCACCCCCGTCAGAACCCGGAGGCTCCGGCGCCTCACCAGACACGTCCTCGCCGTCGCCCGGTGGGCCTCCACGGTGTTCGTCGTCCCGCTCCTCGCCGTTCTCTTCCTCGCCGCTGCGTTCCTGGCTGTCGCGTCTCGCGGAATCCGCTTCGGGACCGGCCTCCGACGACTCCGTCTCTCCCTCGGGTGAGTCCCCGGGGCTCTCCTCCGCCTCGTCGCTGTTTTCGTTCCCCCCGTGGTCCTCGTTCTGCCGGTCGTCGTCGAAGTGGTCGTCGAGCAGTTCGTCGGCGTCCGGCTCGTCTTCGAACGGCCGGGTTTTGAGGCGGTGGGGGAGCGCGAGCGCCGCCGCGCGGCGGACGTCGGACTCGGCGACGGTGGGCCGGCCGTCGAGCGCTGCGAGTGTGCGCGCGGCGCGGGCGGTGGCGATGTCGGCGCGGTGTCCCTCGACGCCGGCGTCCCGACAGAGTTCCGCGACGTCTCGGCCGAGCGAGTCGGGGAGGGTCACGTCGTCGAGGAGGGCACGGGCGTCGGAAACGCGGTCGCGGATTCGGTCGGTTTCCGCGGCGTGGTCGCCGTCGAAGCCGTCGAGCGCCCGTCGAACGATTTCGAGTCGGTCGTCGAGGTCGGCCGTTCCGGCGACCTCCGCCTGGAGGGCGAACCGGTCGCGGAACTGGGGGCGGAGATCGCCCTCCTCCGGGTTCATCGTGCCGATGAGCGTGAACTCCGCCGGGTGAGTGACGCTGACGCCGTCGCGTTCGACGCGGTTGACGCCGGAGGCGGCGGCGTCCAGGAGGACGTCGACGAGGTGGTCGTCGAGCAGGTTCACTTCGTCGACGTAGAGGAAGCCGCGGTTCGCCCGCGCGAGTAAACCCGGGTTGAATTCGGCGGTCCCGGCGAGCGCGTCGGTGACGGAGAGCGAGCCGACGACGCGGTCGCGGGACGCGCCGAGCGGGAGCGTTACGAAGGGGACGGGTCGCTGTTCCACCGACGGATTCTCCCGGCTCTGGCACTCCTCGCACTGCCGGTCGGGGGCGTCGGGGGGACAGCCGTACGGACAGTCCGCGACCGCTCGCTGTTCGGGGAGGAGGTCGACGAGCGCCCGGGCCGTCGTCGACTTCGCCGTTCCCTTCTCGCCGCGGACGAGCAGGCCGTCGAGTTCGTCGTTCACGGCCAGCGCCGTGAGCGCCCGTTTCAGGCGGTGTTGGCCGACGACGGCGGGAAACGGAACGTCGCTCCGCCGGGACGGCGACAGTTTTTTCCCACCAGATAACTCAACCATAGTTGTAATAGAACAATGGAGGTTTAATAGATTTGTGACTACACTCGCCCTGTACACAGCGACGGAGAACGAACTGGGGGCCATCCAGGCTGCCGGCGAGCGGGTCGACGCCGACCTCGTCGTCCGCTCGGAGAGCGACCTCGAAGAAGCGGCCGACGTCGAGTCGTTCGTCGACGCCGCCGAGGACGCGAGCGCGGCCGTACTCTGGCTCCACGGCGCCGAGGACAGCATGCCCGGCTACGACCGCGTGACCGACCGACTCGACGCCGCAGGCGTCCCGCTCGTGGTGAAATCCACGGGTGACGCCTACGCCGTCGAGGACACGACCGCCGACGACGAGACGCGACGGACGGTATCGGACTACCTCGAACACGGCGGTGTCGCGAACATCGCGAACTGCGTCCGGTTTCTCACCGCGCAGTACTCGACGGACTCCCCCGACTACGACGACCCCGTCGCGCTCCCCACTGAAGGCGTCTACCACCCGGACCACCCGGGCGTCGAGTACGACGAACTCCGCGCCACGTTCGACCCGGAGGCGCCGACGGTCGCCGTCTGGTTCTACGAGTCCCACTGGACGCACGAGAACACCCGGTACGTGGACGCGGTCGTCCGCGCGCTCGAATCCGAAGGCGCGAACGCGCTCCCCGTCTTCTGTAACCCCGCGACCGACGCGGACGAACAGGAGGACGCCGAGTGGGTGACCGACGAGTGGCTCACCGACGCCGACGGCGACGCTGTCGTCGACGCCGTCCTCTCCTCGTTCATGTTCTCGCTCTCCATGGACGAGCGCGGCCGGTCCGCCAGCGACGAGGGCGAGAGCGCCGAAGACGTCTTCCTCGACCGCCTCGGCGTCCCGGTGTTACAGACCGTCACGACGATGCGCTCGCGCTCCCGGTACGAGTCGAGCGACACCGGCGTCATGGGGTTCGAACTCGCGCTCTCGGTCGCGCTCCCGGAGTTCGACGGGAACGTCATCACCCACCCCATCTCCGGGAAGGAGCGGATGGACGACGACGCCGGCATCGGCTCCGCGCCGAAGCAGCACTTCCCCATCGACGACCGCGTCGAACACGCGGTGCGCCTCGCGGTCAACTGGGCGCGCCTCCGCCACCTCGACAACGACGAGAAGAACGTCGCGGTCGTCCTCCACAACTACCCGCCGAGCGACGACGGCATCGGCACCGCGTTCGGCCTGGACACGCCCGAGAGCACCGTCAACCTCCTCGACGAACTCGACGAGAGAGGCTACGACCTCGGCGGGGCGGCTCCGTCGGACGGCCAGTCACTCATCGAGACGCTGACGAGTCAGTTGACGCTCGACGACCGCTGGGTCGCCCCGGAGGACGTCCGCGAGAAGAGCGTCGACGTCGTCTCGCCGGACGCGTACGACGAGTGGTGGCGCGACGCCGACCCGGGCTTCCGGGAGAACGTCGTCGCGGAGTGGGGAGACCCTCCGGACCGGCCGTTCGCGATTCCCGGCGCCGAGTTCGGGAACGTCCTCGTGACGGTCCAGCCGCCTCGAGGGTTCGGGATGGACCCGGAGAAGGTGTACCACGACTCCGACCTGCAGCCCCCGCACGACTACTACGCGTTCTACGCGTGGCTCCGCAACGACTTCGACGCTGACGCGGTCGTCCACCTCGGCACCCACGGGAGCCTGGAGTGGCTCCCCGGGAAGACCGTCGGGCTCGATTCGGAGAGCGCGCCGGACGCGCTCGTCGGCGACCTCCCGAACGTCTACCCGTACATCATCAACAACCCCGGCGAGGGGACGCAGGCGAAGCGCCGCTCGTACGCCGCCGTCGTCGACTACCTGACTCCGGTGATGCGGAACGCGGGTACGTACGACGAACTCGCCGAACTGGAGGAGCTCGCGTCGCGCTACCGTGAAGCCGGGACCGGTGCCGGCGCGGAGAGCGAAGAGCACCTCGCGGACCGCATCCGCGAGGCCGTCGACGACCTCGACCTCGCCGTGGAACTCGGCGTCGAAGGTGAGATTTCCGAGAGAGCGGACGTCCGCGGCCCGGACAGCGAGGCGCCACGCGCCTCGGGGAACGCGAGCGAGGAGCGAAGCGACTCGCGAGACGAGGTCGGTTCGACGCTCGCGGAGGGCGACGTGTCGGGCGACGACGTCTCCGTCGACGAACTGGTGGAGCGCGTCCACGAGTACGTGACGGACGTGAAGACGACGCAGATACGCCTCGGGCTGCACACGATGGGCGAGCCGCCGGCGGGCGAACGGCTCGTCGAGTACCTCGTCGCGCTCACGCGCCTCGAGAACCCCGGCGCGCCCTCCCTCCGCGAGAGCGTCGCCGGCGTGCTCGGCGTCGACTACGAGACGATGCTCGACGCGCCCGGCGAGTACGACGACCAGTTGGGCATGACGTACGCCGAGGCCGCCGACGAGGTGTACGAGACGAGCGTCGAACTCGTGGAGACGCTCGCGGACTACGGGTTCGACCTCGCCGCCTCCGAGGTCGAGGGCGGCCCGGACGACGAGGTGAACATGAACCTGCTCGTCGTCGACGTCGACACGCTCGGCGACTCGAAGGCGGAGTCGGGCGCCCACGGCGACCTCCGCGACGTCCTCCGGTTCATCTGCGAGGAAGCCGCCCCGCGGGTGTTCGACGCCGAGACCGAAATCCCGCAGACCGCGGACGCGCTGAACGGCGAGTACGTCGAACCGGGCGGCAGCGGCGCGCCCACCCGGGGCGGCGTCGACCTCCTCCCGACGGGACGCAACTTCTACACGCTCGACCCGCGGAAGGTGCCCGCGAAGACCGCGTGGGACGTCGGCAAGGAGGTCGCCGACGGCGTCGCCGAGCGCCACCGCGAGGACGAGGGCGACTACCCCGAGGAGGTCGGCGTGGTCGCGTGGGGCACCCCAACGGTCCGCACGCGCGGCGAGACCATCGCGCAGGTGGTCGGACTGATGGGCGTCCGACCCGTCTGGACCGACGCGGGCCGCGTCGACGACGTGGAGCCGATTCCGCTCGACGAACTCGGCCGGCCGCGCATCGACGTGACGACGCGCGTCTCCGGGCTGTTCCGGGACGCGTTCCCGCAGGCCGCCGGCGTGATTCACGACGCCGTCGACGCGCTCGTCGAACTCGACGAACCGCACGAGCTGAACTACGTGAAGAAACACGTCGAGGAGGAGGCGGACGAGCTCGACGCGGACGGCGTGGAGAGCCCCGAGGAAGCGGCGAAACACCGCGTGTTCACGACGCGACCCGGCGGGTACGGTGCCGGGACGAACAAGGCCGTCGACGAGGGGAACTGGGACGAGCGCTCGGACCTCGCCGACGTCTACGTCCAGTGGGGCGGCTACGCCATAGGCTCTCGGGGGCGCGTCTCCGACGCTCACGACGCCTTCGAGCGGCGCCTCGGGAACGTCGACGCCACGGTCAAAATCGAGGACACGATGGAGCAAGACGAGTTCGACTCCTCGGACTGGTACGCCTTCCACGGCGGCTTCATCACCGCCGTCGCGGACGCCGCGGGCGAGGAGCCGGCGTCGTACGTCGGCGACTCCTCGGACCCGGATAACGTCGACGTCTACACGAACGAGGAGAAGGTGCGGAAGGCGATGCGCGCCCGCGTCCTCAACCCGGACTGGCTCGACTCCATGGAGGAGCACGGCTACAAGGGCGCCGGCGACCTCTCGACGACGGTCGACGTCGTCCTCGGCTGGGACGCCACGGCGGGCGTCGTCTCCGACACGCTGTGGGCGGACGTCGCGGAGAAGTTCGCGTTCGACGACGACCGCCAGGAGTGGATGCGAGACGTCAATCCCTGGGCGCTCGACTCCATCACCGATACGCTCCTCGAGGCCATCGAGCGCGGCCTCTGGGACGCCGAGGACGGCGTCGAACAGCGGCTCCGGGACCTGAACCTCACAGTCGACGGGGACCTGGAGGCCAGAGCGAGTCCGGCCGAGGCCGCGACGCCCGAGGAGGTGCGTTCGGATGACGACTGAGGAGTTCGCGGAGTACGCGGACCTCGGCGCGACCACGAGCGAGGCGATGGACATCGCGGAGACCAGCATGGACCGCGTCCGCGAACTCGTCCCCGACGAGACGCTCGCGGACCGGATTCGGCAGAAGTCGGTGCACGCGACCGGCGACCCGGAGTTCCAGCACCTCGTTCGGTTCACCGGCGCCGACGACTCCGAACCGGTACGGGCGGGCGCCCGCGCGGTCCTCGATAGCGCGCCCATCGTGACCGACATCACGATGGTGCGGGCCGGAATCACCGGCCGCGGCCACGACTGCGAGGTCCGGAAGGCCATCGGGAACGGCGCCGACCTCGCCGCCGAAACGGGGATGACGCGGACGGCCGCGTCGGTCCTCGAACTCGACAAGCGCGGCGTGTACGACGGCGCGGTAGCCGCCGTCGGGAACGCGCCGACAGCCGCGCTCGCGCTCGCCGACTGCATCGAGGACGGGACGCGGCCAGCGGTCGTCGTCGCCACCCCGGTCGGGTTCGTGAAGGCCGCAGAGAGCCGGACGCGCCTGCGGTCGGTCGCGGCCGAACACGGCGTCCCCGCGATCACGAACGTCGGCCGACGCGGCGGGAGCGGTCTCGCCGCGGGGCTGACGAACGAGCTCGTCCACGTCGCGAGCGACGTCCGGGACGGGGAGGTGTCGCTCGACACCGCCGAAGCGGCGACCGACGACCCCGTCGGCGATGAGGTGGCGCGGTGAGCGATGAGTACGACCTCGACGCCGGGCCCGACCCGGCCGAGTTCGCCGCGCGGAACCCCGAAGCCCGGCGCGTCGACGACCCCGTCTACGCCGTCGGCATCGGCCCGGGGAACCGGGAGTTCCTGACGCCGCGCGGCGCGCGAGCCATCGAGGAGGCGGACGTCGTGGTCGGGTTCGAGACGGTCGTGGAGTTCGTCTCAGCGACGACCGACGCGGACCTCCTGACGTGCGGCTACCGCGACGAGGGCGAGACGCTCTCCCGGTTCGCGGACCGCGTCGCGGCCGGAGCGCGGGGCACCGCCGTCCTGATGGGCGACCCGAACCACTCCGGCTACCAGTTCCTCGGCAAGGTGGAGCGAGCCGTCGACCGGCCCGTGCGACTGGTTCCGGGCGTCTCGTCGCTCCAGGTGGCCGCGAGCCGCGCACGGACGCCGATGGAGGACACCGAGTTCGTCACGCTCCACAAGAGCGGCGACCTCTCCGACGACCTCGAACGGCTCCGCGCGGCGGCGGGCGACCGCCACCTCCTCGTCCTCCCGCGGCCGTTCGACCTGATGCCGGGGGACGTCGCCCGGGACCTGCTGGACGCCGGCGCGGCCCCGGACCTGACGGCGCTCGTTCTGGAGCGGCTGACGCACGACGACGAAGCGGTCACGACGACGACGCTCGAGTCGCTCGCCGAACACGCCGGCGAGGAGACGCCGTTCTCGGACCTCTCGGTACTCGCGGTGCGTCGGACCTAGCTCCGACCGGACGTTTTCGCAGAATTTCTCGGGAACAGCGCGGTTCCGTGGACGCGTCAGTCCTGCCGACGGTACTCGGGTTTCTTACAGGTGTTCGTCGCCGCGGCCGTCGGTCGCGACTGCGGCGGCGTCCGCCGTGAGCGACTGTTCGAAGGTGTCCGCCGCGGCTCCGTTCTCGGCGAGGACGCGCTGTTTCGCCAGTTCGGCGGCAGCGGCGTTCGTGAGCTGTGGGTGGTCGCCGAGTGGGGCCGCGTAGTCGAGGTTGCCGCGGTCGAGTTCGAGCCGGTCCGGGATGTCGTCGCTCGTCGCCTGACTCCCGACGACGAACAGCGGGAGGACGACGGCGCGGTCGGCGTCGACGTTGTACCGGAGGCACTCGACGGCGGGGTTCTGGACGACGTAGCTCGTCGTGACTTCCCCGTAGGCGCCGTGTCCGCGGAGGCGGCCGGCGTGGTACTCGGCGACCTGGCGGTGGTAGGGCTGTGAGCTACTCCCGAGGGCGACCAGTGCGAGCGCCTGCGGTTCCGTGGTGCTGGCTTCCTCGGCGCGGTCGCGGAGCGCGGCGGTGACCGCGGGGCTCCGACCGACGGGTTCGCCGTAGTGGACGGCCGCGTCGATGCGGTCGAGCGCCGCGGGGACGTCGACGGTGGTCTGGCGGTCGTGTGCGGCGACCATCGGGACGGCGAACACGCGGTCCGCCCGGACGTCCGCGAGCTGGTCGCGGAGGTCGTACTGTGCTTCGTGCCCGTAGTAGCACGTGTGAATCTCGTCGACGCTGCCGCGGCGGGCGAGTCGGTCGGCGTGCGTCGGTAGCGTCTCGCGGGCGTGGGGTGTGTCCCGGCTGAGCAGGACGAGCGCGTCGCGTGTCATTGTAGTAAATCTGAGTTTATCTATTTCAACTCAGCCTGAGTTATGCCGTTGGACGGGAAGCTCAAATACTTTTCGCTGGGGCCGACGAAGGACAACCAGAGGCGTCCACAACACCTCTAAATTAAAGTGGGCTTGTGTTGTCTGGGCTGCTGTGACACGCACTCCCCGGACGCTCTTCGCGCTCGCCGCCGGGACGACCCGGACGGCGGGCATCGACGGCATCAGCGCGGCCGGCGCGGACCCGGCGCTGCTGTCTCACACGCCGAGCGCCGACGCCGAGATTTTCGAGTACGGCCACCCCGTCCGGTCCCCCGTCGTCCCCGTCAGCCCGACGGGCTGCCCGACTCCGGCGGTCGTCACTCGCGCCGTCCGCGACTGCCTCGGCTTCGACAGCATCGTCGTCGACGCCGGGCTCGCGGAACCGACGGGCGCACCCACCGTCGACGTCGACGCCGCGCCCGGCGCGGACGTCCGCGAAGCCGTCGCAGTGGCCGACGCCGAACGGACGTTCGCGAACGCTCGTCGGCTCGGCACCGAACTCCCGGTCGACCGCCTCGTCCTCGGCGAAACGATTCCCGGCGGCACGACCACCGCGATGGGCGTCCTCGCCGCTCTCGGTGAGCGACGCGAGGTCTCCTCGTCGCTCCCGGAGAACCCGCTCGCACTCAAGCGCGACGTCGTCCGGGCGGGACTCGAAGCGAGCGGCCTCGACCCCGGCGGTCTCGCCGGCCAGCCGACCGAAGCGGTACGGCGGATGGGCGACCCCGTCCTCGCGACCCTCTCCGGACTCGCCGTCGGCGCGCTCGAAGCCGACACCGACGTGGTGCTGGCGGGCGGCACGCAGCTCGCCGCCGTGGCGGCGCTCGTCCGACACGCCGGCCGGAACGACTCGCTCGCACTCGCCACGACGTCCTTCGTCGCCGACGACGAGTCGGCCGGAATCCGCGACCTCGCCGCCGACCTGGCGCTCGACCTCACCGTGACCGACCCCGGATTCGAGGCGAACGAATCCCACCCCGCGATGGCCGCGTACCGCGCCGGCGAAGCGAAGGAGGGCGTCGGCATGGGGGGTGCGCTCGCGCTCGCTGACGAGGCGGGCGTCGAGATGGCGGCGGTTCGAGACGCGCTGGTTTCGGTCTACGACCGCGTCACCGAGACCGCAGAGGAACCCCGATGAGAGGCGTCGTTCTGGGCGGCACGGCGTCCGGCGTCGGCAAGACCGTCGCGACGCTCGCCGTGCTCCGCGCGCTCGACGACGCCGGCTACGACCCCCAGCCCGCGAAGGCCGGCCCGGACTTCATCGACCCGAGCCACCACGAAGCGGTCGTCGAGAAACCGTCGCGGACGCTCGACACGTGGCTCGTCGGCGAGGAGGGAACGCGGCGGAACTACTACGCCGGCGAGGGCGACGTCTGCGTCGTGGAGGGGATGATGGGGCTCTACGACGGGACGGTCGCCAGCACCGCCGGCGTGGCCGAGGCGCTCGACGTGCCCGTCGTGCTCGTCGTCGACGCGAGCGCCGGCATGCAGAGCGTCGCGGCGACGGCGCTCGGGTTCCGCGAGTACGCCGAGGCCGCCGGCTTCGACGTGGACGTCGTCGGCGTCCTCGCCCAACAGACTCACGGCGGCCGCCACGAGCGGGGCATCCGCGACGCGCTCCCCGAGTCGCTCGACTACCTCGGACGCATCCCGCCGATGGGGGAACTGGAGATACCCGACCGCCACCTCGGCCTCCACATGGGCGACGAGTCGCCGCTCGACCGGGACACGCTGAAATCGGCCGCAGAACACGTCGCGGTGGAGCGGCTGGTGGACGCCGCCCGAGAGCCGCCTCGCCCGGCCCCGGTCGACGCGCGAGCGCGCACCGAAAAGCGGGTCGCTGTCGCGGCCGACGCGGCGTTCTGCTTCGAGTACCCCGCGACCCGAGACCGCCTCGGGGACCGCGCGGCGGTGGTGACGTTCTCGCCGGTCGCGGGCGACGACCTCCCCGACTGCGACGGCGTCTACCTGCCCGGCGGCTACCCGGAACTGCACGCCGAGGCGCTCGCCGACTCGCCGGCGCTCGACGCGCTCGGCGACCGCGCCGCGGACGGTCTCCCCGTCCTGGGCGAGTGCGGCGGACTGATGGCGCTCTCCGAGTCGCTGACGACGAGCGACGGCGAACGCCACGGGATGGCCGGCGTCCTCCCCGCGGACGTGACGATGCGAGAGCGGTACCAGGCGCTCGACCACGTCGAACTCGTCGCCCGCGAGGACACGCTCACCGCCGACGCGGACGGGTCGCTCCGCGGCCACGAGTTCCACTACTCATCCGCGGACGTCGGCACCGACGCGCGGTTCGCGTTCGACGTCGAACGCGGGAGCGGCATCACCGGCGACGCGGACGGCCTGACCGAGTACGACACCCTCGGCACGTACGCGCACCTCCACGCCGAGAGCGGCGCCTTCGACGCATTCCTCGACAGACTATGAGCGAGAACACGGAGCCAACCGACCGACACGCACAGCCCCCCGGAGCGGGAGAGACGCCCACGGCCCGCGACATCGAACCCGACGCCCCCGACGAGTTCGGACTGGTCCAGGTCTGGTGGGGCGACGGGAAGGGGAAGACGACCGCCGCCATGGGGATGGGGTTCCGGGCCGCCGGCCACGGCTACCGCGTCCACATGCTCCAGTTCATGAAAGGCGGCGCCGCGAGCGTCGAGAACGTCCGCGGCGAGTACAACGCCATCGCGGCCATGCCGGGGTTCACGTACGAGAACTCGGGCCACTACGGCTGGCACGGGTTCCTCGACGGCTCCGACGAGGAGGAACACGAAGCCCGAGCGAAGGGCGGTCTCGCCCGCGCACGAGACCTGCTCGACGCCGCACGCGACGTCGACGGCCCGCTCGACCCGGACGCGCCGGCCGACGACGGCGTCCACATGCTCATCCTCGACGAACTCCTCTACGCCGCCAACCGCGGCCTCGTCGCCGCCGAAGACGTCGTCGCGCTCGTCGAGGACAAGCCGCCGAACCTCGAACTCGTGCTCACCGGCGGCCACGAGGAACCGACGTTCGTCACGGAGCGGGCCGACCTCGTGAGCGAGGTCCGCAAGCAACGCCACCCGATGGACGACGGCCAGCGCGCGCGCACCGGCACGGAGTTTTGAGCCGTGAGCGCTCGCACCATCCTCGTCGCGGGCACGGCGTCCCACGTCGGCAAGAGCACGGTCGCCACCGGCCTCTGCCGTCACCTCGCCGACCGCGGCGTCTCCGTCGCGCCGTTCAAGGCCCAGAACATGAGCAACAACGCCCGCGCGGTTCCGGACGGCGAGGGTGGCTGGGGGGAGATCGGCGTCTCGCAGTACGTCCAGGCGCGCGCCGCCCGCGTCCGGCCGACGACCGACTCGAACCCCGTGCTACTGAAGCCGCGAGGGGACGCCGAGAGCCAGCTCGTCGTCGACGGGCGAGCGGTCGGCCACTTCGACGCGGCGGACTACTACGAGACGCACTGGGAGACCGCCCGGGAAGCGGCCGAAGACGCCTACGAGCGACTCGCAGAGCAGCACGACGTCGTCGTCGCGGAGGGCGCGGGGAGCATCGCGGAGATCAACCTCCGGCACCGCGACCTCGCGAACCTCGAAACCGCGCGGTTCGCCGACGCCGACGTCCTCCTGGTCGCCGACATCGAGCGCGGCGGCGTGTTCGCCAGCCTCTACGGGACGCTCGAACTGCTGCCGGCGGACGTCCGCGAACGGGTGGTCGGCTGCGTCGTCACGAAGTTCCGTGGGGACGCATCCCTGCTCGACCCCGGTATCGCGGAGTTCGAAGACCGGACGGCCGTCCCGATTCTCGGCGTCGTCCCCCACGACGACCCGGGGTTACCTGAGGAGGACAGCCTCTCGCTGCCCGACGCGGACGGCAGCGAAGGCGGAGTCATCGGGGGCGGAGACGGCGTTCCGGCCGAGCGAACCGTGACCGTCGGCGTCGTGCGGCTGCCGCGCATCTCGAACTTCACGGACGTCGCGCCGCTCGCCCGCATCCCCGGAGTACGCGTGACGTACGTCCCACCGGACGGGTCGCTCGCGGACGCTGACGCCGTGGTACTCCCCGGCACGAAAAACACGGTCGACGACCTCCGCGCACTCCGAGAAGCCGGATTCGGCGCCGAACTTCGCTCCTTCTCGGGGCCGGTAGTCGGACTGTGCGGCGGCTACCAGTTGCTCGGCGACCGAATCACGGACGCGGACGTCGAGTCCACGACCGACGTCGACGCCGTGGAAGGGTTCGGTCTCCTCCCGGTGGAGACGCGCTTCCGCGAGGACAAGCGCGTCGAGTCCGTCACGCGGGAACTCGACGGTTGCGGGCCGCTCGCGGGGGCGTCCGGCACGGTGTCAGGCTACGAAATCCACATGGGTCGGACGACCGTCCACGGAGTTCCCCAGCCCGTCGGCCCCGAAAGCGCCGGCACCGACCGCGTCCTCGGAACGTACCTCCACGGCCTGTTCGAGAACGCTACCGCCCGGGAGGCGTTCGTCGACGCGGCGTATCGCCACGCCGGAATAGAGCGGCCGTCCACCGACACGACGCGGCGGTCGCCGTACGACGCGGCGGCCGAACTCCTCAGAGAGCACGTCGACCTCGCAGCGCTGGACGTAGGTTCGGAGGCCTGACCACCGCTCGCCGACGTCGGCGCAGACGTCCACGTCGACCAAACCGGTGAGCGGACGCAACTGGACGCACCTATTCTGTATCGCAGTATTCGGTGTATCACCTGGCGGCGACTAAACACGGTGCCACCGGAGCCAGCCGCCCACCAAGTCTACCGGTGGGACGACACGCCGGAGTCGCGGACGGCTCGTGTCCGCACCTTATTTGAGGAGGGACGGTGAGTTCACCCCATGACTGGCGCCCGCACAGGCCCGCTCTCCGACGTCCTCCGCCGCCCCCTCCGCGATGCGAGCGACACGGCCCTCCTGGCCTCCGCGTCACCGCTCGTCCTCCGCGAAGCAGTACTGGCGCTCGCAGCCCTCGACGACCCGACGCCGACACGGCTGCTCGGAACGGGGGACGCGCTCGACGCGCTCGTCGACGACTTCGCCGCCGCGACGCGAGCGGCCGACCTCCGAGCGAACGACGGACTCGAACTCCGGCGCGTGGACGACGCGACGCTCCCGTCCGTCGTCGTCGCGGACGAGACGGTGACGACCGTCGCGGCGCTCCCCGGCGGCGAGGACGTCGCCCTGGAGTCCGACGACGGCGGCGCGGTGGCCCGCGCGCGCGACGCGCTGGAAGCGGCGGCTCGCGGCGCCGACCCGTACGAGTTCAGCGCACCCGCGTACGCGGCGATGCTCGACCGGCTCGGCCGCGACGTCGACGAGGGCGCCCGCGCCGACGCGGAAGCCGTGCTGGACGCCGACGTCAGGATTCGGCGGTCCGCCGGCGACCTCGACGAGGTGGACCTGTTCATCCTGCTGGCCGCCCGCAACGACGCGCAGCTGTACACGCTGTCCGGGTGGGCCGAGGCGGTCGGTATCGCCAGCCGCGCGACCATCTCGGTCAGGAAGCGGCGCCTCGAGGACAGCGGGCTCGTCGCCACCGAGAAAGTCCCGACTGACGTCGGGCGGCCGCGGCAGCAGTTGACGCTCGGCGACGACGACCTCCGCGACGCCACGCCGACGGACGTCGTCCGGACCGCCCGCGGCGTCCTCGGCCGGCCCGACCCGTAGGGGCTGTTTCGTTACGAAACTCCTTTGACCCCGGTTGGGGTACCGTCCGTCCGAGTGTCCCGTCCGCCGAACCTGTTCCGTCTTGCGATACTCCACGTCGGCCTGCTGCTCGCCAGGGCCGGCCTCGTCGACCGCGAGCGCGCCGTGGAGACGACCGACCTCGCGTGGCCGCGCATCGTCACCGGCGTCGCGCGGATGTCGAAGAACGCCGTCGACGTCGCGATGGTCGGCATCGCGGTCGGCACCACCGCCGTCGCCGGCGTCGGCCTCGCCGGGCCGTTCTGGGGGCTCGCGTTCGCCGTCGGCGGCGGCGTCGCCGGCGGCACCATCGCGCTCGTCTCTCAGCGGCACGGCGCCGACGCCGACGAGGGACTCGGCCTCGCCGTCCGGTCGAGCACGCTGCTGGTCGTCGCGCTGAGCCTTCCGATTACCGCCGCCTTCTGGCTGTTCCCCCGCGAACTCGTGTCGCTTCTCACCGACGACGCCGCCACCATCCGGTACGGCGCTTCGTACCTCCGGGTGGTCGGGTTCGGCGTCCCGTTCGCCGGGCTGAACCTCGTCGGCAGCCGAATCCTCGTCGGCGTCGACGACGCCTACACGGCGATGCAGATTCGGGCGAGCGGCGCCGTGTTGAACGTCGCGCTGAACGCCGTGTTCCTGTTCGGGTTCGGCTGGGGCGTCTCCGGCGCCGCACTCGGCACCGTGCTGTCGAACGTCGCCCCGACAGCGGCGTTCGCCGTCGGCATCTCACTGGGCCGGCTCCCGGGCGTGACGTCGTTCCCGGTCCGCGTCGACCCGTTCGGGAGCTTCGTCGACCGCGGCACGCTCGCCGACCTCGTCAACATCGGGCTCCCGGTCGGCGCGCGGAACCTCGTCTGGACGGCCGCCGAGTTCCCGATGCTCGGCATCCTCGCCATCTTCGGGACGAACACGGTCGCCTCGTTCGTCATCGCGCGCCGCATCTGGGGCGTCATGAACACGCCGGGCTGGGGGTTCGGCCTGGCGTCGTCGAGCCTCGTCGGGCAGGCGCTCGGCCGCGGCGACGAGGAGGAGGCCGAGGCGTACGGCCGCGACATCATCCGGTTCGCCGTCGCGGTCTACCTCGTCTCCGCGGCGCTCATCGCCGTGTTCGCCGACGAACTGGTCGTGTTGTTCATGGGCGGTTCGTCCAGCGCCGCGGTGCCGCTGGCGACGAACCTCGTGTACGCCGCCTGCGTCGCGGTCGTCTTCCAGGGCGTCTCCGGCGCCAGCATCGGCCCGCTCGACGCCAGCGGCGACACCCGGACGCCGTTCGTCAGCCAGTTCCTCGGCATGTTCTGCGGGTCGATTCCGCTCGCGTACCTGGGCGCGACGACGGCGCTCGGCCACTGGGGCATCTACCTCGCGTTCCTCGCGGAGACGACGGTGCCGGCAGCCATCAACTACTGGCGGTTCCGCAGCGACCACTGGAAGGAAATCAGTCGCGCCTACCGACCGGATTCCTCGCCGGCCGGGTGAGCGCCGATGCTGCAGCCCGTCGCTACTCCAGTCTGTTCGGCGAGTCGGGGAGCGCCTCGAAGTCCGACCGGTCGTGCGCGAGCGTCAGCGTCGCGTCCTCCCGGCGCTTCAGGTCCCGAATCGCCCGCGCCGACTCCAGGGCGGCCTCGGTGTCCCACGCGAACGGCGGCTGGAGGTCCTCGGCGAGCGCCTGCTGCGTGAACGCGAGGTCGCCGCCGAGAATCACGGTCCCGAACTCCGGCAGTTCGACCTTCACGGACTGGTGGCCGGCGGAGTGGCCGGGCGTCGGGATGCACTCGACGGTGCCGTCGCCGAACACGTCGAAGCGGCCGGACAGCGCCGTCACGTCGTAGTCGGGTGACCGGAGGACGCCGAAGTCGCCTTCGAGGTAGAGCCGCCGCTGAATCGGGTCGGCCGGCCACCACGCGTACTCCAGTTCGTCCTGCTGGACGAGGAACTCGGACTCCGGGAAGTCGGCGACGCCGCCGGCGTGATCGAGGTGGAGGTGCGTGAGGACGACGTAGTCGACGTCGCCCGGGTCGTAGCCGAGGTCCGCCACCTGCCGGACGGCGCGCTGGTCGGCGGTCATCTCGATGTCGTCGGCCGCGAACTCCGACATGTGCGGCGCGCCGTAGGCGCCGTACTCCGCCGGGTCCTGGAGCATCTCGTGGCTCGTCCCGGTGTCCACGAGCACCGTCCCGTCCGGGTGGTCGACGAGGTAGAACGGGGTGAGCGACGGGTACGTTTCGCCGGGCCGTTCGAGCCGCATCATCGAACTGTACTCGTACTCCCAGTCGGCCGCGTTCATCGCGTACAGTGCGGGTCCCGCCATCGCCCGCCAGTTCGGCGAAGACCCGGAAAAGTGAACTGGCGGCGTCACCCCGGGCTTCCGGTTGCTGAACGTTTTTGCGGCGACGCGCCGAGCGGTGAAGTGAGAATGTCTGATTCAGTCGACCTCGAGTTCGTCCCGCTCGGCGACACCGGCCTGCAGACGAGCGAACTGCAGTTCGGCACCTGGCGGTTCGGCAAGGAGACCGAAGCCGGGAACGTCGAAATCGGCGAGGAGCGAGCCCACGAGCTGCTCGACGCCTACGACGCGGCGGGCGGCCGATACATCGACACCGCCGACGTGTACGGCGGCGGGAAGAGCGAGGAGTGGATCGGCGACTGGCTCGCCGACCGCGACCGCGAACGGTACACGGTCGCCTCGAAGATCTACTGGCAGATCCGCGACGGCGACCCGAACAGCCGCGGCACGAACCGGAAGAACGTCCGCGACCGCATCGACGCCCTCCTCGACCGGCTCGGCACCGACTACGTCGACGTCCTCTACATCCACCGCTGGGACGACGAGACGCCTGCCCGCGAGATGATGAAGACGCTGAACGGCCTCGTCGAGGACGGCAAGGTCCACTACCTCGGAGCGTCCACACACCGGCCGAACGCCTGGAAGGTCGCGAAGGCGAACGAGATCGCGCGCCGGGAGGGCTGGGAGCCGTTCACCGTCGCGCAGCCGCGGTACAACCTCGTCGACCGCGAGGTCGAGGGGGACTACCTCGAGATGACGCGGTCGTACGGCATGGCGGTCTGCCCGTGGAGCCCGCTCGGCCAGGGATTCCTCACCGGGAAGTACACCCGCGAGGACGGCCTGACCGGCGAGTCCCGCGCCTCGGAGTCGTCGCGGTTCGAGGAGGCGTACCTCACCGCGGAGAACTTCGACGTCCACGACGAACTGGACGCGGTCGCCGACGAGGTCGACGCCTCGCCCGCGCAGACGGCGCTCGCGTGGCTGATGCACCGCGACGGCGTCACCGCACCCATCGTCGGCGCGCGGACCGTCGAGCAGCTCGAAGAGAACCTCGCGGCCGCCGAAATCGACCTGACGGACGAGCAGGTCGACCGGCTGACGGCGGCGAAAGGCGGCCCGTACGCCGACATCTGAGGCCGCGCCCGGAGCCGCACGCCGGAGCCGCACGTCCGGTCGCCGGTCGTCGTCTCCGGCCGGAACGAGAGCGTGATTCGTCGCTGACAGTTCTTTTCGATGGACAGGTTTCTGAAGTATCGACGGGAGCCGCTGAATCCGGCGGAGTGAGGCCGTACCTTCATTATACTGGTTGCCAATGCGTTGACCAGAAGTGAACAATGCAGTCAGGGCCTCCTTCCGCGGCGGATCTGTACGTCGAGAACAGGACGAACCAGACACAGTCGGTGTCCGTGAGTTGCCGGACGGACACGGGGGTCGTCTTCACTGAGGAGGCGGACATCGACGCCGGGAAGTCCGCGCGGTGGTCGACCGAGACGACGAAGCCGTTCCAGGTCGGGATTCGAGTGCAGCAGGGCCCGAAAGGCTCAGAGCGGTTCTCCCCGGACCGACTGGACGGCGACGTCACCGCGACCATCTCCCGGACCGGCATCTCGTTCTCCACGGACGACGGCGGCCAGTCCGGCGGCGCGTCCGGGTTCGGCGGCGGGACGCAGAACACCGGTCGCTCAGGCGACTCCCGCGGTTCCCGCCGCTCTCGGACCTCCGGCGCTTCCGGGCGCTCGGGGGACTCCCGGGACGCCGGGGAGTCAGCGCGGTCGCAGCGGAGCCAGAACCGCGGATCGACCGGCGACCGGAGCGGGTCGTCCGCCTCGTCGTCGGAGTCCGGGTTCCGCAGCGAACCGCACGACGGCGGAAGCGACGACGAGCCCCGCGGAACCGGAGGGCGCGACAGAGACGACCGGTCGTCGCGTCAGGACGGCGACACCCGCGGTAGCAGCGGCAGCGACGGGCGCGGGTCCGGGAGCGACGACCGGCGCGACTCCGACCGGGAGTCGTCGGCGCCGGAGTCGGCGGGCGACCGCGGAAGCGACGACGCCGACGACCGCTCGCGGGAGCGCGGGCCGAGCGGCGACGAGATCTACTGCCGGAGCTGCGGCGAAATCATCAAGCAGAACGCCGAAATCTGCCCGAAGTGCGGCGTCCGCAACGCCGCCCAGAACATGCGGTCGGGGCGCAGCGGCGCCGGGTCGTCCGGCCAGCGCGGCGGCCAGCAGCGCCGGTCCGGCGGGTCGCGGCGGCAGTCCGCGGGCGCGAACGGCCAGTCGGCGTCGCGGCAACCGCAGCAGCAACAGCAGCAGACGCAGTCGGAGCCGTCGGGGACGTGGCGGTACGGCGTGATGTTCAGCGCGGGCCTGTGGCTGCTCGCCGGGGCGCTGCTCGCCGCCACGGCGCTGCTGTTCCAGAGTAGCGGCCTGTCGGGGATGACGCAGTCGCTCGGCCTCGCGGCGCTCATTCCGCCGGTACAGCTCCTCGGCTGGGTGGTGCTGCCGCTGTCGCTGTACTTCGACCTGAAGTACGTCGACTACCACGTCGACGACTGGCCGCTCAGCGGCCGCCTGTACATCGCCGCCGCCCTGATTCTGCCGGTGATGACGCAGATTCTGGGCGCGGTCGCGCTGTTCGTCGGCGGCGCCGGCCAACTCATCGGCGTCGTCATCCCGCTCATCCTGGTCGGCATCTGCGTCCGGCACCTCCGGACGCGGAGCCGCCTCATCGACTGACGGCTGAAACTCCCTCGCGTTAGTCGGCCGCACGAGGGGAGCCGGTTCGTTTCAGACTTACTGGACGTCCGTGAACGTCGTCCACACCTTCTGTTTGGACTCGTCGTACGGCTGGCTGGAGCCGCTGTTCAGGTTCCGGTAGTGAATCAGGCCCTCCAGCAGTAGGATGAACAGGTACGTCCCGACGGTGCTGAACGCGAGCACGATGTTGAACAGGTGTCGGAGCGGCCGCTGGTACTTCCACGAGTCGATGATGGAGAAGATGAGGCCGTAGCTCTGCTGTCCGGTCTGCTGCTGTTGCATCTGGGCGCCGCCGGCGTTACCGTGCCCTCCTTGACCAGCTCCCTGCCCGGCGTGTCCGCCGTGGTTCCCGCCGCCCTGCCCGGAGTCGGTCGGCTGTCGAACGCCGCACTCGGGGCAGATTTCTGCGCGCTCCTTGATGACTTCCCCGCAGTCGATGCAGTAGACCTCGTTCGGCCCTGGCTGAGATGGCATCGTACGCGAATACAAGTCGGATACCGTAACAGTACTGGAAAATTACAGGACAGGGTCGGTGAAACAGTCCGCCGCCGGCGCGCCGGTGGCCGGGAAAAGCGCCTTACCGCTCCCGGCCGACTGAGAGGGCATGGTGGTCCCGCTACACATGGGGTGGCGAAACGTCCTGTTCGCGAACTGGCCGGTCGACCCGGAGACGGTTCGGCCGCACGTCCCGGAGGCGCTCGCGCTGGACACGTTCGACGGCGACGCGTGG
This sequence comes from Halobaculum sp. D14, assembly GCF_051195135.1. Taxonomy (NCBI): domain Archaea; kingdom Methanobacteriati; phylum Methanobacteriota; class Halobacteria; order Halobacteriales; family Haloferacaceae; genus Halobaculum; species Halobaculum sp. D14. The sequence goes on along the minus strand of NZ_JBNTKA010000003.1, from coordinate 192,382 downwards.
CTGTCGGTCGTCCCGTTCACGAACGTCGACGTCAGACCGGACGCGGCGCCGCCCGGAACCGGGCTACCGCTCCCGGAGTTGAACCTCCGGACGTACGTCAGCGACCGCGGTGGGGACGGCGGCGGAGACGACGGAGACCGCGACGGAGGCGACGCGGACGGCCGGCCCGGCGTCTACTTCTTCAGCCTCGACGCGCAGGGCATCTTGAGCGTGCTCGGCGCCCGCGCCTTCCACTACCTCCCGTACTACTACGCCAGAATCAGCCTCTCCGCGGCGGACGGCGGCGTCGAATTCCGGAGCCGACGCGTCCACCCCGGCGCCCGGCCCGTCCAGTTCCGCGCGACCTACGGGCCGACCGGCGAGCAGTTCCGCGCCGACGACGGGTCGCTCGCCGAGTTCCTCACCGAGCGGTACCGGTACTACACGGAGGACACCGCGGGCGCGATTCGGTACGCGGACATCGACCACGAACCCTGGGCGCTGTTCGACGCCGACGCGACGTTCGAGACGAACACGCTGTTCCGCGCGAACTGCTTCGACCCGCCGGAGTCGGAGCCGGTTCACTTCTACAGCCCCGGCGTCGACGTCGTCGCGTCGAAGAGCAAGCGCCGCTGAGCGGTCGCCGCAGTCTACGCCGCGTCGCCGTCTTCGGCTTCGACGGCCACGCCGCCGCCACTTCTGTCAGCACCCTCCGCGTCGCCGTCCGCGTCGTCGACGTCGCGCCAGTAGAACGACGGCCCGAGGAAGGTGTAGCCGAGCGCGAGGAACAGCAGCGCGAACGCGAACACGGCGCCCGGGCGGCCCGTGAGCAGGACGGCGAGCGCCTGCACGGCGCCCATGACTACCGCGTCCTGCGCGTGCAGGTCGGGGTAGCGGACCGGCGTCACCATCCCGGCGGCCAGGACGGCGCCGAGGGCGACGAGCACCGCCGGCGTCCCGAGGTGGGTCAGCACCGCGGCGGCGACGACCGTGGCCGCGAGCGTCGTCTGGACGCCGTGGGTCGTCTTCTCGCCCTCGTCTTCGACGTTGTAGACGCCGAGTCTGACGACGGCCATCGCGACGAACGCCGCGGCGACCGCGAGCGTCGCGGCGAACCGGAGCGGCGCGTCGGCCCACGGCCACCGCTCGGTTCCGGCGACGGCGACGACGAGCGCCGGGGCGACGCCGAAACTCGCGACGTCCGCGAGCGAATCCAGGTGCGGGCCGACCGCGGTGCCGCCGTACCGCCGGGCGAGGACGCCGTCGAGGCCGTCGGCGATGGCGGCGAGCAGCACGAGGCGTGCCGCCAGCGTCGGCGACACCGCGGCGGCGACGGCCGCGAGCGTCCCGACGGCGGCGTTGCCGACCGTAACCGCGTCCGCGACGCCGAGGCGAGTGAGGAACCGCGGCCGCTCGCTCATACCCGTACGGTCGACACACCGGACTTTACGTCTTTACATCCCCGGAGCGGCGCCGCGGCGACTCCGCGACCCGGGAGCGACGGTCGGCGGTCGACTCGGCGGCCGCAGAGCCGTCCGTGAGTTGCCTCGGGTGGCTTTTCCGCGTCGGCGCATAGTTCTGTGGCTCCCCGCGAACTCGTTCGCGTCCCCAAACGTCATCGGGTGCCGCCGAGACGCCGAGGCATGGAGAAGACGGTGTTCAGACGCGAGAATCGCGGCGACGACGCGGTGGCCGCGACCGCGGTCCGCCCCGGCACGACGACCACGACCAGGTCCAGCTCGACGGCGTCGTCGGCCCCGGCGAGACGCCGCGCGAGCAGGCCGAGCGGGTGCTGCACTTCGCCGAACGGTTCCTGCGGGAGTACTGCGACGGCGAGCTCTCGGACGTCACCATGATTCGGCACTTCGTCAGCGACGACGCGCTCCCGGAGGCCGAAGCGGAAATCGGCGCGGCGTGCCGCGAGTACTTCGCGCCGCCGGAACTCCCGGCGACGGTGATGGTCGGCGTCAGCGACGTCGTCGGCGGCGACCGCGACGTCAAAATCGAGATGGAGGCGACGGTGCCGCACGACCGCGACGGCCACGACGTCGACGTCGTCGAACTCCCGCCGCCGCCCGGCTCCGTCTGACTGAGACGCGCCCGGCGGACGGCTCAGGCCGGCGGCGAATCCGGAACCGCGGCCCATAAGCCCGCGCGGTGCCGACCCCCGGACATGGACAGACGCCGCTTTCTCGCGGGCGCCGGCGCCGCTGCGTCTGCGTCGCTCGCGGGCTGTCTGAATCTGACGCCCAACCCGGACGGCTACGACGTCGGCATGACCGCGCAGGCGTTCATGCCGTACAAGGTGTCCGTCAGCGTCGGCGACACCGTCGTCTGGAAGAACACGTCGACGCGGGCGCACTCCGTCACCGCCTACGGCGACGGGATTCCGGACGACGCCGAGTACTTCGCGACCGGCGGCTTCGACACCGAGCAGGCCGCCCGCGACGCGTGGGACGGCAAACGCGGCGCGATTACGACCGGGCAGACGTACAGCCACACGTTCGAAGTCGCCGGGACCTACCAGTACTTCTGCATCCCGCACGAGCAGGCCGGCATGCAGGGCGTCGTCGTCGTCGAAGAGTGAGGTACCGTCGGCTGTCTCGGCGGCGTCGCGCGACAAAAACGGGAGAACGAATCGTGAGCCGCGGAGCGGCGCGTCGACGCGCTACTCTTCGACGTCGACGTCCTCGTCGGCGACGTCGACTGCGGCTTCCTCCTCGGCGGCGACCTCTTCGGGGCGCGCTTCGAGGCTGAGCTTCTTCACTTCGACGCGGCGGAGCGGGTAGATCTGCTTCGCCTCGCCGTAGATGGCGGAGCTGAGCCGCCCTTCGACGACCGAGTCGACGAGCTGCTCGAAGGTGCGCTCCTCGGCGGCCTCCTCCACGAGGTCGATCATGACCGAGCGGATGGCCTGCTCCTGGCTGCGGTCGGCCTTCTTCGTCGTGAACGCGACCGGCTGGATGCGGACGCGGTAGTCGTCGGTCGTCAGCACCGTGATGGTGAGGTCGACCTTCGAGGCGCCGCGGCGGACGAGCGAACGCAGGTAGTCGCGCGTCAGCTCGTACTGCGTGAACTCCGTGTACGCGGAGTCCGAGCCGACGTCCGTGATCTTGAACGTCAGCTTCGTGTTGTTCTGTCCCTGGTCGCCGGTGAGTTCGCCGAGCGTCGTCTCGACGGTCCGTCCGATGACCTGATTCGGTTCCTCTGCCATGGTCTCACCCAGCTCCTCGCGGTCGAACTGCTCGGGGGCGAGCACTGTGTACCAGCGCTTGCCCTGTCGCTGTCGTGAGACTGAACGTTCACTCATTGTGTGTTGGTGTAGCTGCGTGCGGTTTCGATGACGTCCGTCGCCACTGCCACGTTCACGAGGTAGTCGTCGGTCGACGCCTGCAGGCCGCCGGTGCGCTCCCGGCTGATGCGGGTCTCGACGCGGTCGGCGTCCGCTTCGGTGTCGACGTCGGCGGTGTTGTCCGGGCTGACCGCGGCCGCGACGGTCGCGGCCGCGTCGGCGTCGCGGTGACGGGTCTCCACGACCGCGGAGCGTCGCTGCTCCCCGGTCACGGCTGCACCGCCTCCCTGAACGCCTGAACGAACGCCTGGACGTCGCCGTCGAACCGGGCGTCGCCGCGCCGACCATCGCCGGTCGCGTCGCCGCCGGTCGCGTCGGCCGCCGCCGCGAGCGCCGCGCTCACGTCGGCGTCGGGTGCTGCTGCGGCGGCGGCCGCGCCGCCGACCGCGTCGTCGCCAGCGCCGTCCGCCTCGTCGCCGCCGCCGTCTGCGACGCGGGCGACGACGAGCGCGACCGGCTCCGGCGACCGGTAGTCGCGAGCCAGCCGCGCCGCCGTCGCGAGCGCCGGCACCGCCGTCGGCTCCACGTCGACCCGGACGACGAACACGCCGTCGTAGCGGCCCGTCGTCGGGTCGTCGAGGAAGCCGTGGGCGGTGCCGGCGTGCGTCCGCCAGCACTCCAGCGCGTCAGCGCGCGCCGCGTCGGCACCGAGCGCCAGCGACACGCCGACGCCGGGCCGCTCCCGGGCGACGGCGTCCAGGACGTCCGCGTAGCCGCCGAGCGTCTCGAACGGCCCGGTCGGCGTCGCGTACGGCCGGAGCGCGCGTTCGACGGCCTCGGTCGCCCGCGGCGGCGCCTCGGCGGTCGCGTCCAGCGCCACCGTCGAAGCCAGCCGCCGATGCGCGTCGTCGTCCGGCTCGACCGGGAAGCCGAGGTCGGCGAGCAGCGCCCGCGCCGCCTCCGGGTCGCCGGAGCACGGCAGGCGGAGCAGCGTCGACGACGCGAGCCCGTCCGCGACGTCCGCGGTCGGAACCGCGACGCCCGGCCGGCGCCGAACGGCGCCGCGGCGCTCCGCCTCCTCCAGCAGCGCGCCGCTGCCCGCGCCGCCCGGAACCGCCTCCGCGGCGACGACGCCGGCCAACCCGACGACCGGGTCCGGCTCGGCGCCGAGCGCGTCGACGACCGACGCGGCGACGACCGACAGCGGCCGGTCCTCGCCGCGGACGGACTGCGCGTCCGGCGCGTCCCAGCCGAGCGCCACCGCGGTCCCGTCGCCGGCCGGCACCGACCCGTCGCGTGTGGTGCGGACGTGGAACGGCGTGCCGCGGTCGCGAAGCGCCCGCGCCAGCAGGCCCGCCGCCGCGAGCGCGTCCCCCGTCGGGCGCGCGCACAGCCGAACGAAGCCCGCGGTCGACAGCGCAGACGCTACCCGCTCCGGGTCTGCGTCCGCGCGGCCGGGCTGCGTCGACGACATATCGGTGTGGTCCTCGTGATTCGTGGGTCGTCTGTGGTTACTGCTCGTCGAGCAGGTCGACGGCGACGTCGTAGCTGTACGTGAAGTCCTCGTCGAGCTCGTCGCCCCGGTAGTAGTTCACCAGGCGGCGAATCTTCGACTCGGTGTTCTGGAGCGCGCGCTTGTTCTGCGCGTCCTGCGGATTCTCCTCCATGTGCTCGCGGAGCCGCACCGCGCGCTCGAAGAGATTCCGGAGGTCCTCCGGAATCTCCGGAGCAGCGTCGTGCTCCTCCAGAATCTCGGTGACCTTCTTGCCGGTCGCGAGCTTCACGTCCGGGACAGGCGTGCCTTTCACGCCCTCGTCGCGAAGCTTCAGACCGATCTGGCTGGGGTCGTGCCCCTGCTCTGCGAGTTCGACGACGCGCTCCTCCACCGCGTCCGCGTCGACGTCACTCCACTCCGGGGGTTCGTCTGCCGCCGGGTTGTCCGAACCGGACGACCCGCGGCGGCGTGTATGCATTCGTGCCATCGTTCTGAGATTGGAACAAGGGCCGCAGAAGCGAGCGAGCCGCCGCCAGTCACACCGACGCCGACGCGGATTCGCCGCGCTGCGCCGCTGACCGACGGGGGCACCTCCGCAATCCCAAGCCCGAACGGGCGAGTCAGATTTGCGGCCGTGCTGTTCCCAACGACCAATCGTCGCGGCGCGCAGTAAACCGTTTCGGGTTCGCCGTCGACCCGGGCCGTGCGCCCGCGTGCCGAACCGCCCCCCGAGTCGAAGGGCTTATCTATCGAACCGCGGTACGTCGATGTGCAGCGCGGGCTCGTAGATCAGTGGTAGATCACTCCCTTGGCATGGGAGAGGCCCCGGGTTCAAATCCCGGCGAGTCCACTCGTATTTTAGCGCGTGTGGAGTGACTTCGCCCCTCCGTTTTTCAGTCGCTTCAAGCCTCAACAGCGCCGAATACGTTTTTCGGGCCCGAATTCCGCGAAGCGATTAGATGCCGAGTCGGACTGCGCATCGGCGCCTTCGTTCGATTCGCCCGAGGGAAGGCGCCGGGGGCACTGACTAGTGCCGACAGCGACGCCATCCCGTGGCTCGTCTGTGAATCCTATCACCTCTGGTTACTCGTGGGGACGTGGAATCACCAGTATCGGGTGAAATAGCGGGTTTGACAGATTTACCGGGGAATCGAACGGCCGAAATCAGTCTTTGTGGTATTCCAGTAGGTAGTAGACGCTGATTCCGACAGGGACTAACAGTGCGGCCTGGCCCCTGACGTACATTCCGTTGATGAGCGCAACGAGACTTCCGACAAGGAAACTGATGACATATGACCAGTCCCCCATCTCAGATGTGCTTTTCAGGTAGTTACCCAACTGATTGTCCAGCGTTACGAATATGACACCGGATGATAACACGGGGAGCGTACGAAAAACGAGCCCGAACCACCACAAGCCCACCCCGCGGCGTACATTTAGGATTTCGGTGCCGATGTGGCCAATCAGTACCACGCTGGTGAGGAGCGCTGAGACTGTCGCAGCCTGTGCTTTCCACGACTCGTCATACTCCAAGTGTACTCGATAGACGTACGCCACGAGTACAATAAGAGGAATCAGCGTTTTGACGACGACGGGCTTCCGAACTGAACATAGTGTGAACTCCGTACCAGGGAGAAATCAGTGGCGGGTCGAGTCCGAATTTCGTCACCGTCGGGACAGCTCAAATTTCCAACTATTTCCGTCGGGTACCCGGTTCACCTGACGGCTCCGGTTCACTTCCGGGACTCCTCTCCCGCTGGCACGTCGGCGACCATCGTGTGGCGGACCGTCTCGAAGCCGAGTCGTTCGTAGAAGGCGCGGGCGCGGTCGTTGTCGACGTCGACGTCGAGCGTGAGTTCGGCGCAGCCGCGTTCGCGCGCCCGGGCGGTCGCTTGTTCGACCAGTTCGTCTGCGAGACCGGTGCCGCGGCGGGATTCGTCGACGTAGATGTCGCAGATGAGGAGGCGGTCGGGGCGGTCGAAGACGGTCGGCGCCTCGTCGACGTCGGTCGTGATGAAACCGACGGGGTCCGCCTGACTGTCCGCCGGGTCCGCGCGGTCTGGGGCGTCGTCGACGGCGACCCAGGCTTCGAACTGGTCGGAGTCGTGGCGGTCGGGCCGGTGGTCGAGTTCCTCCGCGACGACGTCCGCGTCGCTGTCGAGCGCGAACTCGTCGACGGTGGCTTCGAGTTCGCGTTTGTACGGGAGCCAGAGCGCCTCGATGAATCGGCGGATCGCTGGCTCGTCGCCGGGGAGTCGGCGGATGTCCATGCCGGGCAGTGCTCGGCGGGTGACTTCGGGGTGACGCTTTCACGTGTCCGTCGAAACGTACGGACCCGAACCGGAATCACACGGCGAGGCTCCCGGTCCGATTCGACGGAGTCGTCGCTGGCGGCGCCGAGCCGGTCAAAAGATTCGAGCGGCGGCGCCGCGGTGGAGTCCGGTTCGCCGTGGTGTATGTCAGGTCCAACAACCAATGCGGCCTCCGGGCGGCACCGGATGCATAACTGCACCGACCCTCCGTAAAAACAGTTACCGGGCCAACACTTGCCAGCGCCGGACCGAGTCGAGGGGCGAGGCGCAGACGGAGGCTCGCTCCGAGTCGTCCCTGCGTTCTCACCGGGCGTCGTCGAACAGGCCGGGCGCCACGAAGGCCACGACGAGAATCAGGGCGGAGACGACGACCAGCAGCGCCGGCCCGAGATGCGGGTCTGCGCCGACGGCGCCGGCGACGGCGCGAGCGACGGGGTCGGTTTTCGTCTCGACGGCTTCGCCGGCGACGCCGGCCGCGCCGGCGGCGATTCCGGCGGTGACGACGGCGGGCGCGCCGCCGGCTTTGGCGGCGCGCTTCGTTCTTTCGAGGGCATCGGGTGCGGGCACGGCCCTCACTGCGATATTCTTCCCACAAAAGCGTTCCCCGTCTACGCGGAACTCTGCTACCGGTACGTCCACCCACGTGCTCTGCACTGCTGGCTCTGCGCCCCGACGTGCCGCTCGCCACGCGGCGCTTTCCGCGTTCCGCCGAGTGATTTTTCGGCGTCACCGTCGTCGAGTCGGGTAGTGGACGTCGCGATACTCACCGTCGGCGACGAACTGCTCGCCGGCGACACGGAGAACACGAACGCGTCGTGGTTGGCGCGCCAACTCACGGAGCGCGGCGCGTCGGTGACCCGCATCCTGGTGGTGCCGGACGACACCGACGTCATCGTCGAGTACCTGCGCGAGTGGCGCGACCGGTTCGACGCAGTCGTCGCGACCGGCGGGCTCGGCGGGACGCACGACGACGTGACGATGCGCGCCGTCGCGGAGGCGTTCGACGTCGAACTGACGGTGCAGGGGTCGGTGCTGACGGACGTCACGGAGACGGCGCGGGCGTACGCCGAATCCAACCCCGACGTCGTCGACGAGTACGACCTCGACCTGGACCTCGAAGCGTGGGCGGCGCTGCCCGACGGCGCTCGGCCGCTCGACAACCCCGCGGGGCTCGCGCCGGGCTGTGTAGTCGGGGACGTCTACGTGCTGCCCGGAGTGCCCGAGGAGATGCGGGCAGTGTTCGACGGGGTCGCAGACGAGTTCGGCGGCGACGTCACGTCGACAGCGCTGTACACGCCGGCGCCGGAGGGGGCGCTGACGGAGCAGCTCTCGGCGGCGAACGACCGGTTCGACGTCGCAATCGGGAGTTATCCGTCGCCGGCCGACCAGCCGACGCGCGTCAAAGTCACCGGGACCGACGCCGACGAGGTTGCCGCAGCGGCCGCGTGGCTGCGCAGCGAACTCGACGTGATCGAGCAGGTCGGCGAGTAGCCGAATATCACTGGTGAGACCCAACGGGCGAATTCTTTTATTTGTCCGCGTCGACTGTACTACGTATGGACGCTGGGGACCGCGGACAATCCGAGGTCATCGGCGTTGTTCTTCTCTTCGGGCTGGTCATCGCCACGGCGGCGACTGTGACGCTCCTGGGCGGGATGGCGATTCAGGACGCGACACAGGAGGTGACGATGGAGCAGGCGGTCCTGGAGATGCGACAGGCCGACTCGCGGATGAGCCGCGTCGCGTACGGTCGGCAGGGGGGGCAGGTCGTCATCTTCGGTGAATCGGACTCGCCGGTGCGCGTCAGGAAGGGGTCGTCCGTCACGATCACCGTCAACGACCGCGCTACGTGCCGCGTGGAGATTACGATGGGGAGCATCGTCAAAACCGTCGAAGGCAGCGGCAAGGTCGCGTACGAAGGTGGCGGCGTGTGGCGGAAACGGAACGGGGACGTCAGCATGGTGTCTCCGCCGGCGCTCCAGTACAAAAACGGCACCATCACGTTCCCGATGGTGTCGCTCGCGAACGTGTCTATCGGCGAAGTTGACTCCCTGAAGGTCACGAAGAACGTCTCGGCTTCGCGGGCCCGCACCAGACAGATCAGGCAGACGTTCGCACAGCCCCCGTGCAATCCGCCGAGGAATCTGACGCTAACCGTTCACAGCCAGTTCTACAAAGGCTGGGGGAAGTACCTCAACGAGCGGATGTCCGACGACGTCACCTACGACCACGCGAATCGGAGCGTCACCGTCTCGCTCGTCCGGATGGGCGGCACCTGGGCAGCAGGAGACTCACAGGTGCAGGTCGACCGGAACTTCACGGCGTCCGTGAAAGTGCTCGGCACCGAACTGAACGGACGGATCTACGATTACATCCAGCATACGCCGATCACGATGTCGGTCATCGTCGACGGTGACCGCGTGACCCCGTGGGCGCCGAACGCCGGCGAGAGCGTGCCGTGGGCGATTCGCCACAACGTTAACGACCCTGACGCACCTGAACAATACACGTACCAGTTCTCGGGGAGCGCCGGCGCGAACGTGACGGTCGCGGCGACCTCGTGGTACGGTGAAGACTACGAGGAGGCCGACAACACGACGACTCGGAACGGTTACACCTACAGGCAGTTGCGCCCCACCGACACTTCAGGGAAGTGGATCACAGTGAACTCCTCGCAGGAGGGGGACGGCAACCTCGTCATTCTGACGGACGGCGAAAAGCTGCCGACCTGGGCGGAGGCCGCGGGGTACCAGCGGAACATCACCGAGATTATCGGTCAGGAGCGACTGTACGACGAGAACGGGTCGAAGCACGTTCAGCTGTCCGAGACGCAGGCGCTGTTCATCTACGAGCTGTCGACGGAGAACGCGAACCCGGACGACGCACGCGGCTCGGGCGACCCCGACTACAACGACGCCGTCGTGCTGTTCGAACTGGAGCGGGCCGACGAAGCGGAGAACAACTTCTTCGTGCACGTCACGGTCAGCCAGGTCCGCATCAACGACGGCGGCTAACCGCCCCCGGAAGCCACTGTCTCAGAGGAAGTCGACGACGATGGTGGTTCGCCTGACGACGACGCGGTCGGTGGTGCAGGTGAAGCTGTCGCCAGACCGGGTCCAGCCGCGCTCGGTTAGCGTCCGTCCCCACGCGTCCGCGTTCGCACCGACGGTGACCGAGACGGAGTCCGCGGAAGCGGTTTCGCCGGCGAACGGGTACAGCAGATCCGTCCCCCGGCCGTCAGCCTGAATCAGCACCGACCCCTGGCTGGATCGCCCGGAGGCGCTCCCGGCCGTCACGGTCACGAACGAGACGACCGCCTGCCGATCCGTACAGCGGAACCGCGGCCTGGCCGGCACGGTTGCGCCGCCGCGTCGCTGTTCTCGGATGACGGCACCAGCGGCGTACAGAACCGTGGTGTCGCCGACCGAGTACGCGATCGCACCGACCCGGTCGTCGTACACGACGGTGCCACCGCCGGCGTCGGCGACTGTGACTGTCAGACGCGGGCCCTCGTCGATCCACAGCGTTCCGCCGGCGAGGCGCACCTCGCCGTTCCGAGCGGGTGCGTCGCCGCGCTGAATGTCGTTGAGGCTCTCCGCGAGCGCGACGAACGCCCGCTCGGCGTTCTGCTCGATTTCGTGCTGCTGGTACTGCCGGGCGCTGTCCAATCCAGCGGTGTAGACCACGCCGATGGAGGCGACGACCACCGAAAACGCGAGGACGTACCCGATGAGCTCGGAGACTGCGCGGTCGTCTGCGGACAGCCAGCCGCTGAGTCGACGACGCATCAGACGCCCTCCAGCCGGAGCGTTCCGTCGTACACGATTCGGATTCGGCCGCCCGACACGGTTGACTCCGTCACCGGGAGCGCTGGCGTGACACTCACCGTCAGCGAAACCTCTGGGTCGTCCATGCGAAACGCGAGACACGGCGGCGACGCGCAGACCGCGGCGTCGCTGGTGAGCGTGACCCGGTAGCTACCGCCGACGACGCGGGCCGTGTGGTCCGTCAGAAGCGTGACGGTCGTCGACTCACCTGTCGCTGCCAGCGACGCCGCTCGTTCCAGTTCGAACGCGAGCCGCTGCCCGATCGTCGACAGCTGTGACTCTGCAGCCCGGTGTCGTTGCTCCGCGAGTGCCCCCGATGCGGCGATGACGAGACCCGTCATCAGCACCGCGGTGATCGTGATCGTCAGCGCGTGCGAAACAGTAACTGAGACGCCGCGGCGGTCGTCACGGAGGTGCGCGCGCTCCGAATCTCGACGCCGCATCAGGCCACCCCCGGACCCTGTCTCGCAGTGACCGGCGTCGTTCCGTTGATCGTCTGCCGCTCCAGTTGCTGCTCCGTCGGACTGCCGGTCCCGACGCCGTCGAGGAAGTACGCGGTCCCGCCTTTCAGGTAGACGATTTCGGCGTTGCCGTCACCGTCGACGTCTTCGACCGCGATCGGCGCTTTGTCGACCCCGCCGACGAGCGACACCGAGTTCCCGGCCGCGTCGATCAGTTTGAGGTTGTTGCTGCCACCGACGAACGGTATTCGGGCCTCACCGTTGTTGTCGAAGTCGTGAGGGCGACCGACGCCCGGTCCGTAGTTCTGGCCGACGCCCCCGTTGGTGATTTTCACGCCGACGGTTCCGTCGTCGTCGAGGTAGCGGAGCTGCTGGCTCCCATCGACGTAGACGAACTCCGGGGCGTCGTCGCCGTCGATGTCCCCCGGGCCGGAGACCGCTGAGACGCCGTTGTTCGAGTCTTGCAGCACCTCGAACGGCCCGGCGTCGCCAGTGACGCGATAGACGCGGTTGCCGCCGTCTCCAACGTAGAACACCGATGGTCCGCTGCCGTGCCACGTCCCCACCGCGAGCCGCGTGTCCACGGTTTCTGCGGTTCCAACCCCGGTGAGCGTCGCGGACTCGTTCGCCGCGTCGACCACGCGGACCGCGCCGTCCGAGTCCACGTACGGCACTTCCACCCGGGAATCCCCGTCGAGGTCGACGTCGGCTGCGCCGATAACCGGCACGTCAGTCACGTTGTACCAGCGGACCCGGCCCTCGTGGCTCGTCAGCGTTCCCAGCCGAGCGGTTGCGGTGTCGTTCACGAAGACGAGTCCGCGGCCGGTCAGCGCGGGCGACGGAACCGACGCGGGAACCGGCTCGGAGCGAATCGTCGTCGTGTACGTGAGTTGTGGCGTGGTGTACCGAACGTCGAGGTAGGCAGCCTCCACGTGCGGCACGACGTACGGGGACGCGTACGGGCTGTTGAATCGGCCGGACTGGATGGTTCCGTTCACCGCCAATCGGTACGTTCCCTCCGCACGAGCCGACTCCGGACCCGTCCGGTCGAACGAGAGTTCGTACGGTTCGTCGAGTGCATCCTGTGGTACCGGAACCGAACACGGTGCGCCGACGACGCTGCCGTTCTCGAGCGAGACGGTGACGCCGGAGCTGTTGGTTCTTCGCGCCTGTGAGAGGGCGCAGGTGTCAGTGACGCCCGTGGCGTCACGCGTCTGCACGTACGCCTGATTCGCAGACTGGTCCCAGTAGAAGTCGAGGTACCACTCGTCGTCCGGGTCGGTGGCGGAGACCGTGAACGTGGCCGTCTGTGAAGCGTTGTGCGTCGGGAACTCGAAGACAGTGACAGTCCCGTCGGTTTCGGTGACGTCGGTCGCGAGCGTCCAACTCGCGTCTGTGCCGGACGCCGGGTCGAACTCCGTCTCCGGGTTCTCGTCGACGAGGAGCCCCCCGCGTCCCCGGGTCCGATTCAACGACACCGAGACGCCTGCGGGCCGATTACTGCCGACCGATTTGTACAGGTAGCCCTCGTACGTGCCGAGTGCGTCGACGAGCGCCGGCTCGCGCAGGTACACTTCCCCCTCGACCGACTCCTCCGCGACCGCGCCCTGGAGGACTGCGACGTCGCTCCGGACGCTGCTGACGAACGTCTCGGCGCCCGTCGTCGTCGAGAGCCCGGCCCGCGGTGCGACGTTCGCCGTGAACAAGCCGGCGTTCAACACCGAGACCAGTCCGAGGAAGATGATGGCGATGGTGATCGCGCCGACGAGCATCAGCTGGCCGCGGTCCGCTTCGTCGACCACCATCACCACACCACCACCTTCACGGTCACGACGTTGTACACCGGGCCGTCGAGGTCCCCGGCGAAGTACCGGTCGTCGCTGAGACTCCCGAGTCGTGCCGAGTTTTCGTCCGGGACCAGTGTGCCGTTCGCCGCCAGCCGGGTCTGGTACTGGTAGTCGTACAGCGTCACTGTCAGCGACGCGACCGCGGCGTTGCTCGTCGGTTGGCCTCGCTTGATGAGCGGGTACGTCGTCGTCTCGGTCGGGTTAGACACGTCACGGGCTTCCAGGTACACGTTGACGACGTATCCGTTCTGGGTGAACGACTCGTTCAGGAGCCTGCCGAACCGGCCGGGTGGCGTGTCGAACTTGTATCCGAGGCCGCGCCGAACAGTCACTCCTGCAGGAGCCTTGAACGACCCGGTGCCGTTGTAGCCGGACGTGTTCCAGTACCGCATGACACGTGAGATAGCGCGGTCGTCGTTCGCCGCGCGCAACACGTCGCCGACGCGGGTGCCGAGATGAGCGGTGACGTCGCGGTCGACGGTGCCGGCCGTCGTCGGCGTCAACACGATCGCCTGATACGCCAGCAGTACGCCGATCACGACCAGCAACGCGGCCATGACGCCTTCGAGGGTGTGTGCCTGACCCCGCGACCGGCCGCCGAACAGCCCGCTGTTTCCGTCACCGGTCGGCCCGCGACGCGTCACCAGACCCGCACCTCCAGTTCACACGCCGGATCACAGCCCGTGCCGACGACGATGCGCCGAGCGATGACGACCGGGGCGTCACCGTACCGATGCCCCATCGTCTCCCCGCGTCCCTGTAGCGTCACGTTCACGTGAGAGAACGGCGGGAGCCCGTACCGTTCGCGGAGTTCGTCCGCGGACGTCTCGCTGAAAAACTCCGTCGTCGCTGTGGTGTTGAGTCGGACCCCCGGTCCGGTTATCTCCTCTTGTACCTGGTCAGCGACGCGCTGTGCGCCGACTGTTTCAGCGGTCGACACCGGCGTCTGGAACGGAGAGAACACGGCCGGGAACAACGCGAACACGAACGCGAGCGTGAGCAGGAACACACCGACGCCGATGGCGTAATCCAGCGTCGTCTGCGCGCGCTCGTCGCCGCCGCAGTTCATGCGACGACCACCCAGACACCGAGCGCGACCGTCAACAGCACGACGACGTACTTGACGCCGGAGATGATGTCCGCGCTCCGGATGTAGCCCGCGATGAACCCGGATATCATTGCCTGCAGCGTGACCGCGTGGAAGAACAGCACCGAGAGCTGTTTGACGTCGACGCCGCCGGCGAAGCCGCCGCTCGCGAGGCCGCCGCCGCCGACGCCGCTGGTCGCCCCGCCGCCGCCCGCCTGCGCCGTCAGCCCGGCCATCACGTCGAGGAACTTCACCTTCAGAATCGCCATGACGGCGAGCAGCGTCAGGTACGTCATCAGGATGATGGCGACCTGCATCCGGGTGCGCGACCGGCGTTCGCGCTCGATGTCGTCTTGGTTCTCCGACGCCTGCGCGGCCGTCGTCAGCACGTCCGTAATCTGGCTGGACGCCTCCTGCGCCTCCGAGATGAGCTTCACGGTGCGGGCGAGCCGCGGAATGTGGTACTTGTTGTTGAACTCGACGAGCGCCTCCCGGAGGCTCATCCCGTAGTTCACCTTCGCGTACATCACGTCGAACTCGTCGGCGAGGCTCCCCGAGGACGTCTCCGCGACCGTCTCGATGGATTCGAGCAGCGTCTGCCCGGTGTCGTTGGCCGACGAGAGCTTCCGGAGGTTCTCCGAGAGCTTCCCGGTGATGCCGGCGCGCCGCCGCTCGTTCCACTCGTGGAACGCCGCCAGCGGCACCAGCGTCACGTACACCGGAACGTACACCCACATGAACGTCCCCCACACCGGGTTCGCGACGAAGCCGTCCCACGACAGCGGCGCCGCGCCGGACGCCACCGCGAAGCCGACGAGCACCAGCGCGGCCGGCGCCGTCAGCGCCAGCGTGTACAGCGGATGCTCCCGGAAGAACAGGTGCGGCGCGCCGAGCAGCTCCTTCGTCTTGTGCGTCCCTTCGCGGTCGTGGATGCGGTCGAACAGGCCGAACCGACCGGTGAACGACTCGACGAGCCCGAGGTGGAACAGCCCCTGCTGCTGGGACTGCGTGAACTGCTCGTCGACGTCCTGCGGCGACAGGTAGCCGTTGCCGACCTCGTCCTGTTTCACCGTCGAGACGAGCACGAGGAAGCCGACGCCGATGAGCGGCGTCAACAGGTACACCGTCCCGAACAGCAGCCGCGTCTGGCTCTGCCCCAGCATCGACATGATGACGAGGATGATGATGAGCAGAAGCGGGAACAGCGACAGCGTCATGTACATCTCCCCGAACAGCTCCAGCGTCTCCAGCGTGAGCTCCTGCTGCTGTTTCGCGGTGCGGAGGTGCTTCTCCTTTTTGTCCTTCAGGAACGCCTCCATGTCGCCGCCGGAGTTGATGATGGAGAGCATGTCCGTCAGGAACTGGCTGAGTTCGTCCGACGGCGTCTCCACGGCCTGCTCGCGCACCGCGTTCCGGTAGTCGGTGCCGAAGTACTGCGTCTCCTGGACGATGCTCTGGAACTCCCGCGCGACTTCGCCGTACGTGTCGTCGGCCTTCGCCATCGACTCCAGGATTTCGAGCTGGTTCAGCCCGCCGACCGACAGCGCGTACATGAACGAGACGGAGTCCGCGAGCAGCATGTTTATCTCGCGCTCCCGGGTGTTCGCCCGCTGGTACGGGATGCCGGCGAGCGTCCCGAACCCGAGGCCGAAGCCGATGCTGCCGAACACGACGCCGCTGACCAGCACGGCCGCGGGAACCGTCAGGCTCCGCAGCAGCGCGGCGGCCTCCGGCGACGGCACCGGAATCCCGAGGCCGATTCCTTCGGCGGACAGGATGCCGAACGCGAACAGCGCCCAGCCGAACAGCGCGCCGACGACCCACAGCGCCCCGCCGACGAGGACGCCGACGCCGAGCGCCCGCGACAGGTACAGCTCGACCGGCTGCCCCATCCGCGCCTCCGTCAGCTTCTCCTCGACGTTCGCGACGAAGTCGCCGTCCTCGTCGAACAGCCGTGTGAACAGCGGGTAGAACGCGTCCGCGAACCGCTGCGTGTCGGCGAAGCTGCTGTTTGCGTCGAGACTCATCTACTCGTCCTCGCGCTCGCTTCCGTCCTCGTCCTCGGGGTGTTCGACCTCTCCGAAGCCCCACTCGTCGATTTCGCCAGGGTCGGCGTCGACGTCGTCGGAGTCGCCGCGTTCGTCGGACGCGTCGCCTCCGGAGGTCGGGCCGCCGTCCGCCGTCGCGGTGTCGTCACCGCCGACGTCGCCCGCCCCGCCGTCACCGAACTCGTCGACCGCGTCGAACGCGTCCTCGGGGGCTGCATCCGCGTCGCCGCCCGAGTTCGCGTCGCTGTCGGCGTCCGTGGTGCCACCTGAGTCCGCGTCGCTGCCGAGAGCCGGGTCGTCGCCGGCGTCCGTGGCGGCGTCGGTGTCGCTGCCGGCGTCGACGCCGGCGCCTTCGTCCGCGGGGTCGACGCCGCGGTCCGCCCCGGCCGAATCGTCGGAGTCGGTCCCGGAGCCGGCGGTCGACGCGCCGGTTTCGGCCGCGAGGTCCTCGCCGGCGCCCGGCTCGGCCTCCACGTCGCCCTCGGGCTCGACCGACAGCAGCGCCTCGGCGACGCTGTCCGGCATCTCGCCGCGGTACCGGTCGAGCAGGTCGTCGGCCTCCGAGAGGATGCGGTCGGTCTGTTCGAGCATCGTCTCGTCCGCCTCCGGCCGCGGCACCATCTCCTCTTTCTCCTGGTCGACGTCGATGAGCACGGACTCCATCTCCCGGAGGTCTTCGAGGCTCGCCTCCAGGCCGCCGTTCGCCATCAGCGCCAGAATCGTCTCCGGGTCGTTTATGAACGCCTGCAGCGTCGCCGCGACCTCCGTGTACGTGTTGAGCCCGCGGTCGATGAGGTACGCGAGCACCGCGCGGCGCTTCAACAGCTCCTCGTCGAGTTTCTCGCGGCTCCACCCGCGGTCGAACATGATCTCCTGCAGCGTGTTCGAGTCCCCCATCTTCAGGAACTCGTCCGTCTCCGCCTGCCACTGGTAGACGTCCTGAACGTTGATTTCGTCGTTCTCGGCGTCGTAGTGGTTGATTTCGGTGATGGACTTGTTCCGCCGCACCTTCTTCCCTTTCACCCGGGTCGCCGTCTGGATGGAGACGAGGTCCAGCGCCGTGAACATCGTCTTCGAGACGTTGATGGGGTCGGTCGTGAACCGCTTCAGCACCTCGCCGACGTTGTCGGCGTGGAACGTCGTGTACGTCGTGTGCCCCGTCGACATGACCTGGAACAGCGTCCGGCCCTCCTCGCCGCGCACCTCGCCCATCACGATGTAGTCGGGGCGCTGACGCAGCGCGGCCTCCAGCAGGTCGAACTCGTCGATGTCGCCCTTGTCGTCGTCGCTGAACGACGGCCGCGTCACCGACGCGATCCAGTTCCGCTGGGGCAGTTCGACCTCCCGGGTGTCCTCGATAGAGACGATTTTCGAGTTGCTCGGGATGAACAGCGAGACGGCGTTCAGGCTCGTGGTCTTCCCGGAGGCGGTGCCGCCGGCGAAGATGAGGCTCTTGTTGTTCTCGATGCAGAGCCACAGGAACGCCATCTCGTCGAGGCTGAACGTCGACCAGTTGATGAGGTCGATTGGCGTGAACGGGACGTCCTTGAACTGCCGAATCGTGTAGTTCGTCCCGTGGTCGGACACCTCCGTGCCGAGCGTCAACTGGGCGCGCGACCCGTCCGGAAGCGTCGCGTCGACCTGCGGCCGGCGCTTCGAGATACCCTTCCCGGAGCGCTGGGCGAGCTTCACGACGAAGTCGTCAAGTTCGGTCTCCTCGTGGTAGATGTTCGTGATGATCTGCTCGTAGTCCGAGTGGTAGACGAACACCGGGCTGTTGTAGCCGTCACACGAGATGTCCTCGACGTTGATGTCGTGTTTGATGCCGTCGATGCGCTCGTAGCCGATGAAGTCGCGTTCGAGGTAGTACAGCAGTTTCCTGACCGTGTACGCCGTCAGCGTGTCCGGGTCCTCCGCGACGACGGCCGGTTCGGGCCGCGCCGCGATGCCGTCGAGCCCTTCTTCGAGCCGCGGCTCTTCGAAGCCGAGCGCCTGAATCACGCGCCACGCGGCGCCGTCGCTCTCCTCGATACCGAGCGCGTCGGCCACCTGGTTTCCGAGCTGGCCGTCCCGTTCGCGCTCGTAGAGGTCGTACCGTTCGAGCAGGTCGTACGTCTCCTCGCGAATCGTCTCGCGGCGGTGCCCCTCGTCGGAGGCGACCGCGCCCTCGTCGGCGTACTTGATGGCGGCGCGAAGCTTCCCCTCCATGAACTCGGTGAGCTCGTCTTCGATCTCGTTGAGGTGGGGTTCGACGACGTAGTACTTCGTCTCGTTCTCCTTCGTGGAGTGGAACAGGATGACGAACGAGTACGGCTCGTTCACCCAGTACCGCTCGATCTCCTCGAAGTGCTGTTTCTTGCGGAGCGGCACGGACTTCTCCAGGTCGTACCGGTTCGTCACCGTCGTCTCGCCGGTCTCGTCGGAGAAGAAGTCGTCCTCGTCCAACTCCGGGTTGACGTCGACGGTGCGCTCGTCGACGACGTCGTCGAGTTCGGCGGCGCGGTCGCCGAGTCGGCTCACCACGTTCTCGGTGCCCGACGGGTCGAACCCGAGCGCCTCGGCCTTGTCCGCGTCGGTGAACTCGAGCGGCTCGTCCTCGTCGTCGGTCGGCGGATCGCCGTCCTCGTCGAGGAACTCCTGCCGCCGGTAGTCAGCCCAGCCGTAGATGTCCTTGATGACCGGCGTCTCGTCGTAGCCGATGAGCGGCGACTGAGCGGTGACGGATGCGGCGGCGCCGGCGGCTTCGGCGAGCCTGTCGGGGAGGTCCGCGAGCGGGAAGCCGAGGTGCGCCTCCGAGTCGACGCCGACGGCGTCGAGGTCCTCGTCGGTCACCGCCCGCGTCCCGCCGCCGACCGGTTCGTCGCCCGCGGCGTCGGCTGTCGGGGCACGGTCGCCGTCGCCCCGCTGTCCGGCGTCGATGCTGACGCGGTCGGCGAGGTCGTCCGCCGCGTCCGACTGTCCGTGTTCGCGGAGATACTCCACCCAGGTGTACTCGCCGACGACGTCGTTCGGGTCGTCCCCCCGACCCTCAGTCGCGTCGTCGTACCCGGTCGACGACGGTGCCTCCGCGTCGTCGGTTGCCATTACCGAACTACACTCCCGGTACGACGTTAAAGGCTTTCCCCAAGTATCACAGCAGAGAACGGGATTCCGCGGCGAGAAACGTCAAATCGTCCGAATCTCGGCTGAACCAACAGTTCTGAGACGCGGCGACCGAACCGCGCATCAGGTCGGTCCGAGGGCTGATTCCGCCGAGTCGACGCCGGCCGCGGTAGCCCATCGTCCCCACGTCGGTTCGGCGGTCGCTCCGCTCACCGGCTCACTGCACGGGCGTGACGGGATTCGAACCACGGTCGGAGCAGAGCTCCTCCCTGATTAGAATCCCGCCATTCCGGTTCGCTCACTACGTTCGCTGCACGGGCGTGACGGGATTCGAACCCGCGGTCTAGCGGTTAGGAACCGCTCGCCGTATCCGCTTGGCCACACGCCCCGGTCGAGGATGTGCGACCCGCAGTCAAAAACGGTCCGGAGCCCCGGCCGGTCAGTTGTTCTCGGTCGCCGTCTCGGTGGACGTCGTCTCGGAGTCCGACTCGCTCGGCGACACCGTCTCCTCGACGGTCTCGTTCGCGCCTTCCTGCATGTCCTGCAGCTCCTCTTCGATCTCTTCGCGGCCCTTCTTGAATTCGCCCATCGCCTGGCCGGTCGACCGTGCGAGCTTCGGAATCTTGTTCGCGCCGAACAGCAGCACGAGCACGAGGAGAATGATGAGCATCTCCGGCCCGCCGGGGATCGCGCCGAACAGGGGTACTGTGGTGAGCATCTCTACTCTCGGGTTACCCGGTGGCAATTATAGGCTTTTTGGACCGCTTAGAGTGACAATAACAACTCCAGTCCGGACGATAGCCTCCACGAGTGCCACAGCATCGGTCTGCCCCGTAGATTCCCGCGCTGCAGGACGCGGGTCCCCGGTGTATCCGACGACCGACGCCACCGCCCGGAAGTGTCGTCCGAGTGTTTCGTTCGGTCCCGCCTGCACGGCGTCGATTCCGGGTGCCACTGCTCGGGGCGTCGCGCTTCATGGCCCCGAGACCGTCCGGGGCACTCGTCTCCCCGTTCAGTCCGGATTCATACGAGCCGAAAAGAACTATGTCGCGTCGACCGTGTACACGGCGTATGGCGAGTGTTGAGTACTGGGTCAGCACGGTCCTGTCCCGCCCGAGGGAGGTGGGGACGCTGCTGGTCACTCTCGGGATACTCGGCGGCGTGGCGCTGAACTCCTCTGACGCGAGGGACGCCGTCGCCGTCGTCGTGGGCGCGGTCGGCGTGGCGGCCGCGACGGTGGTCCTCGGTCAGCCGTTCCGAGTCGAGTGGCACTACTGGTTCGGCGGGACGGTTCTCGCCGGCGCGGTAATCCTCGTCGTCGACGCCGAACGGAACGCCTGAGTGACCGGCTTTCGCCACCAGAGACGCACGAACCGCGTTCAGTCGGCGGACGAGCGCAGAATCGTGATGGTGACGGTCGAGCCGCGCGGCTCGGCCGAGCGGGTGTCGAGGGTCCCGTCGCACCGCCGAACGATCCAGTTCACCATCCACAGACCGAGGCCGCTGCTGTGTTTGAGTTGCGTCTCCTCGCCCTCGAGCAGGACGTCGACCTCCTCCGCCGGGATTCCCGGGCCGTTGTCGGTGACCGTGACGACGGCGTCCGTCGGCGTCTCGGTCACGGTGACGGACACCTCCGGTTTCCGGTCGTTGTGGACGACGGCGTTCTCGACGATCTGCTGGACCGCGTATCCGATGAGCGGGTGCGCCTCGACGACGAGGTCGTCCGGGGCCTCGACCGTGAACTCGGCGTCGCGGGCGCCGTCTCTGTTGGAGGTCGCGACCGCGTCGACCGCGTCGCGGACGCGGTCCGCGAGGTCGACCCGTTCGCGCTCGCCGGTCGTTCCGCGAATCGCGCGTTCGGCGGCGCGGGCCTTGTCGGCGAGGTCGATGACGTGTTCACAGCGCGTCTCGATGGTTTCGAGGTGGTCGTCTCCGTCCTCGGTCCGGTCTTCGACCAGCGCGGCGTAGCCCTGAATCACGTTGATGTCGGTCCGGATGTCGTGGCGAAGCACCCGGTTCAGGACGCTGAGCGACTCCGCGAGCTGCTCGGCTTTCGCCCGCTCGGTCGCCAGCGCGCGGCGCTGCCGGTCGGCCTTCGCGACGTGGACGCCGACGAACGACCCGACGATGAAGCCGCCGTTGAGCCAGCCGACGACGGTCGTCATGGTCGGGACGGTGTGCGCGCCGACGAGCACCTCGTAGTACTCCTCGGCGAGCGCCGCGGTCGCGAAGACGACCGCCCCGAACAGCGCGTACGTGACGATGGTGCTGACCTCCGAAGGAACGAGGTGTCTGACCTCCGAAGGAACGAGGTGTCTGACCTCCGAAGGAACGAGGTGTCTGCGGTGTATCCACCGCGTCGTCCAGGCCGCGATGAGCGCCGTTCCGAGCGGCCCGAGCGCTCAGTAGACGAGCGGCGCGCCGCTCACGACGTCGCCGTCGACGATGACGAGCACGCTCACGGCGAGCAGGCCGGCGGCGACCCCGAGATAGACGACTAGCCGTCCGCGGAGCCCGTCGACTCCGGCGTCGTCGGCCCCGACGGGCCCGAACGGAGTGACGGCGTCGCTGCCAGCGGTATCGCTACCGGCGGCGTCGCTGCCTGCCGCACCGCCGTCGGACGTTCGGGTGGCGACGTCGTCGGTCATCGTCCGGTCATCCTCGAAGCCTGCGCACCCGACAGGGAAAGCAATTTGGACGGTTCCCGGTCGGCGGCGCCGTTCGGCGACCGGGACACCAGCGTTTTTACCGGCGGTGGCGTCACCCGAGGTATGAGTGATTACGACGCCGGCAGCGACACCGGCGCGGACGGCGCCGACACGGAGGGCCGCCGGAAGTACGACCCCGACGGCACGCACGCCTTCCCGGACGACCGCGTGAACGAGGTGCTCGTCGCCATCGACGACGACCCGGAGATTCACACGTATCTGCGGGCGCAGAACGTCAACGCCGTCGAGCGGAAGGGCTACAACGACCACGGCGCGAAGCACATCGAAATCGTCCGGAACCGCGCGCTCCGGCTGTACGACCTGCTGAAACGCGGCGGCGTCGACTTCAACGGCGCGGCCCAGCAGGGGCTCGACGAGGCGGACGAGGCGGTCATCGTCGCGCTCGCCGCGACGCTGCACGACATCGGCCACGTCGTCCACCGCGACGAGCACGCCTACTACTCGATTCCGCTCGCCGCCGACCTGCTCGACCGGTTCCTTGAACAGTTCGACTTCTACGGCGTCGACGAGCGCGTCCGCGTGAAAGCGGAGGTGCTGCACGCCATCCTCTGTCACCACACCGAGGAGACGCCGCTGACCCGCGAGGCCGGCGTCATCCGCGTCGCCGACGCGCTCGACATGGAGCACGGCCGGTCGCGGATGCCCTACGAGAAGGGGGGCCGCGGCATCAACACGCTCTCGTCGCAGGCCATCCGGAACGTCGAACTCAAACCCGGCGACGAAGCCGACGGCGAAGGCGAACCGGTGCCGGTGCTCGTCGACATCGAGATGGTGAACGCCGCCGGCGTCTACCAGGTCGACAGCCTCCTGAAGGCGAAGCTCCGCGACTCGCTCATCGAGGAGTTCGTCCGCATCGTCGCCATCAACACGAAGGCCGACGACCAGCTCGTCGAACGAATCGAACTGTAACCGTCGCCGACGAGTCGCCGACCCGCCGCCGCCCACACCGACCCGCGTTCCGCCGACGGCCGCTCTGCGTCGAAGGCGTCTCCTCGCCTCCGCTTCGGCGTGTACGGAGGCCGCTCGGGGCTGGTCGCGTTCAGCAAGACTGATTAGCGCGACCCGGGTTTTTCGAGGCATGACTGACCACTTCGACGTGGTTATCGCCGGTGCCGGTCCCGCGGGCGCCCAGTGCGCCCGAGACCTCGCGGACCGCGACTACGACGTCCTCGTCTTGGAGACGGAGAACGAAGACGAGTTCCCGCGGCAGAGCAACAAGTCCACGGCCGGGACGTTCCCGTCGATGATGGGCGCGTTCGGCGTCCCCGACGACGTCGTGATGAACTTCACGGACAGCGTCGTCCTCGAGTCGCCGAACGACCACTTCGTCCAGGAGCAGCCCGGCGCCGTACTGGAGTTCGCCGACTTCAAGCGCTTCCTCGTCCGGGACGGCCGCGAGAACGGCGCCGAGTACCGGTTCGACTCGCGGGCGACCGCGCCCGTCACCGACGACGACGGCGCCGTCGTCGGCGTCCGCTACAACGGCGACGAGGAGGTCCGGGCGGACGTCGTCGTCGACGCGACCGGGCCCGCGGCGCCGCTCGCGAAGCAGGTCGGCGTCAGCGACCTCGAACGGGAGAACCAGGCCATCGGCATCGAGTGGGAGATGGAGGGCGTCGACGTCGACCACCCGGAGTACGCCGACCTGACGGACGGCATGATGCTGCGGCTCGACCACGACCTCGCGCCGGGCGGCTACTCGTGGATCTTCCACACCGGCGGCGACACCGCGAAGGTCGGGCTCTGCTACATCCAGAACGAGAAGTACCACTCGAACACGGACGGCATGAGCATCGACGACTACCTCGAACACTGGCTGGAGACCGACCCGCGGTTCGCGGACGCCGAGAAACTGGCCGGGAAACAGCACCGCGGCTCCGCGCACATCCAGCCGCCCGGCGAACTGTCGACGGCCGGCTTCATGGCCATCGGCGACACCGTCCCGAGCATCGACCCGCTGTGGGGCGAAGGCATCCACAAGGGCATGAAGTCCGCCCGCGCCGCCGCCGTCACCGCGGACCGCTGTCTCACCGGCGGCGTCGACACGTCCGCCGCCGAGATGTCGGTGTACGACGACCTCTGGCACAGCGAAGTCGCGCCCGACACCTCGATTCGGCTCCTCATGACGCATCTGCTGTACTACGCGCCGAACGACCGGTACGACCGGTTCATGCACGACATCAACCGGATGGACCTGTCGACGCTCGCTGACGCGAACGGCGGCAGCCTGCTCGCGATGTCGAAACTCCTCCACCTCGGCGACCTCCCGATGCTCCGGAACTTCGTCCGCGACCACCCCGACATCGTCAAGGGCGCGCTCTCCGACGCCGGCCCGCTGTCGTTCCGCCCCTCGTAGCCGTCGACCGACCGCTCGGCCGGTGATACGCGGCGGTACAAATCGCTCCCGTATCCGTCTCACAGCACAGTCGATTGTCTCGAAGCCGACCGTCTCACAGCACGGTCGACCGTTTCGGGACGGTTAGTCGTCCCCGACGTCGGCGGCGACGACGGCGTCCGCCCGGGACGCGCGCTGGAACACCAGCCAGAAGACGCCGGAGGCGACGACGATGAACGCGGCGGCGGTGTAGAAGGCGGCGGAGGTGGAGACGTAGTCGATGATGAGGCCGATGCCGACCGGGCCCGCGACCTGCCCGACCTTCCACGAGATGCTGCGGAGGCTCATCGCGGAGGCGACGGCGTCGTAGTGTTCGCCCTCCTCGACGAACAGCGACATCGACGCGGGGAGCCGGATGCTGTCGGCGACGCCGAGCACCATGTAGGCCGCGAACAGCGTGAAGAAGGCGCCGCCAAGCACCTGGTCGCCGCCGAAGACGTGCAGCCTGTACGGGTCGATCGCGCCTTCGAACCGGTAGCTCGCCGGAATCATCGCGGTTCCGAGGCCGTACAGCAGCGCGCCGACCACGACGAAGTACTCCTTCCGGCCGACCCGGTCGGCGAGTTCGCCGACGTACCCCTGCGTGAGCGCCTTCGTCAGTTTGCCGCCGGCGAGAATCCAGCCGATGGCGAACGTCGTGAGCCCGAACTCGGTGCGCGCCAGGATGGGGAGAAAGATGATGACCGCCATCTTCCCGACCGAGAACGCGAGCCGGAACAGCACGAGCGACCGAATCATCGGGAGGTCCAGCAGGTCACGGAGCGTGTCGAGGCCGCCGCTCTCCTCGCGGTCGGCGCCGCCGCCGGGGTCGTCGCGGAGGAACAGGTAGACGAGGACGAACGCGACGATGGTGACGCCGGTGAGGACGACGTACGTGAACGTGAACCCCTCGGCGTACAGCAGGTAGCCGCCGACGAGGTCGCCGGCGAGACTGGAGATGGCGGCGACCTGGTTGTACGAGCCGAGCCACCGGCCGTTCTCGCCGTCGGGCGCGATGGTGCCGACGACGGTCGACCCGGTTATCCAGAGGATGGAGGCGCCGACGCCCTGGAGGATGCGGACGAGGATGACGTGGACGGCGCTGTCGACCAGCATGAAGCCGAAGAAGACGACGACGTTGATGGCGAGGCCGGCGAGCAGCCAGTGTTTCGCGTTGCCGGTGTCGACCTTCCGGCCGAGCGGCAGCACGATGAGCAGCTGGACGACGGCGAACGCGGTGCCGAACAGCCCCTCGATGAACCCGGAGGTGTGGTAGAGTTCGGCGTACAGCGCGAGCGCGATGAGCAGCGTCGAATACGCCTGACTGCGGGCGAACGCCGTGCCGGCGAGCGCCGCGAACTCTCTGTCGCTCAGGAGCCTGACTGAACTACCGAACCGAGCCACGGTTACGTCTCGAAACACGGGGGGCGTGGTTAAACGGTGTCATTCCGGTCGGCTTCGCAGGGAGGTCACACCCCTCGCAGGACGGAGCCCGCTCGGCACGTCGACCGGATTCGGCGCAGAAAACACGGCGACCGCGACCCAGACCGCCGCTTTTCGGCTGTCTCACTAAGTCTCGGCAGCGGCGGCTCCGCGGTTCAAATCCCCCTGGGCGATTTTCGCCTCACTTCGTTCCGCAGAAAGTGCGCCGGCCGGGATTTGAACCCGGGTCGTTGGCTTGGAAGGCCAAAGTCATACCAGCTAGACCACCGGCGCGCTCGCCTCGCCGTCCGCGGCGTCTGCGCCGACCGTTCCGGTCGGATTCGGGCGCCGACGGCGCTTCGAGGCTACCCGTCTGTAGTCGCAGCGGGATTAAGGGGTTTGCCTTTTCGGTCAGTCGTCGGCGGCGGCGTCGGCCTCGTCTCTCGGGCCGGCGGCGTGGCCCTCGTGGGCGACGGCGGTCGCGAGCAGGTCCGCCGAAATCGCCGGGACGTCGTCGGCGCCGACGGGGCCGAGTTCGTCGATGTCGTCGGTGGAGCGCGGGAACTCCCGGAGGTCCATGTGGAGCGCGATACCGCACTTGGCGCCCTCGCCCATCGCGACCGGAATCTGGTTGTGGCCGGGCGTCAGGTCGCCGACCGCGTAGACGCCGTCGACCGAGGTGCGGCCGTGGTCGTCGACGGCGACCTCGCCGTCGTCGTCAACGCGGTCGAGTCCGAGCGCGTCCGCGAGTTCGGCGTGGTAGTCCGAACCGTACATCGGGAAGCCGCCGCGGTACTCGCGGACGGAGCCGTCCTCGAACTCGAACGACGCCAGCCAGCCGTCGTCGTCCTTGTTCATCGACGCGATCTCCTCGTGGACGACGTCGACCGGGTGGTTCTCCAGCATTTCGGCGGTGTCGTCGCTCCACGTCGGGTCGGCGCCGCGGGTCAGCACGTCCACCTCGTCGGTGAAGTTAAGCATGATCATCGCGACGTGGGCGGCGGCGTCGCCGGCGCCCATCACGTACACCGGTTCGTCGACGAACATGTACGCGTCACAGTGCAGGCAGTAGTGCAGTCCGCGGCCCGTCGGCGGCAGCGGCGGGTCGGGGCGCTCGTCCGAGAACCCGGTGGCGAGCACGACGCGTCGGACCGCGTGGTCGTCGTCGCCGGCGGAGACCGCGAATCCGTCGTCGGGGACGTCGCCGCGGGCGGCGACGTCGTCGACGTAGCCGCGGACGTAGTCGGCGCCGTAGCTCTCCACCTGTTCGCGGGCGGTCTGGAGGAACTCCGCGCCGGAGGTGTCCTCGGTGACGCCGATGACGTTGTGGGTGTCTTGCATCATCGCGGCGCGGCCGCCGCCGCGGTTGACGACGAGCGTGTCCAGGCCGAGGCGAGTCGCGTACAGCGCCGCAGTGAGTCCGGCGGGGCCGCCGCCGACGACGGCGACGTCGTAGTCGAATTCGGCGTTCGCACTCATGTACCGGCGTTGCGTCGCCCGCCGTATAAAGTCGTGTTCGGCTGTGCGGCGGCGCCGCGAACCCGGGCGGTTCCGCACCCCGAACAGTCCGCGCCCCGAAGCCGCGACTCGCCGCGGATTTCGGTCGCCGATTTCGGCGGCCGCGCTACCGGTCGCCGGGGGCGACGACGGCGTAGCAGTTCCCGCTGGAGACGAACTCGTCGACGACGCGGACGCCGGCGGCGTCGAGGTCGGCCCGGAACTCGGCTGGGTCGTAGACGTGGTAGAACCGCGGCTCCGTGTCGCCGCCGGGCAGCGTCCAGTCGACGGTCGTATCGAAGCCGTCGTCGCGGTCGAACCGGTCGTGTTCGGTGCTCCAGGCGCTCACGAGGCCGCGGCCGTCCGGCGCGAGCGCGCGGCCGAGTTCGGCGAGCGAGTCGACGCGGGCGTCGCGGGGCCGGAGGTGGTGGAGCGCGGCGACGTACACGGCGAGGTCCGCGGCACCGGCGCCGACCGGGAGCGCGGCGGCGTCGCCCCGCACCAGTTCGAGTCGGTCGGCGTACCCCCTGTCGGCGGCGCGGCGGCGCGCCTCGGCGAGCAGCCCGCCGCTGACGTCGACGCCGACGACGCGCTCGGCCGCGTCGACGAGGAGTTCGCTGTGCCGGCCGTTCCCGCAGCCGACGTCGAGTGCGACGTCCACGGCCGGGGCTCCCGACCCGTCTCCGCGGAACTCGTCGAGGAACGACTCGACCTCGGGCCACGGGTACTCCCGGGTCTTCGAGAAGTGCGCCGCGATGCGGTCGTAGACGGCCGCGACGCCTGGCGCGGCCCGGCTCCCGTCGCCGGGCGCCTCCTCGGCGGACGTGTCCTCGCTCGGTACGGCTGCGTCACCGTCCGCTGTGGTTCGTCGTGTCATCGTCAGATGTACGCGAAGACGGCGTACGTGATGGCGAGCATCACGGCCGCGTGTTTCACGCCGTCGCGGACGTCGCCCTCGCCGAGCTGGCCGGCGATGAGCCCCGAACAGACCGACTGAATCGCGGCTGCGTGGTAGAACAGCGTGACGTACGTCGACGTGTCGATGTCGCTGAGGCCGCTGAACACGCCGCCGGAGATGCCGGTGCCGGGGACGCCCTGTGCGGCGCCGCCCAGTTGTGCGTTCTCGACGGCCGGGATGAACGACACGGTGAGCGCGGCGACGATGCCGACGAACACGAAAAAGGAGACGTAGATGACGAGCAGGTACGTCACCATCACCTGCCGGCGTTCCCGGCGGAGCCGCCGGGTCGCGCGGGCCTCGTCCGCCGCGATTTCGAGCACCGGCGCGACGTCGCCGCTCGCCGCGATGGCGTTCGTGATGAGCGCGACGGCCCGCGACACCATCGGCGACCGCACCCGCTTTTCCATGCGTTCGAGCGCCGCCGAGGCGTCCGCGCCCCACTGGATGTCCCGCCACGTCCGCTGCACCTCCGGCGTCAGCCGTTCGAGGTCCGACTGCGTGAGCCGCTCGATGCTCTCGACGACCGTCATGCCGGCGTCGTTGATGCTCGCCATCCGGTCGAGGAAGTCCGGCACCGCCTCCTCCATGGCGCGCGTCCGCCGCTTGTCCGCCTCGTAGACGACGCCGAAGACGACGAACGCGAACAGCGTCGCCTCGAACACCGGCGAGTCGAGCGTGCGGAGCGCGGGCAGCGGCGCCAGCGGGACGGCGCCGGCGCGCAGCAGCACCCAGACGACGCCGACCGGAACCGTCACCGCCGCGGTCACGGCGGGCCGTTCGAGCAGCGCGTCCAGCGGCCGGTCCAGCCACGCGAGCAGCCGTTTCAGCCGGTCGTACATCGCCAGCCGCTCCCGGCTCGCCGTCCACCTGTCGCCCACCCAGTCCGCGCCGCCGACGCCGCCGAGCAGGCCGGCGTCCGCGCCGTCGACGACGCCGCCGTCTGTCCGGCCCGCCGTTTCGTCGCTGCTCCGCGCGTTCGCGACCTGCACCGTCCGCGGGTCGGTCGCCGCCTCGGGGCCGCTGACGCCGCCGGTCCGGTCGGCCGTCATGGAGTCGATGTAGACGACGAACGCGGCGCTCGCCAGCGGGACGCCGGCGTAGACGACGACCCGGAGCAGGTCCGTGGTGTCGCGCAGCACCAGGCCGATGACGACGAGAATCGTGATGAAAAACAGCGGCCCGGCGACCAGCACCGTGACGTACGCCTCCGCGAGCGTCGACAGCAGTTCGAGGTACTGCTCCTGCTGGGACTCGGCCTCCTCCTGATACCGCTCGTACTGGCCGCGGAGGAACTCGGAGAGGCTCTGCCCGCTGCCGAGCACCGACGCGAGGTTCTCGCCGAACTCCGAGAGGTTCTGCGAGGGCGACCGCGCCGCCATCCGTTCGAGCGCGGTCAGCACGTCCGTCCCGAACGTGTTCATGTCGCGGACGGCGACGCCGAGTTCGCTCGCGGCTTCGCCGTACACCGACTCGTTCTCGGCGAGCGTGTTCAGCGCCGCCGGAAACGACATCCCGGACCGGCTGAGCGCGTACATGAACGCGACCGTCCGGGGCAGCGTGGACTCGATTCGGCCGGCGCGGGCCTGCGCCCGCTGGTCGAGCAGCGCCCAGCGGAGGTAGTAGGTGCCGACTGCGGCGCCCGCGCCGACCGTCGCCGACGAGAGCAGCAGCAGCGGGAATAACTGCCCGGCGCCGAGTTCGCCGAGCCGAGTGAAGTTCGCGAGGAAGCCGAGCGCCGGCGGAAGCGCCGTCCGCAGCGCGGCGCCGCCGAGCCGGAGCAGCGCGAACAGCGCGGCGATGCCGTACACGCCGAGGACGGAGCCGGCGACGCCGAGCAGCCCGGCGTACAGCAGCGTCCGGGAGGCGTACGCCCGGTGGGTCGTCGCGACGTGCGCCGCCCGGAGCCGCTCTTGCTGCTCGCGCTTCCGCGGGCTCTGCTCCGCCACGTAGTCGCCGAACACGGCGAGCGCGACGCGCGTCGTCGCCAGACTCACCCGCGGGCTCGCCCACGCCGCGGCCGGCACCGCGAGCACCGCCAGCGACACGAGAAGCGGCACGTACTCGAGCATCGTCAGCGACCGCCACCGCCGTCGGCGTCGTCGTCAGCCCTCTCCCCGGACTCGTCGGCGTCGGGGCCACCGAAACCACGGTCGTCGAAGCCGCCGTCGAACCCGTCCTCGCCGAATCCGTCGTCGGTACCGAATCCGTCGTTGGAACCGTCGGTTTCGTCGCCTTCGGCCTCCGTTCGGTCGGCGTCCCAGTTGGCGGCCTCGCCGGCTTCGGCGTCCCTGTCGGTGGCCTCGCCCTCGCCGCCTTCGGCGCTTCGGTCCGCGTCGACGACGCCGGTGTCGACGTCGGCGTCGAGGTCGTCGGCTTCGGCCTCGATTCGGTCCATGACGCGGTCGCTGTCGGCGTAGTACTCGTTGACGAGCGCGGTGAACCGCCGGTAGTCGGTGACGTTGCGGTCGCGGAGGTGTTCGAGGAACCGCTGGCGGTCCCGCATCTCCCGGAGCAGCCGCGAGCGCGTCCAGCCGCGCTCCTCTTGAATCTCGCCGAGGAGGTCCGAGTCGCGCCGCCTGAACGAGTCGGTTTCGGGGTCCCAGTTGTACGCCGACGAGTAGTCGAGTTCGCCGGTGCGCTGGTCGATGCCGCCGATTTCGCCGACGGTCTTCACGCGGCGAACGCGCTCGCCGCCGAACCGGGTGAGCGTCTGCACCGACAGCATGTCGAGGCTCTGCACCATCGCCCGCGGAACGTTGATGGGCTCGTTTTCGAGGCGGTTGATGACGGTCTCGATGGAGTCGGCGTGCATCGTCGAGAACGTCGTGTGCCCCGTGTTCATCGCCTGGAACAGCGTCACGGCCTCCTCGCCGCGCACCTCGCCGACGATGATGTACTCCGGGCGGTGCCGGAGCGCAGAGCGCAGCAGGTCGTACATGTCGATGTCGGTGCCCTCGTGGAGGCGCTCTCTGGTGACCGACGACAGCCAGTTGTCGTGGTACAGCGACAGCTCCCGGGTGTCCTCGATGGTGAGCACCTTCGAGCGCGGCGGGATGAACATCGACACCGCGTTCATCGACGTGGTCTTCCCGGAGGCGGTGCCGCCGGCGAAGATGAGGCTCTTGTTGTGCTCGATGCACAGCCAGAAGTACGCCATCTGCTCGACGCTGAACGTGCCGTAGTTGATGAGGTCGATCGGCGTGAACGGCTCCTCGGCGTACTGCCGGATGGTGAACGCGGAGCCGCGCGGCGTCACCTCTTCGCCGAGCGCGAGTTCGGCGCGCGAGCCGTCCGGCAGCGTCGTCTCCACGATGGGGTCGCCGACGGAGATGTGCTGGCCGGACTGCTGAGCCAGCTGGATGACGTAGTTGTCGAGCTCCTCCTCCGTGAACGAGATGTTCGTCTCGATGTCGGTGTAGGTGTCGTGGTAGACGAAGATGGGGAGGTCGTAGCCGTCACAGGAGATGTCCTCGATGTGGCGGTCGTTCAACAGCGCGTCCACCTTGCCGTAGCCGCGGAAGTCCCGGTCGATGTAGTACAGCAGCGTGTAGTAGGTGTCCATCCCGGCGTCGACGCCGTACTGTTCGAGCAGCGACTCCAGCTCCTCGCGCAGCGTGTCCTCGTCGGCGCGGCCGACGTCGGACCGGTACAGAAGCGGGTCGCGGATGTCGTCGACGACTCGCTGCAGCAGCGCCAGTTCGAACCGGTCCAGTTCCGGCTCGACGACGTGGTAGCGGTGCGCGCTCTCGGCCTCCTCGTACGTGATGACGACGTAGGCGTACGGCGCGTTCACCCAGTACCGCTCGATTTCCTCGTGGCCCTCCGGCGGGTCGAACGACGCGAACGGGCCGTCCTCGCCGGGGCGGAACGGCCGGACGTCGATGTCGGCGCCGCGAAGCATCTCGATGGTGCGCGAGATGCGCCGCTTGAGCGCGTCCACGCGGCTCTCAGACGAGTCCGTGCCGGCCGCGAGGTCCCCGGACATGCGCGTAGTCACCGACCGTTCGGCCGTCCCGTACTTAAATCCGACACCACCGGTCTCGGCTGCGAGAACCGGAGTCGACGCGGGCAGCCGGAGAGGCAGCGGTCACTGGTCGGCTTCGACGGCGCTGGCGGCGCGGATGATGGCGTCTTCGCCGTACTTCGGCCCGACGAACTGCATACCGACCGGGAGGCCGTCGACGTCGCCGGCGGGCACCGAAATCGCGGGGAGGTTCGCGAGGTTCACGGGCACCGTGTTGGCGTCCATGAGGTACAGCGACAGCGGGTCGTCGAGGCTCTCGCCGCGCTCCGGGGGGAGCACCGGCATCGTCGGCGTCGCGAGGACGTCGGCGTCGCCGAGCGCGTCGTCGAAGTCCTGTGCGACCCAGGCGCGGGCGTCCTGCGCCTTCTTGTAGTACTTGTCGTGGTAGCCGGCGGAGAGCGCGTAGGTGCCGAGCAGAATCCGGCGTTTCACTTCGTCGCCGAAGCCCTCCTCGCGGACGCTGGCGAAGGCGTCGTTCCAGTTCTCGTCGCCGCTGCCGCCGCCGGCGGAGTCGCTGCCGGCGCCGCCGTAGCGGACGCCGTCGAACCGTGCGAGGTTCGAGGAGGCCTCCGACATCGCGATGACGTAGTACGCCTGCACGGCGTGTTCGACCGACGGCAGCGACACCTCGACGGTGTCGACGCCGCGGGCCTCCAGGTCGTCGACAGCTGCCTCGAACACGTCGACGACGGCGTCGTCGGCGCCCTCCACGAGTTCGGTCGGGATGCCGACGGTGAAGCCGTCCACGTCGGCGTCGGCGGCCGCCGCGTACGCCGAGTCGGCGCCGCGGTCCGTGGTCGTCGCGTCGTTCGGGTCCGGGCCGGCGATGACGTCGAGCAGCGCGGCGGCGTCCTCGACGGTCGGCGCCAGCGGCCCGACCTGTTCGAGGGAGTTCGCGTACGCGACGAGGCCGTACCGGGAGACGAGGCCGTACGTCGGCTTGATGCCGACGACGCCGCAGAACGCGGCCGGGTTCCGGACGGAGCCGCCGGTGTCGGAGCCGAGCGCGAGGTCGGCGTCACCGGCCGCGACGGCTGCCGCGGAACCGCCGGAGGAGCCGCCCGGGACGCGGTCGGTGTCCACGGGGTTCTCGACGGCGCCGAACGCCGACGTCTCGGTGGTGCCGCCCATCCCGAACTCGTCCATGTTCGCCTTGCCGACGATGGTGGCGCCGGCCGCCTTCAGGCGCTCGACGACTGTCGCGTCGTACGGCGGCACGTAGTCGGCGAGCATCTCGGAGCCGCACGTGGTGCGGACGCCCTCCGTCGAGATGTTGTCCTTGACCGCGACCGTCGCGTCCGCGAGCGGCCCGTCGTCGCTGCCCTCGACGACCTCCTCGGTGATGAAGGCGTTGTGCGACGCCATCACGACACCTTCGGGCCCTTGAAGAAGCCCTCCTCCGACTCCGGCGCGTTCGCCAGCGCCTCCTCCTGGCTCAGCCCCTCGCGGACCTCGTCGGGCCGCATCACGTTCACCAGGTCCGGCTCGGATTCGACAGCCGGCACCTCGTCGAGCGCCGCGAAGTAGTCGAGGACGTCGGAGAACTGCGACGCGAACGCCGCCGCCTCATCGTCGTCGAGGTCGACGCGCGCCAGGTCCGCGACGTGTCTGACCTCGTCGGGGTCGACGGCGTCGGCCTCGGCGTCAGCGTCGCCGTCGGCGCCGCCTCCGTCGTTCGTCTCGCTCATACCACAGCGGTGCCGCGGCCCGGGAGTAAGGGTTTCGATACCCCCGACCCGCCGCCGTCCCTGTCCGTTCCGCTCGGCCACGGTTCGCCACCGAGACGCGGTCGTTCTCCGGACGGTTCGTCGGGTGGGTCCGCGTCCGCGTCACGCCGGCCCGCACTCGCGCTCTAGCGCGCTCGCGTGTCCGCCTTCCCGGTGCCAGCAGACATAAGTCGCTTGCGGCGCAACACGATATCGTGGAACCGAGTACGGAGAGTTACTGCTCCGCGTCCACGGACCTGTAAACAATGAGTGAGAACGTCCGAAGTCACGCGGGCGAGCGAACGCGTACCGACTCCGAAGAGGAGACCGAGTCGGAGCAGGAGACGCTCGAGTGTCCCGAGTGCGGCGGTCAGCTGGTGAAAGACTCCGAGCGGGGTGAAACGGTGTGTACGGACTGCGGGCTCGTCGTCGACGAGGACGAAATCGACCGCGGCCCCGAGTGGCGGGCGTTCGACTCCAAGGAGAAAGACGAGAAGAGCCGCGTCGGCGCCCCGACGACCCAGATGATGCACGACAAGGGGCTGTCGACCAACATCGGCTGGCAGGACAAAGACGCCTACGGCAACCAGTTGTCGGGGCGGCAGCGCCAGAAGATGCAGCGGCTCCGCACCTGGAACGAGCGGTTCCGGACGCGCGACTCGAAAGAGCGGAACCTGAAGCAGGCGCTCGGCGAAATCGACCGGATGGCGTCCGCCCTCGGCCTCCCGGAGAACGTCCGCGAGACCGCCTCCGTCATCTATCGCCGCGCGCTCGACGATGACCTCCTCCCTGGACGCAGCATCGAAGGCGTCTCGACCGCGAGCCTCTATGCGGCCGCCCGGCAGGCCGGGACGCCGCGGAGCCTCGACGAAATATCGAACGTCTCGCGCGTCGGGAAGGACGAAATCGCGCGGACGTACCGGTACGTCGTCCGGGAGCTCGGCCTCGAAATCCAGCCGGCCGACCCCGAGAGCTACGTGCCGCGGTTCGCCTCCGAACTCGACTTGAGCGACGAGGCGGAGCGACGCGCCCGCCAGCTCCTCCAGACGGCGAAAGAGCAGGGCGTCCACTCCGGCAAGTCGCCGGTCGGGCTCGCCGCCGCCGCCATCTACGCCGCGGCGCTGCTCACCAACGAGAAGGTCACGCAGAACGAAGTGAGCGACGTCGCCAACATCTCGGAGGTCACCATCCGAAACCGGTATCACGAGCTGCTCGAAGCCGAAGAGCACGTCCAGATGCCCTGACTCCGGTTCTGACTCTGATTCTCGGCGGAAAGACGGAGAGTGCCGGAGGCCGCACCGACCCGACCCGGGACGACCTGGTCTGGCGAGAACCGGCCTGACCTGTCCCCTGACTATTCGACGCGCTGGACGTCCTGCTCGATGCGGTTCAGGCTCTGCTTGATGTCGTCGACGCGCTCGGTCTGCTGTTCGTTCGCCACCACTAACTCCCCGATTTCGTCGGTGAGTCCGCGGAGTTCGTCGATGACGTCGGTGAGCATCGTCGCGGCCTCCTCGGCGCTCGCCGCCTGGTCGTCGGTCGCCTCCACGATCTGGTCCATGCCGTCGACGGTTTCGCTGACCGCCTCCCGGATTTCCGCTTGATTCTCGCCGAGTTCCCGGACGCGCTCTGCGGTGTCCTCCACCCGCTCGCCGGTCGCCTCGACGCTGTCCGTCGTCGCCTCGATGGTCTCTGCGACCTCGGTGACGATGCGTTCGATCTCGTCCGCCTCCGCTTTCGACTGCCCGGCGAGGTCTTTGATCTCGTTCGCGACGACCGTGAATCCGCCGCCGGCCTCCCCCGCTCTCGCCGCCTCGATGTTGGCGTTCAGCGCGAGCATGTCGATCTGTTCGGTGATGTCGTCGATGCCGGCGACGATCTTGTCGATCTCGTCGAGTCGGTCCTGTAGCGCCGCGGTGTTGTCGGCGAGGTTCGTCGTCGCCTCGGTGACGGCGTCGACGTCCTCGACCACCTCGTCGGCGGTCTGTTCGGACTCGCGGGCGAGCCGTTCGGCGTCCTTGCTGCGGGCGCTCACCTCCTCAGCGCTCGCCGCGATTTCCTCGATTGTCGCCGACAGCGTCTCGACCTCCGTGCCGACCTCCTCGAGGTTCGACATCTGTTCGCGGGCGACGTCGTCGATCTCCTGTGAGCCGTCCGCGATGCTCTGGGTCGCCGTATGGAGTTCGTCGATGGCGTCGTCGACCTCCTCGGCCATCTGCTCTTGGAGGTTCTGGATGGCTCTGCGCTGCTCGACGATTTCTGTGACGCGGTACACCATCTCGAAGGCGCCCTCGATTTCGCCGTCCGGGCCGCGCAGCGGCGTGCCGGACGCCTGGACGTGCCACCGTTCACCCTCGTCGTTCTCGCTGCTCCGGACGGAGTTCTCGCTGACCGTCTCGCCGGTCCTGACGATCTGCTCGGCGAGCGTCTCGGCTTCCCCTTCGGTCTTGATGACCTCGTTCGCCTGCTTCCCGACGACGTCCTCGGCCGCCATCCCCGAGAGGTCCTCGTGCGCCTCGTTCCAGTGGGTGAGGGTGCCGTCCGCGTCGGTCACCAGAATCGGCTCCGGGAACGAGTCCAGCAGCGACTCGAACATGTGGCGCCAGTAGTCGCGCTCCTCGCGGAGCGCCTCGGTGGTCTCCGCGTCGTCGGCTCCGTCGTACAGCGATACGTCCGCGTTCGCAGTGTGTTTCGGTACGGTCATTCGTTCCAGGTTCGGTGGTTTGTCACGTCGTACTCCCCGGGTGTGGCGGCGTTCGACGGCTGCCGACCCTCCGCGGGCGGCCGCGTCGTTGCGGCGGTGCCACACGCCTTTGCGTACCCGCGAGAGCCAACCTACAAGAACGCTCCGGCGAAATTATCGGGATTGAAAGAGAGTGGAATCATCACCGGCGGCCGACCCCCCTCCCTCCGATGTTGACCCGGACCGGCCGCGGTGAACCGATAGCCACATCGGGTGCGCTGTCCGACCCCGGGTGTGGAAACCACACGTCACTTCACCGCGACGGCGTATCTGGTTCACGACGGCGCCACCGCGCTTCACCGCCACCCGCGGCTCGGAATCCGGATTCCGCCCGGCGGCCACCTCGACCGCGACGAACTCCCGCACGAGGCCGCCCTCAGAGAGGCGAGAGAGGAGACCGGGCTGGCGCCGACGCTCGTCGACGACACCGACGGCGTCGCGGCGCCCGCCGGCGAGTCGCTCCCCGACCCGCGGCACACGATGCTGTACGATATCAACGTCCACGGCGACGGCTCGGTCGGCCATCAGCACGTGGACTTCGTCTTCTTCGCGAGCGTCGAGCACCGCGACGTCGACCCGGCCGGGTCGGACGAAGCACCGGCAGACGCGTGGTCCTGGTACACGCCGGCTGACCTCCGCGCCGACGACCTGGACGGCGACACCGTCGAAATCGGCCTGGAAGCCATCGACGCAGTCGAGTCGAGCCTGTCGCGGTAGCGCCGACTCCAGATTCAAGTAGGAAGCCGCGGCCAGACGCCCCGTGAACTGAGAGCCGTCGGCCGACGGCCCACGGGTGTGCGGTGCACCGCCGGCCGGAGCGACGCCGCGCACCGCCTGTCAGCCTTCCGTCAGCAGCGACTCGACGTACTTGCCGACGTGGTTGTCCATCCGTCGCTTGAACCCGGCCTGCCGAGCCAGCCGGTCGAGTTCCCGAGAGACGTACGTCCCGTACTGAACGGCCTTCTTGTCCGCGGCCCTGACCGACTCCGGAACCAGCCCGTCCGCCGCGCGGCGGAGCGCCACCTTCCGTTCGTCCGGAGTCGCGATGCAGTCGGCGGGAAGCCGTCCCGCGGCGTCGACCACGCGGTCGTGCAGCAGCGGCGCCACCGGTTCGACGCCGGCCGCTCGGAGCGTCAGCACGTCGCGCTCCAGTTGGTCCGGGAGCGTCAGCACCGTCTCGCGGCGCGCTCCGCGAACCGTGTCCGCGTCGACGCGGTCGTCCGTCGCCGGGTCGACGACCTTCGCGTAGCCGCCGAACAGCTCGTCCGCCCCCTGCCCGACTGCGAGGCGGTCGTAGCCGTCGGCGGCGACGCGCTCCGCGACGAGAAACAGCGGCAGCGCGATCTGGACGTCCATCGGGTTCCGCCGGCCGGTCGCCCGAACGATTTCCGGGACGGCGCGTCGGAGGTCCTCGTGTCCGAGGTCGACGACGCGGAGGTCGCGGTTCATGGCCGCAGCCGCCTCGCGTGCCGCCGCGACGTCGTGGCATCCCTCGAATCCCGCGACGTACAGCGGCGCGTCCGGAACGCCGGCGGCGACGACGGCGGAGTCCACGCCGCCCGAGAACGCCACGGCGACCCCGTCGGCGTCGACCGACCGGACGCTCGCCCGGACGGCGTCTCTGACCGCAGCGAGCGCGTCTTCGGGCGCCGACGGCTCCGGGTCGGGGAGTGACCACACCGCCCGCTCGGTCGCGCCGTCACGGACGTGGCCGGCGGGCACGGCGACCGGCGCGCGCAACGCGGTCGGGTCGAAACTCCACGATTCAGGGGACTCGCGGTCGGAGAAGACGGGTCGGCGGCCGAGCACGTCGCGAACGAGCGCTCCGTCGAGTTCGCCGGCGAACCCGGCGGTTCCCGGAAACGGGTCACGCGAGCGCAGGGCGTCCCGGACGACGCCGGGGGCCGCGCCGTCGACGTCGGTCACGGCGACAGGAACTCGTCGACGCGGCGCTTGACGCGGCGTTTCGCGCCGCCGGCGGCCTGCCGGAACGAGATGTACCACGGCGTCCGCTTCCCGACGACGCTGGTTCTGCCCTCGCGTATCGCGTCGAGGACGGCGTCGACGCTGCGTTCCTCCGCGCCGACTTCGGTGACCGCCTGCCCGACCATCTCGGAGATGTGGGCGTCGCTCCCGGCCGTCATCGGGACGCCGTGGTCCAGCGCGAACGCCTCGGCCTGCCGGTTCGACCGACCGGTGAGGAGCCGAGA
Source organism: Halobaculum sp. D14 (assembly GCF_051195135.1). Lineage (NCBI taxonomy): Archaea > Methanobacteriati > Methanobacteriota > Halobacteria > Halobacteriales > Haloferacaceae > Halobaculum > Halobaculum sp. D14. The sequence continues at coordinate 153,266 of NZ_JBNTKA010000003.1, read as the reverse complement.
GTTGTACACTTCGATGGCGTCGGCGCCGGCGAGCTGCTCGTCGGTGACGTGCGGCGCGACGCCGTGCCGCGAACTCTGGAACGGGTGCGGGACGACCGCGATGCCGCCCTGTTCGCGGATGCGGTCGAGCGTGTCGTCGAACGACAGCCCGGGCGGGACGACTTCCTCGACGCCGAACGCCAGCACGTGACCGGCGGCGCTCGTCACCTCCATCCCCGGTATCCCGACGAGGCCGTAGTCGTCGGCTTTCTTGGCGGCTTCGAGGCTCGCGTCGATTTCGTCGTGGTCCGTGACGGCGAGGCCGTCGAGCCCGATGGCCGCCGCCTGTTCGAGCAGCAGGTCGACCGGGTCGCGGCCGTCGTGCGAGAGCGCGGAGTGACTGTGCAGCTCGACCGAAAGCACGTGTGGCCGTAGTCGCAGCCGGTAGAAAAGGTGTCCGGTCCGCCGCGCCACCGGTTCGCACGGGGCACGGTCACTCGCGGGCGCTGCGGAGCGCGTCGGCGACGCGGTCGGTGAGTCCGCTCAGCTTCGACCCGCCGAAGACGGCGACGACGACGGCGCCGGCGGCGTCGAACACGAGGTCGAGCAGCGTGTCGTCGATGCTGTACTGCACCAGAATCGGCTCGGCGCCGACGGCCTCGCCGACGAACCGGGCGGCGAACTCGGCGACCTCCCACAGGACCCCGGCGGCCAGCGTGACGACGAGGACGACGACCGACAGGAACGGCTGGGGGAGCCTGATGGCGTCGGAGTTCTCGTCGACCGCGCGGACGACGACGTAGCCCGCGGCGGCGACCATCGTCGCGGACAGCGCGTGCGTCAGGTGGTCCCACCACCAGATGGTCTCGTACGGCCCCGCCATCCCGACGACGTGCAGCACCGCGGCGGCCGTGACGGCGAGCGTGAGTCCGGGGCCGAGCGTCACCCGGAAGTCCCGCCGAAGGACGACCGGGACGAGCGTCACCGCGCCGGCGAGCGCGGCGTTGACGACGAGCGCGACGTTCGCCGTGAGGACGCCGACCGCGAACATCCCGACGAGGACGGCCTGGAGGAGCCTCGCCAGCACCAGACTGACCGGGGCGCCGCCGACGGTGCGAGTCACGGGTGTCGTGTCCGCACCCCGGCGTGAAGAAGTGTGGCGGTCGCCGAGAGGGCTAAGGCCGTCGGTGCCGTAGCGCCGGCCATGATGGCGACGACGCACGCGGCGGTCGGTGCCGCGGTCGGCGCTGCCGCGGCAGCGGTCGCGGCCGCCGCTCCCGAACTGACGCCGGTCCTGCTCGCCGCCGGCGCGGCGGGCGGCGTCTTCCCGGACTTCGACCTGTACGCCGGCCACCGGCGGACGCTGCACTTCCCGGTGTACTACTGGGTGGCCGCAGCGGTCGCCGTCGCGGTCGCCGTCGCGGCACCGTCGGCGCTGACGGTGGCCGCGTCCGTGTTCGTGGTTGCTGCGGCCGCACACTCCGCGATGGACGCGGTCGGCGGCGGCCTCGAACTCCGGCCGTGGGAGGCGACGTCCCAGCGCGCGGTGTACAACCACTTCCACGGGCGGTGGGAGCCGCCGCGCCGCTGGATTCGGTACGACGGAGCGCCGGAGGACCTGCTGCTCGCGGGCGCGGCGACTGCGCCGACGCTGTTCGTCGCCGGCGGCGACCCGGTCGTGGTTCGGGTTGCGCTCGGGGCGCTGGCGGTGTCTGCGGGCTACGTCGCGCTCCGGCGGCCGCTGGCGTCGGTCGCCGAACGCCTCGCCGCCGCGGCTCCGGCGCCGGTCAGGCCCTACGTCCCCGACCGGTTCCTGTAGCCCGTCGCCGCGTCCGCGGCCGCCGACCGCCGCAGCCGAAGACGATAGACACGTCCGTGCACATGGAAAGCCATTTGTGGACAGTTTCTGAACGAACACGTGAATGCCTCTCGCCGATTCGGACCGCGAACTCGTCGTCGCGGAGCTCGGCCGCGACCCGACGCGCGCCGAGGCCGCCCTGTTCGAGAACCTCTGGAGTGAGCACTGCGCCTACCGGTCCTCGCGGCCGCTGCTGTCGGCGTTCGACAGCGAGAGCGACGACGTCGTCGTCGGCCCCGGCGACGACGCCGCCGTGATTGCGGTGCCCGCAGCCGACGCCGACCGCGACGTCGACGAAGCGGGTGGCGTCGACGACGCGAACGGGTCAGACGTGTACATCACGCTCGGCATCGAGAGCCACAACCACCCGTCGTACGTCGACCCGTTCGACGGCGCGGCCACGGGCGTCGGCGGCATCGTCCGCGACACGATGAGCATGGGCGCCTACCCCGTCGCGCTCGCCGACTCGCTGTACTTCGGCGACTTCGACCGCGAGCACTCCCGCTACCTGCTCGACGGCGTCGTCGAGGGCATCAGCCACTACGGTAACTGCATCGGCGTCCCGACGGTCGCCGGCTCGGTGGCGTTCCACGACGGCTACGAGGGGAACCCGCTGGTGAACGTCGCCTGCGTCGGCGTCACGGACGCCGACCGGATGGTGACTGCGGTGGCCGAAGAACCCGGGAACAAGCTCGTGCTCGTCGGCAACGCGACCGGCCGCGACGGCCTCGGCGGCGCCTCGTTCGCCTCCGAGGACCTCGCGGAGGACGCCGAGACAGAGGACCGCCCCGCGGTGCAGGTCGGCGACCCGTACGCCGAAAAGCGGCTCATCGAGTGCAACGAGGCGCTCGTCGACGAGTCGCTCGTCGTCTCCGCCCGCGACCTCGGCGCAGCCGGCCTCGGCGGCGCGTCCTCCGAACTCGTCGCGAAAGGCGGGCTCGGCGCCCGCATCGACCTGAACCGGGTGCATCAGCGCGAGCCGAACATGAACGCAATGGAGATTCTGCTCGCCGAGAGCCAAGAGCGGATGTGCTACGAGGTTCGCCCGGGCGACGTGGCGCGCGTCGAGGCGCTCGCCGACCGGTTCGACCTCGGCTGCTCGGTCATCGGCGAGGTCAGCGAGGGGAACTACGTCTGCGAGTTCGACGGCGAAACCGTCGTCGACGTCCCCGCGGAGTACCTCGCGGACGGCGCGCCGATGAACGACCTCGCGCGGGCGGAGCCGGAGCGGGCCGAGCGCGACCTGCCGGACGCGGACGTCGAATCGGCGTTCGAAGCCGTCGTCGGCCACCCGAACACGGCGAGCAAGCGCTGGGTGTACCGGCAGTACGACCACGAGGTCGGCGCCCGCACCGGCGTGCTCCCCGGCGACGACGCCGCGGTGATGGCGCTCCGGGAAGCCGACACCGGCCTCGCGCTCTCGGCGGGGGCGGAGCCGCGCTGGACCGACGCGGCACCGTACGACGGCGCCCGCGCGGTCGCGCTGGAGAACGCGGCGAACCTCGCCGCCGTCGGCGCGACGCCGCTCGCCGCCGTCGACTGCCTGAACGGCGGGAACCCGGAGAAGCCGGCGGTGTACGGCGGCTTCGCGGCCGCCGTCGACGGCCTCGCGGAGATGTGCGGCGACCTCTCGGTGCCGGTCGTCGGGGGCAACGTCTCGCTGTACAACGACTCGCCGGCCGGCCCGATTCCGCCGACGCCGACGCTCGCGATGGTCGGGACGTCGCCGACGTACGACGCGCCGGGCACCGGGCTCGTCGGCGACGGCGACCTGCTGCTCGTCGGCGACGCCGGCGGCGCGCTCGGCGGCTCCGAGTACCTCGCGCAGACCGGCGGCACCGACGGCTTCCCGTCGCTCCCCGAGGACGCCTCCGACGTCGTGGCGGCGCTCGCGGACGTCGCCGGCGACGACGGGACGCTCGCGGTGCACGACGTGAGCCACGGCGGACTCGCCGTGACGCTCGCGGAGATGGTGACGCCGGACGCCGGCGCCGACGTCGCCGTCGACGACGCCGTCGCGCTGTTCGACGAGACGCCGGGCCGAGCGGTCGTCGAGACAACCGACCCGGACGCGGTGGCCGCGGCGTTCGACGGCGTCGCGTCCGTGGAGCGACTCGGCACGGCGACGGACAGCGGCGCGCTCTCGCTGACGGTCGGAGACGAACAACTCCGGTACGGCGCCGACGACATCGCGGAGCGGCGCGCGGTGCTCGAACGCGAACTCGACTAGTCGGCCGCTCGCGCCGACGCGTCAGTCGAGCACCGAGACGGCCTTCTGCGGTACGTCGACGGTGGTCGTAACGACCGCGCCGTCGTCGGCCGGAATCACGACGCCGAACTCATCGTCGTGGGTCAGTCCGTGCAGCGTCTCCTCGACGGGCAGGTCGAATCGGTGGACCTGCGGGGCCGCGGTGGAGCCGCGCGGCGGCAGCACGAACTGCGCGGCTGTTCCCGCGTCGCCCAGCGCGACCCCGAACACCTGGTCGTGCTTGTACGCGACGACGTCGCGGAGCGTGGCGTCGCCGACGGAGAACCGGCGCCAGCCGTTGGCGTCGCCGGTCAGCACCGTCCCGTTCCCGCCGACGACGGTCGCGCCACCGGGGCGACGCGCCATCCCGCAGTTCTCGTGGCGAAGCACCGGGCCGTGGGAGGCGACGCCGAAGTAGTTCACGTCCGCGTCATCGACGCCGATTCGGCTCCACGACAGGCCGCCCTTCCCCCGGTGGGCGGGGCAGCCGCACGCCTCGAACGCCGCGCCGTTGGTGTCGACGACGTGCATCCCGTGCCGGCAGTACGTGTCGAAGTCGGGTATCGTGGAGCCGCTGCCCGGCGTGAACTGGTTCCAGGTCCACGCGGCCGGCGGCTCGTCTTCGCCGCCGACGCCGACGGTGACGACCCCGGACTCGTCGGCGACGTACACCCGCTTGGTGTCGTCCGCTTCGACCGCCGCGACGTCGGTGACCGAGCTGTCGATTCCGGCGGTCGCGGAGTGGTCGGTGAACGAGCCGTCCTCCGGGTCGTACTCGGCGAGCGCCCCGCCGTCGCCGCCGACCCAGACGTCCTCGTCGAACTGCGTCGTCGCGGCGGCGGTGAGCGTGTGGCTGTTCCCGGTCGGGCCGTCCGCCGTCACCGTCTCCCACCGGTCGGTGTGCCGCAGCACCGTGCCGTCGCTCGCGACGAGGTACGCGTCGCCGTCGCTGCGGGCCGCGTCGGTCAGGGCCGCGTCGGTTGCCGATAGTTCGTGGACCGCGAACAGGCCCTCCTCCGCGTCGGCGTCGTCGCCGCCGTGGCTCGCGGCCGCGGTGCCTACGACGAGTCCGCCGCCCACCGCGCCTGCCGCGGCCGCTCCGACGCCGCGAAGCACCGCGCGTCGCCCGTAGCATCGGCTCATCGGTTCGGGCGTATCTGGACGAGCCGGTCGGAAAAGGCCGGTGGCCGGCGCGTCGACGCCGGCGCCGTCGGCGACTTACAGCAGGAGCAGCGGCAGTCCGAACGCGACGAGCAGCCCGACGAGCGTGACGACGGCGCCGGTGACGGCGTCGCCCGTCGAGATGTCCTGCATCGGCGACGTGACCCGCTCGTAATCGAACTCCTTGAAGTGCTCGTGCTCGTGGTGGTCGGCCATACCCGAGTCGTCGTCGGGCGGCTACTTAATCGCTCGTGGTTTTCGCTCGCGAGACCGCCCCGGTCGGCGCCGAACGGCCGGTGGTCGCAGCCGACGGAGCGGCCGCCGGGGGCGGAAACGCTGTGGCAGCCGAAACCGTGAAGCGCCACAGCGGACTACCGACTCGTAGTGACTCTCACGAAGCGCGTCATCCCCTGCATCGACGTCGACCTCGACGAGAACGGCGACGCGGCGGTCTACACCGGCGTGAACTTCGAGGACCTGGAGTACTCCGGGGACCCGGTCGAGATGGCGAAGAAGTACAACGAGGCCGGCGCCGACGAGTTCGTGTTCCTCGACATCACGGCGACAGCGGAGGGCCGCGAGACGATGCTCGACACGGTGTCCGCGGTCGCCGACGAGTGTTTCATTCCGCTGACAGTCGGCGGCGGCATCCGGACGACCGACGACATCAAAGAGACGCTCCGCGCCGGCGCCGACAAGGTGTCCATCAACTCCGGCGCAATCGCGAACCCGGAACTCATCACCGACGGCGCGGACGCCTTCGGCAGCCAGTGTATCGTCATCTCCGTCGACGCCCGCCGCCGCTTCGACGAGCAGGGCGAACACTACGTGGAGGTCGACGGCGAGTCCTGCTGGTTCGAATGCACCGTCAAGGGCGGTCGGGAAGGCACCGGGCTGGACGTCGTCGAGTGGGTCGCGGAGGCCGAAGCGCGCGGCGCCGGCGAACTGTTCGTGAACAGCATCGACGCCGACGGCACCAAAGACGGCTACGACGTCCCGCTGACCGCCGCGGTGTGCGACACCGTCTCGACGCCGGTCATCGCCTCCTCCGGCTGTGGCGGCCCCGAGGACATGTACGAGGTGTTCACGGAGGCGGACGCCGACGCCGCGCTCGCCGCCAGCATCTTCCACTTCGACGAGTACGGCATCGACGAGGTCAAAGCGTACCTCGACGACCACGGCGTCCCGGTTCGGCGCTGACGCCGCCCCGACGTCATGCGGAGACGGACCGAGCGAGTAGGTGGCCCGGGATACCAAAGGGACTGCTATCATCCATGAATTTTTAAGCGAAGCTTATTTCTCGGGAGTTCGGGTAGGTCCCGATATGTCGTGGGACTACCGTGTCGACGGAAGCGTCGTGGTCTGGGATTTGACGGGGTTTACCGACCCGTCGGCCGACGACTACGACCGACTCCTCGACCGGTACGAAGCCGAACTCGCCCGGAGCGGCGTCACGGGCACGGTAGTCCACATGCACGACCGCGACGAGGTGTCCGGCGTCACCTTCGACTTCCTGCAGGCGTTCGTGTCGGTGACCGAGGCGGTCGGCGTCGACCGGGTGGCGTGCGTCTCCGAAGGCGACGCGAAAGTCGCCGTGTTCGGCGGGATTCACGACGCCGACTTCGACACTCACGTCGGCGAGGACCTCGACGAGGCCGTCGCGTGGGCGCGCGGCAGCATGGGCGCGGCCGCCCCGAGCGAGGAGTCGGCGGAGCGAAGTCAGACGGACTGACCGGCAGCGACGGCAGACGGACCGGCGCTTATCCGAGCGAGAAACCGGTGCAACGACCGACCTTCGAGCCGACGGCTCGTCGGTGGAGAATCGCGGAGGACGGAGCGGTTCGCGGCCCGTGATCGACGGCGGCTATGCGGCTTCGGCGAACGCCGCGTCGATGTCGTCGTACAGCGTCGACATGTTCTCGGAGACGCCCTCGGCGGCGGCGCCGAGCGCGTCGAGCGGGTCGACGCCTGACTCGGTCTTGATCGACAGAATCGGCTCGGTCTGACCGCCCGACTGCTCGGGGTTCATGTCGTACGTCGCGGCGGTGACGCCGTCCGTCTGCAGCAGTTCGCCCTTCAGCACGTTCATGAACGTGTGGTCCTCGCCGGCGACCTCGATGCGGAGTTCATCGTCCGACTTCTCCAGCACGCGCAGTTCCATGTGTTCCGGTTGGCCTGTGACCCGTTTTAGTGTTGTGTTCGACGCCCGAACGGCGAGTCGCGCACGGCTCCGCCTCCGCGGCGCTCCGGCGGCTCAGCCGTCGGGGTCAGTGTTCGACGCTACGGTCCGCATCGTCGTCGGCGTCGACGTCCGGGAACAGCGCGTCCACGTCCGGGTCGTCGACGGCGAGGTCGTAGTCGCTGCCGGTGCGGTCGGCGACGCCGTGCGATTCGAGGTGGTCGAGGTGGGCGTACGCCTCGCCGGGGCCGTGGAGGATGTGGATGGTTTCGAGCGCGCCGAACAGCCGGTCGCTGACCTCCCACGGCGTCGCCGGGCCGTGGCGGTCGAGCACGTCGACGACGCGGCGCGTCCGCTCGCGGTGGTGGTCGAGGATCTCGGCGGCGCGGCCCGCCGGGTCGCCGATGCGGTCGCGGTGGCCCGGCCACGCGACGTCCCAGTCGCGCTCGACGACGGCGAGCAGGCTGTCGACGTAGGTGGACAGCGGCGCGTCGACTCTGACGTCCGCGCCGCCGACGTTCGGCGTGTACTCCGGGAGGATGACGTCGCCGACGAACGCCTCGCCGGCCGCCTCGTCGGCGAACGCGGACAGCCCGGCGGCGTGGCCGGGAAGGTGGACGGCCTCCAGCGTCCGGCCGTTCACGTCGAAGGTGTCGCCGTCGCTGAACGGCTCGACGTCGCACGGGTCGCCGACGAGGTCGTTGTGGCCGGCGAGAAACGAGTCGAGTTCCTGCCGCGGCTCCTCCGGGATGCCCCAGTCGACGAAGCGGTCGCGCTGCCGGCGGCGTTCCTCGCGGAGCGCGGCTTCGCCGCCCGCGATGAGTTCGGCGTCCGCCTCGTGGGCGTGCAGCGTCGCGCCCGATTCGGCCTGGACGAAACTGGCGAGCCCCGCGTGGTCGGCGTGCCAGTGGGTCAGGAACACGCGGTCGACGTCCGAGACGTCGTGGCCGTGCGCCGCGAGCCCGTCGACGAGCTCCGCCCGCACGTCGGGAATCGAGACGCCGAGGTCGACGAGCACCACCTCGTCGCCTGCGGCGGCGCCTCCGCTGCCGTCGTCGCCGTCGAGCAGGTAGACGTTGTTCAGGCCCTCGAAGTCGGTGTTGTGCAGCCGGATGCGGTTCACGTCGCCGTCTGCGGTCCGCGCTGAAATGAAAGGTCAACATCTGGTCGTTGACACGTATGGCGGCGTGCTCGCCGGCCGCCAGTGGGAACGGCGGCGAGCAGCCGCGGACGGCCGATTCCCATGACGAGTCGTTCGGTCGCGGTCTGACATCGGGACACGAACGGTCGGCCGTCACTGGGTACCACGTGGCGAGGGCGGCAAAAAGCTACCTCCGCGCGACAACACTTGCCCGGCCGGAGACGCGGTGAGCGGCCGGGACGCGGCCGTTTCGCGGTTTCGGTTCGAAAGCCGGACCTCGCGTGACGCCGCCGCAACGGCGCCTCCGCCTCCGCCGTCATCCTGCCGTCACCTGGCCGCGGCGTCCACGGTCGACGCGGACGCGTCCATCACCGGACGATGTACGGGTCGTCGCCGGCGACGAACCGGCCGAGGTCGGACTCCTGGCGGTAGTCGGTGGACCGAAGCGTTTCGAGCGCGTCCACGAGCGCGTCCGCGTCTCCGTCTCCCCACTCCGCGGGGTCCCGAATCGGGATGACGAGCCAGCCGGCACCGTGGATTTCGGTGGCGTGTAGCGCCGGCATGTCGACGTCGGTCTTCCACGCCTGCGCCGTGTACGTCTCGAGGACGTGTTCGGTGGCGCGGGCGCCGACCGGGAGGATGACGTGCGCCGCGATGGCGCGGAGTTCCGCGTCGAAGAAGCGCTCCATCTCGGCGTAGTCCGCAGCGGTCGGGTCGCCGTCCTCCGGGACGCACATGTGGAGGTACGACAGGAACGTCCGGTCGACCGCCGGCTCGTCGCCGGTCGCCTCGAGCAGGCCGCCGCGGACCAGTGCGTCCTGCAGCCGCCGAGCCGCGTCGGTCCCGGTGAACGGCACGCCGGTGTCGACGCCGCCGTGAACGCCGGGGTGGTCGCCGACGACGTGGAAGTCGGCGTTGGCGTCGCCGTAGCCCGGAACGAATCGGGCGCAGTCCGGTCGCATCCCGAACGGGTTCGAGACGCGGTCGGTGACGGTCTCCATGCACCTCCGTACGGTCGGTGCCGAAGATGGGCCTTGCGGTCCCGGCCGAACGGCCCGACGACCCGATTCCCGGCTGAAAGCCCCGGTCGTCCCGCTGTCGCCCCGCCGTCGGCCTGCTGTTGGCCCACTGTCGGTCTACGGCCGTCCCGCCGTCGGTCGCGTGGAATCGGCCGCCGAGCGTCCGGCGGTTTACGACGATTTATCCGCCGACCGGGTGTACGGCTGCACTGGTGACACGGCTTCGTGGTCGAGTTTACGTCCCCGCTCATCGTCGGACTGCTCCTCGATATGACCGGCGCGCTGCTGATGGCCGGCCCGGACCTCCCGCTGGTGCAGCGCGGCTTCGACCCGGAACTCATCGAGGAGGGCCGGAACCGGCTCGTGAACGTCGGCCACCTCGGCGCCGACCACCGCGCGTTCGACGCCGTCATGGGCGTCGTCGCTGACGCCTGGGACGGCACCGTCGAGCGGCCGCCGACCGGGCTGGTCGTCGACGACCACCCGGGGCGGCCCCGGCCCACGATGTGCCTGCTGTACACGGAGCGGCCGGAGACGCTCGACCGAGTCAGCATCCGGACGCGGCTCGACGCCGATGACTTCGACTGGGTCGCGCCCGCGCCGGACGTGTACGACTGGCTCGGCGAGTCCGTGACCGACACGCGGCAGCGCTCACAGCGGTTCCGCGGCGTCGGCGCCGTGATACTCGCCGTCGGCTACGCCATCCAGATCGGGCACTACGTGCTTCCGTGGATTCAGTAGCGACGAGAAACAGCGGTTCGGCGGCCGGTCCGCGGCGACCGTTCGGGCACTACAGTTCGACGCCGGATGGGATGAGGCTCTCGCGGCGGAGCAGATTCCCGTCGGCGTCGTACACCAGGAACGTCTCCTTCTCGTAAGCGACGAGCGGTTCGCCGTCCACGTCGATTTCGACGCGGTACCGGCCGTCGTCGCCGGCGGCGCGGCCGTACTCGCGGGCAGCCCGGATGAACGTCAGGACGTCCTCGGCGTCCTCGTTCAGCTCGAGGACGAAGTCGCCGGTGATGCGGTTCGTGACGCCGACGACGCCGGCCGCGTCCGGGTCCGACTCGTGGTTGCCCTGCAGCCGGAACGCGACGTCCGTCTCGCTGGCGTCGAGCAGGTCGTCGCCGCTTCCGGTGAGGCGCTCGCGGAGGAGGTCCTCGGGCCCGTGAAAGTCGATGTAGACGTGGGGTTTCTCCGGCTGGTCGCCCGTGTCAACCCAGTCGATGTGCTCCACAGCCAGCTCGAAGTAGTCGCGCCTCATTCCGTCTACCCGACGTAGGTGTTTCGCCGGTAAGTACGTAACGCCCCGACAGCTGCCGCTGAGAACGACGACTCGGCCCGCGCCGCTCCCACTGTTTTTATCCCGGCCGCCGTCGCCTGTCCGGTATGGTCTGGGTTCGCTCCGAGTACGCGGGGGAGCTCGCGGTGCTCTCGACGTGGTTCGCGGCGCTCATCCCGTGGAACGTCTTCTACGGCACCGTCGCCGGCGGGACCGTCCTGTTCGTCCGGTTCCCGCTGTTCCAGGTCCGGTACGCCTTCGGGGTGCCGCTGGCCGCGGCGACCTCCGTCGTCGACCCGGTGACCGCCTACCAGTTCCAGGCGGGGACGAGCGCGGGAATCGCCTACGCGGCCTGGCTGGTCGGCGCGGCGGTGTACCTCGCCGCGCTCGGTTTCTCGGTGTACTACTACCGCGAGGAGGAGCGCGCCGAGTCGCTGCCGGTCGACCCGGTGTCGATTCTCGGCGCGCTCTTAGCGACCGTCGGCGTCGTGTTCCTCGCTGCGACCGTGCTGCTCAGCGGCGGCGCGTTCGGCGTCGACCTCGGCGTCGGCGGCGGCTTCCCCGGCACGTCCGCACCGGTCGGCGTCCCCTTCTACGTCGCCTTCGGGGTCGTGCTCCTCCGCGCGGACCGCGTCGCCTAACGGTGTCGGTCAGCCGAATCGGGGGACAGAACGGTACCTTTTCGGCGGACGGCGACGAGGCCGGTTCCATGTATATCGTCATCGTTGGCGCGGGGGACATCGGGACGCCGCTCATCGAGATGGCGACCCACGGGGGGAACGAGGTCGTCGTCGTCGAGAAGAACGCCTCGAAGGCGGAGACGGCCGCCAACGAGTTCGACTGCCTCGTCATCAACGACGACGCGACCTCGAAGGAGGTGCTCGAAGACGCCGGCGTCGACCGGGCGGACGCGCTCATCTCGACGACGGACCACGACGCGACCAACATCATGGTGTGTCTGCTCGGCAAGGAACTGGCGGTGCCGGACATCGTCTCCGTCGTCCACAACCCCGAACACATGGGGATCTTCCGCCGGATCGGCGTCAACACGATGGAGAACCCGCAGCGGCTCATCGCCGAGTACCTCTACCGCGGCGTGAAGCGGCCGAGCGTCGTCGACTTCATGCGGGTCGGCGAGGAGGCGGAGGTGTTCGAAATCCGGGTCGGCCAGGAGGCGCCCATCGCCGGGATGACGATGCAGGACGCAACCGAGGAGGGGCTCCTCGCCGAGGACGTCCTCATCGTCGCCGTTGAGCGTGAAGGCGAGGAGAAGCCGATTACGCCCCGCGGCGGGACGAAGGCGCTCCCCGGCGACACGCTGACGGTCTACTCCGGCCGCGGCGCGACGCCGGAGGTGACCGACGTGTTCGGCCACTACGAGGACCACGCCGACGAACCGGCGTCGATCGCGGACACCAGCGAGGAATGAGCCGCCGACGGACGGTCCGCGGCGTCCCGGCCGACCTCGCGACCATCGCCCGGGACGTCGGGTCGCTGCTCGTGATTCAGGCGACGATGATGACCATCACCGTCGGCGTCGCGCTGCTGTTCCGCGAGTGGTACCAGGCGCTGTCGTTCCTCGTCGCCGGCGGCGTCACCGCCGCGGCGGGCTTCGCGGCGCGCCGAGCGTTCACCGAGGCGCCGACGCCGAAACTGAAACACGGCATGGTCATCGCGGCGGCCGGCTGGTTCGCGACGGCGGTGTTCGGTGCGACGCCGTTTCTGCTGTCCGCGTACGCGACGCCGCAGGCCGTGATGGCCGGCTTCGTCCCGGCCGGGGCGTCCTGGGAGCCGGCGACGGTGTACGGCGCGTCGTCGATGTCGTCGCTGGTGTACTTCCGCGACCCGCTGCACGCGCTGTTCGAGTCGATGTCGGGGTGGACCGGCTCCGGGCTGACGATGGCCGTCCACGAGCCGTCGCTGCCGCGGGCGCTGCAGTGGTGGCGGTCGTTCATCCAGTGGGTCGGCGGCGTCGGCGTCATCGTCCTCACGGTATCCATTCTCGCGCGGCCCGGCAGCGGGAGCTACGCGCTCTACCGGTCCGAGGCCCGCGAGGAACGCATCCACCCGAGCGTCGTCTCGACGGTCCGGACGGTTTGGAAGCTGTTTCTGGTGTTCACGGTGCTGTCGATTTCGGTGCTGTTCGCCGCGATCGTCACGAGCGACTACGGCTCGAAGCTCCCGCTGTGGCGCGCGGGCTGGCAGGCGGTGAACCACGCGATGACGGGGCTGTCGACCGGCGGGTTCTCCGTCACCGACAACTCCATCGCGACGTACGACTCGCCGCTCATCGAGGCGGTGCTGCTGCCGGTCATGACGGTCGGCGCCGTCGCGTTCCCGGTTCACTACGCCGTGTTGCACGACCGGGACTGGTCCGAGCTGTACGAGGACGTCCAGACGCGCTGGCTGTTCGTGCTGCTCGTCGTCGGGTCGGTCGTGCTGGTCGGACAGAACGCGCTCGCGATTTCCGGGACCGCCGACGCGTTCTCCGGCGGCTGGCTCAACGTCGGCGTCGCGTTCGAGGCGCTGAACGGCGTCGCCGCGACGCTCGGACTCGGGACGCCGTTCCGGTCGGCGGCGGCCGGTGACGCGGCCAGGGACTCGGTGTTTCAGTTCGTGAGCGCGCTGTCGTGCACCGGGTTTCAGTCGGCGCCCATCGGCTCGTGGAGCGCCGGCGGGAAACTGCTCGTCTCGACCGCGATGGTGGTCGGGGGCGCCGCCGGGTCGACCGTCGGCGGCATCAAGATCATCCGGGCGTACACCATCGGCCGCGGCATCGCCTGGCAGTTCCGCCGCGTGTTCCTCCCGGCGAACGCCGTCGTGAACGCGAAGTTCGGCGGCCGCACCCTGAACCGCGAGGAGATGGACCGCGAGTTCGCCGAGGCGGCCATCGTCTCGCTGCTGTGGGTGGGGCTGCTGGCGACGTCGTCGCTGGTGCTGGTGAACGTCGCGGGGCCGACGTTCAGCTACGCCGACGCGCTGTTCGAGGTGGCGTCGGCGCAGGGCAACGTCGGCCTGTCGACCGGGATTACGGGCCCGTCGATGCCGACGCTGGCCGAGGCGATGTTCCTCCTGAACATGTGGGTGGGACGGCTCGAAATCATCCCGATTCTGGTGTTCGCCCGGTCGCTGCTGTACGGCATGGAACCGTAAGCGGCCGACCGACACACCCCCGTATCAGCCCCGATAATTTGGCCGAACCGCTTTCATAGTCGGCGGTCCTCTCGGACGGTGCGCGGATTTCGCTGGGGTTTCGTCAGAGGCATCACTTGGCAGGAATATTTAGATAGTAATTTTTCATCAGGTCGCGTCTCGAAAAATGTCATGTCCGAGAACCCAGTGACAGCATACCTTGCGCAGCACCCGAAAGCATGCGGTGTCGTCTTCATGACGTGTCTGCTCCTCGCGAGTTCGGGGAGCGCCGCAGCCATGGGGTCAGCATTCGCCGGCCCGTAAGTCAGATTTCGTCGTAGTCGATCTCGTCAGACCAGTAGAGTTCGTAGTCGAGAATTACCGGATTCCTGTCGGCCTGTATCGTGTCTCGCAGCTTGCTCCGGCTAACAGTGAAATGTGGTGACTGAGCGCCGACCAAGTAGTGCACACCGCCATCGGTGAAGAAGTCGACGTATATACTTCCGACACCGTAGTTTCGCGTGGCGTACGCCGAGTAGTCGACCGGGAACTCATCACCGGTGGAGCCGTCGCCAGAGTCGATGTGTAGTATCATCGGAGTCCCGCCTTTCGCCTGACACAGCGTGACGCCGGCGTCGCCGACGACTGAGTAGGCGCCGCCGAAGACGTGGACTTCCTTGGCGACGTCGAGGACGCCGTGGAGGTCGAAGCCGTAGTCGAGCAGGCGGGCCATGGTGCGGCCGGTGTTCGTGGCGGTGGTGTTGCCGACGTCCGTCGTGGTGACCAGGCCGCCGATTGCGCCGGCTTCGACGAGCGCCATCCCCTGCCGGTAGGACGCGCAGGCGTTGAGGAGGAACGCCTTCACGCCGGTGTCGTCGACGGAGTCGAGGTCGAGGTAGCCGTCGTCGCACTTCATCCCCTCGGCGTCGACGTGGCCGACGAAGTGGAAGAAGTCGTGCTCGTCCGCGAGCGTCTCCCGCAGTTCGTCGACGGTGAGGTCGTGGACGATGTCGATGTCGAATTCGAGGTAGTCGCGGAACCCGTAGAGGTTCTCGGTCTCCTCGCGCATCTCCGCCTCGTTGCAGACGACGGTGACGTCGATGACGCTGGACTCCGAGACCGTCTCGTCGAGGCGGCGGCGGTAGGCGCCGACGGTCGGCTTGGAGGCGCCGACCGGGTAGCCGTCGCCGACCCAGATGTGGCCGACGGTGTCGGCCGGCGGCGGGGTCACGACGCGTTCGCCCGCCGGCGACGACTCCCCGGGAACGACCGCGGTTCCGTCACCGAGTCCGGCGGCCGCGTCGTCGGCACCGTCGTCGGCTTCGGACGCGACTGTCGCGTCGCGTATCGCCGCCATGTCGTTGACGAGGAACGGGAGGAGTTCGGCGCTCTCGACCGCCGGCTTCACGTCCGCCGTGAGGTGCCAGTCGAGGACGTCCGAAAGCGGCTCCACCGGAATCCGGAGGTACTCCGCGACCCGTTCGTCGAGCGGGAGCCCGTACAGCCGCGCGGGGTCGACGTCGACGCGTTCTTCCACCACGCGGCGTTCGTGGAGGTCGACGTCGTAGAACCCCTCCGTGCGGACCACGCAGTCGAGGAGGAACACGTGTTCGAGCAGCCGCTGCGCCTCGGTCGCGAGGCGGCCGTCGGACAGCGAGTACGTCTCCCCCGCGGCACGGACCGCCGGGTCGTCTCCGGGGACGACCTCGGCGCCGAGGTAATACGCGAGCGTCGCCACGGCGTACACGTCGCCCCAGGTCTCGGGGACCGTGATTCGGACGCCGGTGTCCGGCGGCTCGGCGAACTCGGGGACGTCGACGTCGCCCTCGACGTCGCCGCCGAACTCGACGAGCGGCGGGTGGCCGCGCAGCGTCGGGAACGACCGCTCCGGCGAGGTCGTCGCGAGCGCGGAGCCGAACGTCGACACGGCGCGCATCATGCCGCGCGGCGTCTCCGGGACCGTGACGGAGCCGGCGGGGTGGCCGTGGAACGACCGCGCACCGATTCGGACGGTCACCGCTCCGTCGAAGGCGATTCGGGTCCGCTCCCCGTCGTCTTCGACGCGGAACGGCCCCGGGAGCCTGATCGACAGCTTCATCGGCGCCGACGACACCTCGATTTCGAAGGTCCCGTCCGAGACCGACGCGGTGCCGCCGGGCGAGCAGGTGTCGAGCAGCGACCCGTCTCGCCGGACGTACAGCGTCACGAGTTGGTTGAACGCGAGCGTGTCCGTCTCGACGCGCACGGCGCTGTCGACCGGAAACGTGAACTGGTCGGTGTCGGTCGGCTCGGAGGCCGCACCGCCGACGTCGACCCTGAACAGGACTTCCTCGATTCGGTCGCGAACGACGACGTCGTCGCCGTCCCGGTCGAAGGATATCACGGTCGGCGCGTCTCCCGCGTCGTCGGCAGCGTCATCGTCATCGTCACCAGCGTTGTCAGGGATCCGTCAGGAACCTCGACGCCGCAGCGTCTCTCCATCTAATCTATCCTTTCGGAGGCCGGACTAAAACGTTACGCGGAGCGAGCCGACGGTCAGCGACGCCAGTACTCCGGGGTGAGACACACCAGGACGGGCAGGATTTCGAGCCGCCCGAACCACATCAAAAGGACCATGAACAGTTTCGAGACGTTCGAAAACGAGAGGTAGCTCCCCATCGGCCCGACGACGCCGAAGCCGGGGCCGACGTTGCCGAGCGTCGACGCGGCGGCGCTCATCGCCTCCAGCGTCGACAGGTGGATCCCGACTCTGACCGCGTCGAGGAACAGCACCAGGCCGCCGGCGAAGAACAGGACGATGTAGAGGACGGTGAACGCGTAGATGCCGCGGACGGCGCGTTCGTCGAGCGCGCGGCCGTTCAGCCTGACCGGCCGGACCGCGTTCGGGTGAGCGGTCGTGAACAGCTCCCGGCGGATGGACTTGAGGATGACGTACCACCGGACCATCTTGATTGCGCCGCCCGTCGACCCGGCGGAGCCGCCGACGAACATCGCGACCAGCAGGACGTACTGCGCCGGCTGGCTCCAGGCGTTGAAGTCCATGCTGGCGTAGCCGGTGGTCGTGACGATTGAGACCACTTGGAACGCGGCGTGCCGCACCGCCGGTTCGACGTGACCGACAAGCATCCCGGTCCACCGTGCGAGGTACTGCGCGTCGTACGTTCCGTCCGCCGGCGCGGCGTCGACGAGGCCGCCGCCGGTGAACAGCAGCACGGCGACCAGCGCGGTCAGGACGGCCATGACGCCGCCGTAAAACCGGAACTCCTCGTCTTCGAACAGCCGCCGCGGATCGCCGGTGAGCGCGTGCCAGAACAGCGCGAAGTTCGTCCCGGCGACGACCATGAACGGGATGATGACCCACTGCACCGCCGCGGAGAACGCCTCGATGCTCCGCGCCTCGGGCGAGAACCCGCCGGTCGGCATCGTGGTCAGCGCGTGGGCCACGGCGCTGTACAGCGCCGCAGCGTGGTCCGTTCCGGCGGCGACCCCGTCGAGCGCCGGCGCGAGCCCGCCGAGGTGCAGCCCGAACAGCAGCGTCATCTCCAGGACCGTGAATCCGACGTACGCTCCCCACAGCACCCGGGCGGTCTCGGCGATGCGCGGCGTCAGCTTCTCGATGCCGGGCCCCGGTGCCTCGGCGTCCATGAGCTGTGCGCCGCCGACCGACAGTTCCGGGAGGATGGCGACCGCGAGCACGACGATACCCATTCCGCCGAGCCACTGGGTGAGCTGGCGCCACAGCAGGACGCCGTGGGTGTGGCCGTCGAACGAGATGTCGCCGAGCACCGTCGCGCCGGTCGTCGTGAACCCGGACATGGACTCGAACAGCGCGTTCGCCGGGTTCGCGAGCGTCGAGGCGGGACGGGCCGCGGCGGTGACGCCCGGGACGCCGTGCGCCTCGACGAGGTACGGGACCGCGCCGACGCAGGCGACCGCGAACCACGTCACGGACACCATCAGGAAGCCTTCGCGCGCGCCGAGGTCCGGGTCGGGGTCGAGGCGTTCGAGCGCCGAGCCGACGCCCACGGTGACGGCCGCGGTGACGACGAACGGCGCGACCGGTTCGCCGTAGTACAGCGACACGAGCAACGGCGCGGCGAGCGGGACCGCGAGGTAGCGGAGCACGCTGCCGACCAGACTCAGGCTCGCCCGGTAGTCGACGCGAATCTTCACTGGCGGGGGTGGCGGGCGCCCGCGGTTTGAAACTGCCGCTCCGGCGTCGCGGCCGCCCGGGTCGGCCGTCGAAGACGGGGGGTCGTCGCCGGGCCGTGGGCGGTCATAGCTTCGCCGTGACCCTATCGGCGACGCCGCTCTCGAAGAAGACGACGACGTGGTCGCCGGGTTCGATGACGGTGTCGCCGCGCGGCACCACCAGTTCTCCGTCGCGGGTGATGGCGCCGATGACGAGACAGTCCGGGAAGTCCTGTATCGACTCCGAGATGGGGCGGTGAGCGAGCGCGCTCTCCTCGTCGACCTCCACCTCCATCACTTCGGCGCGGTCGGACTCGATGATGGCGACGTTCTCGGCGCCGCCCTCGCGGGTGAACCGCGTGATTTCCTCGGCGACGACGGCGCGCGGGCTGACGCCGATGTCGACGCCGACCGTCTCGAACAGCCCGACGTAGGCGGTCTGGTCGACGACGGCGACGGTCCGTTCGACGCCGAGTCGCTTCCCGAGCAGACACGACAGCAGGTTCTTCTCGTCGGAGTCGAGCGTGCTGACGAGCACGTCGGCCTCCCCGACGTGTTCGCGTTCGAGAAAGCCGACGTCGGTCGCGTCAGACTCCAGGACGACGGTCCGCGGGAGTTCTTCGGCGAGCGCGCGGGCGCGTTCGGGGTCGTTTTCGATGAGGCGCGGCGAGAAGCCGCGTTCGCCGAGCAGTCGCGCGATGTGGTAGCCGACCTCGGAGCCGCCGACGATGACGACGTCCTCGTCTTTCCCGATGCTCTCCGCGGGGGCGACGTCGGCGGCGAACGCCCGGACGCTCTCGGGGCTGCCGATGACGACGACGCGGTCGCCGACCTCGATGCGGGTCTCCCCGCGCGGGATGACGACTTCGTCGTCGCTGAGGAGGGCGGCGAACGTCAGCGACTCGAACCGGTCGGCCTCCCGGACCGTCTGGTCGGCTATCGGGCTGTCCGCGACCACTTCGAACTCCGCCATCTGGACGGTGCCTTCGGCGAACGGGTCGACGTCGCGGGCGGCGGGAAGCCCGATGACGCGGACGATGGACTCGGCGGCGAGCAGGTTCGTACACACCATGAAGTCGATGCCGAAGGCGGTGCCGGACCGCTCCCACGTGTGGAGGTACTCCGTGTTCTTGATGCGCGCGATGGTGAACGCGTCGCTGGTCGCTTTGACCGTCGAGCAGGCGACGATGTTGGTCTCGTCGTCGTCGGTGGAGGCGACGACCATGTCGGCGTTCTCGACGCCCGCCTCCTCCAGCGTCGACACCGACGTTCCGTCGCCGTTGACGGTCAGCACGTCGAGCCGGTAGGTGAGTTCGTCACAGACCTCGGGGTCCTGTTCGACCACGACGACGTCGTGGGCGTCCGCGAGGTCCGCGGCGATCGATTCACCCACCTGTCCGGCGCCGATGATGATGACGCGCATCGAGCCCGTCCCGCCACTCATTACACCGGTAGATTGGCCCGCGGCGTATCAGCGTTCCGAACTCCAGTACCGTCGCTGCGAGCGTCGCCTTCCTGTCCGCGCGCGAACCACCTCTGATTAGGCCGGCCGAAAAACCGACGGGCTTATCACCCTTTAGGGATGCCAAAACCATATGCGACGACGAGACTTCATCGGCATCGGCGCCGGTGCACTGACCGCCGGCCTCGCCGGCTGCACAGACTCCGCGGGCCAGAACAGCTCCCCGACGGCCGAGGACACGCCGACGGACTCGGCGGACGACACGCCGACGGCGACGCCCGAGGACACGAGCTACTCCGTCTCCATCGAGCCGATGGGCGAAGTGACGTTCGAGGACGTCCCGCAGACGTGGGCCGCCAACAACGGCAGCTGGGCGGACATGGGAGTCGCGCTCGGGCTCGACGCGCCGAAGGGCGTCTGGCTGCCGAGCCGCTACCACACGCAGTACTACGACGAGATCCCGGGCGTCAGCGTCGACGCCGGCAGCATCAAGAAGCTGTGGGGGAGCGGCGGCGTCAGCAAGGAGTCGTTCTTCGCGATGGACGCCGACGTCCACGTCATGGATCCGAACTTCCTGCTGAACCGCGGCAGCTGGGAGCAGAGCGACGTCGACCAGATCGAATCCGAGGTCGGACCGTTCTTCGGAAACAGCATCTTCTCGCGGAGCTACGGCTGGCACGAGGACTACCGCTACTACACCCTGTATCAGGCGTTCGAGAAGCTCGCGCAGGTGTTCCAGCGCACCGACCGCTTCGAGGCGTTCGAACAGCTTCACGCGGATTTCCAGGCGAAGCTCGCGCCCGTCGTCCCGCCGCGGTCCGAGCGGCCCGCCGCCGCGGTGTTCTGGGGGAGCGGCGACAAGCCCGAGAAGTTCTACCCGTACGTGATGAGCGGCGGCACGAGCTTCAAGCAGTGGCGCGACCTGAAGGTGAAAGACGCGCTCGCCAACAGCGACGTGAAGGACTTCCA
The DNA here is from genome assembly GCF_051195135.1 of Halobaculum sp. D14. Taxonomy (NCBI): domain Archaea; kingdom Methanobacteriati; phylum Methanobacteriota; class Halobacteria; order Halobacteriales; family Haloferacaceae; genus Halobaculum; species Halobaculum sp. D14. The sequence continues at coordinate 132,645 of NZ_JBNTKA010000003.1, read as the reverse complement.
CGCGAGCCGCGGCGCCATCGACTTCGAGACGATGCTGGAGATCGACCCGGAGGTCATCCTGATGCGCGGCCAGGAGGCGAAGACCGCCGAGGAGTTCCAGAACACCGTCGTCGCGTTCATGAAGCAACACGACGTGGCGAGCAAACTGACCGCGGTGCAGAACGGCGACGTCTACCGCGGCGGCCCGCTCTACCAGGGCCCGATTTCGAACCTCGTGCTCACGGAGCGCGCGGCGAGCCAAGTGTACGGCGTCGACGAGCAGCTGTTCGACCGCCAGCGCGTCGCCGACATCGTCGCCGGCGAGGTCTGAGTTCGGACGCACGACGACAGCCGCTCCGGACCGCCGACGCACCGCTGCGCACACGGCCCCTCCCGTCCGCCGCTTTTTCTGCCCGTCGACGCGACTCACCACCACCGGGTCCGCCCAGCCACCCCCGGCCGTACCGAAGGCCTTTTGACTGATTAGGGGTGCCTAAATCACATGGACTGTCGGTACGTGGGTGAGCAGTAGATGGCCGGCGGAAACCGCTCGTTGCGGGCCGGGGACCTCCGCGAGTGGCTGAGTTGGTTCGACGCGTCGCTGGTCTCGCTCGTCGTCGGGGCCACCGCCATCACGGTGCTCGCCGGGCTGGTGCAGGTGAGCTTCGGGGCGTTCACGATGAGCCTCGGGACCGTGTGGGCGTCGGTGTTCGACCCGGTGGTCTGGACGAACCCGCAGGTGCTGTTACGGCTGTTCCTCGGGGACGGCTTCGGCACCGACGTCGCGCGGTTCCTCGGGCTCTCGACCGCCGAAGTGGAGATGTCGAAGGAGACGCTCATCGTCTGGCAGATTCGGATGCCGCGCGTCATCGTCGCGATGTTCGTCGGCGCGAACCTCTCGGTCTCCGGCGCCATCTTCCAGGCGGTGACGCGGAACGAACTCGCGTCCCCGTACATCCTCGGCGTCTCCTCCGGCGCCGGCCTCGCGATTCTGTTGACGCTCGTCGTGTTCAGCGGCCTCGCGTCGCTGCTTCCGGTGGTCGCCGCGCTCGGCGGCGCCGCCGCGTTCCTGCTGGTGTACGCCATCGCGTGGAAGGGCGGAACCAACCCGGTGCGGCTCGTCCTCGCCGGCGTCATCGTCTCGACGGTGTTCCAGTCGCTCCAGACGGGGCTGTTCTTCTTCGCCGACGACCTCGGCGTCGTCCAGACGGCCATCGCGTGGACGACCGGGTCGCTCACCGGCGTGGACTGGGAGCAGGTCCGGATGATTCTGCCGTGGACCGTCATCTCGATGGCGGCCGCGCTCGTCGGCGCGCGCCAGCTCAACGTCCTGCTACTCGGCGAGCGGACCGCGCGGTCGCTCGGCATGCGGGTCGAGCGGGCGCGGTTCATGCTGTCCGGCGTCGCCATCCTCGCGGCGGCCGCCGCCATCGCCGCCGCCGGCATCGTCGGCTTCATCGGGCTCATCGTCCCGCACATGGTGCGCCAGCTCGTCGGCAGCGACTACAAGCGGCTCGTCGTGGGCTGCCTGTTCGCCGGGCCGGCGCTGTTGACGGTGGCGGACGTGGGCGCGCGGCTGGCGCTCAGCCCGGCGCAGCTCCCGGTCGGCATCGTGACCGGGCTGGTCGGCGGCCCGTACTTCCTGTACCTGATGCGGAAAACGGACGCACTCGGTGACCTATGAGCACGTACGAAGACACCTCCGGTGACTCGGAGACGGACGGAACGAACCGCGACGAACGAACCGCGACGGACGGCCAGTCCGCGGAGGCGACGTCTGCGGCGAGCGCCGCGGCGTCGGCAGCCGACGCGGACGCGGGGAACGTCGACGTCGTCGACGCCGAACTCGCGGAGTCGACGGGGCCGGAGCTGTTCGTCGAGGACATCTCGCTGTCGTACGGCGACGACGACCCGGTCGTCGACGCCGAGACGGTCGTCGTCCCGGAGGGCGAAGTGACGGCGCTGGTCGGCCCGAACGGCTCCGGAAAGTCGACGCTGCTGCGCGCGATGTCCGCGGAGATGAAGCCGGACCGAGGCTCGGTGCTGCTCGACGGCGACGACGTTCAGTCGTTCGATACGAAGGCGCTGGCGAAGGAGCTCGGGATGCTCTCACAGGAGAACACGGCGCCGTCGTCGACGACGGTCCGCGACCTCGCGATGCACGGCCGGTACCCGCACCGCGGCTTCTTCGAGCGCACCTCCGAGGAGGACGAGCGCGCGGTGGAGCGCGCAATCGAGCGGGTCGGCGTCACGCACCTCGCGGACCGGCCGGTCGGCGACCTCTCCGGCGGCCAGAAGCAGCTCGCGTGGCTCGCGATGGTGCTCGCACAGGAGACGGACGTGCTGCTGCTGGACGAGCCGACGACGTACCTCGACTTGCACCACCAGCTCCGCGTCCTCGACGCCGTCAGGGAGCTGAACGAGGCCCGCGGCGTCACCGTCGCCGTCGTGCTCCACGACATCGGGCAGGCGGCGCGGTTCGCCGACAACCTCGTCGCGCTCCGCGACGGCGAGCCGTACGACTGGGGGCCGCCGGACGAGGTCGTCACCGACGACCTGCTGCGGGACGTCTTCGGCGTCGAGGCGGACGTCGGCTTCGGCCCGGACGGCCCGACCGTCACGCCGCGCCGCGCCCTCGACGAAGCCGACGGCGACGCCCGCGGCGACGACGACTGAGAGGGAGCCGCCGGCATCGCGTGAACGGACGAGCGACCACAGGCCGGCACAGCCGGAACTGCCTCGGTCGCCACGTCGACTCCCGCCCCGAGATTCACCGCCGATTGCGCGGGAAACGCCGTAACTAAGAGCGTCCGTCGAGTTTCGATTCGTAACGAATGAGCGCGGCGGAGGAGAGCGCGTTCGACGTCTACCGCGACCGCGTGGAGCGGCCGCTGTACCGGCTGTTCGTGGAGTACGGCACCGACGAGTGGCCGTGGCTGGTCGTCGGGATGACCGCGAACGTCATCGCCCGCGGCGCGAGCCTGCTGCCGCCGCTCGTCCTCGGCGTCGCCATCGACAGCGTGTTCGACGGCAATGCGCCGTACACGCTGCCGCTGGTGCCGGCGGGGATGCTGCCGACGGACGACGTCGGGCAGTTCTGGCTGTCCGCGGGCATCATCGCGGGGTCGTTCGTCGTGACGGCGGTGCTGACGTGGGTGTACGGCGTCGCCGCGAACAACTTCGCGCACCGCGTGATGCACGCCGTCAGGACGGACTCGTACGCGAAGATGCAGGAGCTGGACATGTGGTTCTTCGACGACAAGCAGACCGGCGAAGTGATGTCGGTGCTGAACAACGACGCGACGAACCTGGAGCGGTTCCTCGACGACGCGCTACAGAACTCGGTCCGGCTCGGCGTGATGCTCGTCGGCATCGGCGTCGTGCTGTTCGCGGAGAACTGGCAGCTCGCCGCGCTGACGCTCGTCGCGGTGCCGGGGATGGTGCTGTTCACGTACTGGTTCATGAAGAAGGTGGAGCCGCGGTACGCCGCACAGCGCGACGCGGTCGGCGACCTGAACACGCGGCTGGAGAACGCCCTCGGCGGCGTCCAGCTCGTGAAGACCGCCGGGACCGAGTCGTACGAGACCGACCGGGTGAGGGACGCCTCGCACACGTACTTCGAGCGGACGCTGGCGATGCTTCGGCTGAACTACGTCTACCGGCCCGGGATGGAGCTGCTCGCCGGCGTCTCGTTCGCCGTCACGTTCGTCGTCGGCGGGCTCTGGCTGATTCAGGGCTCCGGGCCCGGGCCGCTGACGGGCGAACTGAGCAGCGGCGCGTTCGTGACGTTCCTGCTTCTCACCCAGCGGTTCGTGACGCCGTTGTCGGAGGTGTCCACCATCGTCTCGCAGTACGAGAACGCGAAGGCGTCAAGCGAACGGGTGTTCGGGCTGCAGGACATCCCGCGGCGCGTCACCGACGAGCCGGACGCAGTCGACCTGACGGACGTCGAGGGTCGCGTCGAGTACGACCACGTCGACTTCCGGTACGACGACGACGGCGAACGGATACTGCGGGACGTGACGTTCGACGTCGACCCCGGGGAGACGGTGGCGCTCGTCGGCCCGACCGGCGCCGGGAAGTCGACGCTGCTGAAGCTGCTGCTCCGGCTGTACGACGTCGACGGCGGCGCCATCCGCGTCGACGGCCACGACGTCCGTGACGTGACCGCCAGCAGCCTGCGGAGTGCGGTCGGCTACGTCAGTCAGGACGCCTACCTGTTCGACGGCACCGTCGCGGAGAACATCCGGTACGGCCGGTTTGACGCCGCCGACGAGGCGGTCCGGGAGGCCGCCAACGCCGCCGAGGCGCACGAGTTCATCACGAACCTCCCGAAGGGGTACGACACCGAAATCGGCGAGCGGGGCGTGAAACTCTCCGGTGGGCAGCGCCAGCGGCTCTCCATCGCCCGGACGATGCTGCAGGAGCCTGACGTCCTCGTGCTCGACGAGGCGACGTCCGACGTCGACACGGAGACCGAGATGCTGATTCAGCGCAGCCTCGACCGGCTCTCGGCCGACCGCACCACGTTCGTCATCGCCCACCGCCTCTCGACGGTGAAAGACGCCGACGAGATTCTGGTGCTGGAAGACGGCGCGGTCGTCGAACGCGGCGACCACGGTGAACTCCTCGAAGCGGACGGCCTGTACGCCAAACTCTGGGGGGTGCAGGCCGGCGAAATCGACGAGCTTCCCGACGAGTTCGTCGAACGCGCCCGCGAGCGGCAGGCCGAAACCCTCGTCTCCGGCGACGGCGACGACTGACCTCGGAGGCGAGGACCGCACTGTCGCCGTCGCCGAACGAACGAATCCGTAGCGACCGGTCTGCGACGACCGCTGGCTGACGGCGTCGCCGCCGCCGAACGAACCGGTACATCGCTCCGTCCGTGACCGGAAACTACTTGCCCCGACCTCGTTTTAGGCTAGCCTAATGCACGGCGAACTCGCGACGGTTCGGCGGCGCGTGGAGTCGCTCGCCAGCGCGACCGGCGCGTACGTGGTCGCGTGTCCGGACAGCGGCGACCGACCGGTCCCGGTGTCGGGGCTCCGGTTCGCGGACCGGGCCGACGCCACGGCCGCCGCGCGCGCGGCCGAACGGTTCCGTCGGCTGCTCGGCCGATACGACCCCGCGGTACAGCAGTACGACCTCGTGGCTCGGCGGCTCGGCCACGCCTCGCCCTCCGCCGAGGACGGCGAGGCGTGCCACCGGCTCGTCGGTGCGCTGCTCGACGCGCTCGACGTGTTCGACCGCGGGGGCGTCGAGGCCGCGGCGCTCGACACCTACCGCACGCTGGCGCCGGTGACGGCGCGGCCGGCGCTCGCGCGGACGCTGCTGTGGGCCGTGACCACCGAAATCGACGGCCGCGTCCCGGCCTCCGAGACGCCGGAGTTGGTCGCGGCGGCCGCGGCGGAGCGCGGCACCGTCGACACCGCGACCCCCGTCGGCGACGCCGTCGGCGCGCTCAGCCGGCACGGGCTCGTCGCCGAGGCGGACGTGGAGCGCGCGGCGGCCGAGTGGGACGGCGCCAGCCGGCGGCGACGCGGCCGCGAACACCGCGTGTCGCTGTCGGGGTACGCGCTCGCCGAACCGACCGGCCACCTGCCGACGCTGCCGCTCGCGGTCGAACTCCGGCGGCGGCTCCCGTCCCGGTTCGGCGTACAGTTCGTCAAGGCGGCGGTCGAGGACGCCGGCTTCGCCGTCACGGTTCGGCTGGTCCCCGGCGGCGTCGACGCCGGACTGGTCCGGGTGCGCTGTGCGGACGCGCGGTCGACCGGAACCGAAACCGCAACGGAGCCGCGCGGGGACGGCCGAGCATGAGCGCGCTCGACACCGACGCGGCCTACGACGTCGTGGTCGCCGGCGGCGGCGTCGCCGGCCTCACCGCCGCGACGTACACCGCCCGCGCAGACTTCCGAACGCTCGTCGTCACCGGCGGAGAGTCCATCCTGCGGCGGAACGCGCACCTCGAAAACGTCCCCGGGTTCCCGGCCGGCGTGAACCCGCGGCTGTTCGCCGACATGCTGCGCGAGCAGGCCGAGCGGAACGGCGCGACGCTGGAATCAGGCCGCGTCACCGACGTCGACGGCGACGTCGAGGACGGATTCTCGGTGGCGGTCACGGACGACTCAGGCGGGCCGAAGTCCGTGACGACAGCCCGGGTCGTCGCGGCGTCGTGGTCCGACGCCGACTACCTGGACGGACTCGGCGTCGAAATCCGCGACGCCGGCAGCAAGCGGTACGTCGACGCCGACGACCACGGCCGCACGTCGGTCGACGGCGTCTACGTCGCCGGCCGGCTCGCGGAGGAGTACCACCAGGCCGTCGTCGCTGCCGGCCACGGCGCCGACGCCGCAATCACGCTGATCCACGACAGCGACGTGCCGTTCTACCACGACTGGGTCGTCCCAGAGGGCTACTTCTCCGACCGCGGCCGCGACGTCCCGCCGGGCTGTGAGGAGATCGGGCCGGCCGAGCAGGCCCGCCGCCAGCGCGAGTCGCGCGAGACGATGCGGTCGTTCTTCGCGGAGCCGCACGGCGACCGCCAGCGCACCCACCCGAGCCTCGTCGACGACGACCGCGGCCGCCTCGACGACTGGACGGCTGCCGCGGACAGCGGCGACGCACGGGACGCCGGAAGCGACGACAGCGATACAGGCACCGGCGCCGACGCCGACGCGGCGTCCGGCGACGGCGCCGACTGACCGGGCCGCCCGGGACGGCCACGATTTAACACGGCGTCGCGCGAACCGGGGCCACGTATGGGCGAACTCCTCGCTGACACCAACGTCGCGCTCGGCGTGACCGGCAGCATCGCGGCGGTGAAAACCGTCGAGTTGGCGCACGAACTGCGGCGGCACGACGCCTCGGTCCGGGCCGTGATGACCGACGCCGCGCGCAGCATCGTCCACCCGTGGGCCGTCGAGTTCGCCACCGACAGCGACGTCGTCACGGAGATCACGGGCGGCGTCGAACACGTCGACCTCTGCGGCCGGGACGGCTGGGCCGACGTGTTCGTGGTGGCGCCGGCGACCGCGAACACCGTCGGGAAGGTCGCGGCCGCCGTCGACGACTCGCCGGTGACGACGTGCGCGACGACCGCGCTCGGCGCCGACGTCCCCGTCGTGGTGGCGCCGGCGATGCACGAACCCATGTACGACCACCCCGGCGTCCTCGACGCCATCGACCGCGTCGAGTCGTGGGGCGTCGACTTCGTCGACCCGCGCGTCGAGGAGGGGAAAGCCAAAATCGCGACCGAGGAGGCCATCGTCAGCGACGTCGCCCGCGCGGCCGGCGACCGCCCGCTCGACGGCCGACGAATCGTCGTCACCTCCGGAGCGACCAGCGAGCGCGTCGACCCGATTCGCGTCCTCACGAACCGGGCGTCCGGCCGGACCGGCCGCGCGGTCGCCCGCGCCTGCTACGCCGCCGGCGCGGACGTGACGCTGCTGCACGACGACGGCGACGTGCCGTACGCCGACGTCGTCGACGTGGAGTCCGCCGCGGAGATGACCGACGCCGCCGTGGCGGCCTGCGCCGACGCCGACGCGCTGGTCTCGGCGGCCGCCATCTCCGATTACACCGTCGACGCCGCCCCGGAGAAAATCCGGTCCGGCCAGGAGTCGCTGACGCTCGAACTCGCGCCGACGCCGAAACTCATCGATACGGTGCGGGAGGCGTACCCGGAGCTCGCGGTCGTCGGCTTCAAGGCGGAGTCCGAAGGCGACGACGACGCGATGGTGGAGCGCGCCCGGGCGACGCTCCGCCGCGCCGACCTCTCGTTCGTCGTCGCGAACGACGCCTCCGTGATGGGCGCGGAGACCACCCGAGCCCTGCTGGTTCGCGAGGACGACGCCGCGGAGTTCCGCGGGTCGAAACTCGGCCTCGGCGTCCGGGTCGCCGCGGAGCTCGAAGCGGAACTCGGCGACGCGGCGTAGCGCGGCGGCGACGCCTCGCAGAGTTAGCAGCGTCGGTGCGACGCGGACTGGTTCCGCGTCACCGTGGACGCGTCAGTCGTCGGCCGGCTCTTCGACTTGTTCGTCGGCCGCGCCGGGCCAGCGGACCTGCGGTTCGAACTCGACGCCCATCCGCTGGGCGGCCCGCGAAATCATGTGCGCGCCGGTCGGCGCGGTCAGGAACAGGAACAGGATGGTGACCAGCGCCTTCAGGCCGTCGCCGCCCGGGCCGAAGTACGCCCACGTGGCGAGCGCGATGCTGGACGCGCCGAGCGTCGTCGCTTTCGAGGTCGCGTGCAGCCGGTTGTAGACGTTCGGGAGCCGGAGCAGCCCGACGGTCCCGACCGTCAGGAACGCGGCGCCGACGACGACGAGCACGGCAATCACCGCGGAGACGACCGGCGAGGGCGCGGCGGCCGCGCCGGAGGCAGCGGCGGTCATTCGATGATGTCCCCCTCCGTCACGTACCGCGCGACGGTGACGGTGCTGATAAAGCCGATGATGGCGAGTACGATGCTGACGTCGACGAAGAAGCCGGCGCCGGTGAGCATCGCGTACAGCAGCGCGATGGCGACGACGTTCGTCCCGATGACGTCGAGCGCGACGACGCGGTCGGGCGTCGTCGGGCCGACGATGACGCGGTAGCCGACGGCGAGCGTCAGCGCCGCCGACAGCGCCAGCGCGGCCTCCAACAGCAGCGCGAGCGGGTCACTCATCGGTGTCACCTCCGCGAGGCTCGACGTGTTCGTCGGCCGCGCCGGCGTCGTCGCCCTGCGCCGCGTCCGGGCCGGGAACCGGGTCGCCGGGCTTCAGTTCTTCGTTGAACACGACGAGCGCGTAGTCCTCCCACACCCGGACGGGTTCGAGGATGTCGTCGCCGCTGATGCTGTGCACGTACAGGCTGTTTCTGTCGGCGTTGTAGTCCATCGTCAGGGTTCCGGGGGTGAGCGTGATGCTGTTCGCGATGGTGGTGACGGCGGCGTCCGACTCGACGCGCAGCGGCACTTCGACGACCGCCGGGTCGATGGGCATCGACGGGCTGACGACCAGCCGCGCGACCGAGAGGTTCGCGACCAGCAGCTCCTTCACGAACGCGAGCACGTACAGCGCAGCGTACGGGACGGCGCTGAGGCTCCGCGCGGTCGGCCGGCCGCTGTAGAAGCGCCGGAGGCCGTACGCGACCGGCAGCGACACCGCGACGCCGATGAGGCCCTCCTCGGCGACGCGGATTGCGGCGGTGCCGGGCGGCCACAGCGGGACGCCGCGGACCACCAGCCACAGCAGCGTGAACCCCGCCGCGTTCAACAGCACGCGGCGCCAGTTGACGTCCGCCATCAGTGCCCACCTCCGTCGCCTGCGGCGGGCAGCGACGGGTCGACCGCGTCGACGTAGCCGGCGGTATCGGTCGCGGCGCGGGCGGCGTGGCCGGCGGCGTCGACGACGAACTCGACGCCGACGCCGAAGCCGACGAGACACAGCGCGAGCGCGACGACGACGGTGACCTGCACGGCGAGCGCGCGGCGCGGTGCCGCGACGCTGCCGCCGTCGGTCGCCGCCGCGCCGCCGCCGCCGGCCCACCGGGCGGGCAGCACGGCGTCGACGGTGTCGCTCGGCTCACCCCAGAAGACGGCGTTCCAGGCGCGCGTGACGTACGCGATGGTGAGCACGGCGCCGACGAGCGCGACCGCGAGCGCGGCCGGCGCGAGCGCGCCGGCGACGCCCGCGGCGGTCGCCTCCGTGGCGACGCGGAACACGAGCAGTTTCCCGAAGAAGCCGACGAGCGGCGGCAGCCCGACGAGCGACAGCGCGCCGAGCAGGAACGCCGCGGCGAGCAGCGGGGCGCGCCGCGCGAGGCCGCCGAGCCGGTCGAACTCGGTGGTTCCGACCGCGGTGTAGATGGCGCCGGACACCAAGAACAGCAGCGACTTCGCGACCGCGTGGTTGAACGCGTACACGAGCGCCGCGGCGACGCCGAGGACGGCGAGCGTCGACCCGCCGAAGAACGCCGTCGACGCCGTCGGCGCGGCCATCGCGACCGACAGCGGCAGCACGATGAAGCCGACCTGGCCGATGCTGGAGAACGCGAGCAGTCCGTCGACGTCCTCGCGGCCGACGGCGCCGACGCCGCCGTAGACGATGGACGCCGTCGCCATCACGAACAGCACGGGCGCGAGGTAGCCGAACGTCGAGGCGTCGGCGTAGGCGGCGCCGCCGAACACGGTGAAGAACAGCCGGATGACGGCGTACACGCCGACCTTCTTGACGACGCCTGCGAGCACCGCGGTCACCGGGGCCGGCGCGGCGCGGTACGCCGACGGCACCCAGAAGTGGAACGGGACGACGCCGGCTTTCAGCGCGAACACGGCGAGCAGCAGCGCGCCGAGGCCGAGCGTCGGCGCCAGTTCGACGTCGTACGCCGCCGGGTGGGCGAGCCGCACCGCCATGTCGGCCATGTTGAGCGTGCCGGTCGTCGCGTACAGCCCGCCGATGGCGACGAGCATGACGGCGCTCCCGACGAGGTTCAACACGACGTAGGTGAGCGCGGCGCGGGTGTGCGTCGGCCCCGAGTAGAACAGCACGAGCACGTAGCTCGACATCAGCATCACCTCGAACCAGACGAAGAGGTTGAACACGTCGCCGGTGAGGAACGCGCCGGAGACGCCGACGAGCATGAAGTGGAACAGCGGGTGGAACGACAGCCGCTGACCGACCTCGTCGATGTACACCGTGGCGTACACGAGCGCCGGCAGCGCGACCAGCCCGGCGACGCCGAGCATGAACGCCGACAGCGCGTCGGCGACGAGCGTGATGCCGAACGGCGCCGGCCAGTTCGAGACGTAGTACGGGACCGCCGCGGGGTTCGCCGGTTCGAGGACGATTCTGTTGAACAGCGCCGCGACGGCGACGAGGTATGCTGCGCCGCCGAGCAGGCTGACGGCGCGTTCGACCCGGCCGTCGAACCGGGTGAGCAGCGTCAGGATGGCGGTGCCGAGCGCGACCAGCAGCGGCGCGATTACGATGGTGTTCGTCATTGGTTCTCCCCCCGGTCAGTGCGGCCGAGGTCGAAGGTGTCGATTGTGCCGTGCTCCTCGTAGACGCGGTACGTCAACACGAGCGCGAGCGCGGTGGTCCCGAAGCCGATGACGATGGCGGTGAGCACGAGCGCCTGCACCAGCGGGTCCGTCGGCGCCGGCTCCGGGTTCGCGCCGAAGTGGCCGATGGGCGCGGCGCCCGAGAAGCCGCCCATCGTGACGAGGTAGACGTTCGCGGCCTGCGAGATGATGGAGACGCCCCAAACGACGCGGACGACGTCGCGGCGCAGCACGAGGAACGTGCCGAGCGCGAACAGCGTGCCGAGCACCGCGGCGAGAATCCACTGCGTCATTCGCTTCCCACCTCCCCGACGATGGTGAGCAGTCCGCCGACGACGGCGAAGAACACGCCGAGGTCGAACGCGAACGCCGACGCCACCTCGAACTCGCCGTACAGCGGGACGCCGTGCAGCAGCAGGACGCCCTGCGTCAGGAAGCCTTCGCCGACCAGCACCGGGACGAGCCCGGCGCCGGCGGCGAGCGCGAGGCCGGCGGAGAACAGCCACCGGTAGTACTCGACGGGCGGGTGCGCCGAGTCGGCGCTGCCGCGAACCGCGAGCAGGTCGGACTGCAGGAACTCGAGGCCGAAGACGACGTACACCAGCACGAACGCCGTCACGGTGAGGACCGCGCCGATGAAGCCGCCGCCGGGCTGATTGTGGCCCTGCAGCAGCAGCGCGACCGCCGTCACCAGGATGATGGGGACGACGATTCTGACGACCGTCCGCGAGATGACCGTGGTCCGGCGCTCGTACGACCGGCCCGGCGCGGTCGGCTCCGCGGACTCGGCGCCGTCCGGGACGTTCCCGTCCGCCGGCTCGCCGCCGTCGGCCCGGAGGGTCCGGTCGGTCACTGCGTCTCACCTCTGTCGCGCATCCGGACGAGCGTCAACACGGCCAGCGCGGCCATGGCGACCACCGAGATTTCGCCCATGGTGTCGAACGCGCGGAGGTCGACGAGGATGACGTTGACGACGTTCGCGCCGCCGCCGTAGTCCGTGAAGAACGACGCGTGGTGTTCGCCCGGCGGCAGCCCGGCTTTCTCGACGAGCGTCCCGGCGATGCTGTCGGGCGACCCGGCCGTCGCGAACACGACCGTCAGGAACACGGTGGCGCCGACGCCGACCGACAGCACCGTGTCGCGAGCGACCGTGAACCGGTCGGCTTCGCCGTAGAACGCCGGGAGCCGGTCGAGGACGAGCAGGAAGATGACGAGCACCAGCGTCTCCACGACCAGCTGCGTCAGCGCGAGGTCGGGCGCGTCCGCGAGGATGTAGAAGATGGCGACCATGAACCCGAGAATCGACAGCGTCAGGACGCCGGCGACGTGCGACGGCGCGTCCGTCACCGCGTACGCGCCGACGAGCGCGACCAGAAGCACCAGCACGAGCGCCGGCGTCATGCCGTCGGCGACGGCGAACGCCGGGAGCGAGACGCCGGCGACGACGTAGCCGCCGAGCGCCAGCGCCGCCGTGGCGGCGAGCCCCCACGCGACGTACGTCCGGACGAGCCCGGTCTGCACCGTCGGCGTGACGCGCTTGGACGCCGCGGTCAGCCCGTCGACGCCGTTGTCGTACCACCAGTTCGCGCGCACCGGGCCGGCGAGCAGCGACCGGACGGCGTCGTGGACGCGGTCGTACTGCGGCCACAGCAGCGCGCCGACGCCGATGGTGACCGCGCTCATCGCGACCGGCGGCGTCAACTCGGTCGGGAGGCCGACGTGGATGTCGTGGCCGTGACCGGCGACGCTGCTCTCGTACACCGACTGCACGAGCAGGTCGACGGCGGTCTGCGGGGAGACGCTGACGACGGCGACGACGACGCCGAGCACCACCGGCGGCGCGAGCATCGCGAGCGGCGGCCGGTGGACGTCCCCGAGCGCCTCGTTGCGGTCGCCGAGGAACAGCGAGAGGACCTTCACGGAGTAGAGGAAGGTGAACACCGACCCGGCGACGGCGACGACGGGGAACAGCCACGCGAGGCCGCCGACCGCGTGACCGAGTTCGTACGTCGCCTCGAACAGCAGCTCCTTGGAGTAGAAGCCGTTGAACGGCGGAATTCCGGCCATCGACAGCGACGCCAGTCCGGCGACGACGGCGGTGACCGGGAGGTCGTGCCGGAGCCCGCTGAGTTCGTCGATGCTGCGGGTGCCGGCCTCGTGTGCCACGATGCCGGCGACGAGGAACAGCGCGGCCTTGAACGACGCGTGGTTCAGGATGTGGAACGCGCCGGTCTCCGCGCCGTAGGTGTTGGCGGCGCCGTAGCCGGCGACGATGAGGCCGAGGTGGGACGCCGTCGAGTACGCGAGCAACTCTTTGATGTCGGTGGACTGCACCGCGAGCACCGCGGCGACGGTCATGGTGAGCAGCCCGAGCGTCGTCAACACGAGCGTCCACTCGGGGAGCGCGGCGAGCCCCGACGCAGCAGCGTGCGCCGCGTCCGCGGCTTCGCCCTCCGCCGCGGAGACGAAGAACGGCCGGAAGCGGCCGACGAGGTAGACGCCGGCTTTCACCATCGTCGCGGAGTGCAGGAACGCCGACACCGGCGTCGGCGCCTCCATCGCGTTCGGCAGCCAGACGTGGAACGGGACCTGCGCGGACTTGGTGGCCGCGCCGACGGTCAACAGCAGCAGCACCGGGACGAGCATGCCGGCGTCGCGGAGCGTCGCGGCGGTTTCGCCGGCGTTCGCGAGCAGCGACCCCGGCCCGGCAATCGTGGTCGTGCCGCCCGCCCACGCGAGCGCGAGGAAGCCGACGAGCATGAACAGGCCGCCGGACACCGTGATGAGCATCGACTTCCGGGCGGCGTACTGCGACGACTCCTCGCCGGTGTAGTGGCCGATGAGGACGAACGACGAGAGGCTCGTCAGCTCCCAGAACGTGAACAGCGCGAACAGGTCGGCGGCGAGCGCGACGCCGAGCATCGACCCCATGAACGCGAGCAGCGTCGCGTAGTACTTCATCTGCCCCGACTCGCCGTGCATGTAGCCGCCGGAGTAGGTGAGGATGAGGACGCCGACGCCGGAGGCGAGCACGGCGATGAGCAGCGCCAGCCCGTCGACGTAGAAGCCGAGCGAGACGCCGAGCGACGGCACCCACTCGACCGCGTAGCGCGTGCCGCCGTGCAGGTGGACGCCCGCCGCGTACAGCCGGGCGACCAGCCCGAGACAGACTGCCGCGACGGCCGCCGCGTAGTAGGCGGTGCGCTCGCCGAGCACCCGGTAGACGGCCGGGGTGAGCGCCGCCCCCACGAACGGGAGAAAGACGACGGCAAGGACGGTTTCGAGCACGACCGAACGGTCGGCCGACGCCGACTTAGATGTTGAGGAAACAGAAGCGCCGGGACAGCCGAGCGAACCGCGCTCACGACGCAGGGGGCAGAGCCCGGGGGGCTGCTCGAGTGAATCCGCAGTCTTTTACCCCGAGCTTGGAGTATCCGCGACATGGACCAACTGCGCCAGTCCCTGCTCGACGCGCCCATCATCGAGAAAGGCGACTACCAGTACTTCGTCCACCCGATCAGCGACGGCGTGCCGATGCTGGAGCCGGAGCTGCTCCGCGAAATCGTCATCCGAATCATTCGGAAGGCCGAACTGGAGGAGGTGGATAAGATCGTGACGCCCGCGGCGATGGGCATCCACATCTCGACGGCGCTGTCGCTGATGACGGACATCCCGCTGGTCGTCATCCGGAAGCGCGAGTACGGACTGGACGGCGAGGTGTCGCTGTCCCAGGAGACCGGCTATTCGGAGTCCGAGATGTACATCAACGACGTCTTCGAGGGCGACAAGGTGCTGGTGCTCGACGACGTGCTGTCGACCGGCGGGACGATGAAGGCGATTCTCGACGCACTCACCCACATTGGCGCCGACCCCGTCGACGTCGTCGCGGTCATCAAGAAGGCGGGGCCGAACCAGCTCGACGACACGGACTACGACGTGAAGACGCTCATCAACGTCACCGTCGAGGACGGCGAGGTCGTCATCGTCGACGAGCACGGCGACGGATAGCCCGGTTCGAGTCGGCCCGAATCGGCGCGGTCGCGGGACGCTTTTGGTTCCGGGCCGCCGACGCCACGTATGGTCTCGACGCGACTCCTCAGTCTCCTCAGCACGGTCTGTCTCGTCGTCGGCGCGCTCCTCGTCGGAGAGGCGCTGCACATCTCGCTGGTGACCGGCGAGGTCGCGGTGACGTCGGCGCCGGCCGTCATCCAGTTCGTCGGCGGCGCGGCGCTGGTGCTGGTCGGCTACCGGGCACGGCGTCCCGTCGCGGAGCGGCGCGGCCTGCTCAGCGACCAGGCGGACGACGACGCGCAGTCCGGACAGGCGGCCGCGTCGTCGACGCCGGAGCCGTCCGCCACCGACGCGGCCGGCGCGTCCGGGTCGGCGGCCGCGGCCGACGAGTCGTCGTTCGACCCGCAGCTGAGCCCGCTGGGCGACGCTGCGCCGGGCGACGCCGAACGCGACCGCCACCGCGACGCTGACGGCGACGCTGACGGCGTCGACCGCGAGGGCCGAGACGACACAGAACACCGAGAGACCTGACCCGACCTGACCGGACCGGAGCGGACCGGGCTGGACCGGAGTAGACCGAACTGGAGCGGACTGGGCCGGAGTAGACCGAACTAGACCGGACCTGTGGGCGGCGTCGGTCGGCCGTGGTGTACTGTCGCGTGAGAGGGAGTAACGAGAGATATAAGGCAGCGGAAGCCGGTGTGTCGGACACCCATGTCGGTGCAACAGCGCGTGCCTGATTCACTGGTCGGCCCGCTCGGGGTTCTCTCGCTCGGCGTCGGCGTCATCGGGCTCGTCGTCGGCTACATCTTCGTTCTCGTCGGAATCACGCTCTACTTCGACATGAACGGACTGACGGGGGTCTCGAACACCGAAGCGCTCACCGTGACGGCGTCCGGTATCGCCGCAATCGTCGTCGGCTACCTCGGCGGCCGCGGCTTCATGTCGTTCGCATACTGACCATGGCGGTCGACATTCGGAACCACGACGAAGTGCCGCCGCTGGAGGAACTGGAGGAGTTCACGCTCGTCCCGGTGAGCCGAGACGAAATCGAGTCCCGGTTCGACGACGGCGAACGGATCGAAGAGTGGAACGTCGCGGAGGAGCGCAACGACGTGTACGTGGAGCTGGTGCCGGACCCGACGGACACGCCGGGCGCGGACGACGACATCGGCACCGTCCTGTACCGGCTCGTCCAGCTGTTCGGGACGCCGCAGGTCCCCGGCTTCGACGCCGGCAGCGACGTCAGCGACCGCGAGGACACGACGTTCAAGTACCTGTTCCGGCTCGTCTCCACCGGCGACGACGGCGAACTCCCCGGGGAGTGGCTCGTCACGGTCCACGACTGGCACACCGAACTCGGCGTCTCGCTCGCCGCCTGGAGCGGCGACGACCCAGACCCGGCCGCGTACGACGACGCCGTCGGCATCGTCTCGCTCGGCCTCGTGACGAACATCGTCACGGAGCCGGTGCAGTGCGAGTACAAGGACAAGTGGTTCTGACCGCCGCCCGCTGAATCACGCCGACCGCCGCGATACGATACGATACGTGGCGATACACGGCGACAACGGGGATTCGCCGCCGTTCGTCTTTACCAGTTCTTCGGTGAGCCGTGCGTCAGCGGCCCGGGACGCGAGCCGTCACCGGCCGGTCGTGACGTGCATCACGGCGAAGGCGGCGAGCAGCGCGGCGACCAACAGGCCGGCGAACACCGGCACGACGGTCGGCTCCGGGTACAAGCCGGCCCAGTAGCCGGCGTACGCGCCGGTGACGAGCGTCGGCACCGAGAGCACGAAGAACAGCGACGAGAGGTACGACGCCAGCGTGGGGTCGTCGCCGTCGTTGGCGTACGTCCCGCGCTCGCGGACCGACTTCTCGCCCGTCGGAATCTCCTTCGGCATCGACCCGACGTTGCCCGCGGCCCGGGAAAGAACTGTCGTCGCCGACGCGGCCGCGGCAGCGACGGGGCGGCTACGCGTACATGCCGTCGTAGACGACGCCGACGAGGTAGCCGCCGGCCTGCAGCGGGAACTGTCCGAACAGCGCGAACGTGAGCGCGTTCCCGATCGCCGGCAGCATCACGAGGCCGCCGAGCGTCGGAATGTCCAGGAGGAAGTACGGCGCCGTGTTCACCGCGACCGCGACCGCGGCGCCGACCACCGAGGCGAGACACAGCGCAGCGATGCTGGCGCGGAGCTCCTCGCACAGCAGTTTCACGAGCAGCCCCGAAGCGACGGCGACGCCGGCCATCAGCGTCGACGACGCCCACGTCGGCGCGAACCCCTGAAGCCTGAACACGTACATCGACAGCGCGCCGACGACGCCGGCGACGACGCCGACGAACGCGACCGCGACGGCCCGTTCGAGCGTCCCGCCGTAGGAGGCCGCCGCCGGCCGCCGAACCGCTCGGCGAAGCCGGTCAGACGTCGACATCGAACTCCCTCCCGGCCAGTTGCAGCCGAAGCGACCCGGAGACGTCCGCTCGGCCCGAACGGACCGCCTGACGCGCCCGGTCGACGCCGCTGTTCGAGACGTCCATGACCACCGTCACGGTCCCGGTGTCGCCGGCCGGAACCGTCGTTCGCGGCACCGACGCCGACCGCGGCACCGTCAACGCCGCGTCGTCGCCGTGCGGTGCCGGGCCGTCGTAGGCGACGAGCGATGCGCCGACGACCGTGACCCGGCGCCGCGTCGGATTGTCGACGGCGAACGTGACGGTCATCGTCGGGGTCTCGCCGCCGTCGACGGTGTACTGCTCGGCCGAAACGGAGACGGTGTCCCTGTTCTGCCAGGTGAGCGCCGACCCGAACGTCGGGGCGAACGCGGCGGCCGTGAGGAGAGCGAGCGCGGCCAGCGCGGCCAGCAGGGCGGTCTGTGAGCGCGGGGACCGTACCATCCAGGTCAGTCCTCCGTCGGCGCCGCCGTGACACCGCCGTCGGTGCCGTCGCCGATGGAGTCGTCGCCGGCGTCGTAGAGGTGGCAGGCGACGCTGCGCGTGCCGACGGGCCGCGGCTCCGGATGCTCCGTCTCGCAGACCGTCGTGACGGTTCCGTCGAGCGCGTCGAGGGCGGCGTCGCGGTCGCCGTCGAGCAGGGACTCCGCGGCGTCGAACAGCGCGTCGCGGCCGTCCTGCGGCAGGTCGACGTCGGCGAGGTCGACGCGGTGCCCGCCGGTTTCGACCTCGGTCTCGCTGAGGTACTCATCGGGGACGTCGAGCGTCAGCCCCTGCTCGACGAGGTCCTGCGCCGGATTCGGCGCGTCTGCGTCGGCGGCGGAGGCGTCGAGGTCACCGCGCCGGGTTTTCAGCTTAAACTGGTACGCGCGCCGGAACGCCTCCTGGCTCCCCCGCCAGTCGTCCGGCGGGATGATGTGCGCGCACCGCGGATGGTACCGACAGCCGGACGGCGGATTCCGCGGCGACGGCACCTCGCCGGTCGCGTTCGCACGCCGGCGGTTCTCGCCGAGTTCGACGTCCGGCACCGCGTCGAACAGCGCCTCCGTGTACGGGTGCTGCGGGTCGTCGATGACGTCGTCCGTCGGGCCGCGCTCGATCATGTTGCCGAGGTACATGATGCCGGCGCGGTCGCACATGTACCGGATGAGCGAGAGGTCGTGGCTGATGAACAGGTACGTGAGGTCGTACTCGTCTTGAAGCTCCTTCATCAGGTTCAGGACGCCCGCCCGGATGGAGACGTCGAGCATCGACACCGGCTCGTCGGCGACGACGAAGTCCGGGTCGACGATGAGCGCCCGGGCGATGGCGACCCGCTGCCGCTCGCCGCCGGAGAGCTCGTCCGGGAATGCGTCGAGGTACACCTCCGCCGGGGCGAGCCCGACGTCGTTGAGCACGGTCCGGACGCGCTCGCGGCGCTCCTCGTAGTCCTGGACCATGTCGTTGATTTTCAGCGGCTCCGCGATGGTGTCGAACACCGTCATCCGCGGGTTCAGCGACTCGAACGGGTCCTGGAAGATCATCTGGACCCGCTGGCGGAAGTCGCGTTCCTCCTGTTTCGTCAGCTCCGTGATGTCCGTGCCGTCGAACCGAATCGTCCCCTCGGTCGGCTCGTACAGCTTCACGAGCAGCTTGCCGAGCGTCGTCTTCCCGCAGCCCGACTCGCCCGCGATGCCGACGATGTCGCCTTTGTTGATGGTGAACGACACGTCGTCGACGGCGCGGACCGGCTGCGGCTCGCGGCCCAGGATGGTGTCGACGACCCCCTGTGAGGTGCCGAACAGCTTCCTGACGCCCTCGACTTCGACTAGTGGCTCTCGATCGTCTGTTCCGTCCATGTTTCCTCCTGGATTGCTTGGCTGCGAAGCTGTTCGAGGTCACCGAGCCGGTAGCACGCCGACCGGTGGCTGCGTTCGTTCGCCGCCTCGGAGAGCCGCCCCGTCTCGGCGGCTTCCTCGACGCTGTACATCGGCGGGTGGCTGGTGTGACACTCCTCAACCGTGAACGGGCACCGTTCGCGGAACCGGCACCCCTCATCGGGGTCTCGGAGCGTCGGCGGCGTCCCCGGAATCGACACGAGGTCCTGGTCGGACTCCGTGATGGTTGGGAACGAGTTCTTCAGGCCGAGCGTGTACGGGTTCGACGTCGACTCGAAAATCTCGGATTTCGGGCCGGACTCCATCACCTTGCCGCCGTACATGACGGCCATCCGGTCGCAGATTTCGGCCATCACCGAGATGTCGTGGCTGATTGTGATGATGGAGACGCCGAACTCCTCCTGGAGGTTTTCGAGCTCCTCCAGGATGCGGTCCTGGATGATGACGTCCAGCGCCGTCGTCGGCTCGTCCGCGATGAGCATGTCCGGGCTGCACGCCATCGCCATCGCGATGACGGCGCGCTGTTTCATGCCGCCGGAGAACTGGTGGGCGTAGTCGTCGGCGCGGTCCGGTTCGATGCCGACCCGTTCGAGCAGGTCGCGTGCGCGGTCGTCGGCCTCCGCTTTAGTCGTCTCCGGCTCGTGCCGGAGAATCGCCTCCGTGATCTGGTCGCCGACCTTGTACACCGGGTTCAGCGCGTTCATCGCCGACTGCGGGATGAGCGCGATGTTCCGCCACCGGATGTCGCGGATCTGTTTGTCGGTGAGCTGTGCGAGGTCGGTCATTCCGTCCTCGCGGATCGGGTAGCTGTCGTCCTCGACGAGTTCGCGGCGCGGCTCGCCGGCGTCGTTCTCCCACTGCGGGAGCGTGCCGTCGAACCAGACGTTGCCGGACTCGATGTAGCCGTTCGAGTCCAGCAGGTGGATGAGGCTCTTCGCGAGCGTCGTCTTCCCGCAGCCGGACTCGCCGACGAGCCCGTACGTTTCGCCGCGCTCGACGGTGAACGAGACGCCGTCGGTGGCGTGCACCGCCGACCCGTCGTCCACCGCGTACCGTACCGAGAGGTCGTTGACTTCGAGTAGCGTCATAGATTATCGTTGAGGGTTGGTGACGTCCTCCATCGAGAAGCCGATGAAGTAGAACGCCGCGGCGAGCAGCATCAGCGCGATACCCGGCGGGATGAGCCACCACCACGCCTCGAACACGTAGCCGGCCGTTTTGATGTTCTGCAACATCAGCCCCCACGAGAACGCCGTGAAGTCGGCGAGCCCGAGGTAGGCCAGCGACGCCTGCGCCAGCACCGCGCCGGCGGCGTCCTGCGCCAGGTAGACGAACGACAGCGGCAGGACGTTCGGCATGATGTGCCGGAAGATGATGCGGGTGTCGCTCGCGCCCGCGACCTTCGCGGACTCGACGTACGACCGCTCTTTCAGCGACAGCGTCTCCCCGCGGACCGTGATGCAGTTGTTCAGCCACGACGTCACGGCGATGCCGATGATGATGTTCGTCGTCGTGATGCCGCGCACCGCGACGAGCACGATGAGGAACGGCAGGAACGGCAGGCCGTACATCACGTCGACGAACCGCTGAATCGTCTCGTCGATCCAGGTGTCGCCGTAGAACCCGGAGATGAGTCCGAGCGGAACGCCGACGAGACTCGACAGGAGGCCGGCGGCGATACCGATGTACATCGCGGTCTGCGCCGAGTACACGATGAGCGTCGCGATGCCGGTGCCGTTCGCGTTCGTGCCGAGCGGCGCGAAGAACGGGTCGCCGAACGCCGGCGGATGCGGCAGCGTCCGAATCTGTTCGGCCGTCAGCCGCGACTTAATCGGCGGCTCCCCGAGGTACGCGACCCACTCCGGCGAGTGTGGCGCGAACAGCGCCGGGAACAGCGACCACAGCGCGTAGATGACGAGGATGACGATGCCGAGGACGCCGATCTTGTGTTCGGTGTAGCGGTCCCAGCCCCGCCGGAACCGCTCGATTCGCGGCTCCCAGCGGCGCTTGATCGATTCGACGGCGGAGTCGTGGTCTGAGGTTTCTGCAGCCATTATTCACCTTCACCGAACTTGATGCGCGGGTCGAGGTACGTGTACACGACGTCCGTGACGAGCCGCATCAGGACGATGAGCACCGCGATCATGAAGAACGCGGCCTGTGCGACCGGGAAGTCGAGGTTCAGTACGGCCGAGACGATGATCTGCCCCATCCCCGGCCAGTTGAACACGTTCTCGACGATGACGGCGCCGTCGATGAGGAACGCCAGCCCGACGATGGCGCCGGTCGCCACCGGGATGAGCGCGTTCCGCGCGGCGTGTTTGATCATGACGGTTCGTTCGGACAGCCCCTTGGCTTCCGCGAGGAACACGTAGCCCTCGTCGGTCACCTGGTTCATCGTGGGGCGCATGATGAGCATGGCGCCGACCCAGCCGATGAACGTCAGGCTCATTATCGGGAGCGCGATGTGGTACAGGACGTCCCGCATCACGGTGAAGGCGGTCCACTCGAACTTCGGGAACTGCGTGAACATGTAGGCGCTCGGCAGCAGGTCGAAGTGGTAGTTGAACACCCAGATGAACATCCAGGAGATCCAGAAGCTCGGCATCGAGTACACCAGCAGCGAGCTGCTGAAGATGCTCTTGTCCCGGGTGGTTCCGCGCCACCAGCCGAGGTACATCCCGATGAGCGGGCCGATGATGTACCCCATGATGAACGTGGAGCCGAACAGGACGAGGGTCCGCGGCATCCGGCGGATGATGAGCTGCCACACCGGGACCTTGTAGGTCGGCGACCGGCCGAAGTTCCCGGTCTGGTAGTTCACCATGAAGTTGAGGTACTGCTTCCACAGCGGTTCGTTCAGTCCCCACGTCTCCCGGATGCGCTTCACCTGCGCCGCCGTCATGTCCGGCGTGATCATGCTGGAGATGAACGACCCCGGCATGCTGCGGAGCAGCACGAACAGGAGGCTCATGATGACGAGGAGCGTGAGGTACGAAATGACGATTCGTTTCGCGAGATACCGTCCACTGATTCTGGTCATGCGTTGTCAGACCGCGTGAGGTATGGATACATCGTTGCAGGCCGATATGAATGTGTTGAATCGGTTCGTAAAACCGGGGGTTCGAGCCGGCTGAAGCCGGCTGACCCGGCCTACTGTTTCTTGTGGATCTGCAGGAACTGCGTCCCCAGGTACGTGTCGCCGGGGCCGGCGATGTTACCGAGGAAGCCGGACCACTTCGCGCTGTTGACCGGCCAGTTCATCTTGTCGTAGCTGACGATCATCGACGGGAAGTCGAGGTAGATCCGTTCGATGGCCTGCCTCGCCAGCTTGTTCCGCTTCTTCGCGTCGAGCGACTGCTGCGCCTGCTCGATGAGCTTGTCGGCGGTCGCGTCCTCGAACAGCCCGTACCCCATGGCGTTCGAGCGGAACGAGTCCATGTTCTTCTTCTGCCCCTCGGATTCGGCGACCGAGTGGTCGTCGGCCTGGCTGCTGTGGAACAGGCCGTACATGGAACCGACGCCGAACGGTGAGAGGTTCGTCCAGCTCATCGGGTAGACGTCGAAGTCCTCCTCGTAGTACACACGCGTCGTCATGGTGTTGAACGACATCACTTTGCGCTTGATCGGAATGCCGACCTGCTGCAGCGCGTTGATGTAGTTCTCGACCATCTTCGCGGTCTGCGGCGAGTCCTTCGCCGGGTAGACGAGCAGCTTCATCGGCTCGCCGCGCATCTCCGTGATGGTCTTCCCGTTGACGCGGATCTCCTTGTCGACGTTCTGGTTCTCCTTCAGCACCTGCGACTTCACCGGGCCGAAGCTGTAGTCGTGTTTCGGCTCGCTCTGGGACGCGTTGACGCCGGTGTAGCTGCCGGGGTACTCCTTGCCGGCGTACGTGCCGCCGTCGCCGGTGATCATTTTGCCCTCGGTCAGGAACTTCCGTATCGCGGCGACGTCAGGGACGCCCGGCGCGCTCTGCCGGAAGTGGAACGCCTGCGACGCGCCGCCGTCGAGGACGCCGCTCTCGGAGTTGGCGTCCGGCCGGACGGACTTGTATCCCGGCGGAATCGGGAAGTCGCCCTCGTAGACGTAGCCGCGCTGGAGCCGCTGTGTCCAGTAGACGTCGTCGTAGCAGAAGCCGAACACCTGCCGGAACGGCAGGTCGTCGAGCGGCTTCCTGCGGAGGTTGAACGAGTAGTGCGAGTACGACGTCGCGGAGCCTTTGACGAGCGACTTGCCCTGGGCTTCCTTCACGTCGTCGACCTTCGAGGTCCGGATGGTGCTGTACAGCGAGTCGACGGTTCCCTCCATGAACGCCTGCGTCTTCGCGGAGGTGCTGCCGTAGATTTTGAACCGGACCGCGTCGAGGAACGGGCCGCCGGAGATGATTCCCTGGACGTCCTCGCGCCAGCTGAGCGAGCCGAGCTTGTAGTCGCCTTTCCGCTCGGCGAAGCTGACTTCGACCGCCGTGTCCGGCTGGTACTTCGTGACGACGCCCGGGCCGAGGCCGATGGGGCCGCCGTTCTTGCTGGGCTGGTACGTCTTGTAGTCGTCGACGTTCTCCCAGACGTGCTTCGGGAGGATCGGGATGCCGAGCTGCTGGTACGCGAACGTCCCGACCGGCTTGTTCATGTGGATGACCGCGTCCCAGTCGCTGCTGTCTGCGGCCTCCACGGAGTTGATCGGAGCGAGGTAGCTCGCCCAGTTCCCCGGGTTCGCCTCGATCATGTAGTTGTACGACCAGATGACCTGGTCGACGGTGAGCTCCTTCCCGTCGTTCCACGTCAGGCCGTCACGGACGTTGAAGAAGACGTCGACGTTGGTGTCTTCGTTGCTGTCGGCGTCCCCGTCGTCCACCTTCTCGTACTTCCAGTCGGTGAACACGTTGGGGTGCATCTCGAAGTTGACCGGGTCGATGGAAGCCCCTGACTCGTAACAGAGGTTGTACATGATGCTGGAGTACGCCGAGTTCGTCGACAGGGGGTTGAGCCCCTTCGGCGGGGTGCCGAGTCCCAGCGTGAAAATGCCTCCTTCTGGTACGTTACCGCCGGACGCCGCCGTCGGCGTCTGGTCCGCCGTCGTCGTCTGCGGCGGTGACGTCGTGTTCGAGTCGTCGCCACCCTGCGAACACCCGGCGAGGCCGAGTGACACAGCCGCGACGCCGGTCCCCTTGAGGAACCGCCGCCGCCCGGAGTCGGATTGGTTGTCGGACATACGCAACCCCGTTATTCCATGTCACACTTAACGTTGTGGATTCTACCCATGGGGTATCAATACATGTGGGTATGACAGCCCCACCTGACCGACCCGTCGCTGTCCGACGATTATGATGCCGCCATAGAGAGGAGTTGCCTGCTATTCCCGTCCGAACAGTTCTTTCCTCGATTCTATCGCGAAATAAAGGGCGAGTGTAAGTGCAGCGACCCCCGCCGCCAGATACGTCTCCGCCGGCGGGCCTGCAGCCCCCTGCCGTGCCAGCGCCGCGCTCATCAGGGCCCACCCGCCCGCCGTCAGAAAGCCCACGGCGAACGCCCCCAGCCCCGCCGCCTTCCGACCCGTCGCGTGGAGGAAGACGCCGACAGAGAGGACCACGCCGCCGATGAGCGCGAGAACCGTTCGCGTGCCGACTGCCATACCCGTCTTTCTCGGACGTGCCCGATAAATGAACCGGGCTGGCCGCCGCGTCGGGACCGAGCCCAGAATCGTGGTTCCCGAATCGGAGGACGCGAACGCGGGAACTTACCGGCTGGAACCCGAACAGGGAGTCGCCATGACGAACGCGCTGTTCATCGTCAGCGAATCGGGGTACTGGGGCGAAGAGTGTACGGCGCCGCTCACCGCGCTCACCGACGCCGGCGTCGACGTCACCGTCGCGACGCCGACCGGGTCGCCGCCGAGCATCGACGAGCGCTCGGTCGACCCGGAGAACGTCGGCGAAGAGACCGCCGAACGAGTCCGGGAAATCCACGAGACCGACGACCGGCTCGCCGACCCGGTTCCCGTCGCCGACGTCGACGCGGCGGACTACGACGCCGTCGTGTTCCCCGGCGGGCACGGCACCGAGTGGGACGTCAATCAGGACAGCCACGCACGCGCCGCGCTCCGGACCGCCGTCGACGGCGACGACGGGACCGCGCTCGTGGTGTGCCACGCCGTCGGGATTCTCGCGTACACGCGCGACGCGGACGGCGGCTTCCTCGTCGACGGCCGCGACGTCACCGGGTTCCCGAACGAGTGGGAGGAGGGAATCGTCGACGACCGCGACCGGCTTCCGGACGGCCGGAAGCTCCCGTACTGGGTCGAAGACGAAGTGGTGGCCGCCGGCGCGGACTGGGACGCCGAACTCGACGCCGACACCAGCGTCACCGTCGACGGCGACCTGGTCACGGCACGCGGGCCTGAGTCGTCTGCTGCGGCGGCTGACGCGCTGCTCGACGAACTCGGCGTCGACGACGACTGACCGGGCTGTCCGCGGTCCGACGTCCGGTCCGAGTCGGGTGTGTGAGCCGCGGTCCGCTCGCTATTCGATGGTGAACGTCGGCTCCGCGATTCGCTCGCTCTTGCATTCGGGGCAGCGCGACGGGTAGTTCAGCGGGTCGTCGAAGCCGTCGAAGCCGCAGTCTCGACACTCCGGCGGCGCCACCAGGAGCTCCTCCTCGTCGAGCGACTGGGCGACGTGCCGGAGGTGCTGGTACACCTGCGGGCGCGTCGTGTCGAACTCGTCGGCGAGGTCGCTGCCGGCCGCGGCGCGGTCGCGGAGCGCGTCCGCGATTCGTTGCCGGGTCGTCCGCTCGGGCATACCGCCGCTGAGGTGTCGCCGGCGTGAATCGGTTTCGGGTCGCGGCGGCGACGTCCTCGGGACTCCGATACAAAAAGGCCTTATTCACCCCCCGAGGAACTACCGGTCATGAAGGCAGTCGTGCTCGCTGGCGGCTACGCTACGCGGCTCTGGCCGATCACGCGGCACCGACCCAAGATGTTTCTCCCGGTCGGCGACGGCACCGTCATCGACGACGTGTTCGAGGACCTCGAAGCCGACGACCGAATCGACGAGGTGTTCGTCTCGACGAACGAGCGGTTCGCGCCGGAGTTCGAGACGTACCTCGCCGACTCCGACTTCGAGAAGCCGACGGTGTCCGTCGAGGACACCAGCGAGGAGTCCGAGAAGTTCGGCGTCGTCGGCGCGCTCGCACAGCTCATCGACCGCGAGGGCGTCGACGACGACCTGGTCGTGGTCGCCGGCGACAACCTCATTTCGTTCGACGTCGCCGACTTCGTCGACTTCTTCGAGACGAAGTCGGCGCCGACGCTCGCCGCCTACGACGTCGGCTCGAAGGAGCTCGCGAAGAGCTACGGCCTCGTGCAGCTCGACGGCGACCGCGTCGTCGACTTCCAGGAGAAACCGGAGAACCCGAACTCGACGCTCGTCTCCATCGCCTGCTACGCGTTCCCGGCGGAGACGCTGCCGCTGTTCGAGACGTACCTCTCGGACGGCAACAACCCCGACGAGCCGGGCTGGTTCATGCAGTGGCTCCAGGAGAACGACGAGGTGTACGCGTTCACGTTCGACGGCGCCTGGTTCGACATCGGGACGCCGGAGTCGTACCTCGACGCGGTCGCGTGGAGCCTCGACGGCGACACCCTGGTCGACCCGGACGCGACCGTGAAGAACACCGTGCTCGGCGAGAACGTCCACGTCATGGAAGGCGCGGAGGTCGTCGACTCGGCGCTCACCGAGTGCGTCGTGTTCCCGAACGCGACCATCCGGAACGCGGACGTCCGCCACAGCATCATCGACGAGGAGACCACCGTCGAGGGGCTCGACCTGTCGGGGGCGCTCATCGGCGCGCACTCGCAGTTGACGAACGGCGACTGAGACTCGGCCGCGCCTTCGCCGGACGAGCCGCTCCGGTCACTCGTCGAGGACGAGCCGCTCGATTTCGCCGTTGCCGCCGACGTGAGCCGCCAGCCACCGGGTCACCGCGTCGAACACCGACACGACGGGCGACAGGCCGCGTTCGACGTACCGGATCGGGTCGGTCGCGGTCAGCGCCCAAGTCTCCTTGTTGCCGAGCCCGTACGCCTTCGGCACGATTTCGCCGAACACCAGCACGATTGCGCTGACGACCACCGTCGCGACGGCGACGGCGAGACCGTTCGGCAGCGACGACACCAGAAGCGCCGTGACGATGCTCGAGACGGCGGCGTTCACGACGTTGTTGCCGACGAGGATGGTGACGAGGAGCCGGTGCGGGTCGCTCCGGAGCAGTTCGAGCCGTTCGGCGCGCCCGTCGCCCGACGCCGCGCGGTCGCGAATCCACTCCGGCGTCAGCGAGAACATCGCGATTTCCGCCGAGGAGAAGAACGCGCTGCACGCCGGCAGTAGCACGGTCGCAGTGACACCCGCGGCGACCACGATGAGTTCCGGCATACTCGGTGCTCGGGTGGTACGTACAAACCGGTTTGGTCGGCGCTTTTGGTCGCCGCTAGTCGAGGCGTGCGTCGGTGACGCGAATCCGGCCGCGGTTCCCGCTCCACTCGGTGTCGTACTCCAGTTCGATGCCGCGGTCCATGTGCGGGCCGTTCGTCACGAACGTCTCGAACTCGCCGCCCTCGCCGAGCACGTGGACGCCGTACTCGTCGTGGAGGTCGGCGAGGTCCGCGAGCGCGTCGCGGTCGAGGCTGCGGCCGAGCCAGGACTCGTCGAGGCCGGCGGCGGCGACCTGCAGAATCGTCACCTCGAAGCCGGCGTCCAGCATCTCCTCGGCGAGCGTCATCGGGTCGCGCTGCCACAGCGGCGCGAACAGGTCGATTCCGAGCCGGTCGCACATCGCCTCGATTCGGGACGTCTGGTACTCGCTTTCGACCGCGCCGGCCGTGACGCCGGCGACCGAAAGGTCCGCGTCGAGGTCGCGGAGCGCCGCCTCCATCGGTTCGAGTTCCGCGTCGCCCTGCGCCGCGGAGTCGACGGCGTCGGCGGCACGGAAGTCGTCCGGTTCGACCTCGACGAGCGGGATGCCGATGCTCTCCGCGGCGAGCCCGGCGAGTTCGGTCTCCGGGACGTGGTACATGTACGAGTCGCCGGTGGTGTGAACGGTCAGTAACCGCTCCACCGGGAGGCCGGATTCGAGCGCGCGGTACAGCGCCCACGAGGAGTCCTTGCCGCCGGAGAACAGGCTCACCCACGCGCCGTCGCGCGTCGCGTCGTCGGTCATACCGACTGTAGACGGCGGCGCCGATTTACCGGTGACGGTCACGGGCGCCTCCGGACCGGGTCGACGTGGCGGAATCGGTGAAGGTCGACGTGGCGGCATCGGTGAAAGTCACGGTCACGTGGCGGTGTGGCCGCTCGGCCGCTGGGCCGCGGGAGCGCGGCTCGGAGCCACCGACAGCGTTTCGGGTGAAACCCGCGTACGACGACCCATGGGACGCGTCAGTTTCGGCTTGCGCGCCGCGATGGCGACCGTCGGCGTCGCGACGATGACGGTGTACGCCGCGGCGGCGTACCTGCTGTACCTCCTCGCGCAGGTCGTCTGGGCGCACCGGCCGGACCTGCCGACGTTCGCCGCGTGGCTCGTCGCGATGACGCTGGTGTCGGGCTATCTCACGTACCGGTTCGGCACCGGACAGGCGCTCTCCGGGCTCGACGCCCGGGAGTTGCCGCGGGAGCGCGCGCCGGGCGTGTACGCGATTCGCGACCGGCTCGCCGAGGCGATGGACGTGTCGCCCCCGGTGTACGTGGCGCGGCTCGGCGAGCCGAACGCGCTCGCGCTCGGCGGCCGGAATCCGAGGCTCGTCGTCGACGCGTCGCTGTTCCGGCTGCTCGACCACGACGAACTGGAGGCGGTGCTCGCCCACGAGTTCGCGCACATCGAGGGTCGCGACGGCTTCGTCCAGACGCTCGGCTACAGCGCGGCTCAGACGCTCATCGGGGTCGTCGCGCTCGCGCTCGCCCCGGTCGGATTCGTCGCCGGCGGCTTCGCGAAGGGGCTCGCGCTGCTGTACGGCCGACCGGGGCAGTGGCACCGGACGGCTCCGGGCCGGCTGCGAATCTGGCTGGCGCAGGGGCTGACGCTGCTGCTGCTCGGACTGACCGTCGCGGTCCGGACGTACTCGCGGCGGCAGGAGCACGCCGCAGACGACCGCGCCGTCGAGGTGACGGGGAAGCCGCTGGCGCTGGCGCGGGCGCTCACGAAAATCGACCGGGCCGCGTCCGCGTCGTTCCCGCTCGCGCCGCTCTCGCCGAACGCGGGCGACCGGTCCGACAATCCGCTGGTGCGTCTGCTGTCGACGCATCCGCCGCTGGACGAACGCGTGGAGCGGCTCCGAGAGAAGGCGGAGCGGGCCGGCGCGTCGAACAGCGGCACCGAACAGGGTCGGTGGACGACGGTCCCGGTCCGGAGCAGGTAGCTCGCGTTGCCGGGGCGCTTCTGCGGAAAAGTCTACGGAGCGATTCGGGGTGTTCGACCCGACGGGTTCGAGTGGTGTCCGGCGGGCGTTACATGTAGCCGAGGTCGCGCAGGCGCTCCATCAGGTCCTCTTTGTCCTGGGCGCGGCCGGCGCGCTCGGTCGTGTTCTCGATGTCCTGGAGCCACGCGGGCTCTTTCGTCGTCTTCTCGGTGGAGACTTCGCTGCCGAGCGAGCGGAAGCCGGCGAAGTACTTCGGCGACACCGGGACGTCGCTCTGGGTGACGCCGTCGGGCAGGTCGGTGTCCGACTGCGGGACGTGGCCCTCCGGGTAGCCTTCGACGGTGTCCGGCACGACGAAGTTCCAGAAGGCGTCCCAGACCGCGCGTTCGTCGAACTGCAGAATCGGCTGGATGCGGTCGTGCGGCGGGTAGATGTCGGGGTCGTGCCGCGGCGAGAAGAACGTCTCGTCGGCGCGCGCCTCCTGTTCGTCCCAGCGGACGCCGGAGACGATGCCGTCGATGTCGTGCGACTCCAGCGTGTCGTTGAGCGCGACCGTCTTCAGCAGGTGGTTGCCGACGTAGGTGTCGAGCAGGAACGGGAACGTGTCCTCCTCGTATTCGAGGATGTCGCGGACGTGGTGCTGGTTGTGTTCGGAGAGCGCGTCGACCGGGATGTCGTCGCCCGGTTCGAGGTCGTTCTCCTCGACGTACTCGCCGACGTCCTCGTTGCGGGCGTAGATGACGTCGAGGTCCCACTCGTCGGCCCAGTGGTCGACGAAGTCGTGGATCTCCTCGAAGTGCTGGTAGTGGTCGATGAACACCGTCGGCGGCAGTTCGAGGTCGAACTGCTCGCACACCTCCTTCACGAAGTAGAGGGTGAGCGTGGAGTCCTTTCCGCCGGTCCACATCACCGCCGGGTTCTCGTACTCCTGCAGGCCGATGCGGGTGACCTCGATGGCCTTCTCCATCTTGTGTTCGAGCGACGGGTAGTCGCCCGGCGTCTCTCCCTCGCCGTCCGTGTAGTCGACGTCGAGGTACTCGGGGAAGTCCTCGGGCATAGTAATGAGATGTAATTACGGCGTAAAAGGTCTTGTGACTGCCGAATCCTGTGCCGTAGTATCATGCTACAGCACCACAAGACTCGCCCGACCGCACGCTCGGTGCCACTACCATATTAGTGGTGTATTATCACATAGTATCGACATAAGCCGTATGTAGACAGCGTTTATATTTACTCGTTCGCGAGTCCCGCCCATGGCAGCAAGCGCAACCTGGACCGACCCGAACACGTGCCCGTTCTGCGGCACCGAACTCCGCTCCCCCGGGAACGGATTCGTCAGCCACCTCGACGAGAACCCGGACTGCAACGCCGAGTTCGAGGAGTGGCGCAGCGCAGTCTCCGACGACATGACCGCCGGCTGGTCCGGCTGAACGGGGGGTCCCCCGCCGCACTGGCGGTCCAAGCGGCCCGAGGAGCGCTCGGTGCGCTGCGTTCGGACGGGCTCACTTCTGCGGCGGCTGTCGGACGCCGAGCAGCGCCGGCGACTAACAGGCTGGACTACGGCGGTCACGCCGTGACTGCTGCGGCTGCTCGCCGATTCGACGCCAGCGGGAGAAAACCGGTCGCGTCCGCCGTGAGGCCGCGGTTAGTCCGAGATGAACTTGTTTCTAGGACAGAGGTGCTTACCAACGATATACCAATACTGACCTAGCCTCGACTTATCTAATGAATACCGAGAAAATCCTTTGTTAACGGAATCTGAGTTCTATGGCATGCTTTGGGATTCCCCTCGATTCATATCGACTCCATCCCGTGGTCGAGAAGAATACGCGCTTAAGTCCATTAAAGACAACATTCGTGAGCGGAGCGGGTATACATGCGATTATTGCGGCGAAGATGCCAAACAAGTCGAACACATCAATCCGGTTTCTGGACAGGGAATCAATGACCCACGAAATTTGATTCTTGCATGTGGCAAATGCAACCGTGACAAAGGAGCTGCTCCTGTTACAGAGTTTCTGGACAGGCGGGATGACTTGGATATTTCTGTAGAGGACCTGCCTATCTACGGCGATTTAATCTTGGAGACACCACCACTACCAAGAGAATATCGGCGCGTCCGGCGGGCTACTATAGTTGAATTTCGCAAAGAGGGAGAGTTCTCAGGAGCCAACGCATATACAGAACTTGAGAGGCGATTTCGCCAGAACCTATGGACAACCGTGCTCGGGTACTGTTTATGCCTAAAGTATCCGACAAAACCGGCGGCGGGTTCTGGAATGCCGGGGCATCGACGTGCAGTAATTCCGCTCATTTACTCATTGGTTTCTGACACTCGCATACCGATATACAACCTATTGGTCTCACTTACATCATCAGCGGCTACACGACATTTAATCGACGACATGGTATATTATAGACACCATGAGTCCTACGGGCTTAAATCGGCAGTAAATAAAGCCTTAGAAGATACAGAGGGACAGGCCAAAAGTAAACTCGAAGAAAAAATCTCGAACACAGAATATTCTGATTTGACAGAGGAGCAGTTCAGGATTCCCGAGGAGTTAGAAGGGGTCCCCGTTCGGGAGCGTGAACTTCTACTCCTTGATATTGATGATTTCAGGGCAGCGGGTGGTCACATGCGAGGAGGTATTGATAGATACGAAATCCGCGTTCCAGACGCAGAACCTGGTTCTGACATTCCGGTTCGTATCACAGATATCTACCACAGCCATGCTGTGGGAGTTCCGTTATCAATCGAATCAACACCTGCTATTGAATACGTGGAGGACCGTGCTTCAAAGATTATTCGCGCGAAAGAACAGTAAGCACTCCGTCTAAAATGATAGGTACATGAATATTATACACCAAGAGGCTAAGCCGTCTGGCGGCTATGCCGGACAGCGACCAAGAATACGACAAAGAACAGGTCAACCTCTGGGTTGACCCGAAGCGAAAGGAAAACTGGCGAGAATACTTGGAGGAAGACAGCGAGTTCCAATACTTGTCACAACTCATCCGCCAAGCAGTTGAGCAAGAGATTAATCAGACCCATAATGGAACTGACTCCGCGAAACTCCCCAAGAATATCGCTGCGAACTTCGACGACCTTCGCGGCAGTATCGACCAGCTGGAACAGGTCATGCAGGAAGTCGAGAAGCGGCTGTCTGGACTTGAGCGGGAAGTGAGGGACGACCCCAAAGTGCGGAAGTTGGCCAACGAAGTATTCGAGATACTGCCGACACAAGCCGGCATCAAGGAGTACGAGCAGAAAGTTAGCGACGGAGCGAGCCTGCGGGAAATCGGTGCCACGCGAGCCGATTCCGGTCGCATTGGGCCGATTGCTGAGGCCCTCGACGTCAGGGAGTCCCAGGTCCGCGCCGCTCTCGACCGGCTTCAGGAGGACACCCACCAAGTCCACGAGATGGATTGGAACGATGAAACGCGCTACTACAAGGAGGGCTGAGTATGGACAACTGGATTTCTCGCCACCTCGACCGCGTGAAGGCCAAGAAAGCCGAATCCTCCTACGACACGCACCGCTCAAACCTCAAGAATTTCAACCGTTGGCTGGATGAGCAGGATAAAACGCTGACCGAACTCCGGGCGCTCGGGCTTGAGGACTACTTCGTGGGGCAAATGGAACAGGGCTACGCACCAAACACTATCGCGAGTCGTTATGAGTCCGTGCGGGCACTGTTCAATCGACTCTCGGGGCGGTTCGAGGTCATCGAGGAAAACCCGTTCAATAATTTGGAGCGGAAAGAGTTCGTCAAGAAGGACACGAAGAAGCACAATAACGCCGATATCGTCTACGTCACGCTGGAAGAGAAGGAGGCGATGTGCGAACACGTCCCTTCGCCCACCCTCCGAAACGAGTTGATTATCCG
Organism: Halobaculum sp. D14; assembly: GCF_051195135.1. Lineage (NCBI taxonomy): Archaea > Methanobacteriati > Methanobacteriota > Halobacteria > Halobacteriales > Haloferacaceae > Halobaculum > Halobaculum sp. D14. The sequence goes on along the minus strand of NZ_JBNTKA010000003.1, from coordinate 98,982 downwards.
GCTAATGTGGCAGACGGGCATCCGGAAGGTCGAACTCAAAGAAATCGAACTGGACGACCTCGACCGCGACGAGCGCCGTATTGAGGTTTGGTCGAACAAGAGCAAGGAGTGGCGTACCGTGTTCTACCAGCCATCGCTCGACCTACTCCTTGACCAGTGGCTCGACGGCGGCCACCGGGATTCGTTCATACCTGCTGAGTCGTCGCCCTACCTGTTCGTTACCGAGCGGTCGGAACAGCTCCACGACTCGACGGTGACGGAGAAAGTCGTGAAGCCCGCTGCCGAAGCGGCCGGGATTCAAGAAGTGATGTACGAGGACCAGGGCGGATGCAAACGATATCGAGTCACGCCTCACGCGCTCAGGCACGGTCACGCCATTAACGCCCTGAAATCGGATATCGATGTGCGGCGCGTTCAGCAACACCTCGGCCACTCCTCGCTGGACATCACGATGGAGTACCTCCAGTTCATCGACGAGGACGTGAAAGAGGCCTACGAACGTTTCGACGCATAGGAGCTACCTACGTGACGCCAGCGACTCCCTTGAGTCACTGGTCCGTCACCCCCTTTCGGTGTTCTTGGGCGGGCAGGCCCGCCACCGCTGACTCTGTACGACTCTGGCGACTCTTGGGACAACCCTGCCGTACGGCGCTTTCTAAGGACATGAAAGATAAGTGCCAAGAAATAGTCGTACCAGGCAGGTGATACAAACTCGCCGGCGAAAACACCGCGAACGGCCAAACAGTGACCGCCCGCAAACCGACCCGAGAATCCCAACGAAACCATGAGCGAAACCGAATCCGACACGGAAGCAGAGTTCGAGAGCAAGGAGCAGTTCTTCGAGGCCGTCCGAGACGAGGGCGTGGTCCTCGGGGACCTGGAGTATTTCGCCGAGGGCAGTGGCTCCGCAACCTCCTACAAGGCCCGCACTGACGAGGGTGAGGTCGAGGACGTGAAGAAGGCAGACGTCGAGGCCGCGTGGGAGGAGCACCACGGTGGCGAGGACGCCGAGGAGCAGGAGGAAGAAGCCGAGTCAGAGGAAGTCCACCTCGGCACCTTCTACTTCAGCAAGGCCAACTGGGATACCGAGCAGGACCGGGAGACTCTGGAAGAAATGCTCGAAGAAGACGGCTGGTACATCGACGGCGAAGTGGACTCTGGCGGCTACCGCATCAAGACCGAGCGGGAGGGCCAGTGATGCAGCACGACAGATACAGCGGCGAGCCACTGGCCGTCTGCGACGAGTGCGAGGAGCAGTTCGTCTGGCGCTCTAGCAACCTCTCGGGCCTCTGCCCACGGTGCGCGAGGAGGCAGCGGCGATGACGCTCCACGACCTGCTCGACCGCTTCGGCCTTCGGGAGCATTTCGAGGTCGAGCAAGCGGACGCGATGCGTCTCCGGTGCATCCACTGCGGAGACACAGTGATGGTGGAGGAAGCGGACCTCCACCTCGCTGAGTGCCAGCGGTAGGCCGCACTGACTCTTTCCTTCTGTCAGATTTGACAGCGGGTAGCCGCGATAATGGACCGCCCGTTCTGCTATCGTACTGACCTCGTGGCGACACATAGGCGTCTCTCCGACCGAACACTATCCCTGTGTGCTTGGACGGAATATGCCTCAATCCACTGACTCTGCCAGATATCGTTTGACGGGCCAATACTTTTCTCGGTAATAGGAGAGCTAAGGGTATGTCAACTCAGCCTAAGGCCGGAGAGATGCTTGTTGGTGCCTATCTCAAACACGTTGAGGACTGTGAAATCGTCGCGTATGGCCAGCACTCACCAAATACAGGTGAGCAAATGGAACTCGATGTGATTGGCTTTCAGCCAGAGGGAGACCAAGAAATAATCGCTTGTGAGGTTGCGACTCATATCCGCGGATTGAACTATGGTAACGCAGACGAGAATCGGGACAAGGTAGTATCGAAGTTTAGGAATGCAGAGAAATATATCGACGACGTATTTGGTACGTCTCACCCGCGCTCCTACCAGTTCTGGAGTCCAATAGTGCGAGGTGGTTCCGCCACTAAGCTGGAAAGCCTGGAGAGCGAACTGTCCGAGAAGCTGGGCCACGAAGTAGAGATGGTCATCAATGAGGACTACACAGCGAGAATCCGCGAGCTCAAGTCTGCGGCAGCCTCGTCAACAGGACAGCAAAATGAACTCGCATTTCGTGTCCTCCAAATCTTAGGCCATATGCGATAAGTGGACCTCTATTAAGACCACGGTGCGGGCGAGGTTGACTCATCCGCTCAATCCGATGGTTGAACTGCCGAAAGCGAATTATCTTCGCTTCCTCCCCGTTCGTCCGTTGTCAACTGCGGCTGGCTCTGCTTCGATACGGTCTATCCAATTTCTAGGCACTGAGACCGATTTTCTCTGTTTTCTGATTGCTCACGGACTTAAAGCCGTAGACCATAGCGTTTCAACTGATAGACCTCCTAGACCGTAGCCGCGCCTCATATCAGACAGTGGCCTTCTGTCAATCATCGCGGAAGCCTAGACTGTTTTTCGGTTCCTTCCGGACCGCTTCTCCGTAGGTGTAGAATATCTCGTAAACGGTAGAGTAAGTGCCTGACACGTAACATCAGGCCCGCTTATACTCTTCGTCTATACGACCGTATAGATAGATAGGTGATAGATGATGGGTGATTGGGATGACCCCATCCCCGTACGGTTCCCGGAAGGCGACCGTGAACGAATCGAACAGTTTGCTGAAGAAGAAGGGATGTCCCAAGCAGAGGCTATCAGACGGTTGGTTGACCGTGGCCTGCTGGTTCGAGTGGACATGACTGTCACTCCTCAACCGGAGGGTACCCATGCCGCAGACTAAAGACACAAATGACACAGAGCCGACGGCAGACCACTTTACTAGTGGTGACTGGGCCTACATCTACGACTTGGAAGCGGAGGTAGATGCGTACATCAGGGTCGAACAAAGCATCCTGACGGAGGTGAAACCATGAGTGCCCGAGGCGGTAGCGAGCAAGGGCTGATTGAACAAGCCACTGTCAAGGTCGTCGGTGCTGCTACTACCCTGCTCGTCGGCATCTACATCTACTCGCAGGTCATCGGCGTGATGCCTACGCCTGAGTCAAGCCAGATGGCGAACGCCACGAATACTACTATCGCCACGACCTCACAGGCGTTCACTCTCGGAGCCGTAGCCCTCATCGTGCTGATGGCGACAGTGATGTTGCTTCTCATCACTGGAGGCCTCGGGGAGAAAGAACAGCCGCCTGAAGGTGGTAATAGGGGAAATGGTGGTACTCCGCCGATGCACTAAGGTGAACAGACATGCCAATAGCCGGGAATACTGACTTCGCAAGAGAGGGAAGTTCAGGCGCGACCAACTCCAACAGTTCGGGTCTAAGAGGAAGGTCGAATAGCAGTGCAAGTCCATCAGGAAACACGCAGAACCACGAACAGAACTATTCTTTCAGACGTCCACCACGACCTGCTCCAGTTGACGGCATAACTCGGGATACACACACAGAAAAGAATACACCGAATCAATCCTCCGAGCGTGTAGAATTGGACGACGAAGTTAGTGAAAACCGAAGTACCGAGCAGGACCCTGCTGTCTCACCCTCTGGCGAAGAATCATCAAGCCGTGGTCGTTCTCGGGCTCCGTCAAACAATTCTACAAATACAGAGGGATTCAAAGGACCAACGTCCAGCATTACGCAGAAAAGGAGTAGTCAAGTAAAACTCCTTGAGTCAGGTGCTGCTACCGAAGTTTTAGAGACCATCGAGACTTCGTTTGAGGTCACCAGCACCTACCTAGATGGCCTGGCGATGAAAGCTGATGAGGCAGTCGGCCGTTGGTCGAGGGCTACCGGTCGTGGTAACTTCCAGCAGGGCTACCAAGAGCTGACCCCGGGTGGTGTTGACACGTATACCCAGAACTACCGGAGTGAAATTCGCGAAGGAGACGTTTCGGGCTTCGCTGACCAGGCTGCTGGCGGCTTCGATGAGGCTGCCAGTGACTATGCAGGAGGAGCCGATGTTATCGCCGGGAGTACGGACGAGTCTCTTGGTCGTGCTGGCCGCGCCGTTTCGAGAGGGGACGTTGGCGGCGTTGGCGATGCGATAGCGGGCACTGGCGATGAAGCGTTCTATCGTGCTGGGGCCGCTGCCCGTCGTGGTGACCAAGCTGGCATCAGTGATGCTGCGGCAGGTGGGGTCGATGAAGCCGCATCTGGAGTCGTCGGTGGCACTCGTGAGTGGGCGGACGCTGCTGGCGGTTCTGCGGATGAGACAGTCAGGAGGACCTTCGATGAGCAACGTGGGGGTGGGTACGGTGACACTTCGACGTATAGAGGTGGTGCAGATGAACTTAGCGGGCAGGTTGACGAAGCTGTTTCGAGAGCCGCGGAGCAGGCTGGCCGTGGTAACTTCGCTGCCGCTGGTGACCAACTCGTCGGTGGGATGGACGAGGGGGTTAGCCAGATAGGCCAGATACTCGGTCGAGATTACGGCGGAAGTAGAGGCTGGCGTAGGGCTTGGAGCGGAGCATGGGAAGGCGATGTCGGGCAGACTGTCGGCGGCCTCGTCCAGTCAGGCGGCGCCGCGTATGCGAAGTCGTCGGCTATCGGTGATGTCGCTGCTGGTGGTACTGATGAATACGTCGGCTCGGCACAGGTAGACACTGGGTTCACTGACCGCTCGACCCAATCCGGTGGTTGGCTGACCGAGGAGCAAGAGCAGAAGCTTGGAGTTGCTTCTCAGAACTTCAGCGAAGATGCTCAGATGCTGGCTGATGTGGCCACCGACTACTCGCCCACTGCGATGACAAGCGAAGCTTTCAAAGGAGTCACTAGGGACTATGGAATCTCCACCAGCGCCACTATCGCTGGTCAGAATGTCTCCCTCTACAACCAGCAGGGTGAAGGCATCCGCGAAAGGGCGATAGAGGGCGCCATTTCAGGGGGGCTCGGCCTGGGTAACGTGTTCAGCTATGCGAGCACGGCTGAGACGGGAGCAGAGGTCGCAGCCAACGCTCCTCAAGCTGCTCGTCGTGCCGGGCCAGCGGCCACTGCTGCCACTGTCACTGCTATGGGGCGTATGATGACTGGGCAAGCCGCCCAATCCATCACTCAGAACCCGGCGCGGACGCTTGGCGGCGTGGGTAGTGAGTTCGTCTTCGGTATCGGGGCCGGAAAGGTAGCGGGTTCTCTCGGTCGGGTTACAAACGATAGACTTCGAACGATTGGAGGCGAGTACGTTGAGCCCGAGGGAATAACAAATCAAGATACAGTCGATTACTATGAAGGTCAGAGTCAGGAGAAGGGAGACAAATTCCCGGGTGCAGAGAGTCCGGAGAGATACCGAAACAGCCCGGCGGGCACTGTTCGTAGTCAAGCCGAGCGATTTACTCCTTCATCGGTTGAAAATTTCTTCCGCAGATATGGAGTCAATCAAGGAACGACGCTGAAGAAGGCAATTGAGGTAGAGCCCGAAGGTCCCGGTATTAGTCGAAGCCCGGGCAAATCTACTGGATTCAAGACTCAGAAAGGGGATTATGAATCTCCGGGTGCTTTCGCTGGTCCGGAGATGTCGCCTAATTTCCTCGGGATAGACCCGAATCAGGACTATACGCCTGACTTTAGTCTCCGTCCGGGTCTTCCGAGTACCGGCGGGAACCCCACAGGCGTACTAGTCCGTACAGATGTTCGGAATCCCGAGGCAGACACGATGGACGAGTTCCGCAACGAGATGCTGGAGCGGTCGGGTGAGACTACAGCTCGCACAAAGCCCGCGGGTTCGGACGAGCTTAACACAGGAGAAATCGAGGCAGTCATCCCTCCGGAAGCCAAGTTTGAACGTGTCGGAAATGGGCTGCGCGGGATGCTGGAACGAGTTGGCATCGGGTCGCGCTTCTACACGGAGATAGGCGGCCGCCGCGTACCGCTCCGGCCCGTTGCCCCGGAAGACCGTGGCGGTCCAAACGCACCAGACTCACCGGGGGACGCGGACGCGCCACAGTCCGGTAGCGGTGAGTCGCTGGATTACTACATACAGGAGCCGAGTCAGCCCGTTGACCGTTCAATGCCGCCTATCGGTGCTGGTGGTGGTGCTGCCTCGCAATCACAGAGCGGTCAGCCTCAACAGACCTACTCATCCAGCCCGTTTGGCTCCATCGAGCGGGATTTGCAGGACCTGTTTGGTGGCGGGCGACGTGTCACAAGCGGAGGTCGTGTCGGTGTGAATCAGCAAGAGTCGGCGGGAGACAGGGGGCGCGGTCGTGGTCCGTCCTCTAGCACTGGGGGAGGCACAGACCAAACGACTCGGCCTGACTCACCACGAGATAGCGGGCCAAGCGACACCCGGCCCGATGGCCGCAAGGTCCCGTCTGACGACGAGCTACCCGATGGATGGCGACGAAAGAAGCCCGGAGAGTATAGTAGTGGACGTCCCCGCGACCGAGACCGAGACGGGCAGCCGCGAGACTACGGCGATAGCAGCCGGCGAAACTATGGAGACCGTGATAGGAGTCGGACCACGCACCCGGATGACTCGAGCGGCTCTTCCAGAGTCTCGGAGAGTCACCGTCGCGTGACCAGTGGCGGCGGTGGAAGCTCCGTCGGCAGCCCGACCGGAGACAGTGAGCCGACGAGTCCACCGACCCACAATCCACCTGAAATCTATCCTCCGCCGGAGACGTATGGTCCGCCGAGCTATGGTACTCTCACACCATCTGGTGGTCCTGCTGAGTATGAGAGCGGTGGCTCAACGGGGGGTATCCTGTATAATCCCGTGTTGGAATACCCGAACCGTCCGATGCGTCGAGACCCCGATAACGAGGAGGAAGACAAGAATCCCCAGGCTGTGGAAATGCCGTTCGGCTACTGGGGCAAGGGCTGGGTCAATCCCGTCGCTTCAGCCCAAGAAGCCACTCAAGAAATCCTCGGCGGCATCGGTCAAGGCGGCGGTGACCCGCTGGAGTCAGTTGAAGAAGACCTACAAAGCCTCCGGTGATTAGCAACTGACAACCAAGGGACATCCTTTTCTTCAGGATGCAGTAATAAGGGAGTATGTTCGATTCGGAAGACATACTCGAGGAAATGAGGGAGGAAGCCGAACAAGCTATCTCGGAGGGTGAATTCGAATGCCAGGCAGAGGACTGCTCTTCCGAGAGCTTCGATGTGAATCTCTATGTAACCGATGACGGCCATTTTCAGGGAACGGCCATTTGCCGCGAGTGTAACACTCGCAACGAGGTCAATATGCCAGTAGAGGGAATGGACGACTTGGAGTCAGCATTTGATGACTTAGAGGGTACTCTAAACGACTTCTAATATCCACTCTGAAGATGGTTACACCACTTGAAACTGCGGTAGGTCTGGGAACTACGATATTGGGAGGTCTCCTGGTCAATGAGCTATGGCACCGGAGAAAGGGCAGCCTCGATGAGCAGTCAGAACACGAGGACTGGTATGCAGATGCTGTTTCTATTTGCGAACATGGCCTTCAGGCACTACGGGGCTTTGAGAATACTTCTCATCCAAATTATGATGAGACCCGTATGGAGATGAAGTCTGCATCATCCCAGTTGAGCCGTCACGCCGGGGATTCTGCTGGAATTGATATCGACGAGGACGTGGTAACTGCTCTGAGAGAGGCTTCCCAAGCGTGTCAGTCCCTGAATAACGCTCAGACTTACATCGGGAATACGAGTGAGTGGGACGAAGCATTCGACCGGGCGAAAGACGCCCTAAGCGAGGCCCGCGACAAAGCACAGGAACATCTGTAGGAACAAACGTCACGGAGACACAGGATACTGCTCGCCTTCCTTTCTATCGCCCATGGCATAGGACGGGTTCGGCTGGAACGGAGACAGCCCGCAGACGTCTGCTTCTGTCAAGGACTGGTCGTAGGGAAGCGGCTCGCCAAAGCGCCTTCAGCACACGGCTGAAAGTAGGAAGCCGCACAAAGGATATTGTAATCGCCCAAACAGTTACGCATATGGGGCTGATGGACAAGCTGACCGGCGGAGAAAACAGTGGACAGGAATCTGAGGACGACCGGGAAATGTACGGTCCCGACGACCTCAGTGATGAAGTGACTGCTTGGTTCGTAGACCCGTGGCCGTCGAATAAGCCTCTCGGAGAATACGAACTGATTTTCATGGTAGACGAGGCTGTAGAAGACCCAATCGTGCTCCATTGCGGGCGCGAACTGCCAATTCCTGATGGAACGCAGGTTCTTGCTTATGATGAGATGGTAGCAGTACCGTGGCAGGAGACGACTATCTACGTCACCCGCGGTCTGTTGGTTGACCCCGATATAGCGGACTTCACGGGTGAGGAGGACTTCTTTAGTATACCGGAGCCGATGCAAAAGCGGATTATCCCGCCTCGTGAAGGTAAGAAATCAGAGTTAGTGCAGATGTTAGCTTCAGGGATGGCCGCTGCCCACCAAGCAAATCAAGAAGAACAAGCAAAGCAGTCCTGAGTTATCTGGAGTGACGCACGGCGCGGTCTGGATTTGCCAGAGTCGAACTTTCTACCAGTCCGTCTATACACAGAGAACGGCCGTTCGTACTTTGACGGAATTTCGTGGTCTGAATGCCTCTCCTGCTTCCTGATGAAATCAATCCGTGGGGATTGGATATTGGACCATGCAACCGTTAGCCCCTCCACAGTCCAACCCGGCTTCTTATAACGAAATAATTAGAAACCGCCGGAAGATGGCTTGTCTCAAGCAGGAAGGCCGTGAGGCAGGCCGTGGCCGAACGCATCCATCAGCGGAGCGTCGAGACCGTAGCGGATGCCGGTTATCACGACCTGCGTAGAGCCGCGCGGTGGCACGTCCGGCACGACGACCACGATACTCGCGTCCACTCCCGGCTCGGCTACGCTCCCCGCGGTGAGGCCCGCGTAGGCCGCCTCATCCAGCGATACCATCACCACGTCACCGGCAGCGACGGGCAGCTCCTCCGTCATACCTCCTCTGCGATGGCGTAGTTGTCCGTGACCCGCTGGACCTCGAAATGTACCACGTCGCCAGTGGTCGCGTGACAGCCGTCGAGGATGACGGCGAAACCTTGGATAAACACCACTGGGTCGCCTTCTGGTCCGATTTTGTCCACTTCTCTCATCCACTCGCCGCCGGGCTTGACGGGTTTCTGATTCAGCATGGTCACACCACCACCAAGGCCGCGATTCCCCCGGCGATGAACGCCACGACCGCCGTGGCGAGGAAGGCTACTTTCACAGCACTCGGTCCATTAGCGGGTGGCCCAGTCCGCTTTCGCTTCCTCGCCCTGAGGAGGGCAAGGAGTTGGTTTTCGACCAGTTCTTTAGACTCAGGACTGCTGTCCTCTCTGAGTCTTTCTGCACACTCCTGAGTCACGTCAGTGAGTTCGTCGTAATCGGGCTTGACGGGTTTCTGCTTATCCATCCTCGACCACCTCCAGCGCGGCAGATACGCGGTCGTCGTCCGCTTCTCCGTCGAGATACCACGCTCTCCGCTCCTCGTCTTGGTCGATATTGGCGAGGGCTTGGCGCGTGATGTTCGGCGTATCCTTCGCCGCCTGATTGTACGACTTCCCGTTATCTATCTGCTCCAGCGCCTCCGCGATGTCGAAAAAGCCAGTCTCCTCGTCGTCGTAGTCCGGGTCAAGGTTGGGCTTCAGATAGCCATCGTCGGTGCGGATGAAGCCCGCAGGGACGTTGCCAACCCATTTCCCTTCCTCTCGTGCCCGCTTCATCCCGGCCTTGGTCCGTCGGATGAGTTGGCGGCGCTCCTCAGCCATGACCTCGGCGATGATGCCGGCGACCATTCGGCCAGTCCCATCCGGCTCGACTCTGCGAACAGCGCCATCAGTGACGTGGATGGTCACGCCGTTGTCTTCGCAGGCGTCGAAGAACTCCTGTGCGAGCTTGCCTTTCCGTGCTATCCGCGAAATCTCCCAGACCACTACGTCGGAGACCTCGCCATTCTGCACGGCGTCAAGGAGTTCTTGGAATTTGCTACGGTTTGGGTCGGCTCCGCTGGCCTGCTCCGCGTAGATGGCGACCTCGCCAAGCTCGACGCCCTGATAGTCCAACCAGTCCTTGATGGCCTGTCGTTGGTGCTGTTCCTCTTGCTCCTCGGTCGAGCGGCGAATGTATGCCGCTAGTTCTTCTAATTCTGCTGACATCAAGCGGCTTGGTTACACGACGACCTACTAATAAATAGGGCGGCCTCGTTACATCGTGTAACGAACCCTTCCCTTCATTGGGTGAATAAGTAATATGACAGAGGACGAGTCCGGGATTGACAATCCCTACACGCCGGAAAAGAAGCAGAATCGAAAGGAATGGTTCTTTGAGCAAGTCGAAGATGAACACGGCGACAGAGTTCTACTGCCTGATGGTGGGAACGAGACACAACACCTCTACGAAGACCTGATGGGCTGCTTCATCAACGGCCAGTTTGTCGCCTGCGTAATCCTCAGTGCTTCAATCATTGAACATCTACTGGTCCTAGAACTGGGATTCACCGACTTCTCGTACCCAGAAAAAGAGCCTACGTTAGGTCGCGCTATCGGAGACGCGGAAGACGCAGGTATCGTTACAGAAGACACCTCAGACCTCTATTGGCTCAACAATACCAGAAACGGCTACGTTCACTTTCGAGATGGGAGGACAGGGGATTCACCAACGATGGAGCAGATGCAGGAGATGGACCTAGGAGAGTTTAATCCGAACCGCATTGGTGAGGATGATGCGAGGAGAGCCATCAAAATTGCCATACGGCAGCAGGCTCGGCACTGGGAAGATTTCCATAAAGCGATGGATGAGGAGTTGGATATGAATGAACTCTACGAGCAGCGTAGGGGATAGCTGGATAGCGACCACCCAGCTCACCACTCGCTCAGAAGATGGTACGCGACAGCAGGAACACCAATCACGAGGACTGGAATCAGGAATTTAGCGGTTGCCGATAGTGAGGCGGTAAGTCCCGAAAACGCCCCAGACCTCGGAAGATATGGCCACAAGAAGGATAGAACGACCGCTACAGTGAGCGCGAATAGCACTGATTTCCCAATATCTATGGAATTCAACGTCCGGCCCCCTGAAGAATCAAAATGGCAGTGACGGCGATGCCGGTTCCACCGACTGCTAACACAAGCGCGTCAGCACCATCAATCAGCAGCTCTTCCCCGGTCTCGGCGAGTGACCCATTTATCGTGATGGTCTGATTTAATTCGGAGAACAGATAGATGCCGAGCAGGGCGATTATCGCCACGATGATGGCACCAACGACCGCGCCCACAGGGTCAGCCTGTCCACGAGCACCTGTCATTTTAGCGATACGTAAGGTGCAGTGTCTTTTGAGTCTTTCCCGCACATGATGAGTCGTACGGGGACTGCGATTGGTACACTTAACGCCATAGTCTCGACGCCCTGCTGTGGTTGGATTCATGAATTTCAACATCCCAACCGGCGTCCTCCAGAAGTCCAGGTAAACGACGAAGGTGCATATTACCGCAGGAAACGATGACCGTGTCAAATCCCTTCTTCTCAGAAATATCTATGATTGAATTTGCCATGTCCTCGTCTCGACTGCCCATATTCTGTTCCTCAAAGTAAATCAGTATTCCAGAGAACAAGACTGGCGCACCCACTACCATAACCAGCTTCATGACCACTGTGTAAATGAAGTCGCCAGTAGATGGTGCGGAGAGAAAGGGAATGGCCATTTTCGGGATGAAGATTCCATACAGGAAGAACCCGGCTGTGAACAGCCCAGCTGCCACAATCCAGGATAACGGGAATCGAGAATAGAGTTCGGGAAGGGGAGTATCTATTTCATCGAATACCGGAACATCCACTTCATCCTCGATTCGACTACCGTTGTCGAAAAACGCCTGAAACCAATAGAAGATTAGAGTGCTGACAAGGAACGACAAGTACCCAAAGCTCCACTCGTTAGGGCTAACGCTATCCTCCCGCTGTTCAACGAACAGGGCGTCCACGTCTTCGTCTATATGGTCGAGCAGAGATTCTTTATCCGAACTGGATATGTGGAACTCGCCCTGGAGTATCGCTTTCATACTCTATCTGGTTACCGTCAGTCCAGTATCTTACAATTTGTCCACGACATGGGAGTGTATCGCCAGTTGAGTACGTTGGTTAGTAGTTGCGGACGGGCCATCCCTGCCTCCGCTGACTCGGCGGCTGTCGTACGAGTCGGTATGAGTGACTATCGCCCTATATCTCATCATTCGTGTGAACCACAACTTTTCTGGGGCTAATACGCCGTCTAGTCGCCTCTGAGGTGCCCAAAGCTTTTCACAACGGCCTCGAAATCGTTGCTCAAGGAGGTGACGAACACGAGAGGAAACAGTTCGCCCGGATGAGCTTTGGACGGGTCACCGGGCGACCGTTCACTGTTTACGGAGCATCACGCCCCGCAGTAGCTCCTACGGCTCTCTATGGCCATAGTTTCTGCGGGTGAGCCAACCAGCAGCAGGAATCAAGACCGTGAGCGAAGCCAACGAACTCATCGAACTGTTCGAGGAATGTGAGGAAGAAACGAGCCAGCAGTTGACGCCAAACGCGCCGCCAACACACGGTACTGAGAGCTTCCCCCAGGAGATACCATGGAAGTTCTTGTTCCGTCTCGCTGGGACACCGAGTGATGCCGAATTCAGCACTACGGAGCTGTCAGAAAGTACCTCAAACGAGCGTCTCCTGAGGGAGCTACCTGATGAGCGTGTCGCCCCAGCTACTGAACTCGGAAAGCTCCTCGGAGCGAGGACTGGACTTGAGGGCCCTGCTCTCTGGGAGAACTATCACGGTGCCGAGATGCAGGGATATTTCCACGAAGTCCGAGAAGTAGCAGTGTTAGCCGAGAATCCTCCTGAATCGCCCGAATCAGACGCCACTGAGTGGTGAATAGCCACTTCACTATTTATTCAAAACAGTGACAGTCACAAACTCGGTGAAAGGCCAGCGAGAGCAGGGGGATTTGCTGACCGGACGGAACGGGAGGCGGAGGGGCGAAGCCAAGCCCTCGTGGATGGTACGCCAACCGTTTGGCAGAGTACGTCGGGCCGTTGCGGCCCATTAGACCGTGATAGCCGCGAGCGTAGTAATCGTCACGCAGTCTTGGGTTGTGGCCGTGCCTATGGCCGTGGTTGAGCAGGACTGCGACATCGCCACAATTCGCCGCGTGAGGGCTTTGCTGGGTGAGTGTTATCTGCCGTATATGTCGCGGGCCACCTCGCAGGATTCAGAAAAGCGAGTATCAGTGTGTCAGGAGTGCGGCAAGGAGTTCGAGCATGAATACGGCCTTGATGAGAGGTCGTACTGCTCCAGAGAATGCTTCGTGGCAGCGGTAAAAGCAGTGCAACGGACTTCGGTATGCGAACAGTGCGGGACAGAGTTTGAACACGAGCAAAAGGAGCGAACCTACTGCTCGATGGAGTGTCTGGCAGAATCAAATAAGAGCGGCACGTCAAGCGAAGCCACCAGTATCTGCAAGAGATGCGGTGAAGAGTTTACTCATCCCCGGTACCAGGACCGGACCTACTGCTCTAAACAGTGCTATCTCGACACCGCTCGACCCAGAGCGGAGGGGACTGAATATCCAGAGGTGTACGAGGCTCTGGAAGGGCTCGGTACTCAGTCCACTACTACGCAGATTCTTGCGGAAGCTGGCTACGAAACAGAGGAAGACCTACGGCGAGCAAATCCTCAAGACCTGCTGGCAATCAGGGGAATCGGCAAGGTGACGGTATCTGAGTTGTGGCGAAATCTGGACAACCCGTGGCCGACGCCGTTCAAACACGGGTCCGGCCAGTCCGACAATCCCGACCAGACTCAGCCGCCACAGGAGGCTACGTCAGAGACAGAGGTACAGCAAGAGCCGGACAATGGCGAGGAAGGAGGCGAGAGGGTCAAAGTCTGCCCCTTCTGTAGGAAAGAAAAGGCAGAAGAGGAGTATGAGGTACACTTACGACGGTGTCAAGAGGCGTAACTGGCTCTGCTGGTTTTCGCCCGCGAGTCCTGCTGGTAGCGCCTTAGGGCCGCTCGTCCGCTCTGCTCCTTTCGCCCGCATGAGGTATAATTACATAGAGTTTAATAATTCGATGTGCCAAAATCAGAAACTAATACTGGGACAAAAGACCAGTTCGAGATTCACGGTGACGAAGTGGTCGAAGGTGAAATCAAACCTATCGGCGGCTCTGCCCACGTCACCCTCAAGAAGAAGCACAGAGGAAAGCGGGCGAAAGTGGTCATCATCGACGATTCTGACGGTGGTGAATAAAGATGCCATGGCAGGAAGTCGTCGGAGTTAACCGAGAAACGGGAGGCCTCGTGGTTGAGAACTCCAACGGCGAGGTATACGAAGTCCACCTCATCCCCAGAGTGGAGGAGCTGTTGGACGAGGACGTAGAGTTGTACGTCAAAGTCGAGAGATACCCAGAGTGGCAACCATCCCGGTTCCAAGCTTGGTGGTCGCCCGACCGGCAAGAAAAGGTGAGTAGAGTTGTTTGAAGCGGAACCATTCCGAGCGCCGCCGGAGTGCCAAATCTGCTTGCGAACGCTTGAGCAGTCGTACGGTTGCCGAGACGACCGCTCCATTAAGTTCGCGTGTGGGGAGGTACGCGAGCCGGTGGCCTACGGCGAGGAAGAGGAGTATCAGCCGTTCGAGGTACAGCCTGTCAAGCCGTGCGAGGCCTGTGGTGTCATGCCGGGTCGTTACCATCATCCCGGTTGTCCCGAGGAGGCTTGTCCCAAATGCAGAGAGCAGTACCAAATGTGCGACTGCTCGACGGACGAGAAGCTCCGTATCTCGGAAATCTGGATGACTCAGGAACAAAGCCACAGCTCACCAAGATGACCTCGAAAGGAACCGCACGGGCCGTGCTGCCACACGGCCGCGAGGTGGAACCCGCCGTGCCAGGACTGGTAAGCTATCTGGCAGCTACGGAGGTCCGAACCTATGCGATACGACACGTTCACGCACAATAGTCCTAACGCAGTTTCAAGTAGAAGCACAGAGTCAGCCGACGACCTTACCGAAAAAGGCCGGCGCATCTTGAGCGGTCTGTACCAAACGGCGGTTGAAGACGCCAGCATCATCGGCGCACAGGCTCCGACCGGCCTAGGTAAAACCGGGACGGCCATCAGGACGCTGGCGAATGCGGGAGAGGACGTGACCGGCTGCGAGCCAGTGGTCGTCGCACTCCCGACTACTGACGCCCGCGACGGAAAGACCGCGTTCGCGGAGCAGTTCGGTATTGACACGCTCGTACTGGAAGGCCGCCACGACGCCTGCGCGGCCTCCGACGGTCTTCACGACGAGGAGCTACCGAACATGAAGAGCCTGCCAGTCAGCGACTGGATAGCGGAGCAGGCAGAGAAGGGCTTGACCATCCGTGAGATACACACTCGGCTGAAGGAGAAGCTGGGCCGGGAACCACCCTGCCGTCAAGACGGCGAGTGTCCGGCACTGAAGCAGTGGGGTGAGTTCCACCAGGAGGAGTTTGACGTGGCTCTTTGCACTCACGAAATGCTCCACGCAAAGATGCTCCGCGACTCCACGAATCTCGTTATCGACGAGATGCCTCACTACACGATGGGGCTGTCCGGGAGCGGCCCGAGTCGGCAGCACATCCGCGAGGCCCTAACTCTCCGGCTCCAGAAAGCGGATGCACCGCTTGAGTCGTGGACCGAACTCCGCGATAAGCTACGCCACAATCCGGACAGCCAGCTCCTCGAAGAAACCAGAGACGCCATACTCTCAAGCCCCCAGCCCAAGACGGACTGGTACTTCCAACAAGCAAACAGTCACCGGCTGGACGAGGGGATGCTGCTCGCCATACTCAACGGCGAGGCCACTGCGTGCGGAACGATGTACTCCGGGTCAACCACCTACCCACAGACTCCCGAAGCAGGGACGGCCCGCGAGGTCGTGACTGTGGTGCTGGACGAGGATTACACACTCCAGCGTATCTGGCAGGTCCCGTTGTTCGAGGAAGTCCGGTCACTGGTCTGCTTAGACGCGCATCCGTACGAGCAGCGGTGGGCCGCGAATATCGGTATGGACGTTCCGTTCCTGAGTGTCTTGGACGAGCAGGAAGAGTCGCGGTGGCGTCACCAGGAACGTGGCCTAACCGTGGTGCAGGTTGGGGATGCCAGACGGCCGCTGACAAACGGCGACAACCTTAGCGAAACGAAGGCCAAGGCGCTGCTCGCAGAAATCGTGGAGGAGTCGGAAGGCGACTTCTGCTCCGTGGTCGCGCCACAGTCCGTTGAGGACGAAATCAGCGGATGGCTCGACCAAATGACTCCGAGAGATGCTAAGTCGATGCACTACGGGGAGGAGATGGGCCGCGACGACTTCGGCAACGAGGACTGGGGCGCGGTGTTCGGCCATATCGACCCCGGCGATGAGGACGTGATGGACTACGTGGCCTACCACCGCCTCGACGCGAAGCCGGAGATGAAGACGTGTGACAAGTGCGGAGACAATAGCGTCCCGTCGAGCACCTGCATCCACTGTAACGATGATGGTAAGGTCAGGGCCAGAGGCCGAGGTTTCGACGGGGCGGACGCGGATGCTGCTGAGGAGATTCTGAAAGGCGTTACGGAGCGCCACGTCGCCCAATCCATCGGCCGTTTCGCACGGAACGCCGGCGAGGACAATGGAGGCGCCACAGTCTATGCGTGGACCAGCGTAATCCCGGACAAGCTCGTGGACGTGCGAGCGGAAGGCGTGGAGACGACCTTCGGTGAGGAGCAGGTGGAGATGCTGGAAGTCCTGAAATCACAGGGTGACTGGGTTAGCACTCGTGAACTCACAGACGAAGTGGGCTGCACCAGAAAGCACATCACTGAATCACTTGGTCAGATGGTGGACCGCGGTCTCGTTGAGAGGGAGAAGGGGCGCGGGCCAAATCCTGACCGTTGGAAATGGTCGGGAAGCCTTCAGACCTATGGAGAAGTGGACCTCAACAGTCTGGAGATGGGGCGGAGAAAGCGTTACTTCACCCGTACTAAGACTATTAGTACGCCAGAAGTAACGC
This sequence comes from Halobaculum sp. D14, assembly GCF_051195135.1. Lineage (NCBI taxonomy): Archaea > Methanobacteriati > Methanobacteriota > Halobacteria > Halobacteriales > Haloferacaceae > Halobaculum > Halobaculum sp. D14. The sequence continues at coordinate 81,955 of NZ_JBNTKA010000003.1, read as the reverse complement.
TTTCGAGACAGCAGGGTTCGGTGCCGTCGAAGCCGAAGGATACGGAGCAGAGTCAACAGGAACCAGACCAGGCTGCATACTTCGAGGCTGAGAGGAAGAAGCGAGAGGAAGCGAGGAAAGCCTTAGACGGCGGCTGACGGCAGCTGCCGTCACGTTTCCCATGCGTACACGGGGCCGGGTAGGCCAGTAGGCCACCGCCGTCACTTGGGACAAACGACGCAGGGAGACTGCTTGTCAGCACGAGTCAGTATATCAGACCACGAGGAAGCGGGCCGCACACAAACAGTCCACCTGCTGACCTCGCGTATCGCGACGGGTGCGGGCCGGTATCCTTCGTATCAGTGTTGTGCGACGTCGTGACAACCTCAGGACCTCCCTAGAGCAGGAGGTCGGCAGTCTGTATTACCCGGCTGCTCACTTCGAGACTCAGTCGAGGGAATAGCAAGAAACAAAATAGTTATTGACCGCAGTCGGTCAAATCCATGTGTAGAAATATATGACTATTCTCCATACAACCTTTGGATTATTTTATCAAGTTCTTCAGCCCCACGCTGATGTCTCGGAATGGTTTTACCAGAGAATTTCTCCGGGAATCTCTCGATGCAAGAGTTACCATGGTTCCGACCGGCCGCTTTATCCCCAGTTAGTAGCCGGTACTTCTCAATATCAACGACGCGGCCACCGACCTTCATGAAGCTATCTACACTAACTCGCTCTAAAACTACTCCTTCGTCAATTCTCCTCTCCCGGTCATTCCGGAGAAGAACAGGCTCAACAGTCTCTTTGGAGTCAACTAGAATCTGAAGCTCGCAATGAGAGGATTCGACTTCTCCGGGGTTTTCGTCAATTGCCCAGATGACTGGTTTCGTCTTTGAGCGTAGTCTTGGCAATCGAGGCCTATACTGGCTGATTAGTTCAAATATCCCCATGGATTAGAATAGGAGGTATCGACATATAAATGTCATTTGTCAGTCCCCTACTGAATGAATAGGGGGAGAAAATATGGACTGCATAGAAACCATCCGCCTTAGGATTGTATTCTTACAAACTCGTTGACGAAGGAGATGTCACGGAGGAAGATACTCAGCACGGGGCAAAACAATAGATTACGGGGAGTTGACCCGCAGCATATTGGACCTCTCCGTGACGGAGGGTAATCTTAAACGGAGTCTGACCTCGACGCCGACTTCCCTGAACGGTTCGCACTCGGTACTACGTTCCTAAAGGCGTGGTCCAGGGTCAGCTTCAAAGACATGGAGTAAAATATGCACCACACTGCCCTCGCAAACCCTAAAGGCGCGTATAGTTAGTTAGCACTAAGGACCGCATACATACATACTAGAATTCCGGGTATTGTGGTGGGAAAACGCTTCTGTCTACCCGCGTAACCGTGTTCCGCACGTAGATAGTTTCTACCTGCAGGCTATCGAGGACAGAATCCGGTATGTTGCTTCCGGCCGCAGTAATCGTGGATAATGCTGACGTATGGTCCCTACACGGTCTGATAGGTCTACTATGCATCCTCTGCCTGTCGTCGGACTGCCGTTCCGGTTGCGAGCCGTGCGGCTGGTTGTTTAGCGAATGTTTATCGCGGGAGAATTGGTCTGGAAACGGTCTGTGGACGGTCTCCCTGTTGATGGCTATCGCTGTCCTTTGGCGGCTGTTTAGAAGGTGATTGGTCGGAGCGAAGCCGTCCAGAAGTGCTGGGTCGTGGTCTGGTACGGTCTCCGGGCCAAGGTTAAAGTCGAATGTCGGTTAGATAATGGGAAACCAGAGTTATCCATGGGGAACCAAGAGAAGGGCCAGCACTGCCCGAGTTGTGGGGGTCGAGTCTGGCGACTATCAGGCGATAAGTTTCTGAAGTGCCATCGTTGTGGCTGGACGGTAGGGTATCCGGTTCTTCGGTGGGTACTCCATCCAACGTGGATTCTATACTATCTGCACCGTCTTCGCAAGTATCCAGTTTCGTCCCTGTGGTCACTGGCAAAGATAGGCACTATCTTGCTCATCGGCGGTCTCCTAATTACTGGAGCCATACCTACCAGTGATGTATTGAGTGGGGTCGATTCCGCTTCAAGCGGAGGTTCGAATGGGCCCCCAGAGGACGCGATTGTCCAAGAGGGATACAATCTCAACCGTACAGAAACCCTGTTCATCCAGTATCTGAACCGGGAACGGAGTAGTAGAGGACTCCAAAACGTCTCGAAGTGGTCAGTCCTGACAGAGATGGGGCGAGCCCATAGTCGGGATATGGCCGAGAAAGGGTATTTCGCCCACAAAGAGCCAGATGGAGACACGATTAAGGACCGATACAACCAGCGAGGATTACTACCGAAATGTAGATTGCCGATTTCAGGCACGGACCGCTACTACGCCGGAGCAGAGAACATCGCCAAGACGCACATCAACACACAGGTGAGGGCGGAGTGGGCTGACGGAGGTACGTATTCGGTTTACGGCGAGCAGGACTTGGCAAGGGCGATATTCCAGATGTGGATGCACTCCCCCGAACACAGGAAAGCCATGCTGGTCGCTTCAGCGGACCAAGCCGGGCTTGGGCTCTACATCACCGAAAACGGCACAGTCTACGCCAGTCTGGAACTCTGCTGAAGAAGCAGACGCCAATTCGTGAACCAAGGCAAATGCTCATAACATTAGAAACAACAAACTCTATTGATATATGGTTGTAGAGCGGGAGAAAGTGGCCTACGCTGGGTCAGCAATCCTAATAATCGCTGGAGGAGTGCTCTATGTCACTGGTGCCCCTGCGGCCATCACTCTCCTATCATTCCTATTTAGTGTCGGGAGCGGAGTCTTCGGATGGAGGAAACAGAGGGAGGTCAAGACGCTCGAATCAGCAATGGACAGCCTTCTCGAGGAGAAGAAAGGCCTAAAAGAAGAACTGGAGGCCACAGAGGAGAGGAAACAGCTGAAAAGCCAAAGACTCCGTAATTTGAAGCAAGTCTTAGACCGAGAAGGAATTGATGCGGACTATCTCATCGAAAAATATGGTCAACCGCTCAAAGCGCCACTCTTGGTACTAACCCATTTTAATTCAGATAAGGGTTGGAATACGGAGGAGGGAGAGCAGTATATCAGAAATCGATTGGAGGAGTTAGATGCCAAGGTACTGCACGGAGCAACCCGAGTAATTCCTCCAAGGAGTGTTGACCAAGAGATAGAAACCCGGGAAGAATTAGAAGATTGGTTTCATGATGAAGTCCTTGGAGGACGTGATGACCTGACATACAAATTGGAACTCATGTCTATCGTAGACCTGCGCCAAGTTTTCGGACAAGATAGGGCAGGAGACGACGGCGGGCAATTTGAGATGAACACTATAGACGAACTTTTCGACACGGACCCTGTTGTCCCTACAGACGACCTCCTCGATATCTTGGCACGGAGTGACCGTATTTCGATGGAAGATGAATTACGGGAGAATGTGGCTCTTCTCGCCATTCCCTATGCCTCTGAGAGTCAAATGAGAGATATTATCCAACATCAACCTTCTATCCAAAGCAATCTGGGCGATATTACTCAAATCGGAAATACAGATATTGAGCGAATTGAGCAAGTGCTGGAGGAGCATGATGTACAGGGTGCTGAAGAATTGGCTACTGGAATTCAAGAAGAAGCGAGGTCTCTACGACCAATTCTGGACGGAGAGTTAAGCGAAACTCAAGAGGATATAGCGACTGAACGGGCAACGGAACTGACTGGTACCTAACGGTTAGGTACCGTCAGTCCGAGATGAACTTGTTGTCGCGCCAGTTCACGCCGCCGTTTCCGGCTTCGTTCTGCGCCGGGTTCTCGACGACTTCGACGCTCGCGGGCCGCTCTTCGCCCTCGACGATGCGGTGTGCGTGCAGCTGGTCGTCGTACTCGGTGATGGCCGTGAGAGTGCCCTTCTCCGAGAGCAGCGCGATGTTCCGCAGCACCTCGAACATCGGGTACTGCAGCGCCGTGTTCTGGAGCACGGTCTCGCGGTCGCCCTTGAAGCAGGCGAACTCGACGAGTTCACTCGGAATCTCCTCCTCTTCCTCCTGCATCCAGCCGCCGCCTGTTTTCGGCGGCTCCTCCTCGTACACCCGGGTTTCGGAGACGCTGGCTTTGAGCTGAGCGGTGGGCGTGTACTTGCTGATCTCCTCGTCGTCGGAGACGGCTTTCAGTATCAGCGTGTTGTTTCGCCGGGTGATGTCGACCGCGTCGATGGCGTCGGGAAGCTCCGGGTCGTCGTCGAAGTAGTCCTGAAGGTCTTCGAGTGGCAGTTCGAGCGTCGAATGTAGTCGGAATACGCGACCTGTCATTGTGGGTGGATGAGTGGGAACGGTGGGGGGTTCGTGACCGGGTCGGACAGCTGTTCAGCTGTACGTACGCGCCGTGGGCTTATATCGTCTGCCCTCCGCGTCAGGCGTCGCCGGCCAGCGTCTCGCCGAGTTCGCCGCGCTCGTCCAGCTCCGCCAGGATGTCGCTGCCGCCGACGAACTCGCCGTCGACGAACGTCTGCGGAATGGTCTCCCAGTCGCTGTGTTCCGACAGCGCCGCGCGGTACTCGTCGAGTGCCGGGAGCACGTCGATGGTCTCGAACTCGTCGACGTGGCCGCTGATGAGTTCGACGGCGCGCTTGGAGTAGCCGCACTGCGGCATCAGCCGGTTCCCCTTCATGAACAGCACGACGTCGTTGTTCGCGATGGCGTCGTCGACGTTTTCGCGGACCTCGTCCGCCGACAGTTCGCTCTCCGGCTGGAATGTCATACCCGTAAGTTGGTCGCACGTCCTGAAAGACGTTGCGACGCGGTGCGGAACGACGCGGTTCCCGACGCTGACCTTGCGGCCGCGTCCCTCGCCGTTCCGCCTCACCCAGTCGTGGCGTACCAGAGGAAGACGCCGCCGAACAGCCCGGCGAACGCCGCCGCGTAGACGGCCACCGGGTTTCCGGCCCGGGGAGCCACGAGCAGCACCGCAGCGCCGACCCCGAGACAGCCGACGCCGAACAGGGCTGCGACGGTCCGGACCGGTCGCGGAAGGCGGGCCGGGTCCGAATCCGGTTCGTCGTCCGGGTCCGTCGGGCGCAACAGCGGCTCCGCCGCGTCGAACGCGGCCGCCGAGAACGTCGCGTACCGGGCGGATTCGGGGACTCCCGGGCGGAACCGCAGCAACACGGCCACCCGGTCGCCGACGCGAAGCGACCGCAGCGACCGAACCGAGTCGACCGGCAGTTCGACTCCCGCGTACTCGACTGTCCCGGCGGCCGGGTCGACGGAGCCCTCACCGGCGAGGAGGCCCGCGAGGACGGCGAGCGCTGCGCCGAGCCCGAGCAGCGGCCAGAGCGGCGGAACGCCGAGTGCGGCTGCGGCGGCGTGGACGCCGGCGCCGACGAGCAGCGCGGCGGCGGCGCGCCACCGACCGACGGCCGGGAGCGACACGTCCGACTCGCGGAGCGCTGCGAGCTGCGCGCGGTTGAGAGCGATTCCGACGGCGACGACCGCGGCGGCGGCGGCGACGAGCGTGAAATCACCGCCGAGCGCGGCGGTGAACGCGGCCCACGTCAGCGCCGCGAGGAGGGCGACGACCGGCCCGGCGAGCAGGCCGAATCCGGCGAGGAGAAGCGTTCGGACGACCGGGTCGGCGTCGGCTGCGAATTCCCAGGTGACTGCGGACGGTGCTCCGTCGTCAGTCACGGCCGACGCCGACGACGTTGATGAGCGAGTAGACCGGGACGCCCGCCACGGAGTCGAGCCCCTGCTTGTCGACGATGACGACGCAGGCGACCGGTTTGCCGCCCTCCTCTTTGACCGCTTCGACGGTCTCGGTGAGCGTCGTCCCGGAGGTGACGGTATCGTCGACGACGTAGCACTCGCGGCCGCGGATGGTCGCGAAGTTCCGGGAGAAGCCGCCGCCGCGCTCGTCGATGTCGCCCTCCTCCCACTGGTGTTTCGCGGGCGCGTACGCGGCCATGTCCGTGTCTAGTTCGCGAGCGATGGTCGTCGCCAGCGGCGTCCCAGCTTTCTCGATGCCGACCGTGAGGTCGACCGACTCGCCTTCCTTGTCGAGCAGGTCGGCCATCGCGCGTCCGACGTGGGTGAGCCGCGTGGAGTCCCGGCCGACCGCGGACCAGTCGACGTGGATGTCCTGCGGGCCGTTGGCGGCCTGCGGCGGTTCGGCGGACTCGCCCGCGCCGGCGGTGTCGGCGCCGGAGCGTTCGACGAGCCACGACGCGGTCTCCCGGGAGACGTTGAGTTCGTCCGCGATCTCGCCCTTCGAGAGTCCGCGTTCGGCCAACTCCGCAGCGTCGTCGATGAGGTCGTCGACGTTCTTCATAGCGTACCGAGTTCGACGGCCGTCTTGATAGTGGTGTCGTCGTCCCGGAACGCCCGGTCGACGTCGTCGAGTCCGTAGACGCCGGTGACGAGGTCGTCGAGGAACGACCGGTCCATGGCGTCGAGCGTTTCGGCGGCCGCCTCGAAGTGGCCGACGTTGGAGTTCACGGAGCCGACGAGCGCCTTGTTGTGCAACACCAGTTCCTCGTGGATGGCGCCGCCGTCGACCTCGAACTCCCACGAACTCGGGACGCCGAGCAGCGCGCCGACGCCGTTCGGTGCGAGGGCGTGGACCGTCTCGAAGGCGTGTTTCGCGTAGCCGGTCGCCTCGTAGACGAAGTCCATCCCCTCGTGCTCGTCGGCGACGTCGCCGACCGGGGTCTCGCGGGAGTCGACGTACGTCGCGCCGACGGACTCGATGACGTCGATGGTCGGGTCCGGGCGGTCGCGGCGGCCGAGACAGTACAGCCGGTCGAAGTCGTCCCGGAGCATTTCGAGCGTGAGAAGGCCGAGGCTGCCGTTGCCGAGCACCATCGCCGACGAGGGCTCCCAGTCGAAGGCGCTCCGGCTCGCGTAGGCGTGTTCGACGGCCTTCTCGGTGATGGAGGCCGGTTCGACGAGGAAGCCGTACTCGGCGAGCGACTCCGGAACCGGGACGAGGTACTCGGCGGGGCTGGTGAAGTATTCGGCCATGAAGCCGTGCGCGCCGACGATGCCGCGTTCGACGTAGTCGCCCTCCGGCGCCATGTCGGGTTCGCCGCGCGCGAAGTAGTCGTTCTCGCCGTTCGGTCGGCGGCGGACGGTCGGCGCGACCAGCGACCCCTCAGCCAGGTCGGTGCCGTTGGCGTCGACGACGACGCCGACGGCCTCGTGGCCGAGCACCAGGTGGTCTTCGCCCTCCGGGAAGCCGCCGTGGCCCCCGGAGAGCACTTCGTGGTCGGTGCCGTCGACGCCGACGCGGAGCGTCCGGACGAGCGCCTCGCCGTCCGCCGGCTCCGGCTCGGGCTTCTCGATGACTGTCGGCGCGGTCTCGCCGCGCCGGACAGCGACTGCGTGCATGCGTGGACCGAACCGACCCCTCGACAAAAGGTTTATTCTATCGTGAGTAAAGAACAGGCCGTCGGCGGGCGTCGGCCGTCCAGCGCCGAGTCGTCCACTCCCATCACCTGACGGCGGACGGCCGCCCCCGAACCCGTGTCGCCGCGGCCCGACGCGTCCGCCGACCCTCACTCCTCCCGGAGAAACATCCCTTTCGACGCCGGCCGGGTTTCCCGAAAACCGAACCGCTCGTAGAAGCCGTCGACGTCCGCCATGAGATTGACGTACGCGCCGGCCGGGGCGTCGTCGCGGAGCCAGTCGACGACGGCCTCCATCATCCGGGTGCCGAGTCCGCTGCGCTGGTGGTCCGGGTGGACCGCCGTGTCACAGACGTGGTAGACGCTGCCGCCGTCGCCGACGACGCGCGCCATCCCGACGACCTCCCCGTCGGCGTCGGCGACGTCCGGAACGGCGACGGCTCTGACCGCGTACAGGCTGTTCGGGAGGCCGCGTTCGACGCCGCCGCGGGGCCGAGCGGCCATGTCGGCCGCGGCGCGGAGCCGCTGGAAGTCGTCGACCGACGGCGCGCCGTCCCGGAGTTCGTACCTCGACATGCCCGCTCGTGGGCGCCGGCCGCGCAAAAAGGTCGGCGTCGGAGCGACGCCCGGTCCGCGTCGTTACTGGTCGTCCGCGTCGCCGTCCTCGGCGACGTCCTGCTCTTCGGTCTCGTCAGCGAGGAGGTCGAACTCGTCGAGGTAGCCCTCGACGCTCGCCTCGTCGTGGGCGACGTACTGCGGCGCCTCGGCCTCGATGGTGGCGAGGCCGACGCCGTCGGGCTGGAAGCTCCCGTCGTTCGTCTCGGCGAGCGCGGAGAGCGCCAGTTCGATGCCGGCCTCGAGACCCATGTCCTCGCTGTACCCCGCTTCGAGCCGGTCGCGGACGTCGGTGCGGTCGGCGCCGATGGACAGCGCCTTCCACTCGTAGGGCGTCCCGGACGGGTCCGTCTCGAACAGCCGCGGCTCGCCGTTCTCGACGCCGCCGACGATGAGCGCGACGCCGAACGGGCGCGCGCCGCCGACCTGCGTGTACTGCTGGATGTGGTCGGTGACGGTCTTCGTCAGCGTCTCGATGCCCATCGCCTCGCCGTAGCGCAGCCGGTTGACCTGCGCCTGCCGGCGCGCGAAGTCGATGAGCTGCCGGGCGTCGGCGACGTGGCCGGCGGAGGCGATGCCGATGTGGTCGTCGACCTTGTGGAGCTTCTCGATGCTTTCGGGCTCCATCAGCGACGACCGCGAGCGCTTGTCCGCCGCCAGCACGACGCCGTCAGCCGTTCGTACACCGATGCTCGCCGTCCCGCGCTTCACCGCTTCGCGGGCGTACTCGACCTGGTAGAGACGTCCGTCCGGGGAGAAGATGGTAATCCCGCGGTCGTACGCCTGCTGTTGGGCTTGACCCTGCATGATATCACTCGGAGATGTCGGCGTCCGTCGCGCCCACGACCCCCGCCGGGGTGTCGACGTCGACCGCGCCCGCCCGGCGCTCGTACCCGGTTCGGCGGTCGCCCGCGAACACGACGGTTCTCTCGTCAGTTACTCCGCCCGCGTGTCCTAAATACCTTTCTTCACACGCACGAATCGTGCCGGAGACGCCGCGCACCCGGACGCCGACCGCGTCGTCGCCGACCGCGGAGACGCACGCCAGCGCGGCCCGGGTGGCGTCCACCTCCCCGCGCCGGGCGCGGACGACGCACTCGCCGGCGCCGTCGTCGAACCGGAAGCGGACGAGCGTCGCGTCCGCGTCGGCGCTCCCCGGGTCGCCGAGGAGGTTCTGAGCGGCGTACCAGATTTCGCGCTGCATCGCGCCGCGCGAAATCGAGGCGTCCGGCTCCGCTTCGAGGCCGACGGCGAGATACCGCCACCGCGGCCGGAGGTGCTTCGGGAGGTGTTTCACGGCTCGGTCACCCCGGTCACTCCTCCCGGCCGCTGGCGACGACGCGCTCGGCCGTGATGACGCCGACCTGGTCGTGGACGCGGTCGACGTTCGTGACGGCGTAGCCGGCGTCCGTGAACTGCTCGACGAGCGTCCCGACGGTCGCGGGGTCGTCGACCTCCGGGCTGTAGAACGGCTCGTCGGGGTCAGGCTCCTCGAAGAACATGACGTCGCCCAGGACGACGCGGCGCGGCCCGACGGAGTCGTTCCGTGAGGGCGTCGTGTCGCCGTCGAGCGCCGCGACGGTCTCGATCGCGTCGCGCTTCTCGTCGTCGCTGAGGTGGTGGAGCGCGAAGTTCGACGTGACCACGTGCACCGGCTCGTCCACGTTCGGGTCGCGGAACTCGCCGTAGTCGAACGAGACGTTCGTCAGGCCGCGCTCCTCCGCTTTGGCGCGGGCCTGCTCCAGCATCCCGTCGGCGATGTCGCGGCCGAGGACGCGGTTCGCGTCGTCCGCGAGCGCCAGCGCGATGGCGCCGGTTCCGCAGCCGAGGTCCAACACCGTGTCGGCCGGCCCCGGGTTCGCTCGCTCGACGACGAGGTCGGCGCAGGCGCGGTACTCAGGGGTCTGGGAGTCGTCGTACTCGGCGGCCAGTTCGGAGAACCGTTCGGCGTGCTCCTCAACCGTCTTCTTCATACCTGCCACGTCGGACCCCCGGGGAAATGAACTCCTCGGACATCCGGTCGCGGTTCCGCGCCGCGACCCGTCCCCACTCGGCGAGGCCGTCGCGGAGCCACGCCGCGTCGAAGCCGAGTCGCTCGCCGACGGCCACCAGTTCCCGCGGCGACCGGACCTGGAGGTGCGAATGCGGCGTGGCGCTCACGACGTACGGCGCCTCACAGGCCGCCACGATTTCGCGGAGCTTCCGCAGCCCCTTCAGCGCCTGCACGCGGCCGCCGCCGGTCGCCCGGAGCGCCGGCCCGAGGTCGAACTCGATGCGGGTGCCGTGCTCCCGCGCCGCGTTCGCGAGCACGTGGTTCACGTCGCCGTCGCCGTCCATCGGCCGGGCGAGCACGTCGACGCGGTCCTGTTCAACGGCGAACCGGTTCAGCGCGTCCGTGCCGCCGCGCACCAGCACCACCGGGAACTCCGGGCGGAAGTTCCCGACCGCGCCGCTGGCGGACGTCGGTTCGTCGGCGTCGACCTCGACCGCCGGGACGACGTCGACGTCGTAGCGGCCGCGGAGCGCCGCCGCGTCGAACTCGCTTCCGCGGCTGCGGACGACGACGCCGTCGAAGCCGTACTCGCGGGCCGTCTTCGCGTACCGCGACGCGGTGGCGTCGCCTTCCGGGTAGGCGTAGACGGCCTCGTACGGCCCGGCAGCGTTAGGGTCTCGGGGCGCGCCGTCGGGACGACCGGCCTCGGCGTCGCCGTTCGAGGGGGCCGCCGCGTCGTCGTCGCGGTCGGTCACGGTTCGTCGACCTCGAAGCCGTACGGGTCCGCGGCGGCCGCGGCGATACGGACCGCGCGGACGTTCTCGGCGGCGTCGTGCACACGGACGATGTCGGCGCCGTTGGCGGCGGCGAGCGCGGTGCCCGCCACGGTTTCGGCGCCGGCGTCCCCGGTTTCGCCGCCGACCAGTTCGAACATCGACTTGTGCGAGTGCCCGAACAGCACCGGGCAGCCGAGCGCCGCGAACTCGCCGAGTCGGCCGAGGATGTCGAAGTTCTCGCGCTTCGACTTCCCGAAGCCGACGCCGGGGTCGACGATGACGTTCTCGCGCGGAATCCCGGCCTTCTCGGCGAGCAGCACGCGCTCGGTGAGTTCGTCGACGACGTCCTCGACGACGTCGTCGTACTCCGCGTCGGTCGACGGGTCGACGGGCGCGTCGATGCTGTGCATCACGATAACCGGGACGTCGCGCTCGGCGGCGAGAAACCGCATCTCGGGGTCTTCGAGCCCCGTGACGTCGTTGAGGATGTCGGCGCCGGCGTCCAGCGCCGCCTCCCCGACCTCGGCGCGCCGCGTGTCCACCGAAATCAGGGCGTCCACGTCCGAGATGGCGTCGATGACGGGGGTGACGCGCTGAATCTCCTCGTCGACCGGGACCGCCTCGGCGCCCGGTCGGGTGGACTCGCCGCCGACGTCGATGACGTCGACGCCAGCGTCGACGAGCCGCTCCGCGCCGGCGACGGCGTCCTCGTAACTGAAGTGTTCGCCGCCGTCGTGGAACGAGTCCGGCGTCACGTTCAGCACGCCCATCACCGCGGTCCCGTCCTCCCACGGATACGCGTCGTCGGCCGTGCCGGTGTCGGCGTCCGAGTCGTCGTCGAGGCCGACTCGGCCGCGGAGGTCGGCCGCGACGCCTGCGAGGCCGTCGCCGCGGTCCTCGACGGCGGCGAGCGCCTCGCGGAACTCGGCGCGCGTGCCGAGCAGGACGACGTCGTGGAGTTCGCCGCCGCCGTCGACGCCGCTCCTGACGCAGTCGCCGCCGGCCGCGACGAACGCGGTTTCGAGCGTCTCGGCCTGCCGGGCGGAGACGCGGGTCTTCACCGTCTCGTGGACCGCGTCGTCGACGTGGCGTTCGACGGCGTCGGGCGCCGCGTCGGTGCCGCCGAGCACGCGCTCGGCGTCGGCGCGCGACTCCACCCGCTTCGGGAGTTCGTTCCGGGTCCAGTCGGCGCGGGCCTCGGCGACGCAGAACAGCGACCCGGTGAGCAGCACGCAGTCGCCGGGTTCGGCGGCGTCGCGGGCGGCGGCGACCGCGTCCGCGACGGCGTCCGCGGCGGTCACGTCGGCGCCGGTCTCCCGCTCGAAGACGCGGGCGAGCACCTCCGGGTCCTCCGCGCGGTCGATTCGGGGCGCGCAGGTCCGGACCGTCGCCGGGTCGGGGAGCGCCGCCGCCATCTCGTCGTGGTCCTTGTCGTGCATGGCGCCGAAGACGAGGTGGAGGTCGTCGTGGTCGAACTCGGCGAGCGTCGACGCGAGCGTCCCGCAGGCGTCCGGGTTGTGCGCGCCGTCCAGCACGACCAGCGGGTCGGTGCGCATCACTTCGAACCGGCCGGGCCAGTGGGCTTTCCGGAGGCCGCGGCGCAGCACGGCCGCGTCGTCGACGCCGAGCTGGCGCGCGAGCGCCGCGGCGACGCCGGCGTTCGTCGCCTGGTACGCGCCGAGCAGCGGAATCCTGGCGTCGACCGACCAGTCGTCGCCGGCGAGCGACACCGCCGCCTCCTGGTGGCTGACGCGGCCCTCGTACCGGGCCGTCACGTCGGGCGCGGCGCCGTCGCCGGCCTCGGCGCCGCCTCCGGGAGCGCCGTCGCCGACCGTGACCACGTCGCCGGCGACGTCGCGGACCGTGTCGAGCGCGACGCCGTCGGTGGCCGTGACGAGCGGCGCGTCCGCCGGCGCCACCTTCGCTTTCGTCCGCGCGATCTCCTCGACGGTGTCGCCGAGGACGGACGTGTGCTCCAGCGAGACGTTCGTGACCGCGGCGGCGACGGGGTCGACGACGCTGGTGGCGTCGAACTCGCCGCCCATCCCGACTTCCAGCACCGCGACGTCGACGTCGGCGCGGCCGAACCGCCACAGCGCCATCGCCGTCAGGACCTCGAAGAACGTCAGCGGTTCGCCGTCGGCGGCCCGGTCGACGAGCCACGGCTTCACCTCGTCGACGAACGCCGCGACTTCGCTCGCCGGCACCTTCCGGCCGTCGACGCGGACGCGCTCGCGGAGGTCGTCGAAGTGCGGCGACGTGTACAGGCCGACGCGGCGGCCGTCCGCGCGGAGCGTCGCCTCCAGCATCCGGGCGACGCTCCCCTTCCCGTTCGACCCGGCGACCTGGACGAAGTCGGTGCCGTCGTGCGGGTCACCGAGGTGCGCCAGCAGGTCGCGCACCGAGTCGGTGCCCGGCTTGACCTGGAAGCGCCGGAGGTCGAAGAGGAAGTTCGCTGCCTCGTAGTACTCCATACCCGACGGTTTCGCGGCGCGCGCTTATGGCTAACGGGACTCCGTCGACGTCACCGTCGCCGCCGCCGTCACCGCCGCCGCCCCGTCGGCTCAGAACCGGAACGCGAACCGGGCGCCGCCGTCCGCCGTCTCGTCGACGTCGACGGTCCAGCCGTGCGCCGCGGCGATGTCGCCGACGACGGCCAGCCCGAACCCGGTGCCGTCGTCGTCCGTCGAGTACCCCCAGTCGAGCACCCGGTCGGCGTCCTCGGCCGGCAGCCCCGGGCCGTCGTCGGACACCGCAAAACCCACCGCGTCGGCCGCCGCGTCGCCGTCGCGGTCGCCGTCGCGGTTGCCGTCGGCGTCGCCGTCGCAGTTGCCGTCGGCGTTGTCGTCGCCGTCGATGCGTTCGACGCGAACGGCGACGTCGGTGCCGGCGTGCTCGACGCTGTTCCGGAACAGGTTCTCGAACAGCGTCCGGAGGCGCTCGGGGTCGGCCGGCACCGTCGGGAGGGCGTCGACGTCGAGCGTCGCGTCGGCGGTCTCGACGGTCCCCCACGCCTGCCGTGCGACGAGGCCGACGTCGGTCGGCTCCGGCGACTCCACGGCCTCGCCCTGCCGGGCGAGCGCGAGCGTCGAGTCGATGAGCGAATCCATCCGGTCGAGCGCCTCGGCCGCCTCGGGGAGCCGGTCGGTCTCCCCGGTCTCCGCGGCGAGTTCGACGTAGCCCGCGGCGACGTTCAGCGGGTTCCGGAGGTCGTGGCTCAGGATGGACGCGAACCGGTCGAGCCGCTCGTTCTGCCGCTCCAGCCGCTCTGTGCGTTCCCGGAGCGTCCGGCGGCGCTCGGCGCGGTCCATCGCGGCTTCGACGTTCGCGGCGAGCAGCCGCGCCAACTCGACGTCGGCGGCGTCAATGTCGTCGGTCGTCTGCGAGCCGAGCGTGAGCACGCCGTGTTCGCCGAGCGGCGCGACGAGCATGCTCCCTTCGCCCGACCGCGGGACGTCGTCGTCTATCTCGGTGATGTCCGGGAAGACGAGCAGTTCGCCGCCGTCGAAGGCGTCCCACTGCACGGTTTCGCCGCGGTCGTACGGGTACCGCTCGCCGGCCAACTCTTCGACCGCGGGCGAGACGGCGGCCGGGACGAGCTGTTCGGCCTCGGGGTCGTACAGCCTGACGGTGTTGAGCGTGAACCCGAGGATGTGGGTCGCCGCCGACGCCGCGGTTTCGGCGGCCTCGGTGCGCGAGAACGCACGCATCAGGTCGCGGGTCGCGGCGTGGAGCCGTTCGAGCTTCTCCTCGGTCGTCGTCGCCGCCGATTCGTCGACGGCTGGCGTGTTCGGACTCACGGAAAGGGGTCGGCGGGTCCGTCCCGCTGTTGATGTCAGTGCTCCGACGCCAATCAGTATGAATTATTCGCTTGGGTTCCGACCACACATCGACGAATAAAACAGAGCACTCCGGAGCGCTCCGGGGGAATCCGGAGCGAACGAGCGAACGAGTGAACGAACGGGCGAACGGACGAGCGGACGAGCGGACGAACAGACGAATACGACCAGTGGTGCCGACCGTCGGCTGCGCGGTCGCGACGACGCCGTCGCGACACCGACGCGACGGCTCGGGCCGGGGAGATTTCCGTGCTCGCCGGGTCAGTCGTGCCGGAAACTGCGGCTACCGGTGAACGCCATCGCCATGCCGTGTTCGTTCGCCGCCTCGATGACGTCGTCGTCGTTGACGGAGCCGCCCGGCTGGATGACGGCGTCGATGCCGGCGGCTGCGGCCTCCTCGATGCCGTCCGGGAACGGGAAGAACGCGTCCGACGCCATCACGGCGCCGTCGGCGGACTTGCCGTCGGCGTCCTTCTCGGCTTTCATCGCGGCGAGCGTCACGGCGTCGACGCGGCTCACCTGCCCCATGCCGACGCCGACCGTCTCGGTGCCCGTCGCGAACAGGATGCCGTTCGACTTCACGTGCTTCAGGACGCGCCACGCGAACAGCATCGTCTCCACCTCGTCGTCGGTCGGTTCGCGCGCCGTCACGAACTCCAGGTCGTCGCGGGTCGGCGCCTGCAGGTCGCGCTCCTGGACGAGCCGCCCGCCGACGAGCGGCTTCTCCGTGTACCGCTCCGTGACGTCGCCGAGCGCGTCCGCGTCGCCGACGTCGAGCAGCCGGAGGTTGTCCTTGCCGCGCAGCACCGCGAGCGCCGCGTCCGTGAACCCCGGCGCGACGACGACCTCCTTGAACGACTCGGCGATTCGCTCGGCGGTCGCCTCGTCGCACTCGCGGTTCAGCGCGACGATGCCGCCGAAAGCCGACTTCGCGTCGGTGGAGAGCGCGTCGGCGTACGCCGCCGACAGCGTGTCCGCGGTGGCACAGCCGGCGGGGTTGGTGTGCTTGATGACCGCGGCGGCCGGCTCGTCGAACTCCTTGACGAGGTTCAGCGCCGCGTCGGCGTCGTTGTAGTTGTTGTACGACAGCGCCTTCGCGCCCTCGTTCAACTGGTCGGCGCCGACGACGTTCGCCTCCTCGCAGGTCGCGTCGGCGTACAGCGCGGCGTCCTGGTGCGGGTTCTCGCCGTACCGGAGTTCGCGGACGCGGTCCTCGCTGACGGTGCGGCGCGCCGGCAGGTCGCCGCCGACGTCGCCCTCGACCGACACCTCGCCGGCCTCGCGGTCCACGTCGACGCGGCCCTCGGCGAACCACTCGACCGCGCGCGGATACGCGCGGAACTCGGCGTCGAACAGCACCCGCGTCTTCAGGTCCTCGTGGCTGTCGTCGTCGTACACCGGGACGGCCTCCTGGGTCACGATCGGGCCGCCGTCCACCTCCTCGGTGACGACGTGGACCGTACAGCCGGTCTGCCGGACGCCGGCGTCGAGCACCTGCCGGTGGGCGTCGGTGCCGGGGAACGCCGGGAGCAGCGACGGGTGGACGTTCAGCGTCGTCGGCGCCCGGTCGATGAACGCCTCGGTGAGCACCCGCATATAGCCGTCGAGACAGACGATGTCGACGTCGTAGTCGTCGAGCGCGTCGAGCACGCGGCGCTCGTGCGACTCGCGCGGCTCGTCGTCGTCGCGTTCGACGACCTCCGTCGGGACGTCGCGCTCGGCCGCGCCGTCCAGCACGGGCGCGTCGGCGTGGTTCGACAGCACCACCGACAGCGACGCGCCGCCGGGCGCTCGGTCGGCGATGTGCAGCAGGTTCCGTCCGCGGTTGCTCGCCAGGCCGGCAATCTTCATGGTCGAACGCTCCGGCGGCGACGGAAAAACGGTTGCGGTCCGCGCCGGCGCCGTATGCAGCAACGCGGATAGAATCCCCCAGATAATCGGCGTAATCCGCTCGCTGTATGCACGGCTGTGGTGGTTCGCGACCGGAACGCCTTTGCCGGCGGCGGCGGGAGCGCCGGTATGGACCTGCCCCGCGAGGACCCCCTCGCCGCCGTCTCGCCGCTCGACGGCCGGTACGCCGGCCGAACCGAGCCGCTCGTCCCGTACGCCAGCGAAGCCGGCCTCGTCCGCGCTCGCGTCCGCGTCGAAGTCGAGTACCTGCTCGCGCTCGCCGACGAGGACGCCGTCGCGCTCGACCTGGCCCGCGACGAACGCGACCACCTCCGCGGCGTCGCCGACGAGTTCGACGCCGACGACGCGCGGCTCGTGAAGCGGCTTGAAACGGAGGGCGCCGCCGGCTACAGCGCCACGAACCACGACGTCAAGGCCGTCGAGTACTTCCTGCGCACCGAGACCGACGAGCGCGTCCACCCGTGGATTCACTTCGGGCTGACCAGCGAGGACGTCAACAACCTCGCCCAGCGGCTGCTCGTGAAGCCCGCCGTCGAGGAGGTGCTGCTCCCCCGGCTCCGCGGCCTCCGCGACGACCTGGCCGACGAGGCCCGCGCCCACCGCGACGTCCCGATGCTCGCGCGGACGCACGGCCAGCCCGCGACGCCGACGACGTACGGCAAAGAGCTCGCCGTCTACGCCGCGCGGCTCGGCCGCGCCGCCGCCCGCGTCGCCGACGCCGCCGAGGGCCTGTCCGGGAAGCTCGCCGGCGCCTCCGGCACCTACGCCGCCCACCGCGCCGCCTACCCCGACGTCGACTGGCGGGGGTTCTCCCGGCGGTTCGTCGAGTCGCTCGGCCTGAACCACACCGCGCTGACGACGCAGGTGAACCCGTGCGACGACCTCGCGGCGCTGTTCGACGCGCTCCGCGGCGCCAACAACGTCCTTTTGGATTTCGACCGGGACGTCTGGCTGTACGTCTCCGACCGCTACCTCGGCCAGGAGGCCGCCGCGGGCGAAACCGGGTCGTCGACGATGCCGCACAAGGTGAACCCGATCGACTTCGAGAACAGCGAAGGCAACCTCTCGAAGGCGAACAGCGACCTGACGTTCCTCGCCGACTACGTCACGACCTCCCGGCTCCAGCGCGACCTCTCCGACTCCACGGTGAAGCGCAACGTCGGCGCCGCGTTCGCACACTGCCTCATCGGCTACGGCAAAACCGCCGACGGCCTCGCGAAGGTCGCGCCGAACGAGCGGGTGATGCGCGAGGAACTCGACGCGAACCCGGAGGTCATCGGCGAGGCCGTCCAGACGATTCTGCGCCGCGAAGGCGACACGGACGCCTACGAGCGCGTGAAGGCGCTCACCCGCGGCTCCCGGACGACGCTCGACGACTTCCACGACCTGTTCGACGACCTCGACGTCGACGACGACGTCCGCGAGGAACTCCGGGCGCTCACCCCCCCGACCTACGTCGGCTACGGCGGCGCACTCGTCGACGACGTCGACGCCGACGTCGACGCGGAGTAATCGTCGACGCCAATATTGCCACCGCGTAGTCACCGGCGCGACCGCAGACTACGCACTCCGGCTGTCGGAACGCCGGGCGCGCGGCTTCGGATTCGCCAAGCCGCGAAGCAACGATTTCTCAGCGGTTCGGGTGAGATGAGCCGGTCTGTCTCCGGACGAATCAGAGACGCTTTGTGGCTTCCGTAACGACTGGGCGTCGTGACCGAACTCGACGACGTCGACCGGCGGGTGCTGTACCGACTGATGGAGGACGCCCGGACGACGAGCGCGCCCGAAATCGCCGAGGAGGTCGGCGTCTCGGCCGGCACCGTCCGGAACCGCATCGACAAACTGGAGGACGCCGGCGTCATCCGCGGCTACCACGCCGACGTGGACTTCGAGCGCGCGGAGGGCAGGCTGACCTACCTGTTCATCTGCTCGGCGCCGATTCCGGAGCGCTCCCACCTCGCGAGGCAGGTCAGGGAGGTCCCCGGCGTCGTGCAGGTCCGCGAACTGATGGCCGGCCAGCGGAACCTCCACGTCACCGTCGTCGGCGAGGACACCGACGAAATCACGACGGTCGCGCGCGCCATCGCGAACCTCGACGTCGACATCGAAGACGAGAACGTGGTCGAGACGGACTACTTCCGGCCGTACGGCCCGTTCGGGCCGCCGGAGCAGCGCAACCGCGCCGCGCCGTCGGACGCCGCCAGCCTCACCGCGGAGGGCGAGTTCTGCGAGGTCGTCGTCGACGAGGACGCGCGGGCGGCGAACCGGACCATCGCCGACCTGGGCGAGTCCGACCTGGCTGACGGCGTCCTCGTGCTGCTCGTCGAACGCGGCGACGAGCCGATTCACCCGGTCGCGGAGACGGAACTGCGGGCCGGTGACCGCGTCACGCTGTTCGCGCCGCGCGGCGCCGACGACCCGTCGACCGGGCTGTTCACCGCGACCGACGCCTGAGCGCGGCGCCGACGCTGGCGGACCGAAGCGGCTCGTGAAAACGGTGGCGTCGCGGCGTTCCGACGCGGCGACTCTCTACGACCGACGGTCTCGACGCCCGTCAGTACTCCTCGTACGCGAGGTTCATCAGCCACTGCGTGAACGCGTCGCCGTTCGGGTCGATCTCCTCCTCGCCGATGAACGGCGACAGCATGTCGCCGGCCATCAGCAGCGAGAAGTCGAGGTCCGCGGCGGTCGGTTCGAGGTAGTACGTGTTGTGGCCGCTGTAGACGGCTTCTTCGCGTTCGATGAGGCCGAGGTCCGAGAGCTTCTCCGCGATGCGGCTCCCCTTCCGGGAGGAGACGTCAAGCTCCTTCCAGAAGTCGCTCTGGTGGATTCCGCCGGACTCGCGGACGAGTTCGAGCCCCGCGCGCTCGTCCTCCGACAGCTCGGCTTCGACGTCGACGGCGCTCATACCGTCACGTTCTCGCGCCCCCCGTTTAACCTTGGCTTTCCTGAAACGGCGACGACGACGACGATGACGCGCGACGACGATTCCCGGGGCGGGTTCCGGCGGCGCCCGAGCGGGCCGTCGGTCACTCGTCGTAGACGACTTCGTACGGCGTCTCGCAGGGCGGCCCGGCGGCGTACTCGTAGCGCCGGCTCCCGTCGGCGCCGAGCAGCAGCAGCGACGACGAGACGGTGCCGTAGCCGTCGCCGTGGACGCAGACGCCGAACTCGTGGTCGCCGAGCGCGTCGCCGGCGCGGCGCAGCCACGACGACGCCGACTCGTCCGGGCGGACCTGGAGGTGGTCGCGGAGCCGCCGGGCGTTCGCCGCCTGCTCCGGGCCGACGTCGGGCCGGTCCGGCGGTTCGACGAAAGCGCCGTCGGCGCCGACGTTGACGACGACGTGGACGCCGGGCTCGAACGGCGTCACGCTGAGGTGGCCGTCCCACTCGAGCAGCAGCGCGGCGTCCGCGTCGGCGACGACGAGGTTGAAGCCGTCGTACTCGTGGTCGCGGCACCGCGACTCGACGAGCCTCGCGGCCGCCTCCGCCGACTCGGCGTGCAGGCAGTCGTCGACGAGGAGGCCGCGGGAGCGCTCGCCGGCGAGCCCCTCCACCCATCGGTTCGTGACGCCGACGAACAGGCCGTCGCGGGTCGCCCCCATCCAGGTGCCGCCGGCTTCGGCGTCCCGCGGCGCCACGATTCCCTCGTCGCGTTCCGCCGGCGGTTCGGCGGGCCGGTCGACGGCCTCGTCGCGGTTCGCGGCGACGACGACCGGCGCGTCTCGGAACGTCCGCCACGCGATGGTGAGCGTGCACATGGGGCGCGGTTCGGCCCGGCCCGTGAAAGCGACGGTGGTCCCGGCACCGCCGCCGGCGGACGGGCAGGCGCGCGAGAAAACCGGTCAGTCGAGCAGGTCGCCGACGGCGTCCGTGGCGGCCGCGGCGGCCGTCCGGACGCGCGAGAGCCTGACGTATTCGCGGTCGGCGTGCGCCACCGCGCCGTCGTCGTCGGCGACGTGACCGGGGCCGAACACGACCGTCGGAGCGGGCGAGAAGTACGACGCCTCGGTCGCCGCCCCGAACGGCCTGACGTCGCCGTCGGCGCTCGGCTCGGCGCCGTCCGACCGTTCTGCATCTCCGTGCCCCGAATCCGCCTGTTCCGCGTCCGACCGCTCGGCCTCGACTGCCCCCGCGGCCGCGGCGGCGTCCGCGAAGGTCCGGACGAGTTCGTGGTCCGGGTCGGTGTCGAACGCTTCGAGGAACGGCGTGGACCGCTCGGTCAGGTCGAACGAGACGCCGACGTCGTCCGGGACGGCGCCGCGGACCGCGGCCGCCAGTTCCGCGCGGAACTCCTCGGCGGTCTCCGGCGGGACGGAGCGCCGGTCGAGCGTCAGCGTCGCCGTCGCGGGCACCTGATTCGTGGCTTCGCCGCCGCCGGCGCCCGTGGCGACGAGCGTCGGCGGGCCGAGCCGCGGATGCGGGTCGCGGTCCGCGTCGAACCCGCGAATCGCGCCGAGCGCCCCTTCGAGCGCCGCGACGGCGTTGACGCCGGCGTCCGGTTCGGCGGCGTGGGCGGCGCTCCCGGTGAGCGTGAGCGTCCCCTCGAACCGGCCGCGGGCGGCGGTGCAGACGTCGCAGTCCGTCGGCTCGCCGACGACGAACAGGTCGCCGTCGACCGGGTCGACGCCGCCGGTGCCGCGGACGAGCGCGTCCGCGCCGGTGGACAGCGTCTCCTCGTCGGGCGTCACCGCGAGCGTCAGCCGGCCGCGGGTCGGCGTCGTCGCGAGGAAGGCGGCGAGCAGCGCGGCGAGCGGGCCTTTCGCGTCGCAGGCGCCGCGGCCGCGGAGCACGTCGCCGTCGCGGTCGGCCGGGACGTGCGGCGGCACCGTGTCGATGTGCGTGTTCAACACGAGGTGCGGGCCGTCGGCGTCGCCCGATTTCGTCGCGCGGACGTTGCCGGCGGCGTCGACGCGGACGGACTCGCCGTGCCGGTCGAGCGTCTCCACGAGCAGGTCCCGCATCGCGTCGACGGACTCGTGCGACTCGGTTCGGACCGCGGCGTCGAGGAACTCCACCGGGTCGAAGTCGGCGTCCGCGTCAGCGTCCGCGTCCGCGTCGGCGTTGGCGCCGGTCATGGGTCTGTCGGGAGTTCGCCGTCGAACTCGTGTTCGGCGGGGCCGACGAGGACCGCCGGGCCGTCGGCCGGAAGTTCGACGCCGAGGTCGCCGCCGGGCGGCGACACGGTGAGTTCGGCGCGGTCGGTGTGGCCGAGGCGCCGCGCGGCCGCCGCGACGGCGACCGCGCCGGTGCCGCAGGCGCGCGTCTCGCCTTCGACGCCGCGTTCGTAGGTGCGCTGCCGGAACCGGCCGTCGTCGACGCGGTGGGCGAGCGTGACGTTCGCGCCCTCCGGGAACACGTCGGCGTGCCTGACCGGCGGGGCGGCCGCGTCGAGGTCGACGCCGTCGACGTCGTCGACGAACGCGACGGCGTGCGGGACGCCGGTGTCGACGGCGGTGACGGTGAGGCCCTCGACGGACTCCTCGACGAGCGGGTCCGTGCGGTCGGCGGCGAGCGGGACGTCGGCCGGCGCGAACGACGGCCGGCCCATCTCGACGCGGACCTCGTCGCCGTCGACGACGGTCCGCCTGCTGCCGGCGGGCGTGTCCAGCATGAACTCGGCGGCGCCGGTGCGGTCGGCCGCCCAGCGCGCGGCGCAGCGGGCGCCGTTCCCGCACATCTCGGCGACGGAGCCGTCGGGCTGGACCAGCGTCATGACGACGCGGGCGGGCGAGAACTGCTGGTCGAGCGTCAAGAACAGGACGCCATCGGCGCCGCGTCGGCCGTCGCCGACGTCGACGCCGGTGTCGCGGTCGCAGTGGGCGGCGGCGAACGCGCCGCGGTCTGACACCGGGGCGTGGCCGTCGACGACGAGGAAGTCGTTGTCGGTGCCGTGGTACTTCTCGAACGCGACGGTGGTGGCTGCGTCTGTCATCGGTCCTCCGGGGTGACTTCGAGGCGGGTGAGGTCGGCGAGCGGTTCGCGGCGCCGCAGCGGTTCGCCGTCGAGGCTGACCTCGGCGGGCCGCGGCCGCGAGTTGTACGTCGACGCCATCTCGTAGCCGTACGCGCCGGCGTTGCCGACGGTGAGCAGGTCGCCGCGCTCGGCGGCGGGCAGCGGCCGGCCCTCGCAGAACACGTCGCCGGACTCGCAGATGGGGCCGGCGACCGTCGTCGGCGCCGCGTCGCGGTCGGCGGCGTCGGCGGCGAGCGACCGAATCGGGTGGTGGGCGTCGTACATCGCGGGCCGGAGCAGCGTCGTCATGCCGGCGTCGACGCCGGCGACGACCTCGTCGGCGTCGGCGCCCGCCGGCTTCACCGTGTTCACCGCGGTGAGCAGGACGGCGGCGTCGGCGACGAGGTACCGGCCGGGTTCGACAGCGAGGTCGGCGTCGACGTCGCCGAGGGCGTCGCGGGTCGCCGCCGCGACGGCGGCGAGGTCCAGCGGCGCGTCCGCGTCGCGGTACGGGACGCCGAAGCCGCCGCCGACGTTCACGTACTCCAGTCCGTCACCGTCGGCGTCGCCGGCGGCGTCGCGCGCGATGTCGCCGACGCGGGAGACGAACTCCCGGTGGGCCGCGAGGTCGTCGGCGCCGTGGATGCCGGAGCCGGCGTGCGCGTGGACGCCGACGAACTCGAAGTCGGCGCGGGCGGCGGCGACGACGTCGTCGACGCGGTCGACGGGGACGCCGAACTTCGCGGCGGCGCCGGTCCGCACCTTCTCGTGGTGGCCGGCGCCCACGCCGGGGTTGACGCGGACGCAGACGCGGCCGTCGTAGCCGCGTTCGGCGAGGCGGTCGAGCGTGTCCGCGGCGCCGACCGTGACGGTCAGGCCGGGGTCGTCGCGCCACCAGTCGACGAAGCCGTCGAGGTCGCGCGCCGGCGGATTCACGGCGGTGTAGTCGACGCGGTCGCCGGGGAAGCCGGCGTCGAGCGCGCGGCGCACCTCGCCGGCGGAGGCGCACTCGGCGCCGAAGCCGGCGTCGCGGACCGCGTCGAGGACGGCGCGGCCGGTGTGCGCCTTCACGGCGTACCGGACGTCGGCGTCCGGGAACGCGGCGCGGAACCGGGTGCAGTTCTCCGCGACGCGGTCGAGGTCCGTGACGTACAGCGGCGTGCCGTGCTGCTCTGCGAGGTCGCGGAGCCGCGCGGCGTCCCAGTCGCCGACGCGGCGCACCGGCGGGTTCGGCGCGGCGACCGCTTCGGCGTCGGCGGCACCGGCCTCCTGGTCGGCGTCGACGCCGGCGGACTCGTCGGTCATTCGCGGAGCGCGTCCTCGCGCTGGGTCGCTTCGAGCGTCTGCTCTTCGACGTGGGTGGCGACGACCGCCGGCTTGTACGCGCCGCCGTCGAACAGGTCGTGGTCGGAGACGCTGGACTCGACCATCCGGGCGAACGCGCGGCGGTTCTCCGGGAGGTGGCCGTAGATAATCTCCTCCTCGACGAGGTCGTACACCGGGATGCGGGGCGTGAGCAGCGTGTTCTCGCCGACGACGCTGTTCGCGCCGACGCGGAACCCGGAGGTGACGCGGCAGCCGGCGCCGAGCGAGACGCCGTCTTCGACGACGACCGGCGCGTCCTCGACGGGTTCGAGGACGCCGCCGATGAGCGTGTTCGCGCCGAGTTTCACGTCGCTGCCGAGCTGGGCGCACGACCCGACGGTGTCACAGGAGTCGACGAGCGTGCCGTCGCCGACGTACGCGCCGACGTTGACGAACGACGGGCTCATCATGATGGCGTCGGCGCCGAGGTGCGCGCCGCGGCGCAGCACGGTTCCGTCGGGCGTGTTCCGGGCGCCGTTGTCGGCGAGGCCGGACGTGTCCCGCAGCGGCAGCACGTCGTGGTAGCCGACGTCGCCGTACTCGCGGCGGTGCGTCTCGCGCAGCCCGAAGTTGAGGAGGACGCCGCGTTTCACCCACTCGTTGGCCGCCCACGTGGTGACGTCGTCGCCGGTCTTCTCGGCGGCGCGCACCGACCCGGCTTCGAGTTCGTCGAGGAACTCGTCGAGGACGGCGAGGTCCGTGTCGTCGGCGTCGGCAGCGGTCAGTCCGTCGTCGTAGCGGTTCCACAGGTCGTCGATGTCGGATTCCAGGCTCATTCGAGTACCTCCGAGAAGTCGTAGGCGCCGGCGTCGCGGCCGGCGAGCCACGCGGCGGCGTCGAGCGCGCCGGCGGCGAAGACGCGCCGGGAGCCGGCGCGGTGGGTCAGTTCGAGGACGTTCTCGTCGCCCGCGAGCAGTACCTCGTGTTCGCCGGCGACGTCGCCGGCGCGGCGCGCGTGCACGCCGATTTCGCCGTCGGTCCGCGGCGCGTCGCCCTCGCGGCCGTGGACGCGGTCGGTGAGGTCGTCGCGTTCGGCTTCGACGTCGTCGAGGAGCGTGAGCGCGGTGCCGCTCGGCGCGTCGCGCTTCCCGTTGTGGTGCGTCTCGGTCACCTCGACGTCGTAGCCGGGGAGCGCGCCGACGGCGGCGCGGACGGCGCGGCGGAGCGCCGCGACGCCGCGGGAGAAGTTCGACGCGCGCAGCACCGGCGTCTCGTCGGCGGCGTCGGCGAGCCGGTCGAGCTGGTCGTCGTCGAACCCGGTGGTGCCGACGACGGCCGCGACGCCGGCGTCTGCGGCGGCCGCGACGTACTCGACGCTCGACGCCGGCACCGTGAAGTCGACGAGGACGTCCGGCTCGCGGGCGGCGAGCAGCGACGGGAGGTCCGCCGCGTCCGCGACGTCGACGCCCGCGACTGCGCCGTCGACGGCCGACGGGGTGCGCGTCACCGCGGCGGCGACGTCGACGTCGTCGCGGTCGGCGGCCGCCTCGATGACCTCTCGGCCCATGCGGCCGGTCGCGCCGGTGACGGCGACGCTGACTGCCCCGGTCATGCGTCGGCGTCCGCGACCGGTCGGTCTCGGAGGTCGGCGAGCACCGATTCGAGGACGTCGCGCGTCTCGTCGGTGGCGCGGGTGAGCGGCTGCCGGAGTTCGGCCGGGCCGTAGCCGCGTATCTCCATCGCCTCCTTGATCGGAATCGGGTTGGTTTCGCGGAACGCGGCGCGCATCAGCGGGCCGAGTTCGTGGTGGACCGCGCGGGCGCCGGCGAAGTCGCCGTCGAGCGCGCGGTGGACGAGCGCGTGCGTCCGCTCGGGTTCGACGTTCGCGACGACGCTGATGGTGCCGGTGGCGCCGACGCTCATGATGGGGAGCGTCATCGGGCCGTCGCCGGAGAGCACGTCGAACGTCTCCTCGCGGGTGCGCTCGACGAGTTCGGAGATGCGGCCGACGTCGCCCGACGCCGCCTTGTACCCCTGGATGTTCGGGTGTTCCGCCAGTTCGACGACCGTGTCGAGGTCGAGGTTCGACCCGGTGCGCGACGGGACGTTGTAGACGACCTGCGGCAGGTCGACGGCGTCCGCGACGGCGGTGTAGTGTTCGTACTGCCCCTGCGGCTCGGGCTTGTTGTAGTACGGCGAGATGAGCAGCAGGCCGTCGGCGCCGGCCTCCTCGGCGCGCTCGGAGAGCCACACGGCCTCCCGCGTCGAGTTCGAGCCGGAGCCCGCGATGACGTCGACGTCGACGGCGTCGACGACGGTCTCGACGACCTCGGCGTGTTCGTCGTGGGTGAGCGTCGCGGACTCGCCGGTGGAGCCGACCGGGACGAGGCCGTCGACGCCGGCGGCTTCGAGCCGGCGGGCGTCCGCGGCGAGCTGTTCGTGGTCGACTTCGTCTGTACCGTCGGTGAACGGGGTCGTCATCGCCGGGTAGACGCCGGCGAACGTGTCGTGGTCGATGGACATTCGGTGTGGGTTCGTCTGTAGTGTCTCGGGTGAGTGGTGAGCGCGCGTCGCTTCGGGCAAGAATCGCCCACGACGGGGGTGCCACTCCCGCCGAAAGCGTCAGTTACGCGCGTTTCGGTTTCGAGCGGCGGAGAAGAGGAGACACGCCGAACTCACGGGCCGTGAGCGGCTGGCGCTGCGGCGCGTCTCGCATGGGCGTAGCAAACGCCCCGACCGGTAAATACGTTGCGCTGCTCCGGACGGACGCGACTGTCGCCGTTCGGCGAATGAACAGCTATTTCGGTCGGCGCGGCGGAACCGACTCGGGAACCAATGCTGCTCTCCGGGACGGTCATCGTCGACGCGGAAACGGTCATCGACGACGGCGCGGTCGTCGTCGACGGCGACACCATCGCTGCGGTCGGCGAGCGACGCGACCTCGTCGACCGCTTCCCGGGGCACGACCGCCGCGAGTTCGGCATCGTCGCGCCTGGCGTCGTCGGCGCGCACGTCCACTCCGTGCAGTCGCTTGGCCGCGGCATCGCCGACGACGCGTCGCTTCTCGACTGGCTGTTCGACCACGTCCTGCCGATGGAGGCCGGCCTCGGCGCGGAAGGGATGCGGCTCGCCGCCGAACTCGGCTACCTCGAATGCATCGAGTCCGGCGTCACCACCGTCGTCGACCACCTGTCGGTCGCGCACGCGGACGAGGCGTTCGACGCCGCCGTCGACCTCGGCATCCGCGCCCGGATGGGGAAGGTGCTGATGGACACCGAGTCCCCCGACGGCCTGCAGGAGGACACCGACGCCGGGCTCCGCGAGTCCGAGCGGCTCATCCGGGAGTACCACGGCGCCGCCGACGGCCGCATCCGCTACGCGCTGACGCCGCGGTTCGCCGTCTCCTGCACCGAGGCGTGTCTGCGCGGCTGCCGCGACCTCGCCGACGAGTACGACGGCGTCCGCATCCACACGCACGCCTCGGAGAACCGCGACGAAATTGCGGCCGTCGAGAAGGAGACCGGGATGCGGAACGTCCACTGGCTCGACGAGGTCGGCCTGACCGGCGAGGACGTCGTGCTCGCCCACTGCGTCCACACCGACGAGTCCGAACGCGAGGTGCTCGCCGACACCGGGACGAACGTCACGTACTGCCCGTCGTCGAACATGAAACTCGCCTCCGGCGTCGCGCCGATTCCGGACTACCTCGACCGCGGCATCACGGTCGCGCTCGGCAACGACGGCCCGCCCTGTAACAACACGCTCGACCCGTTCACGGAGATGCGGCAGGCGAGCCTCCTCCAGAAGGTCGACGCGCTCGACCCGCGGACGACGCCCGCCGAAACCGTCTTCGAGATGGCGACGCTGAACGGCGCCGAGGCCGCCGGGTTCGACCGGGTCGGCGCGCTCCGCGAGGGATGGACGGCGGACGTCGTCGGCGTCGACACCGACGTGACGCGCGCGACGCCGCTGCACGACCCGCTGAGCCACCTCGTCTTCGCCGCCCACGGCGACGACGTCGCGTTCACGATGGTCGACGGCGACGTCCTGTACGACGACGGCGAACTGCTGACCGCCGACGCCGACGACATCCGCAGACGCGCCCGCGAGTTCGACGTCCCCGGCGCCTGACGCTCTCCGTCGCCGAGTCCGGTCGGTCTCGGCTCGCCCTTCTCAGCCGGGCCGTGCGTCGCGGTATCACCTGTGAGGAGGGTTCAAGACGGGGTGACGCGTCTACTCGCCATGAGTTCCCCGCACTCCGGAGCCCGCGCCTCGGAGTTGACGGACGGCGACCTCCTCCGTCCGATGCTTCGCGTGGCGTGGCCGCTCGTGCTGATTCAGCTGCTCCAGGTGATGTACAACGTCGGCGACACGTTCTGGCTCGGCCGGCTCTCCGCGGACGCCGTCGGCGCGCTCTCGCTGGCGTTCCCCATCGTCTTCCTGTTCATCTCGGTCGGCGCCGGCTTCACCGCGGCCGGCGCGATTCTCGTCGCCCAGCACACCGGCGCCGGCGTCGACCGCGAGGCCGGCCGCATCGCCGGGACGACGCTCGGGTACGTCATGCTGGTGTCGCTAGTCATCGCCGCCGTCGGCTACGTCGCCGTCGAGCCACTGCTCGACCTGCTGCCCGCCGACGCCGCCACCGCCGCGAACGTCGTGCCGCTCGCCGCCGACTACATGCGGGTGTTCTTCCTCGCGACGCCGTTCCTGTTCGGCTTCTTCGTGTTCGTCTCGCTGATGCGCGGCTACGGCGACACCCGCGGCCCGCTCCGCGTCATGGTGGTGTCGGTGGCGCTGAACCTCGCGCTCGACCCGCTGCTCATCTTCGGCTACGGCCCGATTCCCGGCTTCGGCATCGAGGGCGCCGCGTGGGCGACGCTGTTCGCGCGGCTCGTCGCGACCGCCGTCGGCTGGTACGTCCTGTTCGGCACCGACCGCGGCCCCGCCGTCCGAGTCGGCGACCTCGTCCCGGACCTCGACATCGTCCGCGACGTCGTGAAACTCGGCGTGCCGTCGGCGCTCGAACAGTCGAGCACGTCGTTCGCATTCGTCGTCCTGACGGCGATGGTGTCGACGTTCCCGCCGGCCATCGTCGCCGCCTACGGCCTCGGGAACCGGCTCATCTCGCTGGCGTTCCTGCCGGCGATGGGGCTGTCGCAAGCCGTCAACACCGTCGTCGGGCAGAACCTCGGGGCGCACAAGCCCGACCGGGCGTGGCGCGCCGTCCGCGCCGCGTTGACGGTCGCCGTCGCCGTGATGATTCCGGTCAGCCTGCTCACCTGGCTGTTCCCGACCGCCATCGTCTCCGTGTTCCTCCCG
The DNA here is from genome assembly GCF_051195135.1 of Halobaculum sp. D14. Classification (NCBI taxonomy): domain Archaea; kingdom Methanobacteriati; phylum Methanobacteriota; class Halobacteria; order Halobacteriales; family Haloferacaceae; genus Halobaculum; species Halobaculum sp. D14. The sequence continues at coordinate 52,843 of NZ_JBNTKA010000003.1, read as the reverse complement.
CCGGACGCGCCGGACGCCGCGACCACCGTCGGCTACGCCACGTCGTACCTCGGCGTCGCCGCCGTCATGTTCGCGTTCACCGGCGTCTTCGAAATCGGCCGCGGGGCGCTCCGCGGCGCCGGCCGGACCACGTCGGCGCTCGCGTTCGCGTTCCTCGGGCTGTGGGGCGTCCGCGTCCCCGCGACGTACCTGCTGGTGTTCGAGTACGGCTGGGGAACCACCGGAATCTGGTGGGCCGTCGTCGCCGGCGACGTCGTCGGCGCGGTCGCCGTGCTCGCGTGGCTGCTCCACGGCACGTGGACGACCAGCATCGTCGACCCGGCGGAACACGCCCCCGCGGACGACTAGCTGGCCGGAGGCGGCGCCACAGCGGCCGTTCGCACCGGAGACGCCGGAGCCGACGGAGACGCCGAAGCCGACGGAGTCGCTCGGCGCCTCACAGAATCGCGCCGCTCTGGAGCAGCGAGATGAAGACCGTGAGCACCGGAAGCGACACGAGCGTCGACACCAGCACGACGGTGCTGACGTACTCAGGGACGGTGACGTCGCCGATGCGGAGGTCGTCGGCGAACTCGCCGACGAGAATCACCGGGGTCACGGCCGCCGGCATCGACGCTTCGAGCGCGAACACGCGGCCGACCTCCGGGTTCGAAAAGCCGATGACGGTCGCGATGCCGACGGCGACGACGGGCGCGACGCCCATCTTCAGCACCGTCGGCGTCGTCGCCTGCGAGAGCGCCGCGCCGTAGTCCGTCCGGGAGAGCTGGATGCCGAGGATGAGCAGCATCACCGGGATGGCGGAGTCGCCGACGAGCTGCAGCGTCGTCATCGCGGAGGTGCCGGTCGGCGGGACGACGCCGAGCCAGCGCGCGCCGAGCGCCGCCGGAACGGCCCACACAAGCGGAATCCGGACGACGCGCTTCACGCCCGCGAAGCCGCCGCTGCCGCCGGCACGCGAGGCGATGTAGACGCCGAGCGTGTAGACGAGCACCGAGTAAATCGCCATGAACAGCACCGCGACGGCGCGGCCCGTCGCCGGGAACGCGAACGCCGACAGCGGAATCCCGTAGTTGCCGCAGTTCGGGAACGTCGCGGCGAGCACCAGCGCGGAGAGCCGCGGTTCGTCGGCGCCGAGCAGCCGACCCACCGCCTCCGCGAGGACCGCCATCACGACGGTGTAGCCGACGATAGCCAACGCGAGATTCGCGATTGTTTCGCCGGAGAGCGACGCCGTCATCAGGCTGTGGAAGACGAGCGCCGGCGCGAGCACGTAGACGCAGATGGTGTTCAGCGGCCCCGGGTCGACGCCGCGAACGCGGCCGAGCAGGAACCCGATGGCCGCGACCGCGACGATGGGGAGGACAGCGCCGGCGAAGATGTCGAGCAGCGCCACAGCGGCGAATCACCGGCGTCGGTAAAGAGGGGTTCGGAACCGGCACGGCACCGACGAGACGAGACGACGCGGACCGGACGCTCGGCGCCACCGGCAGTCACGGGCTGCTCGGGCAGCGCGGCGTTACTCCTCGACGTCGATGAGCCGGTAGCCCTCCGGCGTCTGCCGGACGACGTCGCGCCGCTCCATCTCCGAGAGCACCTCGCCGAGCCGGCTCGGCTGAGCGATCTCCATCTCGATGCGGTTCACGTCGTGGTACTCCGCGAGGTAGTGCCGGATGTCGTCGCGCGTGAACGTCCGGTCGTCGGCGCGCTCCATCACGCCCGAGATGAGGTCGACCATGTCCTCGATGAAGTTCCACGGGTAGACGACCCACGTCCACTCCTCCAGCTGTTCGCCGACGTAGTCCGGGTCGAACTCCGAGGTCTGGAGCAGCTGCAGCGTCGCGGTCCGGATGTCGCCGGCGCCGCGCTCCTCCACGTACTCCTGGGCGCGCTTGATGGAGCCGCCGGTGTCGGCGATGTCGTCGATGATGAGGACGTCTTTGTCCTGCACGCTCCCCTCCGGCATCGGGTAGCGGACGGTCGGCTCGCCGGACTGCTGGGCTGCGCCGACGTAGTGCTCCATCTTCAGGCTCGTGAGGTCGTTCAGCCCGAGGAAGTCGCAGATGCATCGGCCCGCGAACCAGCCGCCGCGCGCCAGCGCGACGACGACGTCCGGCTCGAACTCGGCGGCCTTCACGTCGTTGCTCACCTGCCGGCAGAGGTCGTAGATGTACTCCCAGTTCGTGACGGTGCAGTCGAAGTCGTCCGGGAGGTCGCTCATTACGTAGTTCCTCGCGCCGGCCCCCCTAAAAGGGTTTACAGCCGCGCCTGAACGTGTGTTCAGGCTGTGGTGAACGCCGACCCCGGCTCGTCCGAGCGCCGGCGGCCGAATACCGCGGTTCAGGCGGTCGTCGCGGCCGCGGTCAGTCGGGGGTCGGGTCGAACGGCTGCCAGTCGCGCGGCTGCCCGGGGAGACCGCGGACGCGGAGTTCGGGGGCGTCGTCGGCGTCCCGCACCTGAATCCGGCCGGTGCAGAACTGCGAAATCGTGCTGACGGTGCGGTCGTCGTGGATGGCCGGGTCGATGAGGAACACGCCGATGCCGTCGACGGCGTCGATTCGGCCGACGAGCGTGTGGACGAACCGGGAGACGGTCTGGAGGTCGCCGAACGACAGCAGCGTCGACAGCGAGCAGAGCCCGGTCCGGACGCGGTCGAGCCCGGAGTGGTTGAACTCCCGGTAGACGTCCGAGTAGCGCATGCCGATGCCGGTGAGGTCCGACGGGCTGGCGACCGACAGCACCCGCGCCGGCGTCCGCTGGTCCGCCTGGCCGACGCAGTCGAGGATGGCGGTGCGGTCGGACGCGAGTTCGAGGCCGACGCGCCGGCAGTCCTCGCTGATTCGCCGCGCGCGCCGGTTCGTGGTGATGACGATGGCGCCCTGGTCGTCTCCGCCGGCGAGCATCCGCAGTGCGAGGTCGCGGGTGCCGACGTGCGTCGGCCCCTCGACGAGCACGGTCGAGCCGGGGCTGACCTCGGAGAGCGGCAGCCCCTCGAAGGAGTACGGGTCAGTCATCGGTCTCACCGACGAATTCGTCGAGTCGGCGGCGCAGTTCCAACTGCTCCATCGCCTCGTCCGCGAGCAGTTCGAGGAGTTCGCGGTCGCGCTCGGAGAACGCCCGCGGGTCGTCGTGGTAGACGCAGAACGTCCCGATTGGCTGGCCGCTCGGCGTCACGAGAGAGGCGCTGGCGTAAAACCGGATGTCGGCGGCGGCCAGCCCCTCGTTCCCGTCGAACCGCGGGTCGTCGGCGACGTCCTCGATGACCGTCACGTCGTCTTCGAGGATGGCGTAGGTGCAGACGGTGTCCTCGCGGTCGAGCGGGTCGAACGAGACGCCGTGACAGGAGAGGAAGCGCTGCTCGCGCTCGTCGACGAGTCCGACCGCGGCGGCGTTGACGCCGAACAGCGCCGTCGCGAGTTCGGTGAGCCGGCCGAGGGACGCGCTCAGCGCCGCCGGGTCGGCCGCGTACCGGTCGAGCGCCTCCAGCCGTGCCTCCTCGGTCTCCGGCAGCGGATAGGCGGTCTGCGCGCGGAACGCGAGGCTGTGTTCGACCAGGTCGACCAGGTCGTCGAGGGCGTCCGGGTCGTCCTTCGGGAGGTACTCCGCGACGACGTCGCTGAACGCGGCCGTGTCGACGTCGTCGAGCGGCGTCGAAGTGAAGAGGACGCAGGCGGCGTCGGCGGCGGCCGAGCGCGCCTCCGCGATGAGGTCGAGCCCCGTCCCGTCGGGCAGTTCGTACTCGGTGACGAGGCAGTCGACGTCGGCCTCGGGGTTGGTGTCGGCGGTAGCGTCGGCTCCGGCATCGACGTCGCCGTCTCCACCGAGCGCGGCGCGGGCCTCGGTGAGAGAGCCCGCGGCTCGAACGTCGAAGCCGGCGTCGCGGAGCCGCGCGCCGGCCTCCCGGCGCGCCGCCGAGTCAGGGTCAACGCAGAGTATCATGTCGAAGTCACCGCTTCGTTCGTAGTCGTCTCGGTTCCGGGATATACGTGACGGCGACGACCGTCGAGAATGGGGGAGAATCGCCGTGCGGCGCGCCGACTAATTTCCGCGACGAGCGCAGTGATATTTCGGGCGCCCAGCGGCCACGGCCGAGCCGAGGAGGCCGACGAGGAAGCCCGCGAGCACCAGCCAGACGCCGACGCGCGCCGGGAGTTCGACGACCGGTCGCAGTCGGAGGAACCCGCCCGTAGCCATCGTGAGCAGGCCAGCGATGGGCCATGTTGGTTCGTCCATCCCGCCGCATCCGACCGCCGCGAGCAATACGGTGCGAACCCGTGGAGAAGCGGGAGCCGGAGCGGCCGGTCGCAATCCACACGCTTTAGCGCCGCTCGGACGAACGGCCGAGCAGAACGATGACCATCGGCTTCATCGGCGGCAGCGGAATCTACGAGGCGCTGCCCCTGACGAACACGCGGACCGAGTCGGTGACGACGCCGTTCGGCGAGCCGTCCGCGCCGCTCGAAATCGGCGAGTTCGGCGACACCGGACGCGAAATCGTGTTCCTGCCGCGGCACGGCCCGGACCACCAGCGGTCGCCGACGGACCTGCCGTACAAGGCGAACATCTACGCGCTGAAGCAGGCCGGCGTCGAGTACGTGTTCGCGAGCAACGCCGTCGGGTCGCTCCGCGAGGACCTCGCACCGCAGACGCTCGTCGTCCCGGACCAGATTTACGACCGGACCAAGCTCCGTGACCTGTCGTACTTCGGCGACGGCGTCGTCGTCCACCAGCAGTTCACGCGGCCGTACAGCCCGAAGCTCGCAGAGCACCTCGCGGCGTCGGCGAAGGCGGCGACCGAGGGCGGCGTCGTCGACGAAGGCACGTACGTCTGCATCGAGGGGCCGCAGTACTCGACGCGCGCGGAGTCAGAGTTCTACCGCGAGCAGGGCTGGGACGTCGTCGGCATGACCGCGGTGCCGGAGGCGAAACTGGCGCGGGAAGCCGAGATGGCGTACGCCACCGTCGCCGGCGTCACCGACTACGACGTCTGGAAGCAGGACGCCGAGGTGTCGCTCGAGGAGGTGCTGGAGAACGCCGCGGCCAACGAGGAGGCCATCAAGAACACGGTCGAACACGCCATCCGGACGTTCCCGGACGGCCTGGAGTGTGAGGCGCACGGGTCGCTCGAAGGCACCATCAACACGCCGACGGAAGCGATTCCGGACGAGACCCGCGAGAAACTGGACCTGTTCATCGGCGACTACCTGTAGCCGGCCGACGGCGACCCGGGTCAGTCCGCGGTCGCCTCGTCGCCGACGGTGGGCGCGGAGCCGTCTTTCACCCACAGGTCGCCGAACAGGTCGTCCTGCTGCAGCCTGATTTCGCCGCGGTGTGCGAGGAACAGCAGCGCCAGGTACGTCATGACGGGGGTCTGCCCGGCGCCCCGAATCTCCCGGAACAGCACTTCGGTGCGGCCGCGGTCGTACTGCGGCCGGAGTTCGCCGCGGACGTCGTCGATGACGGCGTCGATGTCCTCCTCGTGGGTCGTGCCGGTGACGTCGTCCTCGCCGGGTTCCCCCTCGCGGCGCAGGTCGTCGGCGCCGTGGTACTCCAGCGTCTGCGTGCCGCGGGAGAAGCCGCGCGGCGACTCCGAGGTGTCGTACTCGCGGGACTCCTTCCACCACGAGCCGCGCTCCGCCTCCCGGAGTTCGCGGACGAGTTCGTCCAGCGTCTCCGGGGAGCCGCGGGTGGACTTGCGGTCCAGCCGGCGGTTCATCTCGTCTTCGAGCGCCGACACCGGGTCGAAGCCGTCGTCCGCCGGGGCGTCACCGGCCTCCATCGGGCCGTCGCGGAACGCCTCCTCCCACGGCTCCACCTCGTCGTCGTCTTCGTCGTCGTCGTCGCCGAGCATCGCGTCGGACTTCATGCGGAGCAGCACCGACGCGTAAAACAGCGCGCGGCCGCTTGTCCGCAGGTCGGTCGAGTCGAGCCGGTCGAGGAACGCGTCCGTCACCTCGACGACGTCGATGTCCCACGGGTCGATTTCGCCGTCCTCGGCGAGCTGGACGAGCAGCTCGACCGGCTCGACCTCGTCGTCGTCCGTCGCGTCCGCGGGGGCGACGTCGCCGGGCGCCTCAATCATCCGCGGACACCTCCGGCTCCGGCCCGGGCGTCTCGCCGTCCTCGCCGAGCTGGATGCCGGTGACGGCGGAGATGTTGTTCTCCTGCATCGTCACGCCGATGGCGCGCTCGGAGCGTTCGAGCAGCGCCGACCGGTGGCTGACGACGACGAACTGGGCGTCGCCGGCGAGTTCGTGCACCATCTCGCCGACGCGGTCCGCGTTGACGGCGTCGAGGAACGCGTCGACCTCGTCGAGCGCGTAAAACGGCGCCGGGTTGTGCCGCTGAATCGCGAAGATGAACGCGAGCGCAGTCAGCGACTTCTCGCCGCCGGACATCGCGTCGAGCCGCTGTACCGGCTTGTCCGCCGGCTGCGCCTTCATCGTCAGGCCGCCCTCGAACGGGTCGTCCGGGTCCTCGAGGACGAGTTCGCCGCTGCCGGCGGACAGCCGCTCGAAGATGTCGCGGAACTGCTCGTCGATGGCCTCGAAGGCGTCCATGAACGTCTGCTTTTTCTGCTTGTCGAACCGGTCGATGCGGTCTTCGATGGCGTCGCGCTCGTCCGCGAGGACGCTCCGGCGCTCCTGGAAGTCCTCCAGGTCGGCCTTCACGTCGTCGTACTCGTCGATGGCGAGCATGTTCACAGGTTCGAGCGCCTCCATCTCGGATTCGAGCCGCGAAATCTCCGATTCGACGGTGTCGTGGTCCGGGATGTCGTCGGCGTCGTAGTCGCCGACCTCCGCTTCGAGCTCTTCGATCTCCCACTCGAGCCGCTCGGCGGTCTCGCGGAGCGACTCGAGTTTCGACGCGACGCGGTCGACCTTCGCCTCCTGGTCGTCGCGCGCCGACTTCGCCTCGCGGAGCTCCTCCTTGACGGCTTCGCGGTCCTCTTTCAGGTCGGACAGCTCGTCTTCGAGCTCGGCGATGGCGTCCCGCTTCTCCTCCAGGGACGCCTCCTTGTCGGCGATGGCGTCCTCGAACTCCGCGATGCGTTCTTCGGCGTCCGCCTTCTTGTTCTGCGCCTCCTCGACGGTGTCGTGGAGGGCGTCGACGGCGTCCTCCGCGTACTGCTTTTCGAGCTGCAGCTCGTTCAGCTCGCCGTTGAGGTCGTCCATCCGGGTTTCGAGTTCGTCGATTTCCTCGCGGATCTCGTCGGCGCGGCTGGACAGCTCCGGGATCTTCGAGTCGGCCAGCTCCGCCTCGATGTCCGCGATTTCGGACTCCACCGACTCGATTTCGGATTCGTGCTCCGCGATGTCCTCGTCGAGCGCCGTCATCTCCTCGTCGACGGATTCGCGCTCGGCGCGGAGCTCCTCGAGCCGGTCTTCGAGCTCGCCGATGCGGTCTTGCTTCTCCTCTAACTTCTCCTCGGCGCGCGCGACGTCCGCCTCGATGTCGCGGACCTTGTCTGCGGCTTCGGAGGCGCGCGACCGCGCGTCGTCGAGGTCGCTCTCGACCGCGGAAATCTCGGTTTTCAGTTCCTGCCGGTCGTCCTCCAGTTCGTGAATCTCCTCGGCGACCCGCTCCAGTTTGCCCTTGCCGCTCTTGGAGAAGCTGTAGCGGGACCCGCCGCCGGAGCCGCCGGTCATGGCGCCGGACTTCTCGACGAGGTCGCCGTCGAGCGTCACCATCCGGTAGTCGCCCATGAACTGCCGCGCGGTCTGCATGTCCTCGACGACGAGCGTCGACCCGAGCACGTACGAGAAGATGGGGTCGTACTGCGCGTCGTAGTCGACGAGGTTCCGCGCGAAGTCGACGACGCCGGGGTCGTTCGGCTGCCGCGGCAGGCTCCGGTCGTCCATCTTCGTGATGGGGAGGAACGTGGCGCGGCCGGCGTTCCGCTGTTTCAGGTAGTCGATGCAGTCGGAGCCGACGCCGTCGTCGTCGACGACGACGTTCGCCAGCCGGCCGCCCGCCGCGGTCTCGCACGCCTTCGCGTACTCCGCGTCGACGGACGCGAGTTCGCCGACCGGGCCGTGGACGCCCGAGAACTCGGCGTTCGTGATGGTGGTGACGGCGCGCGGCCACGACGTGTCGCCCGACGAGTCCGCGCGCGCTTCGAGCTGTGAGTACTCCTGCTGTCTCTCCCGTATCTCCTCTTCGACGTCGTCGAGTTCGTCCTGCAGCTCCTTCTTTTCAGCCTGGAGGTCGTCGATGACGTCGTTTGCGGTCTGCTCGTTCTTCTGCGCCTTGTCGAGTTCGGAGTGCAGGTCGGAGATGCGGCGCTTCAGGTCCGGAATCGCCTCCTCCGCCTCCTGAATCTCGGCTTCGACCTCCGAAATCTCGTTCGACCGGCGGCGCGCGTCGTCGAGCAGCCGGTCCTTCTCGCGCTGCAGCTCGTTCTTGTCGGCCTTCAGCGACTCCAGCCGCTCTTTCTCGTCGGCGAGGTCGGATTTCAGCTCGTCGAACTCGGTGTCGGCGTTGTCGATTTCGGACTGAATCTCCGCGACCTCGGTCTGCTTCGAGGTGAGCGTCGACTTCAGGTTCGCCTTCTCCACCTTGATTTCGCGGATGTCGGCGTCGAGTTCGTCGATTTCCTCTTGCTTCCGGTCGATGGCGATGAACGCCTCGCGGCGCTCGGTTTCGGCCTCCTCGACGCGCTCCTCCTGGTTTTCGATCTTGCCTTCGAGCCGGGAGATGTCGCCTTTCACCTCCTCGATTTCCGACTTGATGGCGAGCTGTTCGTCCTCGCCTTTCCGCTCGATTTCGGCGTTCAGCTCGTCCAGTTCGGCGTCGAGGTCGTCGACCGCGGCCTGCCGCTCGTCCAGTTCGGCGCGCAGCGTTTCGAGCCGCTCGGACCGCTCGTCGAGCTCGTCGCGGGTGTCTGCGAGGTCCGACCGTTTCTCTTCGAGTTCGGCGGCCTGCAGGTAGCCCTCGTACTCCTGTTTCTCGTCGCGGAGCTCCTGGTACTGCAGCGCGGTTTCGCGCTCGTCCGAGAGCTGTTCGAGCCGCTCCTCTTTCTCCTCGATGCGGAGGTCGGCCTCGTCGATGCGGTCCTCGACGGTGTCGAGTTCGGCGAACGCGTCCTCTTTTTTCGCGTCGAACTCGGCGACGCCGGCGATTTCGTCGATGATTTCGCGGCGCTGCCCCGGCGTCATGTTGATGATTTCGGTGACGTCGCCCTGCATGACGACGTTGTACCCCTCCGGCGTGACGCCGGCCTGCGCGAGCAGGTCCTGGATGTCAGAGAGGTTGACCGACCGCTCGTTCAGGTAGTAGTACGAGTAGTAGTTGTCGTCTGTCTCCTTGACGCGGCGCCGAATCGAGATTTCGTCGACGTCGCCGACGTTGTCGGTGCCGGCGGCGTTGACGACCTGCGACCGGTCGAGTTTGCCGTCCGTGTTGTCGAGGATGACTTCGACGCTGGCCTCCCGCTCCCCGCCGCCGGCTGACTCGTCGCCGTCGTGGCCGGGGTTGTAGATGAGGTCGGTGAGTTTCTCTGCGCGGATGCCGCGCGTCCGCGCGAGGCCCAGCGCGAACAGCACGCCGTCGATGATGTTCGACTTCCCGGAGCCGTTCGGGCCGGTGATGACCGTGAAGTCCTCGTAAAACGGGATGCGGGTCTTCCGCCCGAAGCTCTTGAAGTTGTCCAGAACGAGTTCCTTGATGTGCATGAGTGGTGGCTGTGCGACGGTCGTCGCACGGGGAGGGCCGCTTACGCGACGATGATGTCGTCGGAGTCCTCGGCGTCGCCGTCGTCGCCGTCGTCGCCGTCAGCGTCGGCGTCCTCCTCGGAGCCGCCGCGGGCGGCGGTCTGCGCCGACCCTTCCGACTCGACCGGCCCGTCGTCGTCGGCGGCGGACTGCTCGGTCGCCGACTCGTTCGGCACGAACTCGGCGTGGCTGTCGCCCGACTCCGACCCGGACTCCTCGACGGTCGTCGCCGCTTCGAGCTGACTGATTCGCTCCTTCGTCTCGACGAGCTCCTCGGTCAGTCCGTCGACTGCTGCTTGCAGTTCGGCGACCTGCTTCTCGAGGTCCTCAACCCTGTTTCCCATACCCGGTTTGGCACGCTCCAGGCGTATAAACCCGCGTCAGACATCCGGATGACGCCCCACGAGCTCCCTATCGCCTGAATACGGCCGTTTCAGCCCGGAACGCTGCGCCGCACACCGCGGTTCGATAAACCGGATGCGACGATACGAAATGGGCCGACTACTGCGAAACCGGCCGGCGCGACTCGTCGACGCAGGGGGTGAACCACAACCACCAAACCCGGCGGCGACGAACCGCGAGGCGATGAACACCCGCGCGGCCCGCGGCGTCGCCATCGCCGCCGTCGTCTTCCTCGTCGTCCAGCTCGGCGCGGTTGCGCTCGTGCCGACGTTCGACGCGATGAACTACCAGACCGTCGAGAACCCGCAGAACCCGACGAACAGCGCCGTCTACCTCCTCGCGATTCTCGTCGTCACCGGGCTGATGCTGGCGGCGTTCAGGTTCGACCTCGACAACGTCGTCCGCGGCGTCATCCTGCTGTCCTCCGGGATGCTGTCGTGGTACGTGTTCTCCGTCTTCCTGCCCGGCGTCGGCGCCGTCGCGGCCTCCGCGGTCGTCGTCGCGGCGCTGTGGCTGTACCCGGAGTGGTACGTCATCGACGCCGCGGGCGCCATCATCGGCGCCGGCGCGGCCGGCCTGTTCGGCATCAGCTTCGGGCTGCTCCCCGCGGTGTTGCTGCTGTCGGTGCTCGCGGTGTACGACGCCATCTCAGTCTACGGCACCGAGCACATGCTGGACCTCGCGGAGGGCGTCCTCGAACTCAACATCCCGGTGGTGCTGGTGATTCCGCTGTCGCTGTCGTTCTCGCTGCTCGACCAGGACGACGTGACCGACGCGACGGAGGGCACCGACGAGGCGGACCGGGAGGTGTTCTTCATCGGCCTCGGTGACGCCGTCATGCCGGCCGTCATGGTCGCCTCCGCGGCGTTCTTCTCGCCGGCCCCGGCGCTCGGCGTCCCCGGTCTCCCCGCGATGGGGCTGCCGTCGCTGCTCGCCGTCGTCGGCACCTTCGCGGGGCTCGGCGTCCTCCTCCGGATGGTGCTGAAGGGGCGGCCGCACGCCGGACTGCCGCTGCTGAACGGCGGCGCCATCGGCGGCTACCTGCTCGGCTCGGTCGCGGTCGGCGTCCCGCTGGTGGAAGCGCTCGGGCTGGCGCCGTACCTGTGAGCCGTCTGCCCGGGGCGCTGGGCGGACCGCGCGTCCGCGGCGTCCTCGGAACCGCGGCGCTGTTCGGCGCCGTCCAGCTCCTCGCGGTGCTCGTCGCGCCGCGACTCGCGTCGTCCGGGCTCCGGTACGGCGACGGCGGCGACGCGCTGCTTCCGCTCGTGCTCGGCGTGGCGTTCGGCACCGCGCTGTCGCTCGCCGTCGCCCGGTTCGGCGTGAGTCGGCGCGCCGTCCGCGCGGTCATGGTGGCGTCCGTCGGCGCGGCGCTCTGGTTCGCGCTGTCCGCGTTCGTCGGCGACGTCGTCGGCGCGGTGCTGGCCGCGGCGGGCGTCGGCCTCGTCTGGTTCGTGCCGCGTCCGGCGGTCAGGAACGCCGTCGCCGTCGTCGCCGTCGCGGGCGCCGCGGGCCTGTTCGGCGCGAGTCTCGACCCGGCGTACGCGGCGGCCGCGCTCGTCGCCGTCGCTGCGTACGACGTCTACGCGGTGTACGGCTCGGGCCACATGGGGGCGATGGCGGACGCGGCCTCGGACCTCCGGCTCCCGTCGATGTTCGTGGTTCCGACGAGCGACGACTACGACGACGCGGCGTTCACCGTCGACGCCGGCGACCGGGACGGCGCGCCGGCACGCGCGCCCACCGCCGCGATTCTCGGCGCCGGCGACGCGCTGTTCCCGGCGCTTCTGACGTCGAGCGCCGCCGTCCACGGCGCCGCCGCCCTCGGCGATTGGTCGGTCGAAGCGGCGCCGTCCCTGGTGCCGGTGCTCCCCGCCCCGGCGGTCGGAGCGCTCGTCGGGTCGTTCGCCGGGTTCGCGGCGCTTCAGGTGCTCGTCCACCGACGGCGCGGCCTGCACGCGGGGCTCCCGTGGGTGAACGGCGGCGCCGTGGCCGGGTGGCTCGCCGCGCTGCTGCTCTGAGGCCGGGGCGACGCCGGACGCGTCGTCCGCGGGGACGACTCGGTCGTTTCAGTCGTCGGCGCCGTTTCGGACTTTCACGGCCATGCCGCTGTCGAAGTCGCGCATCCCGTCGGCGGAGAGTTCGGCGCGGCCGACCGCGAGCAGCGTGCCGTCCTCGTGGACGACGGCGACTTCGTCGGTCGGGCGGACGCGGTCGTCGACGGCGGAGACGAACTTCGCGAACACGTTCTTGCCGTCGCGGACGAACGGCGCGGACTCGTCGCCGACGACGACGCTGTACCCGGGGTGTTCGAGCGCGTCGCGGAGCCGGCGGCCGCCTTCGAGGCCGAGCGTGAACCGGCCGTCGGTGCCGTACGAGACGATGCGGCCGGCGTCACAGACGACCTGGCGGGGCCGGCCGCTGGTGGACCGGCGGACCTCGAGGTCGGTCGCCTCGGGCGGGAACAGCGCGTCGCCGACGCCGCGGCCGAACTGGTAGTCGGCGACGGTGCGGAGCGACGGGAGGCCTCGCGTCGAGCTCACAGCAGGAAGGTGTCTTCGCGCTCGCTCATGTCGATGAACGAGTCCGCGGCCTCCTTCAGTTCGCTGGCGGTCGACTCCTCGAAGCCGAGCACTTCGACGCGGACGCCCTCGTGTCTGAGGTGCGAGCAGAGCCGCGCGAAGTCGCCGTCGCCGGTGCACAGCACGACCGTGTCGACGTGGTCCGCGAGCGTCACCGCGTCGAGGCTCATCCCGAGGTCCCAGTCTGCCTTCTTCGAGCCGTCGCCGAACGTCTTGATGTCCTTGATCTTCGTCTCGAACCCGATGTCGCGAAGCGCCTCGAAGAACGACTGCTCGTCCGGCGAGTCCGCCCGGATGACGTACGCGATGGCGCGCGTCAGCGTCCGCTCCTGGACGCCCTTGTCGAGCATCGCCGAGTAGTCGATGTTCCGCGAGTAGACGCTCTGGGCCGAGTGATAGAGGTTCTGCGAGTCCGCGAGAACCGCGACCCGCTGGCCCGGATGAATCTCGGTCATTGTTCGTGCATGTGGGCTCCGCGATTTAGTCGTGTCGGGCGAGCGTCGACCGAATCCGCGCCCCGAATCGGCGACGAGAGACAGAGAACCGCAGGACTGCGCGGCTATTCGGAGCGCGAGGCCGCGTCGCCGTCGGCGTCTTGCACCCAGACGGTTTTCCGGTTCGTGAACTCGCGGATGCCGTCGCGGCCGAGTTCGCGGCCGTAGCCGGAGTCGCCGACGCCGCCGAACGGGAGCCGCGGGTCGGACTTCACGAGTTCGTTCACGAAGACGGCGCCGGCGTCGATGCGGCGGGCGAGCGCGCGGCCGCGGTCGCGGTCGGCGGTCCAGACGGAGGCGCCGAGGCCGAGGTCGGTGTCGTTCGCGAGCGCGACCGCCTCCGCCTCGTCGTCGACCTCAAAGACGGCGGCGACGGGGCCGAACACCTCCTCGACGGCCGCGGCGGCGTCGCGCGGCACGTCGGTGAGCACCGTCGGCGGGTAGTAGAAGCCGTCGCGGTCGAGCGGTTCGCCGCCGAGTTCGAGGGTCGCGCCGGCGTCGACGCTGCGCTCCACCTGGTCGTGGAGGTCCGCCATGAGGTCGGCGCGGGCCTGCGGGCCGACGTCGGTGTCCTCGTCGGTCGGGTCGCCGACGGTGAGCCCCGCGAGTTCGTCGACGAAGCGGTCGAGGAACTCGTCGTAGACGTCGGCGTGCACCACGAACCGCTTGGCCGCGATGCAGGACTGCCCTGAGTTGATGGTTCGCGCGCGGGCGCCGGTCCGTGCCGCGGCGGCGACGTCGGCGTCGTCGAGGACGACGAACGGGTCGCTGCCCCCGAGTTCGAGCACCGTCTTCTTGAGTTCGCGGCCGGCGGTCTCGGCGACGGCGCGGCCGGCCGGTTCGCTGCCCGTGAGCGTGACGGCGGCGACGCGGTCGTCGCGGATGACGTCCTCGGCGGTGTCGGCGTCGACGACGAGGCTCTGGAAGACGCCGTCGGGGTAGCCCGCCTCGGCGAACACGTCCTCGATGGCGCGGGCGCACCCGGGGACGTTCGAGGCGTGTTTCAGCAGGCCGACGTTGCCGGCGGTGAGGTGCGGCGCGGCGAACCGGAACACCTGCCAGAACGGGAAGTTCCACGGCATGACCGCGAGCACCGCACCGAGCGGTTCGTGCGCGACGAACGTCTCCGCGTCGGGCGGCCCGGGCTGGTGGTCGTCCTGGAGGTAGTCGGCAGCGTGTTCGGCGTAGTGGTCACAGACCCACGCGCACTTTTCGACCTCCGAGCGCGCGGCGTCGACGGGCTTCCCCATCTCGCGCGTCATCAGTTCGGCGTACTCGTCGGCGTTGTCGCGGAGCGCCTCCGCGGCGTTCGCGAGCAGCGACCGGCGCTCGTCGATGCCGCGGGCCGCCCACGACGGGAACGTCTCCGCCGCGTCCGTCAGCGCGGCCTCCACGTCGGCGTCGCTATCCGACGGCACCGGGTCGAGTTCGGCGCCGGTCGCAGGGTTGATTCGAGCCATGCCAGTGACCTACACACCCACTCACAAAAGCGGTTCGCGCACGGAGCCGTCGCGCCGAGGGCAGTTCGGCATCGAACCGCGAGACGGGGGCGCGAATCGGAGACACCACTGGCCCGTCAGCACCGTCGGCGGCGGTGGCCGCTGTCCGCGTCCGAGACAGTCCCGAGTTTAAGGGGACGGCAGCCGAATCCGTCCGCATGGACAGCGACACGGATTCGGTCGGCGGTGAGAGTCGGGCAGCGCTGCTCGTGGACGCGTTCACGACCGAGCCGCTCGCCGGAAACGCCGCCGGCGTCGTCCCGGACGCCGACGGGCTGACCGACGACCAGATGCAGGCCGTCGCCCGAGAGCTCTCGGTGAGCGAGACGGCGTTCGTGCTGCCGTCGGCGGACGCCGACCGCCGCGTCCGGTACTTCACGCCGACGACGGAGGTCGACCTGTGCGGGCACGCGACCATCGCGACCCACGCCCACCTCGCCGAAACCGGCGCGGTCGACCCCGGGGCGCACACGCTGGAGACCAACGTCGGCGTGCTCGACGTGGAAGTCACCGACGACGGCCGCGTCTGGATGACCCAGAACAGCCCGGAGGTGTACGAGGTCGACGTCGACTACGACCGCGTCGGCGACGCGCTCGGCTGCGACCCGAACGCCTTCCGCGACGTCGGCGCGGAACTCCCGGTCGCGTACGCCACCTCGGGGCTCCCGTTCCTCGTCGTCCCGGTGAACTTCCTCGAACGCGTCGGGAACATGGACCCCGACTTCGCCGCGGTGGAGGCGCTCGCGGCCGACCACGATGCCGCCGGCGTCTACGCGTTCACGTTCGACGCGCTCGACGCGGAGTCGACGCTGCACGGCCGGTGTTTCGTCCCCGGCGCCGGCGTCCCCGAGGACCCGGTGACCGGGACCGCCTCCGGCGCCTGCGGCGCCTACCTCGACCACTTCGGCGCGTTCGACGGGACGCCCGACGTGATGACGTTCGAGCAGGGCCACTTCGTCGACCGCCCGGGCCACGTGTACGTCCGCGCCGCAGGCGGCCGGAAGCCGACCGTCGGCGGCGACGCCGTGACCGCCTTCGACGGCACTATCCGCGTCCCCGACCCCGAAGAAGACGACATCATCGAGGCCTGAGTCGAATCCTCCGATTCGCCCCTTAGTCACCGACTTTCTCTGAGTGACTCCTCAGAATGAAATCGTCCGACTGCATTGGTATTCGGAGCTTTTCTGAGGGCTCGTTCTGTCGGGCCGGTACCGTCTCCGATGCCGGCCGGAAAAGAGGTACTCGGTCGCGAGTACGAAAATTTCGCGTTTGCGTGCGTCGGAAGGTTCTTTAGCGAGTCAGGGAACCCCTCGTATACGAGATGGCTGTACTTTGGCTGGATGACGTCGCCGCCGACGACGTCGAAACCGTCGGCGGCAAGGCGGCCTCGCTCGGAGAACTCACGACCGCGGGCCTGCCCGTGCCACCGGGATTCGTCGTGACGGCCGAAACGTACCGGACGTTCATCGAGGAAGCCGGAATCGACGAGGAACTGTTCGAGGCGGTCGACATCGACCCGGAGGACTCGGCGGCGCTCGCCGAGGCCGAACGCACCGCCCACGAACTCATCACGAACACGGACCTGCCGGAGTCCGTCAAGGAGGAGGTGCTGTCCGCCTACCGGAGCGTCGGCGACGACGGCGAGGAGGCGTTCGTCGCGGTCCGGTCGTCCGCGACCGCCGAGGACCTGCCGGACGCGTCGTTCGCGGGCCAGCAGGAGACGTTCCTGAACGTCACCGAAGACCAGCTGCTCGACCGCGTCAAGGAGTGCTGGGCGTCGCTGTTCAGCCAGCGCGCCATCTACTACCGGCAGCGACAGGGGTTCCCGCACGACGAGGTCGACATCGCGGTGGTCGTCCAGCTGATGGTCGACGCCGAGAAGTCCGGCGTCATGTTCACGAGCCACCCGTCGACCGGCGAGCCGCGCATCATCATCGAGGCGGCGTGGGGGCTCGGCGAAGCCGTCGTCTCCGGCACCGTCTCGCCGGACAACTACGTCGTCGACCGCGAGACCGCAGAAACCGAGGAGGTGACGGTCGCCGACAAGAAACTGCTGCTGGAGAAGGACCCCGAGACCGGCGAGACGGTCGAACGCGACGTCCCCGAGGAGAAACGCGAACAGCGCGTGCTCTCCGACGAGGAGATCGAGCGGCTCGTCGAACTCGGCCGGACCGTCGAGGAGCACTACGGCTCCCCGCAGGACGTCGAGTGGGCGATGGTCGACGGCGAGGTGTACATGCTCCAGTCGCGGCCCATCACCACGATTTCGGAGTCCTCCGAGTCGGGCGGGACGTCGCCGGCCGAAGCCGAACGCGAGTCCGCCGACGCCTCCGCGGACGTGCTCGGCGGGAACGGCGGAGCCGCCGGCGCCGCGGGCGCGACTGACGGCGGCGACGGCAACGGCAACGGCGACGGCGACGACGTCCTGCTGAGCGGGCTGGGTGCGTCGCCGGGCGTCGTCTCCGGGACGGTGCGCGTCGTCACGAAACTCGACCACCTCGACCAGGTCGCCGAGGGCGACGTCATCGTCACCGAGATGACGATGCCGGACATGGTGCCGGCGATGAAGCGCGCCGTCGGCATCGTCACCGACGAGGGCGGCATGACCAGCCACGCCGCCATCGTCTCCCGCGAACTCGGCGTGCCGGCCGTCGTCGGCACCGGGTCGGGGACGCGCGAACTCGAAGACGGCCAGGCCATCACGCTCGACGGCGACAAGGGGACGATTCGCCGCGGCACCCCCGACGAGTCGGAGGGCGAAGAGTACGAGCCGGTCGAGGCCGTGCGGCCGGAGACGCCGGTGAAGCCGATGACGGCGACGGAGGTGAAGGTGAACGTCTCGATTCCGGAGGCCGCAGAGCGCGCCGCGGCGACCGGCGCTGACGGCGTCGGGCTGCTCCGCATCGAGCACATGGTGCTGTCGCTCGGCAAGACCCCGGAGAAGTACATCGCGGACAACGGCGCCGACGCCTACGTCGACGAACTCGTCTCCGGCATCCGGACCGCCGCCGAGGAGTTCTATCCGCGGCCGGTCCGCGCCCGGACGCTCGACGCGCCGACCGACGAGTTCCGCGAACTCGAAGGCGGCGACGACGAGCCCACAGAGCACAACCCGATGCTCGGGTGGCGCGGCGTCCGCCGGTCGCTCGACAAGCAGGACGTCTTCAAACAGGAGCTGGAGGCGTTCCGCCGGCTCTGGGAGATGGGGTACGACAACGTCGAACTGATGTTGCCGCTCGTCACGGACGCCGACGACGTCGAGCGCGCGAAGGCCGCGATGCGCGACGTCGGCATCTCGCCGGAGGCGCAGCGCTGGGGCGTCATGATCGAGACGCCGGCGGCGGCGCTCAGCATCGACGAACTCATCGACACCGGCATCGACTTCGCGTCGTTCGGGACGAACGACCTCACGCAGTACACGCTCGCCGTCGACCGGAACAACGCCGCCGTCGCCGACCGGTTCGACGAGCTCCACCCGTCGGTGCTCGAACTGATGGGCGACGTCATCGAGACGTGCCGCGCGAACGACGTCGACACCAGCATCTGCGGGCAGGCCGCCTCGAAGCCGGCGATGGTGGACTTCCTCGTGGAGGAGGGCGTCTCGTCCATCTCCGCGAACATCGACGCCGTCCGCGACGTCCAGCACGAAGTGAAACGCACCGAGCAGAAACTCATCCTCGATTCGGTCCGCTGACCCCGGCCGTCGGCTGACTCTCCGAAATCAGCCAGGCCGGACGGACCCGCTGGATTTCGTCGCTCCGATTCCCGCCGCCTTCTATCGGTTTTCTTTCCGCGAATCCCTCGTCGCGTCCTTCCTCGGCGACCGGCAGCGACGGGGTTTCGGGCGGCGACTCCGCGCCGCCTCGTCGACGCCGGCGGTCGCGGCCCGTGCCGAAGCGGAACCGCTAACAGGACGCCGCTCCGTCCCGGATGTATGCGAACGCCGGTCGCCGAGCGCCGCCCGCAGTCGTTTGAGCGCGTGCTGTCGTCGATGTGTACCGAGCCGCACCCGGCGGCCCGGGCGGCCGCGGACCGGTTCCTGACGTCGAATCCGGGCGACCCGGCGACGTACGGCGAAATCGGCGACATCGAGGCCGACGTCGTCGACGCGCTCGGCGACCTCGCCGGGCTGTCGGAGCCGAACGGCTACGTCGCGAGCGGCGGGACGGAGGCGAACATCCAGGCGATGCACGCGGCCCGGAACCTCGCGGAGACCGCGGAGCCGAACGTTGTCGCGCCGACATCCGCGCACTTCAGTTTCCACAAGGCCGCGGAGTTGCTGGGCGTCGAACTCCGAACCGTCCCGACCGACGCTGACCACCGCGCGGACGTCGACGCCGTGACCGCGGCCGTCGACGAGGACACCGCGCTGGTCGTCGGCGTCGCCGGCAGCACCGAGTACGGCCGCGTCGACCCGATTCCGGCGCTCGCCGACGTGGCGGCGGACGCCGGGGCGCGGTTCCACGTCGACGCGGCGTGGGGCGGGTTCTACCTCCCGTTCTCCGGGCACGACTGGGGGTTCGCGGACGCCGACGTCGACACGCTGACCGTCGACCCCCACAAGGCCGGCCGGGCGGTCGTTCCGTCCGGCGGGATTCTCGCGCGGGAGCAGGAGACGCTGGACGCGCTCGCCGTCGAGACGCCGTATCTGGAGACGCAGTCGCAGGCGACGCTCACCGGGACGCGGTCGGGGGCCGGCGTCGCGGCGGCCGCGGCCGCGATGGAGGCGCTGTGGCCGGACGGCTACCGCGAGGAGTACGAGCGCGCCGCGTCGCTCGCCGACTGGCTCGCCGCGGAGCTGCGCGGCCGCGGCTGCCGCGTCGTCGACCCGGAGCTGCCGCTCGTCGCGTTCGAACTCCCGGAGGCCGCCTTCAGCGCGGTTCGCGAGGCGGGCTGGCGGCTCGCCCGCACCGGCGCCGGGGAGGCCCGCGTCGTCGTCATGCCGCACGTCACGCGCGAGATGCTGACCGCGTTCCTCGCCGACCTCGACGCGCACCTCGACTAGCAAACGGGGCGGAGCCGGGGAACTGTCAGCCCGCGCGACCCGCCGTCCGGAACCGTCGGAGTTTACTTGTGGCCCGCGTCACCTCCGGACGTGCTTCCCCCGGATTCGGCGGTGCACGCCGCCGACCTCGCCCTCCAGCAGTCCGCGGCGGTGCCGCTGTCCGCGGAGGCGTCCGTCTGGCCGGACTTCACGTGGCTCTCCGAGCTCGTCCGGGAGTTCGCCGAGTGGATGGCCGGCTTCGTCGAACACGCGACCGGGTGGGTCGGCCTCGGAATCATCGCCGTCTACTCGTTTCTCATCGCGTTCGCGATTCCCGGCGTCAGCGAAGTCGTCCTCGCCGCACCGCTCGACCTCGGCATCGGGTTCTGGCCGCAGATGGCGGTCATCGTCCTCGTCTCCGGCGTCGCGAAGGCGCTCGGCTCCGTGTTCGCGTTCCACATCGGCCAGGAGGCGAAGCAGTCGGGGCCGATTATCAGGTGGCTGCGGCGCTCGCGGTTCGACATCGTCGAGTGGTCGGAGACGAAGACGCTGCAGCTCGCACGGGAGTACGGCTACGGCGGGCTCGCGCTGGCGCTCTGCGTCCCGGGGTTCCCGGACACGCTCTCGATTTACGCGTTCGCGGTGCTGGAACGCGACTACACGAAGTTCGCCATCGCGACGTTCGTCGGCAGCGTCGGCCGACTCGTCTTGACGCTCGCGCTCTGGCAGCTCGGCCTCACCGCGCTCGAAGTCGCGTAGACCACCGCCACCCGACTTTTGGGGGTCGGCGGCGAACGTCGCGGCATGGACGTCGAGACCGCGTTGCGCGAGATCGACGAGGCGAACAGCAAACACGTCGGGAGCGAGACGTACGAACGACAGCGCGAGGAGTACGAGCAGACGCTCCGGGAGGTCAACCGCATCGGGGACGCGGAGACGGTCGAGGAGCTCACGAAGTGGATCTGCGCGTTCATCCGCGACGAGGAGGAGCGCCCCAGCATCGGCCGGGTCGACAAGCAGGCGTCTGACCGCCTCGAGGCCGCCGGCTACGACGTGCCGCTGGAATCGCACCTCGACCCCGCCTGACGCCGGGGTTGCCGCGACGACGCCGTCATCCGGTCGGCTCGGCTGGGCGAATCGTTCCCGTCGCGCCTCCACGTCGACGCGGCGACGCGGTGAGTGGCGATGTGGTGACGTGGCGACACGTGACTCCGCAAAACAGGAGCAGCAAAAGTCGGGGACGGCGAAGCGAATCGGAGAAGTCTACTCCGGGTCGACGACGGAGTGGTGGGCGCGGTACCCGCCGGTGATGCGGTCGACGTCGTCCGCGGCGACGACGCGGAGCCGTCGTTCGCGTTTCGTGACGACGCCGAAGCCGTAGTGTTCGTGGTCGTAGCCGGCCGGCTCGTCGCGGTCGGCGAGGAACGCGCGGTGGTCTCGGAGGCGGCCGCGGGCGCGGTCGCGAGAGCGCTCCGGGAGGTCCGCGAGCCTGTCCTCGAAGTCGGCGGCGAACCCGGGGTCGCGTTCGACGCCGACGGAGTTCCGGCCGGCGGCCATCGCCGCGAGCGTCGTCGTCCCGGTGCCCCAGAACGGGTCGAGCACCGTGTCGCCGTACACCGAGTACATGTTGAGGAGGCGGTACGGCAGTTCGACGGGGAACGCGGCGGCGCGGTCGCGGGGCGCGTCGTCGCCGAGCCGCTGGCCCTCGCCGCGGAGCCCCTCCCACGCCTCCGAGAACCACCTGTTCCGCTCCTCCCAGAAGTACGCCGCGCCGTACCGGTCCGGGTCGCCGGGGTCGAATCTGCGGCCGTCGCCGTTCCGGAACACCATGACGTGTTCGTGTTCCAGCGTGACGTAGGCGTTCGGCGGGAGCGTCCCCGACCCCATGAACTTCGTCGGCGCGTTCGTCGGTTTCCGCCAGAGAACGCCCGGGAGCTGGTCGAGCCCGCGGTCGCGGAGCGCCTCGCTCATCCGGGCGTGGTTCGGGTAGAGCCGGAAGCGGCCGCCGATGGACCGCGTCGCGTCGCCGACGTTGACGCAGGCGACGCCGCCGTCGACGAGCACGCGGCTCAGTTCGTCCCAGGCGGGCGCGAGCGCCTCGTGCATCAGGTCGAAGGCGTCGTCGCCGTCCCCGGCGTCGAGCGCCGCGGCGACGTCGGGGTCGAGGTCGGCGAAGAGGTCGTCCCACTGCTCTATCATCGGGTACGGCGGCGACGTGACGACGAGCTCGACGCTGTCGTCGGGGAGCGGCAGCGACCGCGCGTCGCCGACGCCGACGGCGTGCGTCGTCGCGAACGATTCGGGGACCGACTCCATCGACTCGACACGCGGCGGCGGCGCGAATAAAACCCGCTATCCTCGCGACGGACCGACGGTGCAGCCCGGAGACGAGCGGCCGGTCACTCGGCGCAGGCGTCGAGCCACTCGCCCGCCCAGCCTTCGATCTCCTCGAACACGGGCTCGAGCGACTCGCCCTTCTCGGTGAGCGAGTAGTACGTCGCGACCGGAGCGTCCGGCTCCATCCGCTTGTGGACGAATCCGAGTTCCTGGAGGTCGTCGAGGACGCGCGAGAGCGTCCGCGCGCTGGAGTCGGTGGAGCGCTTCAGTTCGTTGAAACGCTTTTCGCCGTCCTGCAGGTCGTGCAGTACGACGAGTCGCCACTGCGAGCCGACCTGTTCGAGCGCGTCGATGACCGGGCACGGCCCGGGGTCCGCTGCCGCCAGTTCCTGTTCTACTGCCATCACCGGGGAAACGCTCCCCGGGGATATAGCAGTTCGGTTCCGAACCCGGTATCGGCGGGACACCACCTATCGGGACGCCACCGGTTCCTCGCTAAGGCGGTCGCTCGGACGCGGTCGGCCACAGAATCGTTGCTCCGAGAGTCAGTCGTCGGACCGTTTGGCGTCCCAGTTCTTCAGCGAGTCGCGGACGGCCGCGAGGTCTTCCGGGTCGGCGGCCTCCCGGGTGTCGACTTCGGTCCAGCCGTCGGCGTCATCGTAGCCCAGTCCGAACAGTCGGTCACCGACCTGTATCGCCAGGGCCCGGATTTCGTCGTCCGCGACGCCGAGCGGCGCGGCCTCCACGACGCTGTCCGCCTCGCGGAGCGACTCCAGTTCGGACTCCCGGAGCGGCCGGTCCGGGAGAGATTCGATATAGCGCATCGAGGTTTACGCCTCCGTGAACGCCGCGACCGGTTCGGGAGACGCGATACGCCGCAGCGCGTCCGGAGCCACCGCGAACACCGCTTCAGGCGTGCCGGCCGCCGCCCAGACGGTGTCGTGAGCGGTCAGCGACTCGTCCAGGTACACCGGGAGGTCGGTGTCGTGACAGAACGGGGGGACGCCGCCGATACTCCACCCAGTGGCGGCTTTCACCTCGTCGGCGTCGGCCATCTCGACGGCGTCGGCGCCGACGGCTGCCGCGAATCCGTCCTCGTCCACGCGGTGGTCGCCGGCGGTCAACACGACGACCGGGTCGCCGTCGGCGGTGAGGACGATGCTCTTGACGATCTGGCCGACGGTGCAGCCGACGGCGTCAGCCGCGTCGGCCGCGGTTTTCGTTCCGTCCGGGAACTCCTCGACGGACGCTTCGAAGTCGTACTCCGCGCGTGCGCGGTCGGCGAACCGCTCCGCAGTCGGGTGCATGGCCGACCGTCGTCGGCGACGCTGAAATAGCCGCGGACAGCCGCCGAATTTCCCGCCACCCGCGGCGAGTCGCTCACCGAGGGCTTCGCCAGTTTCGGCGGGCTTTAGGCCCGCATCCACGTCAGGGAAAGTATGAGCACTCACGACGACTTCCCCACCGACGCGCCGACGGTGGTGACCTGCGGGCTGCCGTACGCGAACGGCGACCTGCACATCGGCCACCTCCGGACGTACGTCGGCGGCGACGTCTACTCGCGCGCGCTCGAAACGCTCGGCCAACAGACCGCGTTCGTGTCGGGCTCCGACATGCACGGCACCCCGGTCGCAGTCAACGCCGAACAGGAGGGGAAAGACCCCGAGGAGTTCGCGCTCGCGTGGCACGAACAGTACCGGGAGACGTTCCCGAAGTTCGGCGTCGACTTCGACAACTACGGCCACACCCACGACGAGACGAACACCGAACTCACCCAGGAGTTCGTCCACGTCCTCGAGGAGAACGGCCACGTCTACGAGAAGGAGATTCCGGTCGCGTACGACCCGAAGGCGGACCAGTCGCTCCCGGACCGCTACGTCGAAGGCACCTGCCCGTACTGCGGCGAGAAGGCCCGCGGTGACGAGTGCGACGAGGGCTGCGGCCGGCACCTCGAACCGGGCGAAATCGAAGAGCCGACGTCGACGGTCACCGGGAACCCCGCCGAGTACCGCGAACAGACCCACAAGTTCTTCCGGGTCTCGGAGTTCAAGGAGTACCTCTCGGGGTTCCTCGACCGGCTCGAAGGCACCTCGAACGCCCAGAACCAGCCGCGCGAGTGGGTGGAGGGCGAGCTCCGCGACTGGTGTATCACCCGCGACATGGACTGGGGAATCGACTACCCCGGCGACGGCGACGACGACCTGGTGCTGTACGTCTGGGTCGACGCGCCCATCGAGTACGTCTCCTCCACGAAGCAGTACTCCGACCGCGTCGGCGCCGACGAGTACGACTGGGCGGAAGTGTGGCAGGAGGACGGCGAAATCGTCCACGTCATCGGCCGCGACATCATCCAGCACCACACCGTGTTCTGGCCGGCGATGCTGCACGGCGTCGACTACGAGGAGCCGCGCGCCGTCATGGCGTCCGGGTTCATGACGCTCGACGGCCAGGGCTTTTCGACCAGTCGGAACCGCGCCGTCTGGGCGCGCGAGTACCTCGACGAGGGGTTCCACCCGGACCTGCTCCGGTACTACCTCGCGACGAACGGCGGCTTCCAGCAGGACGTCGACTTCTCGTGGGAGAAGTTCCGCGACCGCGTGAACAACGAACTGGTCGGGACGGTCGGCAACTTCATCTACCGGTCGCTGCTGTTCGCCCACCGGAACTTCGACGGAACGCCCGCGGCGGACACGAGCGACGAAGTCGCGTCCAGAATCGAGGAGGCGGTCGACGAGTTCGCCGCCGGCGTCAACGACTACTCGGTGCGGGCCGTCGGGAACGCCGCCGTCGACCTCGCGCGGTTCGGGAACGAGTACATTCAGCGCGAGGAGCCGTGGAACCTCGTCGGCGAAGACGAGGCCACAGCCGCGCAGGTCATCCGCGACTGCGTCCAGCTCGCGAAGGCCGTCGCGGTGCTGTTCGAGCCGGTCGCCCCCGGCAAGAGCCAGGCGCTCTGGGAGCAGCTCGGCGAGACCGGTTCGGTGCACGACGCGACGACCGACGCCGCCCTCGAAGCGCCGCCGGCGGAGTTCGGCGCGCCCGAGGAGTTATACGAGAAGATCGAGCCGGAGCGCGTCGACGAACTGAACGCGAAGCTCGAACAGCGCGTCGCCGAATCGGCCGCCGAACAGGAAAGCGAAAGCGATGAGTCCGGCGAGGGCGCGGAGGCTGACGTGAGCGACCTCGAACCAATCGCAGAGAACCGCATCAGCTTCGACGAGTTCCAGGAGCTCGACCTCCGCGTCGGCGAGATTCTCGACGCCGAGCCCATCGAGGACGCCGACAAACTCGTGAAGCTCACCGTCGACATCGGCGTAGAGGAGCGCCAGATCGTCGCCGGCATCAAACAGCTCCACGACGTCGACGACCTCCCCGGCACGAAAGTCGTCATCGTCGCGAACCTCGAACAGGCGGAGCTGTTCGGCACCGAGTCCAACGGGATGCTGCTCGCCGCCGGCGACGACGCCGACCTCCTGACCACGCACGGCGACGCACCGGTCGGCACGAAAATCCGGTAAGCGACTCCGATTTCACGTCGGCTGTTCCTTCTCGGTCCCGGTCACAGCCGGTCCGTTTGACGCTCTTCGAATACCGTTCTGACCGTCGCTGTGCGACGAGGTGATGCAACAGAGACAGCTCCGTGTCGCACAGGCCAGACCAGACATACACTGGATAATGCGATATCAAATCCGGTGCTCGGCGGATTCCGGGTAGGAGGCGGAAAGTAAACGTAAGCCGTTCAAGGATTTCACCGAGTACGTCGCATTCAATCTGATCAGCAGTAATGACCGAGTTTCAGACGAAATCTGGAACTGTGGGTCCGGTCTTGGGACTGACGTGACGGAACTGCGTGCCCGGGTCCGGATCGGTTCACCGACCTACAGCCGCTGAGGTGGGCATGGGGAGTATTCTTTCCCGGTATATTTGTCAGCCCAAAACCAAAACAGCCTTAATGTTTTAGGTCAGCCTAAATCACATGGTTCAGGACGAAGCGGAACACGAGGAAACGACGCGACGAGACTACGTGAAGTACGGGGGCGCAGTCGTCGGGAGCGGCCTGCTAGGCGGATGTTCGAGTCGTTCGGACACCACTCCAACCCCCACCGACACACCGACTGAAACGGACACCGCGACACCCACCGAGACCGGCTACTCCGTCCAGATGGCGCCGGCGGGCGAAGTGCGGTTCGAAGACGTGCCCCAGGACGTGTTTACCATTCTGGGGCATCACGTAGACATGTTGCTGGCGCTCGGCCGCGGTGACGACATCAACGCGATGCACGCTCCAGGGTACCACGAGTCGCTGTACCAGAAGTTCGTTGATCGCCTCGATGGCGTCACGGTCGACTGGGAAGGGCTGTACTCGTCGTGGCCCCCGACGAAAGAGAAGCTGTACGAACTCGACAGTGACGTCCATATTGCCGACCCTGCGAAGGTCTCGACGGCCGACGGGTGGAGCGACGACGACCTCACGGAGATCGAAGAGAACGTCGGACCGTGGTTCGGGAACACACTCAGTGGAACCAACCAGACACCGCCACCAGGCTGGGCAGACCAGTACCAGTACTACACGCTCTGGGAGATCTTCGGCAAGGTCGCGCAGGTGTTCCAGGAAACCGACCGCTACGAGGCGCTCGCGTCCGTCCACGAGTCAGTGATTCAGACTATCAAAGCTGGCCTGCCGCCAGAGCGCGAGCGGCCGAGTGCGGCGTTGGTGTTGTTCTCGTCGTCGAAGGAGAAAGCGTGGGGATACAAGCTGAACCATCCGGGCTACTACGCCGCACACACGCGTCCGATGGGTGTCACCGACGCACTGGCCGACGCCGTCGGGGAGGGATACGGTGACGACGGGCGGAACATCACCCTCGATTACGAGCTGCTGCTCGAAGCAGATCCGGACGTGCTGCTCGTGTTCGGCCCGATGGCGGAGTACCACGATCTCGACGAGATCCGAACGAGATTAGAGGAACACGACATCGCAAGAGAGATCACGGCCGTTCAGGAAGGCGACGTCTACGCCCAAGGTGCGCGGCGCCAGGGCCCGATACTGAATCTGTTCCAGCTGGAGATGACGGCGAAGGAGCTCTACCCCGACGTGTTCGGTGAGTGGCCGGGCTACGTCGACGGCGAGCCGTACCCCGAGGTCCCTGGGGACGAACGGCTGTTCGACCGTCAGCGCGTCGCGGACATCATCAACGGAGATGTTTAACCGATGAGCCAGTCAGATGGTGACAACCGCGTTCCCCTGCACTTGCAGCCCCTGAAGAGACCGGTCCGGACCCGTACCGCTGATACTGACCGCACTGAGGAAGCCCCGGATGGCGGCCGTGCGAAGCGACCGGCAGAGACATCCCGGAGAAGCGGCGTTCGCTCGGCGTCTCCGGTCGTCGAAGTCACCGACGCGGAGGTGTTGGCGCGATGGTAGAGGTCACAATCCTGTCGGACAACAGAGTTGCGAAACCGTATCCGCGCGGCTTACGCGGCGAATGGGGCTTTTCGGCCGCAATCGGAAACGTGCTTCTCGATACCGGCCAGTCAGTCGCCGTCCACAACGCGAAACTGCTCGACGTGCCGGTCGAAACGCTCGACTCGATCGTCGTGAGCCACTCCCATTTCGACCACACGAGCGGAATGCTGGACCTGTTAAACGTCATGGACCGGCCCGACGTCTACTGTCACCCGGAGGTCTGGGCGCCGCGGTATCTCGACCGAGAGGGGGAGTTCGAGGGTGCGCCGCTCGGCATCCCGTACACCAAATCGACCATCGAAGCGAAAGCGAACGTCGTCGAACGGCGTGCGCCAGTCGAGGTCGCTGACGGCGTTCACGCACTCGGAGAGATTCCGCGCCCGCATCAGGACTACGTGATCGGAACAGTCGAGCGGGACGACGGGGTCGTGGATGACCCAATCGTCGACGACCAGTCAGTCGTCGTCGAGACGGCGGAGGGGTTGGCGCTGGTCTTAGGCTGTTGCCACGCCGGACTGCGCAACACGGTCGAGCACGCCGAGTCAGTCTTCGACGACGACGTCCGATACGTCATCGGCGGCACCCACCTCATCGCCGTCGACGACGAGCGAATCCGCGAAATCACGGACTGGCTGTCGGAGAAACTCGACGTGCTCATCGGGGCACACTGTACCGGAACGGCGGCGAGCGGAATCCTGCGCAAGTGCCTTCCGGACGTCTACGAGCCGGCGGGCGTTGGAAAAACGATACAGATTGAATGAGCCACTTCGGCTCGACCACTCGTCACTGCCCCGAATTTGGCGTCTCGGAATCCCGATGAGACTGTCCGCGATGTCCACGCGAGCGGATTAGTTAACACGTCGCTGGGCCGACGGGGACGCATGTCCGGCGAACAACCGCGTCCGTTCCGGTTCGAGGCGGAGGTCGACCCCGGCGAAAAGCGGCAGTTCCGCTACGAGGTGAGCGAGACGTACCTCGGCGACCCGGTCGAACTCCCGGTCACCGTCATCAACGGCGCCGGCGACGGTCCGCGCGTGTTCATGACGGCGGCGGTTCACGGCGACGAACTCAACGGCGTCAAGGTGCTTCAGGAGGTCGCAGCCCGGTACCGGCCCAGCGACGTCGACGGGACGCTCGTCCTGCTCCACGTCGTCAACGTCCCGGGGTACCAGAGCCAGCAGCGATACCTCCCGATTTACGACCAGGACATCAACAGGTCGTTCCCGGGCAAAGAGCGGTCGAACACGGCCGAGCGGATGGCGCATCACGTGTATCAGCGGTTCGTGAGTCAGTGCGACTTCGGGCTGGACTTCCATACGTCGACGCGGAACCGGACGACGATGTATCACGCCCGTGCGGACGTCGAGAATCCGGAGGTCGAACGGCTCGCGGAGGCCTTCGGGACGAACGTGATTCTGTCCGGCGAAGGCGACGAAGGGTCGCTCCGGGCGGTGGCGTCCCGGAACGGGATTCCGACGCTCACCGTCGAGATGGGGAAGGCCCACCGGTTCCAGCCGGCGCTCATCGAGAAGGCGCTCGACGGCGTCGAGAGCGTCCTCGCGGAGTACGGCGTCTACCCCGGCGGCGACGTCGCGGAGCCGTCGTGGCGGAAAGTGATGGGGCCGACCGAGGAGAAGCGGTGGATTCGCGCCGACAGCGGCGGCCTCGTGGAGATGCAGCGGGGGCCGAACCCGCTCGTCCACGAGGGCGACGCCATCTGTACGGTTTCGGACCACTTCAAATCGGAGGAGCGGGTCGTCGAGGCGCCGTTCACCGGGCTCATCGTCGGCGTCCTCGAGAACCCGGTCGCGCTCCCCGGCCACCCGCTGTGTCACCTCGTCCGCATCAGCGCGGAGACCCGCGAAGAGATCGAGCGGGAGATCAGCCGCGGCGAGTTCGACGGCTACCGGTCGTACGGGCAGCGCTGGATGGCGGACGAGGAGGAAGCGGAGTAGGTCGCGTCGGCGGCGGCGCGGGCGGCGCGGAGTCAGTCGTCGCAGTCGCAGCCGCCGCGGGCGAACAGGTCGGTGACCGGGTAGTCGGCGCCGCAGTCGGCGCAGAACACGCGGACGTCGACGAGCACGTCGAAGTCGCCGAGGGTGAGTCGGTCGCCGTCGCGGAGCGATTCGAGCGTGTTTCGGGTGACGGCTTCGAGCCGGCCGCGGAGCCGGGCGACCGTGGATTCGCTTCGTTCGAGGACGTCTTCGTCGGACGGTTCGGCCTTTTCGGCGCCGCGGTACTCCGTGAGGTAGGTGTGGATGGACTGGTGGGAAACGAAGTCCGCGGTGAGTTCGTCCGCGTCGACGCCGCGGTCTTCGAGCGCGCGGACGACCTGCGTCCGGACGCCCTCGCTGACGTCGTCGCCGGTGAGCGCCTCGTACGTCTGGCCGGTGTCGCGCTGGACGTCGGCGTCCCGGAGCGCGGCGTCGAGGACGCGACGGTTGAACAGGTCCGCGAGGTCGCGGAGGCTCCGTGACTCCTCGCCGTCGCCGACCCAGAGCCGCTCCAGTTCGGCGCCGAGGCCATCGAGCTCGTACTCGTCGATGACGCGCGCCACCTTGACGTTCGGCCGACTGTCGTCGCTCATGCGTGGGCCGTAGACCCCGCAGGAAATAAACCGCTCCCTCGCCGGCGACGACGCGGCCGTCCCGGTCAGATGTCGGTGACGCGGTGGTAGTCGTCGTCGAGCGCTTCGGCGTCCTCCGGGAGCAGCGCGACCACGAGGTAGTCCGCGAACTCGCGCAGGTAGTCGACCAGCCGCGCGATGCGCTCGGAGTCGATCGCCTCCAGCGAGTCCAACAGCATCACCGGCACCTCCTCGTAGACGTCGTGCACCAGATAGCCGGCCAGCGCGAACACCAGCCCCGTCACTTCCCGCTCGGACTCGCTCAGGTGCTCCACCCGGTCCTCGTACGCCGTTCCCGACCGCGTCCGCCGCACGATGTGCAGCTCGAACTCCGTCTTCGACACCTTCCGCCGCCCCTCCCGCACCTCCGTCTCGACGCGCTCCAGCCAGATCCGGTCGAGGTTCTCGTAGTCCAGAATCTCCAGCACCGACGACATGTGGTCGTTGAACTCCTCGACCGCCTCCTCTTCGATCCGGTCGATCCGCGTCCGCAGCTCCACCAACTCCTCGCTGATCTCCTCCCGGCGCGACTGCAGCTCCTCCTCGCGGCCGAGCTCCGACTCCACCTCCTCGATTTCCGACTCCACCGACGCCAGGTCGTCCTCCAGCCGGCCGATCTCGAACTCCACCTCGTTCGCCTCCCGGTGCAGCTCCAGAATGTCCTCGTACGTCTCGTTTTCCAGCTCCGCCACCTCCGTCTCCAGCTGCTCGACCTCCGCTTTCAGCGACTCCCGCCGCTCTTCCAGGTCGGCCAGCCGGTCTTCGCGCCGCTCGATCTCCTGGGTGGTCTGTTCGAGCGACCGCTCCAGCCGGTCCCGCCGGTCCCGCCGGTCGGTGATGTCCGCGCGCTCGTCGTTCAACGCGGAAATCCGGTCGTCGAGCTCGCGCCGGTCGCTCAGCAGCTCCGACCGACTCTCTTTCAGCCGGTCGATCGTCGCCTCGATGGCGTCCCGCTCGACGTCGCTGCCGCACGTCCAGCACGTCACCGACTCGTCGGACAGCAGCTTGTCCGTCGGCGCGCCCGTCTCCGCCGAGTCGCCGTCCGCACCGAGGTCGAGGCCGCCGTCGGCGGCGTCTTCGAGCCGGTCTTCGTTGAACCGGATGATGTTCTGCAGCTCGGAGGTCCGCGAGTCCAGCGACTGCTTCTGCTCGCGCAGCTCCGCGATCTCCGCTTCGATCTCGTCGAGCCGCGACTCGTCCACCGCGTCGACGTCGTCGAGGTCGGCCTCCGTCTCCCGCTTTTCCGACCGCAGCGACTCCAGGCTCTCTTTTTCGGTTTCGATGTCGAACCGGACCTCTTCGAGCGTCGACCGGACGTCGCGGAGTTCTTCGAGCGTCGCTTCGAGGTCCGACCGGCTGTCGCGCGTCTCGTCGAGGTCGGCGTCCGCCTCGTCGATTTCCGCCTCCAGCTCGGTGAGCGCGTCGCGTTTCTGCTCGATGTCGTCTTGGAGGTCGGTGCGGCGCTGTTCGAGCGTCGGGAGCCGCTGTTTGAGCGTGTCGAGGTCGTCGAGCTCCGCTTCGACCTCGCGTTTTTCGGCTTCGAGCCGGTCGATGTCGGCCTGGATGGAGGCGGTGTCGACCGGCTCCATGATGAGTTCGCGGAGGTCGCCGCCCGTCGCGACGGCGCGCCGCGCAGGGTTGTCTTCGAGCAGGAACGCGAACAGGTCGGCGAGCGTCGGGTCGTCGAAGTACGGGTCGCCGCCGAACGCGACGGTGTCGCCGGTCCTGGTGAGCGTCCGGGTGTACGTTTCGCCGTCGACGTCGAGCCGGACGCGGCCCTCGTCGGCGTCGCCTTTCAGCGAGACGCGGTCGCTGCCCATAGCGGCCATGAGCGCCTGCAGGAACGACGTCCGGTTCGTCGCGTTCCGGCCGTGCAGGACGTTCACGCCGGGCGCGAGTTCCACATCCGTCTCGTCGATTCCCCCGACGTTCTCCGCGTGCACGAGAGGGGAATCCGTAAGCCCACGCTGTTTCACACCTGTACTCAGTCCGAAACCTACTAAGGTCTTGTTTCTATTGCCGACACGAACGGACGCGCGCGTCCGCGGTCGGCCCGACCCGCCGAGCCCGGCTCGGCGAGTAGACTTTTCGGGACGACGACACCAGTTCACACCCGCACCCATGTCGTACGAACTCCACGAGCCCGAGTTCGACGGAACGACGACGGAACGATGGAAGCCGGCGTCGCCGTCGGACCTCGGCGACTCCGCGCTCGACTCGCCGGCGGACCACTTCCTGCTGTCGGAATCGGGGTTCCCGCCGGAGTCGCCCGACGACCTCGCGCTGCAGGTGGTCGACCGGGTCGGCAGGCTGAACCGGAACGCGCTCGCGAACGCCGCTTACGGCGCGGACAGCGTCGAGACGATGGACGTCGACGACTCCACCGAGGAGTCAGTGCAGACGCTGTGCCGCGAGCTGCTGCGCGAGGAGTTCGAGTCGATGCCGGAGACCGAGCAGGGCGTCGACGAGCAGCTGCTGGCGTGGGAGGAGCGGCTGTACGAGCAGAAACACGAGACGCGCCAGAAGCTCCACACTGACGACGAACAGCGGTACCACGAGGCGGAGGCGGCGGACGCGCCGAACGAGGAGGAGCGACCCGAGACGGGCCGCTGAGCCGATGGGCGACTCCGTCCAAGTCGGCACCTGCGGCTACCGGTGGTACGAGCCGCCGGAGGGGTGGAAGTCGGAGTACGAGAGCAAGCTGCACGCGTACTCCGACGACCCGGCGTTCGACCTCGTCGAACTGAACACGACGTTCTACTCGCTGCCGCAGGTGTCGACGGCGGAGCGGTGGCGCCGGGAGGCCGTCGACGGATTCGAGTTCGCCGTCAAGGGGTGGCAGGCGCTGACCCACGAGTGGGCGAGTCCCACCTGGAACGGCGAGCGCGACGACGTCGAGGCGGACGACGCGCTCGACAGCGACGAGGTCGGCGGACTCCGACCGACCGACTCCGTAGAGGCGGCGTGGGACCGTACAGCCGCCCGCGCCGACGCGCTGGACGCTCCGGTGGTGCTCTTGCAGACGCCGCCGAGCTTCGGCGCCTCCGCGGACCACGAGGCGGCGATGCGGGAGTTCCTCGGCGACGTCGACCGCGGCGGGCTGACGGTGGCGTGGGAGCCGCGGGGCGACTGGCACGACCAACCGGGGCGCGTCGCCGACGTCTGTGACGACCTCGACCTCGTCCACGTCGTCGACCCGCTCCGCGACGACCCGGTGTCGAGCCACCCGACCGCGTACCTCCGGCTGCACGGACTGAACGAGGACCGGTACGACTACGACCGGTCGGAGCTCCGCGAACTCGACGACGCCGTCAGCGACCTCCGCGACGACCACGAAACCGTCTCCGTCCTGTTCAACAACGACGCTATGTTCGAGAACGCCCGGTCGTTCCGGGCGGTCCGGGCGGACTGAAAACCCCCGAAACGAGCGATTATCTCGACGAGCCCGGACCGGCTACGCGGCCGGCTACGCGGCCGACTACACCGTCCCGGCTACACCGTCGTCGCAGGCGCGAGCAGCGCGTCGTACGAGTCCGGAAGCTGTGCGGCGGCCCGCTCGAGTTCCCGGTCCGGAACGACGCCGGCCAGCGTGGTCGCGACCGCGTCGACGTACTCGCGGGCGCGGTCCTCGTCGACCTCGGCGCGGGCGGCGACCCGGCTCACGAACTCCTCGGGCGGGAACGCCTCGGCGTCGGCGTCGCCGGACAGAATCCACCGGTTCGCCGCGCCGCGGAGGTAGTGTGCGAGGTCCTCGCTCTCGCCGCGGGTGAGCCGCTCGCTGAGCGTTTCGAGCGTCGCGCGCGCCGCAGCCGACGACTCCGGCTCGGAGAGGTCGGTGGCGTCGGCGACGGCGGCGCCGAACGACTCGTCGGTGAGTCCGCCGGCCGTCTCGAACGCGCGGCCGTACTCCGGCGGAAGCTGCGCCCGAGCGTCGCCCAGCTCCGGCTCCCCGACGACCTGCGCGAGCGCCGCCATCACCGCTCGGACACGGCGCTCCGCGCGCTCTTCGGTGACGTCGAGGTCGTCGGCGACCCGGCCGAGGAACTCGTCGTACGACAGCGGCTCCGGCTCCGCCGTGCCGCTCGACAGGAACGCGTCCGCGAACCGCCCGGGGAGGAACTCGGCGACGTCCCGTTTCTCCCCGGTCGAGATGCTGGCGCCGAGCGCCGAAAGCGTCGCGTCGATGGTGGCTTCGACGTCCTCCTCGGAGTCGAACGCCGCTCCGTCCCGCGTCAGACTGACCAGGTTTCGTGTCATGGCTGTGACCGAACGGACGGAAGTCCGCCCGGCCGCCGGGTAAAGTTCGTGGCCGCTGTCACGCGCCGTTACGCGCCGTTACGCACCGTCACGCCCCGTCGAACCGCGGTGCGGCGTCGTCGCCGTCGACGGACGCGCCGTCGAGCGCCGCGAAGGCCTCGCGGACGCGCTCCCAGGTGTCGTCGAGCGCCTCGACGATGACTTTCGTGTCGCCGACGACCGCCATGAAGTTCGTGTCGCCGTCCCAGCGCGGCACGACGTGCGTGTGGACGTGGTCGCCGATTGACCCGCCGGCGGCCGACCCGCCGTGGTTCATGCCGGCGTTGAAGCCGTCGGGGTCGAGCGCCTCGCGGAGCGCCGTGAAGGTGCGCTGTTTCATCCGGGCGTGCTCCAGCAGCGTCGCCTCCTCGAGCGCCGCGTAGTCCCCCTCGTGGACCCGCGGAATCACCATCGCGTGCCCCGGGTTGTACGGGTAGTTGTTGAGCAGCACGAACGTCCGCGGCGACCGCGCGACGATGCGGGACGCCCGGTCGTCGTCGCGACCCGGCAGCACGCAGAACGGGCAGCCGTCGATGTCCTCGTTCCGGTCGTCGCGCTCGACCCAGTCGATGCGCCACGGGGCGAACACCTGTTCCATACCCGGGTCGTCGCGGCCCCGTCCCTTGAACCCCGACGCTTTCGGCGGTCTGCTGTCGGCTCCGCTCCGCCGCCGACCCCGGCGTGGAGCGGCTATTCGGGGGAGCCGCCGTCGTGCATCGCCGCGTTCGCCCGCCCGGCGGATGCGTCGGCGCCACCGGCCGTCGCGTCGACGCCGCCGACGTCGAACGCCCCGAGGAGCCGTTCGAGTTTCTCCGCGCGCACCGCGACCGACTCGGCTTCGTCGCTCACCGCCGACATCGTCGACACCTGGCCGGCGGCCGTCTCCGAAACCTCCGCGGCGTCCGTCGCCGTGGTCCTGCTGATCTCCGTGACCGGTTCGATCATCGCGACGGCCTCCTCGGTGCTCGCCGCCTGGTCGTCGGTCGCGCGGTTGATCTCCTGGATTCCCTGGTTCGTCTCCCGGGCGTTGTCGGCGACCTCAGAGAGCGCCGCCGCGGCGTCCGTGACCGCGTCCGCGCCGGCTTCGATGTCCGCTTCGGCGGTCCGAACGCCGCTGACCGTCTCCGCTGTCTGCCGTTGGGTGTCCGTGATGAGCGACTCGATGTCGGCGGCGGCGTCCTGCGTCTCCTCGGCGAGCTGTTTCACTTCGTCCGCGACGACCGCGAAGCCGCCGCTGCTCCCCGCGCCGCCGCTCGCGCCGGCGCGCGCCGCCTCGATGTTGGCGTTGAGCGCGAGCATGTTCGTCTGCTCGGCGATGTCGCTGATGAGGTCGACGATGTCGCCGATTTCGTCCATCTGGGATTCGAGCGACTGGACGTTGTCGACGGTCGAGTCGATGGCGTCCTGGACGTCGGCCATCCGGTCGATGGCGTCCTCCGCGGTGGACTCGCCGGCGTCAGCAACTTCGGCGGTCGTCTCGGAGGTGTCGGCGACGGTCTGGGCCGACGAGGCGACCTCCTCGATGGTCGCCGAGAGGTTGTTCATCTCGCTCGCCACCTCCTCGAGCATGCCGCGCTGCTCGTCGGCGCTCGCCGCGATGGCTTCCGTGGCGGCGTTCACGGACTCGGCGGCCCGTTCTGCCTCGTCGACGCCGGCGGTCGTCGTGTCGCTCGCGGCGGCGACCTCGTCGGCGAACACCTGGATGTCCGCCATCGCCGACTCGATCTCGTCGAGCATCTCGTTGCACGCGGTCGCGATCTGCGTCATCGCCGCCGAGTCGCTCTCCGCGTCGAGCCGCACCGTCAGTTCGCCGTCGGCGGCCCGCGCCATCGCCGCGCTGTAGTCGTCCGCCTTCGATTCGAGGTGCGCGTTCAGCTGTTCGACCTCCTGCCGCCGCGCCTCCGCCTGCTCGACGGCCTCCTCGACGTCCTGAATCTCTTCGGTCTGCGCGGCGACCTGCTGGAGCCGCTGTTCGGACTCCTCGCGGGACTTCTCGATGGAGTACCAGTTCGACATCAGCGCCCCGGAGAGCGCGAGGATGAACGCGGCGTGAATGCCCGCCCACGCCCACGGGTAGTTGATGGCGGCCGGGTGGTTGTAGACGTTCGTCGGGTCGATCATGCTGAAGACGACGTGGCCGGTCGCGACGTAGCCGAGGCCGATGGCGAACGGGAGCCAGTCCTCGTAGACGGCGATGACGGCCATGACGACGAAGAAGTGGAAGTGCGCCTCGATGTAGCCGCCCGAGAACTGCACGAGCAGCGTCGACATCGTCATCAGCCCGACGGACGCGAGCGCGGTCCGCGTTCGCCTGCTCGGCCGCGACCACGCGGCGAGGGCGGCGAGCGCGACGACGATTCCGAGTTCCCCGACGACGAGCCACGTCGGAGTCGCCGGAATCGTCGCGCCGGTGACCGCCGACTCGGTGCCCTCGTACAGCCCGAGTGCCAACAGCAGCGGCACGTGCGCCACGAGCGACACCAGGATTTTTCGGTGACGGGAGCGCCACCGCTCGGCCGGAATCGTATCTCCGCTGGGCGTGTACCTGACGAACGTCGCTAGCTTCCGCCGGACGCGGTCGATGATCGAACGGCCCGACTGACTCCCCCGAATCGCGTGTGCCATGCCGAAGCCGACACACACCCCGCATAAGGGTTCAGCGCCCCAAAAACGAGTTCTGATACTTTCACACTAGATTTACGGGATTTCATCGCGGACGAATAGTGAACTGTCGATG
This sequence comes from Halobaculum sp. D14, assembly GCF_051195135.1. Lineage (NCBI taxonomy): Archaea > Methanobacteriati > Methanobacteriota > Halobacteria > Halobacteriales > Haloferacaceae > Halobaculum > Halobaculum sp. D14. Next base: position 15,712 of record NZ_JBNTKA010000003.1, on the reverse strand, counting down.
CAGACAGCTGGATCGACAATCCGTCAACGCGGTTACGACTGCGTCGGGTACCACGCGAGCGCGTGGTCGGCGACCAGCTCCAGGTCGACGCCCGACCCGACCGGGTAGCTCTCCGTGTGGTTCTGTCGACACCGAACTCGGTCTCCGTTCGCTAACTCGACGTCGTAGACGAACGACGGCCCGGTGTACTGCCTGCGGGTGACGAAGCCGTCCGGCTCCCCGACCGCCGGGGCGAGTGCGACGTCGTCGGGGCGGACGAGGACGTCGACCATGGCGCCGACGTACGGCTCCACGGTCCCGGTGAGTTGGGTTCGCGGTATCGGGCCGACCTGCGTCTCTACCGTTTCCTCGCCGATGTTTCCGGAGAGGAAACCGGCGTGTCCGAGGAAGGACGCGACGAACCGCGACTCGGGGTTCTCGAAGACGGCCTCGGGCGGGCCGACCTGCTCGAGCTGGCCGTCGTGCATCACTGCGACCCGGTCAGAGAGGCTCAACGCCTCCTCCTGGTCGTGCGTGACGGAGACCGCGGTGACCCCCGCAGCCGACAGAATCCGTTTGAGCTCCTCGCGCATCTCCACGCGGAGCCGGACGTCGAGACTCGAGAACGGCTCGTCGAGCAGCAACACGTCAGGTTCGGGAGCGAGCGCGCGAGCGAGCGCCACGCGCTGCTGCTGCCCTCCGGAGAGCTCACTCGGGTCCCGTTCTTCGAAGCCCGCCAGGTCGACCAGATCGAGAAGTTCCTCGACGCGGCCGGCCTGCGCCTCGTCGCTCGCGTCCGCGATCCCGTAGGCGACGTTCTCCGCGACCGAAAGGTGGGGGAACAGCGCGAAGTCCTGGAACACGAGTCCGACGTTCCGCTCGTTCGGTGGCCTGGCAGCGTCGGCGTCCGCGACGCGCCGCCCCTCGATGTGAACCGTTCCTTCGGAGGGCGCTTCGAGCCCGGCGAGCAGGCGAAGCGTCGTCGTCTTCCCGCATCCCGACGGGCCGAGGATGGTGAGCAGTTCCCCCTCGCGAACCCGGAGTGAGAGGTTCTCCACCGCGGTTTCGCTACCGTAGTGCTTGCTCACGCTGTCAGTTTCGAGGGCGACGTCCTCGTCGGGAATTTCAGCGTCGCGCCAGGGTTCGCCTGCCGCGTTCTCTGCGTGTTCGTCCTCCGCTTCGAGATGTGTGTCGGTCATTTTATCGCTGTGTGCGTTCACGTGTGAGGATGACGACCATCGAGAGCGCGGAAACTCCGAGCAGTATGAGTGCCGGGACGGCGATGCGGCCGTAGAACCCGGACTCACGGGCCGTCCAGATGTAGGTCACGAGCGTTCGAAAGTTCGCCGGTTGAAGCAGCAGCGTCGCGGGTAACTCCTTCATCGTCGTCAGGAAGACGAGCGCCGCGCCCGCGGAGACGCCCGGAAGGATGAGCGGAAGCGTGACGCGCCGAAACGCCGCGACCGACGAGTCCCCGAGCGTCCGCGCCGCCTCCACGAGGCGGCGGTCGACCTGCACGACGCTCGACCGCGTCGTACCGACCGCCTGGGGCAGGAACCGCACGACGTACGCGAAGACGAGTAGCGGGAGCGTCTGGTAGAGCCCGCGGACGTAACGCACACCGACGTAGACGAGCGCGAGCGCGATGACGATTCCGGGGACGGCGTAGCCCGCGTAGGTGACGCGTTCGAGGAGCCGCGCGAGCCGCGAGTCCGCGTAGCGGCCGGAGAGATATCCGACGGGGACGGCCGCGACCACGGCGACGCCGGCGGTGAGTGCGGCGGCGTAGACCGAGTTCCACGCGTACTCCAAGGAGAAACCGCCGCCGTAGGCAGGGACGTCCCGGAAGAACCACTGCGTGAAGACGCCGAGCGGCACGAGGAGCGCGAGCGCGACGACGGCCGCGCAGGTAAGGAGGACTGGGGCTTTCAGCCACCCCAGCTGGAGGCGACTCGCCGAACGGATCTGTCCGGTCGCGTAGCCGGAGCCGTCCGTTCCGGAGACGCGCGACTCCAGCAGGAGGACGACCGCCGTGACGAACAAGAGCTGCACGGAGAGGAGCGCAGCGGTGTCCCGAGAGTAGGAGTACTCGACGTAGATGACGCGGGTGAAGACGTCGACGTGCATGATCGCCGGAGTGCCGAAGTCGCTGAGAGCGTACAGCGCGACGAGGAGTGCACCGGCAGTGATGCCGGGGAGTATCTGCGGGAGCGTGACGCGGCGGAACGCGGCGACCGGCGAGTCCCCGAGCGTCCGCGCTGCCTCCACGAGCGAGGCGTCCATCGTGAGCAGCGCGGCGCGCGTCCCGAGGAAGACGTAGGGGTAGACGTACAGCGTGAGGACGAACGTCGCTCCGGGGAAGCCGTAGATGGACGGGAGACCGACGACGCCGAGCGGGGCAAGGGCGTCGGCGAGCGTCCCGTTCGGTCCGAACGCGGCGACGTACGCGAACGCGCCGAGGTAGCTCGGTACCACCAGCGGCAGCGCCAGGGCGACCGTCCAGAATCGCGAGAACGGGAGGTCGGTGCGGGCGGTGGCGACGGCGAGCGGGACGCCGAGCGCGGTGGATGCGGCCGTGACGGCTGCGACGAGACCGATACTGTTTACGAGGACGGTGAGCGTCGACCTGCTGGTGAGCAGATGGATCGCCCGTGGCCTCGGGACTTCGAGTGCACGGACGACCAGCCAGCCGACGGGTGCGAGTACGGCGAGTGCAACGACGACGCCGGCGGCGAGCAGCGCGAGCGGCGGTGCGCCTCGGTCCCGGACGCGGCGAATCGTCTCTCCGGGTCCGTGGAGCGGGCTGACGCCGTCACCGTCTCGCTGGCTCTCGCTCATCTCTCAGAGGACGCCGGTGTCGCGCAGGAGTCTGATAGTTTCTTTGACGTTACCGAGTGCTGCAAGATCGATGTCCGGCGGGTCGAGTTCGGCGATCGACGGGAGTTCGATATCGCCGCCGTCCGGCGGTGCGACGCCGGAAGCGAGCGGGTACGAGTAGACGTGTTCGACCAGGTACCGCTGAACCTCCCTGGTGAGGAAGTGGCGGACGAAGTTCGTCGCGAGGTCGAACCGGTCGCTCGACCGTAAAACGAGCGCGCCGGCGACGTTGATGAGCGCGCCCGGCCCGCCGTGCGTGAACGCGAGGTCGACAGGCGCGTCTGGGTTCGCTTGCTTCAACCGGAGGGCGTAGTAGTGATTTGCGAATCCGGCGCTCACGGTTCCTTGTGCGACGTCGTACGTGACGCCGAATTCGCCCGGATACGACTTGACGCCGGTTTCCTGAACGCCGTTGAGCCACTGGCGGGTGCGGCTGTCGCCTTCGAGGTGCCGCATCGCCGTAACGAACGCCTGAAACGACCCGTAAGAGGGCGCCCAGCCCAGCGCGTCCTGAAATCGCTTCTTGCCCGGGATGTCGAAGACTGAGGCAGGGATATCGTCAGCGGTCAGTCTGTCCGTGTTGTACGGGATTGCACGTGCGCGGCCGGTGAGGCCGACCCAGCGGCGCTTCGAGTCGCGGAACTTCCCGGCGACGATACCTGTGAGGTCGGCGGGAAGTGTCGCCGCGAGGCCGTTTCGAGCGACGAGAGCGAGCGACGCAGCGTCGATAGACCAGAACACGTCGGCGGGTGATTCGCCGTTGGCGGCCTCCGTGAGAATCGTGTTCGCCAGCCCCGACGACGGACCGCGCTTGAGCGTGACCGAGAAGTCCTCGTAGCGAGTGTCTTCGAGGTACGAGACGAGGTCGCTGTACGCGCCGCCTTCGCCGCGCCCCAGGTAGACCGTGAGGTCGCCCTCGAGATCCGGCAGGTCGTCGATAGAGGGGGCTCCGCCTTCCGGGGTCCGCGTCGACGCGGTTCCGGTCTCGACTACCGGGTCGTCGGTCGTCCCACTCCGTGACGACCCCGAAATGCCGCTACAGCCGGCGAGCAGGCTGGCGGTTCCTACGGTGCCCGCGATGAACGTGCGACGGTCTGTGAGTCGGGATGTCCAGTCGGAGGTCATGAGTATCGATGTCGTCAGTTCGAGCGTCGGCGTAGCGCGAGGAACGCGCCGGCGAGTGCACAGAGCGTGACGCCGACGCCGAATCCGGGCGTGGAGGTGGTCGTGGTGGTCTCTGACTCGGTCGTCGCTGCCGACTGCGTCGTCGTGGCTGTCTCGGTTTCGTTGCCGAGACTGATGGTTTTCTCGCTTTCGGTCGACAGTACTGTCTCGACTTCGGCGAGTTTCTTCTCCATCGACTCGACCTCGCTGCGGACCTTGCTCACGGAGGCGTTTCGTTCGATGAGGCCCGGGAGGTCCTCGTTGAAGTCGGCTTCGAGTTCCTCGACCAGTTCGGGGCGCTTCTCGATGAGTTCGCCCTCGAGCCCCTCGAAGTAGGAGAGGTAGGTCTGCCGAATGATCTGCTTGGCCTTCGCCTCGTTCCCGTTCGCGTAGGCTTCGACCGCCTCGTGGAGGTGTTCCGTTATTTCAGCTACGACTTTTTCGACCCCCGACCCGTTCGTCTCGGCATCGATTCCGGTATACTCGCTGTATTCGGCGGCGATTCCGTTCGTGATGCTTTTCACGTCGCTCGGAGCCTTCGAGTCGCCGATAGCGCTGTGGAGCGTCTCAAACATCTCGTCGAGTTCCGCGCGGGCGTGTTCGGACAGCGTCGCACGGACGTGGTTCGCGTACAGCGACTCGGCGCGGATGACGAAGCCGCGGGCGTCGTCGTACTCCATCCGATTGACGACGGTTCCGTTCGCGGCGACACCCTCCCCGTACTCCTGCACTGCACGCTGGAGGAGGTCGCGCGAGACCTTCGCGTTGAACGTCGCGTTCTCCACCCGGTCGCCGACGACGGCGCGCTCGGCGCGGTCGAGCATGTCGAACACCGTCTCGTTGAGGTAGGTCGCGTACTCGCTCGCGGAGTCGTTGCGTGCGTGGTTCGGCGCGGCGAGAAGCGCGGCCTCGAGTTCCGACGCCAGCGTCGCATTCGCCTCACGGAGCGTCGCGTTGACGGCCGTCCAGTACTCCCGGTGTGGGTGGCCGGCGTGGAGGATGGCGAGCTTCGTATTCCCCGCTTTCGCGTACTGGCGCGACACAGCGAGGTGCCCCTTCATCTCTTCAATCGTGCGGACGAACGCGACGTCTTCGGACGTGCTCGCGGTCGTCTGGGCCGCCCGTTCGGTGTTGAGCTGTGTCGCCGAACTGCCTCCGACGACCGGTTCTCCGGGAGCGAACGCGACGGCCCCGGTGGGCACTACGAGTAATGCGGCGAACGCAACTGCGGTCAGCGTGCGGAGCGTCCCGGTTTCTCTCTCCATACAGACCAATTTTTAGGCTTGCCTAAAACATTTCTGGTTCGTTCGACGACGCCGGGCAGTCCGCTGGAGTCGACACATCGACGGTTACGATTAGGTCGCCCTAAATGTGTTGGTCGGTGTGGCTTCGCGTTCGGACTGCCCGCCGAATCACCACGCTGGACGCCGGCGGCCGTTTCGACCGGCCGTCGGGAGCCAGCCGGACCGGTCGGGAACTGCCAGCCCCACGCATCTTCGCAACGCTGAAAACAGCGGCTGTGCGCAGCCACCCAAACCTTTTTGTGCCACCTCCTATCTTTAAGCAGGAATCCGGTGTACCCCGTGGTGCATGGCGACTCAACCCTCCGACCCCCAGAGCGTTCACGAATCGTGTTCGCAGTGCGGCGGAGAGACGGCTCACGACGTGCGGGTGGAAATCCGCACCGAGAGCGACAAAGAGGAGAACAGCGCGTTCTCCCGTGAGCCGTACCGCGTCGTCACCTGCAACGAGTGCGGCGCAGAGTCGGCGACGCGGATGAACAACGCCTGAGCCTGCGACCCGCTCGGGAGCACCGGAGCGGCGCAGCCTCAGGGGCGCCCATGCAGTTCCACTGACCCGGCCGTCGAGTCGGCGGCCGTCCGCAGAGCCGCGGGCCGCCGTTACTCGAACAGGCCGGCGGTGGTTACTTCGACGCCGTCTTCGGTGACGACGAGCGTGTGCTCCGCCTGCGAGACGAGCGTACCGTCCGCTTCTTTGAGTACCGGGTAGCCCTTGACGACGCCGTTCGTCTTCAGGCGGCGGAGCGCCATCTCGGCGCGCGACGACGAGAGCCACCGCGCCGCGAACGGCAGGCCGTCGAACTCCCGGATCTCTTCGAGTGCCTGCCGCGCCGCGCGGTTCCGCACCGACCGGTCGTTCGTCAACTCGAAGATCTCCTCCTCGCTGCCCTCGCCGACCTTGCCGCGGCCGTCGGTCGCGAACGGCTCGATGGCGACGACCTGCCCCGGCTCCAGTTCCACCGACCGGTCGACGCCGCGATTCGGGACGTTCGGGCCGGTGTGCGCGTCGAACCGCTCGACGCCGTGCCCGGAGAGGTTGTAGACGGGCGTGTAGCCGTACGCCTCGATGACGTCCTCGATTTCGGCGCCGATTTCGCCGACCGGGACGCCCGGGCCGGCGGCGTCGACGGCGGCCTCCAGCGCCTCCTCGGCGGCCTCCTTCAGTTCGACTTCGCCGGCGAGGTCGACCGTCGTGGCCGCGTCGGCGATGTAGCCGTCGACGTGGACGCCGACGTCGAGACAGACGACGTCCTCGCCGAACTCCGCGTCGTCGTCGCGGCCGGGCGTCGCGTGGCTGGCCTCCTCGTCGACGGAGATGTTGACGGGGAAGGCGATGCCGGCGCCCTCCTCACGGATGCGGTCCTCCGCGAACTCGGCGACTTCCAGGTGCGTGACGCCCGGCTCGATTTTCTCGCGGGCCTCCGCCATCACCGTCGTCAGCACGTCGCCGGCTTCGCGGTACTTCGCCAGAACGTCCTCGTCGAGCGCGCTCATACTCGGTCGTTCGACTGAACGCGGGAAAGGGATTGCGCTACCTGCGCGGTCGTCGGTGTTAGGCAGCGAGAGGAGTCGGCGGGAGCCGTGAGTCGACTCGGCCGCTGGTGCGACCCAGTCAGCGAGTGAAGCGGCGGGAAGCCAGCGACCTCCGCGAGAAGGAGACCCCGTGTCTACGGGTCTCACAGTACCACTATTCGGCGACGTTTTTACGGGATGGGGGCGTCGTATTGACCGATGAGTGTACCGCGATTCGGCCGGGACGTCGAACCGCACCACAGACGGGTCGACGTCTCCGAGTGGGAGGACGTCCACGTCGTGGGCGACGTGCACGGCTGCGACGGGGAGGTGGACCGGCTGCTCGACGCGCTGGACGTAACCGACGATGACCTCGTGGTGTTCGTCGGCGACCTCGTCCGGAAGGGACCGGACAGCAAGGCCGTCGTCGACCGCGTCCGCGCGGCCGACAACCTCCTGACCGTCCGCGGCAACAACGAGGAGAAGCTGCTGCGCGGCGAGAAGCGACTCCCCGAATTGACGGACGACGACCTCGACTGGATCGCCTCGCTCCCCGTCGCGATTTCGTGGCCGGGTTCGGGCGGCACGCCGGGTACGCTGGTAGTCCACGGCGGCGTCGACCCGCGCGTCCCCCTCGACGAGCACGGGATCGACGACCTCCAGACCACCCGGTCGCTCGTTCCCGGCGGGAGCTACGGCGACCGCCCGTACTGGTGGGAGGAGTACGGCGGCCCCCAGCGCGTCTTTTTCGGCCACACGGTGCTCGCCCGCCCGGTCGTCCGCGAGTTCGCGGTCGGACTCGACACCGGCTGCGTGTACGGCGGCGACCTCACCGCCTACGACTGGCGGGCCGACCGGTTCCGCTCGGTCGCTCCGAACGGGTCCGCCGAGGAGCGCGCGGACCGAAAAGTCCTGAACCCTCCGTTCACAACGGCGATGGACGGCGGCGAACAGTCGATGACGACCGGAAGCGAGTCTGACTGACCGCCGCGACCGTCGCAGGATGATTGCTCACGCGGCCAACAGGAGTTCCCGTCGATGACCCGATTTCGCCGCTGATTCTGTATCGGAGAGATTTCCCGTCAGTCCGACTGGTGCGGTGAAATCGCTATTAGACGTGGGGAGTGCTACATAGTGGAATGGATAAGTACGGATGAGTGAGTAGCAAACTGACAGGAACACTTACCAGCCGTCGGGTTTCTCTCTGTACCAACGAACAGATGGACGACAGCTCGACCCCCGTGGCCGACTCCGACGACCCCGATGGACACGGTGCCGACTCGTCGAAAGAGCCCGTCGACTCCGTGGACCCGTTGGCAGCGAGGCCATCCGACGGGCCCTCCGTCCTGTCGCTCGGCGAGGCCGACCAGAGATGGTCGCCCGGAGACGACGACGGCACCGCCGAATGCCCGGTTCCGTGGGCGCAGTACGGTGCGGAGACGCCGGCGATCGCGAGCGGCCAGGTCCCGTCGGCGACGGACGCGTCGGTCGACGATGAGCGCTTCCAGCTCAGCCGTGAGCTGAGCGAACTCGCGTTTCAGCGACGCGTGCTCCACGAGGCCGAGGACGACCGAAACCCGGTCCTCCACCGGCTTCGGTTCCTCGGAATCACGACGAAGAACATGGACGAGTTCTTCATGAAACGCGTCGGCGGCCTGAAACAGCAGCTCGCCGCAGGCGTCACGGAGACCACGCCCGACGGACGCACGCCGCGTGAGCAGTGGGAGGCGGTTCTCGAACACGCCCGCGAGATATTCGAGCGGCAGTCGCGGTGTTTCGCGGAGTCGGTCGAGCCGGCGCTGCGCGAGGCCGGCATCGAGATAGAGTCGTGGGGGGACCTGACGTCCCGCGAGCGCGACCGGCTGTCGGAGCACTTCGAGCGGCAGGTGATGCCGACGCTGACGCCGCTGACGTTCGACCCTGCCCACCCGTTCCCCTTCATTTCGAACCTCTCGCTGTCGGTCGCCGTGTTGACCCGCGACGACGACGGTGAAGAACGGTTCTCGCGGATCAAGGTGCCGCAGAACCGGCCGCGGCTCGTCCCCGTCGATGCGGTCTGCGCGAACCCCGGTGGAACGCAGACGGCCGAAGCGGCGGCGTCGACGGACACGGAGACGAACCGATTCCTCCCACTGGAGCGGCTCATCGAGGCGAACCTCGACGACCTGTTTCCGGACACCGAAGTGTGTCACTCCTCGACGTTCCGGGTGACCCGGAACGCCGAGGTGCGCCGAAACGAGGAGGTCGCCGAGGGCCTCATCGAGATGATCGAGGACGTGCTCCGCCAGCGGCGCTTCGCGACGGTCGTCCGGCTGGAGATTGCCGACGACATGCCGGCGGAGGTGCGCGACCTGCTCGTGGAACACCTCGACGTGAGCGAGCGAGAGGTGTTCGTGCGACCGGAACCGCTCGCGCTCGATGGGTTCGACGCCGTCGTCGATCTCGACCGGTCTGACCAGAAACTGGAGCCGTGGACGCCGCAGCGACACCCGCGGTTCGAGGGGATCGACGCCGACCGCCCCGACGACCTGTTCGCGGAGCTGCGCCGCGACGACGTACTCCTCCACCATCCGTACCACTCGTTCAGCGGCACCGTGCAGACGTTCCTCGACGCGGCCGCTCACGACCCGGACGTGCTCGCGATCAAGGCGGCAATCTACCGCACCGCGCCGGACTCGAAGGTAATCGGGAGCCTGATCGACGCCGCGAAGAACGGCAAGCAGGTCGCGGTGATGGTGGAGCTGAAGGCGCGCTTCGATGAGGAGAACAACCTCCGGTGGGTGAAGCGGCTCGAGGAGGAGGGGATTCACGTCGCCTACGGCACCATCGGGCTGAAGACGCACTCGAAGGTCGCACTCGTCGTCCGGGAGGAGGACGGCGACGTGGCGACGTACTCGCACGTCGGTACCGGGAACTACCACTCCGAGACGGCGAAAGGCTACGTCGATCTCGGGCTGGTCACCGCCGACGAGGCCATCGGCGGCGACCTGGTGAACCTGTTTAACTCCTTTACGACTCACGCCCGCAACCGCGAGTACGACCGGCTGCTCGTCGCGCCGGAGAACCTCCGCTCGCGGGTCACCGAACTGATCAGCAACGAAGCGACGGTCGCCCGCGCCGGCGGCGACGCCCGAATCGTCGCGAAGATGAACGCGCTCGAAGACCCCGAAATCGTCCGTGAACTGTACCGGGCCGCCCGTGCTGGCGTCGAAATCGATTTGCTGGTGCGCGGGATCTGTCGGCTTCGCCCCGGAGTCGAGGGGCTGTCCGAGAGCGTCCGCGTGCACAGCGTCGTCGGGCGATTCCTCGAACACTCCCGCATCTACTACTTCGCCAACGGCGAGAACGAGCAGGGCGGCGAGCGTGACGCGGCGTACTTCGTCGGGTCGGCAGACTGGATGACGCGAAACCTCGACCGGCGGGTCGAAGCGGTCGCGCCCGTCGACGACCCGGCGATCCGCGCGGAACTGGAGACCGTGTTGGCGTCCATGCTGACCGACAACCGTCGGCGGTGGCTGATGCGCTCGGACGGGAGCTACGTCCAGCTCGAACCGGTCGAGGACGGCCCGACGCTCGACACCCACGAGCGGCTCGCCGAACGGGCCCGGGAGTCTGCGCCGGACCCCGACGGCCGGCCGTCCCGCGGCGAACCGGGACGCGACCCGGAGGTCGACCTCGAGGAAGTGTACACTGACAGCGGCGAATCGTAGCCCGGTCGGCGCCGTCGCTTCCGCGGGCTTTTTGCCTCGACCGGCGGACGCTCCGGTATGGCAAAACAGCCGCATCTCCTCGTCGAGGAGGGCGACGTCCACGACATCGCGCTCATCCCGGGGAACCCCGACCGCGTCGACCGCATCGCCGACCAGTGCGACGACGCGGAACTGGTCTCGGAGAACCGCGAGTACCGCATCGTCAACGCCGAGTACGAGGGCTGTGAACTCACCATCTGTTCGACCGGAATCGGCTGCCCGTCAGCCGCCATCGCCGTCGAGGAGCTGCACAGCGTCGGCGTCGACACCGTCATCCGCGTCGGCACCTGCGGCGCGCTCCAGACCGACATCGAAATCGGCGACATGGTGGTCGCGACCGGCGCCGCCAAGGAGGAGGGGACGTCGAAGCGGTACGAGTCGGAGACGTATCCGGCCGTCCCGGACTACGAGACCCTGACGGCGCTCGTCGACTCGGCGGAGGCGCGCGACGAGACCGTGCAGGTCGGCCCCATCGTCTCCGACGACGCCTTCTACAACGAGTCGGACGCGTACGTCGAAGACTGGGAGGAGGCCGGGCTGCTCGCCATCGAGATGGAGGCGGCGGCCGTGTTCTCGCTGGCGCGGCGCCGCGGCATGCGCGCCGGCGCCATCTGCACCGCCGACGGCAACCTCGTCGAGGGCACCCAGAAGGGCGCCGACTCCGACGAGGAGCTCCCGGAGAAGGCGAAGAACAACGTCGGCCGTGCCATCTCCATCGCGCTCGACACCGTCACCCGGCTGTAGCACCGACCCACCGCCATGTTCGACCGGTTCGTCGACGCCCTCACCGACGCCGCCCGGCGGCTCCGCCGAGTCGAGCGGCGCGAACTCGCCGCGTTCGCCCGCTGGGTCGAGAACACCGACAACCTCGTCCACCTGTCGGTGCTGCTGTTCGTGCCGCTGCTCGTCGCGGTCGTCACGGAGCTGTCGAACGTGGTTCAGCGGTTCTCGTTCCTGCTGTTCCCGCCGCTCGCCTCCGGCACCTACACGCTGTTCGCGAACCCGGAGGGTGAGTACTCGGAGCCGGTCCGGTTCGTCGCGGGGCTCACCGCCGGCGCGGCCTGCGGCTGGGCGGCGCTCCGCATCGAGGCGCTCCTGTTCGGCGGCGGCGGCGAGGTGCTGGTGACGCCGACGGCGGCGGCGTTCTCCATCCTGCTGGCCGGCGTCGTCACCTGGGGGTTCGGCGTCGAGGAGCCGTCGGCGTTCTCGTCGGCGCTGCTGGTCCTCGCGGCGCCCGAACGGCCGGCGCTGTACGTCGGCTTCATCTTCGCCGGCAGCGTCTTCGTCGCCGCCGCGTTCGCGGTGTGGCGCCGACAGTTCTACCAGCAGCGCGCCGAACTGCTGTACGGCACGATGCGCGCGGACGACCACGTCCTGGTCCCGGTCCGCGGCGACGACCCGCGGCGGACCGCGCTGTTCGGCGCGCGGCTCGCCGCCGCACACGAGGCGGGAAAGGTGGTGCTGCTCGACGTCGTCAGCGACGAACGGGTCGCCGAGGCGGAACACTCCGCGCTCGGCAGCCCGACGCCGATAGCACCCGACGATGGCGGCTTCTCCGACATCGACGACCCGGAAGTCGAGTCCGCGGCGGTCGAAGCGGCCGAGCGGCTCGACCGGCTCGCGTCGACGATTCGGACCCGGGTCGGCATCCCGTGCGAGACGGTCGTGACGTCGGGCGACCCGCTGCAGTCCGTCCGGGAGACGGTGACGGCGACGAACTGCGACCTCGTGGTGACTCAGTACGAGGAGGACCGCGGGCTGCTCTCGGAGTTCGTCAGGAGCGTGTTCAGGTTCCCGGTCGACGCAGTGGCGTTCAGGCCGTCCACGGACCGCGAGCGGTGGCGTCGCGTGCTCGTCCCGGTTGCCCGCCCCGGCGACTCGGCGCACGCCATGGTCGACTTCGCGACGAGGCTCGCCGGGCGAAGCGGCAGCGTCTCGGTGTGCACCTGCATCGACCGCGAAGTGGAGCGTCGGCGCGCCGAAGAACGGCTCGCGGACGTCGTCGAGACGGTCGACGGCCCCGTCGAGACCAGGGTCGCGCGCTCTGACGTCCTCCAGTTCATCGAGGCGAACGCCGACGCGTACGACCTCGTGATGCTCGGCTCCTCCCGGGACCGGTCGCCGGCGTCCCGGGTCCTCTCGCCGCCGACGTTCGAGAAGGTCCGCGACCTCGACTGCGACGTCGCCGTCGTCGACCGCGCCGACGTCGGCCGGTTCGGCCGCGACCGAATCGGCGGGAACTGACGGCGCGGCCCCGGGCGAGGCGGCAGCGACGGTTCGTTTGGGTTAGCCGACATTTTGATGGTGGTCGCCGCCGAACCAACAGGCATGGAGGGACTGCCACGCGACGACCGGCGCCGCACGGACCTGGACGACGTGGCGACAGCGCGGACGCTGCGCGACGTCCTCCACGAACTTCCGGTCGACGCAGTCGTCCCGGGCGGCTGGCGCGTCGGCGTCGAGGTGGTGCAGTTCGGCGACGCCCTGCCGGCCGACGCGGTCACGCTCCGCCACGAGGAGTACGGCCGCGACCTGCTCGTCACGCCGGCGGGCGCGGCGGGCGAGCAGGCGCTTGTCGTGTACGAACGCGACCGGACAGCCGGCGACCGCGTCGCCGTCGCCGCAGTCCCGAACGCGGACTCCGACCGAGCGGTCCTCCGGGACGCGCTCGCTGCCGCGGCGCGCCACGCCGACAGAATCGCCGGCGGCGACCCCGACGAGCGGGCCGTCGACGGCGACGGAGCCGTGACGGTTCAGGCGGGCGACAGAGACGGCGACGACTCACGGCTCACGTTCTACTGACCGTCGTCCGCGGCGTCGGCGGACCCTCCCTCGGAGTCCGGCTCTGATTCGGCCGCGGCGACGCGGGCGTCGTCGTCCTCTTTCCACTCGCCGAGCTCCTTCGGGTCGACGTGGACGAACACGTCGTCGACGGCCGGGATGTCCCGGATGCGCTGGACGACGGACGATTCGATGTCGTGCGCCTCGAACAGCGACAGGTCGCCCTCGACTTCGATGTGGAGGCTGACGTCGACCTCGGGGCCGACGTAGTGAGCGACGACGTCGTGGGCGCCGCGCACCTGCGGGTGTTCGAGCGCGCGCGTGAGGATGTCCTCGCGGAGCTCGGGCGGCGGTGCGGCGCCGACGAGGTAGGCGACGTTGTCCCGGACGATTTCGTAGCCGGTGTAGAGGATGCCGAGCGAGACGACGCCGGCGGCGAGCGGGTCGAGAATCGGGTAGCCGGCGGCCGACCCGACCACGCCGACGATGGCGGCGGCCGCGGTCAGCGTGTCGTTGCGGTTATCGAGCGCGGTCGCGACCAGCGCCGGCGACTCCCGGCGCTCGCCGACGCGGCGGCAGTACCGGTACAGCAGGAGTTTCACGGCGCCCGCGGCGACGAGGACGCCGACGGCGAGCGGGCTGTTGACCGGCGTCGTGGTTCCGCCGCGGAGCGCGGCCTGCGTCGCCGTGTACAGGACGCCGGCGCCGGCGGCGAACACGCCGACCGCGACGAACAGCGACACGAACGGCTCGATGCGTTCGTGGCCGTGCGGATGCTCGAAGTCCGGCGGCTGCGTCGTCAGGTACAGCCCCGCGAGGACGACGAACGAGTACGCCGTGTCCGCGAACGAGTTCACCGCCTCCGAGCCGAGCGCGAGGCTCCCCGTCGCGGACCAGACGGCGGCCTTCGCGAGCGCGAGCAGGACGTTCGCGACGAGCAGGACGAGCCCGACGCGTCGCACCGCAGTCTTCCGATTCATGGGAGCGTCAGCGGCAGCGCGCGGAGGCGGCGCCGAGCCGAATCACGCGTCGGCTCGGTCGGGCAGCGAGCGGAGTTGTGCGGGCGGCTCAGGCCGCGTCGGCGTCGCCGAGCGCGTCGCTGAGCTCGCGGGCGGCCGGGATGAGCACCCAGAACGTGAGCGCCCCCAGGATGGCGGTCCAGAAGAACACGTAGTTGAGGAAGATGCCGATCGCGTCGAACACCGTCGCCGGCTCTGGCGGCGCCGCGATGAGCTGGTGGGAGCTCTCGAACGACTCCGTCCGGTACCATCCCGCGAGCACCATCCACGCGAGTCCGCCCCCCGTGAACAGGCCGAGACCCTTGATGAACTCGTCAGCCATTATTCGACTGTTCGTCGGTGTCTTCTTGAGCGTTTCCCATTCCCCCCGCCCGGAACCGCGAACCGAGCACGTACACGGCGGCGCCGAACAGAATCGACGCGAGGCCGAACACGGCGAAGACGCCCGAGAGGACGCCGCTCGGCGGCTGCACGCCGAGCCAGCCGAGCGCGGCCACCACGAGGTTCCGGACCGTCGACACCTGCAGCGTCGCCGCGTCGAGCAGCACGAACCCCGCGACGACGCAGACGACGGCGACCAGCGTGGCGTACGTCGTCACGCGCTTGTACAGCGCCAGCGGAACGACGACCTCGCGGCTCCGGCCGTCGCCGCCGCGAACCGACGGAGCCGCCACGTCGCCGGGTGATTCCTCCGGCTGTTCGTCGGCCGTCTCCGTCGACGCCGCGGACTCGGCCGCGTCGGCGTCGCCCGCGCCGCCCGCGCGTGCCGCGTCGTCACCGGTCCCGTCGCTCATACCGGCACTCGGGGCCGCTGCTACAACTGTCCTGCGGACCGACGCCACCGGACCTGCCGGTGCTGGCCCGGTGGCGGCGAGGAAGCGCGCCGCTCGCGACGGGAAGCACGTGGAAACTGAAAAACAGCAGTTCGGGCGGCGCCGTCGGAGAGTCCGCGGGCGCTACTTCGGCGGCCGGAGCCGGTAGTAGCGACGGTTGAGGTCGTACATGTAGCCCTCGCGCATCGTCTTCAGCACCGCGTACGCGACGCAGCCGGCGATCGGCGGCACGAGGAACGTCAGGTCGAACAGCAGGTGGACGTTCATCGGCATCAGGTTCTTGACGGACAGCATCGAGATGGTGAGCGCGAACGTGACGCCGGTGATCCCGACGGCGGCCCAGAACGGCTGCTCGACGGGGCGGCGCGCGCTCCCCTTGTTCACGAACGGGACGATGGCGATGAAGCTCACCACGACGACGTTCGCGAGGACGCCGAACGTGCGGTCCGCCATCAGCTTCTTCCCGCCGAGGATGGCGAGTTCGGGGTTGAGCGGGC
>NZ_JBNTKA010000002.1:0-998903 GCF_051195135.1 Halobaculum sp. D14 | reverse complement strand
CCCTGTGAACGCTCCTTCCGCTCGCGCCACGTCGGAGTCTCGTCGTCCGGCGCCACGATACCCGTTCCGCCGTCCGTTTTCGCTTCCGTGGAAGTGTCGTTGTCAGTCATGGTATCAGTGCGGCTCCGCGATGCCCTGCACCCAGACGATGCCGATGTGGATGGCGATGAGCGTCGTCACCACGAACGGCAGCAGGAACACGTGCAGGATGTACATTCGCATCAGTGTCGCCTGGCTCAGCGAGTAGCCGCCGAACAGGAGCTGTGCGACCCACTCGCCGATGAGCGGGATGGACAGCGCCATCTCGACGCCGATCTGGCCGGCCCAGTAGCTCAGCTGGTCCCACGGCAGCAGGTAGCCGGTGTACCCGAACACCATGGTCAGCGAGATGAGCACGATGCCGAGCAGCCAGTTCAGTTCGCGCGGCTCCTTGTACGCGCCCGTGAAGTAGACGCGCAGCATGTGCAAGAACACGGCTGCGGTCATCACCTGCGCGGACCACCGGTGGATGCTGCGGAGCATGAACCCGAACTGGAGGTCCTGCATGATGAACGCGATCTGGCTGTACGCCAGCGACGCCTCGCCGGCGCCGCCTGCGCCGACCGCCGGCGTGTAGTAGAATCCGAGTAGCGTCCCGGAGACGGCGGCGACGAGGTACGCGAGCGTCGAGAAGAACCCGAGCGAGTACAGCGGGTACCAGTACCAGAACTTGTTGTCCAGGTCGTACTGTTCGGTGTGCGACTTCGGCATCTGGAGGTTGACCCGGTAGTACATCGTTTCGAGCAGCTCCAGGTAGTCGACGATGCGAAGCCGCTTGTCGAGCCAGATGAGCGCCGTGAGGAACGTCGTCTCGACCGGCGAGAGGTCTTTGCTCTCCAGCCAGCGTTTGTGGTCGTGGTCGTCTTTTTGTTCGAGACTCATTGTATCACCGCTTGTAGTACGGGTAGATGGCGCGTTTCACTTGCTCCCAGGGGCTGGCCTCTACCTCCGTGCCGTCGACGTCCTCGCCGCGGACGTACAGGTCCTCCCACTTCCGGCGCCGCTTCTTGACGATGGTGACGTCCGGCAGGAACTCCTTGCGGTACAGGAGCAGGATGAACGAGAGGTCGATGAACACGACCGCGAGCATCCCGCCGAGGAACATGTTCCCGTCGGGAGACAGCCCCCAGCCGGAGACGAGGCCGTAGGTGAACAGGAACACGAAGATGATTTCGATCGCGGTGAGCAGCACGATGGCGAGCGTCGCCGCCGTGCTCTCACGCGCCGGTTCGTACCGGTGGATGTCGCCGTAGGTGGAGCCACTACTCGACATGTTATCTCCCCGTCCCCGTGTGTGGTGATTCGCCGTATTTCAGCACGTAGAAGCTGAACACGAGCGTGACTATCATCCCGAGAATCGTGGCCGCGCCGACCCAGTGCGCCTGAATCGGGACGCCCAGTTCGTGGAGTTCTTTCGGGCCGCCGCCGCCGGTCGCGACGGTCGGGACGCCGGAGCCGACGGCGATGCCGCCGACCATCCCCATCGCCCGGTGCGGGTCGCAGTAGTACTTGTAGATGCCGCCGGTGTCGAAGGTGATGCTGAACGAGAACCCCTCGCTCTCCAGGGGTTCGTGTCCGGACACCGACGCGTCGGACGGCTGGGATTCGAACAGCACGTTGTGACCGCCGGAGACCCATTCGAACGTGACGGTGGTTCCCGTGTCGATCCAGACGCCGGTCGGGAGGAACGCCAGTCCGTTGGCTCCGCCGACCTCGATGGTCACTTCTGAGGAGCCACGGAGGTCCTTGTACGTCCCTCCTTTGGCGCCGTCCAGCCAGCCGCCGAAGTCCGGCTTCTGGCCGCCCCCACCTTCCTGGGCGGCGGCGGTGCCGGCCGTCGCGGAGGCGCCTGCCCCCAGGGCGGCCGTCGCCCCCCCGGCCTGTCGCATAAAGTCCCGCCTCTTCATCGGTGTTCACACGTCGGGATTCGCTGCGCATAAAGCCACCGACCTCGCCTCGGTGCCGTACCGCCGTTTCTTCCCCCGCTACCGGCCGTTTTCGGCGTCAGCGCTACCCGGGCCGTCCGGGTTTTCCGACCCGGCTTCGGCGCCGCTGTCGGCGTCCGCCCGCGCGTCCGCGAGCGCCTCGGAGACGACCTGCTCGAACGCCGCGAACTGCTCGCCGCCGTCGTCGGTGATGCCGGCGGCCCGCAGGCGGTCGCGGTACTCCTCGGCGCGGAACCGGTCTGAGAGCCGCGCGTTCGCGACGACGGCGAACAGGAACACGCCGATGAGGACGAAGAAGGCCGCCGCCACCGGGATGAACACGTTCGCTCTGCCGCCCGGCGGCGACGGGAACAGGTCGGTGAACAGCCACACCACGCCGATGCCGAGCCCGACGAGGACCTGTGAGGCGGCGACGAGCTGCATCATCAGGTTCCCGAACTCGCCGGTGCCCCCCTCGACCTCGTCGGGCGTCGGGAGCTCGTACGCCTCCGGCGGCTCCGCGACGTCGTACGACTCCATCGAGCAGAGCGCCACCGTCGGCTTCACGTCGCGCAGCACCGTCCCTTCGCCCTCCACGCTGCCGTCGTCGTACACCACCGCCCACCCCTCGTCGCTGTAGGCGACGACCGACGGCGGGTCCCGACGCCGGTCGAGAACGGCGAACACTTCCCTGCTCGCGATGCGGTTCTGGAGGTCCTTCTCGACGCGGTCCAGCAGGTCTGCGCCCGTAATCCAGCTGTCCGGGTCGAACGCCGCCTCCCACTCCTCTCCGGTCATCTCCCGCATGTCCGCCGGGCCGAAGTCGTCGAAGTCGTACTTCTCTTCGACCTCGGCGCGGAGCGCGTCGAGCTCCGGGTCGTCCGCCGTGGCCGGGTCGGCCGGCGCGCGGTCCGCCGGCGCGGCACCGTCGTCCCCTTCGGCGTCGTCGGCGGACGCGGACGTGTCCGTCATCGCCACGACGTAGCCATCCGACGGGTAAACGCCTTCCGACCGGGGCTCACGCGCGACCGCCTGTGGGTCGGACGCGGGTCGGTGGGCTTACCCTCGACGGGTCCGAACCGTCGCCGATGGTCGAACCGCGGACGCTCGGGACGGTGGCGGCCCTGCTGGTGACCGCGAGTTTTCCGTTCTACGTCTACGGCGCGTGGCTGATGATCGACCGCGAGCAGGAGAACGTGACGTGGGACCTGCTCGTCCACCACCTGTCGTACATCGTCCCGGGGCTCGTGCTCACCACGGTGCCGGTCGTGACGTGGATGGCGCCGCGGCTGCTCACGCAGGTCAGCGGGCTCGCGATGGTCCACGCGTTCCTCGGCCTGCAGGCGTACGCGCTGCTCGTGTTCGGGCTGACCGGCATCGTTCGCATCGTCCAGGTGAAGCGCGCCGCGGACCTGTACGACTCCGACGTCGACGCCGCTGAGGTCGACCTGAACGACCTGCACGAGAACATGGGTGCGTGGCGCGGCCGGCTCCGCATCGGCGTGTTCGGCTACACCGCCGTCTGGATACTCGCCTACCTCGTCGGGCTGTACCGGTACTACCTGCTGTACGTCGCCTGACGGAACCGCGGCGTCCGGTCTCCCGTCACTGCTCGGTCACCACTGTTCGCCGCTGGCGAGGTCGACGTCGCTGTCGCCGCGTTCGGACGGGCAGATGTCCGCGAGTTCGCAGTCGTCGCAGTCGGGGTTGCGCGCCGTACAGACTTCCCGCCCGTGGCTGATGAGCAGGTGCGTGAACATCCGCCAGTCGTCCTCGGGGACGACGTCCACGAGGTCCTGCTCGATTTTGTTCGGCTGCTCCTCCTCGGTGAGGCCGAGGCGACGCGAGAGCCGCTGGACGTGCGTGTCCACGACGATACCTTCGTTGATGTCGTGCGCGTGCTGCAACACGACGTTCGCGGTCTTCCGGCCGACGCCCGGCAGGTCGGTCAGCGCGGACATCGTGTTCGGCACCTCGCCGTCGTGCTCTTCGACGAGCGTCTCGCCGATGCCTTTCAGGTAGCCGGCCTTGCTGTTGTGGTAGGTGATGCCGTAGATGTCGTCGGCGAGCGCCTCCTCGTCGGCGGCGGCGTAGTCCGCGGCGGACCGGTACTTCTCGAACAGCTCCTCGGTCGTCTCGTTCACGCGCTCGTCGGTGCACTGCGCCGACAGCACGACCGCGACGAGCAGCTCCAGTTTGGTGTCAAACTCCAGCGAGATGTCGGTGTCCGGGTACTCGTCGTACAGCCGGTCGAGCACCTCGACAGCCTGCGCTTCGCGCGAGTCGAGCATCGTTCCCATGCGTCGACAGTCCGGTCGGCGGCGCTTCAACAGTTCGGATGTCCGTCGGGATGCGAGGCCGCGGCGACGCGGCGCAACGGTTTTGTCCCGGCCGGCGAACGACCCGGTATGCCCGAGATTCACGCGTCGTTCCGCGCCGCGGCCGCGACCGCGGCCGGCTACGGCGTCATCCTCGCCGTGATGACGGTGCTGCTGTTCGCCGTCCCGTTCGCCCTGTTCAGCCTGTGAGTCTGTCGCACAGCCAGTACAGCGGCCGACCGGCCGGTGAGCTCGCGGTAGCGACGCAGGTAGTCCGCGTCGCGTGCTGCGGCTCGACGATTCGGTTTCAGTAAAATCGGATCGGCGCGGTCGGCGGCCGGTGCGGCCGAACGCGGTGCCGGTGGCGTTACGCGAACGCGAGCGAGTCGTCGCCGGCGTCGGTCTCGCTGCTCTCGGTGATTTTCTGCCAGGCGCCGCGGAAGTCCGCCATCGTGATTTCGGTGCGGTCCTCGCGGATGGCGAACATGCCGGCCTCGGTGCAGATCGCTTTCACGTCCGCGCCGGAGGCGTCGTCGGCCATCGCGGCGAGCTCCGCGAAGTCGACGTCGTCGGCGACGTTCATGTCGCGCGTGTGGATCTGGAAGATGAGTTCGCGGCCGGCGGCGTCGGGCTTCGGCACCTCGATGAGCCGGTCGAACCGGCCGGGGCGCAAGATTGCCGGGTCGAGCATGTCGAACCGGTTCGTCGCCGCGATGATGCGGACCTCGCCGCGCTCGTCGAAGCCGTCCATCTCCGAGAGCAGCTGCATCATGGTGCGCTGCACCTCGGCGTCGCCGGACGTCTTCGAGTCCGTGCGCTTGGAGGCGATGGCGTCGATCTCGTCGATGAACAGGACGGCGGGCTCGTTCTCGCGGGCGACCTCGAACAGGTCGCGGACGAGCTTCGCGCCCTCGCCGATGAACTTGTGGACGAGTTCGGAGCCGGCCATCTTGATGAACGTCGCGTCCGTCTCGTTCGCGACGGCCTTCGCCAGCATCGTCTTCCCGGTGCCCGGCGGCCCGTGCAGCAGCACGCCGCTCGGCGGCTGAATCCCGACGTCGGAGAACATCTCGGGGTTCTCCATCGGGAGTTCGACGGTTTCGCGCACCTCGTTCATCTGCTCGTCCAGCCCGCCGATGTCCTCGTAGGTGACGTCCGGCGAGTGGTCGACCTGCATGACGCGGGCGCGGACGTCCGTCTCCTTCTCCAGTTTCTTCACGACGGAGAGGGAGTTGTTGACGGCGACGCGGTCGTCCGGCTCCAGGTCGTCGCGCATCGCGTCGGTGACTTCGGTCAGCGCCTCCTGGTTGTTGCCGTGCTGTTTGATCACGACCCCGTCGTCGGTGAGCTCTTGCACCGTGGCGACGAACAGCGGCGACTGCTTGAGCTTCTTGTTCTCGTGGGTGAGCCGCTCCAGCTTCTGCTGGTACTTGTTGTTCTCCGCGTTCGCGTCCAGGAGCTTGTCGCGCATCTCCTCGTTCTGGGATTCGAGGACGTCGAGGCGCTCCTGCAGTGCCTCGATTTTCTCCTGCTGCGACGCCGAGTCCTCTTCGTAGGGCATGTCGACGTCGTCAACGGTGTCGGTCATCGGCGGTTCTAAGGCGGACGTCGATAAGAGGCTTCGGGTGGCGGACCCCCCGTTCGGCGCCGACGGAGAGATTACCAAAAGTAATTATTTGGGATAGTAAGTATTATCACCCGGTATGCGTTGTGTTGATGTACGCATGAGCACATCCGACGTTGACTCCGCCGGGAGTGGCGACGTATCGGCCGACGGCTGGGACGCCGTTCAGGAGCTTCCGCCGAGCGCGAAACTGGTCGCGAAGGTGCTGGAGTACGAGGACACGCTGACTCAGAGCCAGCTCGCCGAGGAGACGCTGCTGCCGCCGCGGACCGTCCGCTACGCGCTGTCGCGGCTCGAAGAGGTCGGCGCCGTCGACTCCCGGTTCTCCTTCTCCGACGCCCGGAAGCGGCTCTACACGCTCGCCATCTGACCGCCTCGCCACCCGGCGACTTCGCCGTCCGACCGCCGCTGGCCAACGCGCGCTATCCTCGCAGGTCTGGTTCAGAATCTGACTCCGAGTCCGATTCAGCCTCCGGTTCTAGTTCCGGTTCGACGACGCTGGCACGGCCGCGCGAACCGGTCAGCGAGACGGGTCGAGTCGGAACCACTAAGCGCGAACGCGACCCAGCAGAAACTAACTGAGTATGGTCGACTGGACGGAAAAATACCGGCCGCGGTCGCTGTCGGAACTCCGGGGGAACGACAAGGCTGTCGAGCAGTTCCGCGAGTGGGCGGACACGTGGGACGACCACCGGGAGGCCGTGGTGCTGCACGGCAGCCCCGGCGTCGGGAAGACGTCAGCGGCGCACGCGCTCGCCGACGACGAGGGCTGGGAGACGGTCGAGCTGAACGCCTCCGACCAGCGGACCGCGGACGTCATCGAGCGGTTCGCGGGCCGCGCCGCCAACAACGAGACGCTCGGCGGCGCGAGCGGCGCCGACGACACCGGCGGCCGACAGCTCGTCATCCTGGACGAGGCCGACAACATCCACGGGAACTACGACCGCGGCGGCGCCGGCGCCATCACGTCGCTCGTGAAGAGCGCCGGCCAGCCCGTCGTCCTCATCGCGAACGACTACTACGACATGAGCCGCGGGCTCCGGAACGCCACACGGGAAATCGAGTTCCGCGACGTCGGCAAGCGCAGCATCGTCCCGGTGCTACGCGACATCTGCCGGAAGGAGGACGTCGAGTTCGACGAGGACGCGCTCGAACACATCGCCGAGCGGAACGCCGGCGACCTCCGCGGCGCCGTCAACGACCTGCAGGCCGTCGCCGAGGGGAAAGACCGGCTCACCGAGGAGGACGTCGTCACCGGCGGCAGGGACACGTCGATGGGAATCTTCCCGTTCCTCGACCTCGTGTTGAAGGAGGGCGACTCCGCGAGGGAGGCGCTGCAGTCGAGTTACGACGTCGACGAGACCCCGGACGACCTGACGAAGTGGATCGAGGACAACATGCTGAAGGTGTACGAGCCGTCGGAGGCGGTCCGCGCGTACGAACACCTCGCGGACGCCGACGTCTGGCTGGGCCGCGTGCGCGCGAGCCAGAACTACTCGTACTGGCGGTACGCCGGCGACAACCTCTCGGCCGGCGTCGCCGCCGAGCGCGACGGAACGAAGGGCGGGTGGACCCGGTGGGGGCGGCCGCAGTTCTACCACTCGTCGTCGAACGCCGCCGACGACGTCGTCCGGAAGATCGCGACGCGCGGCGGCTTCTCGATGGCGACGGCGCGCCGCGACGTGCTGCCGTTCCTCGCCGAGATGACCCACCACTGCAAGCCGCGGGAACTGACGGTGCTGATGGCGGCCGCCTACGACCTCGACGCCGAGCACGTCTCGTTCGTCACCGGTTCCGGCGAGACGACGAACAAGGTGGAGTCCATCGTCGAGGACGCCGAGGAACTCCGCGCGGAGCGCATGGAGGAACACTCCGGCGGCGCGTTCGCCGGCGTCCCGACGACCGACGACTCAGCCGGGTCCGGCCACGACGAAGCCGCCGAGTCAGCCGACGGCGACGACGACGGCGCGGACCAGGCGACGCTCGCGGACGCCGGGTCCGCTGACTCCGGACCCGGCGGTGAACGCGCCGCCGAGACTCCCGATGCCGACGCTGCCGACGCCGGCGACGCCGACCCGGAGGCCGCAGACGAGGACGACGACCAGTCCGGCCTCACCGACTTCATGTAGCCGCCTCTGCGTCAGCAACGAAAAAGTCGCGTCGGGGTCCCGCCGCCGCCCGGTCCGGTCGGTTGAGCGACACACTGCTTTTTGCGTCAGTCCTCCGAACCGGCGGGCATGAACGCTGCTGTCCTCCGCGAGTACGGCGAGCCGCTTGACGTGACCGACGTGCCGGCGCCGGAGTGTGCGCCCCACGGCGTCGTCGTGGACGTCGAGGCGTGCGGAATCTGCCGGTCGGACTGGCACGCGTGGATGGGTCACGGCGAGTGGGCGGACGACCAGGCGCCGACCGATTTCGTCCTCGGGCACGAACCGGCGGGGACCGTCGTCGCCGTCGGGGACCGGGTGGAGTCGGTCCGCGAGGGCGACCGCGTGGCCGTGCCGTTCAACCTCGGCTGCGGCGCCTGCGGCGAGTGCCTGAACGGCCACGGGAACACCTGCACCGACGGGCTGGCGCTCGGCTTCGAACGCGAGGCGCCGGGCGCGTTCGCCGAGCGGGTGCACGTGCCGCACGCGGACTACAACGCGATGCCGCTCCCGGAGGGCGTCGCGCCGCGGGACGTGGCGGCGCTCGGCTGCCGGTTCATGACGGCGTTCCACGCGCTCGCACACCGCGCGGACGTCGACGGCGGCGACTGGGTGGCGGTGCACGGCTGCGGCGGCGTCGGGCTCTCGGCGGTTCACATCGCCGACGCGCTCGGCGCGCGCGTCGCGGCGGTCGACGTCTCCACGGACGCGCTCGACCGGGCCCGCGACGCCGGCGCCGACGTGACCATCGACGGCCGCGGCGCGGCGGTCCCGGACGAAATCGAGTCGGTCACCGGCGGCGGCGCCGACGTGTCGATGGACGCGCTCGGCCGCGCGGAGACCTGCCGGAACTCCGTCGACTGTCTGCGCGTCCGCGGCACCCACGTCCAGGTCGGGCTGACGACGGACGCCGAGCAGGGCGAGGTGAGCCTGCCGACCGACGTGATGACGCGCTGGGAACTCGACTTCGTCGGCGCGCGCGGCATGCCGCCGACCCGCTACGACGAACTGCTCGGGCTCATCGAGGCCGGCGACCTCGACCCGGCGAGCCTCGTCGGCCGCGAGGTCGGCCTCGACGAGGTGTCAGACCGACTCGCCGCGATGACTCGTTACGAGACCGAAGGCGTCGAGGTTCTGACGTTCTGAGTCCGCCGGCCGGCCGGGTCACGATCGGGACAGAACTGTCCTGCGGAGAGGGACGTTCGGCTCAGTCGACGTGCGTCACCGACACCGACAGGCCCGCGTCGTCGACGCGGACGACGACGGTGTCGACGCCGACGCCGCCGCCGACCGTCCGGTACAGCTCGATTTCCTCGCGTTCGCGCTGCCCGCTCCACGTCACCTCGACGACGTACCGGCCGGGGTGCTCGAAGAAGCCGGGGGAGAACCGCGTCGACGACGCGGGCAGCACGAACCGGCCGGACACCGTCACCTCGTCGCCGGACAGCGGAGACGGACCGCCCTCGGGCGTCGGTGTCGGCGACGCCGGCGTCGACTCCGGCTGCAACGCGGCCCTGACGACCACGGAGACCTGTTCGGTCCGGCGGTTCACGAGCTTCAGCCCGCCGGGGACGTCGTTCGCGCGGAGCGACCGGCCGCAGCCGGCGACCCCGGCGAGTCCGGCCGCCGCCGCACGGACGACGCGTCGTCTGCTCGGCACGGACTGAGGTGCGCGCGGCGACGTAAAAAGCAGGGTGGTCGCAGGGGCGGCCGGCTACAGCAGCTTCGAGAGGAACTGCCGGCCGCGCTGGGTCGTCGGCTCCTCGAAGAACTGCTCGGGCGGCGTCCGCTCGACGATTTCGCCGTCCGCCATCAGCGTGACGGAGTCGGCGACCTCGCGGGCGAACCCCATCTCGTGGGTGACGACCATCATCGTCATCCCCTCGTCGGCGAGGTCGCGCATCACTTCCAGCACTTCGCCGACCAGTTCCGGGTCGAGCGCGGACGTGACCTCGTCGAACAGCATCACCTGCGGGTCCATCGCGAGCGCCCGGGCGATGGCGACGCGCTGCTGTTGCCCGCCGGACAGCTCCGCCGGGTACTTGTCGGTCTGCTTCGCGAGGCCGACGCGTTCGAGCAGCCGGTGTGCGTCGTCGTGCGCCTCCGCTTTCGGGACGCCCTTCACCTTCTTCGGCGCGAGCGCGACGTTCTCCAGCGCCGTCAGGTGCGGGAACAGATTGAACGACTGGAACACCATGCCGATGCGCTGCCGGAGCCGATTGATGTCGGCGTCCGGGTCCGTGATCGGCGTGCCGTCCAGCCGGATTTCGCCCGACTGAATCTCTTCGAGCCGATTCGTACAGCGGAGCAGCGTCGACTTCCCGGAGCCGGACGGCCCGATGACGACGCCGACCTCCTGCTCGTCGATCTCGAGGTCGATGTCCTTCAGGACGTGGGTGTCGCCGAAGTACTTGTCGACGCTGTCGAATTCGAGCAGCGTCTCGCCGGTCCGGGACGGCTTCCCCGACACGTCTTCGCCGAGCGCCGAGTCGGCTCCGGCCGTGACCCCGGCGTCGACGTCGTCCGCGGCGGTTTCGTCGCTCACGGTCACTCACCCCTCCGGCCGGGGCTGGTGAGTTCACCGGCGCGCTGGACGATGGACGACAGCGGCACCGTGATGAGCAGGTAGAGCGCGCCGACGACGACCAGCGGCGTCCACGGGTCGAACGTGTCGGAGTACGTGTACTGCCACTGGCTGATGAGTTCCGGGAACGCGATGACGGTCAGAAGCGACGTGTCCTTCACGAGGATGATCATGTCGTTGCCGACGGCCGGCACGGCGTTCCGCCACGCCTGCGGCAGGATGACCTCGCGCATCGACTGGACGTAGCCCATGCCGAGCGACCGCGCCGCCTCCATCTGGCCCTCCGGAATCGACTCGATGCCGCCCCGGATGGCTTCGCCGGTGTAGGCGGCGTGGTTCAGCGTCAGTCCGATGATGGCGGCGGGCCACGCGAAGTTCGATATCGGGAAGTTGCCGGTGCCGAACAGCGCCGGGATTCCGTAGAACACCGCGATGAGCTGGAACAGCAGCGGCGTGCCGCGGAAGAACTCGACGTACGCCCGGCTGATGCGCGACGTGAACGGCGTCTTCGAGACGCGGCCGAGCCCGACGAACACGCCGGCGGTGACGGACGTGATAGCCGACACGACGACGACGCCGATGACGTTGAAGAAGGCGGTGTAGTAGCCCGACGGCGGCGTGACGAGTTTCTGCAGCAGCGCGTAGTCGACGAACTGCTCGCCGATGATGTACCGGCCGAAAAAGAGGATGGCCAGGAACGCCAGGACGAGCAGCGTCACGATCCCGGCGACCAGCATGCTGAGCCGACGGAGCGCCTCGTCGGAAGCGAACTGCTGTCCGCCGTCGTCGGCAGCCTCGGCGTCAGGGTAGCTGGTTCCCATCGACGTGAGTTACCCGGCGAAGTACTCCGAGTAGATGTCGTCGTACGTCCCGTTCTCCTTGATCGTCGCGAGCGCGTCGTTGACCTCCTTGCGGAGCTCGTCGTCGTCCTTCCGGAACGCGATGCCGTAGTCCTCGATGGTGAGCGTGAGGTACGGCGGGGCCTCGCGGCCGGCTTCGACGGCGGCGCCGTCGCCCTCGACGAACCGGAGTTCGTCGTCGTTCTTGCTGACGTACTCGGCGCTGACGGTGTTGTCGTTGATGACCGCGGACACCTGGTTGTTCAACAGCGCGTTGAACGCCGACGCGATGGTGTCGAACCGCTTGATGGTGAGGTCGCCGCCGAGCTCCTCTTTCAGCGCCTCCGCGGCGCCGGCGCCGGTCGTCCCCTTCTGGACGCCGACCGCCTTCCCCTTCAGGTCCGACTTCTCGTCAATGCTGGAGTTCTGCAGCACCGCGATGGTCTGGTACGCCGTGAAGTACGGGTCCGAGAAGTCGACCTTCTCGGCGCGCTCTTCCGTGATGGTCATCGCGGACATGATGACGCGGAAGTTCCCGTTGTTCAGCGCCTGGATGATGCCGTCGAAGCTGGTGTCCTTGAACGAGTACTCGTAGCCGAGCTGGTCCGTGAACACGGCCTGCGCGATGGCCGGGTCGAAGCCGGCGGGCTCGCCGTTCTCCATGTACTCGAACGGCGGATACGGGATGTCCGAGCCGATACTGATGGTTTTGCTGCCGCTGCCGCCGCCGCCGAGACAGCCCGCCATCGCGAGCGCTGCCGCAGCGGTTCCGGTCGACTTGAGATACGTACGTCTCTCCATGACATCCCTCTATTACGCGAACGTATATAAGTCGCCTTCGGTGGTCTCTGCTCGCAGAACTGCACTGATGAACAAGAACGTGCAGCGGAACGCGGCGAACCGAGAGTTCCGTCGGGCTTTCCGGGGCGGCTCAGTTCTGCGTCGACCCGAGCCGTTCGACCGACTCGGCGTCGTCGACGCCGCGGAGCGTCCACAGCGCCGCCGCGGTCAGGAGGACGGCGGCAGCGACGACGACGCCGTTCACGAGCCGAACCGTCTCGGTGTAGTAGACGAGGTCGCGGCCGAGCAGCATCCCGACGAACAGCAGCGCCGCGGCGGCCGCGGTGGCGACGCGGAGTTTCCGGTGGCCGTCGGCGCCGAGCCACCGCGTCGCGCCGACGAGCGCGGCGAACGCCGCGAGCGACACGCCGAAGAAGGCGGCCTGCGCCCACGGCCGGTAGGCGAGCAGTGGCGGGAGCCGCGAGAACAGGACGCCGGCGAGCAGCCCGGCGAACGCGACGCCGAGCGCGCCGCGCGTCCGTGAGAACAGACTGCGGGTGTAGGCGCGGTCGCGTTCGTACGCGAGCAGCGCCGCGTACGCCAGTCCGGCGAAGATGCCGAATCCGGTGACGAAGTGCGCGGCGTGAATCGGCGCGGAGTAGCCGCCCGGAAGCGCCCCGTTGAGCGTCACGGTGATGGCGCCGAAAATCGCCTGCAGCGGCGTGAGCACCAGCGCGACGGTCGCGGCCCAGCGCTCGCGCGCGGACCGGCCGGCGCGCCACGCCCAGGCGGCGACGCCGAGAATCAGGAAGCCGGTGATCATCGCCCAGAGCCGGTGGAACCACTCGATGAACGACGGAATCGTCTGCGGGAGGACGCCGCCGTCGCAGAGCGGCCACTGCTGTGCGCAGGCCAGCCCGGACCCGGTCGCGGCCGTGTAGATGCCGAGCATCACGAGGGTGAGCGTCATCCCCGCGGTGAACGCCGCGTACCGACGGAAGCTGAGCCAGTCGGGGGCGCGAGTCATCAGCGGACCTCGGTATCGGCGGCACTTATGGCTGTCCAACCGGGCGCGGAACCGCCGCGGGCGACTGAACTGTTACGGCGCCGCGGCCGCGAACGCGGCGGACTGCCGCCCGCTCGCGGCGGTCACAGCAGATTGTCGAGTTCGTCGTTCTGGAACAGTTTGTCGCCGTCGTCGCTCGGCTCCTCGTCGCGCTCCTGTGCCTCCTTCGCGCGCTGGAGGAACTCCTGGACGCGGCCGGAGCGCTCGACGCCGCCGAGGACGACGAGCGCGGCGAGCCGCTCGGAGTCCAGCGGGAAGTCGCCGCCGCGGACCTCCATGCTCCCGGTCTCCTCTTCGAGCCACTTCCGCGCGCGCTCGACGCCTTTCCGCGAGATGCGGTCGGGCTTCCCGGCGAGGACGAGCAGCGCCGCTTCGGCCTTCGTCGCGTCTGGGAGGCTTGTCCCGGTGAGCAGCGCGTTCCGGGCGACGCTCGTCACGACGTTGATGTTCGTGTCGGGGTCGTCGCTGGCGTCGGCGACGGCGTAGCCGAGCGCCGCGATGCTGCCCGAGCGGAGCGTGTTGATGACCTCGGAGGTGTCGACGACGGACTCGCCGACGCCTTCGACGGCTTCGCCGGCAGCGAGCACGAGGCCGACGCGCCGCGCGATGCTCTGATTGATAGAGTCGAACCCCTCTTCGAGGCTCTCGCCGGAGGAGTGCCAGGCGTCGTTGTCGATGAGGATGGTCGAGTCGGCTTCGCGCGCCAGCGTCTTCAGCGACCGGCCGGCGTTCACCTGGTACATCGCGCCTTCGCTCTTCCCGGGGAGGATTGCGAGCGCGTACACCGGGACGCTGTACACCCGCTTGAGTTCTTTCGCGAGCACGGGCGCGCCGCCGGAGCCGGTGCCGCCGCCGAGCCCGGCGACGACGAAGATGGCTTCGGCCTCGGCGGTGATGCGGCCGTCGAGCGCCGACATGACTTCGCCGACGTCAGCCTGCATCACTTCGGCTCCGAGTTCGTTGTCGCCGCCGACGCCGTGGCCGCTCACGCGGTCTTGGCCGACGAGCACCGTGTCGAGTTGGAGGGACTGGAGGTCGGCGGTCGCGCTGTTCACGGCGAGCGCGCCCTTCACTGCACCGAACCCCATTTCGCGGTCGAAGTCGACCAGCGCGGACGTCACCTTCCCGCCGGCCTGTCCGACCCCGATGAGGACCGTCTTCATACCGCGTAATTCCGCGCCACCGTGCTTGAATCTTCCCACGGATGCGTCCCCGGAACTTTAGGTGCGATGACGGAGCCACCCCGGGGCATGCCCACACCCGACCGCGACGACGCGCCCGAATCCGCTCCGGCGGGGGCCGAGAACAGTCACACCGGCGTCGACCGCCGCGCCGACCACGCGGCCCTCGACTCCCGGCTGTCCGCCGTGGAGCGAACGCTCTCGGGCGAAGCGGCACCCGACGACCTCCTCGACTCGGCCGCCACCGCAGAACGGCTCGACGCCGTCGAAGCCGAGGCCGCCGGGCTGGCCGACCGCGTCACGGAACTGGAGGCCGCGGTTCAGGCGCTCCGCGGCTACGTCGGCGCAGTCCGCGCGGTGAACCGGGACGTCGAACGCCGCGCGGACCTCGCGCTCGCGACGGCGGAGCGGCTGACAGACGCCACCGGAGCCGACGCCGTCGACGACGCGGACCTCGCCGAAGCGGCCGGCACAGATACCGGAGAGCGCGGCTCGGACGACCCGGGCGTCTCCGGCGAGCGCCGCGACGGCCTCGCCGCTCGGCTCCGCGACGCGCTGTGATTCGCGTCGTCCTCGCGGTCGCCGTCACCGCGGCGCTCCTCGCGGCGTCGCTCCCGGTCATCGAGTCCGTCAGCGCCGAACGAACAGCCGCGGAACTCGACCGGGCGACTGTTCGACTGGACCGTGCCGCGGCCGACCTGCTGTCCGCGGAATCCGCGGTCGACGCCGGTCGGCGCGGCGCTCGCCGCACGGTCGGCCTCCGACTCCCGGCCCGGTCGCTGGTTGCCGCTCCGGTTCGGTTCGTCGCGCTGTGTCCCGGTCGCCGAGCGACCGTCAGGTACGCCGTCGGGCGCGGTCCGACCGTCACGCGCCGGCTGTCCACACCGATGGCCGTCGAGGGAGTAACAGCGGGGGGTGGCGGTGGAGTGACGGCGGAGAGTGACGGTGGAGTGACTGCGGACGATAGCGGCGGAGCGCTGGTGTTCACTGAGCCGGGCGCTCATCTGCTGACACTCGAAGTGACACACCGAGAAGGGAATGGCCGGCGAGTCGTCGTCTCCGCGTCCGAGAGTTCAAGTACTGGAACGGGACCACCGCGCCCATGCGGCTCTCAGAGACGCTCCGACGGTACGTCGGCTCCGACGCCGGCGGCGCTGGCGACTCCGCCACCGACTCGGCCTGTCGCTGTACGGTCAGCCCGGTGGACGGCGCCGGCGCGGGCGGCGAACGGGTGACGCTCCACGTCGACGCCGCGGACTGTCCGCGCGGCGGCGACCTGGCGGCGTCGCCGGGCTGCCGAGCGTCGGTGGTCAGTGCGCTGGCGGCCCGCGACGCAGACCTCGTCCGCGTCCGCGACGCAGGCGTCGACCGCGTCTACGACGGACGGGCCGCCGCGCTCCTGCTCGCCGCGGGCCGCTTCGTCGACGCGGCGGCCTTCCACGACCCCGAACTCGCCGACCGCGCACGCCGTGACCCGCTCGCCGTCGCGCGTGAGGCGACCGGTCGAGCCGGACCGGTGAACCGGCTTGCGGCCGAAACCGGGCTGGCAGCGTGCGCGGCCGATGCGGCCGGCTACGACGACGTGCTCCGAGCGACGACGACCCCTGCGGTCGCGCTCGGCCGCGCCGCCGCGGAACCGCCCGCGGCATCGACGCTCCGCGACCGCACCGTGCTCGACACCGGCGCCACCGTCCGCATCTACGACGTGAACGACGCGAACGACGCGGGCCGCGTTCGGCCGCATTACCACGTGACGCCGCCCAGTTCCGGGCTCGACGCCGCCGCGCTGTCGACGCTGACCGACGCCTACCGTGCGCTCGCCGACGG
Organism: Halobaculum sp. D14; assembly: GCF_051195135.1. Classification (NCBI taxonomy): domain Archaea; kingdom Methanobacteriati; phylum Methanobacteriota; class Halobacteria; order Halobacteriales; family Haloferacaceae; genus Halobaculum; species Halobaculum sp. D14. The sequence continues at coordinate 982,573 of NZ_JBNTKA010000002.1, read as the reverse complement.
AACCGTCAGCAGCGACGGAAGCGGCGTCCAGGGACGCGGAAGTGACGGCGTCCGCGTTGCCGGCCGTGCGGTCCGGGCTGCCGCTGAGGACTGCGACGCGGCCGTCCCGGTCGAGACGCTCACGGCGGTTCTCGCGAAACACACCCGCGGAATCGGCGTCATCGAGGACCTGTTCGCGGACGGCAGACTGACGGACGCGTACCTGACGGCGCCGGTCGATTCGGCGCCGGTTCGGGTCGTCGTCGCGGGGGAGGCGATGACGACGAACGTCAGGCTGACGGCGGCGGAGGCGGAGACGCTCGCCTCCCGAGTCCGTGCGGCGAGCGGCCGGTCGTTCTCGCGCGCGGCGCCGACGACGGACGCCGCTCTCCCCACAATCAGCGACCGGTTCAGCGACGCCGGTGGCGGCTCCGCAGCCGGAGCGGTTCGCGTGGCCGGCGTCACAGCGCCGGCGAGCGACGGCCCGGGGTTCGCGTTCCGCCGACGCGACGACGAGCCGTGGACGCTCCCGCGACTCGTCGCCGCCGGGTCGCTCCCGGCTCGCGCCGCCGCGTTGCTGTGGCTGGCGGCAGAACGCGGCGCCGCCGGACTCGTCGCCGGTCCGCGCGGCGCCGGGAAGACGACGACGCTCGCCGCGTGCTGCTGGGCGATTCCGCCGGCGGCCCGGACGGTCGTCGTCGAAGACACCCCGGAACTCCCCGTCGCCGCGATGTGCGACGCCGGACGCGACGTCCAGTCGCTCCACGTCGGCACCGACGACGACGCTGCGTTGACACCGACCGACGCCGTCCGGGCCGCGCTGCGCCTCGGCGACGGCGCGCTCGTCGTCGGCGAGGTCAGGGGAGCGGAGGCGCGGGCGCTGTACGAGGCGATGCGAGTCGGCGCCGCCGCGGACGCCGTCCTCGGCACGATTCACGGCACCGGCGCCGCGGCGGTCCGCGAACGCGTCGTCTCCGACCTCGGGGTTCCGGCGTCGTCGTTCGCCGCGACCGACTTCGTCGCGACGCTCGGCGCCGACCACCGGCTCGACGCCGTCGAGGAGGTGCGAGCCACCGGAACCGGCGCGGCCGCGGACAGCCGGTTCGTCTCGCTGTTCTCGCGCGGCGACGCCGACCCCGGCGGCGCAGCGGCCGGCCGAGACGGAGATGCTGCCGACACGGGCGTCATCGACCGCGGCGACAGCGCGCTGCTCTCCGGGCTCGCGGCGCCCGACGAGACGTACCGTGACGTCAGGGACGCGCTGAACGAATCGGCCGAGAGGATTCAGGCGCTCGCGGACGACGGCCGAACCGGACGGGCCGCGGTGGCTTCGGGGCTCGGAGAGCCGTGAGCCGGACTCGGAGCGGCGATGCTGCTGCCGCCGCGGTCGCGGCCGTCCGGCTGTTCGCCCGGTGCTGTCCGTTTCGGCCGGCGGCGAGCGACGAACTCGTCCGGTCGCTCGACGCGCTCGATGGAGACGAGCAGGTGGACGCGGAAACAGTCGTTCGAGCCGGGTACGGTCTCTGCGTCGTCCTCGCTCCCGCGGTCGCCGCGGTGCTGTTCCTCGCCGGAGGCTTCCCGCGTCTCGCCGTACCGCCGGTCGCTCTCGCCGCCGGACTCGCGGCGGCACACGCTGTTCACCGTGCGCCGGTCCTGCTGGCGGCGGTTCGCCGGACGCGGGCGGTCTGCGCCGCGTCGGAGTTGGTCAGCGCGCTCGTGCTCGGGATGCGGCTTCGGCCGGTTCCGGAGCGCGCAGTCCGGTTCGCCGCGGAGTCGACGGCGGGGCCGCTCGCCCGGAGTCTGTCGGGCGCCGTCACACGAGCGGCGACGACGCCGGAGTCGGGGCTCGACTCGTTCGCCGCCGCGTGGGCGCCCTGGTTCCCGGCGCTCGACAGGGCGGCGTCGCTGGTCGCCGCGGCCGCGCACGCGCCGTCCGACCACAGGGAGCGCTTGCTCGACCGAGCGACCGCCGCCGTCGACGCCGAACTCCGAGATTCGGCGGCATCGTTCGCGCGGGAGCTTCGGGCACCCGTCACCGGGCTGTACGCGTTCGGGGTGCTCCTGCCGCTGGCGCTCGTCGGCGTGCTCCCGGCCGCAGCGGCCGCGGGAGTGCCCGTCACGGCCGGCGCGTTCGTCGCGGTGTACGACGTGGTACTCCCTGCGGCGCTCGTGGTCGCCGGCGCGAAGTTGCTGCTCGCGCGGCCGGTCGCGTTCCCCCTTCCGTCGGTCGCAGCCACGCACCCGGGCCTTCCGTCGCCGCGTCGCCGCGCCGTCGGCTCGGTCGGCGTGGGCGCCGGGAGTGCGGCGGTGAGCGCCGCGCTCGCGTCGGCGGTAGCCGCGCCGTGGGCGGCGCCGGTGGTCGCCGTCGGCGGCGGTGTCGGCACGGCCGCAGTCGTCTGGTTCCGCCCCGTGAAAGCGGTCCGCGACGAGGTCGCCGCCGTCCAGCGCGGACTCCCGGACGCGCTGGCGCTCGTCGGGCGGCGAGTCGCCGACGGTGCGTCGGTCGAAACGGCCGTCGAGTACGTGAGCGCGACGCTCACAGGACCGGTCGGCGACGCGTTCGCGGACGCGGCTCGGCGTCGACGGGCGCTCGGCGTCGACGTCCGAACGGCGTTCGTCGGGGACGGAGGGCCGTTCGCCGCCGCGACGGGTCGACGGCTGCGAGCCGCCGGAACGCTGCTGTCGGTCGCGGCCCGCGAAGGTCGACCGGCCGGGGCTGCGCTGGTCTCGCACGCCGAGCGCCTCGACGAACTGCACGAACACGAGCGCGCCGCCCGGCGCGACCTCGCGGACGTCACCGGGACGCTCCGGGACACCGCGGCCGTGTTCGGGCCGCTCGTCGGCGGCGCCTCCGTCGCCCTCGCGGCCCGACTCTCCGCCGTCGACGCCGCCGGAGCCGCATCGACCGCCGCCGTCACCGCCAGTGCAGGGCGTGGCGGCGTCGACTCGTCGGTGGCCGTCGGCGCCGGCGCGCTCCCGATATCCACGCTCGGGCCCGCAGTCGGCGTCTACGTCCTGCTCATGGCGGCGACGCTGACGACGCTCGCCGTCGGCGTCGACCGCGGCCTCGACCGCGCGACCGTCGGCGTCCGCGTCGGCGAGGCGCTCCTCTGTGCGACCGGGGCGTTCCTCGTCGGCTACGTCGCCGCCGCACTCGTCGTCTGAGCGTCCGCGGCGTCGAGCGCCACCGAACCCCGTCGGCTCGCCGGCGCTCCCGCGGGCTGCGTAGATTCAAATACGGGAACGAGGCCACCGCGGGGTATGCTCGACACACCCGTCGACTCGCTGTACGCGTGGCTCGGCGTCGCCGCGGTCGCGACGGCCGCGCTCGGCACCGCGTTCGGTCTTCCGACTGCGCCGCCGCCGGATGCGACGGCCGCAGCGAACGTCGTCGACCGCGTCGCCGCCGCGGAGCCACCGGCCGCCGCGGAGGTTCGGCTCGCAGCCGACCGGGCCACGGTCGGGCCGCGCGGCGTCGTGCTGCGGTCTGACGCCGGCGTGGCGCACGCACCGTTCGCGTTCGACTCGGTCGTCGCCGCCGTAAGCCACGACCAACTCGTCTCGGTCGCACGCGGTGAACCCCCGTCCGCCGCGTTCGGCTCCTCCGCGGCGTTCGCAGATGCGGTTCGAACGGCCCGAACCGGTGACCGCGCTGCCGACGCGGTCTCCTGGAGTTCAGCGTCGGCCGGAGGACCGACGGCGACGCTGTTCGTCGCGCACGTCGCCTGGGGCGACACGGAGGTGACGCTCGTCCATGTCGAGTGACGCCCGCGCGGTCGCAGAACCGACCGTGGCGCTCGGTGCGACGCTCGCCGTCGTGCTTGGAGTGAGCGCGTACGCCGTCGTCCTCGCCGACACGGCACCGTCGACGCAGCGGGACCGAGCGACACCGACGCTCGCCAGGCTCTACGAGCGGCTCGCGGACGGCGGCGTCGTCGGCCCGGACGCGCTCGACACAGCGACGGAGGCGATTCAGGTCGACGCTCGCGTTCGCGTCACGCTCCGAGCCGCAGACCGCGTCTGGCGCGTCGGTCCGGCGGCTCCGCCCGGCGCCGAAACGGCCGAGCGAACGGTTTCCGTCGGCGTCGCTCCGGGCCGCGTCGACCCCGGGACGCTCCGCGTGGAGGTGTGGTCGTGACGAGCACTGCGGTCGACGTTTCGCTCTGTCTCCTCCTCGTGAGCGCGGCCGCGGTCACTCTCGTCGGCGCCGACGCCGGCGCAGCGACAGGGCCCGTGGCTGCCGGTGCGGACAGCCGGGTAGGGGCCACCGTCCAACTGCTCGCAGCGAGCACAGCCACCGTGAAATACCAGCCGGATAGCGGCGGCAGCAGGCAGACAGCGAGCGGTGACGGACTGACTGGTTCGAATCGAACAGCCCACGGAACGCTCGCTGAACTCCTTGCGGCGGCCGCAGCGCGGTCGGCGTTCACCGCGAACGGAAATCGGGTCGATGAACGAGCCGGGTTCCGGCGTGCAGTCCGCGGCGCGGTCGCCGAGGCGGTCGGCGCGCGAACGCAGATTCTCATTCGGGAGCCGGTCCCCGGCGGAGCCGCGGCGACGCCGACACCGGGCATCGTCGTCGGCGCGGACCCGCCGCCCATCGGGGCGGTTCACGCCGCCCGGTTCACCGTCCCAACAGCCGGGAGAGCCGGCGGGGAACGCGGCGGCGCGGAAACGACGGCCGTCAGCGACCGCCGCGTCGTCATCGTCGTCAGGACGTGGTCCGCGTGACCCTCGGCTCCGACCGCCGGGGACGCGTCCCGTTCGCGCTCGTCGGCGTCGTGCTGTTGCTCGGCAGCGTCACCTACGGCCACACGCTCGCCGTCGCCGGGCCGGTGACGGAGGACCGGTCGGTCGACGACGCCGTGGACCGCGCGGAGTCGGCTGTCAGGCCCGCGCTCAGAGTCGCCGCCGCGCGGGCGGCCCGCGCCGCCGCCCGAACGCCGGTGACCGATCCGTCCGAGACCGCGGTTGGTGCGGCACTCGACCCCGAACAGCCGTTCCGGGACGCGCTCCGTCTCCGAATTGCCGTCCGTGCCGCGGACGCGCTCGAACAGGTGTCGGTGCGTACCGGGGGCGTCGACGTCACCGCGTCGCTTCCGCGACCCGAAGGCCCCGCCGACGCCCGGATTGCCATCGAACGAGTCTCCGTCGACGGCGTGAACAACGGGACCGGGCTTCGCGTCACGGTGCGGAACGTCAGCCTGACCGCGCATCGGAACGGCCGCGTCGTCGCGACTGACCGGGAGACGTACACCGTCACTGTCGGCGTCCCGGTGCTGGCGATGCATCAGCGGGTACAGCGGTACGAGCGGCGGCTGAACGCGGACCCGTTCCGTCCGGGATTGGGTCGGGCGCTCACCTGGCGACTCACTGCTGTCGCCGAGGCGCGCGGCCTCGCGCAGTGGGGCGGCGCCCCGGTCGAGAACGTCCTCTCGAACCGCCACGTCGAACTGTCGACGAACGCCGCGGCGCTCCGCGCACAGCGAGCCGCGTTCGGGCGGGCGGACCCCGACGGCCGTGCCGCGCTGCTCCGAGCGACCGCGCGCGTCGGCGCGACGGACCTCCTCGCGGCATCGCGGACCCGGCAAGCGGGCTGGACGGACACGGTCCTCAGCGTGAGCGACGCCGCACGGCAACCGGATTCGGGCGTCGGAGCCCGGTTCGCCTCCGTGAACGGGTCCGCCGACCGGGCTTCCGCGCCGGACTCGTTCACCGTCGGCGTGAACCGCACCGCCGACACCGCGTTCGTGACCCTGCTCGAAGACCGGTTCGACGAGGTGTTGGCGGCGTCCTACCGGGCCGAGGTGACGCGTCGCGTCCGGGTCGTCAGCGCCACCCGCGGCGTACGTCCGACTCCCGACGGTCCGGGAGCGAACTGGACGCTCGTCGGCGAACAGCGCCACCGCTCGGCCGCGGTGGTCGACCGCGACGCCGCGAGCGACGCCTCCGACCCGGCGTCGTTTCTGGCCGCCGACCGGTCCGTCGTCGTCGACCACGTGGTGGTCAGAACGTGGAGCAACGGCTCCGCGACGAGAACCACCCGCGGAGACTGGACCGACCGGCACCGAGTCCGCGTCACGGTTCGAGGCACGTATCGGCCGTCGGTTCCCGGGCCATCCCGAACGACGTCGCCCGTGTTCCGTGCCGGCGGCGCGTTCGACGGACCGAACCTCGCTGACGTCGAGCGCCGCGCCAGAGACCGGTTCGCGCCGAGTAGCGCGGCGGTCGACCGGCTCGCGAAGCGAGCGACCCGCCGAGGTGCCAGCACGACGACCGCGACGGTTCAGGGGAGTCGGCCCGCCAGCCTCCGCGACTGGGTGTACCGTGACGTAACGCGGCTTCGCGACCGGGTCCGAGCCGTGACGACGACCGTGTCGCGGTCGGAGCTCGCAGCCGGCCGTGCGAACGCCGCCGCCGAACTCGCCGCGGCCCTCCGCGCTCGCCGCACCGAACTACTGGACGCGCCCGCGACGTACGACGGGGCAGCGGACCGGGCCCGCGTCGCCGCACGGGCCGCCTATCTCGACGCCGTCGTCGAAGCCCTCGACCAGCGGAGCGCGACCGCCGCCGACCGAAACGGGGCCTTTCGGTCAGTGCTGCGCGACGCCGGTGTCGACGTCGACGCGGCGGGCAGACTCGCCGCGCTCAGCCGCACCGCGGCCGACGCGACTGCGCCGGCTCCCCGGCCGGCGGGCCGGTGGCTCGACCGACCGGTCGTCTTGACGCCGCACGGCGACCCGGGCTATCTGACGCTCACCGCGGTCGACGCGGCACAGGCATCCAGCGTCACGCCCGGAACGAGCGTCCACCCGCTCGCCGCGCGCAACACGAACGTGTTCACGCTGCCGACGGGGGACGCTTCGGACGCCGTCGCGTCGGCGGTGTTTCCGGCTCGCCGGACGGCGCGGTTCCGCGTCGGCGCCCGCGCGCTGCGGTCGGCGAACCGGACGCTCGCCGCGGCGCCGAACCGGACGCTCCGCCGGCACCGCGACGCGCTCCTCGTCGCCGTCACGGAGTCGATGCGAGACGTCGACGACCGGGCGGACGCGGTGCTTCGCCGTCGCACGCAACTCACCCGGGCGGAGCGGCGGACGGCCGTCGAGGCGACGAAGCACCGGTGGCCCGCCGTCGGCGTCCGCGCCGTCGCCGCGACGAACGGCTCGTACGCGAACGTCGTTGCGGCCGCGGCCGCCGAGGATGAGGCTCTTTCCGGCGTCGAGTCGGACCGGCTCGCCGTCGCTCTCCGGGTCGCCGTCGCGGACGAAGTGACGAGTCGCCGAGTCGCGGTCCCGCGCGGAATGACGAACGCGACAGTCACCGAAACCCGATCGGTCAGACACGCGCTGGTCGCCGCCGCCGTCAGGAAGGCTGGCGAGCGGGGCGTGGCGGCGGTGAGAGAGCGCTACGTCAACGAGACGTTCGCCGGTGTGCTCGCCGGGCTGCCGGTCGCGCCGATCCCGGGGTACTGGTACGCGACCGTGAACGTGTGGGACGTCGAGGTTCGCGGCGTCTATCCGCGGTTCAGCGTCACCGCGTCCACCGGCGGCCCGCTCGGCTCGGGTGCCGGCGCCCGATACGTCCGGGACGGCTCGGTCGCCGCGCTCGACGTCGACGGCGACGGCGACGCGGAACGACTCGGACGCGCCGAGCGCGTCTCGTTCCGGACTCGAACCGCGGTGTTCGTCGTCGTCCCCGCCGGGAAGAGCGGCGTCGGCGACGTCGACGGCAACGCCGACGAGCGGTCCGCCGGCTGGCCCTGTCCGTCGCCGACGGCGACGGCCGCCTGTCCAGCGGACAGCAACGGGGGCGGGTGAACGGACGGACGGCGCGAGGAGCAACGGTTTTCCGCGCGCACCGGCGAGTAGAGGTATGCTTCACGAGGCAGTGTCCGACCCTGCTGGGTCGACGCCGGCGGAGTTGCTGTCCGCGTACGCCGACCGGCTCGGCGCGGTCGTCGACGAACACGGCGCGGAGACGCTCGTCGCCGAGACCGGCGTCGACGACGCCGTGGTCGACGCCATCGCCGCCGGCGACGTATCGGATGTGCGGCTCGCAGACGCCGCCGCGGTGCTGTCGGCGTCGGAGGGCGTGCCGGCGGAGGACCTCGCGTACGAGGTCCGCGACCACCTGATGATGGAGATGGTGACGGCGATCCTCGACGTGGACACCATCGCCGCGAACATCGACCCGGACCTCACCGGTCAGGAGGTACAGCAGGCGCTCGAAGGCCGCACGCGGCTGACGCTGGGTGAACTGGCGGCGATACAGGCGCTCATCGCAGAGCGCGCCGACCGCTGATGCGTGTCGTCGTCGTCGGCTGCGGCTACGTCGGCGTAGCGCTCGCCAGGCAGCTCGCCGCCGCCGGCCACGACGTGACCGGCGTCCGGCGCTCGGACGACGGGCTCGCCGCGGTGCGCGACGCGGACGAGGCGTCCGCAGACGGCTCCGTCTCCGCGGTCCGCGCTGACGCGACCGACCCGGAGTCGCTCGCGGCGCTCCCGGACGCCGACGCCGTCGTGTTCGCGGCGAGTTCCGGCGGCCGCGGCGCCGACGCGGCGAAGCGTGTGTACGTCGAGGGGCTCCGGAACGTCATCTGGGAGTACGGCGGCCGCGACGACGTGCCCGACAGGCTCGTGTACACGTCGAGCACCGGCGTGTACGGCGACCACGGCGGCGACTGGGTCGACGAGGAGACGCCGCTCGACCCGACGACGGAGAAGACCGCGGTGCTCGCCGAGGCCGAACGGGTCGCCACGGACGTCGCCGCCGACCACGGCATCGACGGGACCGTCGCGCGGTTCGCGGGGCTGTACGGCCCCGACCGGTACCGGCTGCATCGCTACCTGGACGGCCCGGTCACCGCCGGCTACCTGAACATGGTGCACCGCGACGACGCCGCCGGCTCGGTGCGCTTCCTGCTCACCGAGGACGTCGCGCGCGGCGAGACGGTGCTCGTCGTCGACGACGAGCCGGTCGACAAGTGGTCGTTCGCGGACTGGCTCGCCGACGAGTGCGGCGTGGCTCGCCCGGACAAGCAGACGAAGGCGGAGCGACTCGACGACGCCGGTCTCTCGGCGGCCGCAGAACGCCGGGTTCTGACCAGCAAACGCTGCAGCAACGACCGGCTCCGCGCGCTCGGCTACGAGTTCGCGTACCCGACGTTCCGCGAGGGCTACCGCGCGGCGGTCGACGCCTACAGCGGCGAGTGACCGGGCGGCGGAGCCCGCGGCGGCCGAGGAGCCGGAGCGCGGCGCGTCATCGCCGCCGGGCACCGCGGAGCCGTCGGCGACTCGTCGGAGTCGACCCGGCGCAGTCCGCGGAATAAACCGTCTGTTACTTTCTTGTGCCGGGGGGTTCTCGCCTCGGACATGCTGCAACTCGGGGGCGGGGCTCTCCAGCGACTCGCCGACCGACTCGCCGCGAACCCCGAACTCGCGGCGGCCGTCGGCGTCGGCGTCGTCGCCCTGGTGGTCGCGGCGCTGCTGGTCCGCCGGCTCGGCCGGACGCACGGCGAACGGCTCCGGGACGCGCTCGCCGAGCAGGACGCCGTCTCGGTGCTGCTCCACCCGAACCCGGACGCCGACGCGATGGCGAGCGGGCTCGGCGTCGCCGAACTCGCCGCGTCCGTCGACACCGACGCGACCGTCCAGTTCGCCGGGCAGATTCGGCGCCAGGAGAACCGGGCGTTCCGAACCGTACTGGACGTCAACCTGGACCGAATCGACCACGTCTCCGAACTCGCCGCGGAGTCGGTCGTGCTGGTCGACCACAACGAGCCGCGCGGCTTCGCCGGCGCCGACGGCGTGCTCCCGTTCGCCGTCGTCGACCACCACCCCGGCGAGGGGAGCGGCGAACTGTTCACGGACGTCCGCACCGACTACGGCGCCTGCGCCAGCATCGTCGCCGAGTACTTCGAGGAGGTCGGCGCGACCCCGGTGCCGCCGGAGGCGCACGACACGGAGGTGTCCGGGCTGGCGCTCCCGACGCGGGTCGCCACCGGGCTGCTGTACGGGATTCTCTCGGACACGAACCGGCTGACGCGCGGCGCTTCCGCCGCCGACTTCGCCGCCGCGGGCTACCTCCACGGCGGCGTCGACGAGGACCGCCTCGAACGCATCGCGGACCCGGAGGTGAGCACGGAGACGCTGGAGGTGAAAGCGCGCGCCATCGCCGGCCGAGAGCTCCGCGGGTCGTTCGCGGTCAGCGACGTCGGCGCCGTCTCCAGCGCGGACGCGATTCCGCAGGCCGCAGACGAACTCGTCGGGCTGGAAGGCGTCACCGCGGTCGTCGTGCTCGGCGACAAGGACGGCACCATCCACCTGTCGGGGCGGTCGCGCGACGACCGCGTCCACATGGGCCGCGCGCTCGGCGCCGCCGTCGACGACATCCCGTCGGCGTCCGCCGGCGGCCACGCGCGGATGGGCGGCGGCCAGATCCCGCCGTCGGTGCAGGCCGACGGCACGGCCGAGGTCACCGCGCCCCGCGGCGACGACCTCGTCGACCGCCTGTTCGAGGCGATGTCGGGGGAAGTGTAGCGCGGCCGGCGGGCACAGGCCACGGAGCACGCCCTTTTTGAGCGGACGGCGCCGACACCGACCATGGCGACTTCGCGCGGCACGTGGGGGTACCGCGACCGCTTCGGCGGCCGGTTCGGCCGGACGTACTTCCGTCGGTTCGGGCCGGGCGTCGTCTCCAGCGTCGGCGTCGGCACGTACCTCGGCGACCCGACCGCCGCCGTCGACGACGACTACCGCGACGCGGTTCGGCTCGCGCTCGACAGCGGCGTGAACCTCGTCGACACCGCCAGCAACTACCGCTGCGGCCGGAGCGAGCGCGTCGTCGGCGAGGCGCTCCGCGAGAGCGACGCGGCGCGCGACTCCGTCGTCGTCGCGTCGAAAGCCGGCTTCCTGCCGTTCGACGGCGACCGCCCCGAGGACCCCGCCGCGTACGTCCGCCGGGAGTTCATCGACACCGGCGTCGTCGACCCGGCGGCGCTCGCGCGCGGCAGCCACTGCATCGCGCCGGGCTACGTGGACGGGATGCTCGACCGGTCGCTCGACCGCATCGGCGTCGACGCAGTCGACCTGTACTACGTCCACAACCCCGAGACGCAGCTCGAAGCGCGCAGCCGAGCCGACGTGTACGACCAGCTACAGGCCGCCTTCGAGACGCTGGAGCGCCGCCGCGCCGCCGGCGACGTCGGCCGGTACGGCGTCGCCACCTGGTCGGCGTTCCGCGTCCCGCCGGGCGACGACAGCCACCTCGACCTCGGCGTCGTCCTCGACCGCGCGGCGGCCGCCGCGGACGCCGTCGGCGTCGACGACCACGGCCTCGCCGCCGTGCAGCTGCCGTTCAACGTCGCGATGGCGGACGCGTTCACGGTCGACGCGCACAGCCACGGCGACGAGACGGTGTCGGCGCTGGAGTTCTGCCACCGCGAAGGCCTCTCCGTGTTCGCCGCCGCCGCGCTCGGGCAGGGCGAACTCGCCGCGTCGCTGCCGCGGGACGTCGAAGCCGAACTGTCCGGCGACACGACGGCCCAGCGCGCCATCAACTTCGCGCGCTCCGCGCCCGCCGTCACCGCCGCGCTCGTCGGAGCCAGCAGCGTCGAGCACGTCCGCGAAAACGTCGCCGCCGGCACCTTCGACCCGCTCGGCGCCGGCGCGTTCGACGACGTGTTCGAGTAGCGACCCGAAGCCGCGCCTGACGACTGGCGTCTGCGTTGAGTGGAGCCGGTACTGCGGGACGGGTGTCAGAGAGAAGCGGTCGAGGCTGTGACGCGGCGCGGGGACCGGGCGGTGCGGTCTGTTCGTTCGTCGGTCAGCGAAGCTCCTTGTACTCGGCGCCGCACTCGGGGCAGCGGCGAATCGTGTACACTTCGTCCGGCGGGTTCTCGGTCTTCAGGGACTTTCCGCAGTCGGCGCAGACGAGCCGCTCGTAGTTGTCCTTCTCCAGGTCGCCGTCGCGCAGCCCCTTTCGCGTCGACTTCATGGGGACACGTCTGTCGGGCACCGGGAAAAAGACGGCGTTGCAGGCGACGGCGCCGGCTCGGCCCCGCGGTCGTCCGGCGGACGGGTCGCGGCGGCGGCGAGCCGGAACGTTTGACTCGGCGCGCTCCGAACCGCCGGCTGTGTCTCGCAGCCGCCTGTTCGGCACGCTCTGCGGCGCCGTCTTCCTCGTCAACATGGCGAGGGTCGTGTTCGCGCCGTTGCTGTCGGAGTTCATCAGCGTGTTCACCATCACGGAGGGGACCGCCGGCATCCTCGTCACGCTCGTCTGGGTCGGCAGCGCGGTGCCGCGGCTCCCGGTCGGCTGGCTCCTCACGAAGGTGCCGCGTCACCACGTCGTCTTGGGCTCCGGCGCCGTCCTGACGCTGGCGGCGGCGTTCGCGGCGAGCGCGACCTCCGTCGCGATGCTGATGGTCGCCGCGGTCGGCATGGGGCTCGCCTCCGGCGCCTACTTCGTCTCCGGGAACCCGCTCGTCTCCGAACTGTTCCCGAACCGCGTCGGCCGCATCGTCGGCGTCCACGGCACCGCGAGCCAGCTCGCAGCCGTGGTCGCCGCGCCGTTCGTCACGGTCACGCTGACGCTCCAGCTACGACTGGTCAGCGGCTGGCGCGCCGTCTTCGTCGCCATCGCCGTCGCCGCCGCGACAGTGACGCTGCTCGTGTTCCTCGCGGCCCGGTCGACCGACCTGCCCGATGCCGGCGGAAGCGACCGCGACCTGTTCGGCGCCGCGCGCCGGGAGTGGCCCACCATCGCCACCGGCGTCGTTATCCTCGGCATCACGGGGTTCGTCTGGCAGGGCGTCTTCAACTTCTACGAGCTGTACGTCGCCGCCGAAGCCGGGAAGGACCTCGACCCGACGGTGGCGCGGAACCTCCTCACGGTCATCTTCGCCGCCGGCGTCCCGGCGTTCCTCATCTCCGGCCGGCTCGCGGACCGGTTCCCGCACGTCCCGTACATGCTCGCCATCCTCGCCGCCTTCGCCGCGTCGCTCGCCGCGCTCGTCGCCGCCTCCGGCGTCGTCCAGGTCGTCGTCGTCTCCGCGGTGCTCGGCTACGTCATCCACTCGCTGTTCCCCGCGATGGACACGTACCTGCTGGACACGCTGCCCGACGAGACGCGCGCGTCAGCCTACGCCGTCTACTCGGCCGGCATGATGTTCGTGCAGGCCGGCGGCTCCTCCGCCGTCGGCGTGCTCCACGACGCCGGCGTCGCCTACGACGTCATCTACGCGACCGGCGCCGTCGTCGTCCTCGCGCTCGTCGTCGTGCTCGGCGGCCTGCGGCGCGCCGGCCGACTCCCCGCGTGACCGCTCCGTGACCGCCCGCTCCGGGTTCCTTCCGCTCAAGCGCGGCGTCCGCTGCCGAGCCGACGCGGTGAGCGTGAGGTTCATCAGTCAGGCCGACCCAGCCACGGGACGTGACTGACGGCGACGCAGCGGCGTCCGCGAACGCCTCGGCGACAGCCGCGGACGGCGCCGGCGTCGGCTGGGTCGACGCCGACGACGCCGGGGCCGCCGAGCGCCGCGTCGACCGCCGGCCGGGCGCGGGGTCGCTCGGCCGCGCGGAGGCCCGGCGGGACACGACGCTCCGCCGCTGGGACGTCGTCACGCCGAGTGCGACGCGCATCGGCCGGCCCCGCGGCGGCGACGCCGACGTTTCCGAGCGAGTCCGTCGGCTTCACGAGGAGCGCCACCCGGCGACCGAGGGGCACGCCGAGCGCGCACACCGGCTCGACCGGCTCCGCATCACGCAGGCCATCTGCGACACGCTCGACCTCACGCCGTGGCAGCGCGACCGCGTCCTCGGCGTCATGGACGGCCTCGACCTGACGGCGTTCGGGAGCCAGCGCGCCATCGAGAAGGTCGCGCTCGTCGTCGTCAACCACGTCGTCGCCGAGGAGCGCCGGCGCTACCTCGGCCTCCACGACGACGAGTACGTCGCCGGACTCGACGCCGACCGGATGACGGAGCTGTACGACCGGTACCGGGAGCTTTCGATGAAGTCCGACGAGACGTTCCGGCGGCTGCTCGACCAGTACGACATGACGACGACGAACGTAAACCGCCTCGACAACGTCCTCGACGAGCAGCTCGACGACCGCGGCCTCCGCGGCGCGGCGCTCGGCCGGAACCCGAACCGCGACCCGAACATCCCCGAGGTGGCGAGCGACCGCGACGCGGCCGGGGGCGAGGGCTCCAGCGCGAACGCCGAACCGGACGCGAGGCCGGACGGCGGCGACTGACGATTCCTCGCGAGCGGACGTGGCGACTTCGGGGGGAGCCGCGGCCGCGCCGCGCACCGCAACGCTTTCACGGCGCCGCGCGAGCGACCGACACATGGCGATTCTCCCCGAAGGGTTCGGGCTGCCGCCGCTGCCCTACCTGGTCGCGCTCGCGGTTTCGCTCGCCGGCGTCGGGTACGCGCTCCGTGAGCGTCGGCCCGCGTTCGGCGCGGCGCAGGTGCTCGCGGTGGTTCCGTGGATGGTCGCGGGCGCCGCCGGACACGCCCTGTACGTCCTCGGCGCGCTGCCCGCGTCGGCGGCGCCGCTGTTCGGGACGCCGTCCGCGTACCTGACGACCGCAGCGGTCGCCGGCGCGACGTGGCTTGCGGCGCTTCGCTCGACGACCTCGGCCGAGGCGGCCGCCCGGCTCCTCGGCGCAGTCGGCGTCGTCGCCGCCGGCGGCGTCGTCGCGCGCGCGATCGCGTACGGCGCGACGCACGGGACACTCACGCCGTGGCTCCCGCTGCTCGGCGTCGTCGGCGGCGCGGTGCTCGGCGTCGTCGCCGCCGCGGTGCTGTTCCGCGTCCACGCCGAGTCGGCCGCGACGGGCGCGGTCGGCGCGCTCGCGGTCACGGCGCACGCGGTGGACGGCGTCACGACGGCCGTCGGCGTCGACCTGCTCGGCTACGGCGAACGCACGCCGCTGTCACGGCTCATCATCGAGTTCGCCGCCGGCCTCCCGACGGCCGAGGCGCTCGGCGCCGGGTGGCTGTTCGTCGCCGTGAAACTCGTCGTCGCCGCCGCGGTCGTCGCTGCGGTCGCGCCGGTCGTCGAGGACGAACCGACCGAGGGGTACCTGCTGCTCGCCGGCGTCACCGCCGTCGGACTCGGACCCGGCGTCCACAACGCGATTCTGTTCGCGGTCTCCGGCGCCTGACCCGGCTCCTTCTTCCGCTTCCGCCGCTCGTCAGCGGGACGTCGCGACGCTCGTCTGCATCCCGTCGGTGTTGTACGCGCTGCCCGCGTCGCCGTCGCCGAGCACGATGACGCCGGCGTCCGAGCCGGTGAGCTCGCCGAACTCGTCGAGCGCGCGGTCCGCGGCGGCCTGCGCGTCGAGTCCGGCTTCGAGGTGGCGGACGGCGCGCCGGCTGAGCGTGGCTTTCGCGATGTCCTCGCCGGCGCCGGTCGCGGAGGCGCCGCCGGCGGGCGCGGCGAAGAACCCCGAGCCGATCTGCGGGACGTCGCCGACGCGGCCGGCGAGCGCGAAGAAGCGGCCGCCGGTGGACGTGCAGGCGGCGTACTCGTCGGCGTCCGGGTCGTACGCGACGGCGCCGACGGTGTCGTGGCCGCCGAATCGCTCGCGGAGCCACGCGAGGTGGTCGGCGGGGCCGCCGTCCGGCGGCTCCTCGTCCGCGAACCGTTCGCGGCTCTCGTCGGTGAGCAGGTCGCGGTCCGTGTCGACGCCGTAGTCGGCGGCGAGCGCCTCGGCGTGGTCGGCGACGACGAGGACGTGCGGCGTCTCCGCCATGACGACCCGCGCGGCCGCGGCGGCGTTGGCGACGCCGGTCATCGACGCGACGGCGCCGGCGTCCCGGTCGCTGGTCATCAGGCCGGCGTCCGTGCGGACGACGCCGTCCGACTGCACCGCGCCGCCGACGCCGGCGTTGAACCGCGGTGACTCCTCCAGCACCTCGACGGCCGAGACGGCCGCGTCGACGGCGTCCGACTCCGCTGCGCCGGTCGAGGCGGCGTCGTCCAGCACCGCCTGTCGGGGCTTCGGTTCGTCCGGGGCGCCGCCGGCGCCGCCGTGGCAGATGACGCGCATACCACGACTACCGCCGGTGGACGAGAAAAGCGTCCGGGAATCGGTGAGCGACGCGGCGCGGCGCGCGGTGCCGCGCGCTGCCGTGCGATGCTGCGCGGCGCGGTGGGCGCAGCGCGCGGTGTCCGCGGCGGGCGACCCGACCGCGTCCGAAATCGCCGGGCGGCGCCGCCGGCGTCGACGCCGCCATCCGGTGGTACCATCCGGAACGCCGCGGAATCCGCCTCGGAGACGGAGAACGGCAGGCATTTTACGGGCGCTTCGGAATCTGCACGCACGTCTATGAGCTACGACATCGCCGAGCTCCCCGCCGACGGGGAGAAGATTTCGGTCGCCGACGAGGAAACCGGCGAGCTGTCCGTCCCGGACAACCCCATCATCCCCATCATTCACGGGGACGGAATCGGGACCGACGTCGGGCCGGCCGCCCAGAAGGTACTGGACGCCGCCGCCGACGCGACCGGCCGCTCCATCGCGTGGATGCGGGTGTTCGCCGGCGAATCCGCCCGCGAGAAGTACGACGAGAACCTCCCCGAGGAGACGGTCGACGCCATCCGAGAGCACCGCGTCGCCATCAAGGGCCCGCTGACGACGCCGGTCGGCGCCGGCTTCCGGTCGCTCAACGTCGCGCTCCGGAAGACGCTCGACCTGTACGCGAACGTCCGGCCGACGTACCACCTCGACGGCGTCCCGTCGCCGGTGAAGAACCCCGGCGAGATGGACATGGTGACGTTCCGCGAGAACACCGAGGACGTCTACGCCGGCATCGAGTGGGAGGCCGGAACCGACGAGGTCCAGCAGGTCAAGGAGTTCGTCGAAGACGAGATGGGCGAAGACGACGTCATCCACGACGGCCCGGTCGGCATCGGCGTCAAGCCCATCACGGAGTTCGGCTCGAAGCGCCTCATCCGGCAGGCCATCGACTACGCCGTCGACAACGGCCGCGACTCGGTGACGCTCGTCCACAAGGGGAACATCATGAAGTTCACCGAGGGCGCGTTCCGCGACTGGGGCTACGAGGTCGCCGAAGAGGAGTACGGCGAAGACGTCATCACCGAGGACGAACTGTGGGACGAGTACGACGGCGAGCAGCCCGACGGCACGGTCGTCGTGAAAGACCGCATCGCCGACAACATGCTCCAGCAGCTGCTCACCCGGACGTCGGACTACTCCGTCATCGCGACGATGAACCTGAACGGCGACTACCTGTCCGACGCGGCCGGCGCCCAGATCGGCGGGCTCGGCATCGCGCCCGGCATCAACTACGGCGACGGGAAGGCGCTCGCCGAACCGGTACACGGCTCCGCGCCGAAGTACGCCGGCGAGGACAAGGTGAACCCGACCGCGATGATTCTCTCGGGCCGCGAAATGCTCGACTACCTCGGCTGGAACGACGCCGCGGACCTCGTCCGCGACGCCGTCGAACAGCAGATTTCCTCCGGCCGCGTCACCTACGACCTCGAACGGCAGATCGAGGGCGGCGAGAAGCTCGCCACCTCCGAGTTCGCCGAGGAAGTCGTCGACCGCATCTACGACCTCGCGTAAGCCGGACCCGCGGCTCGCAGACCGCGACCCGCAGTCCGCGACCCGCAGCGCTTCTCTCCACGCTTTTTCGGACCGCGTCGACGAGCGGTCGCTTCGTCGCTCAGCGGCCGGCCGGTCGGAGGCCGGTCATCCGGGACCCGGTTCGGAGAGGCGAACGTTCAAACCCGGAGCCGCAGAAGCGACAGCCATGTACGCGGTGGTCGGCTGTACGGACTGCGGGACCTACTGGCTGCTGTCGGACCCGGACGCGCAGGATTCGGCGACGTGTCCGCGGTGCGGGGCGACCCACGAGACGCGGAAGCTCCGGCGCTTTTTCGAGTCGGACGACCGGTCGGAGGCGGCGCAGGCGCGCGCGCGGCTGCTCGCGGAGAAGCGCGGCGAGCGGGAGGCGTTCGACCGCGCCGGCACTGTCGAACAGCTGGAGCGGGAGGCCGAAGAGGCGGGTATCGACGACCGCGAGTACCTCGAAGGGTCGGGGCTCGACGCGGACGAGGTGTCCGCGGCGGGCGACACCGGCGGCGGCCGGTCGAAGCCGCGGGACGAAATCGTGCGCGACGCGCTCCGGGACGGCCCGGTCGGCGAGGACGACGTCGTGGACTACGCGACCGACCGCGGCGTCCCGGCGTCGGCGGCGCGCGACCTGCTCGACCGGCTGACGCGACGCGGCGAAGCCACGGAGACGGGCGGCGAATACCGGCTGCTGTGAGCGGAGCGGTCGGGCGGGGACGCCGAAAAATGGCGCCGGAAACGGCGCAGCGCGCCCCGCAGAATTCGTCCTGAAATCCGGCCCGGTGGACTTATCGCGGACAGTGAACATCGGTGAGTCATGGTCGTCGACGTCGCGGTGCCGTCGGCCGACGCGGTCGGCGGAGCGGCGGTCGCCGCGCTGACGGGGAGCGCCGCGGAGGCGACGAGCGCGGCGGCCGGGCCGGACTACCGGGCGCTGCTGTTCGCCGCGACGTTCCTGGCGCTTCTGGGCGTGCTCTGCACGCTCCACGGCGGCGCCGCCTACGCGATTCTGGTGTGGGAGGGGAGCGCCGGCGTCGCCGCGTGGCACTACGTCGACCCGCGGCTCGGCGCGTTCTTCTTCGTCGCCGCCGCGTTCCAGTTCCCGCTCGCCGCGCACCTCTGGGGCGACCCGCTCCGACTCCGCAGGGCCACAGGGCGGCTGCTGCGCGCGGCGCTCGATCGGTAGCCGCGGCCCGGCGCGAACGGCTCCGAACCGGGCGACGCGGCGGTTATCGGCCGAGGCTGGCGTGCGCCGACGAGAGGTTCCGGGAGGCGAGCGCGGAGAGCAGCGACAGTTCGCCGGCGAGCGCGGCGACCGCGACGGTTTCCGCGAGCGCGTCGGCGTTGCTGCCGGCGGGGTCGCCGCCGCCGCGGACGCCGAGTACGTCGAGCGCCTCCGACTGCGTCGGGAGTTTGGTGCCGCCGCCGACCGTCCCGACTTCGAGCGAGGCGAGCGTCACCGACACGTAGAGGTCGCCGTCGCGCTCTTCCGCGGTCGTGATGGCGTTCGCGCCCTCGACGACCTGCGCGGGGTCCTGGCCGGTCGCGAGGAACATCGCGGCGACCGCGTTGGCGACGTGGGCGTTGAAGCCGAGCGCGCCGGCCTTCGCGGAGCCGACGAGGTTCTTCCGCGTGTTCACCTCGGCGACCGCCGCGGGCGACGTTTTCAGGGTGTCCTCGACGACGTCGCCCGGGACGGTGACGTCGGCGGCGACGGTGCGGCCGCGGCCCTCGACGGCGTTGACGGCGGCGGGCTTTTTGTCCGTACAGAGGTTGCCGGAGAGCGCGACGAGCGACGCCGCGGTCTCCGCCTCGACGACGTCGCAGGCCGCCTCGGTCGCGATGGTCGCCATGTTCATCCCCATCGCGTCCTTGGTGTCGTAGCCGAACCGGAGGTAGACGTTGTTGCCGACGACGTACGGCGTGACTTCGCGGAGTTCGCCGTGGCTCGTCGTCTCCTCGGCGGCCGCGCGGAGCGCGTCGGTGTTGTCGCGGACCCACGACGCGAGCGCCTCGGCCTCGGCGACGTCGGCGACGCGGAAGGCGGGGGCGCGCGTCATCCGGTTTTTCAGGACGCGCGCGCCGGCGCCGCCGGCGGCGTTCAGCGCGGCGCAGCCGCGGTTGACGGACGCGAGCAGCGCGCCCTCGGTCGTCGCCATCGGCAGGTAGTGCTCGCCGGAGACGGCGCCGCCGTCGACCTCGACCGGGCCGACGACGCCGACGGGAATCTGGACGGCGCCGAGCATGTTCTCGACGTTCGACGCCGCCGCTTCGGCCGGGAAGGCGTAGTCGCCGGTCGTCGACAGGTCGGCGCCGCTGTGCGATTCGACGAGCAGCCGTCGGGCCGCCGCGGCGGTGTCGGCGTCGGCGTGGTCTTCGAGTTCGTACAGGCGGAGGTCGCCCTCCCGCACTCGCTCGGCGAGTGTCTCGGCGTCGCTCATGCCCGAACCGTCCGGGCGCCGCGATTAACTACTTCCGGTTGGCCGACCCGGTCCGGCCGGCCTGTGACGCCGCGGGTCGCCGCGTCGCCCCGGCCCCCGGCTACGCCGACGGCGGCGTCGACACCCACAGCCGACCGGTCGTGTCCTGCCCGGCGCCGACCGTCGACGACTCGCGCTGCTCCGGCGGCGTCGTCTCCGTGGTGAACACGTAGCGGCCGGACGCCGGAACGACGCCGCGGGCGCGCGTCCCGGCGTGCTCGGTCGTCCACGCGGTCGACCCGTCGTCCCGGTTCAGCCCGTAGACGCGGACGGTTCCGGCGTCGGCGTCGACGCGGAGCACGTGGAGTCCGCCGTCGGAGACGGCCGGGACGGTCCCCTGCGCGAACCGCTCGGGCGGGAGACTCCGGTGCCACAGGCGCTCGCCGTCGCCGTCGAGGTCGTAGGCGGCGACGTGCCCGGTGAGCCCGGCGACGTACACCGTTCCGTCCGCGACCGCCGGCCGAACGACCGCGTTCCCCGGCCACTCCGCGAGCCACCGCCGACTCCCGTCGCGGCCGACGGCTTCGACGCCGTGGAAGCCGGCGCGGACCAGCGCGTCACCGGCGAGGACGACCGACGTCGCCGACGGGTCGTCCGGTTCGTGCAGCCACAGCCGCGTCCCGTCGGCCGGGTCGAGCGCGCGGAGCGCCGCGCCGGTCGACACGTACACCGCGTCGTCGCCGACGGCGGCGACGCGGGCGCCCCGGTCGAGCGCCGGCTGCCAACTGTCCTCGTCTGGCGACCGCGGGAGCGTCCAGCGGAGGGCGCCGCCGTGGTCGAACGCGGCCAGCCCGGACGGGCCGCCGGCGAACACGCCGGCGTCCGCGACGGTCGGCGGCTCGGTGAGCGGCAGCGCCTCCACCGACTCCGTGGTCCCGCGCAGTTCGGGGCCGCCGGGGTCGACGACGGCGACGCGGTCGTCGACCGCGACGTACAGCCGGCCGCCGTGGTACACCGGTCTGCGGTCGGAGTTCGGCGCGGCGTAGGTGAACCGGACCGGGTCGCCGTCGCGGGTCAGCAGGAGCGACCAGCGACGGGCGCCGGAGCCGAGCGCGTACGCCTCGACCGTCGCCTGCGGCCCGTCGCCGGCCGGCGCGCCGCGCGTCACGTACGCCGTCTCGCCGACCACGGTCGGCGTCGTCAGCGGGCCGTCGACGGCGCGTCGCCGGCGACTCGTCGGTTCGCCGCCGGCGTGCGCCGGGTTCGCGCCGGTGTGGGCCGGGCCGTGGCCGAGCATCGGCCAGTCCGCCGGTGCGGCCGGCGAGCCGTCCGGAGTCCCGCCGATTCCGGACCGGTCGGCGTCGCCGCTGGTCGGCGCGGCGTCGAGACAGCCGGTCGTCAGTGCGCCGCCGGCGAGCGCGAGCGCGCCGCGGCGCGTCAGTCGCGTGGGGACCACGCCGCCGTGTAGCGGCGGCGCAGACCAATACGTTTGTGGCGGCGCCCGAACCGTTTTGGTATCGGCGCCGAAATACCGAGGTATCCATGAGCACCCCCGCGGAGGACGACCTCCCCGACCACGTCGCTGACGCGGACCTGGCGCCCGCGGAGGCGTTCGCGCTGCTCGGCAACGAGACGCGCATCGAGATTCTGCAGGCGCTCCACGAAGAGACCGTCGAGCGCGAGTCGGACGCGCCGGTCCCCTTCTCGGCGCTGTACGACCGCGTCGACATCGACGACAGCGCGCACTTCAACTACCACCTGAAGCAGCTGCTCGACCACTTCGTCCGGAAGACCGACGACGGCTACGTGTTCCGGACGCCCGGCTGGAAGGTCGTCCGGTCGGTGTTCGCCGGCACCTTCACGGGCCGCGCGGAGGTCGGGCCGGTGGACGCGCCCGGCGACTGCTACGCCTGCGGCGGGCCGCTGCGCGCGACCTACGCGGAGGAGCGGCTCACCATCGACTGCGGCGACTGCGGCCGGCAGCACGTCCACTACTCGTTCCCGCCGGGCGGACTGGACGGCCGGCGACCCGCGGAGTTCCTCGACGCGTTCCACCACCACGTGCGCCACCACTACTGCCTCGCGGCCGACGGCGTCTGCCCCGAGTGCATGGGGCAGATGCGGACCGAACTCGACGCCGACACGGAACTGCCCGGCCAGGAGGTCGCGGTCCGGCACGTCTGCGGCCGCTGTGACAACCGGCTCACCTCGGCCGTCGGCCTGAACCTCCTCGACACCGCGGCGGTGTTGACGTTCCACGCGGACCGCGGCGTCGACCTGACGACCCAGCCGTTCTGGACGCACGACTGGTGTGTCAGTGACGAGCGGACGACGGTCGAAAGCGCCGACCCCGTGACGGTCCGACTCGACATCCCGTGTGACGGCGACGTGCTGTCCGTGACGCTCGACGAGACGCTCTCGGTGCTCGACGTCGAGGTGACGGAGGACGCCGACCCCGACGCCGCCGGCGACGACCGGACCGCCGCGCTCGACGCCTGACCGCCGCGCTAGACAGTGCACGGATCGGCTACCGCTCAGCTGATTCACACAGCGGGTCGCTGGAGTACCCGCCGCTGTCAGGTACTCAGTAGCTCGAAGGCGACGTGTGGAATCAGCGGTCCACGCGGTTTTACGCGACAGCGACAGCCGCGCCGACGCAGAGCGCGATAGCTGCAGTCGCGAGAACGGCCGTGGTGGCTCGGTCGCTTCCGGCCGATTCTCGTCCGGACGACTCGCTTCCGAGCAGGAGTCCGAGACCGACGACGACCGCAGCACAACCACCGACGAATCCGGGAACTGACCAGATCGACGGTCCGGTCTGAACGATCGCGCCTGCCGATTCGAACGCGAGCAGCAGTCCTACGAGCAAGGGCGCTGCTCCCGCTGTTTGGGTGGAGGGCATTCCGGCCGAGTTCCGGTCAGCCAACGGATAATCCTTGCCACTAGACACCGCGAGTACGAGTCGTTCGATTCGCGGCAGCGCCAGTCACCTTCGATAGCGAACTACGGGCGCCGTTCGGCGACCACCCGGCAGGCCAGTCAACGAACCATCAATTAAAACTGCTGCGTCGCGCTACCGAGACGGTTACCGGCCGTCGTAGACGACGTCGCCGTCGACGGCGGTGAGCGCGACGTCGACGTCGTCGATGCGGTCGGGCCGGTCCCACGGCGAGTCGTCGAGCGCGACGAAGTCGGCGCGCTTGCCCGGTTCGAGCGTCCCGAGTCTGTCCTCGTCGAAGCCGGCGTAGGCGGCGCCGGCGGTGTAGGCGCGGAGCGCCTCGGTGACGCCGAGCGACTGGCCGTCCGAGGGGGCGTTGACGGCGTAGTGGACGCCGAGAAGCGGGTCGAGCGGCATGCAGTCGGAGCCGAACGCGAGCGGCGCGCCGGCGTCGAGGTACGCGGGGAGCCGGTTCGCGTCGGTGCGCCGGTCGCCGAGTCGCGCGTCGTAGAGGCCGCCGTCGAACCCCCACTTGTGGAAGTTCGGCTGCATCGACGCGACGACGCCGAGGTCGGCGAACCGGTCGATGGCGTCGTCGCTCGACAGTTCGGCGTGCTCGACGCGGTGGCGCATCTCGCCGGGGGTGTCGGTGGCGGCGTAGGCGTCGAGCGCCGCGTCGACGGCGGCGTCGCCGATGGCGTGCAGCGTCACCTGGAAGCCGGCGTCGTCGGCGCGGGCGACGAGGTCCGCGACTTCGTCGGGCGAGACGACCCACTGCCCGGTCTCGTCCGGGGCGTCGGCGTACGGCTCGGAGAGCTTCGCGGTGTGGCCGCCGAGCGAGCCGTCGGTGTACGACTTGATGCCGCCGACACGGACCATGTCGCTGCCGTGGTTCGTGCGGAGGCCGGCGTCGACGAGCGAGTCGAGGTGGTCCGCCCAGTAGTTCAGCCGGACCCGGACGGACAGGTCGCCGTCCAGGTCGAGGCCGCGGTACACCTCGGGCGCCTTCGACTTCCGGACCATGTCGTGGACGGCGGTGACGCCGCGCTCGTTCGCGTGCCGCTGTGCCGCCGTCAGCAGTTCGCGGGCCTCGTCGGCGTCCGGCTCGATGGCCTCGTAAATCGGGTCGACGGCGGACTCGACGAGGACGCCGGTCGGGTCGCCCGCCTCGGTTTCGACGTCCGCCGGGGGGAGGTCGTCGCCGAAGCGGTCCAGGACGACGCCGTTGACGGACGCGACGTGGAGGTCCTCGCGGAACGCGACCACGGGCGCCGTCTCCGACACGGCGTCGAGGTCGTCGCGGGTGAGCCGCCGGCCGTCCGTCCACGTGGTCTCGTCGTAGCCGAAGCCGAGCACCCACTCGTCGTCGCCGAGTTCGGCGGCGCGGTCGCAGAGCAGGTCGACGGCCTCGTCGGCGTCGTCGGCGGCCGAGAGGTCCGCGTGGACGAGCGACCGGCCCGTCATCAGCAGGTGCGTGTGGGCGTCGATGAACCCCGGCAGGACGACGCGGCCGTCGGCGTTGACGGTGTCGGTGTCGACGCCGGCGAGGAACTCGACGTCGTACGTCGACCCGAGCCTGACGACGCGGCCGTCGCGGACCGCCATCGCCTCGTGCGTCTCGTCGGGGTCGCCCAGCGTGTGGATTTCGGCGTTCGTCACGACGAGGTCCGCCGCAGCAGTCATACACGACTCCGCGGCTGCCGCGGGCAAAACGGTTCGGGAACCGGGCCGAACGGCGCGGCCTGCTCCGGCCCGGCGGCGACCCGGCGTCGGCTCGGCGGCGGCCCGGCGTCGGCTTCGCGGCGGCCCGGCGTCCGCGAGTTCGCCACTCGACACCTTTTCCGTCCGCGCCGCCGTGGAGTCGCGCATGACCGACTTCAGCGACCCCCGCTCGCTCTCGTTTTCGGCGTTCGCGGCGACCATCGACCACACCGTGCTCGGCCCGACGACCACGTGGGG
Organism: Halobaculum sp. D14; assembly: GCF_051195135.1. NCBI lineage: Archaea > Methanobacteriati > Methanobacteriota > Halobacteria > Halobacteriales > Haloferacaceae > Halobaculum > Halobaculum sp. D14. The sequence goes on along the minus strand of NZ_JBNTKA010000002.1, from coordinate 957,669 downwards.
CGACGTCGTGGGCGTCCTCGACGACGCCGCCGAGTACGGCATGAACGCCTGCATCCCGCCGTGTTACGTCGCCGACGCCGCCGAGTACGCGCCGGACGTCACGGTCGCGACGGTCGTCGGGTTCCCGCACGGCCAGAACGCCACCGCGGCGAAGCGCGGCGAGGCCGAGGGGGCGTGGAGCGACGGCGCCGACGAACTCGACGTGGTGTTGAACGTCGGTCGGCTGAAAGCCGGCGAGTACGACGCCGTCCGCGAAGACGTCGCGGAGGTCGTCGCCGCGGTCCCGGTGCCGGTGAAAGTCATCATCGAGACGGCGCTGCTCACCGCAGAGGAGAAGCGCCGCGCCTGCGAGGCGGCCCGCGACGCCGACGCGGACTTCGTGAAGACGTCGACCGGGTTCGCCGACGGCGGCGCGACCGTGGAGGACGTCGAACTGATGAGCGAGTACCTGCCCGTGAAAGCGAGCGGCGGCGTCGGCAGCTACGACGACGCCGTCGCGATGCTCGAAGCCGGCGCGGAGCGAATCGGGGCGTCGAGCGGCGTCGCAATCGTCACCGGCCACCCGGACGCCGAGCGGGACCCGGACGCAGCCGGCGACGCTGACGCGGACGACGGCGCGGACGCATCGGCGGACGGCGACTACTGACGGGTCGACCGCGGCGGACGACGAGTCGACGACTCCCCTGCGGGCTATTCGAGCGCGACGACGCCCGGCGAGCCGTGGACGTCGTCGGCGGCGGCGAACACGGCGCCGTCCGCGACGGCGACGCAGCGCGGCAGCACGTCGTACGACCAGCGCTGCGCGCCGAACCGGTACGGGCCGACGCCGGTGCCGCCGCCGAGTTCGAACGCCCGGAGCCGTCCGTCGACGCCGACGTACAGCGTGTCGCCGGCCGCCGCGGGCGCGGAGGCGGCGGACGACCCGTCGGCCGACCAGCGCCACCGCTCGGAGCCGGAGTCCGCGTCGTAGGCGGCGACGCCGCCGCCGTCAGCGCCGAGCACCGACTCGCCGGTGAACACGACGGCGTCGGTGACGGTCGGCGCGTCCGGCGCGTGCCACGCGGTCCGGCCGGCGTGCGCGCCGCCGAACAGCCGCAGGAAGCCGCCGCCGAACGCGCCGACGTACACCGAGTCGTTCTGGACGGCGAGCCCGCGGACCGTCCCCGGAATCTTCCGGCGCCACACCGGCGTGACGGCGTCGCCGGAGGCGTGCAGTTCGTACGCCGTTCCGCCGGTCGTGCCGACGTACAGCCGCTCGCCCCGGGCGGCCAGCGAGTAGACGCCGGTGAAGGCGTCGAACGACCAGCGGCGCGCGCCCTCCTGCTGGGAGAGCGCCGTCACGCGGCCGGTCGTGTCGCCGGCGAAGACGACGTCGCTGGTCGGCGCCGGGAGCGGCGCGGACCCGAACTGCCCGGCGGTCTCGGTTCGCCACTGCTCGCTGCCGTCCGCGGTCGCGAGCGCCACCACCGCCGGTTCGTCCCGCAGCGTCACGAACGCGACGCCGTCCGCGACGGCGACGCCGTACGGCTTCAGCGGCACCCGCCACCGCTCGTCGCCGCTGCGGACGTCGAACGCGTACAGCGCGTCGGCGGCCGGCACCAGCACGGCGCCGTCCGCCACCACGATTCTCCCGACCGCCAGCCCGGTTTTCGCGGACCAGCGCTCGCTCGGCTTCGTCCGCGGCGCCGCGGCGTTCCGCGCGTAGTTCGTCCCGCGGACGTTGTACCCCGGCACCGGCCACTCCGTCGACCCGTCGCGGCCCGGCGAGAACGAGCCCCCCGAGCAGCCGGCGAGTCCGGCGGCACCCGCCGCGGAGAGACCGGCCAGGACGTCGCGTCGGGAGGGCATTCAGATGAGGATTCGTCACCGAGAACTAATCCGTTGGGGTTCGAACGTTCACGCGGAGTGACCTGTTCGGGCGGGCCGTCGCCGCGTCGAGGCGGCCGGACCGTACCCCTTATCCACTCACGGCCGTAACTCCCGACAACCGAATGGCGACGTACCACATCGAGACGTACGGCTGCACGTCGAACCGGGGTGAGAGCCGCGAAATCGAGCGGCGCCTCCGGGACGGCGGACACCGCCCCGCCGACGGGCCGGCCGACGCCGACGTGGCCATCCTCAACACCTGCACGGTCGTCGAGAAGACCGAGCGCAACATGCTGCGCCGCGCCGAAGAGCTCGAATCCGAGACCGCAGACCTCATCGTCACCGGCTGCATGGCGCTCGCGCAGGGCGAGGAGTTCCGCGACGCCGGCGTCGACGCCCGGATTCTCCACTGGGAGGACGTCCCGAACGCGGTGCTGAACGGCGAGTGCCCGACGCCGGCCGACGGCACCGACCCGATTCTGGATGGCGAAGTCGGGATTCTCCCCATCGCCCGCGGCTGCATGAGCAACTGCTCGTACTGCATCACGAAGTTCGCGACCGGCCGCATCGACTCGCCGCCGGTCGAAGAGAACGTCGAGAAGGCGCGCGCGCTCGTCCACGCCGGCGCCTCCGAAATCCGCGTCACCGGCCAGGACACCGGCGTGTACGGCTGGGACGACGGCGAACGGAAGCTCCCGGAGCTGCTCGACCGCATCTGCGACATCGACGGCGAGTTCCGGGTCCGGCTCGGGATGGCGAACCCCGGCGGCGTCCACGGCATCGCCGACGACCTCGTCGACGTGTTCGCGCGCAACGAGAAGCTGTACAACTTCATCCACCTCCCGGTGCAGTCCGGCAGCGACGACGTCCTCGAAGACATGCGTCGCCAGCACCGCGTCGACAAGTTCCTCGACGTCGTCGAGACGTTCGACGACCGGCTCGACCACTGGACGCTGTCGACCGACTTCATCGTCGGCTTCCCGACCGAAACCGACCACGACCACGCCCAGTCGATGGCGCTGCTCCGGGAGGTCCGCCCGGAGAAGGTGAACGTCACCCGGTTCTCCAAGCGCCCCGGCACCGACGCCGCCGACATGAAGGGGCTCGGCGGCACCGTGAAGAAGGAGCGGTCGAAGGAGATGAGCGAGGCGAAACGCGACATCGTCGGCGAGGCCTACGAGGAGCTCGTCGGGACGACCCGCGACGTGCTCGTCGTCGAGGAGGGCACCGCCGACTCCGTGAAGTGCCGCGACGGCGCCTACCGGCAGATAATCGTGCAGAACGCCGCCGAGCGCGGCGTCGAGCCCGGCGACTTCGTCACCGTCGAGGTCACCGGGCAGAACACGATGTACGCGTTCGGCGACCCGGTCTGAGCCGCCGCGCGCCCGCGGTTCAGGCCGCGTCGTCACCCGATTGCTCGTCGGACTCCGACTCGGAGTCCGGTTCAGATTCCGTCGTCGACTCGGCCGGCCGCGTCGCTTCAGCGGACGCCGATTCCGGGACCGGTTCGGGCGCCGTCTCGCCGGTCTCTTCGAGGATTTCGCGGGCGACCGCCTCGGAGTCGCTCTTCTGCAGCGCGGACTCGACGAGGAGGTGGCCGCCGATGGAGGCCGGCGAGATGACGGTGTCGGCGCCGGCGCGGCGGAGCTTGTCGACGTTCTCGCGGTCGGTCGACGCCGCGACGATGGGGACGTCGGGGTTGAGTTCGCGGGCGGTGAGGATGGCGAGCGCGTCTTCGGCGTCGTTGTTCGTGGCGGCGACGACGGCGCGCGCGGACTCGATGTGCGCGCGGCGCAGCGGCTCCTCGTCGGAGGGGTTCGCGGTGAACACGTCGATGTCGTGTTCGCCGAGCTGGCGGGCGACGGTCTCGTCGGGCGTGATGATGAGGAAGTCGACGCCGGCGGCCGCGAGTTCTTCGATGAGCGGTTCCGTGAGTTCCCCGTGGCCGAGCACGAGGACGTGGTTTTCGAGGAGGTCGAGGTTGCTGTCTGTCATGCGTCCGAGTGCGGTCGTGAGGCGGGCTTCGATGGCGGGGGTGAACAGGACGCCGAGCGCGACGGCGAAGGCGGCGACGTTCAATACGAGCGCCGACATCGCGAACCACTTCGCGAGCATCGACGTCGGCGTCACGTCGCCGTAGCCGACCGTCGACGCCGTGACGACCGAGAAGTAGACGGCGTCGGTGAGCGTGTTGAGGTTGGTGAACTGGTCGTTGAGCGCGTACGCGCCGGCGGTACTGTAGCCGAGCGACCCGACGAGTCCGGCGACCGCGGCCCACTGCGTCGGCGTCAGGTCGAGTTCGCGCTGGAACAGGCCGCGGTTCGCCGCGAGCACGAGCAGCGACGCCACGGAGAGCACGGCGAGCAGGACGCCGAGGTACGTGGACTGCACGACTCCCTGCAGCCCGGTCAGCGGAAGCAACAAGAGCGACCCGAGCCACGCGGCGCGGAAGCCGCGGCGCAGCCCGTGGGCCGCGACCAGCAGCAGGAACCCGGTGAACGCCCCGGTGAACCCGGCGACGACCGACGCCTGCTCCGGCAGCATCGACGCGAACGGAATCGTCGCCTGCGGGCCGTTCACGCCGGCGATGCCGGCGATGCCGACGACCACCGACAGTACCGCCACCGCCGACGTCAGCCACACAGCCGCACGCCCACCGAGCCGTTCCCGCCACTCTGTCATCGTCGGATACACCGCGTGGGTGCACTTAACCGTCAGCCTTGCCCGGCGACGCCGACGTGCCGACCCCCGGGACCGGCTTACCGGCGCCGCGGCGGTGGAGGCGGCAGGCGACGGCGGAGGCGACGGCGGCGCCGGTATCAATTTGGGCGTGGCCGCGGAGCGTCCGGGTATGGCTACTCCGTCGTTCCCGGTGCAGGTGCTCCTCGGGGTGTACCTCGGCCTGCTCACCGGTATCGTCCCGGCGCTGGTCGCGTGGGGGCTCGGCTTCCTGTTCAAGTACTTCACGAGCGTCTCCATCCCCGGATTCGGTGTCGTCGTCCTCGCGCTCGCCATCGCCGGCGTCAACGGCGGGCTGCTGGCGCTGAACGACCCGACGGTCCGCGATTCGGCGACGCTCCTGGTCGGCATCATCGTCGTGTTGATGCTGTCGCTGTACGCGCACGCGAAGGGCGACGCGATGGGAGCGTCGATGCCGAAGCGGCTGTCGCTTCGGTCGCTGACCGAGCGGACGCTGTCCGCCGACGTCGTCGAACTGGCCGGCGCGCGCGGCGAGGTCCGAGTGAGCGTCGCGGGCGACGTCGCGGACCTGGAGGGGTATCCGCCGCTGCCCGCCGACCTCCGCGCCGAACTCCGTGAGTTCACCGACACGTTCCCGGCGGACCTGCCGCTGCCGGAACTCGAGAAGGCCGTCGAAGACCGGCTTCGAGCCGAGTACGACCTCGACGACGTCTCGGTCCGGCTGGACGAGCGGGCGAAGGCGACGGTGAGCGCCGCGCCGCCGGTCGGCAACATCTCGCGGCGGGTGCCGTCCGGGAAGCGCGCCGTGTCGCTGCCCGCGCTGCTGCCGACCGGGATGGCGCGCGGCGACGAGGTCGGCGTCGTCACCGACGTCGGCGAGTTCGCCGGGACGGTGGTCGCCGCGAAGTCAGACGCCGCGAAGAAGGCTGACGCGCCGGCGTCGGCGCCGACGACGTCGGCGGACAGCGGAGCGGGGGCGGCGCCGGCGGCCCCGGCACCGACGTCGCCGACGACCACCGGCGGGTCGGGCCGGGTCACGGTCGCGGTCGACCGACGCGACGCGTCGACGCTCCTCGGTGCCGACGTCGAGCGACTGACGGTCCGGTCGCGCGGCACGCAGCGAGAGTTCGAACTGGTGTCGCTGCTCCGGCGCGCGAACAAGCGGTTCCGCCGAATCACGGCGCGCAGCGGCGGCCGACTCGACGGGAAGACGCTGCGGGAGGCGGCGGTGCGCGACGAGTACAAGGTCGCGGTGCTCGCGGTTCAGTCGGACGACCGGTGGCAGATCGCGCCGAGCGGCGACGTCGGCGTCGCCGCGGGCGACGACCTCATCGTCGTCGGGACGCGCGAGGAACTCGACCGGTTCGGCTCGGAGGTGGCGGCGTGACGCCCGCCGACGCGGCCGCGCTGCGCCCGGTGTTCGCGCAGGCTCCGGTGACGGCTCCCGGGTGGGTCGCGATGTTCGCCGGGTTCGCACTCGGCTCGCTGCTGGTGGCGCTCGTCGCCGCCGCGGTCTACCGGTGGTACGTCCGGGAGGCCGTGCCGCGCGGCCTGACGACGATGCTCGGCGTCGGCTCGGTCGCCGTGGTGTTGAACACGGGCGCGCTGTTCGGGCAGCTCATCGGCGGCATCCCGGGGACGGCGGACCCGTTCGCGACCAGGACCGTCGTGCAGAACGTGCTCAGCCTCGCGGTCGCGGCCGCCGCCGCGCCGGTCGGCCGCCGAATCGGGGACCGCCTGTTCGTGAACGTCGCCGCGGTCGCCGGCGCCGAGCGCGTCGAGGGCGACGTGAGCCGGTACGTCCGGACGCTCGGCCGCGTGAGGGCGGTGCGGCTCCCGGACGAAATCGACGACATGGAGGGACACGACCCGGTCGACGACGCGACGAAAGAGCGGCTCGCCGGGACGACGCTGGTGTTCCCGCGGCGACTCAGCGACCCGGAGTTCCGGGACCGGTTCGTGACGCGACTCAAAGAGGAGTACGGCGTCAGCCACGTCGACGTGGAGTTCGAGGACGGCGACGTCTCCTACCTCGCGGTCGGGATGCGCGTCGCCGGAATCGGGCCGACGCTCGGCCCAGGGACGTGCGCCGTCGCGGTCCGCGCCGACCCGCCGAACGGAGTGAGCCCCGGCGACGTCGTCCAGGTCTGGGCGGCACCGGAGCCCGCAGAACCGGCCGAGCAGACCGAGTCGGCGTCGCAGCAGCCGACGACCTCGAATTCGCCGGTCGGGCCGGCCGAGGCCGAGCCGGAAGCCGCCTCGACGCCGGAATCCCCCACGGAACACGAGCCTGAATCCACGCCAGAACACGAGCCCGAAGCCTCGCCGGAAGCGACGCGGGTCGCGACCGCGGAGGTGCGAGCGTCGGCCGGCGACGTGGTGACGCTCGCGGTCGACGAGGCCGACGCGCCGGCGCTGAACGCGGACCGCGAGTTCCGGCTGCTGACGCTGCCGGCGGAGCCGCGCGCCGACCGCGAGTTCGCGTCGCTGCTCCGGGCGGCCGACGAGACGATGGCCGTGGTGACGCTGCAGTCGGGGAGCGCGCTGGCGGGCGCGGCGGTGAGCGAGGTCCCCGGCGCCGTCATCGCGGTGAAACCGGCCGACGGGACCGTGGAGGCGATTCCGCCGCGGAAGCGCATGCTTGGCGCGGGCGAGACGCTGTACGTCGTGGCGCGCCCCGAATCGCTGCGCGAAGTGGAGCGACTCGCCGGAGCCGGGAATACGGACGGCGGGACGGAGTCGCCCGAGTCCGGGCAGTGACCGGACCGCGGCCGACAGCCCTCGACGGGGCGGAGGCGGGGTCGTCGTCGCCGGCGGAGGCGGCGCTCGTCGGGGCGCAATCCTCTTGAGTGCAGGCGGGCGACGAACCCGTATGCGCTGGAAGCTGTTCGCCGACCTCGCGGAGGCCGCCGGGGGGCGCGAACCGGAGGTCGACGACGACGCCGAGACGGTGGGCGACGCTCTGGACGCGCTTCTGGAGGCGCATCCCGGGCTCGCCGACCGCGTCCTGACCGACGACGGGGAGCTCCGCGAGCACATCAATCTGCTGCGCAACGGCGACCCGGTCGGCGACGACGCCCTCGACGAACCGGTGGGTGACGGCGACGAACTCGCGCTGTTCCCGCCGGTCAGCGGCGGATAGGCCGCTCAGCGACCGCCGCTGAAAGCGTGGGACGGCGTGGCGGTGCGTCGCCGATTCGAAAGCTTCAATTGTGTACCCGCGATACGATTGGTTGCAGAAGCACGCCCCGAGGGTTGGTGGTCTAGTCTGGTTATGACACCTCCTTGACATGGAGGAGGCCGGCAGTTCAAATCTGCCCCAACCCACTAATTTTCCGCGAGGGTCTCGAGTTGCGTAGCGATTCGGTTCGTTCTGGTCGAGGTGCACGTCGCTACGGTTCTGAGCGCGGAGCACCGTGCTGTATCGCCTCAGCGACGGTCGTTTTGGGTCAGTGGTCCGCGTCGTAGCCGTGTCCGAGCAGGAGCGCCGTGGCGTTCACGGCGAGCAGCGCGCCGAGCGTCGCCAGTTCGGCCGTGTCGAGCCCGGAGACCAGGACGGGCAGGTAGAGCAGCGGCAGGGCGATTGCGGCGTAGAAGCCGGCGGCGCGCAGCGTCGTCTTCGGGGACGCGTGAGGGAGGGCTGACTTGCAGCGGGCGAGCACCGGTGGGAAGCTGGAGGGAGTCATCGTCGGTGTGGCTAGTCCAGGGACGGTCGACACCATATAGCCGCGTGAGCGTTCGGCTCGTTTCGAACCGTTCACAGGTATCTGTCGGCGCGGCGCCCCGTTTCACGGACTCCGCAGTCTGCCCGAGACAGTTTATCGAGCCGCGTGACTTTTTGTCTCGCGTTCGACGAACACCATCGAAACTGGGCGGCGACCGGCGTGCGAATACGGAGTCCGCCGCGTGGCGCTGGGCGTGACCGGGCAGGGAGCGGTCAGTCGGCGCGGGTGGCGCCGAGACGGCTCACTTCGGCGCGGATGGCGTCGCGTTTCAGCAGGAGGAAGCCGCCGAAGATGAGCGCGAAGCCGACGACGGTCGCGACGGTCGGCGTCTCGGCGAGGAACAGCCAGCCGGCGAGCGCCGCGAACACGGGGGCGACGTAGCTGACGAGGTTGATTTCGACGGGTCCGAGCCGGTCGAGCAGGTCGAAGTAGACGAGGAATCCGAGCGCGGACGCCGCCAGCGAGAGGTACGCGAGCGCGGCGAGCGCCTCCGGCGTCCACGTGATTTCGGCGAGCCGTTCGCCGCGGGCGTAGCCGGCGACGTGCATGATGAGCGCGCCGAGCAGCATCGACCACGCCTCCATCGGCTCGATGTCGAGGTCGCTGTCGATTCGCCGGGTGAGCACGGAGCCGAGCGCGAACGCGGCGGCCGCGCCGAACACGAGGAGTTTCGCGACGACGCCGCCGCCGAGCAGGTTCCCCGGGTCGGGGTTCGACAGCACCGCGACGCCGACGAGGCCGAGCAGCGTCCCGGCGACGCCGGCGGCCGTCAGCGACTCACCCGGGAGGAACGCCCGCGCGAACCCGGTGGTGAGCACCGGCGACAGCGAGACGATGACCGCGGCGGCCGCAGAGGTGACCGCCGGGTCGGTTTCGCCGATGAACAGCAGCGCGTGGTACGCGGCGATGAGGAGGACGGCGCCGACCGCGACGGTGAGCCACTGGTCGCGGCCGCGCGGCAGCGGGTCGTCGACGACGACCACGGCGTACGCGAGCATGACGACGCCCGCCACGTCGTAGCGAATTGCCGCGAACAGCACGGGCGTGTGGAAGAAGCCGCCGGGCGCGGTGGGCGTTCCGAGCCCGGCCTTGATGGCCATGAACGCGGAGCCCCACACCGCGGCGAGCAGCAGGAACAGCGAGAGATTCCGGTACCGAGTCACACCGCCGATTCCCGGCGCCGGACGGTGAGCGTTACGGTTCCGGGCAGCCGGCAGAAACGGCGCCGAGGACGCGATGTACCGGGGCTACGCGCCGGATTCGTCGTCGTCGGAGCCGCGTCGGTCGTCGGCTTCGGGCACGTCGAGGTTCTGCGGTTCGGCGGCGTCGTCGCCGACCGGGACGTCGACGTCGTCGGGGGCGGCGCCGACCTGCTGGACGGCGCCCATCGCTGGCCCGATGTCGCCCGGGGAGGCGTCGACGTCGCCGCCGACGTCCTCGTCGTACAGGTGGCAGGCGACCGGGTGGTCGCCGCCGCCGAGCGTCGGCTCTTCGGTTTCGCAGGGCGACTCGAACGCGTCGGCGAGCCGCTCTGCGGCCTCGTCTTCCCGGCCGTTCGCCAGGATTTCGAGCGCGTCCTCGACGGTGTCCATGGCGGCGCCGGAGACGCCGTCGAGCCCGAACTCCTCGCGGACGACGCGCTTGAACGCGACGCTGTCGTCCGCGTCGGCGTCGACGTCGTGGTCGCCGTCCTCGACGAGCGTCTCCCGGACGGTGTCGGCGTCGAACTCGCCGCGTTCGAGCCGGTCGCGGAGGTCCATGATGGACCGGAACTGCGACTGCGGAATGTCGACGGTGACGGGCTGAATCACCTCGGGGCACCGCGTCCGGAAGTGACAGCCCGACGGCGGGTTCCGCGGCGACGGAACGTCGCCGGGCAGCGGGTCGACGCGGCGGCCGTGCTCGGAGACGTCGGCGCGCGGCACCGACTCCAAGAGCGCCTGCGTGTACGGGTGTTTCGGCTCCTCGAACAGCTCGTCGGTGTCGGCGGTCTCCACGACTTCGCCGAGGTACATCACGGCGACGCGGTCGCAGATGTGCCGGACGACCGAGAGGTCGTGCGCGATGAACAGGTACGTCAGCCCGAACTCCTCCTGGAGGTCGTCGAGCAGGTTCAGAATCTGCGCCTGCACGGAGACGTCGAGCGCGGACACCGGCTCGTCGAGCACCACGAACTCGGGGTCGAGCGCGAGCGCGCGGGCGATGCCGACGCGCTGACGCTGCCCGCCGCTGAACTCGTGGGGGTACCGGTCGACCTGGCCGGCGGACAGCCCGACGCGTTCGAGCAGTTCGCCGGCGCGGTCGCGGCGCCACTCCCGCTTCGACCGGTCGTCGTTTTCGGGGAGCTCCTCGGGGAGCCCGTGAATTTTCAGCCCCTCGGTGACGATGTCGCCGACAGTCATCCGCGGGTCGAGGCTGCTGAACGGGTCCTGGAAGACGATCTGCGCGCGGCGGCGGAACTGCCGGAGTTCGGCGTCGCTCATCTCCATGACGTCGTCGCCGTCGAACTCGACGGTTCCCTCCGTGGCCTCGCGGAGCCGCAGCAGCGTCTCGCCGGTCGTCGACTTGCCGCAGCCCGACTCGCCGACGATGCCGAGCGTCTCGCCTTTCTCCACGTCGAGGTCGACGCCGTCGACCGCTTTGATGCTGGTCGGCTCGCCGCCGAGCAGCCTGTTGAACAGCGTGTCGCCCTCGTAGTAGTACTTCTTCAGGTTCCGGACCTGCAACAGCGGCCCGTCGCCGCTGCTCGACCCGGTGTCTGCGCCGAGTTCGGCGCCCGTGTCGGTGCCGGTCTGTCCGTCGGTCGCGTCGTCGGTCTGCGGTGTCGCGTCAGTCATCGGCGGTCACCTCCTCGTCGGCTCCGGCGGCAGCGTCGTCCGAGTCGCCTGCGGCGTCGTTCGCTGCGTCGCCGGACGCGTCGCCGAAGTAGTCGTCGCCGAGCGCGTCCTGCGGGTCGTACTCCTGTTCGACGAGGACGCACCTGGCGGTGTGGTCTTCGTCGTCGACGTCGTACTCCGGAATCGGCGTGAGACAGTCGTGCATCGCCTTCGGGCAGCGGTCGGCGAAGTAGCAGCGGTCGCCCATCTCCTCGTCGAGCAGCGACGGGACGTTCCCCTCGATGGGTTCGAGCCGCGACGCCGGGTCGTCGAGGTCCGGGATGGAGCCGAGCAGCCCCTCGGTGTACGGGTGCACCGGCGACTCGAACACGTCGTCGAGCGTGCCGCGTTCGACGATCTGGCCGGCGTACATGACGCCGACGCGGTTGCACATCCGCGCGATGACGCCGAGGTCGTGCGTGATCATGACGACCGACATGTCCTCCTCCTCCTGGAGGTCGCGCAGCAGATTCAGGATCTGCGCCTGAATCGTGACGTCGAGCGCGGTGGTTGGTTCGTCCGCGATGAGGACGTCCGGTTCGCCGGCGAGCGCCTGCGCGATCATGGCGCGCTGAAGCATCCCGCCGCTGAACTGGTGGGGGTACTCTTCGGCGCGCTCCGCCGGGTCGGGGATGCCGACCTGGTCGAGCAGTTCGACGGCGCGTTCGTGGCTCGCGCTGGACGCGAACGACCGGTTCGGCAGCAGCGAGTCCGCGAGGAGCTTCCCGAGCCCGTACCCCTGCGTCCGCGAGCGCGTGCTGCGCGGGTTCGCGGAGGCGCGCCGCTGCACCTCGACGGCCTCGGCGATCTGTTCGCCGACCGTCACCGACGGGTTCAGCGACGACATCGGGTCCTGGAAGATCATCGAGAACGACGGGCCGCGGAGCGAGCGCCGCGCGGCCTTCGGGAGCCGCAGGACGTCGACGAAGTCGCCGTCGACGGCGTCGGGGACGCGGTCGGCGAACGACTCCGCGAGGTCGGCGTCGCGGTACCACACTTCGCCGTCGGTGACGCGGCCGGGCGACTCCACGAGGTCGATGACGGACAGCGCCGTCACGGACTTCCCGGAGCCGGACTCGCCGACGATGCCGAACACTTCGCCGTCGCGGACGTCGAAGTCGACGGACTCGACGGCGTTCACCTGCCCCTCCTCGGTGAAAAAGCGCGTGGAGAGGTCGCGGACGCGCAACACGTCGTCGTCGTGACCGGCTGGCGCGCCGGTCTGAGCAGCGTCACTCATCACATACCTCCCTCGCCTTCGATACCGGGGTCGAGGGCGTCCCGGAGCCAGTCACCGACGAGGTTGATGCCGATGACCGACAGCACGATTGCGAGCCCCGGCACCGTCGCCATCCACCACGACGACGACAGGTACGCGCGGCCCTGCGCGATGTCGAAGCCCCAGCTGAGCGTCGTCCCGGAGAACCCGAGGAACGACAGCGAGGACTCGAGCAGGATGATGGAGGCGACCTGCAGCGTCGCCAGCACCAGAATCGGCGTGATGGCGTTCGGCAGCACGTGCCGGAGGATGACCCGTGCGTCCTTCGCGCCGAGGGCGCGCGCCGCCTTCACGTACTCCTCCTCGCGGACGCTGAGCGCTTCGCCGCGCGCGATGCGCGCGAACCACACCCAGTTGACGAAGCCGACGACGAGGATGACGACCGTCGGCAGCGTCACCGCCTCGGGCATCGGCGTCGGTAAGCCGACGGCCTCGCGGAACGCGCCGGCCAGCCCGGACGTGACGAACGGGTCCGGGATGGAGTAGGCGACGTCCGCCTGGAAGCGGCTGAACAGCCCGATGAGCGCGATGGCGAGCACGAGCGACGGGAACGCCAACGACACGTCGGCGACACGCATCAGCGCGTCGTCGACGCGGCCGCGGTAGTAGCCGGCGACGAGCCCGACGCTGACGCCGAGCACCGCGGCGAGCACGCAGCCGAACAGCCCGACGAGCAGCGACGTCCGCGCCCCGTAAATCGCGCGGGAGAGGACGCCCTGCCCGAGCGAGTTCGTGCCGAGCGGGTACTTCGCCGTGGCGTTCACCGTCACGGTCTCGTTGACGACCTGGACGGAGCCGTTGACGACCTTCGTCGTCGTCTGCTGAGTCGTCTCGGTGAAGCCGAGCGGCGGCAGCTGCGACCGGTCCAGGTTCTGCGTCTTCGGGTTGTGCGGAGCGATGAACGGCGCGAACACCGCGACGAGCACCACCAGCAGCACCAGCACGACGCCGAGCTTCGCGAGGCCGCTGGAGCGGAGCTCCCGCCGGAGGTTCCGGACGGTGCGCGGCGAGATTGAGAGCGGTCCGAGGTTCATACGGCCACCCGCGGGTCCAGGTAAGCGTACAGCGCGTCGACGGCGATGTTGACGACGACGAAGCTGACGCCGATGACGATGAGACTGCCCTGCAGTATCGGCCAGTCGCGGGCGTTGATGGCGTTCAGCACCGCGGTGCCGAGTCCGGGCCACGAGAACACGGCCTCGGTGATGACCGCGCCGCCGATGAGCGTGCCGAGCTGCAGGCCGAGCACCGTGATGACGGGGACGAGGCTGTTCCGAAGCACGTGCTTGTACCGCACCAGCGTCTCCGGCAGCCCTTTCGCTCGCGTCGCGCGGACGTACTCCTGTCCGAGTTCGTCGAGCATCTCCGAGCGGACGAGCCGCGTGATGAGCGCGGTGAAGTACGTGCCGAGCGTTATCGCCGGCAACACCAGCGACGCGAGCCAGGCGTGCGCGACCTCGAAGAACGGCGCCGGTCCGGTGATGGCTGCGACCGACTGCATGAAGCTGTACGCCCGGCCGCTCGTCGGGAAGATGTTGAAGTGCACCGCGAATATCAAGACCAGCATGATTCCGAGCCAGAAGTTCGGCGTCGAGATGCCGAGCAGCGAGAACGTCGTCGCCGCGTAGTCCGCCGGCTGGTGGCGCCGCGTCGCGGAGATGACGCCGAGCGGAATCGACAGGACGATGGCGACGATGCTGGCGGCGACGGCGAGCTCCACCGTCGCCGGGAGCTTACTGAACACCTGCGAGGCCGCCGAGATGTCCGAGATGTACGAGTAGCCCATGTCGCCGTGGAGCAGGTCCCAGATGTAGTCGAGGTACTGCACGTACAGCGGCTTGTGCAGTCCGAGTTCACGCGCGATCTGCCGTCTCGTCTCCTGGCTCGCGTCCAGCGGCGCCACCGTGTCGATGGGGCTGCCCGGCGTGATGAACCGCAGCATGAACACGACAGTCACGACTCCCCAGACGACGCCGATACCCTGCGCTGCCCGTTTCAAAAGAAATCGACCGTACGCCATGGCCGACTAGTTAGGCTGGCTCGGCAGGCTCTGCGCCTTGTTCAGAAGCCGGTCGAGCTCGTCGTTCTTGTACGACGTCAGCGACCCGTCGCTCGCGAGGAGCGGCTGAATCGTCTGGATGGCGTCGAACGTGGCGTTCCCCCAGCCGAGCAGGTACCAATGCGGTTTGTCCTCGATGTTCCCCGTGGTCACCTGACTCACGAGCGTCGAGAACTCCACCTGCTTCGCGCTCGCGGAGACGTTCGACAGCTCGTCGACCTGCGCGGCGACGGCCTGCGCGATTTCGACGTCTTTCAGGTAGCGGCCGATGGGCGTCACCAGCTCGATTTCGGCGCCGGCGTAGCCGGACTCCTCGACGAGCGCCTCCGCTTTCGCCTTGTCCTGCGGGTACGGGTCGAGGTCGCCGTTGTAGCCGAAGAAGCCTTCGAGCGTCGGCTGCCCCGTCGCGTCACCGAACGTCTGCAGGACGTTCTTGATGATGGAGTCGAGGTCGACGGCGTAGTTGACGGCGCGGCGGAACTTGGGGTCGTCGAACGGCTCGACGTCGTACCGCATCGCGTTGAAGATGACGCGGGTGGACGGCACCGCGGACACCTTCGTGCCTTCGTTGTTGTTGACGCGGCCGACCTCCTGCGGCGGGACGTTGACGACGATGTCGGACTCGCCGCCGAGCAGCTTGTTCACGCGCGTCGACGACTCCGCCGCCGAGTTGATGGTGAACGACGACAGCGCCGCGGGCTCCTGCCAGTAGTCGTCGTTACGGGTGTACTCGACCTTGACGCCCTGCTCGTAGTTCGCGAGCTTGAACGGGCCGGTCCCCTCCATGTTCTGGTTGATGTACGCGTTGTCGTGGTTCGTCACCCACGACTTGTTCATGATGTCGCAGTACGTCGCGAACGACTGGAACACGATGGGGTTCAGGCCCGTGAGGTTCACCTTCACCGTGCGGTCGCCGCTCGACTGGACCGCGGCGCCGGCGACGCCGACGAGCTGGTCGGCCTGCGGCGACGCGATGCCGACGCTCTCCTTGACGATGCGGTTGATGGAGTAGGCGACGTCCTCCGGCGTCAGCGAGTCGCCGCTGTGGAACGAGACGTTGTCGCGGACCGTGAACTGGACGGTCGTCTCGCCGAGCCGCTGGTAGTCGGTGGCGAGCACCGAGATGATCTTCCCTTCCGCGTCGCGTTCGAGCAGCCCTTCGTACGCCTGCAGGACGATGTTGTCCGTCGGCGTCTCGCGGTGGTCCTGCGGGTCGAGCCCGGAGTCCATCGCGGTTTGCGTCATCGTCGCGCTGTCGCCGCTGTCCGTCGCCGGCTCGATGGCGTACGCGTCGACGCGCTCGTCGCGCCGCGGCTTCCAGTTGATGTCGTTCGAGAGGCCGTACACGGAGTACTGCCGGTGCAGGAACGTCCACGGCGCCTGCGTGTGGCAGTGCCGGTTCGCGCGCTGCAGGTAACCCTCGCGCGTCGACGGCTCCGGCAGCTCCGTCGTGGTCTGCGGCTCCGGCGTCGCCGTCGGCGTGTCACCGCCGGAGTCGTCGGTGGACGTCGGCGTCGAGTCCGTGTCCCCGGAACAGCCAGCGAGAGCCGCTGCACCCGCGGTTCCCGCCGCTGTCAGGAAGCGTCGTCTCGTCGTGTCATTCCCAGACATACCCTGTCCGTGGAGGGACGGAGACTTATAAACTTGGGTCGAGACTCATCAGCGGCCGCAAGCGACCGGGAAACGTCAACGAACTAGACAGCCGCGGCTCCGGTTCGGGAGCCGAAAAGAATCGAGACGGCGGTGCGGCGTCAGGACGGCGTCTTGCCCGTCGCGAGCGACTGCGACGTCTTGCCGTCCGACGACGTCCAGATGACGCGAACGCCGGTGTTCCCGGGCACTGCGTCGGCGCCCGAACCGCCGTTTGACTCGTTCAGTTGCGCGGAATCACCAGCGCTCACCGGAAGCGAGAACGAGACCGAGCCGCCGTTCGCCGACGTGAGTTTGACGCTCTTCGCGTTATCACTGTTCAGCGTCGCTCCCCCCTGATGGGTCGCGGTGACGTTGTACCCGGAGCCGTTGCTGTTCTCGGTGTAGTCGAATCCGAACGATGCCTGCGGCGGGCTCGTCTGTAGGTTGTTGCCGAGACCGAGGACGAACGTGCCGATGACGGCGGCCAGAATCACCGTGATGGCGACCATCAGGATGACGCCGATGACCGGCGAGACGGCGCGGTCGTCCGTGAAGAGTTGTTTGAAGTCCATGTGTGCCTCTGACCCCCTCGTCGTCGACCGGACGTGTGGTCGGCCGGCCGACGGATTCGGGTGTCCTCGTCGGAGCGCGCGTGACGGCTGAATATAAATCCGCGCCTCCGATTATCAGATTGTCTCAGTCGGGGCGGCGAGAAATGAAGGGTCGGCGTCACGTTCGCCGACCGACGAGCGGGCGGGCTACTCCTGCTGTGCGTCGACGACGGCGACGCCGGCGAGGTTGACGATGTCCTTCACTTCGTCGCCGCGCTGCATCACGTGCACCGGCTTGTCCATGCCGACGAGCATCGGCCCGATGGCCTCCGCGCCGCCGAGCCGTTGGAGCAGCTTGTAGCCGATGTTCCCGGCTTCGAGGTTCGGGAACACCAGGACGTTCGCGGGGCCGTCGAGGTCCGCGAACTCGTAGGTGTCCTCCAGGATGTCCTCGACGACGGCGGTGTCAGCCTGCATCTCGCCGTCGACCGGGAAGTCGACGTCCGGGTCGTCGTGCAGCATCTCGACGGCGCGGCGCGGCTTCGCCGTCCCGGGGTTGTCGACGGAGCCGAAGTTGGAGTACGACAGCATCGCGGCGCGCGGCTCGACGTTGAACCGGCGGGCGAGTTCGGCGGTGTGTTTCGTCACCTCGGCGAGCACCTCCTCGTCGGGCTGCTGGTTCACCGTGGTGTCCGCGCAGAACACGACGCGGTTCTTGAACGTCAGCATGTAGACGCCGGCGACGTACTCGGCGTCCTCGTGGGTGCCGATGACCTGCAGCGGCGGGCGGAGCGCGCTCGGGTAGTGGTGCGTGAGCCCGGTCAACAGCGCGTCCGCGTCGTCCTCCTCGACCATGACGGAGCCGAAGAAGTTCGTGTCGCGCGAGACGAGTTCGCCGGCCTCAGACCGCGTGATTCCCTTCCGCTTGCGCAGTTCGTACAGCCGGTCGGCGTACTCGTCGGCCTTCTCGTCCTCCTCGGGGTCGACGACCTCCGGGTCGAAGTCGAGACCGAGTTCCGCGGTCGTCGCCGCGATGTCGTCGCGGTCGCCGAGCAGCACCGGGTCGGCGATGCCCTGCTCGCGCATCTGGTAGGCGGCGCGAATCATCTTCTCGTCCGTCCCCTCCGCGAGCGCGACCGTCTTCGGGTCCGACCGCGCCTTGTTGAGGACGACGCGCATCATCTCGCGGCTCTTGCCGAGGCGCGCTTCGAGCCGCTCTGTGTACTCGTCGACGTCGATGTCGCGGCGGGCGACGCCGGAGTCCATCGCGGCCTGCGCGACCGCCGGCGCGACCTGGAAGAGGACGCGCGGGTCGAGCGGCTTCGGAATGACGTAGTCCGGGCCGAACTGCAGCGGCTGGTCGCCGTACGCCTTCACGACGGCGTCCGGGACGTCCTGCCGGGCGAGGTCCGCGAGCGCCTCCGCGGCGGCGCGTTTCATCTCCTCGTTGATGTCGGTCGCGCGGGCGTCGAGCGCGCCGCGGAAGATGAACGGGAAGCCGAGGACGTTGTTCACCTGGTTCGGGTAGTCCGAGCGGCCGGTCGCCATGATGACGGTGTCGTCGCGGGCGGCCTTCGCGTCCTCGTAGGCGATTTCCGGGTCGGGGTTCGCCATCGCGAAGATGACCGGGTCGTCCGCCATCGACCGGACCATCTCCTTGCTGACGATACCGCCGACGGAGAGGCCGACGAACACGTCTGCGCCCTCCATCGCGTCGGCGAGGTCGCCGCCAGGGACGTCGCGCGCGAACTCCCGCTTGAACTCGTTGACGTCGCCGGACTCGGCGCGCTCCTCCGTGATGATGCCGCTGGAGTCGCACATCGTGATGTTGTCCTCGTCGGCGCCGAGCGACACGTAAAAGCGGGCCGTGGCGATGGCGGACGCGCCGGCGCCGGAGAAGACGATGTCGAGGTCGGCGAGCTCCTTGTCGACGACGTCGGCGGCGTTGAGCAGCGCGGCGCCGGAGATGATTGCGGTGCCGTGCTGGTCGTCGTGGAACACCGGGACGTCCATCTCCTCGCGGAGCCGCGACTCGATCTCGAAGCACTCGGGCGCCTTGATGTCCTCGAGGTTGACGCCGCCGAACGTCGGCTCCATCGACGAGACGGTCCGGACGATCTCGTCCGGGTCGTACTCGTCGAGTTCGACGTCGAACACGTCGATGTCGGCGAACCGCTTGAACAGGACGCCTTTCCCTTCCATCACCGGCTTCGACGCCTGCGCGCCGATGTCGCCGAGGCCGAGGACCGCCGAGCCGTTCGAGACGACGCCGACGAGGTTCCCCTTCGCGGTGTACTCGTATGCGTCGCCGGGGTCTGCGGCGATGTCGCGACACGGCGCCGCGACGCCCGGCGAGTACGCGAGCGAGAGGTCCCGCTGCGTGTTCGTCGGCTTGGTCGTCGAAATCTCGATCTTCCCGGGCGGCTCCTCCCGGTGGTACTCCCGTGCGTCGTCGTCCAGTCCCATGGCGGAGGAACCGGTGGGGTGATGGAAAAAGCTACCGAGCGCGGCGGGGACGGCCCCGAGTCGTCCGCTCCCGACTCGTCCGGGACGGAGACGCGCTCGTCGACGGGCGTTCCGGCCGCACGCCGCCTCAGCGACGATGGGCTACGTTGCGTCCTCGTCGTCGCCGGAGGAGTCGGCTCCGGCGGACTCGTCCGCGGCGTCGTCGATGGACTCGGCGTTTGCGGACTCGTCGGCGTCGGTGTCGGCATCTCCGGACTCGTCGGCGTCCAAAGTGGCCGGTACGAAGTCGCCGAACTCATCGGAGTCCCGAGGGGGCGCCGAGCCGTCCGGGGATTCGTCGGCGGATACGGACTCGTCTCCGAGAGACGCGTCGGATGCCGGGCCGACTCCGGCTTCGTCGCTCGCACCGCGTTCGGCGACCGCGCTGGGTCCGCTGCCGCCGTCTCCGTCGCCCGGTCCGCTGCCGGCTTCACCCGCGCCGCCGGCGTCGTCGTCTTCGCGGTACGGAGTCAGGAGGTCGTAGTGGTCGTCGAAGCCCGCGAGCGTCGCGAGTTCGTACGTGCGCAGGTACGTCACGGCGAGGACGGACAGCGGCGCGGCGACGAACACGAGGTACAGCAGGACGCCGACGCCGAAGCCGGCGAGCAGGCCGGCACTGACGCCGAGGTCAGTCGTGCCGACGACGGCGGCGGTGGCGAGGCCGACGACCGCGCTGACGATGGCGACCGCGATGAGCCCGACCAGCGCGGCGATGCCGCGGCCGATGCTGACGCCGATCCCGACGAAGAAGTGCATGAGGACGTACACGACGGTCTGTTTCGGCTGGCCGCGCAGCAGCGGCCAGACGTTCCGCCAGCCGGCGATGACGCCCGAGTCGTCGACGAGCATCGCGGGGACGACGAACTCCCGCGTGACCCGGTTGACGAACACGAACAGCAGGAAGTACAGCACCGCGACCACGGCGAGCGCGACGAGGGCGCCGACGCCGAGCGAGTCGACCGACACGTAGCCGGCCAGGACGACGCCAGCGACTACGACGACCGGAATCGCGAACAGGACCGTGACGCCGAGCTGGAACAGGAGCAGCCGGATTCCCTTCCAGAAGAAGCGCCGGAACGGCGAGAGGATGCGGACCTCGTCCCGCCGAATCGCGTCGACGTACACGAATTCGAGCACCGGCACGGCGACGACGAGCACGACGACGAGCAGGAGCAGCAGCGCGAGGAACACGAGCCCGAGGATGCCGACTGCAGCCGGGAGGAACTCGTGGAGGCCCGGCGCCTGACCGAGCACCGAGGGCAGCGGGAGGGCTGCGGCGGCGTCGAATCCGGCCGCGGGGCCGCCGGAGAGCAGCGACGTCGCGCTGGTGGTGGTTTCGGAACCGTACTGGCTCACGAACTGCGGGATGCGGATGACCTGCTGGACGCCGGCGCCGCCGCCACCGAGCAGGAGCGTGAGGAGGGCTAATCGGGCCCAGCGCCCGAGCGAAAACGGGAACAGGAACCCTTTGGACGCGTCGATGGCGTCATCGACAGCGTCGATTGCGTGCCAGGACATATCGGCCACGATTCACTAACGGGACATGAAGGTTCCCCTTACTTCGACAGCACGTCGGGACGTTCGAGCGTGAGGCCGCCGGCCTCCACCGTCTCGGTCGGCCACCGGCCCGAGTCCGTCAGCACCTCGACGTCGTCGGTGTCCACGTACACCGTGTCCTCGCTTTTCGCGCCCTGTACCGTCGGGTTCCAGGCGTAGGCTGCCTCCGGTGCGACCGGCGCGTCACTGTCCGGCGTCGCGAACCACTCCCGGCCCGCGTAGCCGGTCGCGCCGCCCTGGTGGTGGTGACGCCACTCGCCGTCGAAGCTGGCGTCGGCGTACGCCTCCTGGATCGCCGCGAACACGTCGCCGGCCGTCCCCTCGCGGTCGTCGTCCGCTGCCGTGGCTCGGGCGGCCTCCTGCGTCGCCGCGACGGCCCGGGTCTCGACTCGCTGTGCGGCGCGGTGCCGCGCCTCCAGCCACTCCGGCGGGTCGAACGCGACGGTCCGGGTACAGGAGGCGTGCAGGCCGGCGCGCCGAGCGGTGACGATGACGACGGCGTAGTCGCCGAGCGCCGCGTCGGTCGGCGTCGGGTGCCGGTACTCCGGGGCACGCTCCGAGCCGCCGACGAGCGCGACCGGGACGTCGATGTTGCGGGACGCGAGCGAGATTCGGAGCGCCGCGGCGACCTCGTGTTCGGTGTCGCCGGGTTCGAGTTCCCGACAGACGGTCTCGACGGCGAGTGCGACCTCCTCGCCGAGCGCGCGGTACTGCTCCAGGTCGTCGTCGCCGAGGCGGAGGCGGAGCCGCGTCGGGTCGACCGACTCCAGTCCGGGCACGTCGAAGTCGGCGGCCGCGGGCGTCGGCGACCGCGCCGCCACCGACTCCGCGAGCGACGCCTCGTACCAGTCGTCCGCGACCACGGACATCGACAGCGCCGCCGGCAGTTCCTCCGCGGCGATGCGTTCGGCCTCGACGTTGTTCGTCACGACCGTCCACTCGCCGTCGCCGAGGTAACCGACCGCGGCGTCGCCGACGTCGGCGGCCGCGTCCACCCAGTTCTGGCCGCCGGTCGCCCACGCGAAGCTGTTCGGCCGCGCGAACCACGCCGCCTCGTACCCCTCGGCCGCGAGGAACCGGTCCAGTCGGGACTCGCGGTCGTCGATGTCGACCATACCGGCGACACCGCACGCCCGGGCTTCAATCCCTCGTCATCCCACTCGCGACGACGCGGCCGCGTCACCCGGCTCACGGCGACGCGGTGGGCGGCCGTTCGATGGTCGGGGAGGCGGCCGCTCGATAGCCCGCACCGTTATGCGGCGCGGACAACGACGGCCGGGTGATGAGCGAGGACCTCGGGACGCCGGTGCTGGACGACCACCTGCATCTCGACCCGGCGCACGCCCGCGGCATGGACGCGGTGGAGGACTTCGCGCGGCTCGGCGGGACGCACCTGCTGGTCGTGAACAAGCCGTCGTGGCACCTCGGCGTGGAGGCGGACGAGCCGGCGGACTTCCGCTCCGTCTTCGAGGAGACCATCTCCGTCGTGGCCGAGGCGACGGAGCTGCTCCGCGGCCGAGCGTGGCCGGTGCTCGGCGTCCACCCCGGGCTGATTTCGCGGCTGGTGGACGACCGCGGCTTCGCGCCCGCGGAGGCGCGTGAACTGATGTGCGGCGGCCTCGACGTCGCCGCGGAGTACGTCGCCGACGGCCGGGCGCTCGCGCTGAAGTCCGGGCGGCCGCACTACGACGTCGACGACGCGGTGTGGGCGGCGTCGAACGACGTGATGCGGCACGCGTTCGAACTCGGCGCCGACCTCGACTGCGCGGTCCAGCTGCACACGGAGACGACGGACGACCTGACCGAGGTGGCGTCGTGGGCTTCGGACGCCGGGATGCCGGCCGAGCGCGTCGTGAAACACTACGCGAGCGGGTCGCTCGTCGGGCCGACGCCGAGCGTGATGTGCGAGAAGGACTGGCTGGTGACCGCCGCCGAACGCGGCGACCCGTTCTTGATGGAGACCGACTACGTCGACGACCCCGACCGGCCCGGCGCCGTCATGGGGCCGAAGACGGTGCCGCGTCGCGTCCGGTGGCTCCTGGAGGAGGGGTACGACGACGCCGTGGCGCTCGCGCACGTGGAAACACCGGCGACTGTGTACGGTATCGACACCGTCGCGACGCTCGAGTGACGCGGATCGGCGCCGCTCGTTCTTCCGCCCTCCCGCGGTTCTCCCGGCGTTTCGCCGGAAATTCAGGGATACGGAAGGCATATCAATGCAGCCCCGGACGATTGGTGTATGAGCGAATCCGAGGAAACGTTCTACACCGAAGACCGGTGGCAGAACTGGCTCGACAGAGTGCGGGAGGAGGACCTCGACCCCGAAGAGGAAGAGTCCGCGCGCCTGCTTCTCAATCTGCAGGACGACACCGCCATCGCCATCGCGAAGGTCGTCGCGGCGTACGACGACGGCCGCATCGACGAGGACCGCGCGACCCAGGAACTCGCCGACATCCGCGACGTGGTGCTCTCCGAGCCGGAGTTCGAAAGCGAGGAGAAGGCGATGCTCATCGACGGCGTCCAGACCAGCCTGGTCTGCGTGTTCTACGCCGCAGAGGAGTACGTCGTCGGCGGCGCCGCCGACGAGGGCTCCGTCGAGGAGTACGTCCGCGCCGCCGCCGACGCCGAGCAGAACGACGACGTCGACGCGGCGCTCGGCTACCTCGTGCAGGCCGGCACCAAAATCATCGACGGCGCCGAACTCCCGATGGACGTCGTCGAGGACCTCGAGTACGGCCTCGTCTCGGAGTGGGTGAACGGGCTCGACTCGCTGCAGTCGGCGATGTCGGACCCCGAGGTCGTCGAAGAGGAAGACTGAGTCGGGCGGCACGCTTTTCAGAGCCGCCCCGGAGAAACTGGTATGCGCCTCCTCGACGACGACCGCGCGCAGTCCGTGCAGATCGGCGTCGTCATCCTGTTCGGGTTTCTCGTCGTCGCGATGTCGATGTACCAGGCGACGGTCGTTCCGCAGCAGAACGAGGAGGTCGAGTTCCGTCACAGCCAGGCGGTGCAAAACGACATTGTCCGGCTCGGAAACAGTATCGACGCGACCGGTCGGGCCGGGAGCGCACCCCCGGCAACGGTGAAACTCGGGACGCGCTACCCGACCCGGACGTTCTTCGTCAACCCCCCACCGGCAAGCGGGTCGCTTCGCACCGAGCCGGGCGGCAGTCTCTCGCTCAGCAACGTGACGGTTCTCTCGACTACGGGCGGCGAGGCGAACGACTACTGGACGGGCGGACGGAACTTCTCGTCGAAGTTCGTCGTCTACCAGCCGCAGTACAACGAGTACCGCGAGGCGCCGGTGACCCGCTATGAGTCGACTGCGGTCGTCAATGATTTCGGCGAGCAGTCGCTGGTACTCGACGAGCCGACGGTCGTCGACGGCGACAAAATCACGCTCGTCACCGTCAACGGAACGCTCTCGCGAAACGGCGTACAGCTGGTCTCGGTCGATCCGTCCGCGGTGAGCACGATCGACAGACGCGAAACCGTCTCAGGAAACCTCACGATCGTCGTTCCGACGACGCTGTCGGCGACCACGTGGTCGAACAAACTCCTCGACGACGAACTCGCCGCCGGCTGGGTCACGGAGATAACTCAGGTCGGTGCAGACCGCGTCCGCATCCACCTGAACGCGAGCCGAGACTACTCGCTCGGCGTCGCGGCGGTCGGCGTCGGTCGCGACGTCGCTGCGACGAACGAGCCGGCGTACGTCGACGTCGTCCGGGCACCGGGCGCTGCTGACCCCGGATCGGTTCGCGAGGTCGTCGTCGAGGTCCGCGACAAGTACGGTAACCCGGTGACCAACACGCAAGTGAACGGCCTCGCGAACGGCCCAGGATCGTTCGTCTCAGAGACAGTGAGGACCGATAACGATGGGTACGCGACGTTCGAATACCGCGCGACCGACGTCGGTTCGGTGACCCTCCAGTTCAGCTACGGCGACGTCACCGGCTCCGGGTTCGACGCCTCGACCGCCGCGGACGCGAACGTCTCCGTGACAGTGACTGACGGGGGGAGCACGGCGGGGGACGCGACGTACTCGTTGGTCTGGGACACGGACCGGATCAAGGAGCCGTCCGGAGTGACGGTCGCACCCGACGGCACGCTCGTGATCAACGCCTCCGTCGTCAGTTCGCCGATCGACGTAACGGTCAGAGCGACCAGCGAGGACGGTCAGCCCGTGGACGGGGCCTCGGTCGATTTCAGTACGACGAACGCCTCCGTTGCGGCGTTCTCCGGCGCCAGTTCGACCGGCGTCACGGCCGCTGACGGTCGCACTACTGTGCAACTCTCGTTCGCCACCGGCGAAGCCGTCGTGTACGCCACAGCCGGTGGAGGCGGTGATTCCCTGCCCGTCCGTGTCGTGGGCGGCGACGGCGGTGAGCCGCTTCCGTCCGGCGCGGTGGCGTTCAACGACGCCAACGAGAACGGCGTCTACGACGACGGCGAAACCACCTACACGGACTCCGACCTTCAGGACTTCCAGAATACGAACGTGGATCTGGTCGTCGAGCGAGACGTGACCGCAAACGGCTTCGACATCCAGGCGGCGTCGATCACAGTCGAGTCGGGTGCGACGATGACTGTGCAGGACTACGGCGCGACGACACTCCAGGCCGAAAACGGTGCCGTCCGGGTCGCCGGAACCATCGACACCACAGACGCAACTGGAGCGCAGGTCACCCTGAACGGTGACAGCGTGGATGTGAGCGGCGGAACGATTCGGTCCGCGGCGTCGATTTCGGTCACCGCCAGTGCTGGCGAGGTCTCGCTCGACGGCGCCACCATCGACAACACCGGCGGCAACGGCCGGAGTTTCGACGTCACTGCGACCGGGACGGTCTCGGCGGAAGACGCCGAAATAACCGTGACCGGACTGCTTCGCCTCGGTGCAAACGGAGGACCGCTCGACGCGTCCGGGGCCGAACTCGACGTGTCGTCCGGGAGCAACGCCGATCTGGACCTGATATCGAACGGGGATATGACCCTCACGAACGCCGAACTCGTCGGAGACCAGTACAGCAGCTTCGATGCAGAGCTCTCCACCAGTTCCGCGACGCTCTCGGTCGACGGAGCGGTGATCAGACGCGGGAACGGCAACGCGAAAGTGCTCGTCTACAGCCCCGACGACATCACGGTCAGCGGGAGCGCGACGGTCGGAACGGTGTCGCCGAACTGACGCAGGTACGACAGTTGACGTATCACTCATCGACAGACCCATAAGCCCGTTCCCCGAAGCGCGGGCCATGACAGCCGTCGGCATCGACGCCATCGAAATCTGGACCGGGAAGCTGCAGCTCGACCTCCCGAACACGTTCGCGCCGGCGAAAGGCGAGGACCCCGAGAAGTACACGAAGGGGCTCGGGCTGGAGACGTCGTCGTTCCCTGACACCTACGAGGACATCGTGACGATGGGGGCGAACGCGGCCAAGCGGCTGATGGACCGCCGTGACCTCTCGCCGGACGACATCGGCCGCATCGACGTCGCGACCGAGTCCGCCTTCGACAACTCGAAGCCGGTGTCGACGTACATCGCCGGGTGTCTCGAACAGGTGTACGACGGCGACTTCCACCACGCGAACAAGGGCGAACGGAAGTTCGCGTGCGTCGCCGGCACGCAGTCCATCGACGACGCGTACAACTGGATTCGGGCGGGGCGGAACCGCGGCCGCGCGGCGCTCGTCATCGCGACCGACACGGCGCTGTACGCCCGCGGCGACCCCGGCGAGGCGACGCAGGGCGCCGGCGCGGTGGCGATGCTCATCGACGAGGACCCGTCGGTCGTCGAACTGTCGACCGAGCAGGGGTACGGCTCCGCCGACGAGACGGACTTCCTGAAGCCGAACCAGCAGTTCCCGTCCGTCGACGGCAAGCGGTCGATGCAGGTGTACCTCGCGCGGATGCGGGAGGCGCTGGAGGACTTCGAGTCGGTCGCGTGGGACACCCACCCGGACGACTTCGAGTTCATCCCGTTCCACACGCCGTTCCCCGGCATGGTCCGGAAGGCGGGGCTGCTCGGCTACCGACACATGATTCGCGGCACCGACATCGAAGACGACCTCGAAGCCGAAATCGGCCGGCAGCCCCGCGAGTCCGAGTACGACTCCTGGGACGCCTACGAGGACGCCATCCGCGACTACATGGACGAACTGAAACGCACCGACCGCTACCGCGACTGGTACGGCGAGACCATCGAGCCGACGCTCGGGCTCGCCCGCCGCGTCGGTAACTGGTACACCGGCTCCGTCCACGTCGCCCGCGCCGCCTCCCTCAAACACGCCGCCGAGCAGGGCGTCGACATGACCGGGAGGAAACTGCTCGTCGGCTCGTACGGCTCCGGCGCGCAGGCCGAAATCCACGCCGAAACCGTCCGGGACGGCTGGGCCGACGAGGTGTCCGCGCTCAGCATCGACGACCAGCTCGACCGGCGGTACGACCTCGACTTCGACGAGTACGAGACGGTGCACGACGCGCACAACCACGACCTCGACGCCGAAATCGAGGAGTTCACGCAGCCCGACGGCGAGTTCGTCCACACCGGCTGGGGCCGCATGAACGAACGGAAGTACGACTACGTCGAGTAGCCGCCCCGCGACCGCGACGACGCCGCGCTTTTCGCGTCCCGCACCGCGAGACGCCGGTGCGCCGACAGCACACGACCGTGCAACCGCTTTCACCGCACGCCGCGTCAGCGTCCGTGTGAGCGAATCCGACGCTGTCTCCGCGCGGCCGCCGCGAGACGTCGACGCCCGAGCGTTCCCCGACGAACTCGGAGCCGCCTGCGACGACGCCGACCTCGTGCTGGTGGAGTTCTACACGAAGGGCTGTACGCTGTGTCAGAGCATGGAGCCGGTGCTCGGCGTCGTCTCCCGCGCCGCCGACGTCCCGGTGTTGACGGTGAATCCGCAGGACGACCCGTCGCTGGTCGGCGACCACGACATCACGTCGGTCCCGGCGCTGCTGCTGTTCCGCGCCGACGACGGCGAACCGGAGGAGGTCGGGCGGCTCGTCGACGGCTTCGTCGGCGCCGAACGCGTCGTGGAGTTCGTCGAGGACCACCGCTAACGGTCCGCCGAGCGCAGCGCGCCAGAAGCCGCCGGCTTCGGAGTTCTCAACCCTCTTCTTTCGGATTCCCGACTCGGCACTCGTGCGGCCGTCAGCGGGCGTCGAGTCCGAGCGCGCCGTCCGCCACGTCGACGCGGAGGTGGTCGACGGTGGCCTCGTAGGTCTGGTAGTGAGTGCCGTCGTCGTCGACGCGGCGGCGTTCGTCGACCAGCCCGAGGTCGCAGAGGTCGTCGAGCCGCCGGTACACCGTCGGGAGCGACGCGTCGCACGTCTCGGCGATGTCGTCGGCGTCCACCGGGCCGTCGCCCGCGGCCGCGAGGACGGCTCTGGTGTGTTCGTTGCCGAGCGCGTCCAGCACCGCGTCGACGTCGCGGTCGGCTCCGTCGTCCTCGGGTCCGGCGGCGTCCGCAGAGCCACCCGGGATTTCGGCGTTGTCCGAACGGTCGTCTCCGTCGCTCCCCATCGGGTCCGTGTTCCGTGCGGACGCGGAAAACAGCGGCGGCGAGGCGGCCGAGAGTCGACGTGTCGCGGAATCGGTGCTGCGTGGACCCGTCGGGCCGGGCGGCCGCGGCGGCCGCGGACCCGGTCAGATGCGCCGGAGTTCGTCGAGCGCCTCCTCGAGCGGCGCGGTAGAGACGGCGAGCGAGAAGCCGTCGACGTCGGCGAGCGCGCCGGCGTGGTCCCACAGCGCCTCCTCGTCGAGGCCGTGGAGGATGACGGCGTTCGGGGTGGGCGTGACGACGCGGAGCGCGACGAGCGGCGACTCGCCGCGGGTGACGCCGGTGAACACGAGCGCGCGGTCGGTGGACTGGCCGTACAGCCGGTAGAACTCCTCGCTGGAGAGCGACGTGATGGCCTGGATGGAGTTGATGACGGTGTGGCCGTTGACGGTGTCGCGCTCGCCGGCGACGATTTCGGTGGCGTCGAGCGCGTCGTAGACCCGGCTGGTCGGCACCGCCGTCGGGTACTCGCGGATGTCGCGGACGATGTCGGACTCGAAGCCGGCGGAGACGACGCGGGCGTACTGGCGGATGCGGGTGCCGCCGCGGGACTCGTCGATGTCGAGCAGCCCCTCGACGACGCGGGAGACGAGGCCGATGCCGGGCGACTCCCGTCGGCCGCTCTCGTAGTCGGAGACGACCGACGACGAGACGTCCATCCGCTCTGCGAGTTCGGTCTGCGAGACGCTGAAGTCGGTCCGCCACTTCCGGAGCGTCGCGCCGGGGTCGTCCGACAGCGTGATTTCGCCGGCGATGCGGCGCGCCAGTTCGGCGCGCGGCGCCCCCGGGTCGTCCCCCGTGGTCATGGCTGAACGGAACGGTGACGGCGCGATAAGGGTGTCGGAGCCGACCGGCGACGCGCTCCGCGTCGCCGGCGCGGTGGCAGGCCGCCGGCGCGGCGAGCAGCGGGCGGGTCGGCGAAACGTACATCCGTTCCGGCGGCGGAGTCGGTGGCGATGCCGTCGACGCTGGTTCACGTCGCGTTCGCGGGGCTGCTGGCGGCGGCGCTGCTGCGCGACGACGACTTCACGCGCGGCGCGGTCGCGGCGGTGCTCGTCGCCGCCGCGGTCCCGGACCTCGACGCGTTCTTTTCGACCGTTGTCGTGGGGGCCCACCGGTCGCTCGGCCACAACGCCCTGCTGCCGGTCGCCGCCGCCGCGGTGCTGCTGTACGACACGCGCGTCCGGGAGGTGTCCGTGCTGTACGCGCGGTACGGCGCCCGCGGCCCGGCCGTCGCGTGGACGGCGCTTGCGGCGTTCGCCGTCGCGGGCGTCGGCCTGGACTACGTGACGAACGGCGTGAACCTGTTCTGGCCGATTCACGATCAGTTCTACACGCTGAACGGCAAGCTGTCGCTGTCGAGCACCCGCGGCGTCGTCCAGACGTTCGTCGACCTGACGCCCGAGCGGGTGCGGACGACCGAGACGCTGCACTACAGCACCGGCGTCGACCCGACGCCGGGCGCCGAAAAGCGGTCCGTCGAGCGGGTGTTCCCGGTGGTCTGGAGCGGCTGGCAGCTGCTGCTGGTCGCGGTGAGCGCCGCCGTCCTGACGGTCCGCGGGCGCCGCGCGGCGCGCTGACAGCACCGACAGCGACCGCCGTCTTTCGGCCGCGACACGGCGGGCGAAAGCGGCGAGCGACTGCCACCAGCGACGACGACCGCGACCCGGGCGTTCATCACCGGCGCGGGCGACGACGCACCCATGCCGACCGACTCGACAGACTCGACAGAGCCAGGGGGCGACGCCGCTGACCCGGTCGACGACGCCGCCCCGGACGGCGTGACCGTGCGTCCGTACCGCGACGGCGACGCCGCGGCGCTGTGGGACCTCAAGTGCGGCTTCGAAATCGGGCTGGGCGCCGGCACCGGCGGCGACGAGAAGGCGGCGCAGTACGAGGCGAAACTCACCGACGACTACCGGCGGCGCTGGCTGGACTGGGTGGGTCGCTGCGTCGACGAGAACCGCGGCTGCGTCGCCGTCGCGGACGACGGCGATTCGCTCGTCGGCTACGTGTTCGTGCTGCCGGAGTCGCTGTCGTTCGTCTGGGACGCGGCGGTGCTGAACGAGATTTTCGTCGCGCCGGACGCGCGCGGCACCGGGGTCGCCGACGCGCTGCTGGCGTCTGCGCTCGGCACCGCCCGGGCGCAGGACCTGCCGCTCGACCGGATGGTGCTGGACGTCGACCGGGAGAACGAGCGCGCGGCGGCGTTCTACGAGCGGTTCGGCTTCACGCACTGGGGCGAGATGGTGGCGCGGCCGCTGTAGGCCTACTCGAACAGCGACGCGGCCGCGCCGCCGACGCCGCCGAAGACGGCCGGGTAGACGACGCCGGCCAGCAGGACGCCGGTGACGTAGTCCGGGTGGACGCTGCCCGCGTCGCCGACGCCGTACGCGAACAGGAACGTCCCCGCCGCCGCGAAGACGAAGTACGCCGGGACGACCGAGAGGCCGGCGACCGCGCCGTCGCTCGGCACGTCGGCGTCCGAGAGCGCGCCCGCGGCGGCGCCGGCGAGCAGCAGCAGCACCGGGGGGACGGCGTACAGCAGCGCGATGTTCCCGCCGTCGGCGCTCGCGATGAAGTTCGCGGTTCGGGCGCCGCCGAGTCCGGGGACGAGCACGTCGACGAAGTGGGCGTTGTAGAAGTACCAGCCGACGCCTTTCCACACCGGAATCGGGTCGCCGCCGAGCAGTTCCGCGAGGAAGTTGAAGGCGTTGAGTTGTTCGCGGACCGCGCCGGACTGCCAGAGGTACGTGACCAGGTAGCCGAGGGCGTACGCGGCGACGCCGGCGACGGCGCCGACGCCGAACGGGACGTCGTCTGTCGGGGACCGAGAGGCTGTCTGACTCACGACGGGAGTCTCTGACGGCGGGCACCGTATCTTTTCTGGCCGCAGCGGGCGAATCCAACGAGCCGAAATCGTCTTTTGCGGGCCGGACGGACAACGGGACGTGCTTCTCTGCGATCTCACGCTGGTCGACGGCGACGGCGTCCGCACGGGCGACCTCCGCGTGTCGGACGGGCGCATCGCCGCGGTCGGCGACCTGACCGCCGACGGCGACGAATCGGTCGTGTCGCTCCCCGAGGTAGCCGCGGTTCCGGGGCTGGTCGACGCGCACGTCCACTTCTCGCTGTCGGGCGAGCGAACCGTCGACGACGTCGTCGGGATGAGCGACGCCGAACTGGCGCTGGTGGAAGCGCGGAACGCCCGGCGGACGCTGGAGGCCGGCGTCACCGGCGTCCGCGCGATGGGTGCACGCGACGTCGACGTCCGGCTCCGCGACCGCATCGACGTCGGCGACGTCCCCGGCCCGCGGATGGCGGCGAACTGCCGGTCGATCACCGCGACCGGCGGCCACGGCCACCACCTCGGCCGCGAAATCACGGGCCCGGTCGACGCCCGGAAGGCGGTCCGCGAGCAGTCCAAGCAGGGTGCCGACTTCATCAAGTTCATGGTGACCGGCGGGGTGACGACGCCCGGCACCGACCCGGACGCGGTGGCGCTGACCGACGACGAACTGGACGCGCTCGTCGACGAGGCGCACCGCCGCGGGATGCACGCCGCAACGCACGCCCACGGCGCCGCCGGCGTGAAGGCCGCGGTGCGGGCCGGCGTCGACACCGTCGAACACGGGACGTTCCTCGACGACGAAGCCGTCGACCTGCTGCTCGAAACCGAGACGACGCTGGTGCCGACGCTGTCGGCGCCCTACCACATCGTCCGGAACATGGACGCCGCCACCGCGGACGTCCAGCGGAAGACCGAGCACGTCTACGAGCGCCACATCGAGTCGTTCGGCCGGGCGGTCGAGGCGGGCGTGCGCGTCGCCGGCGGCACCGACGCCGGCACGCCGTTCAACATGCACGGAGCGAACGCCGCCGAAGCCGAGTTCATGGCCGAGTACGGCATGTCGCCGCTGGACGCCATCGTCGCCATGACCGAGACCGCCGCCGACGCTGTCGGCCTCGACGACCAGGGCACGCTGGAACCGGGGACGTACGCCGACGTCGTGCTGTGCGCGGCGGATCCGACCGACGACCTCGCGACGCTGAACGACCCGGCGGTCGTCCTGAAGGGCGGCGACGTCGTCGGCGGCAGCGACTACGAGCTCCGCGACGCGATTCGGGACGCCGGCCGCGACGACGCCGCGGTGTCTCGGACCGCGAAGGGCGCACGCGACTCGGAGCCGGCCGAGTAGCGCGCGAGCGGCGCCCGGCTACGCCTCGAAGGCGACGGCGTCGACGAACGCGGCGTGCGGCCAGCCGTCGACGCCACCGCCTCCTGCCTCGTCGCCGGCGGCTCCGGCGTCGACGGCGTCTTCGTACTCGTCGCGGCTGACCGAGTACCGGCGGACGTCGCGCGGGTCGCCGTCGGCGTCCGCGATTCTGTTGCGGAAGACGCCCGCTTCGCGGCCGCCGAGGCGGTCGACGTACTTCTCGATGGCGCGGACCGACTGGTCGTTCGCCGGGTACGCCTCGACGGCGAGCAGGTCGAGGTCGAGGCGGCGGAAGGCGAGGTCGGCGAGCGCGATCGCGCGTTCGCCGGAGTAGCCGCGCCCCCAGAACGGCTCGCGGAGCCAGATGCCGAGCGTCCCGGTCCGGCGGTCCCAGTCCACCTGCAGCCCGGTGTTGCCGGCGTACTCGCCGGCGCCGTCCTCGCCGTCGCGCGGGAAGACGGCGTACGTCGCGGCCTCGCGGCCGGTCCAGCCGTCGGCGAACCGCTCGGTGACCTCGGCGCTCTCCTTCGGGGTGTCGTGCGGCGACCACGACACGTGTTCGGTCTCCCGGTCGATGCTGTCGGTCTGGTCGGCGCCGGCGTGCGCGTAGAACGTCAGCGGGTCGACGGCGGCGTCGTGGCGGTCCAGTCGGAGGCGGTCGGTGCGGATGCGGTCGGGGAACACGGCCGCATCGTCCGGCACCACCACAAAAACGTTTGCTCGGCCGTGCGACCGCGTGACGCACCGACGGCCGTCGGGTGACCCGGCGGCCGCACGACTCGGTGCCGGCGACGCACACCACGGCCGGGTTTAAGAGCGGGCGACTCCAACTCCCCGCTGCAATGTCAGACCTCGTCCTCTACGAACTCGAAGGCTGCCCGTACTGCGCGAAAGTGAAGAACAAGCTCGCGGAGCTCGGCCTCGAATACGACTCCGTGATGGTGCCGCAGTCGCACGACGAGCGCACCGAGGTGAAGGAGGTCAGCGGCCAGACCGGCGTCCCCGTCCTCGTCGACGAGGAGCACGGCGTCGAGGGCATGCCGGAGTCCGACGACATCGTCGAGTACCTCGAGGAGACGTACGGCTCGAACGCCGGCGCCTGACGCCCCACCACGTCGACGACAGGTGCGGCCCGCCGACAGCGGCCACTCATTTTCGAAGGGCAGCGTCCCGAATCAGCCCAGCAGCTCGGCGTTCGTGGGAACCGGAACTCAGTTCGGACTCCCGGTGGTGGCCGACTCGGCCCCCACGGCGACGGTCACCGTCGACTCTCCCGCAGGCGTCCGGACGCCGTATTCCAGTTCCATTCCCGGGTCGGCGTGCGTACTACTCGCCGAGATAGTCGCCTCGCCGGACTCGCCCGAGTCGAGCACGATGTCGAACCCCTCCGGCCGATAGAGGGGGAACGAGAAATTCACGGCGCCGCGGAAGGTCCCGGGGCCGTCGCCGACGTTGTCGGCGGTCACGGTGATCGTGAACCGCTCGCCCGGTCGGACCGTCTCGGGTGCGCTTGCGGTCCAGTCCCACGCGGGCGGCGGCGCCGTCGCCTTCTCGGTGTCGAGTCTCCGCTTCCAGGAGTTGTTCTCGGCGTCGAGTCGGAGCGACGGCGCCGCGTCCAGTCGGGCCGGCACACTGAACGCGAGCCACCCGGTCGGTTTCTCGTTCTCCTGTTCGGGCGTGTACAACCCTCCCGGTACGTCGAGGCCGACCGGGGCGGTGTCTCTGATGTCCGCCGGCTCGTAGACGTCGTCAGCGGTGACGAGCGTGAACGCGTCTCGATTCGGCGGCTGCTCCGCGTCGGTGGCGTCGACGGTCACGAACACGAACTGGCCGTCTGCCGACCGAATCCCGTTCCAGTCGACGTTCTCGATGTGGCGGTAGGCGTACTGAACGGCCGCCGCCTCGACGGTCACTGCGGGACGCGAAGCGGTCCTCGACCCGGCCGAACCATGGTCCGTCGGTGCCCCGGTCGTCGAACCGGCCGAGCCGCCGATGCAGCCGGCGGTACCCGCGGCTGCGAGAGCCGCGAGATACGCGCGTCTGGAGGGCATCACACTGACGCTTCGTCGTTCCGCGTAAATGCTTTCTGCGCGTCAACAGCAGATGGCCGCTGCTCTATCAGCCGGGAACGCGTCCGCACCGACCGGAGCCGGGTCTCACGGCCGTTACGCTTCCTGCGGTTCGTCGCTGCGTTCGCGGATGAGCTCGCGGATGCGGTCCGGGTCGTCGCTGTCGGCGAGTTCGTCGATGGAGACGATGGCGGTGCCGTCGACGGAGTCGCGCTTGCTGCGCTCCTCGGTGAAGTAGACCGCGCGGGTTCGGGTGACGCGGCCGAGCGACGCCATCAGTTTGGCGCGCTTCGCCGCGGTCTTCGTGAACGCGG
Organism: Halobaculum sp. D14; assembly: GCF_051195135.1. NCBI lineage: Archaea > Methanobacteriati > Methanobacteriota > Halobacteria > Halobacteriales > Haloferacaceae > Halobaculum > Halobaculum sp. D14. The sequence goes on along the minus strand of NZ_JBNTKA010000002.1, from coordinate 922,745 downwards.
AGTGGCCGGTGAGCAGCGTGAACTCGACCTGCGACCGGTCGGCGTCCTCGCTGACAGCCTTGAACGGTGCGCGCTGGGTCGGGTGGACGAGGAAGCCGGCGCGCGAGAGGACGGCGTGGACGTGTTCGTCGTCCGGGTCGGCCGCCGGCGGCTCCGGCGTCGGGTCGGCGTCGCGGACCTCCTCGGCGCCCTCCATGACGTTCACCGGGTCCGAGAACGGCCGGTCGAACAGCTCTTCGAGCTGGACGGCGACCTCGACGGAGGCGTTCATGCCGTCTTCGTACTTCGCGACGGTGCGCCGGGAGACGCCGAGTTCGTCGGCGAGCTGGCCGAGGCTCCAGCCGCGTTCGCGGCGCTCGTCGCCGACGAGGTCGCCGTCGATGTTGACGTAGAGGCCGCCGGGGGCGGCGTAGATGAGCGGCGGCACCTCCTCGACGACGAGGTCGTACAGCGTGTCGGGGTGAATCGCTGGGACGCCGTGCCGGAAGTAGACGACGCCCGGCTTCAGGTCCTCGTCGCGGGTGCGGAGCCCGACGACCATCGGCGTCGCGGAGAGGTAGTTGCCGAGTCGACGCATCTCGGCGCCGGTCGGGCCGTCGAAGGCGTCGACGTTGCCGAGCACTTTCAGCAGCAGCGTGTCCTCGCCGCGCCGCGCGGCGAGGTCGAAGCTCTTGGGGCGGACCGCGCACCGCTCGCTGACGAGGAAGTCCACGTCCGCGAGCATCGCGGTGACGTTCTCGATGACCGCCTTCCGAGACATGTTCGACTGTAAGCCGTCCCCAACATATATGGGTTGTGCCGGGCAGAGCGGACGGGAGCGGCCGCCGTCAGGCGCTCTGTCGAGGGTTCGCGGCCGACGCGATGCGGTCGGGTCAGCGCTCGCCGTTCGGCGGTCGGCGCGACGCGAAACACCCAATTCCGTCCGCCGCCTCGGTTCGTCCGTGACCGTCATCGGCCTCGACGACACCGACTCCCGCAGCGACGGCATGTGCAGCACGTACCTCGCCGCGCTGCTCGCCGAGGCCATCGACCGCGAGGGCGGCGCCGTCCGGGACCTGCTGCTCGTGCGGCTGAACCCCGCCGTGGAGCACAAGACCCGCGGGAACGCCGCGCTCGCGGTCCACGCCGACGTCGACGCCGACCGGGCGCTCGAACTCGCCGCTGACCTCGTCGAGACGTACGCCGTCGACGACGACCCGGAGACCAGCCCCGGCGTCGTCGTTGCCGACCGCGGCCCGGCGGACGTCCCGGCCGCGGTCGCCGAGTTCTCGCGGGGCGCCGTCCGGGACTTCCACGACCTCGACGACGCGGTCGCGCTCGCGGAGTCCGCCGGCTTCGCCCACCGCGGCTGGGCCGGCGGGCGCGGCCGAATCGGGGCGCTGGCCGCCGTCGGCGCCGACCGCGCGTTCGACGACTGGACCGTCGAACACGTCAGTTACCGCGAATTCGACCGGTGCGGCACGCCCCGCGACGTCGACGCCGACTCCGTGTTTCGCGCCGCCGACGAGGCGTACCCGGCGGCGTGGGACACCGTCGACCGGGCGGAGGGCGAGGCCGTCTGCGTCCCGAGCGCGCCCGGCCCGATTCTGTACGGCGTCCGCGGCGACGACCCGGAAGCGGTCCGGCGCGTCGCCGACGGAATCGACTCCGAGCGCGTCGACCGCGCCGCGCTGTTCCGAACGAATCAGGGCACGGACGCCCACCTCCGCGACGCCTCCCTCGCCGCCGTCCGCGACGGCCACGCCTACCGCGTCGACTGCGAAGTCGCCGCCGCACCGGAGACTCGACGCGGCGGCCACGTGTTCTTCTCCGTCGAACCGGTCGACGAAAGTGTCTGCGACGACCACGGCGACGGCGACAGCGACGGCCAGAGCACCGGCGACGGCGACAGCGACGACCACAGCACCGGCGACGGCGACAGCGACGACCACAGCACCGGCGACGGCGACAGCGACGGCGACGCGGCGGCGACGCTGGACTGCGCGGCGTTCGAGCCGACGAAGCGGTTCCGCGACCGCGTCCGGGCGCTCCGCGTCGGCGACGAACTCACGGTGTGCGGCGAGGTGACCGACGGGACGCTGAAACTGGAGAAGTTCGCGGTGCGCGACCTCGTCGACACCGAGCCCGCCGTTCCGGAGTGCCCCGGCTGCGGCCGGTCGATGGAGTCGGCCGGCCGGAATCAGGGGTACCGGTGCCGCGACTGCGGCACCGACGCGGACGGCAAGGTCGACCGGCCGCTGGACCGCGACCTCGAACCGGGCTGGTACGAGGTGCCGCCGTGCGCCCGCAGACACGTCGCGAAGCCGCTGGTCCGCGGCGGCTTCGACGTGCCGACGCACCCAGAACGCTGAGTCCGCAGCGGCTTCGACGCGCCGGTCAGTCGAAGTAGCCGCTGGCCTCCCGAATCGCGTCCGCGTCGAGGCTCGCGACGCCGCGGTCGGTGGCTTCGAACCACGACGGCGAGTCGAACCGGGCGTCCGTCACCTCCGCGCCCGGAACCGGGTCGCCGACGACGTCCGCGCGGTCGACGACGTACCGCAGCGCGAGGACGCCGCGCCCGTCCCGGACGGCGTGGTCGGTGCGGAACAGCGTCAACTCCTCCGGGTCGACGCGGACGCCGGCCTCCTCGACCAGTTCGCGGGCCGCGCCGACCGCCGGCGGCTCGTCGAACTCGATGTTGCCGCCGGGGACGCCCCACGTCCCGAAGTCCGGCTCCGTCGCGCGCTCCACCAGCAGCAGTTCGTCGCCGTCGACGACGAACGCGCCGGCGACGGGCCGGCTGTTCTGCCAGACGACGCGGTCGCAGGCGGCGCAGTACCGGCGCCGCCGGCCTTCGACGTCGACGCGGCCGAGTTCGGCGCCGCACAGCGGACAGTAGTCGCCGGGAACCGTGAGCACGGCCGACGGTTCGGGCGGCAGCGAAAAGCCGTTTTCTATCGCGCCGACCCGCCCCGGTGCCGTCGAAGACGGAGCCTGAAAACGACCGTTGAGAGAGCGGTCGCGGAGAGTCAGCGTTTGAGTCCGCTTCCGGTCAGCGGGACGACGACGTCGTCGTCGGGGCCGAGGACGTCGCGATCGCGGTACACCGACAGGGCCGCGGGGGCGACGGCGGAGGTCGATTCCGTGTAGAACCCGGCGGCGTGGAGGTCGTCGAGGGCCGCGTCGACGGCGTCGGCGCCGAGCGCGATTGCGTCGCCGTCGGTGTCGTCGACGGCGTCCAGAATCTGCCGTTTCCGGACCGGCTCGGCGATCTGGATTCCGTCGGCGGCGTCGTTCTCGCCCGCGGCCGCCGCCTCGCCGTGGAGCGCCTCGACTATCGGGGCGGCCCCGGCGGCCTGCACGCCGAGCAGCCGCGGAACCGAATCGGTCCAGCCTGCCTGCTGCAGCGCGCGGAAGCCGCGGTACACGCCGAGAAACAGCGTGCCGTGTCCGAGCGGCAAGACGACGGCGTCCGGGGCGTCCCAGTCGCGCTGGAGCGCCGTCTCGTAGGCGAACGTCGCCGTCCCGGCGAAGAACGCCGGGTTCCACGCGTGGCTCGCGTACCAGCCGGCGCCGGCTTCGACCGCCGCGACGCAGGCGTCCGTCGTCGCCTGCCGGGGCCCCTCCGTCTCGACCGTCGCCGCGCCGGCGCGGCGAATCGCCGCCAGTTTCGCCTCTTTCACGGACGCCGGGACGTAGATTTCGGCGTCGATGCCGGCGCGGGCGGCGTACGTCGCGACGGCGGCGCCGGCGTTCCCCGACGAGTCCTCGACGACGGTGTCGACGCCGAGCGCGGCCGCCCGCGACAGCATCGTCGTCGCGCCGCGGTCCTTGAACGACCCCGACGGGAACACGTACTCCAGTTTGAACTGCGCGTCCCACGCGGGGGCGTCGACGAGCGGCGTCATTCCCTCGCCGAGCGTCACCGTCGGCGACTCCGGGATGAACTCAGCGAACGACCAGAGGCCGTCCCGGGCGTCGAACGACGCCGGGTCGGGCGCGGCGCGGTCGGGGAGCGGCTGTTCGGCGTAGTCGAGCGGGTGTCCGCACTCGCAGCGCCAGCGGTCCGCGTAGGTGGCGCCGCAGGAGCCGCACCGGAGCGGCGGCGGCGACGAAGTGCTCATGGCTGGGTCCCCGCGGTGGCGACACCAATAGGTGACGGTTGCGGACGCAGCGGGGAGTCGGCTCGGAGCGTCAGAACTCGTCGATGTCGGTGCCGACTGAGCAGACGTACTCGCCGGTGGCGACCTGCGGGAGGCGGCGGCGGCGCCAGAAGACGCCGTCGTTGTCGGCGGTGATGCGGCTCTTGAGGGTGCCGAAGGTGTCGGTGACTTCGAACAGCGTGTCGCCGCGGCTGACGCTGGCGCCGAGTTCCTGCTGGAACGTGACGAGCCCGCCGGTCGGCGAGCCGTACTGGTCGAAGCCGGAGGCGCGCGTCTGGAGGTCGGTGTCGACGTCGCCGGGCAGGAAGTCGTAGTAGCGGAGGACGCGGAACATGCCTTCGACGCCGAGCCGGATGCTCTCGTCGTCCCAGCCGACGGCGCCGCCGAGTTCGGGGTCGATGGTCGGGATGCCCTCGTCCGGGGCGGCGCGGGCGAGCTGGCCGTCCGGGCCCTTCTGGTCGAGGACGTGGCCGACGCCGAACGCCTTCGCGAGTTCGAGACACTCGCGGTGAATCCGGTGGTGCGGGCCGCAGCGAACCCGGACCTCGTTTATCATCCGGGACGTGGAGCCCTGGTGGAGGTCGACGATGAGGTCGGCGCGTTCGGCTGCGTCGAACGTCGCGGCGGCGATGCGCTCGCTGGAGGTGCCGTTCGGGTCGCCGGGGTACGCCCGATTCATCTTCGTGTCGTCGATGGGGTTGCGGTGCTCTGCGACCTGGAAGGCGTGGTAGTTCACGATTCCGGTCACGAGGACGGTGCCGGCGAGCTCCTGCGGGTCGACCTGCGGGACGAACTGGTTGACGACCCCGAGCCCGTTCAGTTCGTCGCCGTCGCTCACCGCCTGCACGTACAGCGTCTTGCCGTCTTCGGCGCCGTTCAGCACCGCGACCGGGAGCCCGATGGTCGTGCCGTCCCGGGTCTCGCCGACGTCGAGCCGCCCCGTGTCGAACTCCCCGGGGGCCGCGCTCGCACTCCCGAACGTCGTCGTCATGATATCGGAGCGACGGTGTCGCCCGACTTTAGGGGTTCGGTCCGGCGGAGCGACACACCGCCGACCGCTCGGGCGAGGACGTCCGTCGACCGCTCCCCGGCGAGCGTTTATCAGCGATGACGAGGACAGGGCAGGGCATGGCGCCAGCGTCGGGGAGACGCGAAAACGACGAGGAACGCAGCGCCGGCGGTGACTCTGCGGGACGTACTGACTGCGGGGGAAGCCGGGGCCGCGGGGGAGAACAGCCGTCCGTTCGGGTACTCAAAGACGCGCTCCGTGCGCTCGCAGTCGGCGCCAACGCGCAGGCCGGGGCCGGCCGGGACGGAGACCGCGTCGGACCGGCAGACGCAGACGTGCTCCTTTCGGACGCCGAAGCCGCGCTGGACGACGTTCGGGCGGCTGCGGCGTTCGCGGCCGACGGCGGATTCTGCAGGCTCCGCGACGCAGAACGCGCAGCCGAGGCGCGGAACGCCGACGGGACGGCCGAGCGCTGCCGCGCCGTTCTGGCGGCGGTCGAGGCGTACCGGGCCGCCGCCGGAGACCACTTTCACCGCGGTCGCGAGGGGCTTAAGCCGGGCGGCGAAGTATGGACGGACAACACCTCATGACGCGGGTCATCCACACCGGCGACACCCACATCGGGTACCGGCAGTACCACTCGCCGGAGCGCCGACAGGACTTCCTCGACGCCTTCGAGGCCGTCGTCGCCGACGCGGTCGACGAGGACGTCGACGCAGTGGTTCACGCCGGCGACCTGTTCCACGACCGCCGGCCCGACCTCCCGGACCTGCTCGGCACGCTCTCCGCGCTCCGCCGACTCGACGATGCGGGCGTCCCGTTCCTCGCCGTCGTCGGCAACCACGAGTCCACGCGCGGCGGCCAGTGGCTCGACCTGTTCGAGTCGCTCGGCCTCGCGACGCGGCTCGACGCAGACCCCGTCGTCGTCGGCGACACCGCGTTCTACGGGCTCGACCACGTCCCCGAGTCCCGCCGGGACCGGCTGGAGTACGACTTCGCGTCGCCGCCCGCGGCGGCGGACACCGCGGCGCTCGTCAGCCACGGCCTGTTCGAGCCGTTCGCCCACGCGAACTGGGACACCGAAACCGTGCTGACGGAGTCGTCGGTCGACTTCGACGCGGTGCTGCTCGGCGACAACCACGCACCCGGAACCGCCGAGGTGCGGGGGACCTGGGTGACGTACTGCGGGTCGACCGAGCGGGCGTCAGCGACCGAACGCGACGGCCGCGGCTACAACATCGTCACGTTCGACGCGGACCGCGACGGCGACGCGGTCGACATCCGGCGGCGCGCGCTCGACACGCGGCCGTTCGTCTTCATCGACGCCGAACTCGGGCCGTCCGAGGGCGTCGACCGCGTCCGCGACCGCGTCCGCGAACACGACGTTGACGACGCGGTCGTCATCGTCGAAATCACGGGCGACGGTGACCCGGTCGCCCCCGCCGCCGTCGAGGAGTTCGCGGCCGAGCGCGGCGCGCTCATCGTCCGCGTGAAAGACCGACGCGAAGTCGAGGCCGACACCGACGTGTCCGTGAACTTCGCCGACCCGGACGCCGCGGTCCGCGAACGCGTCTCGGAACTCGGCCTGTCGACGGTCGCCCGCGACATCGACGACGTCGTCCGCGGCGAAACCGCCGACGCGAACGTCAGAGACGACGTGAAACAGCGGATTCAACAGCGGCTCGACGACGCTGACACCGGCGGCGACGGCGGCGGCGACAGCGCGAGCGACGCGGAGGGCGAGACGCTGGACTCGTTCCTCGCCGCGGCGACGACTGCCGACGACGAGGAAACGGACAGGGCCGACGAGGAGCCGGATGTGGCTGACAATCCGGATGGCTCAGACGACCCGGACGCGCCTGCGGACTCGGACGCGGACGACGACTCGCAGCTCACGCTGGGTGATTCGCTGTGAGGTTCGACCGGATTCGGCTCCGGAACTTCAAGCCCTACGCCGACACCGACCTCCGGCTCGGCGAGGGCGTCACGGTGATTCACGGGCTGAACGGCTCCGGGAAGTCGTCGCTGCTGGAGGCGTGTTTCTTCGCGCTGTACGGGTCGAAGGCGCTCGACGGGACGCTGGAGGGCGTCGTGACGAACGGCGCCGACGAGACCGAGGTCGAACTGTGGTTCACGCACGACGGCGAGTCCTACCACGTCGCCCGCGAACTGAAGCGGTACGGCGAACAGATTCAGACGACGACCTGCACCCTGGAGTCGGTCGACGGCGACGTGGCTCGCGACGGCGCCACCGACGTCCGGCAGTTCGTCACGGACCTGCTCCGGATGGACGCCGAGGCGTTCGTGAACTGCGCGTACGTCCGGCAGGGCGAGGTGAACAAGCTCATCAACGCGACGCCGTCCGACAGGCAGGACATGATCGACGACCTGCTGCAGCTCGGCCGGCTCGAAGAGTACCGCGAGCGCGCCGGGAACGCCCGCCTCGGCGTCGAGGACGTCCTGTCCGAAAAGCGCGGCGCGCTCGACGGCCTCGACGACCAGATCAGCGAGAAAGCCGACCGGAACCTCCACGAGCGGCTGAACGGGCTTCAGACCGAGCTGAACGAGCTCGACGAGAGCATCGAGAACTACGAACAGCAGCGGGAGAAAGCCGAGGCGACGCGCGACGAGGCGCGGACGGTGCTCGACGAGTACGAGGAGCGGCGCGCCGAACTCGAAGACGTCGAGGCCGACATCGACGACCTGGAGGAGACCATCCGCGAGTCCGAGACGGAGCGGGAAGCGCTCGCGGACCGAATCGGCTCGCTCCGCGACGACGTCGCCGACCTGGAGGAGACGCTCGACGCCCGGCTGGCGGAGACGGCGCTCGACGACGCCGACCCGGAGTCGGTCGCGGCCCGACGCGACGCGCTCGACGACCGGCAGGCCGACCTCCGCGAGGAACGCGACGAGGCGCGGGACGACGCGACCGCCTTCGAGAACCAGGCGGACCGACTCCGCGAACGCGCCGACGAGGCGGAGACGCGCGCCGAGGAGAAACGCAGCCGCGCCGACGACCTCGAAGCCGCCGCCGAAGAGGCGGCCGAAGCGGTGGCGGAGCGGGAGGAGTCGCTGAGCGAACTGTCGGAGCGCCGCGCCGACCTGGAAGCGACGTTCGAAGACGCCCCGGTCGACGTCGGGGAGGCGGCGGCCCACCGCGAGGAGCTCCAGTCCGAGCTCGCCGACCTGCAGGAGGCGCTCACCGAGACGACGTCGGAGCTGAACACCGCGCGAACCGTCGTCGAGGAGGCCGAGGAACTGCTCGACGCCGGGAAGTGCCCGGAGTGCGGCCAGCCGGTCGAGGACTCTCCGCACGTCGACACGCTCGAGGAGGACCGCGAACGGGTGTCGGAGCTCGAAGCCGAACTGGCGTCGCTCCGCGAGCGCGAAGACGAACTGGACGAGGCGCTGAGCCGCGCCGAGACGCTCGTCCAGGCCGAATCAGAACTCGACACGCTCGAAGAGCGCCGGGAGTTCCTCGAATCCGCAGTCGAGGAGAAGCGCGCCGAAATCGGCGAGCGGCGCGACGAGGCCGAGTCGCTCCGGGCAGACGCCGACGACCTGGAGTCAGACGCCGCCGAAAAACGCGATGTCGCATCGGAGAAAGCGGAGCAGGCGACCGAACAGCGCGAGCGCGTGGAGGAAATCGAGGCGGACCTCGACGCGGTCGACGCGGCACACGACGCGCTCGACCGCGTCGAATCAGTCCGCGAGGAGATCGAGGACGCGACCGACGAAATCGACCGGCTCGCCGAGCGCCGCGACACCCTCGCCGAACTGAACGACGAGCGGCGCGACCGGCTGGCGGAGAAGCGGCAGCGGCGCGACGAACTCCGCGACGGCTTCGACGAGGACCGCATCGAGACGGCGCGCGAACGGCTCTCGAACGCCGAGTCGTACATCGAGCAGGTGACGGAGACGCTCGAATCGCTCCGCGACCGGCGGACGGAACTCCAGAGCGACATCGGCGCGGTCACCCAGGACATCGAGGAGCTCGAGTCGCTCCGAGAGCGCCGCGAGGAACTCGCGAAGCGGGTGGAAGGCCTCGAGTCGGTTCACGAGGAGGCCGAAGAGCTGGAGGCGATGTACGGCGACCTCCGCGCGGAGCTCCGCCGCCGGAACGTCGAGAGCCTCGAACGGATGCTGAACGAGACGTTCGAGCTGGTGTACGCGAACGACGCCTACTCGCACATCGAACTGGACGGCGAGTACGAACTCACGGTGTACCAGAAGGACGGCGAACCGCTCGACCCCGAGCAGCTCTCCGGCGGCGAGCGCGCCCTGTTCAATCTGTCGCTGCGCTGCGCCATCTACCGGCTGCTCGCGGAGGGAATCGAGGGCGCGGCGCCGACGCCGCCGCTCATCCTCGACGAACCGACCGTGTTCCTGGACCGAGGGCACGTCTCCCGGCTCGTCGACCTGGTGGAGGAGATGCGCGGCTTCGGCGTCCGCCAGATAATCATCGTGAGCCACGACGAGGAACTCGTCGAGGCCGCCGACGACCTCGTCCGGGTGGAGAAGAACCCGACGTCGAACCGGTCGACCGTCGAGCACGCGGACGACAGGGCCGCCGCGGTGCTGGCGGCGGACGAAGCCGCGGACGACTGAGGAGCCGGCGGATTCGAGGCCGCAGAATCAGCCGCGGAGCCTGTCGACGGCGTCGCTGGCGGCGTCGGTCGGGGCGTAGCCGCGCTCGCCGGCCACCGTCGTCTGTTCGAGCAGGCCGGCTGCGCGGAACTCCGAGAGGACGCCGTGGAGGTCCGACTCGCAGAGGCCGTACGAGTCAAGCAGCGTGCGGACGGCGAGCGGTCCGCGGTCGACGAACTCGACCAGCAGGCCGAGCGCCCGGTCGTCTCGGCACGCCAGGACGGCGCGGCGGACGTCGTCCGGGAGGCCGCCTGCGGACGCGGCCAGCGGCGACTCGTCGACCGCGTCCAGGTCGTCGTTCGGAACGTACCGCTCGTCGCCCGTCGCGGGGTCGCGCACGAGGCTCGACTCGTCGCTCCGCTTCACGAGCAGGTACCGCGTTCCGTCCTCGTGGCGAACCGTCTGCATACGCGGAGAAACGGCGCGGGCGCCGAAAGCCGTGTCGGTGAGTCAGCGACGGGAAGCGGGGCGGCCGCCGTCAGTCCGGCTGGCGGCGTCATCTTCGTCGGCGTCCGCGGCGGTCCCTCCGTCGGAGTCTTCCGCGACGTCGTCGCCGTTCTCGGCATCGTCGCGGTCGCGGTCGCGGAACGCCCGGTAGGTCTGGTAGACGCGGCCGGCGGCGAGCAGTCCGACGAGGATTGCGGCGCCGCCGGCCGCCCAGTCGCCGCGGAATCCGACGAGCATGGCGCCGAGCGCGACGCCGAACAGCGCGACGTTCGCGTAGACGACGGCGGCCCAGAACGCCGACTGAACCGCCTGGTCGACGTCGGCGGGGTCCGGGAGGCCGTCGGCGGGGTTTCTGACCTCCGGCGTCTCGGTTTCGGGGGCGAGGTCTTCCTCCGGGTTTCCCCAGCGCTCCTCGACGTCGAACGCCGGCGGCTCTCCGGAGTCGTCCTCGTCCAGCACGCCTCGTCGTTGGCGAATCGAGGTGAAAAGGGTTTGTTCACGGGGCGACGCCGTCGGTGGCGGTCCGGTCGAGTCTGGCTGGTCTGGTCTGACCTTGCCCGGGCCCGTTCGTCCGAGTCCGGCCCCACCGCGGCGACGTCGTTACGCCAGGTCCGCGAGTGTGACGGCGCGCGTCGTCTCCACCCACGCGAGCGGATTCTCGGCGTCGTACAGGACGGTTCGACCGTCGTCCTCGTACGCCTCGACCGTCTCGACGGCCTCGTCCGACCGTTCGGCGCTCGGCTCCTCCGAAAGGGAGTCGGATGCGTGGGTCATATCCAGCCCATGGTAGACTGTAACACGGTATATGCCTTTCCGTCGCGGCGGACATCGCCGTCCGCGGCGCGTCCGCGGCGTCAGCGGAGTCCGGTGGCTCCGGAAGCGGCCACGTCTGAGGCGGATTCGGCCACCCGGAAGGGTGGCTTTTTCACCGCGAACAGCCAACGCGGCGTATGACCAACGCGAGCCTCACGGACTTCGCCGACGGCTCGGCCGCCGACGGGGACGGCGGCCGGCCCGACGAGGAAGCGGCGTACGTCGCCGGCGGCGACGCCGTCCACGTGAGCGACGTCGTCGACGCGCAAGACCTCCGGGTGCCGGACGCCGACGGCACCGTCGAACTGATGGTGACCTCCGTCGACTACACCGTCGAAGGCAGCGGCGCCGACGAGTACCCCGTCGTCCACGTCTTCGGCCGCACCGCGGACGACGAAGCCGAACACGTCCGCGTGCTCGGCCTGGAGCCGTACTTCTACGTCCCCACCGCCGACGTCGAGTCGCGCGACCTCGTCGACGAGTACGACGTCGTCGTCGACACCCGCGACCGGCCGCACGGCGACGACGACGCCGACCGCTTCGAGAGCATCCGCGGCGAGCCGGTGACGAAAGTCATCGCGCGCACGCCGCGTGACGTCGGCTCCATCCGCGACGACTTCGACCGGACGTACGAGGCCGACATCCTGTTCCCGAACCGGTTCCTCATCGACAACGACGTCTCCTCCGGCATCCGCGTCGAGGAGCGCCGCCTCGACGACGGCTCGCTCCAGGTGTTCCCCGGCCACCTCGAACCGTGCGACGTCGAGGCGTCGCTCCGCGTCAACACCTTCGACATCGAGGTCGACGACCGGAACGGCTTCCCGGAGGACGGCGAGGAGTCCATCGTCTGTCTCACCAGCCACGACTCCTACCGCGACGAGTACGTCGTCTGGCTGTACGACGCGCCGGTCGGCGGCGTCGACGCCCCCGCCGCGCTCGACCGGTACGACGCGCTCCGGGAGAGCCCCGACATCCGCGTCGAGAGCTTCGACGAGGAGGACGCGATGCTCGACGCCTTCATCGACTACCTCGACGACACCGACCCGGACCTGCTCACGGGCTGGAACTTCGAGGACTTCGACGCGCCGTACTTCCTCGACCGCTGTGAACTGCTCGACGGGAAGAGCGACTACGACCTGTCGCCGGACCGCCTGTCGCGGGTCGGCGAGACGTGGCGGAGCGGCTGGGGCGGCCCGGACGTGAAGGGCCGCGTCGTCTTCGACCTGCTGTACGCCTACCAGCGCCGGCAGTTCTCCGAACTCGAGTCGTACCGGCTGGACGCCGTCGGCGAACTCGAACTCGACGTCGGCAAGGAGCGGTACACCGGCGACATCGGCGACCTGTGGGAGCAAGAGCCCGAGCGGCTGCTCGAGTACAACCTCCGGGACGTCGAGCTGTGCGTCGAAATCGACCGGAAACAGGACATCGTGGCGTTCTGGAACGAGTCCCGGAAGATCGTCGGCTGCCAGATCGAAGACGCCCCGACGCCCGGCGACGCCGTCGACATGTACGTGCTCCACGAGGCGTACGGCGAGTTCGTGCTGCCGACGAAGGGCCAACAGGAGAGCGAGGAGTTCGAGGGCGGCGCCGTCTTCGAGCCGCTCACCGGTGTCCGCGAGAACGTCACCGTGCTCGACCTGAAGTCGCTGTACCCGATGTGCATGGTGACCATCAACGCCTCCCCGGAGACCATCGTCGACGACCCCGAGTCGTACGACGGCGAGACGTACCGGGCGCCGAACGGGACGCGGTTCCGGAAGGAGCCCGACGGCATGATGCGCGAGATGGTCGACGAGCTGCTCACGGAGCGCGAACGGCTGAAGGAGACCCGCGACCAGTACGACCCGGACTCCGACGAGTACGACCAGTACGACCAGCAGCAGGCCGCCGTGAAGGTCATCATGAACTCGCTGTACGGCGTCTCCGGCTGGGACCGGTTCCGGCTGTACGACAAGGAGAACGCCGCCGCGATCACCGCGATGGGGCGCCGCGTCATCGAGTTCACCGAGGAGGCCGCGAACGAAATCGGCCACGAGGTCGCCTACGGCGACACGGACTCCGTGATGCTGGAACTCGGCGGCGACGTCTCGACGGAAGAGGCGATCGAGCAGTCGTTCGACATCGAGGCGCACATCAACGGCCGATACGACGACTTCGCGCTCGACGAACTCGACGCCGAGGAGCACCGGTTCCAGATCGAGTTCGAGAAGCTGTACCGCCGGTTCTTCCAGGCCGGGAAGAAGAAGCGCTACGCCGGCCACATCGTCTGGAAGGAAGGGAAGGACGTCGACGACATCGACATCACGGGGTTCGAGTACAAGCGGTCGGACATCGCGCCGGTGACCAAGCGGGTCCAAAAGCGCGTCATCGAGATGATCGTTCACGGCCGGGACACCGAGGACGTCAAGGAGTACCTGCACGACGAGATTCAGTCGTTCCTGAACGGCGACGCCGACCTCGAAGACATCGGGATTCCGGGCGGCATCGGCAAGCGCCTCGAAAACTACGACACTGACACGGCGCAGGTCCGCGGCGCGAAGTACGCGAACATGCTGCTCGGCACGAACTTCCAGCGCGGGTCGAAGCCGAAGCGGCTCTACCTCGACAAGGTCCACCCGGACTTCTTCGAGCGCATGGAGAACGAGCGCGGACTGGACCCGCAGACCGACCCGCTGTACGGCGAGTTCAAGCGCGACCCTGACGTCATCTGCTTCGAGTACGCAGACCAGATACCGGAGGAGTTCGACGTCGACTGGGACGAGATGCTGGACAAGACGCTGAAGGGGCCGATTTCGCGCATCATCGAGGCGCTCGGGATGTCGTGGGACGAAGTGAAGACCGGCCAGGAGCAGACCGGCCTCGGCAGTTTCATGTAGCGAGCGTCGAGCTGTCCGACTCCCCCCACCCGAGTTTCCGATTTAGAAACGAATTTTTCGTGGTGACGAACCACATGGCGGCTGATGCGAAACCATTATGCGTCGAAACCGCCACTCCACACACACGAGGAGACCATAATGGCGACACTCAAACTGAACAACCTCCAGGCGGAGGTCGCGGAGACGGGCGAACAGATCCTGCGAGGCGTCGACCTCGAGGTCCGCAGCGGCGAAATCCACGCGCTGATGGGGCCGAACGGCTCCGGGAAGTCGACGACCGCGAAGGTCATCGCCGGCCACCCGGCGTACGCCGTCACGGACGGCGAAGTCGTCCTCGAACTCGACGAGGACGACGTCGCCGACGTCGACGCCGACCTCGACGACGAGGACTACACGTGGGACCTGCTCGACCTCGAACCGAACGAGCGCGCCGCGCTCGGCATCTTCCTCGCGTTCCAGTACCCGGCGGAGATCGAGGGCGTCACGATGACGAACTTCCTCCGGCAGGCGCTGAACGCGAAACTCGAAGAGCGCGAAGAACTGTTCGAAGACGAGGAGGCCGACGAGGCCGACGAGGACGACGCCGGCTACGAGACCTCGCCGATGGAGGGCGACGTCGAGGAAGGCGAAGTCGGCGTCGCCGAGTTCCAGCAGCTCCTCAAAGAGAAGATGGAGCTGCTCGACATGGACGAGAAGTTCGCGTCCCGCTACCTCAACGCCGGGTTCTCCGGCGGCGAGAAGAAGCAGAACGAGGTGCTGCAGGCGGCCATCCTCGAGCCGTCCATCGCGGTGCTCGACGAGATCGACTCCGGGCTGGACATCGACCGGCTGCAGGACGTCTCCGACGGCATCAACGCGCTGCGCGACGAGCAGGGCACCGGCGTCCTCCAGATTACGCACTACCAGCGCATCCTCGACTACGTCGAGCCTGACCACGTCCACGTCATGCTGGACGGCAAGGTCGTCAAGAGCGGCGGCGCGGAGCTCGCCGCGGAGCTCGAAGACAAGGGGTACGACTGGGTCCGCGAGGAAGTGTACGAGGCCGCGTAACCGTCCGTGGTTACTGAACAGCCTGATACGTACCGCGACGCAATTACCACGTAACGCACACATATGAGTTCGGATCAAGACCACCTAAAAGAGACAGACACCGAGGACCGGTTCGACTTCAAGAAGGACGAGAAGTCGGCGTTCCAGACGGAGAAGGGCCTGACCGAGGAGACGATTCGCGCCATCTCCGAGGACAAAGACGAGCCCGACTGGATGCTCGAACGGCGCCTCCGCGCGCTCGAACAGTACCACGCGATGCCGATGCCGACCGACTGGCCCGGCCAGCCCGACCTCACCGAGGTCGACGTGGACGAGATCGTCCCGTACATCCGGCCGGACGTCGAGACGCGCGGCGGCGTCGACGACTGGACCGACCTCCCCGACGACATCAAGGACACGTTCGACAAACTGGGCATCCCGGAGGCCGAGAAGAACGCGCTCTCCGGCGTCGGCGCCCAGTACGAGTCCGAGGTCGTCTACCAGAACATGCAGGAGCGCTGGGAGGAGAAGGGCGTCGTCTTCTGCAACATGGACGAGGCCGTTCAGGAGCACGAAGACATCGTCCGCGAGCACTTCATGACGACGTGCGTACCGCCGAGCGACAACAAGTTCGCGGCGCTGCACGGCGCCGTCTGGTCCGGCGGCTCGTTCGTGTACGTCCCCGAGGACGTCACGGTCGAGATGCCGGTGCAGGCGTACTTCCGGATGAACTCCGAGGGGATGGGGCAGTTCGAGCACACGCTCATCGTCGCCGAGGAGGGCTCCGAGGTCCACTACATCGAGGGCTGCTCGGCGCCGAAGTACTCGGCGTTCAACCTCCACTCCGGCGGCGTCGAAGTGTTCGTCGGCGAGGACGCGCACGTCCAGTACTCGACCGTGCAGAACTGGTCGAAGAACACGTACAACCTCAACACGAAGCGCGCGCTCGTCGAGAAGAACGGCCGGATGGAGTGGATTTCGGGCTCCATGGGGTCGAAGGCGACGATGCTGTACCCGTCGTCGATTCTGAAGGGCCGCGGCGCCTCCGACAACCACATCACCATCGCGTTCGCCGGCGAGGGGCAGAACATCGACACCGGCGCGAAGGTGTACCACAACGCCCCGGACACGAAGTCGACCATCGAGTCGAAGTCCATCAGCAAGGACGGCGGCCGCACGAACTACCGCGGCCTCGTCCACATCGCCGACGGCGCCGAAGGGTCGTCGACGTCCGTCGAGTGTGACGCGCTGATGTTCGACAACGAGTCGACGTCGGACACGATGCCGTACATGGAGATCAACGAGTCCACCGTCGACGTCGCCCACGAGGCGACCGTCGGGAAAATCGGCGACGAGGACGTGTTCTACCTCCAGTCGCGCGGCCTCGACGACGACGACGCGAAGCAGATGATCGTCTCCGGGTTCATCGAGCCCATCACGGAGGAGCTGCCCATCGAGTACGCGGTCGAACTGAACCGCCTCGTCGAACTCGAAATGGAGGGGTCGCTCGGATGAGCACGCAGGTACCGCTCAGCATCTCCGAGGACACCATCCACACCATCTCGGAGGAACGAGACGAGCCGCAGTGGCTGCTCGAGCGACGCCTCGAAGCGTTCCGGCTGCTCGACGACCTCGACCTGCCGGACGTCATCGAGACGCCGGGCCGCCGCTGGACGAACCTCGAAGACCTCGAGTTCGAAGCGCTGGTCGACCCGCTGAACCAGAGCGACGAGACCGAGCGCGTCAGCGCCGAGGGCGCCGAGGTGCTCAGCTTCGCGGACGCGCTCGACGAGCACTCCGGGCTGCTGGAGAAGAAGTTCGGCTCCGTCGTCTCGGCGGACACGAACTACCTGACGGCGCTGTCGACGGCGCTGTTCACCACCGGGACGTTCATCTACGTCCCGGAGGGCGTCGACGCCGAGGACGTGAAGGTGAAAGCCGAGATGAACAGCCGGTCGCTGTTCAGCCACACGCTCGTCGTCACGGAGGACAACGCCTCCGTCACCATCCTCGAACGCATCGAGAACGGCGACGGCGACGTCGACGGGGACCGCTACTTCAGCAACCTCGTCGAGGTCGACGCCGGCGAGAACAGCTACGTCCAGTACGGGTCGCTGCAGAACCTCGACGACAACGTGTACGACTTCACGCTGAAGCGCGGCGACGCCGCGACGTACGCGACCGTCAACTGGATCGAGGGGAACATCGGCTCGCGGCTCACCCGCTCGGACATCGAGACGGAGCTGAACGGCGACTCCTCGGAGTCGAAGATCGTCGGCGCGTTCTTCGGCCACGAGGACCAGCACTTCGACGTCAACGCCCGCGTCTGGCACAACGCCGAACACACCACGGCGGACCTCGTCACCCGCGGCGTCCTCGACGACGAGGCGCGCTCGGTGTACGAGGGCGTCCAGGACGTCGGCCGCGACGCCTGGGACACCTCCAGCTACCAGCGCGAGAACACGCTGATGCTGTCGGACGACTCCGAGGCGGACGCGTCGCCGAAGCTCATCATCAAGAACCACGACACCGAGGCGAGCCACTCCGCGACCGTCGGCCAGGTCGACCAGGAGGACCTGTTCTACATGACCTCCCGGTCCATCTCGGAGCAGCAGGCCCGCGACATGCTCGTCAAGGGCTTTTTCGTCCCGGTGCTCGAGGAGGTCGAAGTCGACGAACTCCGCGAGGACATCGAGTCTCTCATCGCGGCGCGGCTCCGGTAACCGGCCGCGAATTTTCGCGGACTCCGCGAACCGATTTTTCTTCGCCGTCGACGCCACCGCCGATAGCGCGTCTGCGAGCCGTTGCCGCGTCGACGGCACCCGGGGCCTGATTCTTCGGTGAGGCTGGTCAGTCCGTGCTGGAGTCGAAGACGGCGGCGGAGCCGCCGGTCCGGCGGAGTCGGAGGAGCGCGGGGAGCGTCGCGGCGGCGAGCAGCAGTTCGAGGCCGCCGGCGACGCCGAAGGCGGCGAGGTAGCCGTAGCGGGAGGCGACGGCGCCGCCGACGAGCGACCCGGCGAGGAAGCCGAGGCTGCCGGCGGCGTTGAAGCCGGCGACGGCGACGCCGCGTTCGTCGTCGCCGACGAGGTCGACGACCAGCGCCATCGTGGCGGGCGCCATCAGCGCGCCGAGGACGCCGACGACGACCATGCCGACGGCGACGAGCGGCACCGACGGCGCGAGGCCGACGCCGAGGACGGCGACGCCGTACAGCGCGGAGCCGGCCGCCACGGGGACGACGCGGCCGACGCGGTCGGAGAGCACGCCGAACGGGTACTGCAGCAGCGCGAACGGCGCGAAGAACGCGGCGAGCAGCAGCCCGGTCGCGGCGGGGCCGAGGTGGAACGCCTCGCGGAAGTACAGCGTCCCGACGAGCGCGAAGAAGCCGGCGGTGAGCCGGTCGACGAAGCCGAACGCGTACGGCACCGCGAGGTCCGTGTGGCGGCGGAGCCCGGAGACGAGCGCGGCGAGCCCCCGGTCGGCGCCGCCGGCGGGCGCGTTGTCCGGTGCGGTCGCGGCGACGACGGCGGCGACGCCGAGCAGCGCGGCGGCGGCGTACAGCGGCAGGAACGTCCCGACGGAGAACAGTTGTCCGCCGACGGGCGCGCCGAACGCGGTTCCGGCGCCGATAGCGATGCCCGCAGCGCCCATGTTCCGGCCGTTGCCGCCGCCGAGGTCCGCGAGCGCGGAGACGGCGAGCGAGAACGCGCCGACCGTCATCCCGCCCTGCAGCGCCCGGAGGACGAGCGCGCCCCCGAACGTCAGGCCGTACCGCGGCAGTTCGGCGAGCAGCAGGTAGCCGACTGCGCCGCCGGCGGCCGCGACGACGATGAGCGGACGGCGGCGTCCGACCTTGTCGCTCGCGGCGCCCCACAGCCCGGCGAAGACGACGAACGCCGCGAACTCCGCGGCGAGGAACAGCGTCGGCGCCGCCACGCCCTCCCCGCCGAGTTCGGCGGCGAGCAGGTCGACGCCGGGGTAGACGAACGTCTGCGCCAGCATGACGGCGAAGACGACGGCGGCGAGCGAGAACCGGTCGCGTCGGGCAGCCATTACCGACGCTTGGAGACCGACCGGCTTGAGCGTTGATGATGCGGGTCGGCGGCGGAC
This sequence comes from Halobaculum sp. D14, assembly GCF_051195135.1. Taxonomy (NCBI): domain Archaea; kingdom Methanobacteriati; phylum Methanobacteriota; class Halobacteria; order Halobacteriales; family Haloferacaceae; genus Halobaculum; species Halobaculum sp. D14. Next base: position 903,672 of record NZ_JBNTKA010000002.1, on the reverse strand, counting down.
CGGCTCCGGGCTGTCCACGGCCACGTCGACCCGGTCCGCGGGGCGTCCACGGCCACTAAATACAGATGTGCGGCGGTCGTCGGCTCCGACGAACATGTCGCTCGATGGCGCGATCGTCAAGGTGCAGCGGGAGTCCAGCGTCGACGACGACGACACCGCCGAGGCGACGCTGCGCGCGACGCTCGAAGTGCTCGGCGAACGCATCTCCCGCGAGGAGGCGAAAGACGTCGCCGGACAGCTCCCCGACGAGATGGAGACGTGGGTCATCGACTGGGACACCGAGTCGGCGCAGCCGTTCGGCGTCGACGAGTTCTGCGACCGGGTCGCCGACCGGCTCGACGTCGACACGGAGACGGCGCACAACCGGGCGCAGGCGGCGGTCGACGCGCTGGAGATGGAGATCAGCGCGTTCGAGCGGTCCGCGGTTCAGGGGCAGCTCCCCGACGAGTACGACACGCTGTTCTGAGTCGGTGGCCGAAGGGTCGGGTTTAAGTCGCTCTCCCCCTGAAACGGGGACAATGGGACACGTATCGTCCACGAATCAGCCGGCGGCCGCGTTCGGCGCCGCCGCGTCCGACGACGCCGGAGGTGGGGAAGCGTGAGCGTCGGTCAGCGCGTCGCCTCCGACCACCAGCTCGCCCGGCTCCTCCAGATCGGCGTCGTCCTGGAGGAGGTCGTCGAGGCCCGCGCGCACCACCACTACCGGGCGCTCGACGAGGAGCTCGACCCGGAGATCGAGGCGCTGCTCGACGAGGCGGCCGAGGAGTCCGCAGACCACCGCGAGCGGCTCGAAGACCTCATCGCGCAGCTCGACGCGGAGTCGGTGTCGTACGACGACATCGAGACGCTCGTCGAAGCCCAGTACGGCCAGACGAAGCCGGACGACTTCGACGGCGTGCTGTACGACCAGCTGTGCAACGAGGAGACGGCGTACAAGTTCTACGACGACCTCATCGACGCCATCGAAGGCAGCGACTCCGAGTTCTCCATCGACCGCGACGCGGTGCTCGCGACGCTGCGCGGCATCCGCGAGGAGGAGGCGGAGGGCGTCGAAGAAGTGACGGAGATCATGGAGCGGAGAGCCTGACATGAACACGGCAGACCAGTACCTCAAAGCGATCTACCTCGTACAGGAAGCCGAAGACGGCCCCGCCTCGACCGGCTCCGTCGCCGACGCGCTCGACGTCAGCCCGGCGTCCGCCAACGAGATGATCGGGAAGCTCGAAGAGCGCGGGCTCGCCGAACACGAGAAGTACAAGGGCGTCTCGCTCAGCGACGACGGCATCGTCCGCGCCCGCGAGGCGCTGTCGAACTACTGCATCATCGAGCGGTTCCTCGCGAACGTCCTCGAAGTCGAGGAGTTCCGCGCGGAGGCGCGGTCGCTGGAGGCCGTCATCGACGACACGGTCGCCGAGCGGCTCGACACCATCATCGACCGGTCGGACGAGTGCCCGGACTGCTTCGACGCGGAGGCGGACGCCTGCAAGTACCTCGACCCGCCGACTCCGGAGCAGGACCGCGAGCAGGAGAACATCGCGGACTGACCGCGGTCCGCCGCTCCGACGACCGCACGACGCCGCCGATCCTTCGGGGGCGAACCGGCGCAGTCCCGCGTTTTCGCGGCTCGAACCGAGCCGTCGCTGTTAAGTCCGGTGGCCGCCACGGTCCATCCACAATGGCGTCGGACGTCACCAGACGGCTCAAGCGACTCGTCGGGCGAGACGACGAGGACGCACTCTCCTTCCAGTGTCAGCGCTGCGAGGCGACGTTCGACGCGAACCGCCAGCAGTGCCCCGACTGCGGCAGCTTCGACATCCGCCGCGCGTAGCCCGCGCGGTTCCGGAACGGCTTAGGGCGACGAGCGAGTACCGACAGACGCGACGCAGTCCCGTGGTGTAGTGGCCAATCATGAGGGCCTTTGGACGCGCCCGGCTCCGACCGGCGCGGAAGACAGCCTTCGACGGCGGTTCGAATCCGCCCGGGACTATCTTCTCGCGAACGCAAGGGAGCGAGAGATATCCCAGCGGATTCGAAGCAGGGAGTGACGCGTCAGCGGAACGACCGCGGTTCGAATCCGCCCGGGACTATCCTGCGACGAACGAACGTGAGGAGCGGATAGTCCGCCGGATTCGACGCCCAGAGGGCGAGCGGATGCGAGTCCTCGCGGTTCGAATCCGCCCGGGACTATCTTCTCGCGAACGCAAGTGAGCGAGAGATATCTCTGCGAGAAACGTCCAGGAGAAGCGTCTCACTCGCCGTCGGCGGGGACGAGCCGGTGGACGCCGCCGCCGTTCGTGCCGGTCCCGAGGACGTACAGTTCGCCGGCGGCGTCTCGGCCGAACGAGAGGATGCGGCCGAGTTTCGCGGCGTCTTCGTCGGCGACGTCGACGACGCGGGTCGGCCAGAGACCGTCGCCGTCGGCCGGAGGAGTCGCGGCGAAGAGCCGGCCGTCGGCGTCGAGGTCGCCGAACACGTAGGTGCCTCGGAGTCCGGGGATGGCGTCGCCGCGGTAGACGTGGCCGCCGATGACGGAGACGCCGCTGACGGCGCCGCCGGAGTGCGGGTACTCGACGACGGGGTCGCGGAGCGGTTCGCCGCCGCGGACGCTCGGCGGCGTCCGGGCGGGGCAGCTGTCGGCGCCGTAGCAGTGCGTCCCTTCTCTGACGTTCCAGCCGTAGTTGCCGCCGCGCTCGACGAGGTTGACCTCCTCGTAGCGGTTCTGTCCAACGTCGGCGGCGTAGAGGTCGTCGCCGTCGAACGAGACGCGCCACGGGTTCCGGAACCCCCAGGCGTAGTGTTCGTCGCGGCCGTCGCGGCCGACGAGCGGGTTGTCGTCCGGGACTCCGTACGGTCGGCCGTCGTCGCGGCTGTCGACGTCGATTCGGAGGAGGCTGCCGAGGAGGTTCTCGGTGACGTCCTGGCCGTTGCCGCCGTCGACGCCGCCGTACCAGTCGTCGGCGTGGCCGGTGCCGCGGTCGCCGCCGGCGCCGCCGGCGCCGACGGGGACGTAGAGGAAACTGTCCGGGCCGAACGCGAGGTCGCCGGCGTTGTGGTTGGACTGCGGTTCGGGAATCTCCAGGACGGTGCGCTCGGAGTCGCGGACGACGCGGCGGCCGTCGGCTGTGGCGCGGAACTCGGAGAGCACGAACGTGTGGCTGTACGTCGACGGCGTGCCGGGCCGGCGCGGCGCGCTGTACCGGACGAACACGCGTCGGTTGTCGGCGAACGACGGGTGGAGCGCGACGCCGAGCAGCCCTGTTTCGCCGCCGGCGATAACGGTGTCCCGGAGGTCCAAGAACGGCTCGTCGCGGCGGCCGTCGGGGCCGTGCGTGTGGATGATTCCGTGCTGTTCGGCGACGTACCGACGGTCTGCGTCCGGCGCGAACGCGACGGCGAGCGGCGCGCGGAGCCCGTCCACGACGGTGTCGAGGCCGACGGTCTCCACCGGCTGGCCGCCACCCGGTTCGTCTGTCCCGGATTTTGGGGGTTCGTCGCCGGGAGACTCCGAGGTTCGCCGCGGGGCGGTCGCGCCGCCGCAGCCGGCGAGCCCCGCGGCGGCGCCGACGCTGACCGCCCGGAGCAGCCGCCGCCGCGTCGCCGTGGGCCGGGTCATGGAGTCAGAGCACCGAAATCGCGTAGGCGAACGACGAGAACAGCATGAGCCCCACCAGCACGAGCGCGAGGATTTGCTGCCGATTCATTGCCGGTCGTTGGGGCGCATCGGGCATAATTCCACGTTTCGGCAGCGGCCGGGTCGGACTGCGTTGCGGGGAGGGCCGAATGCAGCGGGGAGTGCGGCGGGCGGGTGTGCCGGCGGCGCGTCCAGCCGGTCAGTTGTCGTCGCCGGCGGGGAGTTCGTCGGTGGTGCGCTGGTCGCCGCGGATCCAGGCGCGGTGGATGCGCTCGAACTGCGCGTCGCTGATGGCGCCGTCCTCGAAGCGTTCGCGGGCGTCACGGAGGTCGTCGTCCGTGACGGTGCCGGCGGCGAGCACCCGCTCGAACAGGTCTTCGACGACGGAGACGGCGTCGGCGCCGCCGACCGGGCGGTCGCCGTCCGCGGCCATCAGCGCGCCGTCGAAGCCGAACGACGCGCCGTCGTCGGCGTCGGCGGGAACCGTCCCGTCGTACTGGAGCGCGACCCCGTCCGTGGCGTCCCAGGCGACGTACAGTTCGCCGTCGCGTTCGACCACGTCGACCGGTTCGGGGGTCGCTTCGTCGAGCGCGACGTCGCCGTCGAACTCCTCGTGGAGGACGACGCGGTCCGCGACGCCGCTCGCGCGGACCGTCACCTGCACGTCGTCGCCGGGCGCGACGTACTCGCGGTCCACGACCCGGACGACCCGGGCGTCGGCGTCGACGACGGCCGCCGGCACGAAGTCCGCCTCGGCGAACTCGTCTTCGGCGGCCGCCGGTTCAGCCGTGTGCGCGTCGGGTTCGATGGCGTCGGCCGTCGACGGCGCCGCGACGGCTTCGGCAGCGACGTCAGAGCCGTCCGGGCCGGCGTCGCCGCCTGCCTCGTCAGCGCCGCCGGAGCCGCCGGAACCGCCGGGGCCGTCGTCGTTGTCGACGGCTTCGGCCGCCCAGTCGGGGCCGGCGAATCGGGTCCAGATGACCAGGAGGCTCGGGAGGACCAGCACCGACGCGAGGAACGCGTAGATGATGGTCAGCCCGGTGATGACGCCGAACTGCTGGAGCGGCGGGAGGATGGCGAACACGAGCACGCCGAAGCCGCCGACGGTCGTCGCGGCGGAGCCGAGCAGCGCGCCGCCGGTGCCGGTGACCGCGCGGTGCATCGCCGTCCAGACGTCCCTGGTGCGTTCGAGTTCCTGGGTGTACCGCTCGGAGAGGTGGATGCTGTAGGCGACGCCGAGCCCGACCGTGAGGCTCGTGATCATCCCCGTGAGGACGTTGAACGGGATGTCCATGAGGTACATCGTCCCGAGAATCCAGGCGACGCTGAACGCGACGGGGAGCAGCGTCACGGCGCCGAGGGTCGCGCTGCCGTTCGCGAGCCGGTAGGCGACCATCAAGAACAGGAACGTCGCGACCAGCGTGATGATGAGGCTGTTCACGACCGTTTCGAGCAGTTCGTCCTGAACGATCTGGTTCAGGATGGCGCTGCCCGTCGCGGTGACGGTGACGTCGTCGCCTTCGAGCGACTCGGCGACGTCGCGCATCTGCGTCGTGACGGCGTCGCCGGAGGCGCCGCCCTCCACGGAGATGACCATGCGGGCGGCGACGTACTCGCCGTCGTCCCGGTAGACGACGCTTTCAGCCTGCTCGGGGGCGACCTCGTACAGCCGGTCGTAGACCCGTTCGAGGTTCCGGTCGGGGATGCCGTCTCCGTCGGTGTCGGCGGCGGCGACGGTGCTGTTGAACGACTCGTTCTGCGCGGCCACCTGCCTGATGACGCTGACCGGGCTCGTGATGTCCGGTTCACCGTTCGGGAGTTCCTGCGTGACGCGCTTTTCGGCGGCGAGGTCGTGGGCGGACTCGATGCGTTCGAGCATCCCGGGCGCGGTCACGTCGCCCTCGATCAGGATCTGCGCCTGTGAGTCCTCCCGGATGAAGTGCTCGTTGACGTACTCGAGGTTCTGCTTGGCGCTGTACTCGCTGGGCGCGAACGGCTCGGGGAGGTCCTCCATCCAGCCCGGCGGGTCCTCGGCGAGGAAGTCCGACTGGCTGAACGAGGTGTCGACCTGCGTCGCGCCGTAGGCGCCGCCGGCGCTGAGCAGCACCGCGACGATGAGCACCAGGTACGGCGCCTTCTTCGCGCCGACGGCGCCGACGCGGAGGACGCGCGAGAACGCGCCGCCGCCGGTGCCGAACGCCTGCAGCGTCCGGTCGACGCCGCGCGCTTCGAGGAACTCGTCGAGTTCGACCTTGAGCGCCGGGACGAGGACGCCGAAGACGAGCAGCGCCGCGACGATGCCGACGGAGCTGACGACGCCGAAGTCCCGAATCGGCGGCACCGGGCTGGTGAGGTTCGACAGGAACCCGATGACGGTGGTCGCCGTCACCCAGACGAGCGCGATGCCGACGCCGGCGAGCGCGACCCGCATGGAGCCGCGCGGGTCGCTCGGTGCGTCCTCGACGGATTCGGCGGCGGTGCGCTCCTCGCGGTGCCGCATGAAGATGTGGATGGCGTAGTCGATGCTGAGCCCGATGAGCAGCACCGGGACCGCGATGAAGATCTGGTTGAAGTCGATGTCGGTCCAGCCCATGAACCCGAACGTCCACACCAGCACGGCGCCGATGCCGAGCAGGCCGAGGATGATGTCGAGCGGGTCGCGGTAGGCGACAGCGAGCGCGACGAGCACGAACAGGACGGCGAGCGGCCCGACGATGAGGAGGCTGTCGGTCATCGACGACGTGAGCTCGTGGCTGATGATGCCGGCGCCGAACACCATGTACTCGTGGCCGGTGTCGCGGTCGCGGGCGATGTCCTGCATCGCGAGCTGCGCGTCGGTGACCGCCTCGGAGGCGGAGGCACCGCCGGTGCCGCCGCCGTCGCTCACCTGCGTGACGAGCAGCATCGTCGCGTTCGCTTCGGTCGCGCCGGGGTCGTAGCTCGTCGGCATGAACGCGAGCGCCGCCGAACTGGCCGCGGAACTGCCGGAGCCGTCGCCGGACCCGAGGACGGCCGTGATGGTGCTGTCGATCTCGGAGGCGTTCATCGACCGTATCTGGTCGATCTGCTCGGCGAGCGTCGCCTCCGAGGCGTTCCGGAACGCGGCGCGGTCGGCTTCGAGCTCCTCGGCGAGCCGCTGGAGCCGGTCGACCTTCTCGCGCAGCGCGGCGGCGCGCTCTTGCACCGCGGCGTACTCCTCGGAGAGCACGCCGCGCGTGCCGAGCGTGTACGCCTGCTCGGCTTCGGCCTGCGTGGAGGCACCTCTGAGCTGTTCGGCCGCGCGTTCGAACGTCGCGTAGTCCGACTCGTTGAGCGTGACCGTCGTGTTCGCGCGCACCTGGTCGAACTGCGTGCGGACGCTGGCGTCCGGGTTCTGCCGGAGGTACGTCAGCGCCGCCCGGAGGTCCTCGGCGGTGGCGTTGAGCGCGTCGCTCCGGTTCTGGATGGCGGCGCGCTCGGCCGTCACGGTGGCGTTGAGCCGCTGGACCTTCGCGGCAGTCGTCTGCAGGTCGCGACCCGCCTCCTGCGTGATCGCCGCTGTCGCGAGGATGTTGGCGACGCCGACGGTCGGCGTCTCGTTCGTCAGCGTCTCGCTGACGGTCTGGTTCTGCCGGAGCGCCCGCTGGTATCTGAGGCTCTCGAGCAGCGACTCCTTGTCGAGGACGTTCTCGTCGCGGATGATTATCTGCGCGGACGTCGTGTTCGCCGCGCCGGTGGAGAAGTTCGCCTCGATGTAGTCGAGTTTCTGCGACTCGACCGAGTCGGTCTGGAACTGGTCGAGCGAGGAGGACCGCTCGACCATCGGCGCGCCCGCCCCGATGGCTATCGTGAGGACGAGCATGACCGCGATGGCCGCTCGGCTGTGGTCTGTGATGGCGGAAACGACCGCGTCGAACCGGCTCATCGTCCCCGCGTCGTGTGTGCCTGGCTGGTCATACTGAACAGTATCTATCGACTGAACGTTCGTTCAGTACTTATGGGTCGTGGAACTCCCGGGGAGTTTCTCGCAGTTTATCTCGGGGCGTCGCCGTCGAGCACCCGATTATTTACCGGGGAGGCCCCGACCGGGAGGTGATGGAGTACGTCCAAGAGCGCGTGACGACGCTCCACGACCTCGGCGACGCGGCGCCGTCGGCGCCGACGGACCGCGCGGCCGTGGTCGTACCGATGACGGAGCGCGAGTACGCGGGCCTCGCCGCCGAGCAGGTGCTCTCGGAACTGGAGGCGCTGAACCCGGCGCGCGTCGTCGTGCCGCTGCGGGCGTCCGCCGAACGCGTCCCGGCGTTCCGCGAGTGGCTCGACGGCTTCGACCTGACGCTCGAAGTGCTGTGGTGTGACGGCCCGCGCGTCGCCGATCTGCTCGCGGAGGCCGGAATCTCCGGCGAGCGCGGGAAGGGCCGCGACGTCTGGCTCGCGCTCGGCCGCGCGCTCGACGAGGAGTTCGTCGTGCTGCACGACGCCGACACGACCTCGTACTCGCGGCGGTACGTCCAGCGGCTCCTGTTCCCGCTGGCGCACGACTTCTCGTTCTCGAAGGGGTACTACGCCCGCGTCGAGAACGACCGGCTGTACGGCCGGCTGTTCAGGCTGTTTTACGCGCCGCTTGTCAGGGCGCTCCGCGACGCCCACGACGAGCCGCTGTTGGAGTTCCTCGGCGCGTTCCGGTACGCGCTCGCCGGCGAGTTCGCCGCGACGAGCGACGTGGTGGCGTCGCTGCGCGTCCAGCCGACGTGGGGGCTGGAGGTCGGGACGCTCGCGGACGCCTTCGAGGCGGTCGGCTTCGACGGCGCCGCGCAGGTCGACCTCGGGAGCTACGAGCACGACCACCGCGCGGTCTCCGGGCCGACCGGGCTCTCGGACATGAGCCGGTCGGTCGGGGCGGCGCTGCTGCGCGCCGTAGAGGAGCGCGGCGTCGACCCGGCGTACGACACGCTGCCGGCGCGCTACCGAGAAACCGCGGCGTCGTTCATCCGGTCGTACGCGACGGACGCCGCGTTCAACGGCCTGGAGTTCGACCGCGCCGGCGAGCGCGACCAGGTGGAGACGTACGCCGACGCCATCGCGCCGCCCGGCGACGACGACCGGCTCCCAGCCTGGTCGGAGACGGACCTGACGCCCGCGGAGGTCGCCGCGGCCGCCCGCGCCGACGCCGACGACGTCGACGACTGACCCGTATCCGAGCGAGCGACAGTGACGTGGGGCGGTCACGAGAGCCGGCGGTGCGGTGGCGCGGACGGCGGCACGGGGCAGCGCAGCGACGACCGCGGCCACGATTGGCGCGGACCGCACAGTTGAAGGCCGGTCCGCGCCGACTGCCGACATGAACCTCGCCGGGGTCAGCGACCACGCGCCGGTGACGGTCGCGGACGCCGAGCGGCGCGCAGCCGTGCTCGCACCGGTCCTGGAGCGGGACGGCGAACCGCACATCCTGTTCACGAAGCGCGCGGACCACCTCGGGAACCACCCGGGGCAGATGAGCTTCCCGGGCGGCGGCGCGGAGTCCGTCGACGACAGCCTGGAGGCGACGGCGCTCCGGGAGGCCGAGGAGGAAATCGGGCTGCGGCCCGCCGAGGCGTCGGTCGTCGGCCGGCTCGACGACCTGCCGACCGTCTCGGAGTACGTCGTGACGCCGTTCGTCGGGACCGTTCCGGACCGTGAGTACGAGCCGTCGGACGCGGAAGTCGCGGAGATCGCGGTGCTGTCGGTGGCGGACCTCACCGACCTGTCGAACTACGAGTCCGAGCGCCGCGACCACCCGCACCACGGCGCGGTCCGACTCCACTTCTTCCACGTCGACGGCTACACCGTCTGGGGCGCGACCGGTCGGATGCTGGTGCAGCTTCTCGAACTCACGACGGACTGGGAGGCGCCGGCGGAGCCGGACCGCGTCGTCGACCCCGACGCCGACTACCCGGTGTAGCCGCCGAACGAGTCGATTCTGACGGGAGCACCACGCTTATCCGGGACTGGCCGCTTTCGACGTGTATGGCCGCACAGGCGATTGGTCGCGTTCCGCGACCGCACTGAAACCCGTTCTGCGTTCAGCGACCGCTCCGAATCGACTTCCATCACCGCCAGCGACGACGTTCCCCACCGATGACTGCACTCACCGACGCCGACGACGCCGACGCGACGACCAGAGCCGAGACCGACGCCGACAGCGACGCCGCGCGCGACGACGCCGACGGCCACGGCGACAGCCGGGTCGACGCGGCCGACGACGCGGCGGGAGCCGTCGAACGCCGGGCGCCGGAGGGGAGCGTCGCCGCCCGGACCGGGCTGGACGGCGTGGCGCTGAAGCCGACCGAGTGTGACGTGTCGGTCGCCGCCGACCTGCCGTTCGGCCTCGTCTGCGTCGACTACGAGGGCCGCGACGAGCTGCCGTCGTTCGACCTGCTGGCGGAGCTGGCAGCCGACCGCGACGTCCGGCTGGCGACTCCGGTGCGCGCCGACGGCTTCGACCCGCGCGGCGACGACTCGCTGAGCCGACGGGTCCCGGCGTCGGTCGGGCGCGTGCTCGTCGCCGGCCACCCGGCGTACCTGAGCGAGACGGAGCGGCGCCGCGCGGTCGCGCCGCGGCTCGGCGACGCGATGGACGCCGTCGCCGACGACGACCCTGACGGTGAGCCGTGGGTCGGCACCGAGGGCGTCGAGCGGCTCGCGCTCGCCGCCGGCGGCGTCCAGTACGAACTGCTCTCGCGGACCACCGAACGCGACGTCCGCGGCCTCCGCGCGGCGGGCTACGACGGCCGAATCGCGGTGTACGCGCCGACGGTCCCGACCGACGACGAGGACGACGTGCTCGACGCGGTCGGCGACTACGCCGCCCGACGGAAGCCGGTGCGGGAGGCGCTGCCCGACGGCGCCGCGACCGACTCGTCGGCCGAGGGCCGCGCCCGCGACGTGCTCTCGAAGGCGGTGCGCGACTACGCGCTCGTCGGCGACCCCGACACGGTCGGCGACCGCGTCGCCGCCCTGAGGGACGTCGGCGTCGACACCGTCGTCGGCTACCCGGCCGCCGGCGTCGAGACGTTCCGCTGACCGACGCGGCGGCGCGCTGACGTCGACCGCGACTGGAACTGCGACGCCGACCGCCACTGCGACGCCGACCGCGACGGCAACGCCGACCGCCACTGCGACGCCGACCGCGGCCGCGACTCGGTTCCAGACGCGCTTATTCAGACGGAGGCGGCGGGCGAGCGCGACGAATCCGTTTCTGAGGAGTGCCCACGTTCGGTGTGCTGGGACCCAATCGGCTAAGGGCTCGGCGGCGCGAACACGACGTATGCGACTCCTGCACGAGCAGACGACGGCGGAAGTGGGCGACCTGTTCGACGACGACGTCGAGGTCGCCGTCCTGCCGACGGGGTCGGTGGAGCAGCACGGCCCGGCGCTCCCGCTCGGCACGGACTTCATCGCGGCGGAGGCGGTGGCGCGCGGCGTCGACCGCGACGACGTCGTGGTGCTGCCGACGGTGCCGGTCGGCGTGTCGGCGCACCACCGCCAGTTCGACGGGACGCTGTGGGCCGAACCGGAGACGTTCGAGGACTACGTCGGCGAGATTCTGGCGTCGGTCGCGTCCCACGGCGTCCGGAAACTGGTGGTGTGTAACGGCCACGGCGGGAACACCGACGCGCTCCAGCGCGCCGCGCGTCGCATCCGCGGCGAGCGGGTCGCGTTCGTCGCGCCGTGGGACTGGTGGTCGAGCCTCGGCGGCCTCGACGAGGAGCTGTTCGACCAGTCCGGCATCGGGCACGCGGACGCGATGGAGACCAGCATGGTGTCGTACGTCGCCGCCGACCTCGTCCGGGAGGCGAAACTGGCGGACGCGGAGGCCGGCGCCGCCGAGTCGTGGGGGAAGCGCGTCCACGGGGCGTCGGTCGGCTTCGACACCGCGGACTTCTCCGAGTCCGGCGCGGTCGGCGAGCCGACGCGCGGCGACGCCGAGAAGGGCAGGAGGCTGTACGAGCAGGCGACCGACGAACTCGACGCGCTCGTCGACTGGCTGGCGTCCCGGCCGTTCGACGCGCTCATGCCGGAGCCCCACCGGTGAGCCCCGAACGGGTCGCGGTCGTCGGCGCCGGCGCGGTCGGCGTCACCGCCGCCTACGACCTCGCGGCACGCGGCGCCGACGTCACCGTGTTCGAGCGCGGCGACCGCGTCGCTGCCGCGTCGTCCGGCCGGGCCGCCGGCGTGCTGTACGACGCCTACGCCGAGGACGTCGACGCCGAACTCGGCGCGCGGTCGATGGAGCGATTCCGGTCGTTCTCCGGGGACGGCGGCTTCAGGCTCCGCGAGTGCCCGTACGTGATGCTCGCCCGCGACGGCGACGACGCCCGCGCGGAGGCCATCGGCGCCGCGGCGGCCCGGATGCGTCAGCACGGCCGCGACGTCGACACCGTCTCCGGCGCGGAACTCGGCCGACGGTTCCCGGCGCTCCGCACCGACGACGTCGCCGCCGCGGCCGTCGCGTCGAACGCCGGCTGGACCGACCCGGCGAGCTACGTCGAACTGGTCGCCCGGAAGGCGGTCGACGCCGGCGCCGAACTCCGCTTGAACGCGGCGGTGTCGGTGTCGACGTCGCCACCGGCGGTCACGGTTTCGGGGACGGGCAGCGGCGGCGACGCGGCCGCGACGCGGCCGTTCGACGCCGTCGTCGTCGCCGCCGGCGCGCACACCGCGGCGCTGCTCGGGGAGGCCGGCGTCGCGCTCCCGCTGAAACCGTACCGGGTGCAGGCGCTCGTCGGCGCCGACGGCTACGACGGCCCGATGTGCTACGACGCCACCGCCGGCGTCTACTTCCGGCCGCACCCCGACGGCCTGCTCGGCGGCGACGGCACCGTGCCCGAGGAGGCCGACCCGGACGACTGGGACCGCGACGGCGACGACTGGTTCGTCGCGGACACCCGCGAGGTCCTGCGGCACCGCGCCGACTACGACGCCGCCCCGGAGCGCGCCTGGGCCGGCCTCTGTACCGCGACTCCGGACGGCGACCCGCTGGTCGGCGCCGTCGCCGACGGCGTCTACGTTGCCGCCGGCTGGCAGGGCCACGGCTTCATGCGCGCGCCGGCGACCGGCGAACTCGTCGCCGAGCAGGTGCTCGGCGAACGCGACGGTCCGGCGTCGTTCGACCCGACCCGGTTCGACGGCGACCGGGAGTTCGAGATTCGAGAAGGGATGGTCGTCGAAGAGCGGCGAGAGGCGACGGACTAGCGGTCCGCGCTTCCCGCGCCCGCGCCGCGTCCGCGGTCATCTCCGTCTTCGTCCGGGTCATCTTCCTCCAGCGTCTCCTCGTCCGCGCCGGTCGTCTCGGCGTCAGCGTCTGCGTCCGCGGCCGCATCCGCCGTCTCGGCGTCCGCGTCGACGTCGGTGATTTCGACGGCGTGTTCGCGGTCCGCCTCGGTTTTCGGGAGTCTGACGCGGAGCGTGCCGCGTCCGGTGAGCGTCGAAGCGGCGCCGCCCGGGTCGACGGCGGCGCCCGGCGGGAGTTCCGCGCGGCCGTCGAGCGAGAGCCCGCGGCCGGGGAACCGCATCTCGAAGCCGTCGTGCGGGTCGCGGAACCGGTCGACGCGCACCTCGACGGCGCCGTCGCGGAACCGGACCTGGACGTCGCTGCTCGTCGCGCCGGGCGCGTCGAACACGACGAGGTACGCGTCGTCGGACTCAAGGACGTCGTACGGGAGCGGCGTCCGCTCTTGGACCGCGGAGACGCCGCGGCCGACGCGGTCGAGGACGGCGCTGACCGCCGACTCGCCGACGGCTCTCAGGCCGGCCACGTCGACGCCGCGCTGGCTCATAGCTCGATCTCTTCGAGGCAGTCCGTCCCGCCGCAGAGCGGACACGACAGGTCCGAGACGGAGTGGTCGTCGGCGATGTCGTAGGTGTAGTGGTTCTCGAACATGTCGAGTTCGCAGTCGTCGCTGGTGCACTTGACTTCCTTCGTGGCGGGCATACCAGACGGTACGGCGTCGGCCACAATAAACGGCGTGGGGCGGACCGCGACGGCCACGGCGCTTTCTGCAACATCTAAGACACCCCACATCCACACAGAAGACGAATGCTGGAACTGGAGCACGAGTTCCGGGTCGTCGACGTCCACGCTCGACTCGACCCCGACGAGGGCGCCGTGGCGGCACGCGGCCGGGAGGTGTCGCCCGAGCGGCTCCAGCGGGAGATGCATCAGGCCGGCGTGGTCCGGGCGGCCGTCTCGCCGGGGCCGCGTCCCGCCGGCGAAGGCTACCTCCGCGCGAACAACGCCGTCGCCCGCCTCTCCGTCGACCGGCCGTTCTGCGCGGTGGCGCGGCTGAACGGGCCGCGCGACCCCGGCGACACCCCGGTCTCTCGGCTCCGGAACCTCACGGCGTCCCCCGCGAGCCACCACACCGAGCCGGGGGACGTCGAGCAGTACGCCTACGACGACCGGTTCCACGGCTTCGTGCTCGACCCCGGCATGGACGGCCTGCCGACCGAAGCCGTCCTGGAGCAGGTCGACGACGCCGGCGCGCCGCTGCTGGTCCACGCCGGCGAGTCGTTCCCGCCGGCCGCCGCCGCCGACACGGTGCTGGAGTACGGCTTCCCGGTTGTGCTCAGCAGCTTCGGCGGCTACCCGCTGAACCGCGACCTGATGACGGACGCGCTCGCGCTGCTCGACGACTACGACGACCTGTACCTCGACACGTCGTTCGTCCGGTACCGCGACGTGCTCGAACAGGGGCTGCTCGAACACCCGGACCGCGTCCTGTTCGGGTCGGGCGCCCCCGACACCCACCCCGACGTCGGCGTCATGGAGCTGCTGACGCTCGACGTCCCCGAGGACCTGATGAGCCGAGCGTTCTCCGCGAACCCGTCCCGCGTCTTCCCGGGGCTCGCCCCCGGCGCCGACGAGTAGCGACTCGGCCGAGCAGCGGCTCGGAAACGCAGCGACGGACGAGCTCGACGAGGGTACCCGGAGGAACAGCGGCGCAGCGGCCGGCTTACCGTCGGTCGTACTTCGCGACGGCGCGGTCGGCGCGGTCGGAGACGCCGTGGGGGTTCCGCGTCGTCGACCGATCCTTGGCGCGCGCGACCAGTCCGTCGGAGAGGCCGGTCGCCAGTCCGGCGACGACGTCGCGGCCGGCGCCGACCCACGACGTCGGCGTCGTGTCGCCGGTCAGGACCGCCCGCAGTTCGTCGGCCGCGCCGCCGCCTGCGTGCGCGAGTAGCCGACGGAATACGGTCGGGCGGGCGCCGTAGTTCTTCGCGAGGCGGTAGGCGAGCGAGCGGTACTTCCAGCGGAGGTCGGTGTCGTCGCGGCCGCCGTCCGCCTGCGCGTCCGCGTCGCGTCTGACCGCGACGTCGGCGGCCCACGTCACGTCGACGTCCATCGCGGCGAGCCGGTGGGCGGCGTCGCGGGCGCCGCCCGTCTCGAGGTACTCGTCGAAGCCGTCGAGCCGGTCGACGACGCGCCGCCGGAACACGACGTTGCGGCCGGTGAAGTAGGTGACGTCGCGGTCGGCGATGCGGCGGCGTTCCGGCTCCTCGGTGGTGGCGCCGCCGCGGACGGTCTGCCGCAGCGGCCCGGTGACGACGTCGGCGCCGGCGGCGAGTTCGTCGCGGGCGGCGTCCAGCCACCCCTCCTCGACGCGGTGGTCGTAGCCGACGAACGCGAGGACGTCGTTGCCGGCGACGTCGACGCCGGCGTTCCGCGCGACGTTGACGTTCCGCGCCGAAATCTCGACGAGGACGTCGACGTCGTCTCGCTCCCTGACCATCCCGGTGGTGCCGTCGGCGGAGGGGCCGTTGACGACGACCACCTCCGCGTCGGGCGCGTGCGCGGCGAGCGAGTCGAGGCTCGCCGCGAGCCTGTCCCGGCCGTTCAGGGTCGGGACGACCACCGTGAACTCCATACCCAACGGTAGCGACTCCGAGACTTAAATGGGTGGATTGGATTCGGAACCGAACCGAGAACAGACGGGCGCGGCGTCGAGCCGCGGTTCCGTCGCGGAGGGACCAGCCGTGGGCGTCGACGGGCGGCGACGCCGGTTACGTGTTCAGGAAGTAGACCTGCTTGCGGGCGTCCTTGAACGAGTAGCGCGAGCCGACGAGGTCGCACTCTTCGAGGCGGTTCAGGGCGTAGCGGACCGTCCGGTCGGGGAGCAGCGACTCCTCGGCGAGCTGGCCCTGCGAGAGCGGGGCGTCGCCTTCGAGGACTTTCGCGACGAGTTTCGCGCTCGGCGGGAGGTCGCGCAGGCGGTCGCGGTACTCCGTCTCTGAAAGGGGGTCGGCTGCCTCCGGGTCTGCTGCACTGGTGCTCATACTCCGTCAGTATCGCCACCCTGTGGTAAAGGTTATCTCAATACGGGTTCAAACCGTCCATACTCCTTATACTCACTTATATGGGTCGTTCGGGTCGAACCGCGGCCGCACCACGGGGGTCAGCGGTGCTGTCCGTCGCGAGTCGATGGGAAGTGTCGTTCAGCAGTTATCTTCGGGCGCAGGGGCTACGACGGCCGCGTCGTCGCAGACCGAGCGACGCAATCGGTGCGGTTTTACCACTCCGGCGAGGACGCCGTGATAGCGTGAAAGGGCAGGAGTGGTACCAGGCCGACTCGGTGGCCGAGGAGTACGACGCCAAGCGGTTCTCGAAGGGCGGACGGCTCATCGACCGCCGGGAGAAAGAGGCGGTTCTCGACGCCATCGGGCCGGTGGACGGCGAGCGCGTGCTCGAAATCGCCTGCGGGACCGGTCGGTTCACCGTGATGCTCGCCGAGCGCGGCGCGGACATCGTCGGCCTCGACATCTCGAACGCGATGCTCGAACAGGGCCGCCGGAAGGCCAGGCAGGCCGACGTCGCCGACAACATCGAGTTCATGCGCGGCGACGCCGCCCGGCTTCCGTTCCCCGACGACCACTTCGACGCGGTGTTCGCGATGCGCTTTTTCCACCTCGCCGACACCCCCGCGAAGTTCCTCGCGGAGATGGCGCGCGTCTCCAAGCGGACCGTGTTCTTCGACACGTTCGACGACGCGTCGCTCCGCGTCCTCTACAACTGGGCGCTCCCGATGGGGTCGCGGCTCTACTCCCGCAGCGGCGTCGAACGCCTCGTGGAGGACGCCGGCCTCCACCTCCGCGAGCACAGCCACGACTTCCTGCTCCCGTACGGCTTCTACCGGAAAGTGCCGAACGCGGTCGCCGACCCGATCTGGTCGGCCGACCAGGCCATCGTCGACAACCCGGTCGGCGGCCGGTTCTCCTCGGTGTCGTACTGGACGGCCGAAGTGTAGCGGGCCGCCGCGACACCGCTGTCCGTTTCGCGACTCGAACCGCCCGGCACCGACGGGTCCGTACCGACGAGCCCCGCGCACCGCTCACCGGCGCGGTGCAGGCGAGGACGTCGATGCCGGGGGCGCCCGGCCTAGACGTCCTCGTCGATGATTTCGCCGACGGCGAAGTTCGACTTGACTTCGGTAATCTCGATTTTCACGCGCTCGTCGATTTCGGCGCCGGGGACGATGATGACGTAGCCGCGCTCGACGCGGGCGATACCGTCACCCTGCTTGCCGATGTCCTCGATTTCGACGTAGCGGACCTCGCCGGGTTCGACCGGCGGCTGCGGGCCGTCGCTGACGCGTTCGTCGGATGATTCGGCGCCGTCCTCCGCGGCGGAGCGGGAGATGAGCGCGACCCGGTAGACGTCGCCGGCGTCGACGCTCCCTGTTTCGACCTCGCGGCGCGGCACCTCCACCACGTATCGGTCCCCGTCTTCGCGGACTTCAGCGCTGAACAGACAGAGGAGTTCGTCCGAGATTTCCACGGTATATAGACCTCCACACGGTTCGTCCGACTGCGGTGACAAATACCTACCGCCGAGTTCGGCGGCGCGGGGCCGGCGGTACGGCCGGCCGAGAGTTCAGTCGTCGACGGGCGTTCCGTCGGGGCGCTTCGCGCCCTCCGAGTCGTGGACGACGACCTCTCCGGTGTCGGTTTCGACCGGTTCGAAGGCGTCGCGGACCGAAATCGCCTCTTCGAGTTCGCGGACGGCGCGGGCCTTCAGGGCCTCGGCGAGGTCGACGGCGTCCGCCCGGTCGATGTCGCGGCCGAGGCCTTCGCACTCGTGCGCGCGAACCATCCCTTCCTCGTCGACCGCCTCGCCCATCGGCTGACTGGTGCCGCCGAGGTCGACGCTGAACGGGTAGGTCTGACAGATGAGCGGCCGGTCCTCGTGGACCGCGCAGGCCCCGGAGTAGTCGTCGTCGCCCTCCTCGTAGAAGACGCAGTCGCCGCAGTCGTCGGTCTGGAGCGCCCACTCGAACGTCTCGCCCTCCGGGCCGTCCGGGCCTTCGGTGAGCCCGTACGGCATCGGCCGGGCGACGTCCCGCCAGTCGTAGTCGTCGGTGTCGGCGGCGGACTGGAGCGTCCGGACTTCGTCGGGGAACACGGTCGCCGTGTGCGGCTCTTCGTCCGCGTCGTCGGCGCCGCAGCCGGATTCGCTCTTGCAGCAGGCGCCACAGCGGGTGCACTCGAAGCCGATGGTTTCGATGGCGTCCGCGAGCGCGTCGACGTCGAGCTCGCGGGCGCGGTCGAGCTCCGCTTCGAGTGGCTTCACGTCCCCGAGTCGGGCTGCCGCGCCCAAAACGTCGTCGGGTGCGCGGACCGGGGCCGCGCCCGCAGCCGTGCCAGTCCATGAGCCTCCGGACGGCTCAATAGTCCCGGGGAGCCGCCCGGACTGGTCTTAGCGACGGTTAAGGCGGCGGCGGGGCGAGCGACAGTCGATGTCGGCTTCCACCGACTCCGACGCTGATTCGGACGAGCGGCTTCGCACCGCCGACCCGCGGTTCGCCGCGCCCTCCGGGCTGCGTGCGACGCTGGTGAGACACGACGGCGAGCCGGACCGCTGCACCGTCCACCCGTCCGACGTCGACGAGCACGTCCTCATGACCCACTGGCTCTCCGCGGACGCCGACGCGTTCGTGCCGCTGTCGGAGATCAGGTAGCGACGGCGAGCGCGACCCGAACGGCGCAGGCGCTCAGCGCGGCGTGACGCGCTCGGCGGCCGCGTCCCACTCCACCAGGCCGTCCCACGCGAGTTTCTCGATGTGCGCGACGGCGGTGGCGCGCGCGAGGTCGCGGACGCCCGTGAGGTCCGCGTCGTAGGCGGCGTCGACGACGGCGTCCGGGTCCGTCGCGCCGGCGCGGACGGCGTCGAGCACGGACGCTTCGCGGTCGAGGCGGTGCCGGATGAGCCGGGCGCACGTCACCTGCGCGTCGTCGATGCGCGGCCCGTGGCCCGGGTACAGCGCGGCGGGGTTGCGGGCGTGGAGTCGGCGGAGCGCGGTCAGGTAGGCGCGCAGGCGGCCCTCCGGCGCGGCGACCGCGACGCTGCCGTCCGCGACGGCGACGTCGCCGCAGAGGATTCGGTTCGCGACGGCGAAACAGACGTGGTCCGGGGCGTGCCCCGGCGTGTCCAGTACCGTCGCCGGGCCGACCCGGTCGCCTTCCGCGAACGTCCGGTCGGGGGCGACGCCGGCGGCGTCGCGGAAGCGGTCCTCGCGGCCGCGGCGCGCCCACACCGTGGCGCCGGACTCGCGGGCGTAGTCGGCGACGGCGCCGACGTGGTCCGGGTGGGCGTGGGTGACGGCGACGTGGTCGACGCCCTTCTCGCGGACGACGGTGTCGAGCGTGTCGGTCCGCGCCGCCGGGTCGACGAGCAGCGTCTCCGTCTCCGCGGCGCTGTCGGCGTCGCCGGCGGCCGAGTGTCTGTCCCGGTCGGCGGCGGGGCCGACGACGACGTACGCGTTCGTCTGCCCGGTCGGCGCGCGCGTGTCGACGGGGACGGAGAACTGGTCGACGTGCATCTCAGTCGGCGCGGCCCGACGATTCGACGGCGTCGTCGACGCCGGGGATGTCGGTTTCGGCGAACCGGGAGAGGTCCACGTCGGCGACGGCGGAGGCCTCCTGCGCGTCGGCGTACGGCCGGTTCACGACGAGGTCGCCGGCGGTGCTGTCGCCGACGCCCGGGATGGCCGCGAGTTCGGTCATCGACGCGCCGTTCACGTCGAGCGGGTACGGGACGGCCGTCACCGAGCGGTAGCCCCAGTCGACGACGGCGACGTCGACGCTGCGGCCGAGTTCGCGCTCGCCCGGGATGCCGACGAGAATCGGGTAGGTGCCGAGCTGGCGGCCGAACGTCGTGCCGTCCTCGTGGTATTCGAGGTGGACGTCGGGGAGGACGGTGCCGGGCGGCATGACGCGCTCCAGCATCGGCCGGTCGAACTGCTCGCGCACCTCGCGTTTGTACCGCTGGAACTGCTTTTTGTGGTCGCGGGCGAGTTCGGCGCCGGTGTCCGCCATCTCGGTGCCCTCGAACGCCATCACCTGCCGGATGTTGACGCGGCGGACCAACAGCCCCTCGTCGAGGACGTCCTGCAGGAACTGCTTGTTGTGCTCGAACGTCGCCTCGGTTTCGCCCTCCAGTCCGTGGACGAGGTTGATGCCGGGGAGCAGTTTCGGGAGGCGGCGGGCGGCGTCGTCGCCGAACGTCGGCGCGTCGCCGCGGGACTCGCCGGGGCGCCACCCGGCGGCCTCGTTGACGACGCGGACGGCCTCCAGGCACTCTTCGGCGCTCACGAGGAGGTTGTTCTGCTCGCGGACCTCCGGGTCGGCGGATTCGAGGCCGAACGCGGCGGTGTCGCCGGGCGTGTTGTGCTCGGCGATGACCCGGATGGCCTCCTTCGACGCCTCCGGGTAGTCCGTGATGGTCACGGGGTTCATGTTGTCGAGGTGGAGCGTCTCCAGCCCCGGCGCGACGTCGCGGATGCCGCCGTACAGCTGTCGGAGCGCGTCCGGGTTCGGCGCCTCGCCGTCGCCGCCGAACGCGAGGATGTCGGCCTGCCGGCCGAGCCGGAAGTGCTTCACGCCGTAGTCAGAGAGCGCGTCGACCTCGGAGACGACGTCGGGCGCGGTCCGGAAGTCCGGGTCGCCGTACAGCGGCTCCGTGCAGAACGAACAGCGGTACGCGCAGCCGCGTGACGTCTCCAGTTCCGCGATGAGGTAGTCCGGGTGGTTCGGGTGCTGTTCGACGACGAACGCGCCCATGCCGCTCCAGCGCGCCACCTCGTCGTAGTCGCGGATGCGGTTCCCGAAGCCTTCGAGGCCGCTCTCGATGAGGTCGTGCGCGGCGGCTTCGACGTCGCCCATCGACACGAAGTCGTAGTCGAGGTCGTCGCGCTCCATCTCCTGTGCGCCGGCGTTCTCGTCGCCGACGCCGAACCGGACGGGGCCGCCGAGCAGCGTGACGCCGTCGGCGGTCCACGCGAGTTCGCGCACCTCGTCGGGTTCGGCCGGCGTGCCGCCGACGTACTTCCCGGGGACGGTCATGCCGCCGACGTACACCACGAGGTCGGCGTCGGCGACGTCGCCCCACTTCCGCCGGTCGTCGCGGAGTTCGTCGATGGTGTGGTACGTCACCTGCGACTCCGGGACGCCGGCGTCGACGATGGCGCCCGCCGTGAACCGCGGATACGTCGAGATGTACGGCGGGACGCCGAAGTGCGCCGGCTCGTCGACGTAGCCGTCGACGATGGTCACGGAGAGGTCTGCGGGGTCCGGCGCGGTCATACTGTGACGTGGACGGTCGAGCGGCTAAAACCGTGCGGTCCCGCGACCGGAGCGGCGCCGCCGGCGACCCGCGACGCGGCCGCGTCGAGTTCGAGGCCGAAGCCGGCGTCGACGCCGCGGAACGCCGTCAGTTCCCCGCAGCGACGTCCCGGCGAGCGCCGAGTTTCCCGGCGAGCCAGCCGCCGACCATGCTGCCGAGCAGTCCGGCCGTGGCCGTGATGGCGAGGACGGCGACGCTGAACGGCAGGAAGAACGCGGCGGTGACCGCCAGCGCCACGCCGCCGCCGGCGAAGCTCGCAGCGGCCTCCAGCAGCGCCGGGAACAGCCAGACGTAGCCGGGGACGCCCGCGACGAGGCCGGCGAGGAACCCCGCGCGGTCGGCGTTCACGTCGGCCGCGCTTCGCTTCGCGAGGTAGCCGGCGACGACCCCGCCGACCACGACCATGTCGGCGGAGAAGTCGGAACTGGCCCACCACTGCCAGTTCTGCGCGACGGTCAGCGCGGCGCCGACCACGCCGCCGACGGCAGCGTATCGCCACACGGGCGGGAGCCGGTCGATGAAGGGCTGAACGGAGGGCATCTACCGCCGGACGTTTCGGCACGTTCACATAAATAGGTGGCCGTCGCGTGGCTGCACGCGGACGACCATCAGCGAGCGGAGACAGGACACCGGACGCTGCCGCCACGCTGCCCTGCTAATTCCGCGCCAAGTTTCTCGATATCTTCATATAGAACCGCATCCATACTGGTCTTCGAGTATCATGGCGTACATTCACCAGCAACCACTGTACATTCTCGCGGAGGGCAGCCAGCGGACCCGCGGCGGCGACGCCCAGCAGTCGAACATCGCGGCGGGCCGCGCGGTCGCGAACGCCGTGCGAACCACGCTCGGGCCGCGCGGCATGGACAAGATGCTGGTCGACTCCACCGGCGACGTCGTCGTCACGAACGACGGCGCGACCATCCTGACGGAGATGGACATCGAGCACCCGGCGGCGCAGATGCTCGTCGAGGTCGCCGAGACGCAGGAGGCCGAAGTCGGCGACGGGACGACGACGGCCGCGGTGCTCGCCGGCCAACTGCTCGCGCGCGCCGAGGACCTGCTCGCCGACGACGTCCACCCGACGGCAATCGTCGAAGGGTACTACGAGGCGCTGCGGCTCGCGCTCGACGCGGTCGACGGCATGACCGTCGACGGCGACGTCGACGAGACGATGCTGCGGGCCGTCGCCGAGTCCGCGATGACCGGGAAAGGCACCGGCGACCTCACCGCCGACCGGCTCGCCGACCTCGTCGTCGAGGCGGTGCTGCAGGTCGCCCGCGACGGCCGCGTCGACCGCGACGACGTCCGCGTGTTCACCAAGACCGGCGCGTCGGCCGCGTCGACGTCCGTCGTCCCCGGCGTCATCCTGGAGAAGGAGCCGGTGAACGGGAACATGCCGCGGACCGTCACCGACGCATCGGTCGCCGTCCTCGACGTGAAACTCGACGTCCGCACCGGCGACGTCGACTCCGAGTACACCATCACGTCCGTCGACCAGCTCGACGCCGCGCTGCAGGCCGAAGACGACGAGCGGCGCGCAATCGCCCGCGGCATCGCCGACGCCGGCGCCGACGTCGTGGTCTGCTCGAAGAAGATCGAAGACCGCGTCGCGGCTCACCTCGCCGACGAGGGAATCCTGGCGTTCTCGAACGTCTCGAAGTCCGAGGCCCGCGCGTTCGCTCGCGCGACCGGCGCGAAGCGGCTCGGGGCCGTCGCGGACCTGGAGGCGAGCGACCTCGGGACGGCCGGCGAGGTGCGCGTCGAGGCCGTCGGCGGCGACGACCTGACGTTCCTCTCCGGCAGCGACGACTCCCGGACCGTGACGCTGTTCGTCCGCGGCGGCACCGACCACGTCGTCGACGAACTGGAGCGCGCCATCGACGACGCGCTCGGCGTCGTGACCGCCGCCTACGAGGAGGGCGACGTGGTTCCGGGCGCCGGCGCCGTCGAAGTCGCGGTGTCCGACCGGGTGCGGGACGGCGCGAACGCCGTCACCGGCCGGAAGGCGCTCGCCGTCGAGGCGTTCGCCGACGCCGTGGACGCGCTGCCGCGGACGCTCGCCGCGAACGCCGGCATGGACCCCATCGACGCGCTGGTCGACCTCCGCGCGATGTTCGACGCCGACGGCACCGCCGGCGTCCTCGTCGACACCGGCGTCGGCCGCATCGACGACCCGGCCGCGGCCGGCGTCTACGACCCCGCGGCGGTGAAGCGCGAGGCGCTCGAATCCGCGACCGAGGCCGCGACGATGATTCTCCGCATCGACGACGTCATCGCGGCGAAGGCGAACTGAGAACCGCGCGCCACGAGACGGGCAAAGCGGGACGGACCGGAGCGGACCCGGACGAAGTGGGGAAGACTGGGGCGGCGCGGACCGGGCGGCTTGCCCGCAGCCGTCCTGACCTTTTCTGGGCCACACGTCTTTTCTGACGGCGACCACTACTGACTCGTCGTATGCCCGACGGTGAGCACCTCGGCCTCACGGAGAGCGTCTCCATCGCGCTGGGCGGCATGATCGGCGGCGGCATCTACGCCGTCCTCGGCGTCGTCACCCGCATCACCGGCGCGGCGACGTGGTTCGCGTTCGTGCTCGCCGGCGTCGTCGCGCTGTGTGCGGGCTACTCGTACATCGTGCTGAACCGCGTGATGGACGAGGAGAAGGACCAGCGCGGCGGCTCCGTCTCGTTCGTCCAGTGTTTCACCGGGAACACGACGCTCGCCGGCGTCGTCGGCTGGACGCTGCTGTTCGGCTACGTCGGCTCGATGGCGATGTACGCGTTCGCGTTCGCGGAGTTCGCGACGACGCTCCCCGGCGTCCCCGAGTCCGCCGCGGGCCTCCCGCTGCGCCCCGTCATCTCCGTGGCGGCGGTCGTCGGCTTCGTCGCGCTGAACCTGCTCGGGGCTCGCGCCACCGGCACCACGGAGAACGTCCTCGTCGTCGGGAAAATCGCGGTGCTCGTCGCGTTCGGCGTCGGCGGCATCGCGTACGCGCTCACGGCGTCGCCCGACCCGGTGCACATGGGCCTGTCGAACCTCACGTCGTTCGGGCCGGTGATGGCGGCCGGCGTCTCGTTCGTCGCCTTCCAGGGGTGGCAGCTCCTGTTTTACGACCAGGAGACCATCGCCGACCCGGTCGACACCATCAGGAAGGCGGTGTACATCTCGATTCCCGTCGCCGTCGCCATCTACGTCGTCGTCGCGGTCGCGACGTACAACCTCGCGCCGACGGCGCTCGCACACCACCCGCACACGGCGCTGAAGAACGCGGCCGCGACGATGGCGTCGCCGCTCGGCCTCGGCGGCACCGCCGCCATTGTCATCTCGCTGTCCGCGCTGCTGTCGACCGGCTCCGCCATCAACGCCACGCTGTTCTCGGCGGGGCACTTCGCGAAGGGGCTGCTGTCGCGCGACCTGCTCCCCGACCGAATCGGCGACGGCGGCGCCGACGGCGTCCCCGAGCGGACGCTGCTCGCGCTCGGCGGCGTGACGGCGCTGCTGACGGCGTGGGGGAGCCTCGACGCCATCACGAGCTTCGCGTCCGTCTCGTTCATCGTCGTGTTCGGCGGCATGAGCGCGCTCGCCGTCCGGCACCGCGACGTCGACCACGTCAACCCGGTGCCGCCGCTCGTCGGCACCGTCGGCTCCGTCGGCTTCGTCCCGGTGATGCTGTATCACCTGTACGACGCGGAGTTCGAGACGTTCGTGATGGTGTGCGTGCTCGGCGTGTTCGTCATCGGCGTCGAGCTGCTGTACTTCGAGCGCGAACTGCTCCAGGAGGAGGTCGAGATGATCGAAAACGACGTCCGCGGAATGCTCTAATCGACCGGACGGATGCCCGCCGACGCACCGCGACGACGGCTCGCGCGGAAACTCGCCGCCGAATCGGAGGCGTACGGCTACTCGCTGACGACGTGGGGCGTCGGCGCGCTCGCCATCCGGGCGTTCGGCGTGCCGTCGGTCCTCGGCGTCGTCGGGTTCGTCGGCGGCGCAGTCTGTGGGTTCGCCGTGCTGGCCGCGGTCGCGTTCGACGGCCTGCTCGGCGAGACGGACGTGAGCGACCGGCCGCTCGCCGTCGTCTCCACCGTCCACGTCGCGTCGACGCTCGGCACGCTGCTCGCCGGCCAAGCCGTGATTCGGTTGGCCGGCTCCGCGCTGCCGGTCCCGGCGGCGCTGTTCTGCGTCGGCGTCACGCTCACCGTCGCGTACAACGCGCTGCTGACCGGGGAAGCAGCCGTCGCGAGAATCGTGCTTTGACGCCGGGCCACGCGGCGCTCCGCACCGCCGCCTCTCGGGGTCACCGCGCCGCGCTCCGCTTCGGCGGCTCCGCGGCTACTCCGCGTCGAGCGTGGACTGCTCGCCGGTGTACGACTCGGTGCCGTTGGCGTCCGAGGAGGCGACCCGCCGGATGCGTTCGACGCCGCCGACCTCCTCGACGACCTCGACGACCTCGTCGGGGACCAGCGTCTCCCAGCCGCCGCCGTGAATCATGCGGTCGCGGAGCTCGCTGCCCTCCAGGACGTCGCGGCGGAACATCGGCGACGACCGGACTTCGACGCCGGCTTCGTTGAACAGCTGGACCACGAGGGGGTTGTTCGAGTAGGCGACGTCGAACTCGGGGCACATCGACTGGACGTGGCTCACCCAGACCGAGTTCCGTTCGAGGTCCTCGATGGGGACGACGTACGTCGGCAGGTCGAACTGCGCGACTGACTTCGTCACCATCATGATGCGTTCGCCGGCCGTGAACGGGTTTCGCTGCGTGTGGCTGTCGCCGGCGGAGCCGATGCCGAGCACCAGCTCGTCGACGTCGTCGGCGATCTCCTCCACCATGTGGTGGTGGCCGTTGTGGTACGGCTGGAACCGCCCGATGTAGAACCCCCGCATTACGCAGCCGGTTCGCGGCCGTCGTTTATAAGCCCGGCGAGTCGTCTCACCGGGGCCGGTCGGCCGCGAGACCGGCTGATTCAGCCGTCCACGCTCGGGTACGGCGTCGACACGGGGGGAGAAAGTATATCAGTTCACGGGCCGTCGGATTCGGTAGCAACGATTCTATGAGCAACGACCGCAACGACAGTCGCGACGGGGACCAGGTCGACGACGTCCCCGTCGTCGACGACCCCGGGTCCAACGGTGCCGCGGGCGACTCCTCCGTCGGGACGTCGAACGACCCGTCTGAGCAGGACGCCGCCATCGAAGACCTCGGGAGTGACGTTGAAATCGACGCCGAAATCGACGAGGAGGCCGCAGAAGACGACCTCCTCGGCGGCCTCCAGATCGGCTCGACCGGCGACATCGACGTGCCCGAGCGGCTCGTCGACCAGGTGATCGGGCAGGAACACGCCCGCGACGTCGTGATGAAGGCGGCGAAGCAGCGCCGCCACGTCATGATGATCGGCTCGCCGGGGACCGGGAAGTCGATGCTGGCGAAGGCGATGGCCGAACTGCTGCCGCCGGAGGAACTCCAGGACGTCCTGGTGTACCACAACCCGGACGACGGCAACAACCCGAAGGTCCGGACCGTCCCGTCCGGGAAGGGCGAACAGATCGTCGAAGCCCACCGGGAGGAGGCCCGCAAGCGCAACCAGATGCGGACCTTCCTGATGTGGATCATCATCCTCGCCGTCGTCGGCTACGCGTTCTTGGTCGTCGGGAACGTGCTGCTCGGCATTCTCGCCGCCGGCGTCATCTACCTCGCCGTGCGGTACAGTTCCCGCGGCTCGGACGCGATGATTCCGAACCTGCTGGTGAACAACGCCGACGTCACGTCGGCGCCGTTCGAGGACGCGACGGGCGCGCACGCCGGTGCGCTGCTCGGCGACGTCCGGCACGACCCGTTCCAGTCCGGCGGGATGGAGACGCCGAGCCACGACCGCGTCGAGGCCGGCGCCATCCACAAGGCGAACAAGGGCGTGCTGTTCATCGACGAGATCAACACCCTCGACATCCGGTCCCAGCAGAAGCTGATGACCGCGATCCAGGAGGGCGCGTTCTCCATCACCGGCCAGTCCGAGCGCTCCTCGGGCGCGATGGTGCAGACCGAGCCGGTGCCGACGGACTTCGTCATGGTCGCCGCCGGCAACCTCGACGCGATGGAGAACATGCACCCGGCGCTGCGCTCGCGCATCAAGGGGTACGGCTACGAGGTGTACATGGACGACACCATCGAGGATACCCCGGAGATGCGCCGGAAGTACGCGCGCTTCGTGGCCCAGGAGGTCGCGAAGGACGGCCGGCTCCCCGAGTTCGACCGCGACGCCATCGAGGAGGTCATCCTCGAGGCTCGTCGCCGCGCCGGCCGGAAGGGCCACCTCACGCTGAAGCTCCGGAACCTCGGCGGGCTGGTCCGCGTCTCGGGCGACATCGCCCGCGGCGAGGACGCCGAGCGGACGACCCGCGAGCACGTGCTGCAGGCGAAGGGCCGCAGCCGGTCCATCGAACAGCAGCTCGCGGACGACTTCATCGAGCGCCGCAAGGACTACGAACTCCAGGTGTCCGAGGGGTACGAGGTCGGCCGCGTGAACGGGCTCGCCGTCATGGGCGAGGACTCCGGCATCATGCTGCCCGTCATGGCCGAAGTGACGCCGAGTCAGGGCCCCGGCGAGATCATCGCGACGGGGCAGCTCCAGGAGATCGCGGAGGAGGCCGTGCAGAACGTCTCCGCCATCATCAAGAAGTTCTCCGACGAGAACATCTCCGAGAAGGACATCCACATCCAGTTCGTCCAGACCGGCCAGCAGGGCGTCGACGGCGACTCCGCGTCCATCACGGTCGCGACCGCCGTCATCTCCGCGCTGGAGAACGTCGGCGTCGACCAGAGCCTCGCGATGACCGGCTCGCTGTCGGTCCGCGGCGACGTGCTCCCGGTCGGCGGCGTCACCCACAAGATCGAGGCCGCCGCGAAGGCGGGCTGTGACCGCGTCATCATCCCGGCCGCCAACGAGCAGGACGTGATGATCGAAGACGAGTACAAGGAGATGGTCGAAATCATCCCGGTGTCGCACATCAGCGAGGTGCTCGACATCGCGCTCGAAGGCGAACCCGAGAAGGACTCGCTCGTCGACCGCCTGAAGAGCATCACCGGGTCGGCGCTGGAGAAGGCCAGCGAACCCGGCGAAACCGGCCCGGGCGCGTCGAACCCGAGCCCGCAGTAGCGCAGACGCGTGACCGACTGGACGACGTTCGCGGCGGTCGTGGGCGTCGTCCTCGCGGTCCTCCTCGTTCTCACGCGACGCTCCGCCGACCTCCTGACAGCACCGAACAGCGGCCGCGACGTCGACACCGACCGGTTCGACGAGAGCGTCGGCGGCGCCGATGGACACGACGCCGAGGGACACAGCGACGACGCCGAGGCGGCGTCGGCGTTCGCGGCGGACGAGTGGGTGTGGGGTGCTGGCACCGACGACCGGCGGCCGGAATCCGCGGGCTCGACGGAGCCCGCGGAGTCAGTGGAGCGAAGCCAGCAGGCGGACGCGGCGCCGTCGACGACGCCAGGCGCCAGCCGAGCCGGGGTCGGCGCGCTCTCGACGGCCGCGGTGTACGCGAACGTCGTCGTCTCGAACGGGCTGTTCGGGAGCGTCGTCGCCGCGGCGGCGTGGTGGACCGCCGTTCCGCCGTCGGCGCTCGGGCTTTCGCCGGTCGCCTCACCGGAGTCGCTTCTCGTCGGCGTGGCCGTCGGCGCGGCGCTGGCCGCCGGCAACGAAGCCGCCGGCCGGGTCACGACCCGGTTCGGGGTTCGGCCGGACGAGTCGCTTCGGGCGGCGATGACGCCGGAGCGCGCCGTCGGCTGGGCGGCGCTGCTGCTCGTCGTGCTGCCGTCGGTCGCCGTCTTCGAGGAGTTCCTGTTCCGCGCCGTGCTCGTCGGCGCGCTGTCGGCCGGGTTCGGCGTCCCGACGTGGCTGCTCGTCGCCGGGTCCGCGGCGGCGTTCGCGGCCGGCCACGGCGCGCAGGGCCGCGCCGGCATCGTCGTCACCGGGCTGCTCGGCGTCGCGCTCGGCGCGGCCTACGTCGCCACCGGGAGCCTGTTCGCCGTCGCGGTCGCTCACTACGTCGTCAACGCCGCCGAGTTCGTGGTGCACGAAGCGCTCGCCCCGGGCGAGTAGCCGAGGGCGGAGCGAGGGCACCGGTGTCCCGCCGGAAACTGGCAGCGAGTCGACGGTCGTCAGACGCCCGTCGTGCGATTTCCCGTCACGCTTAGGGCGGTAACCGCCCGACGGGACGGTATGGCGACTCGTTCGACGAGCGGCGTGACCGTCCCGTCCGTCGGCGCCGGCGTCCTCGCGGCGGCGGTCGTCGGCGTCGGCGCGCGCGGCTGGTACCTCGGCACCTACTCGACGGCGTTCCTCGCGGGCTGTGCGATGCTCGCGGTCGGCATCGTCGCGAGCCAGCGCACCATGTGGCGCCACACCCGGCCGACGGAGCCCGGAGCGCTCGGCAACGCGGCGCTGTTCCTGCTGGCCGGCGCCGGCAAACTCGGCGGCGTCCGCGTCGGCGTCGGCGCGCTCGAAACCGCGGGCGAAGCGCTGTTCGCGCTCGCGGTCGTCTACTTCCTCGTCCGCGCCGACGGCGCCTGAGCCGGCACCAGCCGGCGACCCGGCCGCGCCCGCTGCTACGGCTCCGATTCGACGTCGCGCAGCGTCGCCGCGACGTCCGGCGGCGTTGCTCCCTCCGCGTCGCTGACGCGGTGGTCGGGGACGAACACGGGCACGGGATTCTCGCGGAGCGCCTCCCGTGCGGTCTCGCGGTCGGCGTCGTCCTCGTGGTCCAGCCCGGTCGTCATCCGGACCAGCAGGCCGAGCGAGACGGTGTCGCCGTACGGCACCGACTGGAGCGCGTCGAGGACGTTCCGCTGCGCCGTCGGCACGGTGATGGCGAGCGGCACGTCGTCGAAGTCGTCCTCGGCGCCGTCGAAGTAGTCGAACAGCCGGTCCAGCAGTTCGTGCTCCCGCTCGGCGTCCTCGGGGAGGTCGTCGGGGAACGAGACGGACAGGACGCGGCCGCTCGCCACGCCCACCTCGACGACGCGGCCGAGCCGCTCGGAGCGACGCGCGTAGACGCCCGAGTCGCCGCCCAGTGCGTCGGTCATGGCTGGACGGTCGCCCGCCGAACGCTTCAAACTGCGGTACTCGGCGGCGGCGACCGCGGCCACCGGCGACGCAACTCTTTTGTACGGAAGTGACCATCAATGAACACGGATGAACACATCACGTGAGGAGTTGGCGCCCGCGGTGCGCTCCATCCTCGACGCCGCCGAGGCGCGCGACGGCGGCGACGGGCGGGTCTCGGTCGACGCCGAATCGCTCCCGGCGGCGTTCGACGAGGCCGAAGCCGACGGCCGCGTCCCGGTCATCGCCGAAATCAAGCCGACCAGCCCGACCACCGACGGCGTCCGCGAGGACGACCCGGTCGAACTCGCCGAGGAGATGGTGGCCGGCGGCGCCGCCGCGCTCTCCGTCCTGACGGAGCCGGAGTACTTCGGCGGCGCCACCGGGACGCTCGAACGGGTGCGCGACGCCGTCGACGTCCCGGTGCTGCGGAAGGACTTCGTCGTGCGCGAGGCCCAGCTCGACGCCGTCGCCGCGGACGCCGTCCTGCTCATCGCCCGGTTCGTCGGCGACGACCTCGCCGACCTGGTCGCGGCCGCCGAAGACCGCGGCTTCCAGCCGCTCGTCGAGGTCCACGACGACGCCGAACTGGCGGCGGCGCTGGACGCCGGCGCGGACCTCGTCGGCGTGAACAACCGCGACCTCGCCGAACTGGAGGTGAACCTCGGGACGTTCGAGACGGTCGCCCCGGAGGTCCCCGACGACGTCACGCTCGTCGCGGAGTCCGGTATCACGTCGCCGGCCGACGCCCGGCGGATGCGGCGCGCCGGCGCCGACGCGCTCCTCATCGGCTCCGCAATCATGGCTCCCGACGCCGACGCCGACGCCGACGCCGACGGAGCCGGTGACGTTCGCGCGAACACCCGACGCTTTACCGCCGCGGAACAGGAGACACAGTCATGAGCAGCGACGACGTCAGCGACCCGGACCGCGGCGGCGACCGCGTCCGCGCCGGCGACGGAAAGTTCGGGGAGTACGGCGGCCAATACGTCCCGGAGGCGCTGATGCCGGCGATCGAGGAGCTGACGGACGCCTACGAGCGCTACGTCCTCAACAACGAGGACGGCTTCATGGACGAGTTCCGGCGCCGCATCGCGGACTTCGGCGGCCGGCCGACGCCGCTCCAGCGCGCGGAGCGGCTCTCCGAACGGTACGGCACCGAGGTGTACCTGAAGCGCGAAGACCTCGTTCACGGCGGCGCGCACAAACTGAACAACGCGCTCGGGCAGGTGCTGCTCGCGAAGTACATGGGGAAAGACCGCGTCATCGCGGAGACCGGCGCCGGCCAGCACGGCACCGCGACGGCGATGGCGGCCGCCCACCTCGACGTGCCCTGCGAGGTGTACATGGGCGAACGCGACATCAATCGGCAGCGCCCGAACGTCTTCCGGATGAAGATCAACGGCGCCGACGTGAACCCGGTGTCGACGGGGCGCGGCACGCTGAAGGAGGCCATCTCGGAGACGATGCGCGACTGGGCGACGAACGTCGAGGACACCCACTACGTCATCGGCTCCGTCGTCGGCCCGCACCCGTTCCCGCGGATGGTCCGGGACTTCCAGGCGCTCATCTCCGAGGAGTCCCGGCGGCAGATTCAGCAGCACGCGGACCGGCTCCCTGACTCGGTCGTCGCCTGCGCCGGCGGCGGGTCGAACACGATGGGGTCGTTCCACAGCTACGTCCCCGACGGCGACGTCGACCTCGTCGCGGTCGAAGCCGGCGGCGCCTCGCTCGACGTCGACGAGGAGGCCGGCGTCGCGCCGCACTCCGCGTCGCTGTCGACCGGCTCGGAGGGCGTGCTGCACGGCGCCCGGACGAAGCTGCTGCAGGACGCAGCCGGCCAGATCGTCGAGTCGCACTCGGTGTCGTCGGGGCTCGACTACGCCGGCGTCGGCCCGGAGCTCGCCCACCTCGTCGACGAGGGCCGCGTCACGACCGCGACCGTCGACGACGACGCGGCGCTCGAAGCGTTCCACCGGCTCAGCCAGGAGGAAGGCATCATTCCGGCGCTCGAAAGCGCGCACGCGCTGGCTCACCTCCACGAGCGCGGCGACGAACTCGGCGACCTCGTGGTCGTCACGGTGTCCGGCCGCGGCGACAAGGACCTCGAAGCCGTCATCGAAGAGACCGCCGAACGCGACGTCCCGAACGCGCCGGACATGAGCATGTTCGAGGGTGGGCTATGAGCGACCTCGCCGAGGCGTTCGCCGACGGCCCCGCGTTCATCCCGTACCTCGCCGTCGGCGACCCGGACTACGAGTCGTCGCTGGAGTACGTCGAGGCGCTCGAACGCGGCGGCGCCGACGTCATCGAACTGGGGCTGCCGTTCTCCGAGCCCATCGCGGAGGGCCCGACGATTCAGGAGGCCGTCGTCCGGTCGCTCGAAGCCGGCATGACGCCCGACCGGTTCTTCGAGTTCGTCGAGGACCTCGACGTCGACGTGCCGCTCGTCTGCATGACGTACTACAACCTCATCTACCAGTACCGGCCGCCGGACGCAGCCGGCGACGCGGACGGGGAGACGGCCGGCGACGCGGCAGACGATGTCACCGGGCCGCGGCCGTTCGTCGAGAAGGCGGCGGACGTCGGGCTCTCCGGGTTCGTCGTCCCGGACCTCCCCGCGGAGGAGGCCGGGCCGCTGCGGGACGCCTGCGACGAGTTCGGTCTCGACCTCGTCTCCATCGTCGCGCCGACCACCGAGGGCGACCGGCTGGACCGCCTCGTCGAGGTCGCCTCCGGCTACCTGTACGTGCAGGCGCGGCTCGGCGTCACCGGCGCGCAGTCGTCCGTCTCCGACCGGACCGCGGCGTCGCTCGACCGGCTGTCGGACGTCGACCTGCCGAAGGCGGTCGGGTTCGGCATCGCCTCCGGCGAGCAGGCCGCCGAGGTCGTCGAAGCCGGCGCCGACGGCGTCATCGTCGGCTCCGCGCTCGTCGACGTCGTCGCGGAGGGCGTCGAATCCGACCTGCCCGTCGACGAGGTGGCCGACCGGCTGGAGGAACTGGCGCGCGAACTGAAGGCGGGCGCGGTGCGCGGCTACGAGCGACGACAGCCGGCACCGGAACGCTCTTCAAACTGAATCGTCCGCAAACGCTTTCCACGCCCTTGGCAGACTCCCACACACTCATGGAACACGCAGGACTCGCCGCTCGACTCGACCGCATCTCCACAGACGACCGCATCCTCATGGTCCCGATGGACCACGGCGTCACGCTCGGCCCCGTAACCGGGCTGAAAGACCTCGAAGGCACCGTCGACGCCGTCACCCGCGGCGGCGCCGACGCCGTCCTCACCCAGAAGGGCGTCGCGCCGCGCGTCCACCCGAACCTGAACGGCGCCGGCTACGTCGTCCACCTGAACGGCTCCACGGTCGTCGGCCCGGACTCCAACGACAAACGGATGACCGGCACCGTGAAGGGCGCGCTGCGCGCCGGCGCCGACGCCGTCTCGATGCACATCAACGTCGGCTCCGCCTACGAGCCGAAGCAGCTCGAACAGCTCTCCCAGCTCACCGAAGACG
Organism: Halobaculum sp. D14; assembly: GCF_051195135.1. NCBI lineage: Archaea > Methanobacteriati > Methanobacteriota > Halobacteria > Halobacteriales > Haloferacaceae > Halobaculum > Halobaculum sp. D14. Next base: position 869,782 of record NZ_JBNTKA010000002.1, on the reverse strand, counting down.
CCGGCGACTACGGCGTCCCGACGATGGCGATGGCGTACGCCCGCGGCGAGAACCTCGAGGGCGACGACCCCGAACACGACGCCGAGTACCTCGGCCACGCTGTCCGCATCGCCGAGGAGTGCGGCGCCGACGTCGTGAAAACCGCCTACTCCGGCGACGCGGACAGCTTCCGGCACGTCGTCGAGGCGACGCGGCTCCCCGTCATCATCGCCGGCGGGTCCCCGTCGGGCGACCGGCGGACGCTCGAAGACGTCCGCGGCGCGATGGACGCCGGCGCCGCAGGCGTCTCGATGGGCCGCAGCATCTTCCAGCACGACGACCCCGAAGCCATCGCCCGCGCCGTCTCCGCCGTCGTCCACGACGACGCCGACGCCGAAGACGCACTCCACCTCGCCGGCCTCTAAGCCCGCCGCGACGACCCCGGCGCTCTTCTCGAACGCGACGCCGACCCCGACCGCGACAGTAACGACGAAGCTAACTCCGAGAGCAACGACGACGCTAACTCCGAGAGCAACGACGACGCTAACTCCACAGCGACGACAACGACCCGAGGAAGCCGGTTCGGCGCGCGGCGGCCGTGCTGCGTCGCGGCCGCGAGCGCGCGAGGGGCGACCGAGGCGCAGAGCGCCGAGGGAGTCGGCCGGGGAGGGCGAGGCGCGTCGCGGACCGGGCGGCCGGCGCCGGCGGCCACCAACCGTTTCAGCCGCGCGGTCGCAGCGCCAGCCATGGGAGACGCGACGTACGACTTCACGGACGAGACGGTCGTCGTGACCGGCGGCAGCTCCGGCATCGGCCGCGCAATCGCGGAGCGGTTCGGCGACGCCGGCGCCGTCGTCGTGAACGCCGACGAGCGCGAGACGCCGAAAGACGAAAACGAGACGACGCCGACGCACGAACGCATCGAGGCGGCCGGCGGCCGCGCCGAGTTCGTCGAAACCGACGTCTCCGACCCCGAACAGGTCGAGTCCGTCGTCCGCGGCGCCCGCGAGTTCGGCGGCGTCGACGTCCTCGTCAACAACGCCGCCATCTACTTCTCCGAGCCGCTGCTGGAACTGGAGCCGGACGAACTCGACCGGCTGCTGTCGGTGAACGTCCGCGGCTACTTCACGGCGCTGCAGGCCGCCGCCCGCGACATGGTCGAACGGAACCAGCCCGGGTCCATCGTCAACATCGCCTCCATCAGCGCCAGCCACGCCCAACACGACCAGGTGCACTACGACGCCTCGAAAGGCGCCATCCGAATGCTGACCCGCGGCGCCGCCCTCGAACTCGCCGAGTACGACATCCGCGTGAACGCCGTCGCGCCCGGCCAGATCGCGACCGAGTTCTTCGAGGGCTGGACCGAAGGCGCCATCGAAGGCGCCCGCGAAGGCGACTTCATCAAGCCGGTGCCGCTCGACCGCGCCGGCCTCCCCGAAGACATCGGCGGGCCGACGCTGTTCCTCGCCAGCGACGACGCCGGCTACGTCACCGGCGCGATGCTGTACGTCGACGGCGGCTGGCAGGTGCTGTAAGCCGCCACAGTACCTCCCCGCCGCAGCACCGCCGCGCAGTACCGACGCCCACAGTACCGCCCCGTCTCAGCACCGCCGCAGCACCGCGGCCGCACCGCTACCGCGCGGCGTTGACGTATCCGCCAACTTGAAGCGCACACCACGTGTGAGGTGGCACAATGACAGGAAAGCGGAGCGTCTGGCTTCGTGCCGACGACGGCGTAGGCGACTGGGAGCAGCGAAAGCGACGAATCACCGCCGGCCTCGAAGCCGGCGTCGACTGGGTGCTCGTCGACGAGCGCGACGTCGCGAAGGTCCGCGAACTCGGCGACGTCAACGTCGCGGCGTTCCGCTCCGACGCCGACGTCGACGTCATCGGCGAAGCGGAAGACGGCGAACCCGGCGACGACGCCACCGCCGACGCCTACATCGTCGGGAAGGACGGCGAAGGCGACGGCACCGTCGACCTCCCCTCCGACTTCTCCGGCTCCGCCGACCTGACGACGCTCCGCCGCGACGACAACCGCGCGCAGGGCGCGTACGTCCGCATCTTCGACGAGGACTACGAGGCGTTCGCCGAGGAGGCCGCCCGCGACGCCGACTTCCTCATCACGGTCGGCGAGAACTGGCAGATAATCCCGCTGGAGAACCTCATCGCCCGCATCGGCGAGGACACCACGCTCATCGCCGGCGTCACCGCCGCCGAGGAGGCCCGCACCGCCTTCGAGACGCTCGAACACGGCGCCGAGGGCGTCCTGCTCGACACCGACGACCCCGACGAGATCCGGTCGACCGTCGACGTCCGCGACGAGGCCGAACGCGAGACGCTCGACCTTCGGTACGCCACCGTCACCGCCGTCGAACGGACCGGCTCCGCCGACCGCGTCTGCGTCGACACCGGCAGCATCATGGACCACGACGAAGGGATGCTGGTCGGGTCGATGAGCCGCGGCCTGTTCTTCGTGCACGCCGAAACCGCGGACTCGCCGTACGTCGCCTCCCGGCCGTTCCGCGTGAACGCCGGCGCCGTCCACGCCTACGTCCGCACCCCCGACGGCGGCACCAAGTACCTCTCGGAGCTCCAGTCCGGCGACGAGGTCCAGGTCGCCGACACGAACGGGAAGACCCGCGAGGCCATCGTCGGCCGCGTGAAAATCGAGAAGCGCCCGATGTTCCGGGTGCAGGCCGAAGTCGAAACCGCCGACGGCGTCGACCGCATCGAGACGCTCATCCAGAACGCCGAAACCGTGAAAGTCGCCACCGAGACGGGCCGGAAGGCCGTCACCGACCTCGCCGAAGGCGACGAGGTGCTCGTCTACTACGAGGACGTCGCGCGCCACTTCGGCGAAGCCGTCGAGGAGTCCATCATCGAGAAGTAACCGGGCCGGGTTCCTCGACGCTCCTCGATTCACTCGGTTCCGAGTCCAGTCGTCGCACCTTTAAGGCGGCGCGGCGGGAAGGTCCCGCCAAGAATGCGACGAGCGAAAATCGTCTGTACGCTCGGCCCCGCCTCCGACGACCGCGACGCGATTCGGTCGCTGGCCGACGCCGGCATGTCTGTCGCACGGTTGAACGCCAGCCACGGCGACACCGACCACCGCGGCGACGTCATCGACCGCATCAGCGCCGTCGACGACGCCTCGGACCGCCCGCTGGCCGCGATGCTCGACCTGCAGGGGCCGGAGGTCCGCACCGCCGAAATCGACGAGCCGATCCGGCTCGAAACCGACTCCGAGGTCGTCTTCGTCGAGGCCGACACCGCCACGCCGGACCGCGTCGGCGTCAGCCACGCCATCGACGCCGCGGGCCCCGGCGACACCGTGCTGCTCGACGACGGCCGCATCGAAGCCACCGTCCGAGAAGTCACCGACGACGGCGTCGTCGCGCACGTCAACTCCGGCGGCGAACTCGGCTCCCGGAAGGGCGTCAACATCCCCGGCGTCGACCTCGGCCTCGACACCATCACGGACGCCGACGAGGCCGAACTCGACCTCGCCGCCGAGAAACACGTCGACTTCGTCGCCGCGTCGTTCGTCCGGGACGCCGAGGACGTCTACGCCGTCGCGGACGCGCTGGAGGCGCGCGACGCCGGCGACATCCCCATCGTCGCGAAAATCGAGCGCGCCGGCGCCGTCGAGAACCTCGACGGCATCGTCGACGCCGCCTACGGCGTCATGGTCGCCCGCGGCGACCTCGGCGTCGAGTGCCCGCTGGAGGACGTCCCGATGATTCAAAAACGCATCATCCGGACCTGCGTCGAGACCGGGACGCCCGTCATCACGGCGACCGAGATGCTCGACTCGATGGTGCGCGCCCGACGCCCGACCCGCGCGGAGGCCTCGGACGTCGCGAACGCGGTGCTCGACGGGACGGACGCCGTCATGCTCTCCGGGGAAACCGCGGTCGGTGACCACCCGGTCCGCGTCGTCGAGACGATGGACCGCATCGTCCGACAGGTCGAGAACAGCGACGAGTACGACGAGACCCGCGAGAGCCGCGTCCCGTTCGCCGACGAGGACTCCCGGACCGAGGCGCTCGCCCGCTCTGCGCGCTACCTCGCCCGCGACACCGACGCCGCCGCGGTGGTCGCCGCCAGCGAATCCGGCTACACGGCGCGGAAGACCGCGAAGTTCCGGCCGGCCGTCCCCGTCGTCGCGACGACGCCGAGCGACCGGGTCCGCCGGCAGCTCGCGCTGTCGTGGGGCGTCCAGTCGGTGTACGCCGACTACGCCGCCGGCATGGAGCAGGTGATGGACAACGCCGTCTCCGCTGCGCTCGAAACCGGCGCCGCCGACTCCGGCGACACGCTCGTCGTGCTCTCCGGCATGATGACGGAACTGGAGGGGACGAACACGACGAACACGCTGAAACTCCACGTCGCCGCCGAAACCGTCGCGACCGGCCGGCACGTCGTCGGCGGCCGCGCGGCCGGCCCGCTCGTCCGCGTCGACGACGGCGACCTCACGGAGTTCCCGGCCGGCGGCATCGCCTACCTTCCGAGCGGCTTCGACGCCGAGTTCCGCGGCGACACGTCGAAACTCGGCGGCATCGTCGACGCCCGCAGCGGCATGACCGGCTACCCCGCCGTCGTCGCCCGCGAAGTCGGCGTCCCGATGGTGTCGGGCGCCCCGCTTCCGGACGACCTCGCCGACGGAACCGTCGTCACGCTCGACGCCGAGCGCGGCGTCGTCTACGAGGGCGACGTGACGACCGCCGCCCGGAAACGCTGAACCGCCAGCCAGGCAGACGGAGCCGCCGTCCCCCGACCGCCGCGCGGCCACCCGCCGCACACCTCCCGACCGCCGCGCAGTCCCTCCGTTCCGCTCCCCGACACGTCTTTACCGGTCGCCGCGCAAGACTCTGCCATGAGTGAACGCCGCGACGACCGCGACGACGACGGCGACTGGCGGTTCTCGGTGGAAGACGTCGGCGAGAACGGCATCGTCGGCCGGGAGCCGGAGCCGATAGAGCCGGAGTCCATCAGCGCGGAGAACGCCGTGTTCGTCGCGGTCGGCGTGCTCGGCACGCTGCTGCTGTTCGCGTCGGCCACGCTTTTGTAGCCGGTCCCCCCAACGCCGGGTATGGCTGACCAGTCGCCGCTCGCCGCCGTCGCCGGAACGCTGCTGCAGAGCGGCCCGCTCGGCCCCGAAACGCTGCCGCTGCTCCTCGTCGCCGCCGGACTCGTCGTCTCCATCCTGGAGGCGCTGGCGCCGGGCGCACACCTCGTCGTCGTCGGCGTCGCGCTGCTCGCCGCCGGCCTCGTCGGGCTGCTGCTCGGCCCGGTCGCCGGGCCGTTCGTGCTCGGCCTGCTGGTGCTCGTGTTCGGCGCGCTCGCCTTCTACGGCTACCGCGAACTCGACGTCTACGGCGGGAAGGGGCAGGCGCAGACGTCGGATTCGGGGTCGCTGCGGGGAGCGACCGGCCGGGTCACCGAGACCGTCACGCCGACCGGCGGCCAGGTGAAACTCGACGACGGCGGCTTCAGCCCGTACTACTCCGCCCGCAGCGTCGACGGCGAAATCCCGGAGGGCGAGGAGGTGATGGTCGTCGACCCCGGCGGCGGTAACGTCGTCACCGTGGAGTCGCTCGCCGGCGGCGTCGACGACATCGACCGCGAACTCGCACGGGAACGAAGCCGCCGCGACGAGGAACGCGACGGCGACCGCGACTCCGACGCGGAGGGCGACGCCGACGCGGAGAACGACGTCGACGCGGACGGCAACGCCGACGCGGACAGCGACACTGACGCGGACAGCAACGCCGACGCGGACAGCGACAGCGCGGCGCACAACGACGTCGACGCGGAGCGGGAACTGGAGCGCGAGTAGCCGCCGGCGCCCGGCCGCTTCCTATCACCGACCGAACGCTTAAGCCGTGAGCGCTGAACGTCGTACGCATGGTTCCCGTACCACTCCAGGCCGCCGAACTCGGGGCGGCGCTGGTCGGACTGCTGTTCCTGCTGGTGGTCATCGTCGCGGTGTATCAGGCAATCGTCATCGTCGACGCCTACGAGAAGAAGGCGCTGACGGTGTTCGGCGAGTACCGGAAGCTGCTCGAACCGGGCATCAACATCGTGCCGCCGTTCGTCTCGCGGACGTACACGTTCGACATGCGGACGCAGACGCTCGACGTGCCGCGGCAGGAGGCCATCACCCGCGACAACTCGCCGGTGACGGCCGACGCCGTCGTCTACATCAAGGTGATGGACGCGAAGAAGGCGTTCCTGGAGGTCGAAGACTACAAGACCGCGGTGTCGAACCTCGCGCAGACGACGCTGCGCGCGGTGCTCGGCGACATGGAGCTCGACGACACGCTGAACAAGCGCCAGGAGATCAACGCCCGCATCCGGAAGGAGCTCGACGAGCCGACCGACGAGTGGGGGATTCGCGTGGAGAGCGTCGAGGTCCGGGAGGTCAATCCGAGCCAGGACGTCCAGCAGGCGATGGAGCAGCAGACGTCCGCGGAGCGCCGCCGCCGCGCCATGATTCTGGAGGCGCAGGGGGAGCGCCGCTCCGCCGTCGAGTCCGCCGAAGGGGAGAAGCAGTCGAACATCATCCGCGCGCAGGGTGAAAAGCAGAGCCAGATTCTGGAGGCGCAGGGCGACGCGATTTCGACGGTGCTGCGCGCGAAGTCCGCCGAGTCGATGGGTGAGCGCGCCATCATCGAGAAGGGGATGGAGACGCTCGAAAGCATCGGGCACGGCGAGTCCACGACGTTCGTGCTGCCCCAGGAGCTCACCAGCCTCGTCGGCCGGTACGGCAAGCAGCTCACCGGCAGCGACGTCCAGGAGTCCGAGGGGCTCGACTCGCTGGAGTTCGACGAGGAGACCCGCGAGATGCTCGGGCTCGACGACATCGAGGAGATTCTCGGCCAGATAGACGAGGCGGCCGAGATGGACACCGAGCAGCTCGAACAGGAGGCCGAGGCCGTGAAGTCTGGCGACATCACGGAGGACATCAAGTCCGCCGACGAGGTCATCGCGAGCGCGGACGCCGAGGACAAACGCGACATCAAGTCAGCCGACGAGGTCGTCGACGGCAGCACCGGCGGCGACGACGACGCGGAGACGGAAACCGAGACGGAGTAGGGCTGACGCCGGGCCTCCGCGGTTCGGCGGGTCGCGTGAACGGAACCCTTTTCTCTCGCACATCGCTACGTGAGGCTGTGACACGCGAGGTGGACGCGGACAAGCGCGCGACGCTCCGCCGGTTCGCGGCGCTCGGTGCGGCGACGCCGCTGGTGGCGAGCGGCCGGGCCGCCGCCGACGACGGGGACGACTCGGCGGTCAGGGACGCCATCCGCGGCTACCTCTCGACGACGCCCGGCGCGCACTTCTCGAAGCTCCGCGACGACCTGAAACTCGGGACCGGCGAGGCCCAACACCACCTCCGGCGGCTGGAGTCCGACGGCGAGGTGTCGTCGTTCAAGGACGGCGACTACCGGCGGTTCTACCCGGCCGACCGGTTCACGGGCTTCGAGAAGCGCGCGCTCGGCTACCTCCGCCGCGACACCGCCCGCGGCCTGCTGCTCGAACTGCTCCGCGACCCGTCGGCCTCCGGCGCCGACGTGGCGCGCGCGCTCGACGTGTCGCGGGCGACCGTCTCGAACTACGTCGGCGAACTGGACGCGGCGGGGCTGCTCGACCGCAACGACGGCTACCGGGTCGTTCAGCCGGAGACCGTGATTTCGCTGGTCGTGCGCTATGCGGACTCGTTCGGCGCGGACGCCGTGGCGTTCGCGGACGACGCCGCGCAGTTCATCAGCTACGACCGGTAGCGGCTCACGCCGTCACCATCCAAGTGGTGCCGGAGCTGTACCCCCACTTTTCGACGTCGACGTCGACGTCGCTCTCGCAGATGGCAGTCATGTTCGCGCCGACCTCCTTCGCGGTCATGCCGAGGTCCTCGGCGATGAGCCGGGACTTGAAGTACGTCTGCTGGCCGACGTTGTCGCGGAGGTAGCCGAGGATGCGGACCTGCTTGTCGTTCAGGTTCGCCGCGGCGTCGACCGCTGCGTCTGCCGCGTCCGCGTCGACGACGTCCGAAACTCCGATGGCGCTCATACTCGTTCGGAGGCGCCTCACCGATATAGGGGGTTTGGTACACCGAGTTAACACGCCGCCGTCCCGCGGTTTTCGCGGTGTTCGTCGGCGCGGGGCGGGCCTGGGGCTTCCGCGGGGGTACAGTCGTCAAACACGCCGCGTCGCCTCCGGGTGTCCGTGGAGTACGGCGACTGCCCGATGACAGAAGGTACTTACGCGGCGGACGGCCTGTTTGGGCTAATGAGTCGGACGCGCGGCGAGGACGACGACCCCACCGGAGTCAGTGGGTCCGACGCGGCAACGGGCGCCGCGGGGGTCGGTGGGTCCGACGCGGCAACGGGCGCCGCGGGGGTCGGTGGGTCCGACGCGGCAACGGGCGCCGCGGGGGTCGGTGGGTCCGACGCGGCAACGGGCGCCGTCTCGGTCAGCGTCGTCCTGCCGGCTTACAACGAGGAGGCCACCATCGAGGAGACGGTTCGGCGGACCGTCGAGACGCTGTCGTCGTTCCTCGCGGACGACGACTTCGAGGTCATCGTCGCCGAGGACGGCTGCGAAGACCGGACGCCCGAAATTGCGGACCGCCTGGCCGACGAGGACAGCCGCGTCAAGCACTTCCACAGCGACCGGCGGCTCGGCCGCGGCGGCGCGCTGGAGTTCGCGTTCGAGCGGGCCGCCGGCGACGTACTGGTCTACTTCGACACGGACCTCGCGACAGACCTGAAACACCTGGAGGAGCTGGTGGACCGGGTCCGCGGCGGCGCGGACGTCGCCACCGGGTCGCGGTGGATGCCGGAGAACGTCGCCGACCGCCCCGCGAAACGCGGCGTCCCGTCGCGCGGCTACAACCTCCTCGTGCGGACCGTGCTGCGGTCCGACCTGCGCGACCACCAGTGCGGCTTCAAGGCGCTGTCTCGCGAGGCGTTCGAGCAGCTGAAAGACGACGTCGAAGACGACCACTGGTTCTGGGACACCGAACTGCTGGTGCGCGCCCAGCGCACCGGCCTCGACGTCGAGGAGTTCGCGGTCGACTGGACGCCGAAGGGCGACTCGAAGGTCGACCTCGTCCGCGACGTCTTCGGGATGGGCAGTCAGATTCTGCGGCTGTGGTGGCAGCTGTCGGTGTCGCCGCGCATCACGCGGCGGCGCACCGTCGGCGCCGGCATCGCGCTGACGCTCGTCGCGCTCGCGCTGATGACGCTGTATCTCGACCCGTCGGACGTGCTCGCGGCGTTCCGCGACGCCGACCTGACGCTGGTCGCGGCGGCGGCGGTCGTGTACGCCGTCTCGTGGCCGCTCCGCGGACTCCGGTACCGCGACATCCTCTCGGAGCTCGGCTACCGCGAGTCCGCCGTGTTTCTCACCGGCGCCGTCTTCATCAGCCAGACCGGGAACCTCGTGTTCCCGGCGCGCGCCGGCGACGCGGTCCGCGCGTACGTCGTGAAGGCGCGCCGCGGCATCCCGTACCCGACCGGGTTCGCGTCGCTCGCCGCCGAACGGGTGTTCGACCTGCTCACCATCACCGGGATGGCCGGCGCCGTGCTCGTCGGGCTGCTCGTCACCGGCGGTGCCGGCGACCTCGCGGCCGCGGTCTCCGGGAACGTCGCCGGCGGCGGCGTCGTGACCCCCGGCGCGGTCCGCACCGCCGTCCGGGTCGCCGCCGCGGTCGGCGTCGCCGCCGCGGTCGGCCTGCTGGTCATCGTCGCCTCCGCCCGCACGGACCGGAACTTCGTCCGCGACGTCGTCTCCCGGTTCTCCTCGGACTCGTACGTCGACTACGTCGTCGGCGTCGTCGAGGAGTTCGTTGCCGGCGTCCAGACCGTCGCCGGCCGCCGCGGCTCGTTCCTCCGCGTCGGCGGCGCCAGCGTCGTCGTCTGGACGCTCGACGTCGTCACCGCGCTGCTCGTGCTCGCCGCGTTCCCCGACGCCGCGGCCGCGATGACTACGGTGCAGCTCGTCGCCGTCGGCTTCTTCGCCGTCTCCGTCGGCAACCTCGCGAAGGTGCTGCCGCTCACGCCCGGCGGAATCGGCCTGTACGAGGCCGCGTTCACGGCGTTCGTCGTCGCGCTCGGCGGCGTCGCCGCGCCCGTCGCGTTCGCCGCAGCCGTCCTCGACCACGCCGTCAAGAACGCCGTCACGGTCGTCGGCGGCGTCGCGTCGATGCTCGGCCTGAACGTCTCGCTCACCGCCGCCGTCGACGAAACCGAGGAGTTCGACGAGGACGTCGACGCCGCCGAACTCGAGCCGTCGGGCGACGACTGAGGCGTCGGAGGCGACCTGGGCGACAGGGAGGAGAACGACGGACCCGGTCGGCGCGTCGCGGTCGGTTCGTCGCGGTCGGCGTGTGGCGGACGGCCGGTCGCGCTAGTCGTCGTACAGGTCGGTGACGAACGGGCCGAGGGCGCCGGAGACGGCCGCGGCGAGCGCGTCCGCGCGGTCGACGCGGCCGCCGGTGAGCGCGCCGGCGGCGCCCTGGTTCTTCGCGACGTCGGACTCGCCGAGCACGTCGTCCATCACCGGGCCGAGTTCCTCGCCGCCGCGGACCCGGTCCGCGATTCCGGCCGGGAGGACGAGGCTCGGCCCGGTGCCGTCGCCCCAGCGGTCGCCGTCGGTGACCGCCGCCCACATCACGAGAAACAGCGGCGCGTCGGCGCCCCGCCGGTCGGCACCGCCGCCCGCGTCGCCGCCGACGCCCGCGTATTCGGCGACGCCGCCTTCGATGCCGACGCCGACGTCGTACCCCTCTTCGACCACGGCTTCGGCGCGGTTGCGGGCGCCGCGGCGGGTCTCGCCGTGGCCGGTCGGCTGTTCTGATACGCCCGACGGAACTGGGCACGCTTCGACCGTCGCGGCCGCCGAAACGTCGTCGTCGGCAGCCTCGACGGCCTGCACCGTCGCGTCTCGCTTCACCGGGTTCCCGGAGCCGACACCGATTCGCATGGGCGGTGGTGCGTCGGCGGCGACGAGTCCCTTGCGGTCCCGGACGGAATCGGCGGCGAGCGATCAGCCGTCGTAATCGTCGACGTTCGGGTCGACGCCGTCGGGGTCGACGCCGTGGAGGATGCGCGCCAGTTCCTCGATGCCGTCGACGAGCCGCGGGCTCGGCTGGTTCAACAGCGTGTCGTCGACGACGTGGACCTCGGCGTCGACGTCCCAGCCGCGTTCGTCGAACGTCGCCGGGTCGGACTGCGCCCCGCGGCCGCAGACGTGGATGACGCCGTACGCCGGGTCGGCGTCGAGCACCTCCTGCTCGTCCACCTCGCGGCTCCGGTCGCCGGCGTCGACGAACGGGGACCGGCCGCCGGCGGCCTCGACGGCGTCCGGGACCCAGTTCCCGGCGGCCATCGGCGGGTCGCTCCACTCCTCGCAGTAGACCACCGGGCGCTCCTCGGGGTCTTCGGGGACGGCCTCGCGGACGCGGTCGACGCGGCGGCGACAGTCGGCGGCGACGGCAGCGGCGGCGTCGGGCCGGCCGACCGCGGCGCCGACGGCTTCGATGGCGTCGAACACGGCCGGGAGCCGCGTCGGTTCGACGTGGTGAACCGGGAGGCCGCGCTCGCGGAGCGCCTCGGCGGTGTCGCGCTGCAGCGGGTCGCACGTCAGGACGGCGTCCGGGTCGAGCGCGGCGACGCGGTCGAGGTCCGGGTTCGGCCAGCCGCCGACGATTTCGGGTTCGGAGTCGGGGTCGCCGTGGGTTGCAGCGTCGAGGGCGACGTCGTCACGGGCGGCGTCCTCGCCCGCGTCGACGTCGCTGTGACTGCCCGCGTCGACGTCGCAGTGGTGGGTGACGCCGACGAGCGCGTCCGCCGCGCCGATGGCGCGGAGGGTCGCCGTGGCGCTCGGTGCGAGCGAGGCGACGCGGGACGCCGCTGCCGCAGGGTTCTTCTGCATCCGTCGGTTACGCCTGGTACAGCCTCACACAAATAGGTGCCGTCGGACGGTTCCGTGACCCGGTGACGGCGTGGAGGCCGCTCCGCCCAACACCGTTTAATTTAAGTCTTTCTCCCATCTCTGTGGGGTACAGACTGACCTGGGCTTTTTTCGCGGCCACCCAGGGAGCACCCGCCCCACGATGAGCGAGAGAACACACACCCGACACCCAGCAGCGAACCGAGAACGAGCGGACGAACAGCAGACCGAACAGGAGACGGAGGCCGACGAGGGGCTGAGCTGTCCCGAGTGCGGCGGCCACGTCATCCAGGACGAGGAGCACGGCGAAACCGTCTGCGCGGACTGCGGGCTCGTCGTCGAGGAGGACTCCGTCGACCGCGGCCCCGAGTGGCGCGCGTTCGACGCCGCCGAGAAGGACAAAAAGAGCCGGGTCGGCGCCCCGACCACGAACACGATGCACGACAAGGGGCTGTCGACCAACATCGACTGGCGCGACCAGGACGCCTACGGCCGGTCGCTCGGCTCCCGCCAGCGTCAGAAGATGCGGCGGCTCCGCAAGTGGAACGAGCGGTTCCGGACGCGCGACTCGAAAGAGCGGAACCTGAAGCAGGCGCTCGGCGAAATCGACCGGATGGCGTCCGCCCTCGGCCTCCCGGACAACGTCCGCGAGACCGCCTCCGTCATCTACCGCCGCGCGCTCGACGAGGACCTCCTGCCGGGCCGCTCCATCGAGGGCGTCTCGACGGCGTGTACGTACGCCGCCGCCCGGATGGCCGGCGTCCCGCGGAGCCTCGACGAGATCGCCGACGTCTCCCGCGTCAGCAAAGACGAGGTCGCGCGGACGTACCGCTACGTCGTCCGCGAACTGAAACTGGAGGTGAAGCCCGCGGACCCCGAGCAGTACGTCCCGCGGTTCGCCTCCTCGCTCGACCTCTCTGACGAGTCGGAGATGCGCGCCAAACAGCTCCTCCGGAACGCGAAAGAGCAGGGCGTCCACTCCGGCAAGTCGCCGGTCGGGCTCGCGGCCGCCGCCGTCTACGCCGCCGCGCTACTCACGAACGAGAAGACGACGCAGGCGGCGGTCTCGGAGGTCGCGGACATCTCCGAGGTCACCATCCGGAACCGCTACCACGAGTTGCTCGAAGCCGAAGAAGGCCTCGTCGCGTAGTCGCGCAGTCACGCAGTCACGCAGTTACGTCGTCGAGTAGCTGCGTAGCCGCGTCCCGTGGCTCGGCCTCGACGCACCACCGAACGGCGTTCTCCGGTCCGTTTCTCCGCCCCGTCAGCGTTGGCGACGCCGAGCCAGTTTTGAGGCGGCACGTGGAACGACGCCTATGGACTTCGACTCGTTCACGCTGGCGGCCGCCACCGACGACCTCGCGGCGGAGCCGGCCGCCCGCGACGACGCGGACTGCGTCGAGTTCCGGATGGACCTCGCGGCGGACCCGCTCGACGCGCTCGCCGGCTACGACGGGGAGCTGCCGCTGCTCGTGACGAACCGGCCGCGGTGGGAGGGCGGCGAGTCCGCGCCGTACAGCCGACTCGACGCGCTCGCCGAGGCCGTCGAACACGACGCCGTCGAGGCGGTCGACGTGGAACTGGCGACGCTCCGCGGCCGCCCGGCGGGGACCAACGACGTCGACCCGGCGGAACTGGTGGCGGCCGCGCGGGCGAACGACGCCGCCGTCGTCGCGTCGGTTCACGACTTCGACGGGACGCGGTCGCCGCGGACGCTCGACGCGCTGCTCCGCGCCGCGGCGGCCGCCGGCGACGTCGGGAAACTGGCGGTGACGGCGCACGACCGCGGCGACGCCCTCGACGTCCTCGCGGCGACGCACCGCGCCACCGCCCGCGGCGACCGCGTCGCGACGATGGCGATGGGCGACGCCGGCAAGCACACCCGGGCCGTCGCGCCGGTGTACGGCTCCCGCATCGGCTACGCTCCGGTCGACGCCGCGGACGCGACCGCCCCGGGACAGTTCGACCTCGCGTCGCTCCGCCGACTCGTCGACGACCTCGCCTAGTCCTCGCCGCCGGTGGCGTCCGCGTCGACAGCGGAATCCGCGTCGCCGGCGCTGTCCGGGAGCGAGGAGAGCACGCCGTCGGTGTCGCGGACGGCGGCGAACTCGCCGCGGAGGTGTGCGAGCGCGGTCCGGTGAACCGTCTCCGGGTCGAACGTTTCGCCGTCGTACTCGCGGGGATGCGTCGCCGTGGCGTCGGCGACGACGGTCGGTGCGAAGCCGAGGTTCTCCGCCATCCGGGTCGTCGTGGAGACGCAGTGGTCCGTGGTGAGCCCGGCGACGACGACCGCGTCGTGGCCGGCGTCGCGGAGCAGGGATTCGAGGTCCGTCCCGACGAACGCCGAGTTCACTCGTTTCACGAGGCTCGGTTCGTCGTCGGCGGGACGCAGCCCCGGCTTGAACGCGAAGCCGTCGCGGTCGGCGCGCAGCGGCGAATCCGGCTCCGTCGAGTCGTGCCGGACGTGGACGACGTCGCCGCCGCGGTCGCGCCACTCCGCGAGCAGCCGCCGCGCGTTCGCCTCGGCGTCCGGGTTGTTCCGGTCGCCCCAGCCCGGGTCGTCGAAGCCGGTCTGGAAGTCCACGAACAGCAGCGCGGGGAGGGGGTCCGGCATCAGTCGGCTCCCGCGGCCGGTGGCTCGTCGCCGTCGAGCGCCGTGACCTCCGGCGTCACCGTGAGCGGGCACTCGTCGGGGAACTGCGACTCGTCGGCCGAGAACAGGTACTGGCGCCACTCGCGGTCGCCGTCGACGCCCCAGTCGCCGAGGTCCGCGTGCGGGCAGACGCCGTCGTAGTCGCCGAGCCGGCCCTGGATGACGTCGCGGGCGTGCTGGCCGGCTTCGGTGTCGTGCGTCAGGCCGTCGAAGACGGAGCGCGGCTGGAAGGTGGTTTCGAGGCTGACCGGGCAGTACCGGCTCTTCCGCTCCTCGTAAAACGGTGCGCGGCAGGTCGGGAACAGCGGTTCGCCGCCGAAGCAAAACTCGAAGTACGGGTCGTCGGGGTCGGTCGGGATGTCGTCGGGCCACGGCTCCGGATCGTTGACGTGGAGGAACTGGAGGACGTGCCACATCGCTTCGTGCCAGTCCGCCTCGGTGAGCGACGCCACGTCGTCCGGCGGCGCGAAGAAGACGACGAGCGGCGCGAGGTCAGCGTGGTCCTCGTAGACGTCGAGGTACTCCAGAAGCGCGTCGCGGAGGCCGAACAGCGCGTCCGGGTCGGTGAGCGAGGGGACGGCGGTGTACAGCAGGTCGCCGCGCTGGACGGCGTTGGTACCGAAGTGACAGGGGAACGGCGTTCCGTTTCGTTCGCCGGTGAGCGCACCGGTGAACGTCTCGAAGTGCCGGACCACCCAGTCGGGGGCGCCGGCGGCGACGCGGTCGGCCATCGTCTCCTGGTCGAGGAGCGACGTGAGGCCGGCTTCGTTCACGCCTGTCAGTTGCCGCAGGGGTCGATGTGTCTTTCGCCCGGCCGCAGGAACTGCCCGTTCGTCCACCCGGCGGTACGATAGGTATTTGCGTCGCCGACGCCTTATATAGCAGACGGTGACTCCCGTCACCATCACCTCACCATCATCACACCCCGACGAGGGGATTTCACATGGACGACTCAGCCAAATACCTGATTCACGCACGCATCACCGCGGACGGCGTCGTCGAGCGCAGCGACGTCGTCGGCGCGGTGTTCGGACAGACGGAAGGACTGCTCGGCGACGAACTGGACCTCCGCGACCTCCAGCAGCGCTCGAAGGTCGGCCGCATCGACGTCGACGTCGACTCCGAGAACGGCCAGAGCTTCGGGCGGCTCACCATCGCCTCCGGACTCGACAAGGTGGAGACGTCGATTCTGGCGGCGAGCCTCGAAGCCATCACCCGCGTCGGGCCGTGTGAGGCCCGCGTCGAAGTGACCGACATCGAGGACATGCGGGCCGCCCAGCGCCGCGAGGTCGTCGACCGCGCGAAGGAGCTGCTCAACGACTCGTTCGACGAGTCCGTCATGGACTCGAAGGAGATCCTCGACGAGGTCCGCGAGGCCCACCGCGTCGACCGCATCGACGAGTACGAGGGGCTCCCCGCGGGGCCGC
Source organism: Halobaculum sp. D14 (assembly GCF_051195135.1). Taxonomy (NCBI): domain Archaea; kingdom Methanobacteriati; phylum Methanobacteriota; class Halobacteria; order Halobacteriales; family Haloferacaceae; genus Halobaculum; species Halobaculum sp. D14. The sequence continues at coordinate 853,762 of NZ_JBNTKA010000002.1, read as the reverse complement.
GCGTCCGCGACTCGGACGCCGTCATCGTCGTCGAGGGGCGCTCGGACGTGTTGACGCTGCTCCGGTACGGCATCAAGAACGGCGTCGCCGTCGAGGGGACGAACGTCCCCGACGCCGTCGCCGACCTCACCGGCGAGCGCACCGTCACGGCGTTCCTCGACGGCGACCGCGGCGGCGAACTCATCCTGCGCGAACTCGCACAGGTCGGCGACGTCGACTACGTGGCGTTCGCGCCCTCGAGCCGCTCCGTCGAGGACCTGGCACGGCACGAAGTGATGGCGGCGCTCCGCGAGAAGATGCCGCTCGACGCCGTCGACCTCGGCGGCTCGTCCCCGGCCGACGAACGCACCGGCTCCGCCGACCGCGACGCGGACCCGGACGCGGACCCGGACGCGGACTCGGACTCGGACGCGGACGGCGACGCAGCCGACGACGCCGGCGAGGGTGCGGACGCGACGCCCGGAATCGACCGGTCGGTCGCCGTCACGACTGGCCGCACTGCGCCGGCCGAATCGTCCGAGTCGTCCGAATCAGCCGATTCCGCGACGAAAGCCGCCGAGCCGACCGCTGACGCCGCCGCTGAGGCCGCCGCGAACGGCGCCGCAGCCACCGCCGCTGCGTCGGAACAGCGCCGAGGTTCGCAGACGGAGTCGGCCGAGTCAGCCGAGTCAGCCGAGTCAGCCGAATCCGCCGAGTCAGCCGAATCCGCCGAGTCAGCCGAATCCGCCGAGTCGACGTCCGAGCCGTCGACGCTTCGGGAACACGTCCGGGAGGTCGTCGACGCGGAGTCGAACCGGGCGCGGCTGCTCGACGCGGACTACGGCGTGCTCGCCGAGGTGCCGGCCGCCGAGGCGTTCGACGCGGTCAGCGACGCCGACGAGGCGCCGTTCGCGCTGGTCGTCGACGGCGAACTGACACAGAAGGTGCTGGACGTTGCCGCCCAGCGCGGCGTCTCACAGGTCGTCTGCGCGACCGAGGGCGACTACGTGAAACGCCCGGCGTCGGTCCGCGTGCTCACCGCAGAGCAGCTCAGCGCCGTGTGAGCCAGCCCAGGCGGCTGCGTCGCCGCCGCAGCAACGTCGACGCGGCGACACCGACTGCGTCGACGCCGACCGCGGGCGGCCCGTTCCGTTTCTCACTTCACAGCGTCCGGTCGTCCAAAAGCAGCGACTCGCCGGTCATGGCGTCCGGCTCGTCGACGCCGACGAGTTCGAGCAGCGTCGGCGCGATGTCGACCAGCGACCCGCCCGAGCGGACGCTGCGGCCGCCGGCAGTGCCGTCCGGGGCGACGTAGACGAACGGGACGGGCGCGAAGGTGTGAGCCGTGTGCGGGTCCTCCGCGGTCCCCATGTCGTCGGCGTTGCCGTGGTCGGCGGTGACGAGCAGGTGGCCGCCGGCGCCGCGGACGGCGTCGGCGAGCCGGCCGAGTTCGCGGTCGACGGCCTCGACTGCGGCGACCGCCGCGTCGAAGTCGCCGGTGTGGCCGACCATGTCCGGGTTCGCGTAGTTCAACACGAGCACGTCCGGGTCGTCGGCGTCGATGGCCGCGAGCGCCGTGTCGGTGACCTCGGCGGCGCTCATCTCCGGCGTCTCGTCGTACGTCGGGACGTCCGGGCTCTCGACGATGCGGCGCTTCTCGCCGTCGAACTCGACTTCGCGGCCGCCGTTCAGGAAGTAGGTGACGTGCGCGTACTTCTCGGACTCGGCGACGCGCAGCTGTGTCAGGCCGGCCGCCGCGAGCACCTCCCCGAGCGTGTCCTCCGGCTGGTGGGGCGGGAACGCGACCGGCAGGTCGAACGTCGCGTCGTACTCCGTCATCGTGACGAGTTCGACGTCCGGCGGCGCCGTCTCGACGCCCTCGGCCGCCCAGTCCTCCGGCCAGATGTCGGCGAGGAGCCGAGTGAGCTGGCGGGCGCGGTCAGACCGGAAGTTGAAGAAGACGGCGCTGTCGCCGTCGGTCAGCGCCGGGCGGTCGTCGACGAGCGTCGGCTCGACGAACTCGTCGGTGTCGCCGCGGTCGTAGCTGTCCGTCACCGCGTCGACGGCGGAGTCGGCTTCGTGGGGCGCCTCGCGGTTCACGATGGCGTCGTACGCGAGTTCGGTGCGCCCCCAGTTCTGGTCGCGGTCCATCGCGTAGTAGCGGCCGGAGACGGTGGCGACGTCGCCGGTGCCGTGTTCGTCGACGGCGGCTTCGAGGTCGCGGAGGAACCGCTCGCCGGACTGCGGCGGGGTGTCGCGGCCGTCGGTGAACGCGTGGGTGACGGCGTCGACGCCGCGGTCCGTGGCGGCCTCGATGAGCGCGTGGAGGTGCCGCTGGTCCGAGTGGACGCCGCCGTCGCTGACCAGCCCGAGGAAGTGGACGCGGCCGCCGGTGTCGGCGGCGTGGTCGAACGCGCGGCTGATGGCGTCGTTGTCGGCGAACTCGCCGGCGTCGATGGCGTCGTTGATGCGGGTGTACTCCTGGTAGACGGTGCGGCCGGCGCCGATGTTGACGTGGCCGACCTCCGAGTTCCCCATCTGGTCGTCCGGGAGGCCGACGTCGCGGCCGTACGCGGTGAGCGTGCCGAACGCGCCGGCGCCGCGGAGCCGGTCGAAGTTCGGCGTCTCCGCCGCCGCGACCGCGTCGCGTCTGTCGTGGTCGCCGAGCCCCCAGCCGTCGAGGATGACGAGCGCCGCCTTCATACCTGTCCCGTCCGCCGCCCGCCAAATCACTCCGTCGGTTCCGCCACCGGCGCACCCCGGTCCGGCGTCGGCCGCGTCGGCTCCCCGACTCTCACACCGGCCCCGCGTCGGCTCTGACACCGACCCCGCGTCGACTCCCACATCGGCCCCGCGTCGACTCCCACACCGGCTCCCGCACCGCCTCCGCGCCCGAACAGTTCAATCAATCGATGGGAAGGGCGACGGGATAATCAGTCCGGGGGCGGAACACCGACCAACTTCGACCATGCCCGAGTTCACACGGCGCGACCTGCTCGCCGGCGCCGCGGCCGCCGGCTCAGCGGGCGTCGCCGGCTGCAGCGGCCTGTTCGGCGACGGCGACGCCCCCTCGACCGAGTCCGTCGGCGAGGAGCGGGCGCGTCGACTCGCCGAGGCGTACGCGCCCGACCTGTTCTTCGGCGCCGCCGAGCAGTGGTTCCCGACCGACCCGCGTCGGTACGGGACCGGCCGGGACGGCGACCGGGTCGTGGACGGCTTCGACGCGCTCGACGGCTACGTCGCCGAGTTCGAAGCGAGCGGCGCGCCCCCGGCGCCGACCGTGTTCTACAACGTCCGGCGGTACACCGGGTCGTCGCTGGCCGCGGTGCAGTTCTGGTGTTACTCCGTGTTCGACCAGTTCTCCGTGAACTTCCACTGGCACGACTGGGAGGTGCTGCACGTGTTCGTCGACACCGACGCCGGCGACGGCGACGACGTGACCGGGGAGCCGGTGCTGTTCGTCGCGTCGGCGCACGCCCGGAAGGTGCCGAACAACGAGTTCCTCGACCCGGCGACCGACCGGGCGTCGGTCATCGCGGAGGTCGGGTCGCACTCGTCGGCGCTCGGCGTCAACGAGACGCGGAACGCCTTCGAACGGCTTCCGGTCGACGGCGACATCGCCGACATCAACAACGGCCTGCTGTCGAAGCTGGACCTGCCGGCGGCGTACGGGCTGCCGCGCGACGAAGGGTTCGGGCTGCCGTTCTCGCTGCCGGAGCTCGACGGCGCGCCGCTGTTCGACCACCCGAAGCTCCCGAACGTCGAACGGGAGCACTTCGTGCCGCCGGAGCTGACGGTGCGGGAGTACGCGTCGCTGCCGTCGCCGCCGGCGGACCTGCCGACGCGGTCGGCCGACGTGCAGTTCGCCTACGAGGGCCGGAGCGGCACCGACGCGGCCGCGGTCGACCACACGTACGCGCTGGCCCCGATGAGCGACGTCGACGTCGACGAACTCGTCGGGCCGCAGCTCAGTTTCGAGTTCGCGGTTCCGCGGTTCGCCGAGAACGCCGTCGCCTCCCACCTCACGTCGACCGACGTGCCGCAGTCGCAGCCGCGGTTCACGAACCCGCTCGCGGACGTCACCGACCCGGACCACCGCAGCGCGCTCGCCAGCCGGTTCGACGTCGACGTCGACGGCCCGGTCGACGCCGTGGTGGCGGTGCTCAGGGAGGCGACCGGCACCGACGACGCGCCCGGGTCGAACGGCGTGGCAACGTCGGCGGCGACGAACGAGGGCGTGGCGCTGCTGGAGTCCGACCCGACCGCGGCACCGACGTTCAACGGCGTCGTGGCGCTCCGCGGCGTCCCGTCGGGCGACCACCGGCTCACCGTGAACGCCGCCGGCGTTGCGCCGCACAGCCAGCGGTTCAGCCACGACGGCGACAGCGACACCGCGGCCGGCGTCGGCGACCGCGGGGAGGTCGTCGTGACGCCGAACGAGGACGCCGTGAAGCTCCGCGTGGACGCCAGCGGCGACGACGCGCCGACGGTCGCGTCCCTCGCCGTCGAGGACGACTTCGCCGGAGCAGTCTACGCCGGCGAGCCGCCCGGCGAGGACCGCTTCGGCGTCTACGTGCACCGCGAAGGCGCCTACACCGCCGAAATCGAGGACGCCGACGGCGTCAGCGGCGCCTACCGCGTCAACCCCGCGGCCGACCAGTCGACCGCGACGATCCCGGAGCCGCGGACCGGGAAGGCGTCGCTGACCGACTTCCTCACGACGTACCTGACGGAGACGTTCGCGCAGGCGAAGGCGTTCGAGGACGGCGACGCCGACGGCGTCGACGCGGTCGAGGTCGCAGACGACACCGCCGAGACCGCCGGGAAGGCCGTCGAGGAGATTCTGAACGCGACGTCGACGGCGACGGACGACGCCGCCGGCTCGGTCGGAGACGCCGTCGACGGCGTGACCGGCGGCGTCGGGAACGCGACCGGCGGCTCCGGCGACGGAACCGCGACGACGACCGACGGCGTCGGCGACGCGGCCGACAGCGTCGAAACCGCGGCCGGCACCGTCGAAGACGGAATCGACGACAGCCTCGGCGGTGACGGGACGGAGACGCAGACGGCAACGGCGACGCCGACGGCCACGCAGACCGAGACGGCGACCGGGTCGACGGGGACGGCGACCGGGACGGACGACGGACTGCTGGACGACGCCGACGCGCTCCAGGCCGGCGGCCTGCTCGGGCTGCTTCGGGCGCTGGAGGCGGCGGCCGTGGCGGCGACGCGGGCGCAGGCGGCCGCCGCGAACGGGAACGCGGACGCGGCGAACCGGCGGCTCCGGGCGCTCCGGAAGCGGCTCGTGACTGTCGCGTCGGTCCTGGAGCGGAACCGCGACGACGTCCCCGGGAAGCTCCCGGCGCTGGTCGAGACGCGGCTCCCGCAGCTCTCCCGGCGCGTGAGCCAGGCCATCGACGCGCCGCTGTGAGCCGCGACGGCGACGCAGCCGAAGCGCGTCGTCGGGGCGCCGGCGGCTGATTGCGGCAGGCGCGTCGGGGGAAGGACACCGGTTAAGTGGGTCGGGGCGCAAGCTGAACCATGACCGAGACGGACCTCGAGGAACTCCGACGCGGCACGGACCTCGTGAAACGCGGCTTCGCACGGATGCAGAAGGGCGGCGTCATCATGGACGTCGTCGACCGCGAGCAGGCGCGCATCGCGGAGGACGCCGGCGCGGTCGCCGTGATGTCGCTGGAGGCGGTTCCGGCCGACATCCGGAAGCGCGGCGGCGTCGCCAGGATGGCCGACCCCGGGAAGCTCGAAGGCATCATCGACGAAGTGTCGATTCCGGTGATGGGGAAGTGCCGCATCGGCCACACCGCCGAGGCGCAGATTCTCGAAGCCACCGGCGCCGACATGATCGACGAGTCCGAGGTGCTGACGACCGCCGACGAGCGCTACCACATCGACAAGCGCGAGTTCACGTCGCCGTTCGTCTGCGGCGCCCGCAACCTCGGTGAGGCGCTCCGCCGCATCGACGAGGGCGCCGCGATGATTCGGACGAAAGGCGAAGCCGGCACCGGCGACGTCAACCAGGCCGTCACCCACCAGCGCAACATCCAGCGGTCCATCCGCATGCTCTCCGGCATGAACTTCGAGGAGCGCGACGAGTGGGCCCGCGAGAACGAGGCGCCGCGCGACCTCGTCCACGAGACCGCGGAGATGGGCCGGCTCCCGGTCGTGAACTTCGCCGCCGGCGGCATCGCGACGCCCGCCGACGCCGCCCTGATGATGCAGCACGGCTGTGACGGCATCTTCGTCGGCTCCGGCATCTTCGGCGCGGAGGACCCCGTCAAGATGGGGTCGGCCATCGTCAACGCCGTCAACAACTACGACGACCCCGAGACCCTCAAGGAGATCTCGAAGGACCTCGGCAAGGGCATGAAGGGGCAGGCGAACGAGACGATGCGCGAAGAGGAGAAACTGCAGGGCCGCGGCGTCTGAACGGCGAACGTCGCCGCCGACGTCGAGACACCATCGCCATCCGCGTCGACGCCGAGCCGCGTCGTCGACGAGGAACTGACGCACGACCTTTTTATCGGATACCGACGCAGCCGCCCCGTGACGTAACCGTCACCGCGGGGCGGTACGCGGCTGTGCGACACGGCGCCCCGCGGAGCCGCCGGTCCGTGTCGCCTGCCAGCACCACCCCTTCGGCGCTGCCGCCGCGTTGATGCCGCTCCGCGACGTACCACCGGTGATGAGCGACGCCGACGAAGCCGGCGAGGGAGACCACGGAGGCGACGGGGACGACGGGCCGGACCGCGCCGCCGGCGGCGGCGACGCAGCCGCGGCCAGCACCGCCAGCGACGGCGACGACCCGCTGGCTGGCGTCGACCCGGCCGAACACCCGGTCGTGTTGTTCGACGGCGTCTGCAACCTCTGTCACGCCGGCATCCGGTTCATCGTCCGGCACGACGACGCCGGCGTCTTCCGGTTCGCGCCGCTCACGTCGCCGGTCGGCCAGGCGCTGCTCGAACGGGAGGGCCTGCCGACCGAAGAGTTCGAGTCGTTCGTGGTGGTCGACGGCAGCGGCGCGTATCGGAAGTCCGACGCCGTACTCCGGGTCTCGCGCGACCTGGAGTTCCCGTGGCGGCTCCTCCGAGTCGCCCGGTACGTGCCGCGCGGCGTCCGCGACCGGCTGTACGACGCCGTCGCGGAGCACCGTTACCAGGTGTTCGGGCAGAAGGACGCCTGTACGATTCCGGAGCCGGAGGTCCGCGAACGCGTCGTCGCTCGCGTCATCGACGGCACACAGGAGTCGCAGTAGCGGCAGCTGCAGCCTCGTCGGATACCGCTACGGAGTTACAGCACCGTGGCTCCGTCGCCGACTTCGCTCTGGTAGGCGCGAGCGCCGACGCCGGCGTCCGCGAAGGCGTCGACCATCGCGGCCGCGACGTCGCGCTGCGTCCCGTGGCGGCAGACGGCGAGGACGGACGGCCCGGCGCCGCTCACGGTGACGCCGGTCGCGCCGGCGTCGAAGGCGGCGTCGCGGACGTCGTCGTAGCCGGTGATGAGCGACGCCCGCGCCGGCGTCACGACCGGGTCGTCCATGCCGCGGCCGACCAGGTCGGGGTTCGACCGGCAGACCCCGGCGACCAGCGTCGCGGCGTTCCCGACCGTCTCGACGTGGTCGTCCATGGAGACGGAGTCCGGGACGACGCCGCGGGCGTCCCGCGTCGACACCGCGACCTCCGGGAGGCAGGCGACGAGCCGCAGGTCCGCGTCGAGCGCGGTGACGCCGTCGTCGGTGACGACCGTGAAGCCGCCGAGCAGCGACGGCGCGACGTTGTCCGCGTGGGCGACGCCGGAGACGACGGCTTCGCCTTCGGCGGCCGCCGGGACGAGTTCCTTCCGGCTCCGCCCCCGGTCGTACAGTTCGTTCAGCGCGACGGCCGCGGCGGCGGCGGACGCCGCAGAGGAGCCGAGCCCGGACGACGGCCGGACGCCCTTGTCGATGCGGATGTGTGCCGGCGCGTCGAGCGCGTCGGCGACCGCGCCGACGACGTTGTCCGCCGGGTCGGTCGGGATGTACTGTGCGCCCGCGCCGGTCACCTCGATGGATGTCGTCGCCGCTCGCTCGACCGTGACGACGTCCGCCGGGTTCGCGAGGGCGACGCCGAACGTGTCGAAGCCGCTCCCGAGGTTCGCACTTGTCGCCGGTGCGCGAGCGGTAACCATGCCCCGTCGGTGGACTGCTGCCGAGAAAAGCGTGGCGTTCGACGCGATGCCGGCGGGGCAATCCGACGGATCGGCCGGCGGTGACGCGCCGGGCGCCCGGCTGGGCGGCCCGCACGAGTCGAGCCGCGTCGCTCCGCCGGCCGGCGGCCGGTGGGGCGTCGACGGTCGGTCTGGTCAGTCCCTGGCGGTGACGTACACGAGCGGGCCGACGACGATGAGCAGGATGCCGAGGAACAGGTAGTGCGTCGGCACGAGCGTCTGCGGCGTCAACAGGAACAGCACGCCGAACAGGATCGTGTTGAGCGCGAGCGCCTTCCGCGACACCGGCAGCGTGGCGACCGTCGTGAGGATGAGCCCGAGCAGGAGCGCCTGCCCGACGTTGTAATCGAGCAGGAAGCTGTCGATGACCTGGAGCGGGAGCATTCGTATCTCACCGTGGCTCCGGGGCCCGCATTAACGTTCCGTTATTCCGTTCGAGTGCGAGCGCCCCGCCGCGGTCGAGCTGCGCCGGGTCGGCCCCGAATCGCGGTCATTCGCTCTCGTCCACGCGGTCTCCCGGGCGGTCCTCTGAGCGGTCGCCGTCAGCGTAGAGGTCGGTGCCGCCGTCCGGTCCGGTGAGGTCGAGCGGCCGAATCCAGCCGTACCAGACGACGAACACGGTGCCGCCGTAGCCGAAGATGAAGACGAGCCGGCCGAGCCAGTTGTACCCCAGGACGCCGAGTTGGCGGCGGACGATGCCGGTGCCGGCGATGCCGACGAGCAGCACCAGCGCGAGCAGCAGCCGGTCGCGCGTCACGTGCCGGCTGAATCCGTCGGTGTCGGCCATACGTCGACTCGGTGTTGCAGTCAAGTGAATCCCGCGGTTCCACCGGCGACGGCCGCGGCTTCCCGTTCGGTGCGTCGAAACACGGTGACACAAGGGCTTTGGTGCGGCGAAATCACCCGGCGGTATGGACTACCGACCCGTCCCCGACGACCACGTCGACGCGTACGACCGGCTGCTCGCGTACGCGTTCGCCCCCGAACGCGGCCCCGACCCCGACCGCGACGGCCCGGACCGTCCCGAGGGGTTCCACCGGCGCGGACTTTACGACGTCGACGACGCGACACCGACCGCCGACCTCGACCCCGACGACCTCGGCGTCGCCTGCGGCTACCACGACTTCTCGATGCGGCTCCGCGGCGACGTCCACGACGTCGGCGGCGTCTCCGCGGTCGCGTCGCCGCCCGAACACCGACGGAGCGGCCTGGTCCGCGAGATGCTCGGCGCGCTCCACGAGGAGCTCCGGGACGGCGGCGTCGCGTTCGCGGCGCTGTGGCCGTTCAAATACGAGTTCTACGCCCGGATGGGGTACGCCCGCGTCTCGGCGTACAGCCGGACCACGGTCGACGTGGACGCGCTGTCGGCGGCCGCGCCGAAGCCGGCCGGCGAGTTCGTCCGGCTCGCCCCCGACGACTGGGAGCGACTGGACGCCGTCTACGACGCGGCGGCCACCGAGCCGCTCGCGTTCGACCGCACCGAAGACTGGTGGCGCTGCCGCGTCTTCCAGTCGTGGGAGTCCGACCCGTTCGTGTACGGCTGGGAGCGCGACGGTGACCTCCGCGGCTACGTCGTCTACGCCGTCGACGAGGACGACGGCGACCGGACGCTCGCCGTCCGCGAACACGCCGCGGTCGACGCGGCGGCGCGCGGCCACCTGCTGCGGTTCTGCTGGACGCACGACTCGCAGGTCGACCGGGTTCGGCTCGGCGGCAACGCGACCGACTGGCTGTTCGACCTGCTCGACGACCCCGCCGCGGCGGACACCACCGTCAAGCCGGGCGCGATGCTCCGCGTCGTCGACGTCCCCGCCGCACTGACCGCCGTCGACTACCCCGACGGCGCCGACGTCGACGTCGCGCTCGACGTCACCGACGACGGCTGCCCGTGGAACGACGACGCGTTCCGCCTCAGCGTCGCCGACGGCGACGCCGACTGCGGCCGAACCGACGGCTCGCCGGACGCCACGCTCGGAATCGGAGCGCTCTCCCGGCTCGTCGTCGGCTCACACGCCGCCGACCGCCTCGCGACGCTCGGCGACCTCGACGCGGACGACGACGCGCTCGCCGCGCTCGACGAGGCGTTCCCGGCAGCCGACCCGGCACCACACCTCCGCGAAGGGTTCTGAAGCGTACCGCCCCGCCGCGTTCGCCCTCGCGGGCCGGTCGCTGTTCCGAGGACGGAACTGTTCGTACCGACGCGCCCGGAACTTTCACCACAGTTATTTGTAGCAGCCGTCCATATCGCCGCCGACGCCTGGCCCTCGCCCGGAGTCGGGCGTCGCTTCGGCTCGGGCCACCCCGTCCGTTTGCCCGACGGACGGACTCCCATCCCAGCCCGAGCCCACCCAACCCGTTTTGCGTCCCCGACCGAGACAGCGTCGGCGCCGAGCCGCCACAGTTTTGCCGGACACGGACGGCCCCCGATATATGGGCGGACTCCGCGGCGGCGGCCGACGACCCGGCAGCGACTTCGGAGCCACAGGCGCCATCAAGGGAGTCCTCGTGCTGTTCGCGGCGCTCGGACTGCTGTTCGTCCTGTTCGTCGTCCTCGGCTAACACCCCGTTTCGGCTAAGACGAACCGCCCGACGGCTTCGGGGGGTACCAAGAAGTATTCCCGGACAAGACGACAGACTACCGTCTCAGAATCGTTAGAACGTCGAAATTGGGTGGCTGGGGAGCCAACGGCCCAATTCAATCCGGCAAAGCACCGGATTACTTTTGGATGGGCCAACGCGGATTTGAACCGCGGACCTCCCGGTTATCAGCCGAGCGCTCAACCTGACTGAGCTATTGGCCCAGGTGAGCGCAATCATGAGTTGCGGGGGGACTTGTTTAAGCGTTTCCGTTCGGCACCACCGTCACGTCATGCGTTCTCACTGTCTGAGTCGTCGCTGTCGACGGAGTAGTGTTCGGGGTCGACGTCGACGACGTCGTCGCCGTCTCCGGAGGCACCACCGGTGTCGGCCGGGCCGAAGCCGCCGGAGTCACCGTCGTCGCTCGGTCCGAAGCCGCCGGGGCCGAAACCGCCGGAGCCGCCCGGACCGCCGCCGGAGTCGGAGCCGTCGTTCGGGAAGCCGGCCGTCCAGACGGCGCCGGTGGCGAAGCCGTCGGTTTTCCGGTCGAGGTACGGTTTCAGCACGTACGTCTCGAGGACGCGCCGGACGGGGTAGCGCGTCGGCGGGAGCGCGAGCAGGAAGCCGATGGCGTCGGTGACGACGCCGGGGGTCAGCAGGAACGCGCCGGCGGCGATGAGGAGTGCGCCGTTGAGCAGTTCCTGGGTCGGGATGTCGCCGGTGGCGAGTTTCCGTTCCAGTTTGCGGAGCGTGTGTCTGCCTTCGGCGCGGACGAGCAGCATCCCGACGAGTCCGGTGAGCACGACGACCGCGACCGTCTGGACGGGCGTGATGACGGTCGTCGCGAGCCAGAGCAGCAGCAGGATGTCGGCCAGCGGAATCAGCAGGAGCGCCGCGATGACGTACCGGGCGCGGATGCGCATAGTCGGGATACCCGAGGCCGCCGTATAGCCCTTTTGGAGGCCGTCTCCCGGGCGGCCTGCGGCCGCGGCCCGGGGCTGCCGCGAGGTCGGCCGTAAACGCCGACTTTACCCTCGTCCACCCCGGATTCGGCGTATGACCGACGAGACGCACGTCGAGTGGCGCGAGTGGGGCGCCGCCGCGTTCGACGAGGCGGAGCGCGACGGGAAGCCCGTCCTGCTGTTCTTGACGGCGACGTGGTGTGACGACTGCCACGAGATGGCGGCCGAGACGTTCGGTGAGCCGCGCATCGCGGCGAACGTCAACGACGGCTTCGTCCCGATCCGGGTCGACGTCGACCGGCGGCCGCGGGTCCGCGAACGGTACAACATGGGCGGCTTCCCGTCGACCGTGTTCACGACGCCGAGCGGCGACCTCATCTCCGGGGCGACGTATCTCGCGCCGGACGGCTTCCGGAGGATTCTGGACCGCGTCCGGGAGACGTGGGACGCGAAGGGCGCCGAGGCCGGCCGGGTGCCGCGGGCGCTCGCCGGCAACGACACCCCCGACGGCCCGGTCGGCGACTACATCGAAGAGCACCTCGCCGGCCAACTGGAGTCGCAGTGGGACTCGGAGTTCGCCGGGTGGGGCGACGACGCGAAGTTCCCGATGCCGCGCACCGTCGAGTTCGCGCTGAAGCGCGACCGCTACATGGCGACGCAGACGCTCGACGCCGTGAACCGGAACCTCGTCGACGACGACGGCGGCGTGTTCCGGTACGCCGCCGCCCGGGACTGGTCGGACCCGGCGCGCGAGAAACTGCTCGCGGACAACGCCGGCGCGCTCCGGGCGTTCGCGAACGCCTACCTCCACACCGGCGACGAGACGTACCGCGACGTCGCCGACGGCATCCACGGCTTCCTGCGCGAGTCGCTGTGGTCCGGGTTCGCGTTCGGCGGCAGCGTCGGGCCGGACGGCGACCGCGTCGACCTGACCGGCTACGCCGGCGGCAACGCGCTCGCGGCCGACGCGCTGCTCACGCTGTACGCGTACACCGACGACGACGACGCCCGGACGTCCGCCGAGGACGCGCTGTCGTTCCTCCGCGACGACCTCGTCGACGACGGCCGAGTCGTCCACTTCCGGGACCGCGACGGCGCGGAGACGGCAGGCGAAGCGGGGACGACGAGCAGCGCGGACGCGGCAGGTGCCGCTGACGGTGCGGGGTCGGACCTGCTCGCGGACGCGGCGCGCGTCACGACGGCGTTCTGCGCCGCCGAGCAGACGCTCGGTGAGGGGCTCGGGACGGCGCGCCGCGTCGCGGACCGCGCAGTCGACGTCCTCGGCGACGAGGCGGCGTTCCGCGACGGCCCGGCGACCGGCGCCGGCCTGCTCGACCGGCCGCTCCGCCCCATCGACGGCTCCGTCGAGTTCGCGGACGCGCTCGTCGACCTGGCGGCGCTCACCGGCGACGACGACTACCGGGAGCGCGCACGGGAGGCCGTCGGGGCGTTCGCGGGCGCCACCGAGCGGATGGGCGCGCAGGTCGCCGGGTTCGGCGCCGTCGCGGCGCGGCTCACCCGCCGGCCGCTCGTCGTCGACGTCGGCGCCCCCGCCGGCTCAGACCTCCACCGGGCGGCGCTCCGCGTCGCCGACCACGAGAAGGTCGTGGTGCCGGCGAGCGACCGCGCGCCGGACGGCGCGGCGACGCTCCGCGGCCGCGACGCCGCCCCCGCGGACTCTCCGGACGAACTGATGCGGCACGTCGCCGCGGCGACCGAGTAGCCGGCGCGGTCGGCGACCGGCCGACCCGATAAACTGGCGGAGCGTTTTTACTTCGCGGTCCGCATGCAGAACTATGGCAGACCTCCGTGACCTCGGGCTCTCCGAGTACGAGGCTCGCACGTATCGCGCGCTCCTGGACGTCGCCCCGGCAACCGCGAAGGAGTTGTCGGAGGCGAGCGGCGTCCCGATGGGCCGGATTTACGACGTGCTCAACAGCCTCGAACGCCACCGGCTCGCCCGGAGCCAGGCGGCCAGCCGCCCGAAGCGCTACGTCGGCGTCGAACCGGACGCGGCGCTCGACCGGCTGCTCGACGAGAAGAAGCGCGAACTCGCGGAGAAGGCCGACCAGTACGAGGAGATCGTCGCGGAACTCACCCGGGAACTCGACGCGGCGACCCCGGTCGAAGAGCAGTTCTGGACCGCCGCCGTCGGCGCCGAGGACACCGCGGACCTGCTGCTCGAACGGCTCGCCGCGGCGGACGACCGCGTCGTCATGATCGCGTCGGTCCCGGCGTCGGGGCTGGACATCGGCGAAATCGGCGACCGAATCGTCGAGGAACTGGAGGTCGCGCTCGAACGCGGCGTCGACGTGTCGGTGCTGCTCTCGGAGGACCTGCCGTCGACGCTGCCGCGGAGCGTCGGCCGCCGGTACACCGAGCGGATGGCGGACCACCCGTCGTTCGAGGCGCGGACCGCCGCCGGCGTCCGCGGGACGTTCACGCTCGTCGACGACGCCGAGGTCTGCATGGAGGTACCGAGCCCGGTCGACCCGGACGAGTCGTTCGCGATGATAGACCTGAAGGACCCGGAGTTCGCCGCCGACGCCCACGAGACGTTCCGCGCCCGGTGGGAGGAGGCGTCTCCGCTGGCGTTCCCGTAACGAAGCGCAGTCGCGGTCGGTGTGCAGTCGTCGCGGGCGACTGCACCGGCCCCGCCGCCGAGGTCAAGTCGAGATGACGTCGCAGTGCCAGCCGGGGTCGTTGCCCGTCCGCTCGATGAGGTCAGACCGGCACGCCGGGCAGTAGTCCGGCGTGGCGGACGCCTTCCGGGGAACGTACACCGCACCGCCGCACTCCACGCACGCGTCGGCGGCGATTGTCACGCAGTCCGCACAGACGTTGAAGTCGTCGACCGTCAGGTCGCGCAGCGGCTCGAGTTGTTTGTCCAGGGTGTACTCGTCGATGACCGTCTGACAGTTCTGGCACGGTTGCATGGCGATCCGAGAAGATCCATGCGGCGTGTTCACATATACCTTCGCCCGGCGGCGAAACAGGCGGCGGGGGCGGCGTCGAGCAGCTGCTGTCGAGTCAAGCGAGTTCGTCTCGCAGTTGGCCGAGCCGGATGTCGCGTTCGGCGTGCGCGTTGTGCTGGTGGATGGACTCGTCGTTCGACTGCTTCATGCGGACGACGACGTCGTCGTCGAGGTGGTCGAACTCGTCGACGACGTCCTCGGCGAGCGACCGGACGCAGTCCTCGACGAACTTCGCGTCCATGTGCGCCTGGTACGTCATGTGGTCCTCGTCGGGGCGCTTGGCGTAGTTGTAGATGCGGGCGCTCATCGCGTCGCGGGCGACGTCGATGACGTCGAGCAGGTCGACGTCCGGCGTCCCGTCCGCCGTGAACGTCAGCGTCGCGTGGCCGCGCTGGCTGTGGCCGGGCTGGGGCACCTCGTCGAGGAACTCCTCGACGGTGTCGTCGTCGACGCCGAGCTCTTCGAGCTTGTCGCGGGCCCGCGACTCCGACATGCCCTGCGAGCACGGACACACCGTCATCCCGGTGACTTCGGCGCCGATCTCCTCGCGGGTGCCGTCCTCGGTGGCGACCGCCGACGCGATGACGGTCGCGGTGCTCTGGGTTTCGCGGTCGGACGCCGGCGTGTTCTCCTTCGTCACGAACTCCGCGGTCATGCTGACCTCGGCGGTCGACGTGTAGTCGTGCTTCCGGATGAGCCGGTCGGCGGCGTCGCCGCAGACGTCCTCGATGCGGTACGCCTCCTCGCTGACGGCGGCTTCGAGCACCTCGTCGATGACCTCCATGTTCCGGCTCATGTCGATGCCTTTGCGTTCGCCGGGCAGGTCGACGAACACGGAGAACTCGGCCATGAACACCCACGGGCGGTCGTCGCCGCGGTCGATTTTCACGAGCTTCTCGACGCCGGTCACGCCGACCTGACTCAGCCCGACGGTGACGTCCGGCCGGCTCGCCTGCACGTCCGGCAGCTGATGACTCATTTCGTACAACGCTACAGGGGAAGCCGGCGATTAGTGCTTTCGAAACACGAAGATGTCAGGCCGGCTCGACTGTGCAGGCAGAACCGTCCGGTTGTCGCGGCCGGATTTCGGGCGTGGCGGCGACGCGGCGTCGACGCGGAGTGACGCGCTGGCGACGCGGTGGCAGCGGTGGCGACGCGGTGCGGTAGGTGAGTCGCGGCGACCGGCGAGCCGTCAGGGCCAGTCGTCGCGGCCGTCGTCGTCCTCGAACGGGTCGGACTCCGGCTCCGGTTCGGCGCGCTCCCAGCCGGCCGCCTCGGCGGCCTGCTCGAGCGGGAGGTACTCCCAGCCGGTCTCCTCGGCGACCGCGCGGTCCTCCTCGGAGGTGCCGACGAACACGTGCCGGTCGGTGTCGAACTGCTGTTTGACGTTCTCCAGCGACTCGGCGACGCCGCGCGGCCCGGAGAAGAAGTCCTGGCGGACGCGGTGCTTCCGGGTGAAGTTCGTGACGACGTACGTCGGCTTCTCGGAGACGACGCCGACGTACTCGGTCCAACTGCGGGCGTCGTTGAACACCGCGTTCGGGTCGGCGAGCGCTTTCAGCGCCTCGAGTTCGAACGCGAGCGTCATGTCTGTGGAACCGCCGCCGTCCATACTACCCGTTCCGCGAACGCCGCCGAAAACGGTGTCGATTGGAACGCGCAGGCGGCGCCGGGGGTCAGCGGGTCCGACGGCGCGGCCGCGCGAGAATCACCGCGGAGCGGCGCCGCCGTGGTGGGCCGGCGGCTGCGACCACGGACACCGGCAGCGCGTGACGGACTCGGCGCCGGGTCGACTCAACGCCGGCCGCGGACGGGGGAGCCGCCGTCCGCCGCCGTCCCGGCGACCGTGGAGTCGACTCCGCCGCGCTCCGCGGCCACCACGCGATAGTACGACGTGAACACGACGACGTCACCCGGCTGAAGCCCCGGTGTGCGTCGCTTCTCGCCGTCCGCCATGTCGGCGACGGCTTCGAGTTCGCCCTCGGAAAGCTGGTCGACGTGCCGGACGGTCGCCTTCTCGGGGACGGCCTCGGCGGGTCGGAGCGTCAGGGTCGGACCGTGTCGTGCCACGAGTTACCATACAACATGATACGCCTTAAATGTTGGTGCAGTGTGGGGAACAGTCAAATGGCAGAGCAGTTCGGCGGCGTGCGGCTCTGACGACGCGCAGTGAACCGGTCGGCGGCGAGGGGATGACGCGGTGAAACGGCCGTACTCTTCAGCGAAATTCGAGAAACGGCGAGAAAGCGGTTCGGGTTCGGTGGTCGAGGCGATTCGGGTTCGGCGGTCGGAACGGTTCGGGTTCGAACGTCGACGTGCGGCGTTACTCCGCGGCGGCCTCGGTTTCGAGGTCGTCGACGGAGAACCCCTCTTTCATCAGGACGTCCTTCTGCCCGGAGACGTCCACCTGCTCGCGCATCAGCGACTTGTACGCGGACTGCGGCGCGAGGTTCCCGATGAGGACGCCGCCGACGATTTTGCCGTCCTTGAGCGCGAGGCGGCGCCACTCGTCGTCGCCGAACTTCTTCATGACCTCGTCGTCGCCGAGCGTCGGGTGGCCGAACGACAGGAACGGGAAGTCGAAGTGCGTGATGGAGTACGACGACACCCACTCGAACTGCTCGGAGCCGTAGTCGAGCATGTTCTTGGCGGCGATGGTGCCCTGCTCTTTCGCGCTGCCCCACGCGCCGTTCTGCGCCTGTTCGCCGAGGATGACGTCGTAAAACCGGGTGATGTCGCCGGCGGCGAACACGTCCTCGTCGTTCGTCCGCATGTACTCGTCGACGACGATGCCGTCGTCCGTCTCGATGTCGGTTCCTTCGACGAGTTCCGTGTTGAGGTTCAGGCCGATGGCGACGCCGGCGAAGTCGGCCTCGTAGCGGTCGCCGTTCGGGTCGACGGCGGCTTCGACGTGGCCGTCGTCGTCGACTTCGAAGTGGTCGACGCCGGAGTCGAACACCGGCTCGACGCCGCGTTCGCGCATCGCCTCGTGCATCAGTTCGGCGCCCTCCTCCGAGAGCGCGTAGCGCCACCAGCTGTTGCCGCGCATCAGGTACTTCCCGGAGACGCCCTGCGCGCCGCAGATGGCGGCGAAGTCGATGCCGAGCAGGCCGGCGCCGACGATGACCGCGTCGTCCGCGTCGTCGGCGGACTCCTTGATGCGGCGGGCGTCCTGGAACGTCCAGAAGTGGTGGACGCCGTCGGCGTCGGAGCCGTCGACGGGGAGCTGCTGCGGGGTGCCGCCGATGGCAAGCAGGAGCTTGTCGTAGCCGTAGACGTCGCCCTCGTGGGTCTCGACTTCGTGGTCGTCCGTCCGGATGTCGACGACGAGCGTGTTCAGTTCGAGGTCGATGTCGCGCTCCTCGTACCAGCCCTCCTGGTGGATGGAGATGGGCGCTTCGGGGAGCTTCCCCTTCGCGTACTCCTTGATGAGGATGCGGTTGTAGAGGGCTTCGCCCTCGTCCGTGATGACCGTGATGTCGGCGTCCGGTTCCTCCTCGCGGAGGGTTTCGGCGGCGGAGCTCCCCGCGATTCCGTCGCCGATGATGACGAACGACTGGCTCATACCCGACCGGTTAGGATTCGGGGTTAATGTGGGTTGCTATCGACGCAGGAGCCACGTCACCCGGTCACACGCCCGGCGTCCGGCGCGCTCGGATCGGCGCGTCGCTGTCCTCGTCGCCGCCACGTCGCCGCCGCATGGCCACCGCTTAAGCCGCTGGAACGACACGTTTCCGTCGATGAAGCTCCGGCAGAACGTCCGTCACTGGGCCGCGAAGCAGGCACTGACGACGCCGGTCGTCGGCAACGTCGTCCACGACCGACTCGTCGGGCTGCACACCGACGTCTTCCTCGGCCGCGCCGACGAGGCGCACCGCGAGGAGCGGCGCGACCACCTCGACGACTTCTTCGACGCCACCATGGACGCCTACCTCGCGGCGCTCGACGGGGGCTACCCGGAGGCGGAGGCGCGCGAAATCACGCACATCCAGGCGAACTTCGACTTCTTCAACCACGGCTGGGCGGAGATGATGGAGTTCCCGGCCGACGAACTGGAGGCGCACTACCGGCGCTACGAGGAGTTCTTCGCCGACCACGGCGTCACCATCGACGACCCGCTCGGCGAGTTCGCCCCCGACGGCGGCGTCGCTGACGCGCCGGCGACGCCTGACGCGATGGCCGAAGGGGAGTTCGAGAACGCCGTCGCCGGCTTCGCGGACGACGCCTACGTCGTCGACGGCGACGGCGAACTGACGACCGGCGGCGCCGAGGAGCCGGACGACGTCTCCGTGACGGACGCCCCCGGCGTCGACGAGGACGAAGCGAACGCCGACTGACGCCGCCGCAGATTCTCTCGGTTCTCCCGGTCGCCGCGTTCAGAACGCCGACAGCGTCGCGTCGCGGCTGCCGGCGAGGAACCGTTCGATGCGGTCGCGGTCCCAGCCGACCGGCGAGACGACGCTCTCGGCGGCGCGGAGCAGTCGGCGGCGGTAGTAGTCGGCGTCGTAGCGGTCCGGGTCCTCGAACGGGAGTCGGACGCGGCCGCGGCCGCGGGCGTCGTCGTCGGTGACGACGTACGCGACCGACTGGCCGGCGGCGCGGTCGACGCCGGCGTCGGCGTACCGCTCCAGCGCCGCCGCGGTGAGCGTCTCGCGGTCGTACTCGTCGACGGACTTCGACGCGCGGGCGTCGACGACGAGCCGCGACGGGTCGACGTCGCCGCGGCGGAGCCGGCGGAGCTGCCCGGCGAGCCGGTCGCAGACCGCCTCCGGCGTCCGGTCGGCGTCGAACGCCCGGAGGAGGTCGCGCTGGGCGTCCGCGACGAACGCGGGCGTGCTGCGCTGCCGGCACTCGATGCCGCGGACGCGGAAGCCGCCGTCGCTGCGCCGACCGAAGTAGCGTGTGAGCGCGCCGGTCTGCGAGCCGCGCTTCGGCACGAAACACACCCAGTCGTAGTCGGCTTCGTGCTCCAGCGGCACCGACGCGGCGTCCGTCGCGGCCGCCGCGAGCGACGCGGGGTCGGCGGGGTCGTCGCCGTCGGCCCGAATCCAGACGCTGTCGACGATGGCGTGCAGCACGGACCAGCCGCCGCGTTCGAAGGCGTCCTTGGCGTCGAGCAGCGCCTCGCGGGCGAACGCGTTGATGGCTTCGTGGCACTCGATGACGCCGAACTTCGCGTTCCGGTAGCCCTGGTAGCCGAAGCAGGACACCAGCACCCACTTGATGGCGTCGGCGACGCGGCCGGCGGCGTCGTCGCCGTCGGCGGCCCGGCGCTTGCAGCGCGCCCGGTCGTCGAGCAGGCGGGCGAGGACGCCCGGCAGGAACCCTTCGCGGTCGCAGACGCTGTAGCCGAGCCCGGGGACGTCGTCGCCGTCACAGCAGCCGCAGCGGACGGTCTCGGCGCTGAGGTTGTGCTGCCGGATGAGTTCGGGGTACAGCGACGCGAAGTCGAGTTCGACGACGTCCTCGTGGTAGCCGACGGTCGGCGCGAGCGTGGCGCCGCCGCGGTCGGCGTCGTGCAGCGTCGACAGCGGCTTGAACTGCTCGGCCTCCCACGGCCGCCACGGCGCCGGCACGTCGCGGGCGCGGGCGTGCCGAATCTGCATCGACGTCAGGATGCCGCCGATGCTGGCGCGGCCCGCCTCCTGCAGCGGCCGCCCGGAGCGCGCCACGAGGTACAGCAGGCCGTCCAGCCCGGCTTTCCCCCACAGGAAGCTGTTCGAGCGGTCGAGAACCGCTCGGCCGGGGACGGCGTACCGCGCCGGCGAGTGCCCGACGCGGCCGTAGCTGTGGTACGTGTTCTCGCCGGCGAGCCGCCGCCAGCCGCGGTCCGCCGGGGTTTCCCGGCCCCACCGGAACGGGACGTCGACGGCGTCCGCGCGCGCCGAAACCGTCGGGACGACGTCCGCGCTCGACACCACCAGCGCGTCCGGGTCGACCGCGGCGAGCCGCGCGGCGAGCGTCTCGACCGCCTCGGCTTCGGTGTCGCCCGCGTCGTCGCCGTCGACGCGGAGCGCGGAGACGTCGCCGCCGGCGAGCGCGTCGGTCGGCAGGTCGACGCGGAGCGTCCGGGGGTCGCGCGTCGGCGCCGGGTCGGTGCCGGTGTCGAGGCAGTACCGGAACCCCGGGTCGAGGTCGACGTCGAACAGCCGGAGCGTCCCGGGGGCCGCAGTCGCCGTCTCGAACTCCCGGCGGACGCGGCGCGCGACCGGCCGGACCGCCCGCGCGTCCGCGGCCGCGACGCGGAGCATCCGGCTCGGCTCGCGGTCGTGCAGCGACGGGAACCGCTCCGCGAACCCGGTCTCCGTGACGCGGTCGTCGCCGGCGAGCCAGTCCGCGAGCCGGTCGAGTGTGTCGTCGGGGCCGTCGACGAACAGCGCCGGTTCGTAGTCCGTGACGCGCCGCCGCTCGACGCCCGCGTCGCCGCGGCGCCACTCGACGACGTCGCCGTCGACGAACTCCAGCGAGACGGTCATTCGTCCGCGGGCCGGTCGGCCGTCGCGTCAGCCGCCGCGTCAGTCGCGTCGGCCGCCGCACCGGCCGCCGCGTCGCCGCCCTCGACGCTGTCCAGCCGCGCGCGGAGCCGCCGAATCTCGGTTTCGTGCGCGACGAGCAGCGACACGAGCAGCGCCTCAGTCGGGTCCGTCGGGTTCTGCATCCCGGCGGCCGCGGCGTGCTCGGCCGCGCGCTCGAACAGCCGGTCGAAGTCGTCGCGGTGCTGTGCGCGCAGCGCCCGCCGGAACGTCGACCAGTCCTGCTCGTACGATTCGAGGAACCGCCGGTACGTCGGGTTCGTCCGTCCCATCAGCGCCCACCTCCGGCTGCGGCGACGACGCCGACGAGGACAGCGACGACGCCGACGACGTCGACAGCGAGTTGGTGAGCGGGAGCGACGCGTGTCACGCGGGTCACGCCGGCACCTCCGCGGTGAACCGCGGATCGACCGGCTCAAGCCGACCGCACAGGTCGACCCAGTACGGGATGGTGGTCTGCCAGTGGTCGCCGCGGTGGTAGCCGTCGACGTCGAACCCGGGCGCGTCGTACGTCAGGCCGAGGGCGGTCCGCTCGCAGTCGACGACGCGGTCGGCGGCGTCGGCGACGCGGTCGGCGTGGTCGTCGTCGCCGGTGGCGGAGACCACCACCGGGCAGTCCAGCGCGTCCCCGAGTTCGGACAGCGTCGCGAGCGCGGCGCGGAGCAGCCGGTCGGCTTCGCCGTCCGGGACGTCGCCGTCGCGGTACAGCGACGCGACGTTCGGCGCGACGACGAGCCGCGTGCCGGGCCGGGCGCGCCGCGCGAGCGTCCGGACCAGTTCGAGGTGCTGGTACGCCGTGAACGCCCGCGCGACCTGCAGCCCGCGGAGCGCCCGGTCGGCGGGCGCCAGCCGGTACAGCGCGTGCGAGACGGCGGCGTTGCGGGCGTCGACCCAGTACGCCGGGCCGCCCGCCCGGTCGGCGTCCGCGAGCGCGTCGACGACGAGGCGGTGCAGCGCGGTCGACCGCGCGTCGGGCGGCCGGAGCAGCGTCACGCCGTCGTCGAGCGTCGGCTGGTCGAGCTGTGCCCCGTCGGCGCCGTCGTCCCGAATCGGCTCTGGGCCGTGCATGCGACACGCTTCCGCCGGGACGCGCTTAACCGCGAGCCACGCACGGAGCGGAAGTGAAACCGCGGCTTCGGCGGCGAACCGCCGGCTCCGGGTCGCTACCGCTCGGTGTCACGGGTCGGCGCCGGGCGGAAGTGGAGCCGCGGCTTGTTTCCGGGCGTTTCGCGTCCGTCAGCGCGGCCGGCTCCGGCGGAGCCGAGCCGTCACTCGCGGCGCTCGGCGATGCGGTCGGCGCACTCGTAGCCGGCGAGGACGCCGCCGTTGAGGCTGCGTTCGGGGTACTGCGCCTCCGACGCCATGCCGGCGTAGTAGAGGCCGTCGGCGACGTCGTCGCCGAGGTCGTACGGCACCACCATGTCGAGGTAGCCCTGCTCGTAAATCGGGGCGGCGCGCGGGGCGCGCGCCAGCCGGAAGTCGGTGACGTCGCCCCGGTCGAACGACGGGAACAGGTCCTCGACGCCGGCGAGCCACCGGGTCCGGATTTCGTCGTCGTCAGCGGCCCACAGCCACTCGTCGTCGCTCTGGACGTAGCTCGCGAGGTACAGCAGGTGGTCGCCGCCGTAGCGCTCCGGCGGCACGAAGTTCGTGTGTTCGATGAGCGCGCCGAACGGGGCGTCGTCGGCGACGTTCAGCCAGTACGTGTCGGTGAGCTGGTCGTCCAGCGTGACGACGGCGCAGACGGCGGCCTGGAAGTCGATGTCGCAGGGGTAGCCGGTGAGGTCCTCCAGGACGTTCGGCATCGTCGTGACGACGACGTCGTCGACCGGTTCGGTCCGCGGGCCGTCGTCGCCGTCGACCGTGACGGACGCGACGGCGCCGTCCTCGACGCCGACGTCGGTGACGGGGGCGTTCGTCTCGACGTTGTCGCGGCCGACGGCGTCGACGAGCGCGTCCACGAGGACGCTGAAACTGCCGTCGAAGTAGCCGAGGATTTCGCCGCGGAGCAGGTCGCGTTCGCCGCGGAACTTGATGCGGCCGAGCAGCCACGCCGCCGACACGTCGTGCTTCCGGTCGCCGAACTTCGCGTCGAGCAGCGGGTCGAAGAAGGTGTCGTAGACGTTCTCGGTGGTGTGCGCTTTCGCGAACTCGACGGCGGACTGGTGTTCGAAGTCCTCGAGCCGCTCGTAGGTGTCGAACGACGGGACGCCGCCGCGGACGTCGACGTCGAGCGTCAGCATCGCGAGCCGGAACTTGTCGTAGAGGCTCCAGTGCGGGAACGCCAGAATCTCCCACGGCGTGTCCATCGGGTAGACGGTACCGTCGACGTAGTAGGCGTTCTTGCCGACGCGCCACTCGACGGCGTCGCCGACGCCGAGTTCCTCGGCGAGGTCGACGATGGTCTGTTCGGACTTCGAGAGGTGGTGGTAGAACTGTTCGACGTCGTCGCCGGCGGTGTCGTAGGTGCGCGCGAGGCCGCCGAGGGCGTCGTCGCCGCCGGCCTCGAACACGCGGACGTCGTGGCCGCGCTGGCGGAGCCGGTAGGCGGCGGACAGCCCCGCGATGCCGCCACCGACGATAGCGATCATGTCACCGAGTCGGCGACCGGGCGCTAAGTCGCTTGTGGAATCCCGGGTCGACGCCGAGACGGCCGGTCCGGGCGGACCCGAACTGCTTTGGCGGCGGCGACGCGAACGCCGGTATGAGCGACCGGGAGCGCAGCGGGGACGCCGGTGACGCTGACCGCGGCGTCGACGACGCCAGCGACGCCGACGGTGCCGACGCCGGCGGCGACGCCGAGGCGGCCGAGACGGTGAAGCGGACGCGGCCGTGCCCGTACTGCGGTGCGTCGATGAATCACCGGCACTGCAAGTACGTCTGCCCGGAGCACGGAGTCGTGTTCGACTGCGCCGACACGTTCTACTAACCCGCCGGCCCGTTCTGCCGAGGCGAGCCGCGGTGGTGCGCGCGCCGCGGAGCCGTCACCAACTGTTATGGTTCTGGACGCCGTCTCAGGTTCTACTCAAATGCGTGGAGGGAACCGGACCGCCCGATTCGAGGTCGCCTCGACGTGGTCATGGTAGCCGACGAACAGCTCGCCCGCAGCAAACGAATCCAGCAGCGCACCGGGAGAACCTTCCACTTCGCCACCCGGCTCCTCCCCGAACGAATCCGGCACCCGACGTACGTCCTGTACGCGTTCTTCCGGGTCGCCGACGAGGTCGTCGACGACCCCGACCCGGCGCCGCCGGCCGAACAGCGCGCCCGACTCGAACGCCTCCGCGACGTGGCGCTCGGCCGGACCGACGCCGACGAATCGGCCGAGACGGACGCCGCGGACCTGGCTGACGCAGCAGATTCGGCCGATTCGTCGGGGCCACCGGAGGACCCGAGCGCCGCTGCCGACGACGACGACGGCGACGTCGCCGGCGTCGACGCTGCCGCCGGCGCCACCAGCGCCGACGTCGACCCGGTGGTGTCGGCGTTCTCGGCGGTCCGCGAGGAGTACGGCATCGCCGACGAGGACGTCGACGTCTTCGTGGACGCGATGCTGTCGGACATCGAGACGGATCGCTACGAGACGTACGACGAACTGGAGGCGTACATGGACGGCTCCGCCGCCGCGGTCGGCCGGATGATGACGGCCGTGATGGACCCGGAGCTGCCCGAGCAGGCGCG
Source organism: Halobaculum sp. D14 (assembly GCF_051195135.1). NCBI lineage: Archaea > Methanobacteriati > Methanobacteriota > Halobacteria > Halobacteriales > Haloferacaceae > Halobaculum > Halobaculum sp. D14. Next base: position 828,832 of record NZ_JBNTKA010000002.1, on the reverse strand, counting down.
GACGCACGCGACGGCGCTCGGCGAGGCGTTCCAGCTCACCAACTTCGTCCGCGACGTCCGCGAGGACATCGTCGAGCGCGACCGCGTCTACCTGCCCGAAGAGACGCTCGACCGCTACGGCGTCACCGCAGACCAGCTGCGTCGGTTCGAGTTCGACGACGACGTCGCCGCGGCGATTCGTCACGAGACGCAGCGCGCCGAGGAGCTGTACAAGGAGGGCGTCGCCGGCATCCAGTACCTGCCGGCCGACTGCCGGTTCGCGGTGCTGCTCTCGGCCGTCCTGTACGCCGAACACCACCGGCTCGTTCGGCGCCGCGGCTACGACACGCTCACGGCGACGCCGCAGCTCGGCGCGGTGCGGAAGACGGTGCTGCTCGCCCGGACGTGGTGGGCGTGGATTCGGACGAAAGACCCGGAGGCCGTGTTCCGGTCGGTGAGCTGCGTGCCGTACGGCGACCACGCGCACGCCGACACCCGGCACAGCGACACGTCGCCGGCGCGCTGACCGCGACCGTCGGCGACCGAGGCGGCATCCGCGGCGTCGGAGCGGTCCGCGGTGACGGAGCGGTCGGCGTCGGAGCGGTCGACGCGGCGCGCGACTTCCCTTACCCGCGGCGGAACGGCTGTGTGAACAGCGCGGCGTCGAACCGGTCGGCGGCGACGAGGCCGGCGCCGATGCCGGCCGCGACCGCGACGGCGACCCAGTTGGCGAAGACGGCGTTGACGGCGCCCCACAGCAGCACGAAGCTCACCATGTCGTCGAGCATGAACTCGCAGTCGGCGAGCCGCGCGGTCAGCGCGGCGCGGTCGAACGACCGGTCGAGGATGCCGACGGAGACGGTCGCGGACAGCACCCAGCCGGCGAAGTTGGACGCCGGGACGCCGTAGAAGCCGCCGCCGCTGAACGCGCCGAGCGCGCCGCCGAACACCCGGTCGACGAGCCCCGCTGCGCCCGCCGCTCCTGCGCCGGCCGCTGCTTCCGTCACCGCGGCGTCGGCTCCGACCCCGGGGTACGTCCAGAATTCGAGCGCGACGGCCGCCGGGTCGAGCACGACGTCGAGCAGGACGACGAGGCCGACGACGGCGGCGAGCCGCGTCGGGCCGTGGGCGGCGCGCCCGCCGAGCAGCAGCAGGCACAGCAGGTAGGCGTTGACGACGAGTGGCACGAAGAACACCGGGAGGCCGAGCGGGACGCCGGCGACGGTCGGGCCGAGCGCGACGCCGTAGACGAACTCGCCGTACGGCCAGCCGGTGTGGACGCCGACGTACTCGATTCCGTACGCGTACAGCGACAGCAGCGCGACGCCGGCGGCGGCCCGGCGGTCCGTCAGCGGCGCGACGCCGGCGACGAGCGGGAGCCGCATCACGGCGGTGCCGAACAGGACGAGCCAGCCGTTGAACGCGAGCCAGTCCGGCACCGCCGGCACGGTCGCGGACGCGAGCAGCATTGCGGCGCCGACCAGCGGGAACACGACGGCGATAGTGAACCGGTTGTCGCGCACCAGGTCGTCGAGCGCCGCCTCCGCGTCGCGCCGCGACTCGGGGAGCCGGTCCGCGAGTCCGCGCAGCCGGCCGAGTCGGGACGCGGCGTCGGTCACGGCAGCACCGCCTCCGGCGGGACGAGCCGGGCGAGTCCGCCGACGGTGAGCGCGGCGCCGACGGCGGTGTTGACCGCGGGGAACCACCAGTACGCCCGGTCGACGGCGACGCCGCCGAGCCGAATCGCGGCGACGAGCAGCGGGTAGAGGGCGAGCGGCGCGGCGAGCAGCGGGTGGACCGCGGCGAACGCGGCGGCCGCGAGCAGCCAGCACGCCGCGCAGTACCGCAGCGTCCACGCCTCGCCGAGCACGGTCGCGGTCGTCCGGATGCCGGCCGCGCGGTCCGGTTCGATGTCGGGCGCCGCCGAGAACGTGTGCATCCCCATCGCCCACAGCCAGCCGCCGGCGAGCGCTGCCAGCGGCGGATGGTGACCGGCGACGGCGGCGTAGGCGGCCGCGCCGGGCAGCACGTACAGGCCGTTCGAGACGGAGTCGAGCGGCGGCGACGTCTTCAGCCGCAGCGGCGGCGCCGAGTACGCGACGCCGAGCGCGAGGAAGCCGACGAGGTACGGCCGGGCCGCCGGCGGCGACGCGACGAGCAGCGGCGCCGACAGCGCCGCCGCGGCGACGACGACGGCCGGTACCAGCGCGCCGCCGTCGTACCGCACCTCCGGGGCGTCCTCGCCTTTCTTCTCCGGGTTCGCGGCGTCGACGTCGCGGTCGAACACGTCGTTGACGCCGTACAGCAGCAGGTTCGCCGGCAGCAGGAAGTAGGCGAACAGCGCGGCCGGCAGCGCGCCGACGAGCGCCGGGACCGTCGGGGCGCCGTAGGCGACGCCGACGAGCACCGGGCCGGCGAGGTACAGCCAGAACCGCGGCCGCGACAGCCGAAGCAGGTAGCCGAGTCGGCCGGCGACGTCGGCGGCGGTGAGTCGAGACATGGGCTGGTCAGTCAGGGAGTCGTCAGTCCTCGGCGAGCAGTTCGGCTGTGAGCAGGCCGCTGATGAGACACATCGGGACGCCGATTCCGGGCGACGTGTACGACCCGGTGAAGTAGAGCCCGTCGACCGCGGACGACCGGTGGCTCGGCCGGAGCGGCGCGGTCTGCCGGAGCGTGTGCGCCAGTCCGAGCGCCGACCCGCGCGTCGCGTTGTACCGGTCGGCGAAGTCGTCGACCGCGAACCGCTCTTCGAACACGATGCGGTCGCGGAGGTCGACGCCGGTGTTGGCGGCGACGTCGTCGAGCACCTGGTCGCGGTAGGCGTCGCGGCGCTCGGGCGTGTCGTCCAGCCCCGCGGCGATGGGGACGAGCACGAACAGCGCGCTGTGGCCGTCGGGCGCGACGCTGTCGTCCGTTTTCGACGGCGCGCAGACGTAGTACGCCGGGTCGTCGGGCCACGCCGGGTCGTCGAAGATTTCGGCGAAGTGGTCGTCCCAGTCGGTCGGCAGCACCAGCGTGTGGTGAGCGAGCTCCGAGAGGTCGCCCTCGACGCCGAGGTACAGCAGGAACGCCGACGGCGCGTACGTCCGGCTCTCCCAGTAGTCCGCGTCGTACTGCCGCTTTTCGGGCGGCAGCAGCTCCTGCTCCGTGTAGGCGTAGTCGGCGTCGCTGACGACGCGGTCGGCGAGGTAGCGGTCGCCGCCGGCGACGTCGACCGCGAAGCCGCCGCGCCGCCCCTCGATGCCCGTGACGGCGGCGTCGGTGACGAACTCGACGCCGAGTTCGCGGCCGAGTTCGGCGATGCCGTCGACGACGGAGCCGATGCCGCCCTCCGGGTAGTGGACGCCGAGGTTGAAGTCGACGTGGCTCATCAGGTTGTACAGCGCCGGCGTGTTGTGCGGCGACCCGCCGAGGAACACCAGCGTGTACTGCATCAGCTGCTGGAGCTTCGGGTGGTCGAAGTACTCCTCGACGTGCTCTTGCATCGTCCCGAGCAGCGACAGGCCGCGGGCGTGCCGCAGCACCGCCGGGTCGACGAAGTCGCGGAAGCGGTCGCGGCGCTCGTAGACGAAGTGGCGCATCCCGACCTCGTAGTTCTCCCGGGACTTCGCGAGGTACTCCTCCAGCGCGGCGCCGGCGCCCGGCTCGTACCCCTCGAACGTCGCCTTGTTCGCCGCCAGGTCCGGGCCGAGTTCGACGCTGTCGCCGTCCTTGAAGAAGACGCGGTAGTGCGGGTCGAGCTGCTCCAGCGCGTAGTAGTCGTCGACGGCGCGGTCGAAGTGCCCGAAGAACGTCTCGAAGACGTCCGGCATCAGGTACCACGACGGCCCCATGTCGAACCGGAAGCCGTCGGCCTCCAGCACTGACGCGCGGCCGCCGATCTGCTCGTTCTTCTCCAGCACGGTGACGTCGGCGCCGGCATCTGCCAGGTAACAGCTCGTCGCGAGCCCGCCGAAGCCGCCGCCGACCACGACGACGTCGGTGCCGGCGAGCGACTCGGGGACGCGAGGCTCTCGCATGGAACCGTCGTAGGCGCCGGCTCCGCATAAAACAGGGGGCGACGTGCGCGCGCCGAACCCGGCCGGAGGGCGGACCGCCCGAGAATCGAGTCCGCGGATACGTCGTCGTCGCGTCCGCGGTTACGACGTCGACGGCGACATCTGGATGTCGAGCGCCTTCTGGATGATCTGGTTGAACGCCATCGAGCAGAGGAAGTACCAGATGATCCACGCCGGCATGATGAACACGCCGTCGGTCCAGCTGACGGTGCCGGCGAGCGGCAGCACCACCTGCGAGAACTCGCCGTGCGCCTCGCCGCCGCGCAGCCCGATCTTCCAGTACATCCAGAGGAACGCCGGGATGGTGATGACCATGATCCACACCATCGGCCGGAACTGCTCTTTGAACATGCCGAGCTGGTCGCCCATCGCCTCCATCTGCTCCTCCTGGATGCGGTCGAGCGCGTCGTCGTCGCCGCGCTCCTTCGCGGCTTTCCGGCGCTCCTGGATGTCCTGCATGCGCTCCTGGTAGGCGCCCATCCGCTCCATGTCCATGAGGTTCCCGCGGAGCAGCGTCGAGTACAGCCCCGTGATGGTCGCGATGACCATGATGACCGCGTAGAACGGCAGCGCCTCCTGGAGCGGCCCGAGAACGACGTCCATCGCGGAGCCGATGACGTTCCGGACCTCGGAGACGGTGTAGCCGATGAAGAACAGCACCGTCACGGCCGCGGCGGCCTTGTCGTAGATGCTCCACGACGCGCCCTCCTTGTCCGGGATTTCGACGTTGCTGCCGCCGAGGTCGTCGTCCGGCGACTCCAGCCCGGACTCGATGGCGTCCCGGTCGGCGAGCCGGAAGCCGGCCTCGCCGTCCTCGAGGATGCCGCGCTCGATGAGCCGGCCCCACGCGCCGCTGGAGACGTCCTCGCGGACGTCCGTCCACTTGACTTCGCCGTCCTCGGCGCGCTCCAGGACGGTCTCGATCGCGTCGCGCATCTCGGGCTCCGACGCGAGATCCCGGACGCGCGCTTCGATACGTGCCATTACGGCGGGCTAGGCGGTCGGCCCGTAAGAAGGTTTAGCAATCGGCCCGGCGCCGAGCCGCGGCCGGTCGCAGCGCCGACCCACAGCCAGTCGAGGACGCTCGACTCTCGGAACCGCCGCGTCAGTTCTCGACGACGTCCTGAATCCGGTCGAAGACGTCGTCCGGGGTGCCCTCGCCGGACACCTCGACGAGCGCGCCCTCGTCGCGGTAGTGCTCGACGACCGGCTCGGTGTTCTCCCGGTAGACGCGGAGGCGTTCGCGGACGGTCTCTTCGGTGTCGTCGTCGCGCTGAACGAGGTCGGCGCCGCACTCGTCGCAGACGCCCTCCTCCTCCGGCTGGTCGAACTCGACGTGGTAGTTCGCGCCGCACTCCGGGCAGACGCGGCGGCCGGTGAGCCGGTCGACCAGTTCGTCCTCCGGGACGTCCAGGAAGATGACGTAGTCCAGGTCGGTCTCCTCCGAGAGGAACTCGGCCTGGTCGAGGTTGCGCGGGTAGCCGTCGAGCACGAAGCCGTCGGCGTCTTCGAGCGCCGCGACGACGATTTCGTTGACGACCGGGTCCGGGACGAGTTCGCCGGCGTCCATGTACTCGGCGGGCGTCCCGTACTCCGTCTCCATCTCCTTGTTCGCGCGGAGCGCGTCGCCGGTCGTGATGTGGTCGAGGTCGTACTCGTCGGCGAGTCGCTTGCTCTGCGTCCCCTTCCCGGCGCCCGGCGGCCCGAGCAGCAGAATTCGGTAGTCGGCCATACGCGGAGCGTCCGCAGCCACGAATAAAGGCGTGCTGAAAGCGGCGCGATTCCGAGCCGAACGCTGCGGACGGGCCCCGGAGTCGACGACGGCGACGGCGACAGGGGCAGCGACGGCAACGGCGACGCCGACTCGGCGAATCGGGAGTGGCGAACCGAGAGGGAAGGAGACAACCGAGAGAATGGACCGGTCCCCGGCACGAGCACGGCACCGAAAAGCACACGTCGGCGGGACGAGACCGACCGCTCGTGATTCCAGCCCTCCCACTGTTCGGCGGTATCCCCGGCGGCCCAGAGCTCATCCTCATCTTCCTGATGTTCGCGATTTTCAGCGTGCTCATCCCGGTCGGCGCCGCCTACTGGGTGTATCAGGACGCGCAGGCCCGCGGCAACGACGACGCGACGCTCTGGGCGATCGTGACGCTGGCCGGCGGCCTGTTCGCGTGGCTCGTCGGCGTCGCCGCCGCCATCGCGCTGTACGTCCTCGTCGGCCGCGACTGAAACGGCCGAGCCGAGACCGGTTCCGGCTCCGTTTCCCGTTTCGGTTCCGGACGCCGACTCGCGGCGCCGCGGCCGCCTAAATCTGCGTCACCCACGCCCGGTAGTCCTCGTCGCGGTCGTACACGTCGGTGAACACGTGGTCGAGGAAGTCGGCGAGCCGGTTCGCGTCCGACCGCGCCGAAATCCGGACGTTCGTCCCCTCCGCCTCCTCCGGCGACTCCCGGGCGTCGACGCGGAACTCCGGGTAGTCGTCGAGCAGCGCGTGCAGCCGGTCGAGCTCCTCGTCGGTGCAGTCGAGGTTGAACGTCTTCTCCGCGAACTGCACCCACGGCGGCACCGCCGGCTCCTCGTCCGCGTCCTCGTCGGCGTCGCCGTCGGCGTTCTCGGCGTCCGCTGCGTCCTCGGTCGACTCGCCGAATTCGAGCGTCTCCCGCGGCGGCTCGGCCTCCACGGTGAGGAACTGGCTGCCGCGGTTCCGGTGGGCGGTGACGGCGTCCGCGAACAGCTTTCGGCGGTCCGCCGGCGTGTCGGCGTCGAAACGGGTCACGTCCACCGCTACGGCGAACCACCGTAAAAACCGGGCGCCTCGCGGCCCGCCGCCGAACCGGTGAACGATGCGGCGTTCCGAGACCTGGAAGCCGCGACTGGGATTGCGTCGGGAGTGCGGAACTGCGATGGCTGCTGGAACGACCACCCTGATGACTACTCCGACGACTGCTCCGACGGCAACGGGAACGACCGCGGCGACGACCGCGAAAGCCCCCTCGCGCTCGCGGGCTGCGCCCCGCGCTGCGCGCCTCGCCGCCTCGCTTCGCTCGGCGGCTGCGGTGCTTGCGGGGTCTCGCCGCGCGACCGCTCGGCCCCTTTCAGTCCCGCCCGAACGCTGGACGGGCGGTCGTCGCTGGTGGACGGACAGGCGGTCGGCGGCGGCGGAAGGACGGGGGTCGTCGCCGTGGTCAGAAGAGGGCGTCGTCGGTGAGGTCGGCGGTGAGCAGGAAGTCGGGTTCGTCGGAGACGCCGGTGCGGGTGGCGGCGGTGTCGGACACCCAGCGGACGGACTCCGGGATGAGCACCCGGACGCTGTCGATGCCTTCGGCGGCGGCGTCGCGGGCGACGGCGCGGTACAGCGCCCGCGCGGTCTCCACGTCGTCCCAGACGGCGACGCCGTAGACGCCGAGGGTCTCCGTGCCGCCGTCGTCCGCGTCGCGCTCGGTGGTGTAGCTGCGGTACGTGAAGCCGCGGGTGCCGCCGTCGACGACCGTGAACAGCCGGTCGGCGGCGGCCGCTTCGCGGAGCTGTTCGCGGCGCAGCTCCGAGCACGCCCACGTCTCCTCGTCGTCCATGACGAGGCCGTCGAGTTCGGTGCGGGCGTCGCTTCGCTGCCAGAACGCCCACGCGGCGTCCGCCGCGGCGGCGTCGCCCTCGACGGTGAGCGTCGGCTCCGCGTCGCCGTCCGGCTCCGGGGTCGCCCACCGGAACTCGACGCCGGGGCGGAAGCCGCCGGCGCGGCTGGTGCCGAGGCCGGCGACGTTCCACGAGAACACCATGTTCCGGCAGACGACGGCGCCGCGGTCGCGGGCCCACTGGAAGACGGCGCGGGTGAGTTTCGTGCCGAGGCCGCGGCCGCGGTAGTCGGGGTTGACGCGCATCCCCTGCGCCCACGCCTCCGTGTCGCTCAGCATGACGCCCTGCAGGACGCCCGCGACGTCCGCGCCGTCGTCCACGTCGACGACGAACGTCCGCTGGTCCGGGCCGTCCGACTCCACCCAGTGCGGGAACACGTCCGGAAGGTAGTCGCTGGCGCCCTGCTCGCTCCACGTGTCCCGCGTGAACGCCGCGACCGCGTCGGCGTCGGCGGCGCGCGCCTGCCGAACCGTCAGGTCGGCGCCCCCGTCGGCCCGCAGCCGGTCGCCGCCCGTCATGTCCACGGACGCGACTCCTCGGTGAGTTCGCCGGCGAGGTCGCGCCCCATCGCGTCCGCCGGGTCGTCGGCGTTCGCCAGCGCCCACATCAGCTTCACCTTCGCCGTCCCGGGGAGCGTGTCGCCGGCCTCGACGACGCCGGCGTCGAGCAGGTCGCGGCCGGTGTCGTAGACGCGGTCGCAGACGCGACCCTCGATGCACTGGCTCGTCATCGCCACCGTGGTGCCGGCGTCGACGAGCGACTCGACGCGCGGAATCAGGTCGGTGTGGACGTGGCCGAGCCCCGTCCCTTCGATGACGACGCCGTCGGCGCCGTCGAGGTAGCCCCACGCCGCCGGGTCCATGCCGGGCGTAAACTTCACCAGCTCCACGTCCTCGTTCAGGTCGGCGGCCACGGCGAGGTCGGCGTCGCCGCGGCTCCGGCGGGGCTTGTCCGCGAACGACACCGCGGTGTCGTCGACGCCGTAGTCGACGCGGCCGAGCGGCTCGGCGCCGACGGTCTCGAAGGCGTCGCGGCGCGACGTGTGGTTCTTCCGGACGCGCGTCCCGCGGTGGAGCGCGCAGTAGTCGTCCGACGGCGACCCGTGCATGCAGACCATGACCTCCGCGCAGTCGGCCTTCGCGGCTTCGACGGCGCACACCGCGTTCATGACGTTGTCCGACGACGGCCGGTCGGCGGAGCGCTGGCTCCCGGTGAACACGACCGGAACCGGCGTGTCCAGCATGAACGACAGCGCCGACGCGGAGAACTGCATCGTGTCGGTGCCGTGCATCACGACGACGCCGTCGGCGCCGCGTTCGATCTCGTCGGCGACGGCCGCCGCGAGGTCGACCCACACCGACGGCTCCATGTTCTCCGAGAGCATGTTCGCGACGACGCGACCGCGGTAGTTCGCGCGGCCGGCGAGGTCCGGCACCGCCCGCAGCACGTCCTCGGCGTCGAACTGCGCCGTCACCGCGCCGGTCCGGTAGTCGACGGTCGACGCGATGGTGCCGCCCGTCGAGATGAGCGCCACCGTCGGCAGGTCCTCGTCGAACTCGATTTCTGAGCCGTCGCCGCCCTCCTCGCCCGCCTCGTCGACGTCGTGGGCGCCGCGCTCCAGCACCTCGACGGTCGCCTCCTCGCGGTCGACGCCGACGTTGTAGCCGCCTTCGAGTTTCACGACCAGGTGCGCTTCGTCCGACGAGGGCATCAGCACGCCCTCGTCCGTGACGCCGCTCCGCTCCACGCGGACGCGGTCGCCGGGGCTCGGTGTCATTACCTCACGGTAGCGGCGCCGCCGGACTTGAAACTGCCTTTGTCCGAGCACGCTCGGGCGTCGCTGCCGGGGAAAGACCCATTGGCGTCGCCGCCGCACCGTCGGCCATGACACGGAGCGTCGACGAACTGCAGGAGCTCGCCGAGCGCGACGTCGCCGGCGCGGAGCCGGACGCGGACGCCGACGCGGACCGCGTCGACGACGCGGACGGCGGTGCGGACGCGACCGGCGACGCCGGCCCCGACGCCGGTGCCGACGGCTCCTCGCGGTTCGGCGTGCCGTCGCTCCGCGGTCGGCTGCCGGTCGGGTCGGGCCGGTCGCCGGTGACGCTCCGCGGCCTGCTGCTGACGTTCGTCGTCGCCGCAGCGGGGCTGCTCGTCGGCGGCGCCGTGCCGCTCGTCGGCGGACTCACCCGGTACGTCGGGCTGTTCGCGGCGTGTTTCGCGCTCGGGCTCGTCAGGAGTCGGCGCGCCTACCTCGAAACCGCGTTCGCCGGGACGCTCGCCGCCGTCTCGGCGTTCCTGCTCGGCACGCTGTCGGTCGGCGGCGTCCTCGTCGGCACGAACCTCCTCGCGGACTACGGCGTCCCCATCGCCGGCGTCGGCGTCGGCGTCGGGCTGGTCCTGTCGGTCGCGGGCTACTACTTCGGCCGCGACCTCCGCGACGGCCTCACGCGCGACGTCTGAGTCGGAGCGACGCGGCGACGGACCGGCGGGTACGAGCGGCGTCGAACCGCGAGAAGCGTCGAATCGGGTTACGCGACGACCCAGCGGTCGCCGTCGCGTTCGACCATGCCGGACTCGCGGAGCTGCTGCAGCCCCTCTTCGATGGTGCCGCGGTCCGCGCTGACCTCGCCGGCGATGGCGCGGACCGTCCCGTCCGTCGAATCCACCGCGCTGAGCAGTTGCGCGAAGAACCGGGAGTCGGCGTCGACGCCGAGCCGGTCGTTCAGCCGGTCGAGCAGCGCCGTCATGCGGCCGTGCACCCAGCGCTGCGCCAGCGACACCTCGTTTTCGAGCTGCTGGAGCCGCTCGAACTCAGCGGCGAGGTCGCCGACGTCGTGGTCGCCGCCGGCGCTGTCGGGCGGAGCGGCGCCGGCCTCCACCGCCGCATCGGCGTCCGCGGCTCCAGCGTCCGCGGCTCCGGCACCGTCCGCTGCGGTACCGTCGGCCGCGGCGCCACCGGGAGCCGCGTCGTCGGTCGGGGCCGCGTCGCTGTCTGCGTCAGCGTCGGCGCCGGCTGCGCCGTTGCGTTCGGCGCCGGCTGCGCCGTTTCGTTCCGCGCCGTCGACGTGTGCGTCCGGCAGGTCGATGTCGATGCGGACGTGCGGGCACCGCCCCGAGATGTCGAGGCTCGGGTTCGCCGGGTAGGCCGACTTCGTCCCGAAGCCGTGCCGGGAGACGTTCACTTCCAGCCGGACGTCCTGGGCGATGTGGAAGTACTTCCGGCGGCGGTCGTCGGTGTGGCTCTCGATGAGGCCGGCGTCCTCCAGTTTCCGGAGGTGGTCGATGACGGCCTTCGGCGAGACGCCGAGGTACTCCGAGATCTCCGTGACGTAACAGGGCTTGCGCGAGAGCAGCCGGAGGATACGCCGGCGGTTCTCGTTGCCGAGGAGGTCGAGGAGCACCGCGGAATCCATGGACACCGGAAGTGAGCGCCGGAAGGACAAAAGGCGTTCGTCAGGGCGGCTCAGGGGTCGGCGGCGCCGTCCGTCGACTGGTCGGCCGAATCCGGGCGGCTTCGCGGCAGGACGGCGGCCGCGACCGCGACGGCGAGCACGGTCGTTCCAACGGACGCGACGCCGAGCAGCATGCCCGGTTCGTACCGGACCGGCGGGTGCCCGGAGAGCGGCAGGCCGAGGAGGAAGCCGTAGTCGAACAGGTCGTTCGCGAGCGCGAGCGCGGCGGCGCCGACGAGCAGCCGCCTGCTCGTCCGGCCGACGCGCGCGAGCAGCAGCGCCTCCGCGACGAACGCGGCGTGGGTCGCCAGAATCCCCCAGTACGCCCACAGCGAATCGCGGTCGAAGCCGACGTAGAGGTCGACCGGGAGGTCCGGGCGGACGAGCGGGACGTTCAGCGCGACGAACGTCCAGACGCCCATCTTCACCAGCCAGACGACCGCGAGCGTGGACAGCGCGGCGAGAATCCGGTTCGTCGGCACCGACTCCAGCCGGTAGCCGACGAACGGCACCACGGCGGCGAGGACGAGCGTGCCGAGCGCGAGCGCCGTCGGCGAGTCGCCGTACAGCGGCCAGAGCAGCGCCGGCACCGCCGGCATCGTCGCGAGGTAGTAGCGGACGCCGACGAGGAACGCGAGCGCGTTCCCGACGAGCAGCAGCGCCAGCGTGAACGGCGTCGTCAGGTAGAACTCCGCGAGCGACTCCGGGACGGGGTTCGGCGGTGAGCGGGACACGGCGGGTCTGCGTCGGCGTTCGTACCGAGGCGGCTTAATCGGTGCCGGTCCGCGGAGCCGGGCGAGCCGCGGCGAGTGCGTCGGTCGACGGCGCAGCCGACCGCGCCGCAGGCGTCGACGGGACAGCCGCGTCGACGCGGCCGGTACGGGCGGCGCGGCCGGCACCGCCACGGCTATACCGTCGGCGACGAACCGACACGCGAACCGCGCATGTCCGCCATCGTCGACCACCTCACGGACCCGGACCTGCCGAGCCGCCGCGACCTGCCGCGGTACGTCGCGCCGCTGCCCGCCGCCGTCGAAGACCTCGGGCTGCGGCTGGCGCCGGTCGTCGCGCTCGTCAACCTCGTCGGCACCGCCTTCGGCTTCTGGTACTACGGCTTCCACCCGTTCTCCGAGCCGGCCGTCGTCTGGCAGTTCGCCGCGGAGCCGCCGGCGATGTGGGCGTTCGTCCCGGACTCGCCGGTCGCGACGCTGTTCATCGGCGTCGCCTTCGGGCTGTGGTACCTGGACCGGCCGAGCCCGTACTGGTCGGCGCTGGCGTTCTTCGGCTGCCTGAAGCTCGGGCTGTGGACGCCGTACACGCTGTCGGTGTTCTTCGACGGCTTCATCGGCGTCGGCTGGCCGATGTACCTGTTCCTGTACTGCTCGCACCTCGCGATGGTCGTCGAGGCGTTCGTGCTCCACCGAATCACCGACTTCCCGGTGCGCGCCGTCGCCGTCGCGGTACTGTGGTACGGCGTCAACGACGTCGTCGACTACTTCGTCCCGGTGGTCGGGACGCCGCACCACACGACGGTGCCGCCGCAGGTCGTCGACGCCGTCACCGGCTGGTACACTCACCCGTGGCCCGCCCACCAGTACGCCGCCGTCGGCGCCGTCGTCCTGACGCTGCTCGCGACGTTCCTCGCGCTCACCACGCGCGTCAAACTGCTCGAACGCGGCCACGTCGACGGCTGACCCGCAGCCGCCGCATCGACCCTGATTCGGACGGCGGCGAGCGATCGTCCGTCGGCGTCGCCGGCGTCGCCGCCGGTCGTGCGACTCCGCGTCCGCCCGGTTCGACCTGACTACTAAGCCGGTCGGGGCCGTCACGGCGAACGATGAGCCTGTTCGAGGCCGTGGCCGACCTGCCGCTGACCATCGATTCGGTGTCGCTCCGGCGTCGCTGCCGCGACACGTCGTCGGGGTTCGAGCGCGTGACGACGACGTTCCGGCTGCGGGGCGGCGGCGAACTCGGCCGCGGCGAGGACGTCTGTTACGAGCCGGCGGACCACGACGCGCTGTTCGACGACCCCGACGCCGGCGCGCCGACGGTGGCGGTGGATTTCAGCGGCGCGTTCGCCGGCGACTGGACGTTCGGCGAGTTCTCGTCGCGGCTCGACGACCTCGACCTGTTCCCGACGAAGCAGCCGGAGCGGCCGACCGCGCGGCACTACCGGCGCTGGGCGGTGGAGTCGGCGGCGCTCGATTTGGCGCTCCGGCAGTCCGACACGCACCTCGGCGCCGTGCTGGGCCGCGACCGCGACCCGGTCCGGTTCGTGGCGTCGACGCGGCTCGGAACGCCGCCGTCGACCGACCGGGTCGAGGCGCTGACCGACCGCGTCCCGGGGCTGGAGTTCAAGCTCGACCCGACGCGGGAGTGGACCGACGACGTCGTGGCGGCCCTGCCCGCCGACCGCGTCCGCATCCTGGATTTCAAGGCGCTGTACGACCGCGACGACGGCGACGTCTCCGTCGAGCCGGGCGCGGACTACTACGGGTCGCTGCTCGACTCGTTCCCCGACGCCGTCATCGAAGACCCGGGGCTCACCGAGGAGACGCGGCCGCTGTTCGACGGCGAGGAGCACCGCGTCTCGTGGGACTACCCGATTACGGGCGTCGAGAGCGTCGAGGACCTGCCGTTCGAGCCGTCGTGGCTGAACGTGAAGCCGTCGCGGTTCGGGTCCGTGGAGTCGCTGTTCGACACGCTGGAGTGGGCCGCGGACCGCGACGTGTCGCTGTACGGCGGCGGCCAGTTCGAACTCGGCGTCGGCCGCAGCCACCTGCACACGCTGGCGTCGCTGTTCTACCCGGACGGCCCGAACGACGTCGCGCCCGCCGCCTACAACGACCCGACGGTGCCGCCGCGGCTCCCGAAGCCGCCGCTCGCGCCGTCCGCCGCGCCGCGCGGCCTCGACTTCTGACCGGCGGACGCCCGCCCCGGCCGGGGGCCGAGCGGCCGCGGCGTCAGTCCGGCCGCTGCCCGTCGCCGTCGGCGTGCGCGCGGACCCAGAGTTCGCCGATGCGCGACAGCCGCGTCCGGTAGGACTTGCCGTGTGACTCCTGTTCGACGTACCCTTTGCCGCCGGGGCCGAGCCGGTCGACGTTGTAGATGACCTTCGAGCGGAACGAGTCGGTGTACTCCTCGTTCAGTTCGGCGGCGAGCGCCTTCGCGAGCTCCGAGACGGACTCGAACTCGCCGTCCTCGCCGAGCTTGAACAGGATGACCTCCTCGAACGGCTTGACGTTCGAGAAGGACGCGACTGGGAGTTCGACGATGTGGCTGCCGTCGATCTCCTTCGCGCCGATGGTGACGCCGCGCTCGTCGAACTCCTCCAGCAGGCCGGTGGCGGCGTCGAGGCGGCGTTCGACGCGGTCGTCGTCGACGGCGTCGTCGGCGAGGACGTCCGCGAGCAGGTCGCGGGACGCGCGGAGTTCCTCCGCGAGTTCGGTTTCGAGGTACTTCTCGGGCGCCGTGTAGTAGGTGTGGATGCGGTCGCGGTCCTCCTGCCGCTCCAGCGTGATGGAGTGGGCGGCGGTGGCGAACGCGAACGACACGGGCCGCGGCATCGCCGAGACGTTCACCCACACCTCGGCGCCGGCGTCGAGTTCGGCGTTGATGAGGTCGTACGCCTGCTCGAAGGCGGCGTCGTAGTCGTACACGTCGGCGACCGTGACGCGCTCGGTTTCGGCGCCGAGCAGGTTCCGGAAGTCCGTCTCCAGTTTCTTCGCGAGCGTCCGCGAGTACTCGACGTTCGATTCGCTCCCCACCGCGCCCTCCAGCAGCACGACGCGGTCCACGTCGAACTGGTCGCGGACCAGCGGCGCGATGAGCCGGTCGTAGTCGAAGCCGACCGGGACGACGTGCGTCTCCATGCCTCCCGCTTCCCGCCGGGGCGAGAAAAGGGTGCCGTGCCACCGCCGCACCCGATTCCGCCGTTCGGCGGCGACGTCCGCGCCCTCACCGCGCCTGCAGCGCGCGGGATGGAGACGAACACCCGGTCATTTCTGCCAGTAGAGAGGAGCGCCGACCAGTCGTTCTTGTTTTCTAATACGTTTTGTCTGCATTATCCGGGTTCGGACGACGCAGCCGCACCAATCCGCCCGACCCGCAGCGAATCGAGACGGCTCGTGGCGGCGAACGAGCCCCGTTCGCCACGGTCAGTGTCCGGACACGAACGGCCGTGTTTCTTTTCAGTGTTCTCCGTCGACACTGTGGTATCTCAATGTCCGAAGGGTCTGATTCGGCGTCGACCGAGGACTCGTCGCTGTCACGGCGAGGAGTCCTGCTGGGTGCCGGCGGCCTCACGACGGCGGCGGTCGGTGGGACCGCAGCCTACTCGGCGCTCACCGGGTCGTCGACGGAGCGGCGCTACCTCGTCGAGCAGGGGAAACTCCACTGGGAAGTCGACCCGCTGTCGTACCAGGACCGGACCGTCGAGCAGTTCTACGGGTACCAGCAGTCGTCGGGGACGGCGAGCCCCGCGGTCGACGTCATCGACGACCCGGCGGCCTCGCGGCTGTTCGTCTACGACGGGCCGGTCGGGTCGTCGCTCGTCTTCCTGCACGGCGCCCCGACGGCCGAGACGGGCGGCACGGCGCTGTTCACGTTCTCCGGGCTGTCGCGGTCGAGCGGCGAGTGGGCGGTCCGCGACGACGCCGCCGCCGTCGACGACGACTTCGAGAGGTGGGACGGCGGCAACGCGAAAGTGAAGTGGGAGTGGAGCGCCGGCGAGACGGACGGCGGCGCGTTCTGGGGCGTCGCGGACGGCGGAAAAATCAAAGTGACGCCGAAGACGCTGCGCGGCGTGGACTCGTGGCGGTTCGTCGCCGGCGATCCCGGGAACACGTCGAGTTTCGACCTCTACCCGGGGAAGCCCGTGAAGATTCGGCCGGCCGGAGACAGGCGGTCGGTGAAGCGGGCGAACGTCGAAATCATGCCGGGGACGGACCCGAACGAGTTCGACCCGTACGCGAAACGGCGCATCACGGTCGCCGTGACGTCCCCGCCGAGCGGCGCCGACTCGTCCGAGTGGGTGGCGCCGAGCGACGTCGACCCCGGCAACAAGTCGGTGTACTTCGGGTCGCGAAGCCACCTCGCCGGCGGGAACGGCGCGACCCCGCAGAAGTACTACCGGCAGAACGGGACGCTGTATCTGGAGTACAAGACGAAGGCGGCGAACTTCACGCTCGACTCCGCGTACGGCTTCCTCACCGGGAAACTCGGCTCGTACACGTGGTTCCGCGGGAAGGACGCGGTCCAGCCGGGCGGATTCAACAACGCCGACTCCGACGTCCCGCTCGTCGTCACCGACCTGAACGTGAACCCGGCGGGCGGCGACAGGAAGAACCTCGCTGCGGAGTACGTCGAGTTCGCGAACGACGGGGACGCCGCGCTCGACCTGACCGGCTACACGGTCGCGGACGCGGAGGGCTGGCAGTTCCACCTGCCGGACGGCTTCACGCTGAACGCCGGCGACCGCTTCCGGCTGCACACGGGCGACGGCCAGTGGGACGAAAACGACCTCTACTGGGGCGTCGACTCCCCGGTCTGGAACAACGACGGCGACACGGTTCTCGTCGAGGACGACGCCGGAACGACGGTGCTCCGCCACACGTACCCGCCTCGGTGACCGGACGGCTCAGCCGCTGAATCACGATGGACACGGAGTCAGAATCCGCGGCGGCCTCCGAAGGCGAGTCCGGGCTCACCCCGGAGTGGTGGTGGGACTTCTCGACGGCCCGGCTGCGGGAGGCGGTTCCGACGCCCGACCGGGACCGCTTCCCCGGCCCGGTGTCGTGGGACACGGAGTACGCCTTTTCGACGGAGCGAATCGTGGCGGCGCTGATTATCGCGGCGTTCACCGTCGCGGTGCTGTCGGTGTTCGGCTATCTCGCCCGCGTCCCGTTCAGGGGGCACCTGCTGACCTACGTCTACGTGTCGCTGTGGGGGTTCGTCGCCGTCTACGTCGTCCCGACCGGTATCTGGGCGTACGAGGCGTACTGCGGACGGCAGGCCGACCCGGCGCCGCTCGAACACGACGCGGACGCGGTGCAGGTGCGTATCCTCACCGTGTCCGCCGAGAGCGTCGTGCAGAACACCGTGGACGCGCTCCCGGAGCGACTCGACGACAGACACGTCGTCGCCGAGGAGCCGATGGACGTCGACGGCGCGGAGGTCCACGTCGTCCCCGACGAGTTCGACTGCGAGGCGACCCGGAAGGGCCGGGCGCTGGAGTGGGCGCGCAGAGCGGTCCCGTGCGACAGGGAGTACGTCCTGTTCCTGGACGAGGACACGCTGGTGACGGAGTTCGACGGGCTCCCCGACGCGGACATCGTCCAGTTCCGCGAGTGGCCGATGTACACCGGGTCGTACCTGACGTACTGGGCTGAGGTGCTCCGGATGGGGTACCAGACGGAGCAGCGCGGCTTCGAGAAGCTCGGCGTCCCGCTGTACGTCTGGGGCGGCGGCGTCGCGATTCGGCGGTCCGTCGAGGACGAGGTGACGTGGAACTACGACACGCTCATCGAGGACACGGTGTTCGCGTGGCACGCCGCGCGGCGGGGCGCGAGCCTCGAAGTCATGGAGACGAAGTTCCGGAACCAGGCGCCGCCGTCGGTGCGGGCGATGCTGGCGCAGCGCCGGCGGTGGTTCGTCGGGACGCTCCGGGAGGAGCAGTACCTCACGCGGTGGTACCGCGCGCTCGACACGCTCCGGAACGTCTCGTGGGCGTTCAGCCCCGTGACGCCGTTCCTCCTGCTGTTCAGCAGAGCGGTCCCCGAGGGTCTCCCCGGCCGATTCGCGTTTCACCTGCTCGCGCAGGCGCTGTTCGTGTTCTCGCTCGTCTGGGTGTGGCGCGGCTGGCGGTACTACGACGGCCCGGCGCTCCGAACCCTCCCGGTGTTCCTCCTCTACCCGTTCGTCACCGCGGCGCACTCGGCGGGCGCCGCCTGGGGCCTCGTCTCGCCGCCGGAGACGTTCGAAACCACGGAGAAGAGCGAGGAGACGGAGCAGTGAGAGCGGGCCGCCGCGTCGCGGCGGCGGTGCAGCAGCACGGAGGCCAGCCGCGCACGGCAACCGCGACGCCGCGACCGGGAATCCACCGGAATCGCGTCGCGGGGGACGACTTTTCCGCGTCGGCCGCGTACTCCGGTGCATGTTACAGGTTCGGGGGCGCGGGGGCGGAACCGCGCTCACCGGGACGGTGTACGAGCGCGGCGAGGAGGCGCCGTCGTTCAAGGGCGCGCCGGACGAGGACGCGCCGTACGTCTGGGTCTGCGACGAGTTCTACCAGGTGGAGAGCGGCGGGTCCGAGTTGACCGTGGACGGCGAGACGATTCGGGTGGCGTTCGAGTCGCCGATGCCGCGCGGCTTCGACACGCGCGACCAGGCCGTCGCGGCCGCGAAAGAACACATCCGGACGCAGTTCGCGCGCGTCGGCGTCCCGGAAGCGGACGTCGACGTCGACGTCGTGAAAGAGGAGCCGGCGTAGACGGGTCGCCGACGCCTCGCCGACGCGGCCGACGGAAGCAACGTCGCCGGCGCGGCGCGGTCACAGAGCCAGCGTCACCTCGCCGACGCGGCGCGTCGACCCCGACCTCGGCGTGTCGGTGCCCGCGGCGACCCTGTCACTCGTCGTCGGCCCAGCGGACGTCGTCGTAGGTGCGGAGGTGCTCGGCGCCGAACCGGTCTTCGAACTTCCGGCGGAGCGACTGCTTCTCGCCGACGCCGATGCGGGCCAGTTCGTCGGCCTTCCGGACCGCGGCGGGCGGCCCCTGCTCGGCGGCGACCTCCGAGACGACCTGCTGGGTGAGCGCGTCGCGGACCGCGTCGTCCTCGGTGAACGCGGCCGGCGCCTCCACCTTGAACAGGACGTCCTCGCGCGGTTCGTACACCAGCATGAACGTCAGTTCGTACAGCGCCGGGTCGCGGTCGCGGTCGACGCCGAGCGCGTCGCCGTCGGCCGACATCGGCTCGTCGGAGCCGCCGCGGCTGTACAGCCACGACGTGAACGTCACCGCGTCCGTGTCCCGCTCGCCGTCCGCGCGCAGTTCGAGCAGCCGCGTGAACATCGCGGTGTCGTCCGGCCACGGCGCGTCCACGCCCTTCGCGTCGAGCGTCCGGGTGACGTAGCCCGTCGTCGGGTTCTTCACGAAGCCGACGAGCGGGACGCCGCGGTCGATGCACGCCTCCACCAGCCTGACGTAGTTCTCGACGGCCTCCGCGACCGTGTCGCCGTAGGCGACCTCGCGGAGTTCCTGGTCGCGGGTCGCCCAGTTCAGCAGGCGCTTCGGGTACAGCGGCCCGTCGAGCACCAGCAGGTCGTCGACGAGGTGGACGTGCTGGAGCGCGTGGTGGGACTCGGCGAGCGACAGCGCCAGTTCGTGCACCGTCTCGTCGGCGAACCGCCGCGTCCGCGGCACCTTCAGGACGCGGCGCTCGCTGTGGCCGTCGTCGTACCGCGACCAGTCGTCGGTGACGTCCGGGAAGTAGACGGTGGCGTCGTTGGCGTGCACCGTGACGACGACGCTGCGGCCGCGGTGTAAGTCGAGATCGGTCGGCTCCGACCCCATCGCGGCGTGGGCCACGTCCAGCACGAGCCCGTTCTTGAACGACGTCGGATTGAGCGTCCCGGAGTCGACGCCGTGGCTCGTCTCGAACGGCCGCTCCGCCAGCGCCGCGTCCTCGACGGCGGCCCGGCGGAGCTCGTGGTCACCGACGGGCTCGACGACCGGGCGGCCCTCCTCGCGAAGCGGGTCGAGCCAGTCGCGCCACACCGTCCCAGCCAGGTCGTCGTGGTCCGCGTCGTCGACGCCGTCCGCGATGGAGGAGGCGAGATACGCGATGGTGTCGACGTGAACCGGGTCCAGCGTCACGGTCGACTCACCGCGGCCGCGCCGCAAAAACCGTGCGGTCCGCGGGGCGACGGGCGGTCACTCGCGGACGACGGCGTCGAACACGTCGACGACGCGCTTCGCCTCGGCGCCGTCTTCGACGAACACGATGGTCCGCGGCGGCTCGGTGGCTTTCGGCCGGACGCGGAGCCCGGCGTCCTCGCCGGCGTTCGCCGCGACGTCGGGCGCCGCGACGAACTCGACGCGGACGCGGTCCGGGTGGACGAACACCTCGGCGAGGAGGCGTTCGTCGCCGTCGACCTCGCCGTCGCGGACGCTGTAGGCCCGGGCGCCGTCGGTCGTTGGTTCGACGTCCGGGTTCGCGTCGGTGACGGTGACGCCGGCGAGCCGACCGATTTCGCCGGAGAGCTCCGAGGCGAGCAGTTGCGCGATGCGGACGCCGTCGGTGGTGCGGTCGTCGACCATCACTCGCCCTCCGCGAGCAGCGACTCGCGCGCTTCGGCGGCGATGCCGTCGACGTCGACGCCGCGTTCGCGGGCGACCAGCACCGCGGCGGCTTCGAGGGTGACGCCGGCCTCGCGCTGCCGCTCGTTGGCGGCCGCGACCGCCTCGCGCTTCTCCACGCCGGACGCGACGAGCGCGTCGACGGCCTTCTCGAACGTGGACTGCTCGTGGAGCACGTCCTCGCTCGGCCGGAAGTCCTCCGGGACGTGCACCTCCGCCGGGTCGAAGTCGGCGACGAGGTCGCCGTCGCGCTGCTCGATGAGGCCGCGGCCGGCGGCGACGTCGATGAGCCGCTTCGCCTGGTCCGGCGAGAACCAGTCGCGGTCGAGCGACAGCGCCACGACGAACTCGCCTTCACCCATCCGGTCTGTGCCGGCCCCGCGGAACGGGACCGCCACGGCGGCCTCCAGACTCATGGCTGGACTGTCGGCGCGCCGCGACAAAAACGCGGCTATCGTCCGGCCGTCTCCGGCGCTGCCGAGTCCGGGCGGGCGACGCCGTCGAGTCGAAACTGCCGGCTGGGCGAAGATTGCCCGGCCGAGGGACTGTTCGCCGTGAGCCACCCACGACCACCTATGAAGAGAATATATCTTCAGCGGTGGCGATTCTCGGCGATTGGACAATCTTTACGTAATATTGGTATCAATAGTTCGGTCATGCCCCGAAACCGAACCGACTTCCTGTGGGTTATCGCCATGGCGGTGCTGGTGGCGTTCGCGATTCCGTGGTTCATGTGGCGCGACTCGACGACCGTCGCCGGACTCCCGGTGTGGCTGTGGTGGCACGTCGGCTGGCTCGCGCTCGCCTCAGTCGTCTTCTACGGCTTCACGAGGGGCGCGTGGGACCGCGGCATCGACGCGGAGGTGATCCGGCGTGGCTGACGCGGCGCTGTCGCTCGGCATCATCGCCGGCTACCTCGTCGTCGCGCTCGCCATCGGGCTCGTCGCCTACCGGCTCACCGACCGGACCGCCGAGGACTACTACCTCGCGAACCGCTCGGTCGGCACCGGCGTCCTGCTGTTCACGACGTTCGCGACGCTGCTGTCGGCGTTCACGTTCTTCGGCGGCCCGAACCTCGCGTACAAGTCCGGCCCCGAGTGGATTCTCGTGATGGGGACGATGGACGGCCTGCTGTTCGCGGTGCTGTGGTACGTCATCGGCTACAAGCAGTGGCTCGTCGGCCGGGAGTACGGCTACGTGACGCTCGGCGAGATGCTCGGCGACCGGTTCGGCTCCACGCTGCTGCGCGGCACCGTCGCCGGCGTCAGCCTGCTGTGGCTGTTCCCGTACGTGATGCTCCAGCAGGTCGGCGCCGGGCAGGCCATCGTCGGCCTCACCGACGGCGCGGTCCCGTACTGGGGCGGCGCCGCGTTCATCACGGTGTTCATGGTCGCGTACGTCGTCCTCTCCGGGATGCGCGGCGTCGCGTGGACCGACACGCTGCAGGGCGTGTTCATGCTCGGCGTCGTCTGGCTCGCCGTCGCGTGGGTGCTGTCGGCCGCCGGCGGCTACGGCGCCGTCTCCGACGCGCTCGCCGCCAACAACCCCGAGTTCCTCGCGCTCGGCGGCGGCCTCTACTCGCCGCAGTGGATGATCGCGCAGGCGGTCGCCATCGCGTTCGGCGTCGCCATGTTCCCGCAGGTGAACCAGCGGTTCTTCGTCGCGAACGACGAGGCGACGCTGAAGCGGTCGTTCGCGCTGTGGCCGGTGCTGGTGCTGCTGCTGTTCGTCCCGGCGTTCCTGCTCGGGTCGTGGGCCGCCGGCCTCGGCGTCGACGTCGCGTCCGGCAGCAACGTCCTGCCGGCGCTGCTCACGCAGTACACGCCGACGTGGTTCGCGGCGCTCGTCATCGCCGGCGCGATGGCCGCGATGATGTCGTCGTCCGACTCGATGCTGCTGTCCGGGTCGTCGTACTTCACCCGCGACCTCTACCGGCCGTTCGTCGCACCGGACGCCTCGGACAGCCGCGAAGGCTGGGTGGCGCGGGTCGGCGTCGCCGCGTTCGCGACGCTGACGCTGCTCGCCTCGCTGGTCGCCGGGCAGGGAACCGGACTCGGCTTCCTCGTGACGCTCGGCGGCACCGCCTTCGGCGGCTACGCCCAGCTCGCGCTCCCCGTGCTCGTGTCGCTGTACTGGGCCGGAACGACCCGCGCCGGCGTCCTCGCCGGCATCCTCCTCAGCCAGGCGGTCTACCTGGTCCACGTGTTCCTGCCGAGCGTCGTCGCCGGCACCTACCTGACGTGGGACATCCGGCTGTGGTGCATGCTGCTCGGCCTGTTCGCCACCGTCGGCGTCTCCGCAGTGACGACCGCGTCGCTCGGCGAAGACGCCACCAAGTTCGGTCTTGGCGCCGACTGACAGGGCGCCGGCCGTCCTGATTTCCGTCCCGGGCGTCGAGGAGTCGTCGTCAGTCCGCCGTCAGTCCGTCGCCGGCCGCACGCCGAGTCGCGGCGTCACGACGACGACGGCGGCGACGAACGCCACGGCCTGCAGCCAGCCGGGGACCAGGTGGAGCAGCCCGAGCGCCTGCACGGCGCCGACGAGAATCACGAAGCCGCCGGCGACGAGCGTGACGTTCCCGGCGTAGGCCGCGACGGCGGGCGACGACGCGCCGTCCGCGAATCCGACGCCGGCGACGAGCGACGTCCAGCCGCGGTACTTGATGAGGTAGCCGACGAGCAGTATCGCCGCGCCGGCCAGCAGCGTCATCCACGGCTCCGGCGGGGCTCGGGCCATACCGAGACCGTCGCCGCCCCCGCCCCCTAATTCGCTCGGTCGCGCATCGTCGCGGTGGGGTGAGCGCCGAGTCGGCGCCCGGTCGGCGTCGACGAAACCGACAGGGCGCCGGCGGAGGAAGACGTTTTTACGGGCTGCTGCCGTGGACGCGGACATGACCGACTTCGGCGACTCCGATCTCGGCGACTTCGAGGAGTTCGGCGGCTCCGGCTCCGGCGACTCCGGCGGCGCTGAGAACTCCGGTGACTCCGGGAACGCAGGCGGGTCCGGGAGCACGGGGGACGCTTCCGGCGGCGGCGACGACAGTGCCGTCGGCGGTGGCGGCGACCCGGACAGCGGCTTCGCGCAGTTCGCGATGGCGGCCGCCGACGCCGGCACTGCGGAGGCGCTCGGGACGATTTCGGTGGCGCAGGGGCTCCGCGTCTCCGAGGACGGCGACGAGACGAGCCTGCAGGCGTTCGTCACCGCCGGCAACCGCGAGGAGGTCCGCATCGGAACGTACCTGCTGGTGCCGTATCCGGACGGCGAGACGCTGTTCGCGCGCATCACGGCGCTGGAGTACGCCCAGGAGTTCCAGACGGACGACGCGACCGAGTTGACGGCGCGGCGGCGGATGCAGGGCGGCCGCGACGGCTTCACCGAGGCGGACTACAAGTTCGTCGCCGAACTCGACCCGGTGGCGGTGCTGTTCTCCGACGGCGACGGAGACGAGGCAGAACTGAAGCGGCGGATGGTCGACCGGGTGCCGAAGCCGGGCGCGCTCGTCCAGCAGGCCACCGACGCCGAGCAGATCAAGACCGGCCTCGCGATTCCGGAGGACGGCGTCTTCCTCGGGCACCTGTCGGTCGGCGGGGAGACGGTGCGGACCGCCGCGGAGCCGGCGACGGTGGACTACCGGCTGAAAGACGACTACGCCGACGGTGACCCGCTGGTGTTCCGGCACACGCTCGTCGCCGGCGGCACCGGCTCCGGGAAGACGCACGCCGCGAAGAACGTGCTGCGGCAGTACCTCGACCGGACGTACGAGATGGACGACGGCCGCGACGCCAACGCCGGCGTCGTCATGTTCGACCCGCAGGACGAGTACGCGCAGATGCACGACGACAACGACGCGGTCGACGCGGACTGGCAGCGCCGCCTCGAACGCGAAGGCATCTCCCACGGCGGCCACGACGACACCGTGGCGCTGGTACCGAAGGAGGCCGGCGTCAGCTACCCCGGGACGGGTCACCGGGCCGAGCAGGTGGAGTTCACCGTGCCGTTCAGCATCGTCGACGACTACGACATGCCGTGGCTCGTCGCCGGCGCGTCGCTGAACGAGAACCAGTACCCGGCGCTCACCAGGCTGCTCAACCGGTTCTTCCGGAACTACGACGGCGGCACCTACCAGCAGTTCCTGTCGTTCCTCGACGACCCGGCGCTCAAAGAGGAACTGGACGAGTCCGGCCGGGTGCACGAGGCGACGTTCGACGCCGTGAAGCGCCGCGTCCGCAGCATCCCGTCGGGCATCTTCGACCAGGACGCGAAGCCGATTACGGACCTCGACACGACGCTGGTCCGGCCCGGCGGCCTCACCGTGATTCCGACGTACCACCTGTCGTCGTCGCGGGCGAAGGAGATGTTCGTGCTCGCCGTCTCCGCGATGCTCGTCGACGACAAGCTGTCGAACGACCCGAACAGCGCGCGCGTCGACGAGACGCCGCTGGTGCTCGGGATGGACGAGGCGCACAACTTCCTGGCGGCGGCCGACAACGTCCAGGCGCGGAAGGTAATTCAGACGTTCACGGAGGCGGCCAAGCAGGGCCGGAAGGAGCGGCTCGGGCTGTTCTTGATCACGCAGGACCCGCAGGACGTCGCGGACGCCGTGTTCAAGCAGGTGAACACGCGGCTCGTGTTGAACCTCGGCGACGAGGACGCCATCAGCTCCGTCAACATCCCGCCGTCGCTCGCCGAGAAAGTGCCGTACATGGAGAAGGGGCAGATGGTGGTGTACTCGCCGGACAACTCCGAGCCGGTCGAAGTCACCGGCCTCCCGGTGTGCGTCACCCGGCACGGCGACTGAGCCGGCGGTCCGTGACAGGGGTTTTTGCCGGGCGGCACTGTACGGCGTCGCATGGACCGAATCCTCGTCGCCGTCGACGGCTCCGACCAGTCAGCGACGGCGCTGCGGTTCGCGGCCGAGGAGTGGCCCGAGGCGACGCTCGTGCTCGTGAACGTCATCAACCCCGCCGAGGCGGGCTACTCGACGACCACCGGCGTCCCCAGCGGCGCCGAGGAGTGGTTCGAGGGCGCGAAGGCCCGCGCGGAAGGGCTGCTCGAAGACGCCGCCGACCTGGTCGACCGCGACGTGGAGACGGACACGACGGTCGGCCGGCCCGCGCAGGCGGTCGTCGAGTACGCCGAAGAGCACGACATCGACCACGTCGTCGTCGGGAGCCACGGCCGGAAGGGGATTTCTCGCATCGTGCTCGGCAGCGTCGCGGAGGAAATCGTCCGGTCGGCGCCCGTCCCGGTCACGGTCGCGCGCTGATTCGCCCCGCAGCGGCCCGCTCCCCGCCGACCACCGGCGTCGTGACACACCGACTCGGGACGCCGAAGTAACCGGGTTACGTCGGCGTCATCTCCCGGAACGCCCAAGTATTCGTGCCGGGGCCCCGGTTAAACAACCGGGTGGGCGAACCGTCCGCCGGGTTCTGTCCCCTCAAACCGCTGGAGCGGGTAGTCCGTCCATGGACTTCGAAGAAGTCGTCACGTCCCGACGCTCAGTTCACCAGTACAGCGACGAAGCGGTCGACCGCGAGACGCTCGAAGACATCATCGGGCAGGCGCGGTACGCGCCGTCGAGTTTCAATCTGCAGCCGTGGGAGTTCCTCGTCGTGCAGTCCGACGAGAACCGCGAGCGGCTCCGCGAGGCGGCGAACGACCAGGAACACGTCACCGACGCGTCGGCGGCCGTCGTCGTGTTCGGGAACCTCGACCCGTCCGCGCACGCCGACGCCGTCTTCGGTGACTGGCTGGCGAAAGACTACATCCCGGACGAGGAGACGAAAGAGTACCTCGTCGACACGGCCGACGGCATGGCCGACCTGCCCGAGGCGGAGCGCCGCGTCTGGACCACCCGGTCGTCGGCGCTCGCCGCGATGTCGCTGATGAACGCCGCGTGGAACCAGGGGGTGGCGTCCTGCCCGGTCGGCGGCTTCGACGCGGACGCGCTCGTCGACGAGTTCGACGTCCCCGACGGCTACGAGCCGGTGCTGGTCGTCACGCTCGGCTACCCGGCCGAGGACGCCGACGACCTCGAGAACCCCCGGAAGTACCGTCGCCCGGTCGACGAAATCGCGCACTTCGGCGAGTTCGACCCGGTCGAGGAGACGACGCTCGCCGACGCCGGCGGCTCGGCCGACGCGGCCGCGACGAGCGACGACTGAGCCGGCCGCCCACCGGTTCGCCGCGTCTCCGACGCCCCTGTTTTCATCGGCGATAGCCGGACCCGAGGGTTTACGGGCGGCGGACGCCGCGCCGGCGTATGGGAGTTCGGAGCGGTGCAGCGGGAGTGTTCGTGGTGTTGCTCGTCGCGGCGGTGGCGGTCGGCCCGGCGGTCGGCGCGGCCGGGACTGACTGTGCGGCCGACGGCGCGAAGAAACTGTGTTTCGCCGACGTGTCGCTGTCGACCGACCGGCTCGTCAGCGGAGAGTCGGCGACGCTGAACGTCACCGTGGAGAACCGCGGCGACGTCGCGGCGAACGCGACGGTCGTGCTGAAGACCGCGTCGCCGAACAACGAAACTGAGACGTTCAATCTCCGGGAGGAGCGGCTCGAACCCGGCGAATCCCTCACAGTGACCCAGCGGCTCGACGCCTCCACGCCCGGGACGCACGGGCTACAGGCGGTGCTGTACGGCGACGGCTACGCGCACGCGTACGACACCTCGGCGGTGCTGACGATGGTCGTCGAAGAGCGCGGCGGCCGGCTCGGCGGACCGGTCGACACGCCGGAGCTGGCGCTCGCAGCGCTCGTCGGCGCGCTCGCGGTGCTCGGCGCGGTCGTCCTGCGACAGCAGTAACGGAGACGGAATCGCCGCGGCCGCCTCAGAAGATGTTGGCCTGCCGGTAGACGGAGATGCCGTCGTTCGTGATTTCGTACGGCTTCGTCTCGCGGCTGTGGTTCGCGTCCCGAATCTTCTGGATTTCGACGGCGAGCCGCGTCTCCCGGAAGTCCGACGGCCGGACGTACTGGAGGATGAAGACGGCGTCCGTGAGGTACTCGACGATGCCGTGGCGGGAGGCGTAGGCGTTGTCCTCGCTGGCCTCGGAGGTGAGCATCGTCGTGACGCCCGCCTGCTTCAGCGACCGCGCGAAGTCGAACACCTCCGAGCGGCGCTTCGACGGTTTGTCGTACATCATCTCCAGCAGCGACACGGAGTCCAGCACGAGCCTGTCGGCGCCGAACTCGTCGACGAGCCGCGAGATGTCGTCCCGGAGCGAGTCGAGCGAGTTCGCCATCTCGATGGGGTCCATCGCGACGACGACGAGGTCGCCGTCGTCGTGGTACTTCCGGTACGGCCACCCCTTCTCCTCGGCGGTCGAGATGATGGCGTCGCGGGACTCCTCCAGCGTGATGTAGACGCCCTTCCCGTCGTTTTTCAGCGCCTGGTTCAGGAACTGGAGGCCGAACGTCGTCTTCCCGGTGCCGGCGCTCCCGATGACGGTCATCAGCGAGCGCCGCGGGACGCCGCCGAGAATCATCTCGTCGAGCCCTTCGATGCCGACGTCGATGCGGTCGATTTCGGACTCGAACTCCTCCTCGTCGAAGTCGGTGCCGCCACCGCCGCCGAATCCGCCGAACTCGTCTCCACCGCCCCCGAAGTCACCGAATCCGCCGCCTCCGCCTCCACCACCGCCGCCGAAGTCACCGAACCCGCCTGATTCTCCCGACCCACCGCCGAAGTCGCCGAAGCCACCGCTGCCTCCGCCGCCGCCGAATTCGTCTCCGCCGCTGCCGCCACCGAACTCGTCGCCGCCGCTGCCGCCACCGAACTCGTCGCCGCCGCCGGGCGACGGCGCCTCGTCCATCGCGTCCGCGAACGACCCGCCGAACGGGTCGGACTCCGTGGCTTCGCCGCCGAACTCCTCCGCGTCACCCGGGGGCTGCTCCGACCGCTCCGCTTCGCCCGACTCCGATGGCTCGCCGAAACCGCCGCCGGACTCGCCGGTTGGTCCGCCGCCGGACTCGCCAGTCGGCTCAGGCTGTTCCGCTTCCGACTCCGCTTCCGCTTCGGGTTCTGTTCCCTCAGTTTCGGCTTCCGTCTCTTCGGCCTCGGCTTCCGTCTCCTCGGTTTCAGCCTCGCTCTCCGCGGATTCCTCCTCGCGGAGCGCGCGCTCGAACCAGTCCTCGTCGTCGTCACTCACGGCTGACCCTCCCGCCGCGTGGCCGTCCGGTGACGGGCCGGGCGGTCATTCATGTGAGGCGGTGGGGCCCCGGCAGCCATGAATGTTCCCCCGGCGTCCGGTCGGCGCCCCGCGACGGCCGACGCTCGCGGTCCGCGTCGCTTCGGCCGGCCGCTGTCGGCGGGCTTTTCCGGGGGGCGGGCGAACCGCGGAGCATGAACGTCGGCATCGTCGCACAGCGAGGGAACGACCGGGCGGCGTACCTCGCCGCGGACATCCGCGACCGGCTGGAGTCGGTCGACGTCGCCGTCTCCGTCGACGAGGAGACCGCTTCGGCGCTCGGAGACGACGGCGACGGGACGCCGGTGTCGACCTTCGACGACTGCGACCTCGTCGTCTCCATCGGCGGCGACGGCACCTTCCTGTTCACGGCGCGCAACGCCGGCGGCACCCCGATTCTCGGCGTGAACCTCGGCGAAGTTGGGTTCTTGAACGCCGTCTCGCCGGACGACGCCGTCGAGGCGGTGCTCGACGAAGTGGAGGCGTATCGCGCCGACGCGCTCTCCGTCCGGGAGGCGCCGCGGCTCGCCGCCCGCTGTGGCGACTGGGAGAGCAACCCGGCCGCCAACGAAATCGTGGTGCAGGGCGCCCGCCGCGGCCACGGCGGCGGCGTCGGCTTCGAGGTCCGCGTCGACGGCTCGCTGTACTCCGGCGGCCGGGCCGACGGCGTCCTCGTCGCGACGCCGACCGGCTCCACCGCCTACAACCTCAGCGAACGCGGCCCGCTCGTCCACCCGGCGGTCGACGGCGTCGTCGTCAACGAGATGTGCGCCAGCGGCGGGATGCCGCCGCTCGTCGTCGACGCCGACGACGCGGTGTCGGTCACGCTCACCGACGCCGAACGGGCGGTCGTCATCAGCGACGGACGCGAACCGCACACCGTCGACGTCCCCACCGAGGTCGTCGTCGAAACCACGAGCCCGCCAGTCCGCATCGCCGGCCCGTCAGGCAACTTCTTCGACGCGCTTCAGAAACTGGAGTAATCCGCCGTAGCAGTGTGTTCTTTACCGGTTACGACGCCCCAAGAGCGGAGCCGCGGTGTCGACGGTGAAACCTCTCGCTGTCTCCTCGGGTCGCTTGGAGCGTCGGCGATACCGGCCGGTCAGCCGGTCGGCCGGTCAGCCCGTCAGCGACCCCAGTCGGCGTCGGTGCGCGGCCGGCGGGAGACGGCGAGCACGTCGAGGTCGTCTTCGCGGTGGTCGAGCGCTTCGAGCGCGGCGGAGGCGGCGGCCTCCGTCGACAGGTACGGCACCTCCTCGGTGACGGCCGCGCGGAGCGCGTCCACCTCGTCGGAGAGCAGCAGGTCGACGTCGCCGGCGCGGAGCGCGGCGGTCACGTCGTCCGGCTCGGCGACGTCGTAGTACTCCGCGAAGCCGTCGAGCAAGTCGGCGGCGGCGTCGGTGCCGGGCGCCGGGAGGCTGTCGCCGACGGAGACGTACGCGACGGTGCCGTCGTCCGGGAGCCCCTGGCCGGCGGCGTCGAGCGCCTTCTCGTACGCCTTCCCGAACGTGGTCGCCGTCCCCATGACCTCGCCGGTGGACTTCATCTCCGGGCCGAGCCGCGGGTCGGAGTTCGGCAGGCGGTCGAACGGCAGGACGACCTCCTTCACGCTGATGTGCTCCGGAATCGACTCGGAGACGTCGAGGTCGTCGAGCGACGCGCCCGCCATCACCTTCGCGGCGAGCTTCGCGATGGGGACGTTCGTCGCCTTCGAGACGAACGGGACGGTCCGGGACGAGCGCGGGTTCGCCTCCAGCACGTACACCTCGGCGCCGTCGTCCTCCTCGCGGACGGCGAGCTGGACGTTCAGCAGCCCGACCGTGTCGAGCGCGGTCGCGATGTCCTCGACGACCTCGCGGACGCGGCCGAGCGTGTCGGCGCCGAGCGACTGCGGCGGGATGATGCAGCCGGAGTCGCCGGAGTGGACGCCGGCGGCTTCGATGTGCTCCATGACGCCGCCGATGAGCGTCTCCTCGCCGTCGGAGACCGCGTCGACGTCGAGTTCGACGGCGTCGGCGAGGAACTCGTCGACCAGAATCGGCTTGTCGGGCGACACCCGGACGGCCTCCTCGATGTACTCGCGGAGCTCGTCGTCGTCGTGGACGACTTCCATCGCGCGGCCGCCGAGGACGTAGCTCGGCCGGACCAGCACCGGGTAGCCGATGTCGCGGGCGAGCGCCAGCGCCTCGTCCTCGCTGGTCGCCGAGCCGCCTTCGGGCTGGGCGATGCCGAGGTCGTCCATGAGGCGGTTGAAGCGGTCGCGGTCCTCCGCGAGGTCCATCGCCTCGACGCTCGTCCCCATGATTTCGCAGTCGAGGCCGCGGCGGTCGAGTTCGGCTTCGAGCGGCTCGCCGACGCTGACCGACGTCTGCCCGCCGAACTGCACCATGACGCCGTCGGCGTTCGTGCGCTCGACGACGTCGGCGACCTCCTCGGCGGTGATCGGCTCGAAGAACAGGCCATCGGAGGTGTCGTAGTCGGTCGAGACGGTTTCGGGGTTGTTGTTGACGACGTGCGCGTCGATGCCCTGTTCGCGGAGCGCGCGGACCGCGTGGACCGAGCAGTAGTCGAACTCGACGCCCTGCCCGATGCGGATCGGGCCGCCGCCGACGACGACGACGGACTCGGCGTCCTCGTCGACGCGGACCTCGTCGGCGACCGCGCCGCCGACGCGCGGTTCGCCTTCGACGAGGCCGCCGTCGCTCTCGACGAGTTCGCCGGTGTTGCGCGCGGAGTAGTAGTACGGCGTCGTCGCCTCGAACTCGCCGGCGCAGGTGTCGACCTGCTTGAACGACCGGTCGGGCGTCGCCGCGTCGACGGCGTCGACGTCGACGTCGCCTTCGGCGGCGAGCTGCTGGTCGGTGAGTCCCGCGGCGGCGCCGTCGCCGAACTCGCCGTGCTGGGCGGCGTCGTACGCGTCGGCGACGTTCTCGAACCGCTCGACGTACCACTCCTCGATGTCGGTGAGGTCGATGACATCCTCGACGGTGTAGCCGCGGCTGAACGCCTCGAACATCGCGTACGGCCGGTCCGGGTTCGCGCGGACCAGGTACTCGGATTCGAGCTCTTCGTCGGAGACGTCGTCCCAGTCGACCGCCGGGTCGTACTCCGAAGAGCGCAGCGCCTTCGTCAGCGACTCCTCGAAGGTGCGGCCGATGGCCATCGCCTCACCGGTCGACTTCATCGCCGTGGACAGCTCGAAGTCGGTCTCCGGGAACTTGTCGATGGGCCACCGCGGCACTTTCGTGACGACGTAGTCGATGGCGGGCTCGAACGCCGCCGTGGTCTGGCCCGTGATCTCGTTTTCGATCTCGTGGAGGCGCTTGCCGAGCGCGACCTTCGCGGTGACGCGGGCGATGGGGTAGCCGGTCGCCTTCGAGGCGAGCGCGGAGGAGCGGGAGACGCGCGGGTTCACCTCGACGACGCGGTACTCGCCGCCGGGTGTGCCGTCGTCGTGCCACGCGAACTGGATGTTGCAGCCGCCCTGAATCCCGAGGTCGCGGATGACTTCGAGCGCGGCGTCGCGCATCTCCTGGTGGCCGTCGTCCGGGATGACCTGGCTGGGCGTCACGACGGTGGATTCGCCGGTGTGGATTCCCATCGGGTCGATGTTCTCCATGTTGCAGATGATGATACAGGAGTCGTCGGCGTCCCGCATCACCTCGTACTCCAGTTCGACCCAGCCCTCGATGGACTCGGTGATGAGCACCTCGTCGTTCCGGGAGAGCCGCAGCCCCTTCCGGACGCGCTCGATGAGTTCCGGCATCTCGTCGACGACGCCGGAGCCGGAGCCGCCGAGCGTGTACGTGGTGCGGGCGATGACCGGGAGGCCGCCGACGGCGTCGACGGCGGCTTCGACGCGGTCGCGCAGCGTCTCCTCGTCCAGCCCCGCCATCGACTCGCCGTCGTCGAGCGTGATGGTCGTCGACGCCGGGACGGGCTGGCCGAGGTTCTCCATGCGCTGGCGGAACAGGTCGCGGTCCTCCGTGGCGTAGATGGTGTCGAGCGGCGTCCCCATGATTTCGACGTCGTGCTCTTCGAGGACGCCCTCCTCTGCGAGTTCGGCGGTGACGTTCAGCCCGGTCTGGCCGCCGAGGCCGGCGATGACGCCGTCGGGCTGCTCCGTCCGGATGACCTCCGCGATGGCCTCGGTCGTGATGGGCTCGATGTACACCTCGTCGGCCATCTCCGGGTCGGTCATGATGGTCGCCGGGTTCGAGTTCACCAGCACGACTCGCGCTCCCTCCTCCTGGAGTGCCCGGCACGCCTGCGCGCCGGAGTAGTCGAACTCAGCTGCTTGCCCGATCTGGATCGGCCCGCTGCCGATGAGCAGAATCGTCCTGGATTCCTCGGTCATTACCACATCGAAGTCCGCGTCTCGTAATAAGCCCGGCGACTCACGAAGAGATTCGCAGCAAAATTACGAAATTCGTAATGTTACTGTGTGCCACACCGAACGGGTGAGGAGTGACTCGCGCTCGCGCGTGCGGAAGCAACAGACGGGCCAGCAGCGACACCGACTCACGGAGCAGGTCGTCCGGGCTGCCGCGGATAATCAGCGTCGAGCGACGGTTCAGACGTAGACGTCGTCGGCGTCGAGGTCGCGTTCGTCCCGGTACTGGTCGACGAACTCCGCGACGTCGAACTCCAGCATCTGCCGTTCGAACTCCGTCATGGCCGCCTCGTCGTCGCCGTGGCTGACGGCGTGCTCCATCAGTTCGACGACGAGTTCGACGATGATTTCGTGGAGGCGGCGGGAGTCGAACGCCGTAATCCACAGCATCGTGTAGCCGACGTCGTGGTCCTCGCTGACGTCCTCGGCGACGACCTGCTCGGGGAACTCTTCGAGCACGATACCCATGAGGTGCGGCGTGCCGAACTCGGGGAGCTCCTCGCTCGTGGTCTCGACGGCGTCGCGAAGCACGTCGACCAGGAATTCGGGGAGGAAGCGGTCCGGTGGATTCACGTCCGTCACGACCGCGTGCGCGTCGCCGCAGTCGCAGTCGAACTCCCGCATCCCCATGTCGACGTCGCGGACGCGAATCGTCTCGCCGCACGGCAACTCGACGGCTTCGCCCCCGCCGCCGGGGACGCGCGGCTCAGTCATACCAGCCGGTTCGCGCTCGGCTCGGTTAAAAAACGCGCTCCGCGGTCGGCGGCGCTGCCCGTGCCGGCGGCGCTACTCGTAGTCGTCGTAGCCGGTGTCGCTCTCCGGGTGGGCCGCGTCGGGGTCGCCCGGGACGTCGGCCGCAGGGCCCTCTTCGGCGACGCCGAGGTCGTCGCGGTCCGCCTCGGCCCCCGACGCGCCACGCGCTTCCGACTCGCCGTCCGCCTCCTCGTGTGCGTCCCGTTCCGCGTCCTCCTCGTCTTCGCCTCCGTCCTCGTCCCGCTCCTCGTCGGCTTCGGCCTCGTCGTCCTCGCGGTGTTCGCCCTCGCGGCCGTCGCCGTCTTCGCGTTCCACCTCGACTTCGACCTCGATTTCGACGCCGTCGACCTCCAGTTCCGCCTCCGCTTCGGTGACGTCACCGGCCTCGATTTCGAGTTCGTCGTCGTCGATTTCGACCTCTACCTCCACGTCGACGGTCACGTCCTCGGCCATGCCACGGGGTTTGTGCGCGCCGCCTTTCAGCGTTGTCGCCGCCGTCCCGCGCGGTCGACCCGCGGCCGGCAGCGGACTGCTGCGGACGGCCACCGAACCGGAGGCACTATTAACTCTTCAGTGTTGGTTAACAACATGGACGACGAAGCGGGTCACGCGGGCGGGGCGAACGCGGACGGCGGCGGGGCGAAGACGCGGCGCGAAACCGCGCTCGGCGGCGCGAGCGTCGCGCTGCTGGTCGCGACGTCGGCGGTGGCGTTCACGACCGGGCGCGCGACGCTGTTCGGCATCGCGTGGGTCGCGTTCCTCGGAATGACGGTCGCCGGCTGGTTCGGCGCGAAGACGCCGCAGGACCGGCCGCACCTGCTCGTCTGGGGGTACGGGCTGTCCGCCGGCGCGATGGTGACGAGCGCGGCCGTGTTCTTGCTGCCGCAGGCAATGCGGCAGAGCATGACGTTCGGCGGCTTCGGCGTCGCCACCGGGCTGCTCGTCGGCTTCGCGGCGCACACGCTCGGCCACCGGCTCGCGCACATGGACCTCCCGTTCGACCGGACGCTCGCTGAACTCACGGCGCACGCCGTCTCCGCGGGCGCCATCATCGGCATCATCTACGGCAACATGGAACTCGGCGCGCTGCTCGGACTGGCCATCGTCTCGCACAAAGGGCCGGCGGGCTACGCCGCCGTGCACCGCTACGTCGGCCGCGGCGGCGACTGGACCGCGATTCTGCTCCCGGCGGCCGGCGTCGGCGTCGCCGCCATCGCGTCGTCGTTCCTCGGCCTCCCCGCCTCCGACGCCGTCCGCGGCGTCGTCTTCGGGTTCGCGACCGGCGTGTTCGTCCACATCGCGATGGACTTCCTGCCGGAGTGCGAACTCGGCAGCGAGGTCCACGAGTCGCTCGAACACCACGACGACGCCCACCGGCTCCTCGACCGACTCCGCGTCCACGCCGTCGCCTCCACGGCGCTCGGCGGCGTCGCCGTCTTCGTCGGCTGGCTCCTCGTCGCCTGAACGGGACTCCGCGGCGTCGCCGCGGACGCCGGCGCTACCGGAGCCGCTTCACCTGCAGCGAGATGCCGGCGGCGGCCACGAACAGCAGCGCGAGGTTGAACGCCGCGTGGAACAGCGACCGGTACTCCGCGGCCACCCACTGATTGATGGTGGACGAGGCGGCGCCGTAAAACCGGAGGCCGGCGACGAGCGCGAGTAGCACCAGCGCCGACAGCAGCGCGTAGTTCAGGTACCGCCGGACGTTGCTCCGGGCGGTTCCGCCGCCACCGGCCGCGTCGGCATCGCCGTCGCGGTCGGTTACCTCGCGGTCTGTCTTCTCTCGGTCGGTCACCTCGCGGTCTGCCGCCTCGCGGCCGGCCGCCTCGGGCTCGGTGGGTGCTTCGGCTCCGGCCGAGCCGGCGGAGCCGGGTGACTCGCCGGCGACGTCCGGGTCGGGTTGGGCTGTCGAGTCGGCGGAGTCGGTCGGTTCTGTCGTCTCTTCGGGTTCGGTGGTGTCGTCAGTCATGGGTGGACCTCCGTGCGAGCAGGGCTGCGCCGAGCAGCGCGACGACCGCGACGGCGACGCCGAAGCCGGGCGTCTGCGTCGCGGCCGCGGTTCCGTGCGGCGTCCGGGTCGGCGCCGTACCGCCGCCGTCCTCGGCGAAGTCGCCGACGTTGAACTCGACGTCCTGCCGGGTCTCGTTCGCGGAGATGGTTCGCGTCGGGTCGAGGTTCGCGACCGACCGCGCGGTGTCGATGATGACGCCGTCTTTGTACAGCACGGCGTCGACGTAGTAGTTGTAGTCGGACGGCACCGTGACGGTCGCCGCCGCGTCGGCGGTGCGGCCCGGCCTGATGGCGCCGACGTCGACGGTGGTGCGGCCAGCGACGAGGTTGGACTCCGCCTGCCGCAGTATCAGTTCGACGCGGAGGTCGCCGCTTGGCTCGTCGCCGGTGTTCGTCAGCGACGCCGCGACCCGCAGCGTCGTCGAGTCGCCACTCACGGACTCGACGGACACCGCGAGCGACGGAATCGCGGCGCTCTCGGTGAACCTGACGTCCGTCCGTGCATACGCCGGGGTCAGCGCGCGCATCCCCGACACCTCGGTCCGGTGGCGGTCGACGCGCTCGCCGCCGCGGAACACCGTCGTCTCCAGGACGTAGCCGCCCTCGCGGGGCACGCGGAGCGACGCGTTCACCGGGACGCTGCCGTCGTCCGTGACGGTGCCGAGGTCGACAGTCTCCTCGGCGCGGAGCAGCCCGGATTCGGCGTCGTACGCCCGGAACCGGACGGTGACGTTCGGCGTCGGGTTGCCGCGGTGGTCGATTCTGGTCAGCAGTCGGAGTTCGGCCGTGGCGCCGCCGACATCGCCCGGCGTGACGGCGACCTCCGCCACCCGGACCGGGCCGGGCCGCGTCGGGCCATCGTCGGGAGGGGCGACTACGCCGGGGACGGCGAGCGCCGACAGCGCGGCCACCACGAGCACCGCGGCGGCCGCGCCGGCGAACAGCTGTTCACGGGGCATCGTTCCCGAATCGACGGGCGAGAGTAAACCCTTTGTGCCGCGACAGGTCGCGCGTACCCGGAACCGGGCAGCGCCGTCGCCGGGGACAGCGTTAGGTGCGCGGCGTCCGGGGAGGCGGTATGGCGGTCTACCTCGTCGCGACGAACTCGGCCGAGCGCAGCGAACTGCTCTGCGACTACCTGGCGCCGCGCGTCGACGACGCCGACCTGGTGCACGCCGTGAACTCGAAGCGCGGCGGCGACGACACGACCCAGGGCGACCTCCGGCGCGGCAAGGAGGCGCTCGCCGTCGTCGAAACCCGGCTGTCCCATAAGACGACCGTCGAGACCCACCAGCTCGTCCGCGGCAACGACCCCGCCGAGGACCTCCTCGGCTTCGCGGACCGCAACGGCGTCGACGAACTCGTCATCGGCGTCCGGAACCGGAGCGTCGCCGCGAAACTGGTGTTCGGCAGCGTCGCCGAGGACGTCCTGTTGAACGCGGACCGACCCGTCCGCGTCGTGCCGACTCCGGAAGCGTAGCGCCGCCGCCCGAAAATCGCCGATAGCGTTATGCGGCGGCCGGACGGCGCAGTAGCCATGTTGTTCGTGCTCGCGACGAACTCGGTTCACACCAGCGCGGTGCTGGCGACGTACCTCCAAGACCGACTCGACGACGGCGACGAGGTGCACGCCGTGAACTCCCAGCGCGGCGGCGACGCCACCGACGCCGACGAGATTCGCGCCGGCGAACAGGCGCTCGAAGCCGTCGAGGAACGTCTCGGCGACGACGTCGTCGTCGAGACCCACCAGCTCGTCCGCGGCAACGACCCCGCCGAGGACGTCTTGAACCACGCCGACGACGTCGACGCCGACGAACTCGTCATCGGGATTCGGAAGCGCAGCCGCACCGGGAAGATGCTGTTCGGCAGCGTCGCACAGGACGTCCTGCTCCAGTCGAACCGGCCGATGCGCGTCGTGCCGCGCGAGGAAGTGTAGCGGTCGGCAAGGTAGCAGTCAGCAAGGTAGCAGTCGGCAAGGTAGCAGTCGGCAGACGGCGCGTCTCCGTTTTTCACGTCCGAGCCTGCGAAATCGGACCCAAACCGATATGAGGTGCGGCTGATAAGGCCGCGGTGTGTCCCCCGATACGTCAGCTCTCCACTCCAGCGTCGCGGCCGCGGTCGCCGCGGTTCTGGAGGCGATGGTCGCCGTCGCGTCGCGCTCGAAGAAGGCTGCAGTCCGGCTCCGACGGTGGGTCAGCGCCGCCGCCGGAGCGCTGTGGACGCGGACGAGACGCGCCGCCGACGTGGCGCGGCGCGTGGTGTCCGGCCCCGTCCGTCGAACCGTGACGGGGCCGCTTCGGGTCGCCGTCGTCGGGCGGCGGACCGACGTCTCGCTGCTCGCCGCGCTGCTGTCGCCGGCGCTCGCGCTCGTCGTCGCGTGGTGGGTCGGCTCCTCCGTCGGCTACTCGGCGCTCGAAGCCGCGGTTCGCGGCACCTGGACCGGCACGGACCCGGCGGTCGGCGTCTTCGTGGCGGCCGGCGCGCTGCTCGCGCTCGGCGCGGCGAACGCCGGGGTCAACTCCGGGCTGCTGCCGACGACGCTGCTCGTCGCCGCGCCGGTGTTCGGCGCCGCGGCGACGCGGTACGGCACCCGCGTCGCCTACGAGACCGGGGCGGCGGTCGTCTCGCTGCCCGAAGCCGTCGCGGTCGCCGCCGCGGTCGCCGTCGCGGTCGGCGCCCCGCTCGGCGTCGCCGCGTTCTGCCTCGGCGCCGCGGTCCGCCGCGTCGTCCGCGTCGTCGGCCGCGGCCCCGGGTCGTCCTCGCGGCCCGACAAGGCCTGACCGGCGGGCCGCCGCTCCGCTCCTGTTTCTCGACGTGGTCGTGTGGTCCCGCAGGCAGGCCGCGCAGCGAAGTACAGACCGCGAAGCGGCTGGAGTCCGTGTTACTCCAGGAGTTCTTCGGCGAGCATCGGCACGAACGTCCCGACGTCGGTCACCATGCCGACGGCCTGCGCCGACCCGCGGTCGAGCAGCTGCGTCACCGTCGCGGGGTTGATGTCGACGCAGACGACGCGGGTGGTCGACGGGAGGCAGTTGCCGACGGCGACCGAGTGGAGCAGCGAGCAGAGCATCAACACGAGGTCTGCGTCGCGGGCCTGCTCGCGGATGGCGTTCTGGGCTTCGACGGCGTCCGTGATGGTGTCCGGCAGCGGGCCGTCGTCACGAATCGAGCCGGCGAGCACGAAGTCGCGGTCGTTCGCGACGCACTCGTACATCACGCCCTCCTCCACGAGCCCCTCCTCGACGGCCGCCTCGATGCCGCCGGCGCGGATGACCTCGCTGATGGTGTAGATGTGGTGTTTGTGGCCCTTCCGCGGGTGCTCCATCGTCTCGACGTCCATGCCGAGGCTGGTGCCGTAGGTGGCGCGCTCCATGTCGTGGACGGCGAAGCCGTTGCCGGCGGAGATGGCGTCGACGTAGCCGGTGCGGACGAGGTCGGCGAGCGCCTCGCCGGCGCCGGCGTGGATGACCGCCGGGCCGGCGACGGTCAGCACGCGGCCGCCCTCCGCTTTGGTTTCGGCGATGGCTTCGGCGATGTCGCGGATGAGCGACCGGGACGGCCGTTCGGCGGAGACGCCGCCGCGCATGAACCCGAACGGGCCGGAGCTGTCGCGGGGGCGCTCGGGCGGCCGGACGCGGATGCCGGCGTCGCCGGTGACGACGAGGTCGTCTTCCTCGATGGCGTTCAGCACCTTCGTCTCGGCCGAGACGGCGCCGGTGACGGTGACGTCGCCGTCGTCGCCGCGGACGACGCCGTCGACGACGACCGCACAGTCCATCTCGATGTTGTCGACGGGCACCCAGTCGCCGTCGACGCGGACCTCGGTCGGGTGGTTCGTCGTGGAGTAGAAGCCGTCCGGGACGACGCAGTCGGCGGGCGCCGGCGTCAGCGTCGCGTCCGTCGGCGACGCGAGCGTCGCACCGGACTGGTGGAGTTCGTGGAGAATCGGGTACAGCTCGGACTCGTCCGCCGCGATGACGCGCATCCGGCAGTACGACTGCTGGTCTTTGTGTTTCCCGACCTCGAACTCCTCGATTTCGAACTCGCCGCCGAGGTCCATGACGACGGTGAACGCCCGCTCCATCAACCCCGAGTCGATGATGTGCCCCTCCAGTTCGACGACGTCGCTGACGGTCATAGCGGACGGTCGGGAGCCCCGGAGGAAAAACTACCTACACGGGCGACCGCGGCGGCTCACAGCGTCGCGTCGAGGAACGCGAGCTGGTGGCGGACGATCGCCTCGAAGTCGTCGTGGAAGGCGTCGAAGTGGTTCATCGGCCGGCGCAGCACCGTCGGGTCGGCGAGCGCGTCGACGAACGCCTCGGTCGACTCGGCCGGGACGACGGCGTCGTCCGCGGCGGCGACGACGAACGCCGGGCAGCGCACCGCGTCGGCGTCGGCGACGGCACGGTAGCCGCGGAGCGCGGAGAGCCCGCGGGCCGGCGTGCGGTTCTGCCACGTGGACTCGCGCGGAATCAGCCGGACGTAGCCGTCCTTCGCGCCGGGCGCGTTCAGCACGGCGAACTCGTCGGGGTCGCCGTACACCTTCACGTGGTGCGGGCGGCCGACGAGGCCGCCGATTCGGTCGCGGAGCCCGGCCGCCGCCGCGCGGAGTCGACTCCGGAGTGAGTCGCCGCCGCCGAGCAGGCCGCCGTCCGGAATCGGGGTCTGTGCGACGACGGCGTCGACGTCGTACCGGTCGGCGGCGACGGAGACGGCGTAGCCGCCGGCGAGCGACGCGCCCCACAGCACCAGGTCGTCGCCGACGTCGTCGTGGCCGGCGGCGAAGTCGGCGGCAGCGGCGACGTCGTCACACTGCCGGTCAGGAATCACGGCCGGGGCGTCGCGGGCCGAGGCGGCGTCGCGACCGGAGGCGGACCGGCCGATGCCGCGGTAGTCGACGGTGAGCGCGGCGTAGCCGGCGGCGGCGAACCGCTCGGCGAACCGCGGTAGCCCGAAGGACGCCTCGGCGGCGAACGGCGGCGCCATGACGACGGCCGGCGGGTCGTCGGCGTCCGCGGGGAGGTACAGCGTGGCGGCGCACTCGGCGTCGCTGCCGTCGACGGGGACCGTGACGCGCCGCGTCGCGAACGCCTCGCGCGACGGCCGGTTCTCGCCGCGGCTCCGACTCACTGTCATAGCGACCCGTACCGGTGGCTCCGACTTACCGGTTCCGGGCGGAAGAACGGGCGGCGGAGGCGCGGCGGATGGGGGGATCGTCAGAGGCACACGGGTCCACCGCGCCCGTCGCCAGATTCCAGTGTTCGCTCACACTACTTAGTCGCTCGGTGAAACGCAGTTCACTTTGTGTCCGAGAGCCGAAAGGAAAAGTCGGCCGCGGGCTGAAACTCGGCGGCGACCGGCGAGCGTCGGCCGAGTCGCCGCGGCAGCGGCGGGGCGAATCGCGAGTCGAACCGAGGACGGCAGCGAAGGAAGACGAGGCGGAGTCGAGGCGGTTCCGGCGCGCCGCTACCCGTCGAGGTGCGCCGCCGGGACGCCGAGTTCGGCGCAGACGAACCCCCAGCGCTCGGCGTTCTCGCGGACCAGCATCGACGTTGGCTTGCCGACGCCGTGGCCGGCGTCGCCCTCGACGCGCAGCACCACCGGGTGCGGCCCGACGTTTCGCTCTTGGAGCAGCGCGGTCATCTTGCGGGCGTGGCTCGGGTGGACGCGGGTGTCGCCGAGCGCCGTCGTGAACATCGTCGCCGGGTAGGCGGCTTCCGGGGCGTTGTGGTACGGCGAGTAGTCACGGAGGTACGCGAACGCCTCCGGGTCCTCCGGGGAGCCGTACTCGGAGGTCCACGACGCGCCGAGCAGGAACCGGTGGAACCGCAGCATGTCCAACAGCGGGACGTGACACAGCGCCACCCGGAACAGGTCGGGGCGCTGCGTGAGGAGCGCGCCGACGAGCAGGCCGCCGTTCGACCCGCCGGTGACGCCGAGCCGGTCCGGGTCCGCCCAGCCGCGGTCGCCGAGCCCGGACGCGACCGCGACGGCGTCGTCGAAGACGCGCTGTTTGTCGCCGCGGCGGCCGGCGTCGTGCCACGCCTCGCCGTACTCGGTGCCGCCGCGGAGCGTCGCGAGGACGTAGACGCCGCCGGCGCGGAGGAACGGGAGCCGGAACCGGTCGAACGTCGGCGTCCGGTTCACGCGGAAGCCGCCGTAGCCGGTGAGCACCGCCGGGTTCGACCCGTCCGGCTCCACGTCGCCGCGCCGGACGACGAACGCCGGAACCT
This sequence comes from Halobaculum sp. D14, assembly GCF_051195135.1. Classification (NCBI taxonomy): domain Archaea; kingdom Methanobacteriati; phylum Methanobacteriota; class Halobacteria; order Halobacteriales; family Haloferacaceae; genus Halobaculum; species Halobaculum sp. D14. The sequence continues at coordinate 786,773 of NZ_JBNTKA010000002.1, read as the reverse complement.
CGGTGCCGTCGGCCGACTCGAACCACTCCTGTGTCACCGCGACGTCGAAGTCGACGTCGGTGTCCTGCGCGCACAGCGTCTCCGTCGCGCCGGTGGCGACGTCGGCGCGGCGGACCGCCGGCGGCGACGCGAACGACTGCACCGAGAAGTACGCGGCCGGCGACGAATCCGCGTCGGCAGCGTCGCCGCCGCGGGCCTCGTCGGCGCCGTGGACGCCGTGGACGGTCGCGTGCGCCGGGACGTCGACGTCGCGTTCGCGGTCGCCGTCGCGGCCGAACACGACGAGTTCGGAGGCGGCGTCGCGGTGGTAGTGCGCGAGCAGCCGGTCGCCGACCGGTTCGACGCCGCGCAGCACCGCCTCGCGCTCCGGAATCAGCTCCGCGAAGTCGTCGGGGACGGACGGGGCGGCGTCCGCGCCGACGACGTCGTCCACCGGAGCGGAGAGGACCCGTGAGTACGGCGCGTCGAGGTCCGTCACCAGAAGCAGGTCGTCGCCGGCGAGCGTCGCGGAGAAGACGGCGTCGTGGCCCTCCAGCACCGGCGAGAGCGACGCCGCCGCCGGGTCGCCGCGATAGCCGTACAGGTCGGTGCGCTCCCAGCCGTCCATGCACTCGACGACCAGCGCGTCGCCGTCGGTTTCGAGCGTCGGCCACACCTGCTCGTCGAAGTCGGCGGCGACAACCGGGTCGTCCGCCGGGTCCGGGTCCGCGTCGACGCCGAGCCGGTGGTGGCGGAGCTCCTTGTCGAGCTGACCGCCGTCGGTGTCGTCTCCGTCAGTATCGTCGTCGCCACCATCGCCGTCGCTCCCTTCGCCGCCGTCCGCGCTGCCGGTGGCGACGTAGTAGAAGCCGTCTGCGGCCGCGGCGCCGTCGCTGACGGTCCACGCGAACCCGCCGGCGTTGGTCCGGCCGGTGCCGGCGAGCGTCTCCAGCGTCTCGCCGGTCGCGACGTCGACGACGTGGACGTCGTACTGCTCGTCGCCGCCCTCCGCGACGCCGTACGCGAGCCGTTCGCCGTCCGGGCCGGGGACGAACCAGTCGACCGAGGTGGTGCCGTCGCCGTCCCAGTCGTTCGGGTCGACGAGCGCGCGGCCCGACTCCGGGTCGCCGACGTCGGCGTCGTCCGGGAACACGTACAGCACCGGCTGTTCGTCGGCCGGACGCTTCACGGACTGGAACAGCCGGTCGCCGGCGGGCGTCACCGGGCCGTAGTCGGTGACGCGCGCGAGGTCGTCGAACCGCTCGGCGAGCGCGTCCCGCTGGTCGGTGTCGAGGACCGCGTCGGCGTAGTCGTCCTGAGCGTCGGTCCACTCGCGGACCTCGTCGGTCGACTCCTCCAGCCAGCGGTACGGGTCGGTGACGGACTCGCCGTGCAGCTCCTCCGTGACGGGGCGGCGCGGCGTCGCCGGCGGCTCCGGGTCGGTCATACAGGGAGGCGACGCCGCGGCGGCAAAAGCGGGCGGTCACCCGCCGCGGCTTGCCGGAGTCAGCGGCCGAACAGCCGTTCGCGGAGCGTCCGGTCGCCTGCGCGTTCGGCGAGCAGCACGGAGCAGTCGACGTCGTCGACGACGTCGAGCGCGAGCGCGCCGCTGAACAGCCGCGAGAGCAGGCCGCGTTCGGAGGCGCCGATGACGACGAGCGAGCAGTCGGCGGCGGCCGCTTCGATTGCGGCCTCGGGGTCGCCGCTCTCCACGAGCAGTTCGGCGTCGGAGAGGTCGTGTTCGGCCGCCCAGGTTTCGAGGAAGTCGCGGCCGGCGTCGACGTCGTCGGCGACGTGGAGCAGCCTGACGGTGGAGCCGTACGCCGCGCGGAAGTCGCGGGCGACGGCGGCGGAGAGGTCCGAATCCGGGCCGCCGGCCGTCGGCACCAGCACCGTCTCCGGGTCGAAGCCGCGGTCGCGCAGCACGAGGAAGTCGCAGGGCAGGTCCTCAGTGAGTTCGTCGGTGCGGCTCTCGACGCGGCCCGGGGCGCCGTGGCCCTCCGGCCCCCAGCCCATCACGACGAGGTCGGCGTCGTGGGTCGCGGCGGCGTCGAACACCTCCTCGAACGACTGGTGGGAGACGATGGTGTGCGTCTCGACGGGGACGCCGAACTCCTCGGCGTCGATGCGGGCCTCGTCGAGCAGGTCGTCGCTGAGTTCGTCGAACTCGTCGACGTGGTCGGCGGCGTACGACAGCGTCGTCTGGTCGGGCACCGAGACGATGTGGACGGCGTCGACGACGCCGCCGCGCTGCTTCGCGATGCTGGTCGCGAGCCGCATCAGGTCGGACTCGTGTGCCGGGTTCGCGAGCGGCACCATGACGCGGAACTCGCCGCCGTCAGGAGCGACGGCGTCGGCCGCGCCGACCGCGGCGTCCGGCATCGATTCGGAACGCTGGCGGACGTACGCCGAGAGCGCGCCCTCCGCGGCCGTCCGCGACCGGACGTAGCCGAAGTACCAGAGCACGGCGAACAGGACGAACGCGGCGCCGATGAGCACGACCGTCGGCTCGATGTAGCCGATGAGCGCGATGGACGCCACCACGCCGAGAATCGGGACGGCTGGGTACAGCGGAACCGTGTAGCTCGGGTCGTAGTCCGCGACGTCGGCTTCCCGCATCACGATGAGCGCGAGGTTGAGCAGCGCGTAAATCACGAGGTGGAGAACGGAGCCGAGCGTCGACAGCGTCTGGACGTCCGCGAGAACGATGAACGCGAGGATGAGCCCCCCGGTGACGGCGATGGAGCGGTACGGCGTCCCGAACCGCTTGTGAATCTCGTTCAGTTCGGGGGAGACGATTCGGTCCCGCCCCATGGCGAAGTTGATGCGCGAGGAGGCGAGGATGGACGCGTTCGCCGACGACGCCGTCGCGAGCAGGCCGCCGACGAGCATCGCGACGGCGCCAGCGGGACCGAGTACGAGCCGCGCCACCTCAACCACCGCGATTTCGCCGTCCGGGAGCCCCGCGATGAACCCCTGTTCGACGGCGGCGCTCATCACGAACAGCACCAGCGCGTAGATGACGGTCACGATGACGACGGAGCCGATGACGGCACGCGGAAGGTTCTTGCCGGGCGATTTGATCTCCTCCGCGACCGACGTAATCTGGACGAACCCGAGGTAGGAAACGAAGATGAGTCCGGTCGTGGACACCATCGGCCCGAATCCGGCGCTCGCCGGGAGGTTGGCCGGGTCGGATTGGAGGGCGCCGACGAACGTGAACACGGCGAGGATCGCGACGAGGACGACCACGATGACGTTCTGAATCTTCCCGGTCTCCTTCGCGCCCACGTAGTTCACGAGAACGAACGTCGCCGCCGCAGCGACCGCCACGGCCTTGACCCCGACCGGAATCGCGACCTCGACGACCGGGACGACGACGGAGCCGCCAGTGATGTTGGCGACGTACTCGCCGAAGCCGACCATGTAAAAGGCGGAGGCGAACGCGAGCCCCATCCAGTTCGCCCAGCCGGCGACCGACCCGAACAACGGGCCGAGCGCTCGGTTCACGTAGTAGTAGGCGCCGCCGGATTTCGGCATCGCCGTCCCGAGCTCCGAGGCGGAGAACGCGGTGAGAATCGCGATTGCGCCGCCCAGGACGAACGAGCCCACCGCGAACGACCCGGCCCGCGAAATCGCCATCCCGGGCAGGACGAAGATGCCGGCGCCGATCATGGTGCCGACGCCGATGGTGAGCGCGGCGAGCGGGCCGAGGTCCTTCGCGAGCTCCTCGTCGCTCACCGCCGCCACCTCCGCGCGACGGCGAGTCGCAGCGTCCCGACCGCGTTCATTCGCCACCTCCGGGGTTCGGGAGGCTGACGACCGGCCGGTCGGCGTCGGTGACGAGCCGGAGCGTCACGTCGCCGGTGAGCAGCCGGACGAGCCGGCCGCCGCCGCGCGGCGTGAACACGACCGCGGAGGCGTCGACGTCGCGGGCGACGTCGAGGATGCCGTCGACGACGTCGGTCGCGTACACGGTTTCGGTCTCCGTCGGGACGTCCGGGAGGCCCTGCCGGAACGCGTCGAATGCGTGTTCGGCCGCGGTTTCCCGCTGTTCGACGCCGGCCTTGTCGGGCGCGCCGCCCGCCTTCTCGACGACGTGGACGACGGTGACGTGGCCGACCGCGTCGGCGTGCGCTGACAGCGCCGCGGCGGTCGCGGTGGCGTCGTCCGACTCGGCGACCGGGACGACGACCGTGTCGAGCAGTGCTGTCATGGCTGTCCCTCCGCGCGTCGGAGCCGGTGGCGCCACGGTGCGTGCCGCGCCGCGGCGCTCGTCGCTAATCGATGCATACCGGCCGGTGGGGCTCCGCCGAATTAAGTACTCCCCACGCGGTCAGTCCCGGCGCCGGAACAGCCGCGCGAACAGGGAGGTGATGCCGCGGTGCCGCCTCGCCATGATGACCGTGCTGCGTGACCGCCGCGCGACCGCCTCCGGGAGCGCCCCGAAGACGATCTGCTGGAGGAACGGCTCGCGGCTCGCGCCGACGATCGTGAGGTCGTAGCCGTCGGTGCGGTCGACGATGGCCGCGGTCGCGTCGTCGGACTCGACGAGTTCCGTGTCGACGTCGACGCCGTCGAGCGCCGCGGCGGCGTCTTCGAGCACCGACCGGCCGTCGTCGCCGCCCGGTGCCTGGACGTGCAGCAGCGTCACGGACGCGTCGTTCATGCGGGCGATAGACGCCGCGACCTCGGCGGCGTACTCGGAGTGCGGCCCGCCGGCGGTCGGCACCAGCACCGACTCCATGGCGCCCTCGCTGACGCCGTCGCCGACGCGCTCGACGAGGACGTCACACGGCGCGTTCGTCACCACCTCGTCGACGTTGCTGCCGAGCACGTAGTCGCGGCGCCGCCCGCGGCCGCGCCAGCCGAGCAGCACCGCCGCGGAGTCCTCCTGTTCGACCGTGTTCAGGATGGCCGTCGAGACGTCGTGGCCGATGCGGATGGTGCCGCTCACCGGGACGTCCGGGTCGTGGTCCGCGGCGAAGTCGATTGCGTGTGCGACGACGGCGCGCTGGTCGTCGGTGAACTCCCGGCCCTCGCTGATCGGGGTCTGCTGCGGCACGGTGGCGACGCTCATCACGCGGACGGCGGCGTCGCGGTCGGCCGCGACGTCGAGTGCGGTCCGCATCAGCTGTTCGACGTTCTCCGGGTTCGCGACCGGGACGAGCAGCTCGGATTCGCGTTCGGACGGCGTCTCCTCGGTGGCGACCGTCGGCGTCTCCTCCTCCAGTTTCTCCGCCTCGCGGCGCGCGGAGTAGCCGTAGTAGACGCCGAGGCCGAGCAGCATCCAGACCGCGGTGGTGACGAGCGCGATGAAGCCGTGCGACTCCGGGCCGAGCCCGACCTTCAGCCCCAGCGCCTTCAGCAGGAACGGCGTGAGCAGAACCTGGAGGACGATGCCGATGAGCGGCGGCCACGGCATGTACGGGACCTCGAACGTCCGCGGCAGGTCCGGGTGCGTCTTCCGCATCTTGATGACGGTCCAGTTGACCTGGACGAACAGCAGGATGAACATGATGTCGGCTGCGGCGGCGACGGCCTCGATGGGGAGCGTCACCGCCATCGCGGCGATGATGACCGCCGACAGCGCGATGGACCAGTGCGGCGTCCGCTTCTCGTCGTGGATGGCGGCGAACACCGACGGCAGCACGCGGTCGCGCCCCATCGCGAACGACACCCGCGAGGAGGAGTAGACGGTCGCGTTCAGCGCCGACATCGTCGCGGTCAGCCCGGCGACCAACAGCAGCGGCACGCCGTACGGGACGAACTGGCCGGCCGCCTCGATGATGCCGATTTCGCCGAGGTTCCCGAGCAGCTCCCACGTCGGCGCGGTGGCGGGGACGCCGGCCTGCCGGGCGAGTTCGGCCGTCACTTCGATGCCGCCGATGGCGGCGAACGACACGAGGATGTAGATTGGGACGACGATGGCGAGCGAGTAGAACACGGCTTTCGGGACGTTCTCGCCCGGGTCGACGACCTCCTCGCCGGACTGGACGATGATCTCGTACCCCTCGAAGGCGATGTACGTGAACCCCATCGCGCCGATGATGCCGACGACGCCGTTCGGAGCGAACCGCGGCGAAGATAGGAACTTCGCCGGCCAGTTCGGGGTGTGGACCGTCGCGAGCACGCCGAACGCGACGAACACGCCCAGAATCACGACCTTGATGACCGTGACGACGACGCCCGCCTTCCCGGTCTCCTCGGCGCCGCGGTAGTTGATGTACGCGAACAGCGCGACCATCAGCGTCGCCAGCAGCTTCTCGACCATCGGCCGGGTGAGGACGCCCCACAGCACGAACTCGTTGGTGAGCCCGGTGCCGTAGATGGCGAACTTGGTGAGGAACACGCCGAACGTCACGGCGTACAGCGAGCACGCGACGGCGTGTGCGAACCACGACATCCAGCCGGCGAAGAATCCGTTCGGGTCGGCGAGCGCCTCCTTCACCCAGAGGTAGCCGCCGCCGGCCTCCGGGAACGCCGCGCCGAGTTCGGCGTACGAGACGGCGGTGAACACCGCGACGAAGCCGTTCAAAAGGAACGTGAGGATGAGCGCCGGCCCGGCGAGCCCCGCGGCGAACCCGGTGAGCGCGAACACGCCGGCGCCGATCATCGCGCCGACGCCGATGAACGTGATGTCGAACAGCCCCATGTCCCGCGAGAGCTCCGTTTCGACGGCGTCTCCACCGCCCGACGCCTCCTCCGGGGACGACGACGATTCAGGTGGCACAGTTCGCGTTCGGATACCGCAAGGAAAAGCGTTGGTGGCTCGGGAATCGGTAGCCGCTCCCGGTGGTGGCTGCGCAGTCCGTCGCGTCCGCTACCGGACGTCGTCGAGCGAAACCGCGGCGTCGACGTCGACGGTGACCCACGAGGTTTCGAGCGACTCGGGGTCGTACACCGTCACCGACCGGGGCTGGTCGCCGTCGTCGTAGAGGAATCGAAGCTCGAACTTCGGCAGGTCGGTCAGGGTGCTCCCGTCGAGTTCCGCGCGCCGGTCGGTCGTACTCATCGCGTGGAACGTGTCGGGTCGGACTGAAATAGCTGTCCGGCCACCTCTCAGTCGTGAGAACGCCCGTCTGACGAAGAGGACTGGACAGAAGAATTCGCGGTCGAGAAGCGGGGGGACGTCGCGGTTCGAGCGGCGGGCCGCCGTTACTCCGAGCCGAACATGGAGCGCATCATCGGATGCATCTCCATCAGCTGCTCTTCGGCGATCTCCTCGTACAGCTTGTACGTGATGGAGACCGTCAGCAGCAGCCCCGTCCCGGAGACGGCGCCGAGCGTCCCGAGCATGTTCGCGAGCACCGCGAGCAACCCGACGAGCGCGCCGCCGATGACGGTGACCTGCGGGATGTACCGCTCCATCACCTTCTCGATGACCTGCGGGTTCCGGCGGAAGCCCGGAATCTGCATCCCGGAGTTCTGAATCTGCTGGGCGGTCGACTCCGGCCCCATGCCGGTCGTCTCCACCCAGAACACCGCGAAGATGGCGGAGCCGCCGACCGTGACGAGCAGGTCGATGAGCACCCGAATCATGATGTCGAGCGGGTCGCCCGACGGAGCGTACGGCCCGGCGAAGAACATCCACTCGCTGGGCGACTGAATCGGGTTCAGGTAGTAGAACAGGCCGCCGGTGACCTGCGTGCCACCCGCCTGCGTCGTCTGGTAGACGCCGAGCCAGTCGGGCATCGTCGCCTCGCCGAGCTGCGAGTACAGGATCTGCCCGAGGAACTGGACGTTCGCCTGCAGCGCCCGGATGAGAATCATCGGCAGGACGGACGCGTAGATGAGCTTCACCGGGAAGCGGCCGCGGGCGCCCTTGACGCGCGCGTGGCTGAGCGGAATCTCGATGCGGACCGACTCCGCGTACACGACGATGCTGAAGATGAGAACCGTCGTGAAGATGGCGAGCAGGTTCCCGGGCGAGAACAGCAGGCCGCTGAGTCCGCCGAGTTCGACGCTGCCGGTGACGATTCCGTACCACGCCGGGAAGAACCCGGTGACGTTCCCGATCGCCTGCGTCGCGAACAGCCCGGCGACGAGCTGCTGGCTGATGCCGGCGACGATGAACAGCCCGATGCCGGAGCCGACGCCCCACTTCGAGATGACCTCGTCCATGAACAGCAGCAGCAGCGCGCCGACGAACATCTGCGCGAAGATGATGACCTTCACGCCGAACACGGCGTTCTGCGACCCGAACAGCGCCTGTGCGACCTGCGGGTCCGGCTGCAGGAAGTTCCCGGCGAACACCATCGGCAGCCCGGTCAGGAAGATCATCACGACCACCAGCAGCTTCTGGAGCCCCTGGTACAGGATCTGGTCGCGCGGGTCGTCGGTGTCGAGCCCGAGCAGGTTCGCGCCGCCGAGCAGCTGCAGGACGATGGACGCCGTGACGATGGGGCCGATACCGAGCTGCAGGATGGAGCCCTGCGAGCCGGCGAGAATGGAGCGGAACTGACCGTAGAAGTCACCGCTCGCCCCCTCTCCGGTGTACAGCCCGAAGAGCGTGATGTTCGTGAGGAAGAAGTACATGACGAGAACACCCGCCGTCCACGCGAGCTTCCGCTTGAACGGAACGTGCCCTTCCGGTCGGACGACCGTCGGCATCCGCGTGAGGACAGGTTCGGCGGACTCTTTCCAACCCATTTTGCGTCAAGGTGGACGGGCGGCATACGTAGGTGCTTCGATTAGGTTCCGCGCGAGCCGCCTGCGGCGGCGACGCTCGACGGCCGCGGACCGCCGACAGACCGACCGCCGAGGATGGCCCACCAGCCGACCTGCGAAGCCGGCGCTCCCCGGGCGGAAAACGAAAAGCGAAACGTCTCCGTGCGGCGCGTCGGCGCCGACTACTCGTCGTCGGACTCGTCGTCCGCGTCGGCGTCGGCCTCCTCGGCTTCCTCGGCGCGGTCGGAGAGTTCGACGGAGCCGCCGGCGTCCTCGATGAGTTCGCGGGCCTCGGCGGTGAACGCGTCGGCGACGACGTGGAGTTCGCCGCGGACCTGTCCGTTGCCGAGGACCTTCACGACGTCCGCCTCGTAGCCGTCCTCGGCGACGTCGCGGGCGTCGATGTGGTAGGCGTCGCCGTCCTGCTCTGCGACCCCGTCGGCCGCGAGCAGCGCAGCGTCCTCGTCGAGTTTCTGCACCGTCACTTCCGCGACGGCGTCCTGTGCGTCCTCCGGGCGCTTGAAGCCGTGTTTGCCGAGCGGGCCGTAGAGGTTCCGCTCGTGCTTCTTCCGGCCCGCTGCGCCCCGGCCGCCCCGGTGACCGGCGCCGCGCCGGTTCTTGTGGGAGCCGCCGCCGTGGGTACGGGAGCCGCGTTGGCGTCGCTTCTTACTGGTCATTATCGCATCGCCTCCAGCAGCGCGTCGATGTCTTCGTGGCGGCCGAGTTCGCCGCCATTCTTCTCTGCGTGCTTGATGCCGCGGTGACCGCCGCGCGGGGCGTGCAGCCGCAGCACCGGCGCGAGCCCCTGCTCGCGCAGCGTCGTCTCCTCGTCGACCAGCGCGGCCGCGAGCGACTCGACGTCGTCGTAGTCGGTGTGCTCGGCGACCCACTCGTCGTCGACGTCCGCGTCGCCTTCGAGCGGCTCGCCGCGCGTCTCCAGCAGCAGCGTCACCGTCTCGACGGACGGCTCACCGAACGCGACGTAGTCGTTGACCTTCGCGATCATGCCGCGGTAGGTGTCCTCGTCCGGAACCAGCGTGCAGTGGTTGACGGCGTGAAGATTCAGCATCTTCAGCGTGTCGTGCTGCGTGCCGGCCATGTCGACCTCGCCGCGGAGCTGAACGACCGCCTTCATCACTGCCCACCTCGGGCTTCCTGCTGGACGCGCTGAGCCCGGTCAGGGGTGCGCGCCTGCGACGCGTTCCGCAGCGCGTTGTACGTCGCCTTCGCGAGGTTGACCGTGGTCCGCGTGTTCCCGTTCGAGGACGTCCAAGCGTCCTGGACGCCCGCGAGTTCGAGGATGTTGCGGACGGTTTCGGCGGCGGCGAGCCCGAGGCCCTGCGGGGCGGGACGGATCTCGACTTCGACGGAGCCCGCCTTTCCGTTGGCGGTCCGCGTCAGCGAGTTCAGTCCGCCCGGCGAGTCCTCCCAGCTGCCGGAGCCGCGGTCGACCTTGATCATGTTCAGCTTCGCGACCTCGATGGCCTTCTGGATGGCGCCGCCGACCTGGTCGTCGCGTCCCTCGGCGTAGCCGAGGTAGCCGTCGCGGTTGCCGATGGCGACCACGCAGCGGAACTTGACGCGGCGACCGGAGTCGGTCATGCGCTGAACCATGTTGATGTCCAGCACTTCGTCTTCCAGCCCCGGCAGGAGCTGGTCGACCAGTTCGGGCTCCTTCAGCGGGAGCCCGGAGGCGAGCGCCTGGTCCATCGAGGTGATGTCGCCTTCCTGTACTTTTCGGCCGAGCCGCGTCTGCGGCGTCCAGCCGTCGTTGTTTCGGCTCATTTACTCGAATTCCTCCGTAAGGGTCTCCCGAAGCTCGTCGAAGTGTTCGGGCAGTTCTGTGGCGTCGAAGTCCCCGGAGTAGAGCGGCTCGTCGAGCTGCTCGGCGTACTCGGCGATGTGTTCGCCGCGGTTACGCGGCCAGTCGGCGAGTACGTCCTCGTTGTGGGGGATTTCGAGCCCTGCGTCGATAGCGCCTTCCTGCACGGCGAACGCCCGGTTGCCGGGCGTCGCGGTGTGCAGGCCGATGTCGAGTACCGCTTCGTCGAGGCCGGCGTCGACCGCTCGGAGCCCGGCGAGGTAGCCCGTGAGGTACGCGCTGGGGATGTTGCCCGTGGGGGCGTCCCAGCCGTACTCCGCGAGGTCCTCGCTGGACGCGGCTGCGAGCGTGTTGTCGCCGTCCGGACCGGTCGTGACCAGCTGCGCCCTGACGTGCCTGTTCGAGGTCCGCGCGACCAGGCGCGGTTTCCCGGATTTCAGCAGGCGCAACCTCTGGTGGTAGTCGGTCCGAACCTCTCGGCGGCGCCGCATCGGCACCTTGTATCGTGGTCCGGTTGCCATTATTCGTCGTCCTCCAGTGTTACGTCGTAGTTGTTCACGATGTACGATTCGAGACGGCGCACGTCCTCGAACTCCCCGCCGGACGCCTTGTCGTACAGCTCGCGGTACTGCGAGCGGGACAGGGGGCCGTCGTCGCGGAGCTCCTTGAGTCGTGCGCGCTGGGCGCGGATCCGGCTGATCCACGCGTCCTTCTTGCTCTGCCGGCCGCCGGCCTTCCCTTTGCGGGTGCCGGCGCCCTTGCGGTGGCCGTAGGCGCGTTTCTCGTCGCGCTCTCGGGCGCGGCCGCGGGAGTTCCCTTTCTTGTCCTCCGCGCGGATGTTGCCCTGTTCGATCTGGTCGCGGATGTCCTCGCGGGTGATCGCGTCCGCGAGCTCCGACTGTGCCTCGGGGTTGAGCCAGACGCGGCTCTTCCCGACGTCGAGTTCGTCGGCGGCGAGACGCCGCTGTGCGCTCAGGTCACTCATCGTCCACCTCCACTTCCTCGTAGGTCGGGTTGAGGACGCGGATTTCGCGGTCCGCGCAGACGTCCTCGATGCGTTCGCGTTTGCGAGCGCCGACCTTCGAGGCGATGCGGACCGCCTCGGTGTCGGCGTCGACGCCTTCGAGGTCGTCCGTGTTGTGCACGCGGACCTCCTCGAAGCCACTCGGGTGCAGGCCGCGGGCCGCTTCCGGCGACCGGAAGCCGGCTTCGACTTTCGGGCCCTTCCCTTTCACGCCGCGGCGCTGTTTCGACAGGCCGCCGCGCGGGCGGCGCCACGAGGTCGGCGTCCGCTTCTTCTTGTGGTAGTCCTGCCGGTTGAACTGCGGTTTGCCCTCGCGGTGCTTCTGGGCGAGCGCGCGCGCAGTGTCGTCGTCGAGCGAAGGGGTCTTGTCGGCGTGGCCGCGCGGGCGCAGCTCCGTCTCGACCTCCTCGGCTTCTTCGGCCTCCTCGGCCGCCGGCTCCTCCTCTTCGATTTCGGCATCGGTCTCCGTTTCGACCTCGAGTCCGCCCACGTCCGCTTTGATGCGGGCCGCGAGTGCGTTCCCGACGCCTTCGACCTCCGCCAGTTCCGACTGGGAGGCGGCCTGTACGTCCTCGACGGTCTCGTAGCCGGCGTCGCGGAGCGCGTCCGCTTTCGAAGCGCCGACCCCCGAGATCTCTTCGAGTTCCTGGATGTCGTCGTCGTCAGCCATCTATCAGGCACCTCCGGTGGGCTTCTGCGTGATGTACACGCCGTCTTGGAAGACGCGCGTGTCCTTGTCCGTCACGCGAGTGAGCTGTTCGATGTTCGCGGCGGTCTGCCCGACGTCCTCCTTCGAGGGGCCGGTCAGCGTGATTTCTTCGCCGTCGATCTGTACGTCCGTGTCGCCGCGGATCGCCGCGCGGCGCGGGGCCTTCTCCCCGAGGAAGTTCGTGATGACGACGTCGTCGCCGTCGACGGAGACGTCCATCGGGAAGTGAGCGTAGAACACTTCGAGCTGGTACTCCCAGCCCTCCGTGGTCCCGTGAACCATGTTGGTCACGTGGCTCGCGAAGGTTCCGACGGTCGCGTTCGTCTTGCGGTCGGCGTCGTCCGGGTACGTCAGCACGACGGCGTCGTCCTCGGCGGCGACGTCGACGTCCGGGTACCACAGTCGGCGCGTCACGGAGCCGTTCGGCCCCTCGACGGTGAGGTCGAGGTGGTCGACGTCCGCCGAGACGTCCTCGGGTAGTTCGATTTCTCTTCGTGCCATGATCAGTAGACGTATGCGATGACCTGGCCACCGATTCCCTGTTCGCGGGCCTCGTAGTGGCTCATGACGCCGTGACTCGTCGTCACGATGAGTGCGCCGTAGTCGCGGGCCGGGAGGTACCGCTTCTCCCAGCGTTCGTAGCCGTCCGCGCCGACGGAGTAGCGCGGCTTCACCGCGCCGCACTCGTTGATAGCGCCTTTCAGTTCGACCTCGAACCGGCCGGCTTTCCCGTCCTCGACGTATTCGAAGCCGTCGACGTAGCCGCTGTCGTACAGCACTTCGAGGATGGAACCGACGATGTTCGAGGCGGGCTGGACCGTGTACTCCAGATGACCGACGCTCTCGGCGTTGTCGATGCCTGCGAGCGCGTCGGAGAGTGGATCGTTACCTGCCATTGTTATCGGTACTTGCGGAAGCCCATGTCGCGGGCGACCTCGCGGAAGCACTGCCGGCAGAGATTGATGTCGTACTTGCCGACGAGCCCCTGCTTGCGCTCGCAGCGACGACACTCGTTCCGCTGGCCGGTGCGCTTCTCGGCGTGTTCGCCCGTCTGTTCGGCGCCGCTCGTTTCGGATTCTGCTTCGCTCATTCGTCGCTCACCTCGACCTCGAACTCGCGTTCGAGGAACGTGACGGCGTCCTCGACTGACATCCGGTGGCTGCTCGGAATCGACCGCGTCACTTCGTTCCGCTGGGAGACGCGGTAGCCGGGGCGCGTCAGCGCCACGGTGACGTCGAGCCCGTAGATACCGATCTGCGGGTCGTACTCCTGGCTCGGGAACTCGGTGTGCTCGTCGACGCCGAAGCTGAAGTTGCCGGTGTCGTCGAACTGCCCGGCGGAGAGGTCGACGAACTCGAGAGCGGTCTCGAGGAACTCGTCGGCGTCGTCGCCGCGCAGCGTCACCTTCGCCCCGATGGGATCGCCGGGCCGGATGTCGAACTCGCCGATGGCGTTCTTCGCCGTCGTGCGGACCGACTCCTGACCGGTGATCTCTTCGAGGATTTCCTCGCCGTTGGCGAGTTCGCGGCCACCCTGGCCGACGCCCATGTGGACGACGACCTTCTCGATGCGCGGTTCGCGCATCTCGTGGAGGTCTGCGGCCTCGCTCATTCGTCGTCACCTCCGTCGACGAAGTTCTCGTCGATGACGACGACGTACGCTTCGACCGTCTCGAAGCCGCCGTCGTCCTGGCTGACCGTGACGCCGTTCGCCCCGGAGCCCTGCGTCACCGCGATCTCCTCGACGGTGCCGATCTGGCCGGCGTGTTCGCCGTCGATGGCGGTGACGAGCGCGCCTTCCTCGTACGGGAAGTGCGCGACGACCTCCTTCGTCTCGTTGTCGACGACGAGCGAGTCCTTGCCGTCGTAGTCGGACTCGTCGGCCAGCAGCGTGGTGCCGTCGTGCAGCGTGTACTGGAACTGCCCGCCGGCGACCTGCCGCTTTTCGACGACCTTCCCGAGTCGGGACGCCGCTGCGTCCTCGTCGATGGGGGTCAGCGAGAGCCGACCGCCTTCGCTCGGGAAGACGCGGTAGTACTCTTCGCGCTCCGTGAACGCCAGGATGTCGAACATCCCGACCGGGCGGGCCTCGTCGGACACCGCCTTGCCGTTCACGAGCACAGAGCCGTGGTCGAGCGCGTAGCGCGCCTCCTTCCGGGTGTCGACGTACCCCAGCACGTCCCGAAGGACGATGAGCAGGGGGACGCCGGACTCGCCGTGCGGGCCCGCGCCCGCCGCCACGGTGAACGTCTCCTCTTTCCGTTCGACCGGCCACGAGTTCGGGGCCGACAGTCGCTTCTGGTGGTTACTCATGTTATGCAGCCTCCTCGTCGGACTCGAGACGCTCCTCGCGGCGGTCGTCCTCGAGGTCGAGCTCCGTGACGCGGACGTTCGACGTGTCGAGCGGCCGCGGCGTCTCCTCGCCGTCGGCCTTCTCGACCGTGACGTCCTCGACGTGAATCACGGCGTCGCGGAGGTCGACTTCGAGCACTTCGCCTTCCACGCCGGCGAAGTCGCCGCGCATGACCTCGACGGTGTCGCCCGCGTTGACGCGGACGTTCCGCTGGCCGTACTCCTCACGGAGCTCCTCCGTGAGGGTTGCGCGGACGAGCTTCTGCCGCTCGTGGAGCGGCGCGTCTCGCGTCCGGTTTCGCTGTTTGTGCGGTTGCTTGCTCATACGATCTGCGTCGCGGTGGATGCGATGCTCCCGAAGCGTTCGGCGACTTCGCGCGCGATGGGACCCTTGATTTCGGTCCCGCGCGGCTCGCCGACGTCGTCGATGACGACGGCGGCGTTGTCCGCGAACTTGACGCGCGTGCCGCTGGGGCGACGGATGGGTTTGCGCTGCCGGACGACGACGGCCTCGAGGACCTGTCGACGCATCTCCGGCGTCCCTTTCGTGACCGAGACGGTCACTTTGTCGCCCACGCCTGCTTTGGGGTGACGGTTCTTCGTGCCCGAGTAGCCCGAAACCGAGATGACTTTGAGTTCACGCGCGCCGGTGTTGTCGGCGCACGTGATCAGCGAGCCTTTCTCGAGGCCCTGCGTGACGTCGGCTTTCAGCGCCTCCATCAGGCATCACCTTCGGTTTCGAGCGTCTCGACGACCACGTGTGACTTGGTCTTCGAGAGCGGTCGGGTCTCCGCGATCCGCACTTCGTCGCCTTCCTCGACGTCGAGGCAGGGCGAGCAGTGGGCGGAGACGCGGCTCCGTCGCTTCATGTAGCGGTCGTACTTCGGTACGAAGACGTCGTACTCCCGCTCGACGACGACGGTCTTGTCCATTCGTGTGGAGGCGACGGTTCCTTCGAGCGTCTGGCCGCGCACGGACAGCGATCCGTGGAACGGGCAGTTCTCGTCGGAGCAGGTCTCCTCCGGTGTAGTTACGTTCAGTCCGATTGCCATATCGAATCACCCGCACGTTCTGTGCGTAAGGCGGGTCGTGAGAGCAGTCTGGCCCCATCCACCGTAACGTAGACCACACCCTCGCAACCGCCCGACTGACCGGCTGTGACCCCGGCAGTATCGTCCTGTCCTCGCTCGGCGGCCAGTGTGCCGTGCGCGGACGACGGAAGTTCGGATGTGGACCCCGAGGGCTTGCGCGCCTCGGCGGCTTCATTTGTGGGCCCGTGCGCCGCTGCGCCAGCAGCGACGCCGGTGACGGAATCCTCGGTCGAGGGGAGCGCGAACTCGAACGTCGCGCCCCGCTTCGGCACCTGCTTGTCCCCCGCGTCGCCGTCGGGCGACGAGTCGCGGACCGTGAGTGTCCGCTGGCTCTCGGACACGACGCGGCCGGCGATGCCGACGGAGGCGTCGCTGGCGGCGGCGGCCACCCGTACCGGGAGGCCGCAGAGTTCGTGTCGCGTGAGCGTTTCGGGGGTCAGTGCCATCGTCGTGTTACTCCTCGTCGAGGTCGCCTTCTTCGCGCTGCACCGTCTTGATGCGCGCGATCGTCTTCTTCAGTTCGCCGACGCGACCGGGGTTGTCCGGCGCGCCGCCCGCGGCCTGCACGGCCTTCGCGTTGAGCAGTTCGGTTTCGAGCTCCTCGAGTTCGGCCTGGCGTTCGGCGGGCGTCATGTCGCGGATTTCTTGGACGTGAAGGATCGCCATGGGTTACTCCTCCGTCTCCTCTTCGGCGGTTTCTTCTTCGGCCTCCGACTCCTCGGCGGACTCGGACTCCTCCTCCATCTCCGAGACGAGTTCGGCGGCTTCCTCCTCGACGGCCTCGTCGAGTTCCTCCTCCTCGGCGACCTCGACGGCCTCCTCGGAGGCGGTGCCGACGTCCTCCTCTTCGGGGGAGCCTTCGGCGGTTTCGCGCGAGGAGTCCGTGTGCTGGGCCTCCTCGACGACCTCCTCGACGATCTCCTCGTCGATGGCTTCCTCCGGCGACTCCTCCGGGACCTCGGGCTCCTCGTGCTGAGGCGCCTCGGGGACCTCCCCCTCTTCGACGTCAGCGAGCAGCTCTTCGACGCCCTCCTCTTCGGCCGACTGCTCGACCTCGGGGGCCTCGACGTCCTCCTCGATTTCGAAGTCGTCGGGGAGCGTCGCACCCGGCGGGATGATCTTCACCGTCACGCCGATGGTGCCGAGCTTCATGACGGCGACGCCCTGGCCTTCGTCGACGACGTCTTCGGCGGGTTCGCCGTTGTGCTTGATGTAGCCGCGGTTGAACTTCTCGACGCGCGAGCGCGCGCCGGTGACCTTTCCGCTCAGGACGATTTCGGCGCCGAGCGCGCCGGCGTCCATGATGCGGTCGATGGTCGTGTGGCCGGCCTTCCGGAAGTACCAGCCGCGTTCGAGCGCGTTCGCGAGACGGTCCGCGACGATCTTGGCGTTCAGGTCGGGTTCGTCGACCTCCTGAACGTCGATCTGCGGGTCGTCCATGTCGAACCGCTCTTCGAGTTCGGTGGTGACCTTGCGGATGTTCTTCCCGCCCTTGCCGATGACCATCCCGGGCTTTTCGGCCTTCAGGACGATCTGGGTCCCCATCGGCGTCTTGGCGACGTCCATGCCGCCGTAGCCGGCGCGGCCGAGTTCCTCTTCGAAGAACTCGTTGATCTGGCTCCGCTGGAGCCCGTCTTCGATGAACTGGTGTTCGTCCGCCATGTTAGTCGGCCTCCTCGATGATCATTTCGACGTCTACCTGCGGGGTGTTCCACGGGGACGCGCGACCCATCGCGCGGGGCTTGCGTCCCTGCTGTTCGCCCACCTTGTGGGCGGCGACGTGCATGACGACCATGTCGTCGACGTCGAACCCCTGTCGGTCGGCGTTGTTCTTCACGTTCTCGAGCAGCTTCAGGAAGTCCTTCGTGGCCTTCTCGGGGTACCGGCCGGCGTCCCAGCCGTCGATGTCCGAGCGGTGGCCGACGCCGGTGTTGTGCTGCTTGAACGGAACCGAACGCTCCTCGTTGAGTACCGCGTTGAGGTACTCCTCGGCGTCGGCGACCGTCTCGCCCTTGATGGCGCGGGCGATGGCCTTGCTGTGCTTCGGGCTGATCTGCCGCTCCCGGAGCATCCCTTTGGCGGTCGTCTCCGGGTCGGCGTCGACGCTGTAACTGATTCCCATGTGTTACTTGAGTGGCACGAACTTCGAGGACCGGGTCGCGCCGATGCCGGCCTGTCCGTGTTCGACGGACGTCCGCGTGAGGTTGAACTCGCCGAGGTAGTGCCCGATCATTTCGGGCTCGACCTTGACGCGCTCGAACTCCTGTCCGTCGTACACTTCGAAGGTGAGTCCGACGAACTCCGGCAGCACCGGCATGTCGCGCAGGTGCGTTCGGACCGGGTCGTTCGCGGACTCCTCCTCGGTCGTGTCGCGGGCCGACGCGAGCAGCTTCTCCTGCTCGACGCTCAGTCCTCGATTGATGGTTCGCCGCGCGCGGGCGGGGAGCAGTTCCGAGACTTCGTCGAGATCCATCTCCTGAAGCTCGTCCAGCGTGTGACCGCGGTAGGTGAACTCACCTTCGCGGCCGGTTCGGTACTCTGAACTCATGGTTTACTTGTTCCCTCCGCGTCCGGTGCGTTTGGACGCGATGTCGCCCACCTTCCGTCCCGGCGGGGCGTCCCGCGAGACGGACTTGGGCTGACCGGGGTGCTGGCGGCCGCCGCCACCGAACGGGTGGTCGACGGCGTTCATCGCGACCCCGCGGACGCGCGGGTATTTGGTGCCGCGCGACTTCATCTTGTGGTGTTTGTTGCCGGCTTTGACGAACGGCTTCTCCGTCCGGCCGCCGCCCGCCACGACGCCGATGGTGGCGCGTGCGTCTGGGCTGAGCCGCTTCACTTCGCCGCTCGGCAGCTGGACGACCGCGACGTCGCGGTCGTGGGTGAGCAGCGTCGCGTTGACGCCCGACGCGCGGGCGAACTTGCCGCCGTCGCCGGGGTTCGCTTCGACGTTGCACACCGGAACCCCCTCCGGGATCTCCGCCAGCGGGAGCGTGTTACCGGGCTTGATCTCCGCGGAGACGCCGACGGACAGCGTCTCGCCGACCGCCACGCCTTCCGGCGCGAGGATGAGTCGGCGGTCGCCGTCCTCGAACTCGACCTCCGCGAGCGGCGCCGAGCGCGCCGGGTCGTGCTCGATGTCGACGACTTCGCCGGAGATGGTGTCGTCGTCGCCCTCCAGCGTCTTGTGCTGCTTGTCGGATTTGTAGCGGTGCGACGGGGCTCGGAACGTCGAGCCGCCGCGGCCGCGTCGTTGTCCCTGAATTCTGCGTCCCATCTCAGAACACCCCGATGCGCGAGGCCACTTCCTGCGCGTCGTGCTCTTCGGAGAGCGTGACGGTGGCCTTCTTCGTTCCTTTCGGCGTGACCTGCGTGCGGACGGCCTCGACGTCGACCTCGAACTGCGATTCGACGGCGTCGACGATTTCGGGCTTGTCCGCGTCGAGCGAGACGATGAACTGGAGCTTGTTCGCGAAGTCCATCTCGTCCATCGCCTTCTCCGTGACGAGCGGGTGGTCGATGATGGAGCTCATCGGTCGGCCACCTCCGCGAGGGCGCTCTCGGTGAACACGGTGAGTCGGCCGGGCTGCGTCCCGGGCGCGAGGTCCTCCGCGTTCACTTCGGCGCCGGTCGTCACGTCGACGCCCGCGAGGTTGCGGGCTGCCGTCGACGGCTCTTCACTGGTCACGAACAGGATCGACTTCGGCTCCTGGTGTTTCCGTCCGCGGGTCGTCCCGCGGCCGGCGCGGACCGAGCGCCCCTCGTCGGCGCGCTCGATGTCGGCGTCCAGGCCGGCCGCTTCGAGGAACGAAACGACGTCCTGGGTCTTCACGAGGTCCTCGAAGTCGTCGGAGACGACCAGCGGCAGGTCGACGTCGTCGTCGAACTGGTGGCCGCGTTCGCGGACGAGCTCGGCGTCCGCGGTCGCCGCGATGGCGGACCGCGTCGCGAGCTTCCGCTCCTTGTCGTTGACCTTCTTGCTCTGGTCCTTCTCGGCTTTCGGCGGGTGGGCCTTCCGGCCCTTGACGGTCTGCGGGACGCGGCGGCCCTGCCCGTTCTGACGCGGGACGTGAGCCATGCCGCGGCCGGAGCCGAACGACTCCGCGGGCGTGCGGAGCCCGGCGTACTCGTCGGCGCCGTAAGCCTGCTTCCGGTTTGCCTGCGCGGCGGTGACTGCCCGCTGGATGAGGTCCGGGCGGAACTGGGTGTCGAAGACCTCCGGGAGGTCCACGTCACCGGCGTCGTCGCCGTTCAGGTCAAGTACTGTTGCGTTCATTATCCTTGGTTCGATTCAGTGGAGACGTAGCGCACCTCGGGGTCGAGGCGCGGCTGGTCGTTCGGCCGGATGGCCGGTCGGAACCGCAGGAGGCGCTGGGAGGGGCCCGGCAGCGAGCCCTTGATGAGCGCGTACTTCCCGGTCACCTCGCCGTAGCCCTTGAAGCCGCCATCGACGGAGGCGTCGTCGCCGTCGCCGAAGTCGATGAGCCGCTTGTTGAGCTCGGTCCGCTGGTGGTAGCCGGTCTGCCCCTGCTGGGGGACGGTCGAGCGCACACGCGAGGGGTTCCACGGGCCGAGGTTACCGATGCGGCGCCGCCACCCCTGCCGGGCGTGTTTGCCTTTCCGCTTCTGGACGCCCCAGCGCTTGACGGGGCCCTGGGTGCCCTTGCCTTTCGTGACGCCGGAGGTGTCGAGGTACTCGCCGGCGCGGAACACGTCACCGAAGTCGTGCTCGCCGCCGTCCTCGACGAGGTCGAGGGCGTAGTCGAGCCGCTCCGACAGCGTGTCGCCGCCGACGCGCGTCTCCATGACGTCGGGCTTCTTCTTCGGGACGTTCTGGAGCTCCGACGGCACCGTGTGGGTGATGACGCGCAGGTCGTCCACTGCGCCGTCGTCCACGAGGGTGCGGAGTTCGTCGGCGTCCTCTTCGAACGTGGTCTCCGCCGGCAGGTCGAGGGTGCGGTCGAGTTCGTCGTGGAACTCGGTGGTCCACACCTCGGTGACCGGCTTCTGTCCGTACGGCGTGTCTTCGTACGCTCGCAGGGCGACTGCCCGCATCGTCGGGACCTCCACCACCGTCACGGGAACTGACTCCTCCATCCCCTCTCGCGGGGAGTCGGATTCGTCGTTCACCATGACGACGTGGGTCATCCCGGCCTTGTAGCCCGCGAAGCCCTGGACGGCGGCGGCGCCGTCGTCGTCGGGCCACGAGCGGATACGGGGGACTTCACTGCTCGCGCGCGTACGCGGGCCGAAGCCCAGCGAGCCCTTGCGTGGTCTGCTTGGTTGTGGCATGGTTGTGGCTTACTCCGTGAGCGTGAGCGGCGAGAGCGTGGCGAACACCGCTTCTTCGGTGCGCACGACCTCGCTGCCCTGTCGCGGAATCGTATTCAGCCAGAGGTCGAACCCCGATCCGTCGGCGTCGGGGTCGACCGGAACCTCCTCGGGGTCGACCCCGAGGATGTCCGGAAGCCCGCGCCCCGGGGCGCCGAACGCGACCGCCACGTGTGTGTCACGCGTGCGGCCGCGGAGGTCAGCCAGGCCGGAGACGGACAGCGGCTGTCCGTGTCGCGACGTGGCGACCGTCAGTTCGGCGCGGGCGAGGGCGTCCTTCATGTCCATGCCCTCGACCCGGAACCCCGGTGGGGGCGCCGAGACGATGCGGGCACGGACGGGTTCTCGCGAAGAGACCCTGACGGTGACGCGCTCTCCCTGTGAGACCTCCGTTCCCGGAGGGGCGTGCAGGGAGATCGGGTGTTGCATTCCGCAATTGACCCGGACGCGGCCTTCAGGTCCGACCTCGGTCACGATTCCTTCTCGCAGCTCCGACCCGTCTGGGCCGGAGGTGTCGGGCCGCATCGGCGGGAGCACACCGACGTGCCGGAGTTCCTCGCGTTTCCCCCACACCTCCCTTCGGAGGTACGACGGAGTCGCGCAGTACTCCAGCAGCGTGCGGACGTACTCGCCGCCTCTGCGGCGTTCGCCTTCCCGGTCTGGGAAGACTACCAACCGGTCCGCCCGGAAGACCGTCGCCGCACGGGCGACGTAGCCGAGTTTCCGCGTGGCCTCGCGGCCGTCCTCGGCCTCCCGGACGAGCGACGACGGCACGAGCACGTCGAGTGTCGTGCCATCCATGTCGCTTCACCGGACTGTATCACACATACCTCAGCCGCGACCTAAAAGGGTATTGAATCCCCGGCGGCGGAGACACGGCTTCACACACCCGTCCGCGGCGGTTTCGCGTGCCACACCGTACCGCGATTCGGCGGCGGTAGTCGGTGACACGGCGCCGGAGGAAGGACGGATTTATGTATCACCCTCTCCTTAGCTGTGAATGCGCACCGCGAGAAACCCGGAGACGGGACGCGGATGCAGGTACGCGCTGGTAGTGTAGTGGTATCACGTGACCTTGCCATGGTCACAACCTGGGTTCAAATCCCAGCCAGCGCACTTCTCTCGGACTCACGCCCGAAAGAGCCGCGGCGCCATCGGTCCGCAGCCGACTCAGCCGTCTCGGTTCTGCGTGTCGACCGTCGGTTCTTCGCCGTCGCTGTCGCCGTCGCGGGCACCCTCCCTCTCGTCGTCGCCGCCGCGGTCACTGCCGAAGGTGTCATCTCCGTCGACGTCCTCGCCGGCGTCGCCGCCGTAGCCGACGGCGTTCGTCGTTTCGACCGTGGCGAGTCCGTCGAGCGCGCAGAGGTCGGCGACCCCCGTTTCGGGGAGCGTGACGCGGTAGGAGTCGAAGCGCAGTTCGGCGTCGACGTCGCCGCCGGCGTCGTCGACCGCGGCGCGGAACGACGCCTCGTCCAGCGCGTCCAGTTCGACGACGAGCGTCACGTCCGCGTCCGGGTCGGGGTCGTCGCGCATCCGGCGAACCGGGTGGCTCACGTACATACCGCCTCCAACGCGGTCGGGAGGTGTAGTAGTTCCCGTGTGCCCGCGAGCGCGCGAGGCCGGGCACGGCGTTCGGCTGCCGGCGGAGCACATTAGGTCGCCGGGGGCCTAGCGCCGCGCGTGACAGTAATCGCGTTCTTGAGCGTTGCGCCGGTCGTCGAGGGCAGCATGGCCGGCGAGGTCGCGAAGGCCGTCGCGGCGCTCGACGACTTCGACGTGAGCTACGAGACGACGCCGATGGGCACCGTCATCGAGGCCGACGACGTCGCGGAAGTGATGGCGGCGGCGACCGCCGCTCACGAGGCCGTCGACGGCGACCGCGTCTCGACGTTCCTGAAAATCGACGACAAGCGCGCCGTCGACCAGCGCGCGGCGGACAAGGTCGCGTCGGTGGAGCGAGAGCTCGGCCGGCCGGCGAAACGGGACCGCGACCGCGACCGAGACCGCGACCAGGACCGCGGCAGCGACCCGGACGAGTAGCCCCAGGGTCGCAGTGCAGAAACCGGGCGCGTGGTCGTTCGGCGGAGCGGCCGGCGCTCGTCAGTCACTCCAGTAGCGGGCGAGCGCGGCGCTCGTCGCGAGTTCGACGACGCCGAAGGCGACCGCCGGGAGCGCCGCTGCGGCGGGGAAGCCCGCGGCGACGACGAGCGCGGCGGCGACCGCGAAGTCGCGCATCCCGACCGAGAGCGTCGTCGCGACCCGTCGCGGCGCCGGGAGGTCGCGGCCGAGCGTCCAGCCGATGCCGTAGCCGGCGACGTTGAGCGTCAGCGCGCCGGCGGCGACGACCGGGAGGGCCGCCGACCGCAGGAGGTCGGCGTTCGCGGCCGCGACGCCGCCGATGACGACGACGACGAGCAGCGCCGCCACCGCCGGGTAGTCGTCGTCGTAGCGGCCGACGGCGGCCGGGAACCGCGTCCTGACGGCCACCGCGAGCAGCATCGGCGCGACCACGGCGACGAGCAGCTCCTCGACGATTCTGGCGGAGTCGACGGCGACGCCGCCGACGAACAGCGCCGCCGCGATCGGGAGCAGCGCGACGCTGCCGACGCCGGCGAGCACCAGCACCGCGGAGGCGAGCGCCGTGTCGCCGTCCGCGAGTTCCGTCATCACCGGCGTCACCAGTTCGGGCGTCACGCCGCCGAGCACGACGAACCCGGCGGTGAGCGCGGGCGACAGCCCGAGGAGCCGGGCGACAGCGAACGCGACGAGCGGCATCGCGGCGTGCCCGACGAGCGCCGGCCGGAGCGACCGCGTCGGGACCTCGCGGAAGTCCGCGACCGACAGCGTCAGCGAGACGCTGCCGACCATCGCGGCGAGAATCGGCGTCGAGTACGCCGTGACGGCGGCGAGCCGCGGCGTCGTCACGCCGACGGCGACCGCGAGGGCGACCCAGAGCACCAGGTAGTCGTCGACCAGCGAGAGGAGCCGCCGTAACACGGCCGGACGTGTCGGCTCCGACGCCGAGTAGCTGTCGCTCGCCGCGGCCGCCGGGCGGCGAAGCGGGAAGGCTTAGTCCCCGTCCGCCCCACCGACAGGCATGCCCGAGTTCAACGCCTTCTTCTCCCGGCTCCGCGACCGCATCGACGCGAACGACACCGTGGTGTCCGTCGGCCTCGACGCCGACGTCGACCGGCTCCCGGAGCACCTCCGCGAGAAGGACCTGCCGCGGTGGGCGTTCAACCGCCGCATCATCGACGCCACCCACGAGTACGCCGCCTGCTACAAGCCGAACGCCGCCTTCTACGAGGACGCCGACGGCTGGCGCAGCCTCCGCGAAACCGTCGCGTACGCCCACGGCAAGGACGTCCCGGTGCTGCTGGACGCCAAGCGCGCCGACATCGGGAACACGGCGCGGAAGTACGCCGAACTGCTCGACGACGTCGACGCCATCACGGCGAACCCCTACATGGGCCGGGACTCGCTCGAACCGTTCCTGTCGCGGTCGGACAAGGGCGTGTTCGTGCTGTGCCGAACGTCGAATCCGGGCGGCGCGGACCTGCAGGACCTCGAACTGTCGAGCGGCGAGCCCCTGTACCGCCGCGTCGCCGCCCTCGCGGACACCTGGAACCAGTACGGTAACGTCGGCCTCGTGGTCGGCGCCACCGCGCCCGAGGAACTGGAGGAGCTCCGCGGGGAGGTGCCGGAGCTCCCGTTTCTTGTGCCCGGCGTCGGCGCGCAGGGCGGCGACGTCGAGGCGGCCGTCGAGTACGGTCTCGCGGACGGCGTCGGCCTCGTGAACTCCTCGCGCGGCATCATCTTCGCCGGCGAGGACGCCGGCGAGCGGTTCGCGGCGGCCGCGGGACAGGCGGCGAAACGGCTTCGCGACCAGCTGAACCGACACCGCGACTAGCCGGCGGCGGCGAGTCAGTCCTCGACGCCGAATCCGGGGCCGCCGTTGTCGGGCATCGACTGGGCGCACTCGACACAGCACCCCGTCTGCTCGTCGTAGTGGTCCGCGCAGACGAGCGCGCCGCAGTTGTCGCAGGTGAACCGCGCCTCCGCCGCTTCGCATATCTGACAGACGCCGGTCATGCTCATCGTGGGTCCCGTCGGCGTTCGCGGCGAGCCGACTTCAGGATGCTGGCGGACCGGCGCGACGCTCGTCGACCGGACAGCACTCGCCGTCCCAGCCCGGGTCGCGACGAGGGGTTTACGGTGACGGCGCACCGAATCCGGGTGTGGACCGCGACGCGCTCGTCTTCGGACTCGCAGCCGTGTTCGCCGGTATCACCGTCGTTCTGACGGTGCTGGCGTTCGCGCGGTCGCTGTTCTTGCTGTTGCTCGCCGCGCCGTTCGCGGCGTCGGCGTACTTCATGTGGTACCACGCGTCCGGCCGGCTCCTGGCGGACGCCCGGCGACGCCAGGCGAGCCAGCGGCGGACGGCCGCCGGCGACGGGCCGCGCGGCTCGCAGTCCCGGTTCGGCAGGGAAGCCAGACAGCGAGTGTCCGGCGAGCGGACGCACGCTGACGCCCGCGGCGCCGGACGCGGCAGCGGTCGCGGCGGACGCGGTGGTTCGTCGCAGGGAACCGCCGCGTCGACGGGGCTGTCGGAGGCCGCGGCGTACCGCGAACTCGGCCTGACGCCGGGCGCGTCCGAGGAGGACGTGAAGTCGGCGTACCGCGACCGCGTCAAGGAGACGCACCCGGACTCCGGCGGCGACGAGGAGTCGTTCAAGCGGGTGACGCGGGCGTACGAGACGCTCCAGTCCGAGTAGCGCTCCTCCGGCAGTGCCGAGTCGTCGGCGGGGAGCCGCGAATCGACCGTCGGTCGGCGCCGCCTACGCCGTGAACGCGAGCCACAGCGTCCCGACGCCGAAGAGCACCAACGCCGCGTCGAGCAGTCGCCACAGCAGCTTGCCGCCCTCGCTCAGCTCCGGGTCGTCGGTCGTCTGACCCCACTGCCGAATCTCGTACTGCCGCTGGGGGTAGAGAGCGCCGTACCCGCCGGCGACGACCAGCACGACGCCGGCGGCGAGAAGCGCGACGGAGGGCATCGTACGAGATCGTCGCGTTCTCGGCACTCAAAAATCACGGCCCCTCAGGGGTCGCCGGGTGAGTGGGCCGCGTCGCCGACGCAGACCGTCGCTTCTCGGTGGACCGGGAACGTCGAGGCCGACGCGGGAGTCGACGTCTGGCCGGGCGTCGTTGCCGGCGAACGGCCGCCGCATTTCGTGACATTCGGTAGCACGGTCCGTGAAAAGGGTTATACAGGGTCCGCACTCATCGCGGAGTATGAGCGCTGACCGGGCCGCTCTGGAGCGGGCCATCGAGCGCGGCGAGCAGGAAGGCGGCCACATCGAGTTCAAGACGCGGCTCTCGCGCGACGTCCACCTCGCGGACGGCCGGATGGAGAGCCTCGCGGCGCAGCTCCGCCACCGCGTCCTCTCCGGCGACGGCGAAGCCCTCTACGTCGTCGGCGTCACTGACGACGGCGGCGTCGCCGGCATCTCGCCGGCCGCGTTCTCCGAGACGATGGACGTCCTGTCGCTGCTCGCGGAGGAAGCGGAGGCGCACATCCACGACGTGGAGACGTGGAGCGCCGGCGACGGCCCCGCGGAGGACGCCGGGCTCGTCGGGCTTGCGACGGTGCGTGAGGGCGCGATGCTGGAGGCGGACGACGAGCACATCGTCGTCGGCACCGCCGGCCACGTCGACCACGGCAAGTCGACGCTCGTCGGGTCGCTCGTCACCGGGCAGAGCGACGACGGCGAGGGCGGCACCCGGTCGTACCTCGACGTCCAGCCGCACGAGATGGAGCGCGGGCTCTCCGCGGACCTGAGCTACGGCGTGTACGGGTTCGCCGACGGCGACGCGGTCCGGATGGACAACCCGAACCGGAAGTCCGACCGGGCGCGCGTCGTCGAGGAGGCCGACCGGCTCGTCTCGTTCGTCGACACCGTCGGCCACGAGCCGTGGCTCCGCACCACGATTCGAGGGCTCGTCGGGCAGAAACTCGACTACGGCCTGCTCGCGGTCGCCGCCGACGACGGCCCGACGAAGACGACGCGCGAACACCTCGGCATCCTGCTCGCGATGGACCTGCCGACGGTCGTCGCCGTCACGAAGGTGGACGCGGTGCCAGACGACCGCGTCGCCGAGGTCGAACGGGAGGTCGAGTCGATGCTGCGCGACGTCGGGCAGACGCCGCTGCTCGCCGACCGGCACGGCGTCGGCACCGCCGCGGACGAAGTCGGCGACGGCGTCGTCCCGGTGCTGCTCACCTCCGCGGTGTCCGGACAGGGGCTCGGCGACCTCGACCGGCTGTTCGAGACGCTGCCGAAGCGGTCGGTCGCCACGGACGACGACTTCCGGATGTACATCGACCGGACGTACGACGTGAAAGGCGTCGGCGCCGTCGCCTCCGGCACCGTCCGCTCGGGCGCGGTCGAGGCGGGCGACGAACTGCTGTTGGGCCCGATGCCGGACGGCTCGTTCCGCGAGGTGGAGGCGCGCAGCATCGAGATGCACTACCACCGCGTCGACAAGGCGCGCGCCGGCCGCATCGTCGGCATCGCCCTGAAGGGCGTCCGCGAGTCCGAAATCCACCGCGGGATGGCGCTGCTGCCGCGGTACGCCGACCCGAAGCCGGTCCGGTCGTTCGACGCCGAGGTGATGGTGCTGAACCACCCGACGCGCATCGGCGAGGGGTACGAGCCGGTCGTCCACCTCGAAACCATCAGCGAAGCCGGCGTGTTCCACCCGGACGGCGGCCGCCTGCTCCCCGGCGACACCGGCGAGACGGAAATCGAGTTCAAGTTCCAGCCGTACCTCGTCGAGGAGGGCCAGCGGTTCGTGTTCCGCGAAGGCCAGAGCAAGGGCGTCGGCACCGTCACCGACGTCAGCTACGCCGGCGCCGACGACTGACGCCGGAGCTTCTCCGCCGACCGCCGTTATTCTCCGCCCGCCGTTACTTCCCGTGGACCGAGCGGAGCGTGTCGGTGGCGACGTAGCCGTCGTCGGTGCGGTCGGCGAGGTCGAGGAGGGCGAACCAGCCGAGGAGCCGCGCGACGCGGTCGCGCCAGACGGCCACCCAGTCGTCGCGGCGGTGGCGCTCCCACTCGGGGACGCGGTCCGCGAACCGGTCGAAGGCGTCGGCGGCGGTGAGCGGGTCGTCGGCTGCGAGCAGCGCGGCGGCGAGCTCGTCGGCGCCGTAGACGCCCGCGAGCAGCGCGGCTCGGAGGTGGTCGGCGTCGGAGTCGACGCGGCGGCGGCGGAAGCCGGAGTCCGTCTCCTCGGCGAGGTCGACGGCGCGGAGGAACGTCAGCCACGTCCGGGCGACGTCGCGGCTCTCGAAGCCGCAGCGCCGCATCAGCCGGGCGCAGCAGTCGTCTTCGCTGCCCGGGACGAGCGGCACGGCGGCCTGGACGTCCCGGACGAACGCGGCGGTTTCGGGCGGCTCCGGGACGAGCTTGAACTTCATCGCCTACTCGGTGACGAAGTCGAACGACTCCGCGAGCAGGTCCTCGCGGGTCTCGCCGTAGGCGTACGTCGGGCCGTCGGCGACGTCGACGGTGACTTTCGCGGGCGCGAACACCGACTCGTCGAGGTCGTAGAAGTCGTAGTCGGCGTCGGCGAAGATGTCGGCGAACGGCGTGCCGTACTCCTCTGCGGCGGTCGACGGGAGCTCGTCGAACCGGTCGAAGTCCTCGGCGACCGTGAGGTGGACTTCGCCGCCGTACGCGAGCGCGTCGTTCGTCCGGCCCATCGCCTCGGTCTCGTCGTAGCTCACCGGGGCGACCGGCGCGGTGCCGGCGACCGACAGGACGTCCGTCGGGTCGTAGCCGAGTTCGAACAGCCGGAACACGGCGAGTTCGGGGGCGCGAGCGGCGGTCGTGACGCTTCCGGGCGTCGAACCGAGCGCCGTCGTCGGCAGGAACACGGCGGACTCGTTGACGCCGGTCCGGTCGGCGACGTGCGCCGCGACGTCGTCGCCGGGGAGCGCGTGGCTCTCGACGCACAGCACCGTCAGGTCGAACTCGTCGTAGTAGCCGACGGCTTCGAACTCGGCCTCCTCGCCGACGATGGCGCGCGCCGGGCCGGAGCCGAGCCCGTCGAAGCCGTCCATGTCGAGCTCCCAGCCCGCCTTCTGCGAGCAGAGCAGCGCGACGCCCGGGTGGTCCGTTGTCAGTTCGACGTACGGCACCGGCGCGTCGGCGACGCGGTCCATCCGGCTCTGGATGGTCGCGAGCCCGGCGGTCTGAATCTCCGCGAGCAGCAGCCCGGCCTCCAGGCCGCCGTCGGCGTCGACGCCGAAGTCCAGCACCGTCGCGCCCGAATCGAGTTCGTAGCCGGCGACGTTCAGCTCGTCGGCGAAGTCCAGCGCCTCGTCGACGAGCTCCACCGCCATCCGATTGAGGCTGTCCATACCTCGGCTTGTCCGTCACCGCTTAAAAAGTCGGGTAGTCGGATGCAGCGAGGCGACGGGACGGCCGAGCGTCGGCGCCGCGGAGCGGTCAGTCGTCGCCGCTGGCGACGCTGGTGCCGAAGCTGCCGTCGACGGCCGCGTCGTCGGGGCGGTCCGGGAGGTCCTCGCGGACGTCGTCGCCGCGGCCCTCCTCCAGCACGTCCGCGTAGGCGTCCGGCATGACGCGGACGAACGCGGAGAGCGCGTCCTCCCAGTCGTCGAGCAGTTCGGCCGCGCGGTCGCTGCCGGTGCGGGCGTAGTGGTTCTCGACGAGTCGGCGGAGCATCGCTTCGTCGCGGTCGGTGAGTTCGCGGCTCGCGGTCACCATGCCGGCGTTGAGCTTCCCGCCGAGTTCGCCGTGCGGGTCGTAGACGTAGGCGACGCCGCCGGACATCCCGGCCGCGAAGTTCCGTCCGACCTCGCCGAGGACGGCGACGGCGCCGCCGGTCATGTACTCACAGCCGTGGTCGCCGACGCCCTCGACGACGGCTTTCACGCCGGAGTTCCGGACGGCGAACCGTTCGCCGGCGACGCCGTTGACGTACGCTTCGCCGTCGGTGGCGCCGTACAGCGCGACGTTGCCGATGAGGATGTTCTCCGCCGGGTCGAACGCGGCGTCCGACGGGGTTTCGACGGCGACGGTGCCGCCGGAGAGCCCCTTGCCGACGTAGTCGTTCGCGGCGCCGGTCAGGTGGGCGGTGACGCCGGGTGCGAGGAACGCGCCGAACGACTGGCCGGCGACGCCGTCGAAGTCGAGCCGAATCGTGTCCGCCGGGAGGCCGTCGTCGCCGTGGGCGGTGGAGACGCGGTTCGAGAGAGTGGCGCCGACGGCGCGGTTCGTGTTGCGGAGCGTCCGGGAGAGTACGGACGGCGCGCCCTCCTCGACGGCGTCGCCGAGTTCGTCGATGAGGTCCCAGTCGAGCGCCGCCGCGAGGTCGGCGTGGTCCTGCTCGCGGACCTTGGTGCTCGCGACGTCGCCGGCGGGCTCGGCCAGGATTTCCGAGAGGTCGAGGTGTTTCGCCTTCGGGTGGTCGCTGTCGCGCTGGCTCAGGCAGTCGACTTCGCCGACCATCTCCTCGACGGTGCGGAAGCCGAGTTCCGCCATGTACTCGCGGAGCTCCTGGGCGATGAACGCCATGTAGTTGACGACGTGCTCCGGCTCGCCGGGGAACCGGTCGCGGAGGTCGTCGCGCTGGGTGGCGACGCCGACCGGACACGTGTTCTGGTGGCACTGCCGCGCCATCACGCAGCCGGAGGAGACGAGCGACGCGGTGCCGAAGCTGAACTCCTCGGCGCCGAGCAGCGCGGCGACGGCGACGTCGCGGCCGGTCTTGAGGCCGCCGTCGACGGAGACCGTGATGCGGTCGCGGAGCCCGGTGGCGTGCAGCATCTGGTTCGCCTCGGCGAGGCCGAGCTCCCACGGCAGGCCGGCGTTCTTGATGGACGTCTTCGGGGACGCGCCGGTGCCGCCGGAGTGCCCGGAGATGTGGACGACGTCGGCTTCGGCCTTCGCGACGCCGGCGGCGATGGTGCCGATGCCGGCTTCGGAGACCAGTTTGACGTTGACGTCCGCGTCCGGGTTCGCGGCCTTCAGGTCGTAGATGAGCTGTTTGAGGTCCTCGATGCTGTAGATGTCGTGCTGGGGCGGCGGCGAGATGAGTCCGACGCCGGGCGTCGCACAGCGGACGTGCGCGATGTACTCGTTCACCTTCGACCCGGGGAGGTGGCCGCCCTCGCCGGGCTTCGAGCCCTGCGCCATCTTGATCTGGAGTTCGTCGGCGGCGGCGAGGTACGCGGAGGTGACGCCGAACCGGCCGGAGGCGACCTGCTTGACGGAGCACTCGGCGTCCGTGTCGAACCGTTCGGGCGGCTCGCCGCCCTCGCCGGTGTTGGACTTCGCGCCGATGCTGTTCATCGCCTTCGCGTTGTTCTCGTGCGCCTCCGGCGACAGGCTGCCGAGGCTCATCGCGGCCGTGGAGAACCGCTTGACGATGTCTTCGACCGGCTCGACCTCGTCGACCGGGACGGGGTCGCGGTCGGAGTCGAGTTCGAGGAGGTTCCTGAGTTCGGCCGGCGACTCCTCGTCGTTCACCTGCTCGGCGAAGTCGTCCCACGCGTCGCGGTCGTCGCCGCGGACCGCGGAGTGAAGCGCGTTGACGGAGTGGGGGTTCCAGCCGTGGTGCTCGCCGGAGGAGCGGTGTTCGTACTCGCCTTGCGTCTCCAGTTCGGGGTCGTCGCCGAAGCCGACGCGGTAGCGTTCGCGGAGGTCCGCTTCGAGCTGCGGGAGGCCGATGCCTTCCGTCCGAATCTCGGTGCCCTCGAAGTACTCGCGGACGAGGTCGGAGTCGAGCCCGACCGCCTCGAACACCTGTGCGCCCTGGTAGGACTCGACGGTGGAGATGCCCATCTTCGCCATCGTCTTCAGCAGGCCGTCTTCGAGCGCGCCGCGGTAGGCGGCGAGCGCCTCGTCCTCGTCGGCGCCGTCGGGGCCGGCGACGACGTCGCGGACGGTGTCGTACGCGAGGTACGGGCAGACGGCGCCGGCGCCGTAGCCGACGAGGCAGGCGACGTGGTGCACCTCGCGCGGGTCGCCGGATTCGACGACGAGGCCGGTGCGGGCGCGGAGGCCCTCGCGGACGAGGTGGTGGTGGACGGCGGCGGTGGCGAGCAGGCTCGGGACGTGCAGCCGGTCGTCGCCGGCGCGGCGGTCGGACAGGACGAGGACGTCGGCGCCGTCGCGGACGGCCTGTTCGGCGTCGGCGCGGACCGCTTCGACGGCGGCTTCGAGGTCGTCGTCGGGGTCGAACGTCGCGTCGACGACCGCGGATTCGAGGTCGTCGGTGGCGGCGTCGAGGTCTCTGAGCGCGGCCGCCTCGGGCTCGGAGAGCACCGGGGAGTCGCAGACGATCTGCCGGGCGTGGTCCGCGGACTCGCCGAGGAGGTTGCGCTGCGGGCCGAGCCGCGACTCCATCGACGTCACCAGCTCCTCGCGGATGTAGTCGATGGGCGGGTTCGACACCTGCGCGAACAGCTGCTTGAAGTACGTGAACAGCGGCCGGTCGAACTCCGAGAG
The DNA here is from genome assembly GCF_051195135.1 of Halobaculum sp. D14. Taxonomy (NCBI): domain Archaea; kingdom Methanobacteriati; phylum Methanobacteriota; class Halobacteria; order Halobacteriales; family Haloferacaceae; genus Halobaculum; species Halobaculum sp. D14. The sequence goes on along the minus strand of NZ_JBNTKA010000002.1, from coordinate 754,259 downwards.
CACCGACAGCGGCGCGTCGTCGCCCATCGACCCGACGGGGTCCTTGCCGTTGCGCGCCATCGGCTCGATGAGGTGGTTGAGCTGGTCGGTGGTGTAGCCGAAGGCGGCCTGCTTGCTGCGGAGCTGCGGGTCGGGGTCGACGGCGTCCGCGTCGTCGGCCGCGGGTTCGGTGTCGGCGGCGGGCGCGGCGTCCGTGACGTCGTCGACGTGGCGCTGCTGGTCGTCGACCCAGTCGCCGTAGCGGTCGTCGACGAGGTCGTCGAACACTTCGTCGTCGGGGACGACGCGGCCCTGTTCGCGGTCGACGACGAACGTCTCGCCGGGGCGGAGTCGGCCGCGCTCTGCGACCTCGTCGGCGTCGTGGTAGAGCGCGCCGACCTCGCTGCCCATGACGAGGCGGTCGTCGGTGGTGACGTCGTATCGGCACGGGCGGAGCCCGTTGCGGTCGAGGACGCCGGCGACGCGGTCGCCGTCGAAGCCGACGACGAGCGCCGGGCCGTCCCACGGCTCGACGAGCGACGCGTGGAAGTCGTAGAAGTCGCGGCGGTCGTCGTCCATCGACTCGTCGTTCCGGTACGCCTCCGGAATCATCATGCGGAGCGCGTGCGGGAGTTCGCGGCCGCCGTTGAGCAGCAGGTCGAGCGTCTCGTCGACGGAGGCGGTGTCGGACTGGTCGGGGTCGGAGATGACGGGGCGGACGGCGTCGAGCTGGTCGTCGGTGAAGCCGGCGCCGGCGAGGTCGGCCTCGCGGGCGCGCATCCAGTTGACGTTGCCGCGGATGGTGTTGAACTCGCCGTTGTGGATGACGTTCCGGTACGGGTGCGCGAGGTGCCACGCGCCGAGCGTGTTCGTGGAGAAGCGGGCGTGGACGAGCGCGACGCCGGATTCGAGCCGGTCGTCGCGGAGGTCCGGGAAGTACGTGGAGAGCTGGTCGGCCTTCAGGAGGCCCTTGTAGACGACGCGCTGGCGGTCGAGCGAGCAGACGTAGAACCGGCCGGCGCCGTCGACGTCCTCGACTGCGGATTCGACGGCGCGGCGGGCGACGTACAGCCGTCGGTCGAACTCCTCGTCGTCGACGTCGGCGGTCGGCGTGACGAACGCCTGCCTGACGACCGGTTCGGAGTCGAGCGCGGTGGCGCCGAGGTCGGCGGCGTCGGCGTCGGTCGGGACGTCGCGCCAGTCGACGACGGCGAGGTCGTGGTCGGCGAGCGTCCGTTCGAACAGCGATTCGACGTCGGCGCGCACCGCGTCGTCGGTCGGGAGGAACAGCGAACCGACGGCGTAGCGGTCGGGGAGGTCGGGGAGTTCGTCCGCGAAGAACGAGTCGGGTCGTTCGAGCATGATGCCGGCGCCGTCGCCGGTGTTCTGTTCGGCGCCGGTGGCGCCGCGGTGTTCGAGGTTTTCGAGAAGGTCGAGCGCGTCACGTACTACGTCGTGCGAGCGGCCGCCGTCGAGGTCTACGACGGCGCCGACGCCGCAGTTCGAGCGGTCGTCGGCCGGGTCCGCCAGACCCGCCGACGTGCGCTCGGTCGCGTCTAGGTCGGTCATGTGGCACTGTTTCGCGAAGCCGCATAAAGCCGTGTCCCTGAAGGGTTAAGGGCCTGTTAGTGTCATATAAGGGGTTAATAGGTAATCGGTATGCGGAATCGAGTAGTAATCTCGGCGAACGTCGACGATATTCAGAAAGCCCGAGACGAAACGCAGAATTCCTGTTCAGATGGCAACTACAGAATCAGAACGGGAAGTCAGTAGCCGAACGTCCACCGAACGTCGATATCAGTACGTCTTCGCGAAGTACGCGGTTCGGGTGGCGCGGTCGCCGCAGACGGCGCAGTCCTCGTCGTGGTCGTCGCCGCGGCGGTCGTCCTCGTCGGCGAACGGCACCATCACGATTTCGGCGGCGAGCTGGTCTTTCACTTCGGCCTCGCAGTCCTCGTCGCCGCACCACGGCGCCTTCACGTAGCCGCCGTGCTGGCCGATGGTACCCAGGATTTCGTTCCGGGAGGACGCCTCGCGGACTTCGCCCTCCAGCGTCTCCTCGGCGTCGGCGTACAGTTTCGCGAACACCTCGTCGAGGTGGCTCCGGGCGGCGTCGACGATGCCGTCGCGGTCGACCGTGGACTGCTCGCCGTCCGGCCGGTGAACCACGGTGACCTCGCCGTCCTCCTCCTCGTGCGGCCCGATTTCGAACCGGACCGGGACACCGTTCAGCTCGTGTTCGTTGAACTTGAACCCGGGGTTGCGGGTGTCGCGGTCGTCCAGTTCCACGCGGACGCCGGCGTCCGCCAGGTCGTCGCGGATACCTTCGGCGTACTCCAGGACGTCCGCTTTCGTGTCGGCCTGCCAGATGGGGACGATGACGACCTGCGTCGGCGCGACGGTCGGCGGGAGCACGAGCCCCTGGTCGTCGCTGTGGGTCATGATGAGCGCGCCGAGCGCGCGCCACGAGAACCCCCAGGAGGTGGTGTGTGCGAGCTGCTCCTCCTCGTCCTCGTCGCTGTACGTGATGTCGAACGCCTCCGCGAACGACGTGCCGAGGTGGTGGGAGGTCGCGCCCTGCACGGACTTGCCGTCGGGCATCAGCGCCTCGACCGTCGTGGTGGTGTCGGCGCCGGGGAACTTGTCGTGTTCCGGTTTCTGCCCGCGGAGCACCGGGATGGCGAGGACGTCCTCGTAGACGGACTCGTACTGGTCGAGCCGCAGCACCGTCTCCTCCCAGGCGTCGTCGCGGTCGGCGTGGGCGGTGTGGCCCTCCTGCCAGAGGAACTCCTTGGTACGGAAGAACGGCTTCGTCTCGGTGGCCTCCCACCGCACCACGGAGCACCACTGGTTCACGCGGAGCGGCAGGTCGCGGTGGCTCCGGACCCACTGGCTGATGTACGGCGTGATGATGGACTCGGAGGTCGGCCGGACGGCGAGCCGCTCTTCGAGCTCCTCGTGGCCGCCGTGGGTGACCCAGGCGACCTCCGGGTCGAACCCCTCCACGATGTCCTTCTCGGCTTCGAGGTACGACTCCGGGATGAACATCGGGAAGTAGGCGTTCTGGACGCCGGTGTCCTTGAACTTCGCGTCGAGCGCGGACTGGACGCGCTCCCACAGCGCGTAGCCGCGCGGCCGCGTCACGATGAACCCGGACATCCCCTCGGGGCCGTAGTTCGCCAGCCCGGCCTTCTGGACGACCTCGGCGTACCACTCGCCGGTCTCGTACTCCTTCGATTTCGTGACGCCGAGTTCCTGCTCGGCGTCGCCGTCGTCGTCGCTCATACTCGGTGGTGTCGGACCGCGGGCTTAAACTCGGCGCGTTTCGGTCGCAGCGAGCGCGGACGCGACACCCGACTGTATCGAACCGGGACGGAGCCGGCTCGGAACCGAATCGTACCGCGACGCGCCGCAGGCGCGACCCGGAGTGATGACCGACGACGGCCGAGTCCCCGTCAGGACGGCTGAGAACACGTGTTCGACGCGAACAGGTCTCCGCCGGCGTTGATTCGGAGTTCGACGGTCGTCAGCTCGGCGTCCGGCCCGCACGTCAGTCGGCCGAGCGTCCGCATCGGCTCGTCCCCGGTCGGGTACGCGATGGAGTAGAACACGGTGGCGTTGCGCGAGACGTTCTCGAACGTCGCAGTCGCCCCCTGCGGCCCGTCCCAGCGATAGACGCGGGTCTGGACGGACTCGCCGCTCGGCCGGAGCGAGACGACCCGGGGCACCACCGACTCCGGAAGGTCCTCGATGGACGCGGCGTCGGGGTACTCCGTGACGGTTCCGTTGACGAATTCGACCGTCAGTCCGGCGTGACCGGCGGGCGCGACTCCGACGGTGACGACGGACGCGCGGTCGTGGTCACTCGTCACCTCGGCCCGGACGTCGCTCCCCGTCTCGGGGGCGTCCGTCGGCGGGAGTCCGGCGCGGCCACTCACCACCAGAAACACCGCGAGAAGGACGCGGGCTGGAACCGTCGAGCGCACAGTGGGTCGTCCGCCGTCGTCCGCCCACAGCTTGCGGCGCGAACAGGAGGAACACCGTTCGAGGGACGGGAGGTGTCGACCGCACCGCGCGGAACAGCCGCCGTCGTCGCCGTGGTTCGCGACCAGCCGGCGGTCGGACAGCGTCAGTCGAACAGCGTCAGTCGAGGTCGACGCCGGTCTCCACTTCGACGACGCGCGGGCCGCCGGCGTGGTAGACGAACCGGCCGCGGAAACTGCCGCCGTCGAGCACCGTCGGGAGCCACTCGCGGTCCGTCGGCCACATCGACTCCAGCGGCAGGTCGTCCACCGGGAACCACGCCGGGACGGCCTCGTCGGTCTCGGTCGGCTCGCCGTCGTAGTCGGTCGCGCGGTAGACGTGCACCCGCGCGTCCCAGTCGTCGCTGAAGTAGGCGAACTCGCCCGCTTTCTCCGGGTTCAGCACGTCGATGCCGACCTCTTCGCGGACCTCGCGGACGACGCACTCCCGCGGCGACTCGCCCGGTTCGACCTTGCCGCCGGGGCCGACGTACTGGCCGCTGCCGACGCCGCGTTTCTTGTGGATGAGCAGCGTCTCGTCGGCCGGCGTGACGAGGTGGCACAGCGTCGCGTCTCGCATCCGTCTCGCATCAGTGTTGGCGGGGCGTGAGTAAACGATGTCGCCCGGTCCGCCGTTCGTTCGCCGATGGCGGCCGTCGTGATGGACCGCTGGACTACTGGACAGCTGGACAGCTGGACTACACAGAGACGGCCGCGAAAGCCCCCGCGACGCTCGGCTCGGTGCGACTGCTGCGCTCCTCGCCTACGGCTGCAGTGCTTGACAGTCGCGCCAGCGCCGACCGTCGCGGCCCCTTTCAGTCCCACCCGCCGCGACCGCACCGCAGCCACACCCTCCCCAGCCTCCTGTGCTCCTCGCTCCTTCGCTCCGCTCAGTCGCTCCGGTGCTCGTCCCTCGCACGAGCGGCCGCGCGAAGCGCGGCCGCCGCGCACCACCGCTAGTGGTTCCGTCTCGCCATCCAGCCCGAGGATTCACTCCGTCGTCGGGTCGACGCTGAACGGGCTGTCGCCCTCTGTCCAGTTCCAGCCGGGGAGTCGGGTCTGGAAGCCGGCGGCGAGCGCGGCGTCGAGGTCGTCCGCGCCGGCGGCGTCGACGCCGTCGGTGCCGTGGACCTGCGTGTCGGCGACGTGGAACGTGGCTTCCGCGAGGAGCGCGAGCGGCTGGCCGCCGGCGATGGTGGCGGCGAGGCGGCGGCCGAGCAGTTCGTCGACGACGAAGCCGGGGTAGTCGCCGGCGACGTCGAGGTCGCGGAGCAGTCCGGCGAGCGCGGCGACGTTGACGGCGCGGTCGCCGTCGACGAAGACGGCGTCGACCTCGCGTCGGTACTGCGAGTTGGTGACGCGGTCGACGTCGGTGTCGAACAGGTCGCCGAGTCGGTCCCGGGTGTCGTTGATGACCGGGACGACGACGTCGGCGTGCTCGCGGAGGCGGTCGCGTTCTGCGCGGACGGTGGCGGGCGTGAGTCGCACGTCAGTGCCGTGTGGGCGCTCCGGCTTCCAGTTTGCGAAGGCTTTTATAACCCGGCGGGATACTGTGAACCAAGCGGGTTTTCCGTCGCCCATCGAGGGAGAACATCGAACGGAGCGTCCCGTATCATGCACTCTTCCACTGACAGTCAGACCGACGGCGTCGCCGCAGCCGGTAGTGGCGCGTCGCCCGCAATATTCTCGCAGCTATGAGCCAAGTCGATACGCAACTCGAGGAGACGAAGGCACAGATCGAATCAGAGATTCCGGACGACATCTCCGTCACGGACGTGAAATACGAGGGGCCGGAGCTGGTCATCTACACCCGGCACCCGAAGGAGTTCGCCCAGAACGGAGACCTGGTCCGGCGGCTCGCGTCGAAACTCCGCAAGCGCATCACGGTCCGGCCGCACCCGGACGTGCTCTCGAAGCCGCGGGAGGCCGAAGAGCGCATCATGGACGTCATCCCGGACGACGCCGGCGTCACCGACCTCGACTTCCACGAGGACACCGGCGAAGTCATCATCGAAGCCGAAAAGCCCGGGATGGTCATCGGCCGGCACGGCTCCACGCTCCGCGAAATCACCCAGGAGGTCGGGTGGACGCCGGAGGTCGTCCGGACGCCGCCCATCGAGTCGTCGACGGTGTCGAACGTCCGGAACTTCCTGAAACAGGAGCGCGAGGAGCGCCGCGACATCCTCGAACGCGTCGGCCGCACCATCCACCGCGAGGAGATGGCCGACGAGCAGTGGGTCCGCATCACGACGCTCGGCTGCTGCCGCGAGGTCGGCCGCGCCGCGTTCGTCCTGAACACCGCCGAGACCCGCATCCTCATCGACTGCGGCGACAAGCCCGGCGCCGAAGGCGAGGTGCCGTACCTGCAGGTGCCGGAGGCGCTCGGCGCGGGCGCGCAGAACCTCGACGCGGTCGTCCTGACGCACGCCCACCTCGACCACTCCGCGCTGATTCCGCTGCTGTTCAAGTACGGCTACGACGGCCCGATTTACACGACGGAGCCGACGCGGGACCTGATGGGGCTGCTGACGCTCGACTACCTCGACGTCGCCTCGAAGGAGGGGCGGACGCCGCCGTACGACTCCGCGCAGGTCCGTGAAGCCATCAAGCACACGATTCCGCTGGAGTACGGCGACGTCACGGACATCGCGCCGGACGTGAAGCTGACGTTCCACAACGCCGGCCACATTCTCGGCTCCGCGGTCTCGCACTTCCACATCGGCGACGGCCTGTACAACGTCGCGTTCAGCGGCGACATCCACTACGACGACACGCGGCTGTTCAACGGCGCCGTCAACGACTTCCCGCGCGTGGAGACGCTGGTGCTGGAGTCGACGTACGGCGGCCGGAACGACTACCAGACCGACCAGGAGGACTCCGAGGAGAAACTCATCGAGGTCATCAACGAGACGCACGACCGCGGCGGGAAGGTCCTGATTCCGGCGTTCGCCGTCGGCCGGTCACAGGAGATGATGCTGGTCATCGAGGAGGCGATGCGCTCCGGGAAGATTCCGGAGATGCCGGTCCACCTCGACGGGATGATCTGGGAGGCGACCGCCATCCACACGACCTACCCCGAGTACCTCCGCGACGACCTCCGCGACCGCATCTTCCACGAGGACGAGAACCCGTTCCTCGCCGACGAGTTCAACCACATCGACGGCGGCGAGGACGAGCGGCAGGAGGTCGCCGACGGCGGCCCCTGCATCGTCCTGACCACGTCCGGGATGGTGACCGGCGGCCCCATCATGTCGTGGCTACGCCACCTCGGCACCGAAGAGGAGTCGACGCTCACCTTCGTCGGCTACCAGGCGCAGGGGACGCTCGGCCGCCGCATCCAGAACGGCTGGGACGAGATTCCGGTGCAGGACCCGCGCGACTCGGGCCGGACGTCGCAGATTTCGCTGCACATGGACGTCGAGACGGTCGACGGCTTCTCGGGGCACGCCGACCGGCAGGGGCTGGAGAACTTCGTGAAGACGATGAATCCGCGGCCCGAAAAGGTGCTGTGCGTCCACGGCGACGAACGCAGCGTCCAGGACCTGTCGTCGTCGCTGTACCACGACTACAACATGCGGACGTTCGCGCCGAAGAACCTCGAAACGTTCCGGTTCAAGTAGGCCGCGCTGCCGACCGCAGCCACGAACAGCAGCCACGGACCGCTCCGCTTCCGCGTCGGTGTGCGCGAACCGTTATCGAGTCCGATACCGGTGCGGGTAGCTTTTTGTCGGCGGTTCGCGCAGTTCCGGTGTGACTCGCCGCGCACTCGTCGCCGCCTGCTGTCTCTTGCTGCTGACCGCGCCGGTCGGCGGCGCCGCGGCCGCTCCGGAGGACTGCTTCGGCACCGGGAAGGACCTGAAGGTCGGGACGGAGGGGCCGACCATCGACCTCACGCTGTACACGTCGCTGTTCACGAACCTGTTCGAAGGCGGCGCGTTCGGCGTGTCGGCGGTCGGGTCGACCGGCGAGTACCGAATCATCACGCTCCGCACCGGCGTCGTGTTCGCCGGCGTCGGCGACGACCCCGCGGCGTTCCTCTCGGACCCGTTCTCGCGGTTCGGACTGGCGTTCGACTACACGCTGTCGCTGCCGATGCTCGCGGCCGCACCCGGCGAGACGACGTACGAGCAGTCCGAGGCCCCGGTCGAGGGCGTCCCGGAAGCCGAGTGCTCCGTGAACTGAGCGAACCCCGGCGCGCCGGCGGTGTCGGCGGCGCCAGCGAGGCTCGCACCGGTGCGTCAGTCGGCCGCCGCGTCAGCGTCCGCGGGGTCGACGATGTCGCCGCTGGCCGCGTCGACGCCGACGCGGTCACAGCGGTCGGCCATCGGGCAGGCGTCGGGGCCGTCGAGGCACGCGGGCGTCCGCGCGGAGCAGTACTCCCGCCCGAACTGAATCATGGCGGTGTGGCCGAACCCGCATTTCTCGGCGGGGACGGCGGCTTCGAGGTGTTCGCGGACCGCTTCGTGGTCGGCGTCCGGCGGCGCGAGGCCGATGCGGCGGCTGATGCGGTGGACGTGCGTGTCGACCGGGAAGACGCCGCCGCGGCCGCCGGCGAACAGCAGCACGCAGTCTGCGGTCTTCGGGCCGACGCCGTTCATGTCGAGCAGCGTCTCGCGGACCTCGTCGGGGTCGCCGCTGCGGACGAACTCGTCGAAGCCGTCGGCGCCGCCGTACTCGTCGACGACGCGGTCGGCGAGCGCGACGATGGTCTTCGACTTCTGGTTGTAGAGGCCGGCCGAGGAGATGGTGTCCGCGAGTTCGTCGCGGTCGGCTGCGGCGAGCGCCGCGGCGAGGTCGGCGTCATCTTCGTCGGCACCGGCGTCGCCGGCGCCGTCATCGTCGCCCCCAGCGTCGGTATCGTCGTCGCCGGCGCCGTACCGGGCCATCAGGGCGTCGTGGGCCGGCTGGCTCGCCTTGTCGGACGTGTTCTGTGACAGCACCGTCCGGACCAGGCACTCGAAGGCGTCCTGGCCGCCGTACGCCTTCCGCCAGTACAGTTCGCCGAGGACGTCGACGACGGCTTCCGCGCGGGTCTCGCCGTCGCCGGCGTCGAACGCCGCGAACGCGCCGCCGCCGCCGTCGCCGCCGCTGATGTTCTCCGCTGGCTCGTCGGCAGGCATCTGTGTGCAGCGGTTCGGTCGGCTCCGACAAGAACCGTCGGGGAAGATTGCAGCCCGACCCTCGGCACCGGACGCGCGGCAGCGAGCGGTGGAGGCTCAGGGGTCGACGCGGAGGGTGAAGGTGAGCGGCGCGCCGCGTTCGAGCGCCGTGACCAGTTTCCGGTTCAGGTCGGCCGCGGCCGCGTCGGCGCCGACCATGACGGTTCGGTCGTCGACGTAGTCGCTGGTGCGGCCGACCATGCTGCGGTCGCCGTCGAACGTCAGCGCCGGGTCGCCGCGGCCGGTGACGGTGTCGGTGACGCCGGCCGCCTCGAACTCGGCGGTGACGTCGGCGTCGCGTGACTGGCAGGCGGCGACGAAGTCGGCGTCGAAGTCGGCGGGGACGCGGTCGGCGTCGACGGCGACGATGCAGTCGCCGGCCGGGGTGAGCCAGTCGTCGCTGGTGAGCTCGAACGTGCTGGCGTGTTCGGCCGTGACGTGTTCGTGGCCCGACGCCCGGACGACTTCCTCGTACATCAGCGCGGACTCGGGCGCCGACCCTGAAAACGGTCGCGGGTCGTCGCTCCGGCTTTCACTCCCGCTCCAACTCCCACTCCAGCGCTCGTCGACGACCGGCCGAAGTCACTCCACGTCGATGCCGCCGGCCGCGTAGTCCAGCGCGAACACCGCGGCGGCGCCGACGACGGCGACGCCGACGAATCCGCCGACTGCGCCCGTCGTCCAGCCGCCGGTCTCCGACGCCGCCTCGACGACCGGGGCGCGGAGCGCGCCGACGACGAGCGCGACGAGGAACGTCATCGTGGCGCGGCGGTACACCGCGAGCGCCCGCCGGACCGCGTGGGCGACCGTGAGCAGGCCGACGACGCCGCCGAGACAGAACACGACGACCGGCACCGCCGCGGCGACGACGGCGGCGACGTCGCCGCCGGACGCGAGCGCGAACACCGCGTCGACGAACGCGGACAGCGCGCCGCTCATCCGGTCGTACTGCCCGAGCAGCACGAGCATCAGCGACCCGGAGATGCCGGGCAGAATCATGGCGCTCACGGCGACGACGCCGGCGAGGAACGTGGTCAGCGGCGTCGCGCCGAGCGCAGCCTCCGCGTGCCCGGACGCGAGAAACGCGACGAGGAACCCCGCGACCGCGGCGCCGACCCGGCCCGCCGTGTCGACGCGGAACTGGCCGCGGAGCGCGACCGCGGAGGCGGCGATGAGACCGAAGAAGAAGCCGTACGTCGCCACCGGCGCGGTTTCGAGCGCGACGTGGAGGAGCCGCGTCACCGTGAGGATCGCGGTCGCGATGCCGGCGCCGAGCGCCACGAGGAACGCGGCGTCGACGTCGCGGAGCACGGACCGCAGCTCTGCGACCCCGTCGCCGCGGCGCGTCACGACGCCGGCGAGCGCGGCGAGCGCTCTGCGAGCCACGCCCGGCGTCACGGACGTAATCGCCGCTATCAGCCGGTCGTAGATGCCGGTGAGCAGCGCGATGGTGCCGCCCGACACGCCCGGGACGGCGTCGGCGGTCCCCATGCAGACGCCCCTGAGGTAGATGCCGAGCCGAGACGGCCCGTCAGCGTCGGCGTCGACACCGCGGTCGGCGTCGGCGTCAGCGGCGACACCGCGGTCGGCGTCGGCATCAGCGTCGACACCGCGGTCAGCGTCGGCGTCAGCGGCGGGGCCGTCGCCGGACATCTACGGGCGCGCCAGTTCCCGCTCCGCCGCCAGCAGGGCCGGCGACGCCGACCCGGCGGACGCGGCGTCGGCGGACGCGGATGCGGACGCGGTCAGGGCGTCGTTGCCGTCGACGTCGAGCGTCGGCGGGACGAGCGCGCTGGAGTTCGTCGCGTTGCCAGTGGAGCTGTTGTCGTCGGTCTGGTTGGCGCCGCCCGGCGACTGCAGGACGCGGGTGTCGAGCGTCACGGTTTTCGCGCCGTCGACGTCGCCGACCACGCGGCCCTCGGAGACGTTGAGCGTCGCCTGGTTCCGGACGACGTAGGCGCTCTCGTTCGTCCGGATTTCGCCGGCGATGGTGTACGGGCCGGTCGCCCGGACCGAGACGTTCGTGTAGCCGTTGTCCGGGCCGTAGTTCGCGTAGCCCGTCGTGGAGTACGGCAGCGTGAACTGGAAGTCGCCGTCGGCGTCCGCCGTCGTCTGCTGCGTGTAGGTGAACGTCGAGTTCGACCCCGGGACGCGCATCTGCACCGACGCCGTCAGCGTCTCGTTCGGCTGCGCGCCGGACCCCTCGACGGTGGCGCCCGGGACGCGCTCGAACGTCTTCACCCACTGCGGCGACGTCTTCTGGAGCAGCGACGGCCGCAGGCCGTATGCGCGCGACTCCTGCAGAACGCTCTGCTGATACTGGCCGGACGCGTACGCGGACGTGTTGCTCGCCTTGACGAGCCGGTAGTGTTTCAGCGCCGGCACCGCCTCCCGCGGGTACGGCCCGACGCCGCCGATCTGCGCCGACCCTTCCTGTTCGACGAACGCTTCGGCGGCGCTCATGTTCCGGAACGTCCGGATCGCGGTCGCGTTCTGCCCCTGCGGGAGCACCTTGTACGTGTTCCCCTGCGTGCCCTGGACGGTGTCGTAGTCGAACACGACGACGAACTCTCCGAACATCCCGGCGTTCACGGTCGGCTCCATCCGGCTGCCGTGCCCCTCGTACAGCCGGACCATCATGCTCTGATAGTACCGCTGCTCGTACGAGTACGTCCCGACGGAGTAACCGGACTGGCCGCGCTGCAGCACCGGCGAGTAGAAGTCCGAACTGGAGACGTTCGAGGCGCTGTAGAAGATGACGGGCGCACCGAACTTCGAGCCGACCGTCGTCATCTTCCAGTCGACCATGACGTACCGCGTCTGGTTCCCTTCGGTGCTCTGCCGCTGAAGCACGTCCTGCGCTTGCGAGGCGTTCGGCGCGAGCAGGTAGTTCGCCGCGGCGGTCGCTCCCTGCTGGAACGGATTGGCGTTCGGGATGCGGTGGCCTTCCACCGTGATCCAGTGGCCGTAGTCCCACCACGACATCACGCCGTACGCGCCTTCCGCGTAGTCGTAGTCGCCGTCTGCGGGCTCCTTGTACGTTCCGTAGTAGTCGAGTTTGTCGGCGTTCCCAGCGCCACCGTAGTTCCCCACAGCGGGCGTGTTCCCCTGCATCCACTCGAGGCTCTCGTCCCAGATGGTGACCGCGCCCGGAGACGTGCTGTTGCCGACCTGGACCGCCGTGTTCGTCTTGTCGATGTTCGGGTTCCCGGTGTTCGCGATGGTGAGCGGTACCGTCAGCACCGGGACGAGAACGACCATGACGGCGGCCGCGACGACGAGCGCCTGGTACAGTTCGACGTCAGGCGTCGAGATGTCGGTGGAGAGTTCGACGCCGGCGATGCGGAGCACTTCCCGGAGGAAGTAGGCGTTGAACGCGGCGACCGACACCGCGAGGTAGTAGTTGAACCGGACCTGCGTGAACGCGGCGGACGTGATGAACGCCGCCCAGATGACCGCGAACAGGAGTTCCGCGTCGTACCGGACGCGCGCCGCGGCGCCGAAGATGAGCGCCGCGACGAGTCCGAGGCCGGCGAGCTGCGGGTCGACGCCGAACACGGCGGTGATCTCCACGAACAGCTCCGAGCCGACGGTGAGCAGCGCGACGACGACGCCGGACGCGGCGAGGTAGTAGTAGTCGGCGGTGCGGCCGCGCTGCCACATCGGCTTCACCAGCACCCACACCGCGGCGGCGAACGCAGTGAAGAACGTGAAGCCGTACTCCGAGAGGACGATGCCGACAGCGGAGTAGTACCGCGCGAGTGAGGACTCGAGGAACGGCTGCGCCTCCCCGATGGTCCGGGTAGCCGCGCCGGCGCTGAACCCGATGAACCGGAGGAGGTTGTTCGCGATGGTGTTGAAGATAGAGATGTCGACGGTGAAGACCGCGAGCGACGCGACGGCGAGGAGGCCGCCGACCGTTCCGGCGTAGCCGTACCTGTCGAGGAGCTCATCGTCGAATTCGCGGGACTCGAACTCGCGGGCGAGCCAGGCGAGGAAGACGGAGCCCGCAGCGACGGCGAGGGCGAACCCGACGTGGAGCGGGCTGAGGGTGACCGGCGTGAGTGCGAGGTCTTCCATCCCGACGAGCGCCATCAGCGCGGTCACGACCATCGTGATGACGCCGACGAAGGCGACGTGGTCGGGGGAGCGCCCGCCGGCGAAGTCGCTCACGGCCTGGTAGGCGAGGAACACCGCGAAGATACCGAGGAGGAGAATCCCGGGCGGCCACACCCACAGGTAGAGACCGGTTGCGACGCCGGCGACGGCGCTCCACACCGCAGTCGGGCGGAGTTCGTCGCGTTCGCCGGCTTCGACCAGTTCCCAGATGGGTCGGTCCCGCTGTGCGACCGCGAGCGCGACCAGAATCGCGACGACGGCGAACGCCTGGAACAGCGGCTCCGCGATGTTGTGGTCCGCGAATCCGACGAGGCCGCGCCGGAGGAACGTCCCCGGGAGCAGCATCAGGATGGCCGCGGAGAACAGTCCGCCGAGCCGGCCGCCGAGGCGCTTCCCGATGAGGTACGTCGGAATCGCGGTCAGCGCGCCGAAGACGGCGGGCGCGACGAGCAGCGTTTTCGCGACGAGCTCCGCCGACGGGTCGCCGGCGCCGAGGACGATTGCCGCGGTCGCGATGAGCTGGTCGTACAGGCTCCCGAACTGGCCCCCCGAGGAGTGGCCGTACGGGAAGCCGGTCCACGGGTCGAACGGCATCGTCGACGGCCAGTGTTGAACCGTGTACCTGATCTCCCGGAGGTGGTACCACGCGTCGTTCCCGCTGAAGTACACTTCGCCGTTCTGGACGAAACGGGAGTACGACTGCAGGCGGATCCACAGCATGACCGCGACCACGACGAGGAGGGCGGGGACCTGGTAGAAGTCCTGGAGGAGGTCGGCGACCGACTTCCCCTCGAAGTCGTAGTCGAGCCCGAGGATGGACCGTACACCGCTCGCGCTCGCATCACTATCACTGCCGTTACTCATTACGTCGAACGATTCGGAAAGCGAGGATAAGCCTTGTGAAGTGGGGCAGTAGCGGAGCCGTCGCACCCGAGCCGTCACACCCGAGCCGACGCGGAGTGGACGCGGAATGCGGAAGCGGTTTGGGGGGCGGGTGCGACACGGCGTCTGTGCGCGTCTCCGTCGTCCTCTGTACGTACTCGCTGGATCGCTACCCGGAGTTCCGGGAGGCCGCCGACAGCGTCCTCGGCCAGACGCACGACGACGTCGAACTCGTCGTGGTCGTCGACGGCACCGACGACGTCTACGAGCGGGTGACGGCGGACTACGGCGACGTCGAAAACGCCACGCTGCACTGCAACGAGGAGAACCGTGGCCTCTCACACAGCCGCAACGTCGGCGCCGAGTTGGCGACCGGAGACGTCGTCGCGTTCCTCGACGACGACGCCGTCGCCTCGGCCGACTGGGTCGAACGACTCGTCGACGCCTACGACCGGTACGACGCGCTCGCCGTGGGCGGCCGAATGGTGCCCGACTGGCTCGACGGGGAGCCGGCGTATCTCCCCGAGGAGTTCTACTTCCTCATCGGCGTCACCTACCGCGGCTTCCGCGAGCGCGAGGGCTACGTCAGGAACACGTTCAGTTCGAACCTCTCGTTCGACCGCGAGACGTTCCTCGACCTCGGCGGCTTCAAGACCGAGATGGGCAAGCGCGGCGAGAACAACTTGCAGGGCGGCGAAACCGAGCTGTGCGCCCGGCTGGAGCGCGAAACCGGCGAGCAGGTGGTGTACGTCCCGGACGCGACGGTCGAACACAAGATATACGACTACCGGACTGAGCGGCGCTGGCTGCTCGAACGGGCGTTCTGGCAGGGGTACTCGAAGCGGCGGATGGAGGAGGTCGCCGCGGAGTCGACCGACGCCGAACAGGAGTTCCTCCGGAAACTGCTGCTGTGGTTCATCCCCGACCGCGTGGCCGAACTGGTGACGTCGCCGTCGACCGAGCGCGCGGACAGGCTCGCGATGCTGCTGGCGCTCACCGGCGTCACCGGCGTCGGCTACCTGTACGCGCTGGCGACCAAGTAACGTCGACCGGCACCGGGCGACGGGAGCCGGGAACCGTTCGACTAGAAAAACAGTGTCGGCGCGGTCGGCGCCGCCGCTCAGGTGCGCCAGCGACGGAGCGCTTTCGCGACGTCGTCGGCGCCGGGACCGAGGTTCGACAGCATCTCGGTGAGCGGCGCGAAGTCGCCGTCGAACGCCAGCGTCGGCGGGTCGCGGCGAAGGCCGACGGTTTCGGCGGCGCTCGCCGCCAGTCGCCGCAGCTCGGTAGCCGCGTTGTCGACGACGACGTTCCGCGGCTCCGGGAGTTCGTCGCGGTACCGCTGCAGCATCGACTCGACTTCCGCGTTCACGGGCGCCGCGTCGTCCGTCTTCTGCGCCTCGTGCCGACGGAACCCGGCGAGGACGTCGCGGACGTGCCGGACGTCGTACTCGCGGGAGAGCCGTATCCAGAACTCGTAGTCCATGCAGTAGTCGAGGTCGGTGTCGAGCCGTTCGGCGTCGACCACCTCGCGCCGGAAGAACGTCGCCGGCTGCCCGACGACGATTCGGTAGCCGAGCTTCGCGCGGTCGAAGTCGGGCCGGACGTCGATTTCGGTGACGCGGGACCGTCCGTCGACGTACGCGAGGTCGCCGTAGATGACGTCCGCGTCGGTCCGGTCGAACCACGACGCGACCCGCGCGAGCGTCGTCGTATCGAAGTAGACGTCGTCGGAGTTCAGCCAGCCGACGACGTCGCCGGTCGCGCGCTCGAACCCCTCGTTGATGGCGGCTGACTGCCCGTCGTCCGGCTCCGACCGCCACCAGACGTCGTGGGTCGCGTCCGCCTCGTACTCCTCCAGCAGGTCGACGGTTCCGTCGTCGGAGCCGCCGTCCAACACGAGGTGTTCGACGTCGTCGTACCGCTGGCGACCGACCGACGCGAGGTTGTCCGGGAGGTAGTCCGCCTGTTCGTACGACGGCGTCACGACCGAGACGCGGGGCGACGGCATCAGAGGCTGAGGTCGCTGTTGTCGCCGACGTTCAGGCTCTGCGGTTCCCCGCTGATGCTCGCGGCGTCGCCGACGATGCTGTGGTCGAGGTTCACGCCGGAGAGCACCGCGTCTTTGCCGACGATGGCGTCACGGACGATGCTGTCCGAAATCTCCGCGCCGTCGTCCAGGCTGACGTACGGGCCGACGACGCTCCGGTCGACGGTGACGTCGGCGCCGATGTCGACCGGCGGCACGACGACCGCGTTTTCGAGCCGGCCGGCGCCGTTCGTCTCCATCGACTCCAGCAGCACCCGGTTCGCCTCCAGCAGCGTCTCCGGCCGGCCGCAGTCGTACCAGTCGTCCACCTCGAACGTCCGAACTGTCGACCCGGTGTCCACCATCCGCTGGAGCGCGTCCGTGAGCTGGAACTCGTCGCCGGCGCCACGGAGGTCGTTGTCGATGAGGTGGCCGAGCGCGTCGAACAGCGCGTCGCTGTCTTCGACCACGTACACGCCGCTGATGGCCTTGTCCGACGGCGGCTCGGACGGCTTCTCGACGAGTTCGCGGACCGACCCGTCGTCGTCGACGTCGACGACGCCGTAGTGGCTCGGCTCGTCGACCCGCTTCACGCCGACGCTCGCGTCCGCGGCGCCGAGCGTCTCGTGAGCGTCGAGGAAGGTCCGGTAGCCGTTCTCGAACAGCATGTCGCCGAGCGTGATGAGCATCGGCTCGCCGTCGACGGCTGGTTCCGCCTGGTGAATCGCGTGTCCGAGCCCCTGCGGGTCCTCCTGCTCCGGGAACGACAGGTCGAACTCGTCGCCGAAGGCGTCCGTCGCGTACTCGCGAATCTGTGCTTGCATCGGCCCGCCGACGACGAGCACCGCCTCGTCGATGCCGGCGCTCGCGACGCTCGAAAGGATGTGGCCCAGGATGGGCTTCCCGGCGATGCGCACCATCGCCTTCGGTTTCGTGTGCGTCTGCGGGTACAGACGCGTGCCGCGACCCGCGAGCGGGATGACCGCTTTCATACCGTCCGTTGCTCGTGCGGAGTAGAAAAGGACACCGAAGCCCCGGGTTTTCAGGGAGCGGTCGCCAACCTACGCGTCCCGGAAGTAGTCGATGGTCCGTGCCAGCCCGTCTTCGAGACGCACGTCCGGCTCCCAGTCCAGCAGCTTCGCCGCCCTGCCGATGTCGGGTCTGCGGCGCTGCGGGTCGTCCTCGGGGAGGTCGCTGTAGGTGACGCCGCTGTCGGTGTCACAGAGCGAGCGGATTCGCTCGGCCAGTTCGTTGATGGTGACCTCGTGTTCGTTCCCGAGGTTCACGACGTCGCCGTCGAGCCCTTCGGTCTCCATCAGGGCTCTGAGCCCGGCGACCAGGTCGGACACGTAACAGAAGCTGCGGGTTTGCGTTCCGTCTCCGTACACGGTCAGGTCCTCGCCCGCGAGCGCCTGCGAGACGAACGTCGGGATGACCCGGCCGTCGTCCTCGCGCATCCGTGGGCCGTAGGTGTTGAAGATGCGGGCCGTCCGCGTCTCGACGCCGTACTCGTCCCCGTAGGCGACCGTCAGCGTCTCCGCGAACCGCTTCGCCTCGTCGTAACAGGCCCGCGGCCCCCGCGGGTCGACGTTCCCGTTGTACTCCTCGTGTTGCGGATGCACCTCGGGGTCACCGTACACTTCGCTGGTGCTGGCGAGCAGGAACCGCGCGTCGCACTCGCGAGCGTGGTCGAGGAGGTTCTTCGTCCCGACGCTGTTCGTGAGTGCGATGTCGACGGGGTACTCCGCGAAGTCCGTCGGAGAGGCGCGGGTCGCGAGGTGGTAAATCGCGTCCACGTCCGGGAGTGACGACGCGGACCGGACGTCGGCGTCGACGGCCGTGAAGTCGCTGTCGCCCCAGTGGCTCGCCACGTTCGCGTTCCGGCCGGTGGTGAAGTTGTCGACGACTGTCACGGCGTGTCCGTCGTCGAGAAGCGAGTCGACGAGGTGGCTACCGACGAAACCCGCACCGCCTGTAACGAGGACGTCCTCTCCCATCGTTGGCACTGCTCCGAGTTTTTCAGGTGGGGTCGGGTAACCTTTTCTGTGTGGCTGAGACGGAGTTCAGCCCGGGCAGTACGCAGCGACCGTCGCGGCGCGAGAGCAGTGCTCTCGGCGCGTAGAGCGTGATGACGGACTGCGCCGAACCGCGGAGCGCCGAACCGGAGTCGGGGGCAGTCGAAGAGGCACCACGGTGAACGCCGACGTCAGTCGAATCGGTGCTCCGCGTCGAGGACGGCTGAAGCGAGGTCGGCGACTCGCGCTGGCTCAGTGTCGAGTGGCAGGAGGTGGTAGTGGAAGCCCGTTTCTCGTGAATCCACGTGTCTACTGAGCAGGTCCTGCTCGAGATTCCCCCACCGGCGCGACGGCATGAGGTCGATCGTGACCGGGGCGTGAGCAGACGGGAGCAGCATGTTCGAGCCGTGAACCCCGATGACGACCTGGCTTCCCGCGTACCTTTGACACAGGCGGCGTTCGTCGCTGGTCGTCGGCGACGAAACCCGTTCGTCCGCGATCCAGTCGGGGAGTCCGCCGGAGGCGCCTAACCCCGCCACGGCGAACTCGACGCCGGGGCTCAGACTCCGGATTTCGGAGGCAAGCTCGATTACTCTTCGCTGCTGTATCCGTCGATTCACGGAGTCCAGCACGTCCCCGGCCCGGGCCATCACCGGGTTTTCGACGACCCACCTCGCGGTCCGGCCGCCGAGCCAGTCGTACAGGATTGTCGTCGGCGGGAACCGGGACCACTGACGGTCGTCGCGCCAGACGAACGTGACCGTCGGGTCCGCTGAACGGCTCTCCCACTCGTCCAGCGGAAACGGTTCGACCCCGGTGAACCGCTCGATGTCGACGTCGACGTTGATGGGGAACGGCCGGTTACACGAGACGGCGACCGAGCCGTACTCGCTGAGGCGTGACTCGAACTGGTCTGCGAGCCAGTCGTTCCACTCGGTCCCGCGGCCGAGCGGGAGGTCGACCGCCCACACCGCGGCAGCGCCGTCCGGCACCATCCAGGCGAGGTTCGCCGGGACGATGACGACCAGGTCTCGGTCGTCCTCGTCGACGTGGTACTGGGCGTAGAACAGTTTCCGCAGGCAGTGGCCGTACATCGTGTCGAGGCAGTTGAGCACGACGGGCTCGTCGATTTCGCGGTGAGTGGTCCACTCGACGTCGACCGGTTCGGACGACCGGGCGGCCCAGGACTCCCGGAGCCACTTCGTGAAGAAGTCGTCCCGGTCGGCGTGAACCTCCCCGGTGTCTCGTTCGAGCAGCGCCTGTCCGAAGTATCCGTCTCCCGCCGGATAGTCCCCGAAGTACGTCCGCTGGCACGCCGGGCATTCGAGCGACGCGAGCACCCGCATCCCCGGCATCCGCCACCCCGTGGTGCGAAGACCGGTGTCGCAGTGCGGACAGTCGAACGAGACATCCTGTTCCGGGGCGAGTTGCCGGACGGTCACGCTGGCGCTCATCGCTGCCGTGGCCCGGTCACCGATGAAACACGGCCCGAGTCGGTCGGTGGAGTCATCGCTCGGCGTGGTCGCGAGCGGCGGTTACGGCACTTTGTGGGGGTCACTGTCGTATGGACGGTGCGAACGTCCACGGTATCAATACGTCGCTCGCGCTTCGCGGACAGGGAGAGACGCACCGTCGACGGACGCGAGTCGGGTCAAGCACCGGTGTACTCGCCGAAGAGCGAGTCCAACTGGTCGGCCCGCTCGCTGTACGTGTGCTCCGAAAGCGTCCGCTGCTGCCCGGCGTCGGCGATGGCCGCCCGCTCAGCGTCGTGTTCGAGGTAGTACTGAATCGTGTCGACGCAGTCGCTGACGGAGTCGTACGTCGCCACCTCCGTTCCGGGCTCGAAGATGTCGTCGAGGTTCCGCTTGTCGTCGGTGACGAGGAAGCTCCCGACGCCGGTCGTCTCGTAGAGCCGGAGGTTCGCGGCGTACGGCCCCGCGACGCCGATGTGGTTGTTCACGACGACGTCGGAGCGCGCGAGAATCTCGAACATGTCTCGCCCCCACGCCTGCCCCTGGTAGCAGTCACGGAGCGGCGACTCCTCGCTGAGGTGGTCGACGCCGGGGGCCCATACTTTCAGGGGAACCTCGGTCGCGAGTCGTTCGAGTAGTTCGATGCGCGCTTCGTGGTTCGACGACAGGCTCCCGACGAACGTCACGGGGTGGCGTGGCCCCGACGGGTCAATCCGGTCGAGCACGGACTCGGAGAACGCCAGTTTGACGAACTCGCTCGGGATCCCCTTCCGTTCGAACCGGTCGACGAACTGCGGCAGCGCGGACGTCATGACGTCGTGGACGTCAGCGTCCACCCAGTCCGGAAGCGGCGCGGCGATCTGGCCGACCAGCAGGAAGCCGTGCCGCTGTTTCGCGTCCGCGAGGAACTCGCTGCTGATGCCGTCGACGGCGATGTTGAGAACGACGTCCGGATCGTAGTGTTCGAACTGCTGGTCAAGAACGTCGTAAAACCAGGAGGGGCGGACGAATTCGTCCCCGAGCGTCGATCGCAGGAGCGGAAGCAAGTTGGTGACGACGGTGTCGGCCAGCCGGGCCCTCATCCGGTCGAGTACCGACGTTGACGAGTCATCGGGCTCCTGCCGGCCGCGGTACCCGTGGTCCCGTGCCCACGCTCGCTGGAGATGGCCGTTGTTCACGAAGACACCGGTCGTGTCGTGGCCGCGGTCGCGGAGTGCCTCTGCATAAAAGTCCGTGACACCGAACAGGCTCTCCGCTCGGACCTGCCGCTGCGTCTCGTACGGGGCGTCAGCAAGCCCCGGGTTTGCGTCGTACAGCCAGTCGAGGAACTTCGGATAGTCGTGGCTCAACACGAGCACCTTCATCGTCTCACTTCGGTTCGGCTCACTGTCGGAGGATTACGCCTGCCGGATAAAAGTCATTCTCCGCCGTCCGCCGTCTCGTCGAGCACGCCGGCGTCCGCCAGATACGCCGCGACGTTCGGGTGGAGGTCGAGGTCCGCCAGTTCGGCGGGGGCGAACACTCGCGCGTCGTCGTGCTGGTCGTCCAGCGCGAACGTCTCGGAGTCGGGCGCGACGACGTAGCCGTGAGCGACGTAGTGTTTCCCGTTCGCGTCCGGGACGTCGGCGGTGTCGTACAGGTGGTCGTACGCTCCGAGTTCCGCTTCGACGGCGACGTCGACGCCGAGTTCCTCGCGGGCGACGCGCCGGACGGACGCCTCGATTCGCTCCCCCTTCCTGATTCGGCCGCCGGGGACGAACCATTCGCCTCTCGCGGGCTCGTTCCGGCGCTTCGCCAGCAGAACGCCGCCGTCGCACAGCACGACGAGGTCGACAGACGGGACGGGTACGTACTCGACGACGTCGGCCCACACGTCGTCCGGCACCCAGTCGACGCGGTCGAGGTCAGCCATCGACGACCTCGTCGCGGTGACGTTCGTACCACTCGACGGTGCGTTCGAGGCCTTCGCGGAAGTCGGTCGTCGCCTCCCAGTCGAACCGCTGTTTCGCGCGGGTCGTGTCGAGTTTCCGTCGCGGCTGGCCGTCCGGTTTGGAGGTGTCCCAGACGACGTCGCCGTCGAAGCCGGTGACGTCCGCGATGGTTTCGACGAGGTCGCGAATCGATATCTCCATGCCGCTCCCCAGGTTCACCGGGTCGGACTCGTCGTACCGCTCGGTGGCGGTGAGGATGCCGTCCGCGGCGTCGTCGACGTACAGGAACTCGCGCGTCGGCTCGCCGGTTCCCCACGCCGTGATGGAGTCGTCGCCGCGTTCGCGCGCCTCGACGCACTTCCTGATGATGGCGGGGATGACGTGCGACGTCTCGAGGTCGAAGTCGTCGCGGGGGCCGTACAGGTTCACCGGCATCAGGTAGATGCTGTCGAAGCCGTACTGCTTCCGGTACGCCCGTGACTGCGTGAGCAGCGCCTTCTTCGCGATGCCGTACGGCGCGTTCGTCTCCTCCGGGTAGCCGTCGTAGAGGTCGTCCTCGCTGAACGGAACCGGGGTGTGTTTCGGGTACGAACAGATGGTCCCGAGAATCGTGAACTTCTCGACGCCGTACGTCCGCGCCTGGTCCATCAGCTCGATGCCCATGACGGCGTTCTCGTAGAAGTACCGTCCCGGGTTCTCCCGGTTCGCGCCGATGCCGCCGACCGTGGCGGCGAGATGCAAGACGACGTCCGGGTCCGAGCGGTGGAGTGCGCGTCGGATTCCGGCTTTCTCGCGGAGGTCGTACTCGTCGCTCCGGGGGACGAACACGTCGACGTCGTCGCCGCGGCGCTTCAGCTCCTCGACGAGGTGGCTGCCGAGGAAGCCGGCGCCGCCGGTGACCATCACCGACTTGCCGGTCCAGTAGTCTGCGGTTCCCCGATGCCAGTCCGTCATCGCCAGTCGACGCGCCCGTACCACGACTCTTTGTTCTTCGCGTACCAGTCGATGGTGCGGCGGACGCCCTCGCGCCAGTCGACCTGCGGCTCCCACCCGGTTTCGTTGTGAAGTTTCTCGTAGCCGACGAGCAGTTCCTCGACGTCGCTGTCGCCGGGGCGGTACCGCTCGTCCTCCTGGACGATTTCGGGGCGCTCCCAGTAGCCCTCCTCGGCGCCGACGTCGAGGATGAGGTTCGTCCAGTCGCGCATCGAGATGTTCTCGCCGTAGCCGTACACGTACTGCTCGCCCGGCGACCCTTCGAGGGCGACGTGGAGGTGGCCGCGGACGCCGTCTTCGACGTAGCACAGGTCGCGTTTCGGTTCGAGGTTGCCGAGTTCGACGATGTCACGCTCCAGCGCCTGCGTGATGATGGTCCCCGTGATGTACCGCGGGTTCTGCCGCGGCCCGTAGTTGTTGAACATGCGCGTCGTGACCGTCGGCAGGTCGTACGCGTCGTGGTAGTTCATCGTGAGGAAGTCGGCGGCGAGCTTCGAGGTGGCGTAGACGCTCGTCGGGTTCACCGGCGACCGCTCCGACAGCAGGACGCGGCCGTCCTCCTCGAACTCGTGTTTCTCCGCCATCTCCTGTTTCACGTTGCCGTACTCCTCGGACGTCCCGGCGGTGTCGAACTTCGAGATGTCGAGGTCGAGGTCGACGACGGACTGCAGCAGGTTCAGGGTGCCGACGACGTTGGTGTCGACGGTCTCGTACGGCCGGTCCCACGACTCGCCGACGTGCGCCTGCGCGGCCAGGTGGAAGATGATGGCGTCGCCGTGGCCCTTGAGCGCGGAGAGCGCCTGCTTGACGGAGTGCTGGTCGCGGAGGTCGCCGCGGTGAACCGTGAGGTCGTCCGTCTGGTGCCGGATGTTCTTCAGTTCGCCGCTGGAGGTCGCGCGGACGAAGATGTGCACGTCAGCGCCCGCCTCGACGAGCCGGTCGGTGAGGTGCGAACCAACGAAGCCATCCGCGCCGGTGACGAACACTGGGCGGTCGGCGAGTTTCGCGTCGACGTTCATTGAGAGTTCTAGTCGCCGCATGCCTGTCTACGGTTATGTACCTTCCCTTCCCGTCCGCGGTGGAACCGGGGAGGTTTAACCGTGAGCGCCGGAACGTCGCGGTACGTCCCCATGTCGAGGCTCGACGACTCGGTCAGGAAACTGTTCAAGGGCGGCGGCATCCTCCTCGCCGGGCTCGTCTTGCAGCTCGGAATCTCGTTCGTCGGGAAGCTCATCGTGGCCCGAGAGCTCAGCATCGCGGACTACGGCAGCGTCTCGCTGGGGACGACCGTCGCCGCGACCGCCTCCACGGTCGCCCTGCTCGGCTTGCATCACGGTGTCGGCCGCTTTCTCCCGCGATACGAGGACCCGGCGGACCGGCGCGGCGTCCTTGTCACGGCGTTCTCCGTCGCAGTCCCGTTGGGGTTCCTGTTCGGCGGCGTTCTGTTCGTCGCCGCGCCGACTGTGGCCCGTATCGCCTTCGACACCCCCGAGGTCGCACCGGTGTTCCGCGTGTTCGCCGCCGTCATTCCGCTGATGGTGCTTCATCGACTGGTCACGTCGACGGTTCAGGGGCAGCAGCGAACCATCCCGAAGGTCGTCATCGAGAACATCTCACGACCAACAGTTCGAATCGTCGCGATCGCCTTCGTCTTTCTCGTGTTCGGTGGCTCCGCGGTCCGCGTGTCGCTAGCGTATCTTGCTGGGTGGCTGGCCCCGGTGCTGCTCGGTGTGGCGTATCTGCACCGGGAGACTTCACTCACCGACCGGACAGTCAGCGCCGCCCTCCGCCACGAGGAACTGCTCCGCTTCTCGCTTCCGCTCCTGCTGTCGGGGATGCTTTCGATGGTGTTCAACGACCTCGACACGCTCCTGCTCGGCTACTTCAGCGGTGGCACCGAGCAGGTCGCGCTCTACAACGTCGTCTACCCGCTCGGGAACCTACTCATGACGGCGATGACCGCCTTCGCATTCATCTTCATGCCAGTAATATCGGAGCTGCACGCGGCGGGCGACAACACTGGCGTGAACCGGATGTATCAGGTCGTGACGAAGTGGGTGTCCGTGGTGAGCCTCCCCGTGTTCCTGGTGATGGTTACGTTTCCGTCAAGGCTCATCTCGCTGACGTTCGGCGCGAAGTACGCCGGCGGCGGCGACGTCCTCGCGGTGCTCGTCGTCGGCTTCTTCGTCCACACCGTGGCGGGGATGAACCGCGAAACCGCGTCGTCCATCGGGATGACTCGGCTGCTGATGTACGTCGACGGCGGCGCCGCAGCAGTCAACACCGCGCTCAATCTGGTTCTCATCCCAGAGTACGGTCCGCTCGGCGCCGCGGCGGCGACGACCGCGACCTACGTCGCGCTCAACATCGCGCTGTCGGCCATCCTGTACCGCGAGGAGGGAATCGTTCCGGTGACGATGTCGATGCTGAGACCGGGGGCAGCCGGGGTCGCCGCGTTCGTCGCCGTCCGCCTCCTCGTCGGCGCCGCCCTTGACCCGACGCCGGTCGTGCTCGTCGCAGCGTTCAGCGCATTCGTGGTTCTGTACGGCGTCTCAGTGCTCCGGTTCGGCGGCATCGAAGACGAGGAGATCATGCTGGTGAACAGCGTCGAAGAGCGGTTCGGCGTCGACCTCGAACCGCTGAAACGGATGGCTCGCCGGCTGATGTCGTAGCGACGCTACGGGTCGACCCCCATCGACGCCAGCGCGTCGACCACGGCGGTCGGCGACGCGGCGCATCACGTGATTGATTACGGACCGCCGCCCACCGGGAAACATGAACGTCTCGGTCATCGGGAGCGGCTACGTCGGAACGACGCTCGCTGCCTGCCTCGCGGACATCGGACACGACGTGGTGAACGTCGACATCGACGAGGACGTCGTGGCGGCGATCAACGCCGGCACCGCGCCGATTCACGAGGAGGGGCTGTCTGCGCTCGTCTCGGAGTACGCCGGCGACCGGCTGTCGGCGACGACTGACTACGGCGCCGTCGTCGACACGGACCTCACGTTCCTCTGTCTGCCGACGCCGCAGGACGACGACGGCCGGCAGGACCTCGCGGTCATGAAGGCGGCGGCGGAGTCGCTCGGCGAGGCGCTCGCCGAGAAGTCCGGTCGGCACGTCGTCGTCACGAAGAGCACGGTGCTGCCGGGGACGAACGAGTCCGTCGTCGCGCCGGTCGTCTCCGAGCAGTCCGGGAAGGCGGTCGGCGAGGAGCTGGGCGTCGGCATGAACCCCGAGTTCCTCCGGGAAGGCTCCGCAGTCGCAGACTTCCTCGACCCGGACAAGGTCGTCGTCGGGGCGAGCGACGACCGGACCCGGGCGGCGATACACGAGGTGTACGAGCCGCTCGCCGACGAGACGACGATGGTCGACACCGGGGTCCGCGAGGCGGAGATGATCAAGTACGCGAACAACTCGTTCCTCGCGTCGAAGGTGTCGCTGGTGAACGAACTCGGGAACGTCTGCAAGGAGCTCGACATCGACGCCTACGAGGTGATGAACGCGGTCGGGCTGGACAGCCGCATCGGGTCGTCGTTCCTCCGGTCCGGGCTGGGCTGGGGCGGGTCGTGCTTCCCGAAGGACACGAACGCGCTCCGGACGCTCGCCCGCGACGAGGGGTACGAGCCGTCGCTGCTCGACGCCGTCGTCGCCGTCAACGACGGGCAGCCCGGCCGGATGCTGGACCTGCTCAATCGGCACGTCGACCCGGACGGGGCGCGAATCGCCGTCCTCGGCCTCGCCTTCAAGCCCGGCACCGACGACGTCAGGAACTCGCGGGCGCTCGAACTCGTCCGGCTGCTGGAGAACGCCGGCGCCGACGTCGTCGCGTACGACCCGGTGGCGACGGAGAACGCCAGGGCCGCCCTCGGCGACGACGCCGACGTGACGTACGCGGACTCGGCGGCCGCCGCCCTCGACGGCGCCGAGGCGGCGCTCGTCGCGACGGACTGGCCCGAGTTCGACGGCCTCTCGTTCGGCGGGATGGCGCGGTCGGTGGTCGTCGACGGCCGCCGCATCGACGTCGACCGGGACGCGCTCAACGTGTACGAGGGGCTCTGCTGGTAACTGAAGGGGTCTGCTCTGCGTCCTGTCGGGAACGGTGGCCGGTCGCGGCGACCGGCCCGGGTCCGGGCGTCACTCGACCGTGACGCTCTTCGCGAGGTTCCGCGGCTTGTCGATGCTTCTCCCGCTCAGGTTCGCGACGTGGTAGGCGAACAGCTGCCAGTAGACGTTCGCGACGAGCGGTTCGAGCGCGCCGAGGTCGGCAACCGGGAACACCACGTCGCAGAACTTCTGCGCGTCGTCGACGGCCGACGAGGCGCAGCCGAGGACCGGCGCGCCGCGCGCTTCGACCTCCTTGACGTTGTTCAGGGTTTCGCCGGGGTTCGCGCCGTCGGTCAGCGTCGCGAGCACCGGCGTCTCCGGCGTCACCAGCGCCAGCGGGCCGTGCTTGAGTTCGCCCGCCGGGAACCCCTCGGCGTGGTCGTAACTGATCTCTTTCAGTTTCAGCGCCGCCTCCAGCGAGACGGGGGCGCCGAGGCGCCGGCCGACGAAGAAGAACGCGTCGCCGTCGGCGTACGTCTCCGCGGCGTCGCGGACGTCGGCTTCGGCGTCCAGCGCGCGCTGGACCGCGCCGGGGAGTCCGCGGACGTGTTCGAGGAACTCGCCGGCCTCCGTCGCCGAGAGGGCGCCGCGGACGCGTCCGAGGTGGACCGACAGCAGCGCGAGCGTCGCGACCTGCGAGCAGAACGTCTTGGTGGCGGCGACCCCGATTTCGGGGCCGGCGCGGATGAACACGGCGTCGTCGGCTTCACGCGTCACGGTCGACCCGAGCGTGTTCGTGACCGCGAGGGTGCGAGCGCCGGCGCGTGACGCGCGGCGGAGCGCCCGGAGCGTGTCCGCGGTTTCGCCGCTCTGCGTGACGGCGACGACGAGCGTCCGCCACGGGTCGCGGCCGCCGCCGAACTCGTACTCGGAGGCGACGTCGACCGACGTGCGGACGTCCGCGTGCGTCTCCACCAGGTCGGCGGCGTACAGCGCCGCGTGGTACGACGTGCCGGCGGCGACGAACTGGACCTCTTCGAGCGACTGCAGGTACTCGTCGGGGAGGTCGACGTCGAGGTCAACGTCGCCGTTGAGTTCGTCGACGCGGCCGGATATCGCCTGCCTGAGCGCGCCGGGCTGTTCGTGTATCTCCTTCAGCATGTAGTGCTCGTAGCCGCCCTTCTCCGCGGCGTCGGCCTCCCAGTCGACGGTTTCGCGGCCGCGGTCGACCGCGGTGCCGCCGTTCCGGACGGTGAGCCCGTCGCGGTCCGCGACGACGACGTCCCCGTCTTCGAGGTACGTGACCTCGCGGGTGTGTTCGAGGAACGCGGTGACGTCGCTCGCGAGGAACAGTCCGTCGTCGGCGTGGCCGAGCACGAGCGGGCTGCCGCGGCGGGCCGCGACGAGACCGTCATACTGTGCGGCGGTGACCGCGAGCGCGAAGCTGCCGCGGACGTCGTCGATGGTCGCTTCGACGGCTGCCGGGAGCGAGTCGCCGTCCGCGAGGCGTTCCTCGAGGAGGTGCGGGACGACCTCGGTGTCCGTGTCGCTCGTGAACTCGTGGCCGCGGCTCCGCAGGTCGGCTCTGAGTTCGTCGTAGTTCTCGATGATGCCGTTGTGGACGACGGCGACGTCGCCGGTGCAGTCGGTGTGCGGGTGGGCGTTCGCGTCGGTCGGTTCGCCGTGGGTCGACCAGCGGGTGTGGCCGACGCCGCAGGTGGCCGGCGACGACGCAGGCAGCACGAGGTCGTCGATGTCGCCGGCGTTCTTGTGGACGGCGACGTCGCCGCGTTCGCGGAGCGCGACGCCGGCGGAGTCGTAGCCGCGGTACTCGAGGTTCCGGAGGCCCGCTTCGAGCAGCGGGAGCGCCTCGCGGTCGCCGAGGTAGCCGATGATTCCGCACATCGTTATCCGCGCCTCACGACGGCGCCGTCCTCGATTCGTCCGTGCAGCGTCGCGCCGGGGTCGACGCGGGCGTCGTTGCCAAGCACGGTGCCCGGGACGAACGAGGCGCCGCCGCCGACCGCGGCGCCGTCACCGACGACGCCGCCGAGGCGGACGTCGGCGTGGAGCGTCCCGTCGACGGCGACGTCGCCGACGCCGCCCTGGACCGTGACGTTCGGGCCGACCGACGCGTCCTCGCCGACGACGCAGTCGCGGACGACCGCCCCCGCCCCGA
This sequence comes from Halobaculum sp. D14, assembly GCF_051195135.1. Lineage (NCBI taxonomy): Archaea > Methanobacteriati > Methanobacteriota > Halobacteria > Halobacteriales > Haloferacaceae > Halobaculum > Halobaculum sp. D14. Next base: position 725,432 of record NZ_JBNTKA010000002.1, on the reverse strand, counting down.
TTGTCGCGTCCGGGAGGACGACGGCGTTGGAGACGACGGCGTTCGGGCCGACCTCGGCGTTGTCGCCGACGGAGACGCCGGAGGTGACGGCGGCGCCGGCCCGGACGCGCGCGTCGGCGCCGAGCGCGACCTCGTCGGACACCGCGGCGGTGTCGTGGACCGCTGCGGAGTCCGCGCGGACCGCGCCGTCGGCGCTGAGAAGCCGGGCGTTCACCGCCGGGAGGTCCCAGAGGTGCGAGACGTCGAGCCACCGGCCGTCGAACGGGACGGCACGGAGCCGGTTCTCCGCCGCGAGCCGCTGGAGCGTCGCGGTGAGCGACAGTTCCACGTCGGCGTCGGTGTCGCGGACGTCTTCGAAGACGGAGTCGTCGAAGCCGTAGACGCCGGCGTTGATGACGTCGCTGTCGGCGGCGTGGCTCGGCGGCTTCTCGGTGAGCGAGACGACGCGGCGGCCGTCGAGATCGACGACGCCGTAGTTCGACGGCTGCGCCGAGCGCGTCACCGCCATCGTCGGGTCGTCGCCGTCGCGGTGAGCGGCCGCCAGCGCGGCGATGGCGTCCGGTTCGATGACGCGGTCGCCGTTGAGCGCGACGAAGTCGCCGTCGACGAACGGCTCGGCCTGCAAGAGCGCGTGGCCGGTGCCGAGCTGTTTCTCCTGGACGGCGTACTCGACGTCGATTCCCCAGTCGTCGCCGTCGCCGAAGTGGTTCTGGATGCGGTCGCGGCGGTAGCCGACGACCAGCACGACGTCGTCGATGCCGGCGTCGACGACCGCGTCGACGACGTGCGCTAACAGCGGCTGGTTGGCGACCGGAAGCATCGGTTTGGGGCGGGCGTCCGTGAGCGGCCGGAGCCGCGTCCCTTCGCCCGCCGCGAGGATGACTGCCTTCATTCTGTGCTCGTGACGGTCGGTTTGTCTCGGGTGACCGTCTCCCCCGGTTCGGTGCGGGCGCCGGCGCCGAGTTTCACCCCGGCGTTCAGCGCCGTTTCGATGCCGGTCTTCGCGCCGTCGCCGACGACGACGCCGAACTTCCGCCGGCCCGTGTCCGTCGACTCCTCGTTGACCTGCACCCGGACCGTCTCGTCGTCGTGTCTGAGGTTCGCGACGGTGGTGCCGGCGCCGAAGTTGACGTCGCGGCCGACGACGGAGTCCCCGACGTACGAGAGGTGGCCGACGGTCGCGCCCGCCATCAGGACGCTGTTTTTCACCTCGACGGCGTGGCCGACCGTGGCGCCCTCGCCGACGACAGTGGCGCCGCGGACGTACGCGTTCGGGCCGACCGAGGCGTCCCGCCGAATCAGCGCCGGTCCCTCGACGACGACGCCGGCGTCGACGGACGCCCCCGCCTCGACGACGACCGGTCCGCGGAGGTCGGCGTCGGCGTGGACGTCGCCGTCGACGCGGCGCTCCAGCGACGACAGCACCCACTCGTTCGCGCCGAGGAGTTCCCACGGCCGGCCGACGCCGGTCCAGAACTCGAACGTGATCGCGCGGACGTCGCAGTTGTCGACGACGCGCGCCAACACGTCCGTGAGTTCGCGTTCGCCGCGGCTGCTCTCCTCGACGTCGAGCCACTGCTGGGCGGCCGCCGGGAAGGCGTACGCCCCGATGTTGACCAGCGACGACGGCGGGTCGTCCGGCTTCTCGGTGACGCCGGTGACGACGTCGCCGTCGACGTCGAAGACGCCGTAGGGCCGCGGGTCGTCGACGCGGAACGCTCCGACCGCCGGCGCCGACCGGTAGAGCGACTCCAGCGACGCCGGGTCGTACAGGTCGTCGCCGTTCAGCACCACGAACGGGGCGTCGTCGAGGCGGCCGCGCGCGGCGCGGACCGCGTCTGCGGTGCCGCGCTGCTCCGTCTGCGTCGCGTAGTCGACCGGGACGCCGGCGTACTCGTCGCCGAAGTGGTCGCGGACGTCGGCGGCCTCGTAGCCGACGACGAACACGAGACGCGAGGCGCCGGCTGCGACGGCGGCGTCGGCGGTGTGCGCGACGAGCGGTCGGTCACCGACCGGCAGCATCGGCTTCGGTCGGTGCGCCGTCAGCGGCCGCATCCGCGTCCCCTCGCCGGCGGCGAGAATCACGGTCTGCATCAGTCTCCCCCCTCCGCGTCGCCGGCGGCGTCGCTCCCGGCGTTCGCGCGGAGCATCTCGCGGACCGTCCCCTCGACGGTTCGTTCCGCGTCGAAGCCGATGGCGTCGCGGGCGTCGTCGGTGTCGACGACGAGGTCGTCGCTCGGCTCGGCGCCGCTCCGCGGGTTCTCGACGAGTTCGATGTCGACGTCACGCCCGAGTTCCTCCGCGGCGACGCGCTGGACGAGTTCCGCGAGGCCGAGGATGCTCAGGCTTTCACCGCTGGCGAGCGGGAGCGTCCGCGCGCCCGGGTCGGCGCCGACGAGCTCGTCGAGCGACAGCAGGTACGCCGACGCGACGTCCTCGACGTGGACGAAGTCGCGGGCCTGCGTCCCCGGTTCGTGGACGGTCAGGGCGTCGCCGGCGAGCGCCTTCTCGACGAAGATGTTGATGACGGTGCGCTTGCCGACGCGCTCGCCGCCGACGGCGTGGTTCCCGTACAGGTTCGATTTCATGTAGACGTGCGCCGGGAACGACCCGGGGGCCAGGTCGTGGATGTCGTCCTCGCTCATCTTCTTCGTCCGGCCGTAGAAGTTGGCGGGGCCGCGCGGGTGGGACGCGGTCACGGGCGTCTCGACCGGGTCGCCGACGATTGCCATGCTGCACGGGAAGACGAGCGGGAGGCCGCGTTCGCGGCAGAACCACGCGACCGTCTCGGTGCCGCGGACGTTCACGTCGAACGCGTCCGCCGGGCGGTCCTCGCAGTCCCCGACGTGCGTCATCGCGGCGAGGTGGAAGACGGCGTCGACGTCCGCGAACTGCTCGCGGAGCACGTCGGCGTCGCAGACGTCGGCGTCGACGACGTCGACGCCCGGTATCGAGTCGACTTTCGCGGCGGAGAAGTCGTCCACGGCGACGACGTCGTGGCCGGCGTCGAGCAGGTCCGCGGTGACGCGCGACCCGATGTAGCCGGCGGCGCCGGTAACGCCGACGGTGTGCGTTTCGGTCACGCCGCCACCTCCGCGGTGAACTGCGAGGCGAGGTCGGCGATGCCGTCTCGGAGCGACAGCGTCGGTTCGAAGCCGACCTCGCGCATCCGCCCGAAGTCGACGTGGTACGACGGGCCGGGGTCCCGGTCGCCGAGGTACGTCACGTCGACCGCGCGGCCGACCTCGTCGGCGACGGTTTCCGCGACCGTCTGCACGCGGACGTTGTCGTGGCCGACGTTGTAGACGCCGGTCGGCCAGTCGAGCGCCGCCGCGAACGCCCGCGCCGTGTCGCGGACGTGGAGGTACGGCCGCCAGTTCGTTCCGTCGCCGTAGACGGTGAGCGGGTCGCCGGTGAGCGCGCGGAACGTGAAGTCGTTGACGACGAGGTTGAACCGGACGCCCGGCGAGTAGCCGAAGTTCGTCGCCAGCCGCAGCGCCACGGACTCGACGGCCGAGTCGGCACACACCGACTCGGCGCGGAGCTTCGACTCCGCGTAGGGGTTGCCGGGCGCCGGCTCCGACTCCTCGGTGAGCTCCTCGTCGTACGCGTCGCCGTAGACGTTACACGACGAGGCCAGCACGAGCCGGTCGACGCCGGCGTCTTCGGCCGCCGAAACGACCGTCTCGGTCCCGCCGACGTTCACGTCCATGACGCGGTCGCGGACCTCGTGCGACTGCGCGGCGCCGGTGACGGCGGCGAGGTGGACGACCGCGTCGACGTCTTCGACGGCGCGTTCGACGACGTCGGGGTCGCGGACGTCGCCGCGGACGAACTCGTAACGCTGCACGTCGGCGCCCATGAGGTTCCGCGGGCTGGAGAGCGCGAAGTCGTCGAGGACGCGGACGTCGTGGCCGGCGTCGGCGAGCCGCGGGACGAGCTCGCTGCCGACGTAGCCGGCGCCCCCGGTGACGAGGATGTTAATCGGTCAACACCCCGGGGAGGAAGCGGTCCTCGTGGGCCGTGATTCGGCCCTCGTGGTCGACGAGCGTCCCGATGACGTCGCGGACGCCCGCTTCGAGCGTCTGCCGCTGACCGCCGACGAGGTCCAGGAAGCGGTCGTTGTCCATCTCCATCTCGTGTTCTTCGTCCTCCTCGCGGGGGTTCTCGTAGTGCTCCACGTCGGCGTCGAGTCCGAACTCGGAGCCGACCTCCGCGATGGTCTCGGCGAGTTCGACGATGGCGACCGGCCGGGTCACCTGGTTGTAGACGTCGACGTCGCCGTCGCCGCCGTCGTGTCCGCGCTCGACGAGGTTGACGAGGCTCTCGACGGTGTCTTCGAGGCTGACCATCGGCTTGCGCTGCTCGCCCTTCCCGTACACCGTGATGGGGTAGCCGGCGACGGCCTGCGCGCAGAACCGGTTGACGACGGTGCCGAAGTAGTAGTCGAAGTCGAACCGCGTCGGCGACTCGGCGGCCCGGGTCTCTTCGGTTTCGGTGCCGTAGACGATGGCGGTTCGGACGTCGCTGATGTCGAGGTCGAACTCGGTCGCGGCGAGCCGCATGTTCGCGGCGTCGAACGACTTCGTCTGGTGGTACCACGACCCGCCCATCGCCGGGAACGGAACCTCGTCGCGCTCGCCGCCGTTCTCCATGACGGCGCCGCCCTCCGGAATCGGGAACTCCGGCGCGCCGTAGACGCCGGTCGTGGTGGTTTCGATGAAGTGGGCGTCGTCCAGCCCGGTCTCGTGGAGGCCGTGCAGGAGGTTCAGCGTCATCGAGACGTTGTTCTGCTGGGTGAACAGCGCCCGTTCGCCGTTGATGCCGGCGTACGGCGCGCTCGGCTGTGCGGCGGCGTGCAGCACGGTGTCCGGCTCGTGGACGTCCAGCAGCTGCAGCACGAAGTCGCGGTCGGCCAGGTCGCCCTCGACGTAGCTGACGCCGTCGAGGTCGCCGAAGCGCGTCTCCGGGTCGTCTATCGGCGTCGCGGAGACGCTGCCGGACTCTTCGACCCAGTCGCGGCGGGCGCCGTTGTCGACGGCGACGATTCGTTCGTCGAGGCGGTTCGCGAGGCGGAGCGTGGTTGGCCAGCCGACGTAGCCGTCGGCGCCGGTCAGGAGCACGACCATGGTTACTCAGATTGTGAGTAACCACTTGAACCTTACCCCTGTTCAGCGGTCCGGGGCGACCGTCTCGTACTCCCAGAGCATGTCGAAGTACCGGGAGAGCCCGGCCACGAACGACCCGTTCTCGGTGACGGCAGCCTGCCGCATGCTCAGCGGCACGTCCTTCTCCTCGACGAGCAGCAGCGCGCGGCCGGAGTCGTACTCCATGCTCGGGTCCGCGAACGTCCCTCGCCACGGCAGCGGCTCCGGCGAGAACCGGTACTCGACGCCCGGGAACCGGTCGGCGAACGTCTCGAGCAGTTCCGCCTGCCGCTCGCGGTTCTCCGCGGAGAGCTGGTCGGGATGCAAGAAGACCACACGCATGTCCACGCCCGCCTCGCGCGCGTCCGCGATGGCCGGCGAGACGCTGTCCAGGTACGCGAAGCTCTTGGTGATGACGTTGACGCAGTCGGTCGCGTCGCGGTACAGCTTCCGCGTCTCCCGCTCGCTCGGCTCGCCGACGTCGACGACGTAGAACAGCTCCTCCGTCGGCGTCACGTCCGAACTCGCGCTCTCGTACAGCGGGCCGTACTGCTCGGTGAACGCCTCGCGGACCTCGTCGAGTTCGCTCCTGAACGACTCGAACGACTGCCGGCGGTTCTCGACGGCGGTGGACAGGATCTCCTCGGGGGCTTTCGGCTGGTAGCGCTTCGGCCGGCCGGGGATTACCTTGACGTAGCCGGCGTCCGCGAGGTCATCGAGGACGCCGTAAATCCTGGCCTTCGGAATTCCGGTCGCCTCCGCGAGGTCCGGCGCCGTGGTCTGCCCGACGGTGAGCAGTTCGGCCAGCGCCGTCTCCTCGTACTCGCCGAGCCCGAGCAGCTCGAAGAGGTCGTCAGCGTCGTGGCTCATTACCCGCCCGTGGGGCGTCAGGGGTTATAGGTCGGGCGAGTCCGAACGGAGGGGGAAGACTTATGCAAACGAGCCAAGTTACTCGTGGTATGAGTAACTCGACGCAGCCGCCCGAGGGCGACGACGAGCGCCCGTCGGACGACGCTGAACACCTGGACGCGGTCGAAGACGGGGCGGGCTGCACCGAAATCTGGGAGACGCTGAGCGAGCAGCGCGACGACTGACGCGGCCGGAAACGACCGGGCAGACTGGCGGTACGGCACCGGAGACCCGAAGCTGTTATCCCGCCACCCTGACACCGACTCACCGATGGACAGAGACGCCGTCTGCGTGCTCCTCCCGACCTACAACGAGGCCGAGACCGTCGGCGACGTCGTCCGCGACTTCCGCGACCACGGCTTCTCAAACGTCCTCGTCATCGACGGCGACTCGGACGACGGGACGCGGGAGCGGGCGGCGGAGGCGGGTGCGCGGGTCGCCGTGCAGTCCCGGACCGGGAAGGGGCAGGCGATTCGGGAGGCCGTCTCAGAGCACATCGACGCGGAGTACGTGCTGATGGCGGACGCGGACGGGACGTACCGCGCGGCGGACGCCGACGACATGCTGGCGCCGCTGTTCGACGGGTCGGCGGAGCACGTCGTCGGCGACCGGTTCGCGGACATGGAGGCGGGCGCGATGACCGGCTTCAACAAGGTCGGGAACGCGGTGTTCAACTGGCTGTTCCGGAACATCCACGGCGAGGACTTCGCGGACATCCTGTCGGGGTATCGGGCGTTCACGCGGGAGTCGTTCGAGCGGCTCCAGCTCAGCGCGGACGGCTTCGGCATCGAGACGGAGCTTTCGGTGGAGTGCGCTCGGCACGGCGTGGACACCACCGTCGTCCCGATCACGTATCTTCCGCGGCCCGACGGCTCGAACACGAACCTCCACCCGGTTCGGGACGGCGGCATCATCCTGATGGCGCTGTACCGGCAGGCGAAGACGTCGAACCCGCTGTTCTACTTCGGGAGCGCCGGCGTGCTCTCCGGCGCCGTCGGCGTCGCGGTCGCCGGCTACGTCGCGTACGACTGGTTCGCGAACGGCGTCTCCCACGAGGTGCTCGCCATCGCCGCCGGCATCGCGCTGATTTTCGGGGTGCAGCTCGTCATGTTCGGCGTGCTGTCGGACCTGCTCGTCACGCTGCACCGTGAGACGCTCGACCGGCTCGAAGACAAAGAGTGAGTCGCTGACAACCGGCGCCGCGTGGCGCTGGGCAGTGGTACGCGGCGGCACGTGGCGTCACGCGCCGGGAGAGCGGCCACCGCCGCGTTTATCGGTTCACGCGCCGGACGGACCGCCGTGACCGACTACACCACGGTTTCGATTCCGAAGGACCTCGCAGAGCGCGTCGAGGAGACCATCGAGGGGACGAGCTTCTCGTCCACCTCCGACCTCGTCCGGTTCCTGCTGCGCAGCATCGTCATCCAGCACCAGAAACGCGGGTCGCTCTCGGAGGCGGAGTTCGAGGAGATAACGGACCAGCTTCGCGACCTCGGCTACCTCGAATAGCGCCGTCGCCGGGCGGCGTCGACGCGAGGAGTCCGTTCAGCCGTCGAGGTGTTCCTCCGGCGGCGTCGCCTCCAGGACGCGGAGCTCCAGCCGGTCGCCGCTCCGGTCGTACGCGACGACGTCGTCTTGGTCGTACGGCGGCGTCGCCACCAGCACCGCCGCGGCGAGGTCGTCGGCTTCGGTGAGCGTCGGGTCGCCGTCGGGATGGGAGAGGAATCGGGCGCGGCCGCGCGGCCGACCGAGGTCCATCCCGAAGACGGCGGTGACGGAGCCGGACGCGCCCGGGAAGTAAAAGTGGGTGAGGACGGGCGTCTCCGGGTCGACGCCGGGCGGGACGCCGGTGAGGTCGCGCGCCGGGGTCGTGTTCAAGACGACGTTCACGACCGACGGGTCGGCCTCGGCGGCCTGTTCGAGCAACACGGACAGCAGGTCGCTGGTGATGGTAACGGGGGTTCGGTCCGCGTCGGCTCCGCCCGAGTCGCCGTCCGTGGCGGCGTCTTCGTTGGCGGCCTCCGCTACGTCGCCGGCGGGGTCGCCGGCGCGGTCAGCGCCCGAGTCGGCGCCGGGGTCTGCGGTCATGACAGCATCGACGCCGCCGTCCGCGCGTACAGTTCGGGCGCGGTGCGTCGGGAGCGACGGAGCGCCTCGGCGAGCGCGGTCGCTGCGTCGTCGTGGACGCCGGCGCCGTGCCCGACCAGGACGCGGTCCGGGTCGAGTCCGGACAGCGGGCGGCGCGGCGGGAGCAGTCGGAGCGCCGGGTGGACGCCGAGTCGCTCGCCGGGGACCGTCATGAAATCGACGGTGCCAACCGCCTCCGGGACGTACAGCGTCCCGCCCGTCTCGTCGTAGAGGGCGACCTCCTGCCACGGCAGCACGGCGCCCCGCTTCACGGCGATGGCGTCGAATCCGCCGAGCGCGTCGCCGAAGCGCTCGACCGGCGCGTCGAGTTCGTCGGCGACGCCGGTCATCCACTCCGGGACGTACACCGGGACGCCGTGGCGGTCGGCGACCGCGGCGGCGTCTCGCTTGTGGCGGTCGAGACAGACCACGGTGCCGGCGACGTCGCCGTCGATCGAGGCGACGAACTCGTCGACGCCGGGGCCGTCGACCGGGTCGAGAATCCAGACGTCGCCGTCGTCCGTGACGGCGTGGCTCGCGCGCTGCATGCGTTCGTCCGGGTAGGCGAGCCAGCCGAGACCGCCGTCGAACTCGTCGATTCGTTCCGGGTCGGCCGTCCCGTCGCCCTTCATCGGCATGGTCGTGGGTCGGTCGCCGCGGGCTTAAGTGGGGGGCACGCTGAGTCGTCGGCGTGACTCGCCCTGCGCTCGCCCACCTCGCACTGGAGGTGACCGACCTCGGCCGCGCCGCCGCGTGGTACGCAGACGCCTTCGGGCTGGTGCCGACGCGCCGCACCGCGACGGAAGCGGCGTTCGACGTCGACGGCACCGAGTTCGTGCTGCGCCGCCCCACGTCGCTGCCTCGCGGCGGCCTGCACGTCCACTTCGCGTTCGCCGCCGTCGGCCGCGACTTCCCGGCGTGGCGGGCGCGGTTCCCCGACGCCACCGAGGTGGCGTTCGGGTCGTTCAGCTCCGTCTACACCCGCGACGCGGACGGCCACACGCCCGAAGTCGGCGGCATCGACGCCCGGGGCGTCGGGCTGACCGGCGTCTTCGAGGTGGTGCTGGAGGTGGCGAACGTCGACCTCGCGGCGGAGTGGTGGGACGCGCTGGGGTTCACGCCGGTCGACCGCGGCGAGAACCGCCGGCGCATCCGGCTGCGCGGCCCCGCCGGCGCCGACACCCAGTTCGACGTGGAACTGTGGGAGCCGCAGCTCGGCATCGACGGCGCCCGCGGCGGCGTCCACGTCGACCTCGGCGTCCGCGTCCGCGACCCGGCGGCGATGGCCGAACGCGCCTTCGGCGACCACGCCGCCGTCACGCCCCGCGGCCGCGGCGACGGCTCCGTCGAACTGTACGACCCCGACGGCCACCATCTCGTGCTGCTCCCGGCAGACGACGCCGAGGCCGCCGATGCCGATGTCGACGCCGATGCCGATGTCGACGCCGATACCGACGCCGACCCGGACGAGCCGTCAGCCTGACCCGCAGCAGCCGACTTCGACAGCCGCGGCGGAGAATCGAGGTCGCCGTCGCCCGGAAATCGAAGTCGACGCCGTCCAACGTCGAAGTCGGCGGCGGCTGGTCGGTGCCGCGGTTCGGCAACTGGAACTTTCTGTGATGCCCACGTCGCTCCACGTATGCCGGGTGACTCCGACGACGCGGACGACGAGTACGGCTACGCGAAGGCGTCGGTCGAGGACGTAAGTACCGTCCCGAATCCGACGCGGGTCAAGAAGGAACTCGACGAGGCGCTCGGCGTCTCGGAGTTCGGTCTGAACTACTACGAGGCCGACCCGGGGGAGGACGTCCCGTGGGGGTACCACCGCCACCCTGAGCACGAGGAGGTGTTCCTGGTGCTGGACGGCGAGTTGACCGTCGAGACGGCGGACGGAGACTACGTGGTCGGGGCCGGCGAGGCGTTCTTCGTGCCGGCGGACGCGCCGAACAAGGCGACCGTGACGGGCGACGTGCCGGCGCGGTTCGTCGCGGTCGGCGCGCCGAAGGAGTCCGACTGGGCGGTCATCAGCGAGGAGTGCCCGAACTGCGGAGAAGAGACCGACCGGGAGTCGGAGGTCGACGGCGACGAGTACGTGCTGTACTGCGCGGAGTGCGGCGCTGAGGTCGACCGGCTGCTCCGGTAGTCGCGTCGAACCGACGCGCGAGCGTCCCGCGGTCAGTCGCCGAGCTGGTCGGTGTTGATGCCGACGTTCGGCGGCGAGACGATGAGGAAGCCGCGAAAGTGGGTGAGTTCGCCGCCGAGTTCTGACACCTGGCGGGCGAAGCCGGCGGCGCGCTCGTTGAGGTCGCCGACGACCGCGAGGACGAGGACGTTGCCGTACTCGACGTTGCGCACCCACACCTCCGGGTCGGTGGTGCCGTCGAGCACGCCGAGGACGACCTCGCCGGCGACCTCCTCCTCCAGCATCTCCTCGGCGTCCTGGAGGTTCAGGCCGAAATCCGTCATACCCGCCCGGTCGGGGTCGCCGGGCAAAAGGGTTCGGACGTCCGTCCGACGACCGTCCGACCGGACGATGACGCCGCGGCCGACCCGGCCGTCCTCCGGAGCGAATCACCCCTGTTGCTTGGGCGCCGAGTTCCCGCAGCCCCGATGCAGGTCCGCCGTCCTCGGCGACGTTCGCATAAAAGGAGCCAATTGCATATTAGGACATATGAGGTCGTATATTCAAATAAGAGCCGTTGCTGTCGTGCGGTTTTCGCTGTTTTCGCGGCTTCGACCGCGGCGGCCTGACTCGGCGGACCTGTCCGACCACAACGCTTTACATGGAGTTCGGCCCCACGTAGACACGATGTCCAACGGTACACCGGACTCGTCGGTAGCCAGCCCGGCGGAACGAGTTCTTCCAGGGCACACTGGGAGCCACTGACGAGTTCGACGACGTACGAATTTTCGACACGACGCTGCGCGACGGTGAACAGTCGCCGCGAACGTCGTTCAGTTACGAGGAGAAACGGGAGATAGCGGCTACGCTGTCCGAGATGGGGGTCGCCGTCATCGAGGCGGGCTTCCCGGTGAACTCCGACGCGGAGTTCGAAGCGGTCAGCGACATCGCCGCCGCCACCGACGTCACGACGTGCGGGCTCGCCCGCGTCGTCGACGGCGACGTCGACGCAGCACTGGACGCCGGCGTGGACATGGTCCACACGTTCGCGTCGACCAGCGACGTCCAGCTCGAAGACTCGATGCACGCGACGCGAGAGGAGGTCGTCGAGCGGTCGGTGGCCGCCGTCGAGCGCGCGAAGGACGCGGGCGTCGACGTGATGTTCTCGCCGATGGACGCGACCCGGACCGACGGGGCGTTCCTCATCGAGGTCATCGAAGCCGTCAGCGACGCCGGCGTGGACTGGATAAACATCCCGGACACGTGCGGGGTCGCGACGCCGCGCCGGTTCGGCGACCTCATCGAGACGGTCACCGCACACACCGACGCCCGAATCGACGTGCACACGCACGACGACTTCGGGCTCGCGGCCGGGAACGCGCTGACCGGGGTCGAAGCCGGCGCGTCCCAGATGCAGGTGTCGGTGAACGGCATCGGCGAGCGCGCCGGCAACGCCGCGCTCGAAGAGGTCGTGATGGCCGCCGAGTCGCTGTACGACGCCGACACCGGCGTCGACACGACCCGCATCACGGAGCTGTCGCGGCTGGTTGAGCAGGCCAGCGACATGCCGGTGCCGGCGAACAAGCCGGTCGTCGGCGACAACGCGTTCAGCCACGAATCCGGGATTCACGCGGCCGGCGTCATCGAGAACAGCGACACGTTCGAGCCGGGCGTCATGACCCCGGAGATGGTGGGCGCCGAGCGCCAACTGGTGCTCGGCAAGCACACCGGGACGCACTCGGTGCGCCAGCGCCTCACCGAGGACGGCTACGCGCCGACCGACGACGAGGTGCGCGCGGTGACGCGCCGCGTCAAGGACCACGGCGCGGACTCGCGGGTGACCATGGAGGACGTCCGTCGGTTCGCCGAGGAGGTCGGCGTCGACACCGAGGACGAACACGAGCCGGAGGCGACTCTGTGATGCGTCTCCGGCAGCGGGCTTCCGGTCGCCAGCCACAGGTCTACCGGCCGGCTGCGGTGCCGTTCGGCGGCCGCTCGGCGACCGCGACGACCACGACGACCGCGATGAGCGCGACGAGCGCAGCGGACGCGGCGGTGAAACGTTGCCAGCCGCGACAGAGATTTATGCGAGGACGCGAAACGCTGTGTCGAGATGACGACGGCCGCCACAGCCGGGACGCTTCGCCGCGCAGCGTCGGCCGTCAGCGCCGTTCTCGCCGTCGGTATTGTAGGGGCGTAACCGCCCCACACAGCCCGTCTCATCCTGACCGCGTTCGACCGTATCGGCGACCGACAGGCACCCGCGACACCGACCAGATGACACATCGATCACCAGAGACGCACCATGAGTGAATCCGCGAACGCACGAGGCGACGCTGACGAACCGCACGAGGACGAGGCGGCGACGCCGGCCGGAACCGGCGCCGCCGCCGTGATTCGGACCCTCGAGGCGGCCGGCGTAGACACCGCCTTCGGCGTGCAGGGCGGCGCCATCATGCCGGTGTACGACGAGCTGTACGACTCCAGCATCGACCACGTCACGATGGCGCACGAGCAGGGCGCCGCCCACGCCGCCGACGCGTACGGCATCGTCACAGGCGACACCGGCGTCTGTCTCGCGACGTCCGGGCCGGGCGCGACGAACCTCGTCACCGGCATCGCGGACGCGTCGATGGACTCGGACGCGATGCTGGCGCTGACCGGGCAGGTGCCGAGCGACATGGTCGGCTCCGACGCGTTCCAGGAGACCGACACGACCGGCGTCACGAAGCCCATCACGAAACACAACTACTTCGCGAGCGACGCCGACACGGTCGGCGAGACGGTCGGCGAGGCGTTCGCGCTGTCGCACACCGGCCGGCCCGGCCCGACGCTCGTCGACCTGCCGAAGGACGTCTCGTTCGACGAGACCGACGAGCCGGCGCGGCCGCCGGAGGCGCCGAAGCGCGAGGTGCCGTCGCCGGAGGCGGACCGCGACGCGGTCGACGCGGCGGCGCAGGCGATTCAGGCCGCCGACCGGCCGCTGTGCCTGTTCGGCGGCGGCGTCATCAAGGGCGACGCGTCCGAGGCGGCGCGCCGGTTCGCGCGCGAACACGGCATCCCGGTCGTGACGACAATGCCCGGCATCGGGAGCTTCCCGGAAGACGACGACCTCTGCCTGTCGTGGGCGGGGATGCACGGCACCGGCTACGCGAACATGGCCATCACGCACACGGACTGTCTCGTCGCGGTCGGCACCCGGTTCGACGACCGGCTGACCGGCGGCGTCGAGACGTTCGCGCCGGAGGCCGACGTCGTCCACGTCGACATCGACCCGGCGGAGATCTCGAAGAACGTCCACGCCGACTACCCGGTCGTCGGCGACGCCGGGACGGCGCTCGAACAGCTCGACGCGGCGATGTCGGCGTCGCCGGACGCCGCGGCGTGGCGCGAGCAGTGCGAGACGTGGCGCGAGGAGTACCCGATGGACTACGCGGCGCCGGCGGACGAGCCGGTGAAGCCGCAGTTCGTCGTGGAGGCGTTCGACGCCGCCACCGGCGACGACGCGGTCGTCACCACCGGCGTCGGCCAACACCAGATGTGGGCGGCGCAGTACTGGACGTTCACGGAGCCGCGCACCTTCGTCTCCTCGCACGGCCTCGGGACGATGGGGTACGGGATGCCGGCCGCCATCGGCGCCCGCGTCGCGCTCGACGACGTGGGCGAGTCCAACCGCGACGTCGTCTGCTTCGAGGGAGACGGCTCGTTCCTGATGACGATGCAGGAGCTGTCGGTCGCCGTCCGCGAGAACCACGACGTCACGGTCGTCGTGTTGAACAACGAGTACATCGGGATGGTCCGGCAGTGGCAGGACGCCTTCTTCGAGGGCCGCCACATGGCGTCGGACTACGACTGGATGCCGGAGTTCGACGCGCTCGCGGAGGCGTTCGGCGCGCGCGGCTTCCGCATCGACGACTACGACGACGTCGCCGACGTGGTGAGCGAGGCGCTCGCGTACGACGGGCCGTCCGTCGTGGACGCCCACATCGACCCGCGCGAGAACGTCTACCCGATGGTGTCCAGCGGCGGCGCGAACGGCGAGTTCGCCCTGACGGAGGACCAGCTATGAGCGGGAGCGGCGACGACGCGGCGGACGCCGAGTTCGACGACCACCCGGCGGACGCCGCGGCGACCGACCACGCACGCCGCCCCGACGCCGACGTCCCCGACCACGGGATGGCGGGGCCGCGGCCCGAGGAACGACCGCAGCCGACGCGGCGCCGGAACCACCAGGGCATCCGGGTCGACCCGGAGGCGGAGGCCGAATCGACCGAGCGCACCGCCGTGATTTCGGCGCTCGTCGAACACGAGCCGGGCGTGCTGTCGCGGGTGTCCGGGCTGTTCTCCCGGCGGCAGTTCAACATCGAGAGCCTGACGGTCGGGCAGACGACCGTGGAGGGCCACGCCCGCATCACGCTCGTCGTCGAGGAGACCGACCCCGGCATCGACCAGGCGAAAAAGCAGCTCGCGAAGCTGACGCCCGTCATCGCGGTCGGCGAACTCGACTCGGACGCGGTGCGCGCGGAGCTCGTGCTGTTGAAGGTGCGCGGCGACGAGCCGGACAAGGTCCACGCCATCACGGAGATGTACGAGGGGCAGACGCTGGACGCCGGGCCGCGCACCATCACGGTGCAGATCACGGGCGACGAACAGAAGATAGACGACGCGGTCGACGCCTTCCGCCAGTTCGGCATCATCGAGATCGCCCGGACCGGCGAGACGGCGCTCGCACGCGGAGACTCACCGACGACGCCCGGCGAGGAGCCGGGTCACTCGGCCGAACCAAAAGCGAAATACACCACAACGAAGACGGATGACTGACGACTTCGACACCACCGTACACTACGACGACGACGCGAACCGAGCGCACATCGACGACAAGACCGTGGCCGTCCTCGGCTACGGCAGCCAGGGCCACGCCCACGCACAGAACCTCGCGGACAGCGGGGTCGACGTGGTCGTCGGCCTGCGGAAGGGGTCGTCCTCGCGGGCGGCCGCCGAGGCCGACGGGCTCCGCGTGGCGACACCGACGGCGGCGGCGCGGGAGGCGGACGTCGTCTCCGTGCTCGTCCCGGACACGGTCCAGCCCGCGGTGTTCGAC
The DNA here is from genome assembly GCF_051195135.1 of Halobaculum sp. D14. Lineage (NCBI taxonomy): Archaea > Methanobacteriati > Methanobacteriota > Halobacteria > Halobacteriales > Haloferacaceae > Halobaculum > Halobaculum sp. D14. The sequence continues at coordinate 710,026 of NZ_JBNTKA010000002.1, read as the reverse complement.
GACATCCGCGACGAACTCGACGCCGGCGACACGCTCCAGTTCGCGCACGGCTTCAACATCCACTACAACCAGATTCAGCCGCCCGAGGACGTCGACGTCACGATGGTGGCGCCGAAGTCGCCGGGCCACCTGGTCCGCCGGAACTTCGAGGCCGGCGAAGGCACGCCGGGGCTGCTCGCCGTCTACCAGGACGCGACCGGCGACGCGAAACAGGAGGGGCTGGCGTACGCCCACGCCATCGGCTGCACCCGCGCCGGCGTCATCGAGACGACGTTCCAAGAGGAGACCGAGACGGACCTGTTCGGCGAGCAGGCGGTGCTGTGCGGCGGCGTCACGTCGCTCGTGAAACAGGGGTACGAGACGCTCGTCGACGCGGGCTACTCCCGCGAGATGGCGTACTTCGAGTGCCTGAACGAGCTGAAGCTCATCGTCGACCTGATGTACGAAGACGGGCTCGGCGGCATGTGGGACTCCGTCTCCGACACCGCCGAGTACGGCGGGCTGACCCGCGGCGACGACGTCGTCGACGAGCACGCCCGCGAGAACATGGAGGAGGTGCTCGAAGCGGTGCAGGACGGCACCTTCGCGCGGGAGTGGATTTCGGAGAACCAGGCCGGCCGGCCGTCGTACACGCAGCTCCGGCAGGCCGAGAAGAACCACGACATCGAGGACGTCGGCGCGGACCTCCGCGCGCTGTTCGCGTGGGGCGGCGACGACGCCGACGAGGACGCCGCGGAGGTGCCGGCGGATGACTGACGCCGGCGGGGACGCGGACCGGGAGGTGCGACCGGGGACGATGGCGGCCGTCGACCACGCGGCGCCGTCCCCCGAACTGAACGACGTGTGGGCGCGCGGCGCCTCGCGCCGAGCAGACGAGGAGTTCGACGGATGAGTCAGGGGACGCTGTACGACAAGGTGTGGGAGAACCACAAGGTGACCGAGCTGCCGACCGGGCAGGACCAGCTGTTCGTCGGGCTGCACCTCATCCACGAGGTGACGAGCCCGCAGGCGTTCGGGATGCTCCGCGAACGCGACCTCGACGTCGCCTACCCGAAACTGACGCACGCGACCGTCGACCACATCGTGCCGACGGCGGACCAGTCGCGGCCGTACGGCGACGACGCCGCCGAGGAGATGATGAGCGAACTGGAGCAGAACGTCCGTGACGCCGGCATCGAGTTCTCCGACCCGTCGTCGGGCGACCAGGGCATCGTCCACGTCGTCGGGCCGGAGCAGGGGCTGACTCAGCCCGGCAAGACCATCGTCTGCGGCGACAGCCACACGTCGACGCACGGCGCGTTCGGCGCGCTCGCGTTCGGCATCGGCACCTCCCAGATTCGGGACGTGCTCGCGACGGGCTGTGTCGCGATGGAGAAGAAGGACGTCCGCCGCATCGACGTCACCGGCGAACTCGGCGACGGCGTCGAAGCGAAGGACGTCATCCTGCAGATCATCCGGAAGCTCGGCACGGAGGGCGGCGTCGGCTACGTCTACGAGTACGCCGGCGGCGCCGTCGAGTCGCTCGGCATGGAGGGCCGGATGAGCATCTGCAACATGTCCATCGAGGGCGGCGCGCGCGCCGGCTACGTCAACCCGGACGAGACCACCTACGAGTGGCTGCGCGAGACGGAGGCGTTCGCGGACGACCCCGAGCGGTTCGCGGAGCTGAAGCCGTACTGGGAGTCGGTCGCCTCCGACGACGACGCCGAGTACGACGACGTCGTCACCATCGACGGCGACGCGCTCGAACCGATGGTGACGTGGGGGACGACGCCCGGGCAGGGCGTCGGTATCTCCGAGCCGATTCCGGCGCCGGACGAACTCGCCCCGGACAAGCAGGACACGGCGCGGCGCGCACAGGAGCACATGCGCGTCGAGCCCGGCGACACCATGGAGGGCTACCAGGTCGACGTCGCGTTCCTCGGCTCCTGTACGAACGCGCGGCTCCCCGACCTGCGGCGGGCCGCCCGCGTCGTCCGCGGCCGCGATGTCCACGACGACGTCCGCGCGATGGTCGTCCCGGGCAGCCAGCACGTCCAGCGCGCCGCCGAGGAGGAGGGGCTCGCGGACGTGTTCCGCGAGGCCGGCTTCGACTGGCGGAACGCGGGCTGTTCGATGTGCCTCGGCATGAACGAGGACCAGCTCGAAGGCGACGAGGCCTGCGCGTCGTCGTCGAACCGGAACTTCGTCGGTCGGCAGGGGAGCAAGGACGGCCGGACCGTCCTGATGAATCCGCGGATGGTCGCCGCCGCCGCGGTCACCGGCGAGGTCACGGACGTCCGTGAACTGGAGGAGCGCGAGGAGGTGGAGGCGTGAGCGCCGACACCAGCGGCGCCGACGCCGACGGCCCCGCCGAGACGGTGGAGTACGTCAGCGGCACCGGCGTCCCGATTCGCGGCAACGACATCGACACCGACCAGATCATTCCGGCGCGGTTCATGAAGGTCGTCACGTTCGACGGCCTCGGCCAGTTCGCCTTCTTCGACCAGCGGTTCGACGACGACGACAACGAGAAGGACCACCCGTTCAACGAGGACCGCTTCCGCGACGCCTCCGTGCTGGTCGCGAACGCGAACTTCGGCTGCGGGTCGTCCCGGGAACACGCGCCGCAGGCGCTGATGCGGTGGGGAATCGACGCCATCATCGGCGAGTCGTTCGCCGAAATCTTCGCGGGGAACTGCCTCGCGCTCGGCGTCCCGACCGTGACGGCGGACCACGAGTCCATCAACGCGCTCCAGCAGTGGGTCGACGACAACCCGGACGGCGAAATCGAGGTCGACGTCGCCGCCGAGACCGTCCGCTACGGCGACAACGAACTGAGCGTGTCGGTCGACGACGCACAGCGCCGCGCGCTCGTCGACGGCGAGTGGGACACCACGGCGCTGATGGGGTCGAACGCCGACGCCATCCGCGACACCGCCGCGTCGCTGCCGTACGTGACCGACGAACACCTCCCGCAGGCCGATGACTGAGGAGATCGTCGTCATCGAAGGCGACGGCATCGGCCGGGAAGTCGTCCCGGCCGCCCGCCGCGTCCTCGACGCCGTCGGCGACTTCGCGTTCGTCGAGGCCGACGCCGGCGACGCCGTCCGCGACGAGACCGGGGAGGCGCTGCCCGCGGAGACGTACGAGGCGGTCGCCGACGCCGACGCGACGCTGTTCGGCGCCGCCGGCGAAACCGCCGCAGACGTCATCCTGCCGCTGCGGGAGGCCGTCGGGTCGTACGTGAACGTCCGGCCCGCGCGCGCCTACCCGGGCGTCGACGCGCTCCGCCCCGAAACCGACCTCGTGTTCCTCCGCGAGAACACCGAAGGCGTCTACGCCGGCCACGAGGACCGGCTGAGCGACGACCTGTCGACGCTGACCCGCGTCGTCACCACCTCGGCGTCCGAACGGCTCGCCGAGTACGCCTGCGACTACGTCGCCGACCGCGACGTCGACGGCTTCCACGTCGTCCACAAGGCGAACGTGATGCGCGAAACCGACGGCCGGTTCCGCGACGCCGTCGTCGACGTCGCCGCCGACCGGGGCGTCGACACCGAGCAGGTGCTGATGGACGCGTTCGCGACGCGGCTGCCGCTCGACCCGGAGTCGTTCGACGTCGTCGTCTGCCCGAACCTCGCGGGCGACGTGCTGTCGGACCTCGCCGCCGGCCTCGTCGGCGGCCTCGGGCTGCTGCCGTCCGCGAACGTCGGCCCGGACAACGCGCTGTTCGAACCGGTCCACGGCACCGCGCCCGACATCGCCGGTGACGGCGTCGCGAACCCGTCGGCTGCCATTCTGTCGGCCGCGATGCTGCTCGAACACCTCGGCTACGACGACGACGGCGCCGCGGTCCGCGACGCCGTCGAGTCCGTGCTGGCCGACGGGCCGCGAACCCCGGACCTCGGCGGTGACGCCGGCACCGACGACGTCGCCGACGCGGTGCTGAACCGGCTGTAATCACCGCGAACCCGGATTTGGAGGCGCTCGGCGCGTCGCCGCTTTTCTCACTCGGTCACCATCCCCGCCGCCGTTCTCCGTCGGCGGTTCGCCGCCGGGTCCGCCTGTACCCTTTTACCGGTGGAGGGAGAACCGGTGGGTATGCCGAAAATCGAACTGAGCGAGGAGACGCTCGAACGGCTGGACGGGCTTCGCGAGGACGGCGAGAGCTACGACGAGCTCGTCACTGAACTCATCAATATCTGCGAGGCGGAGGAGCTGACGCTGTTCCACTCGGGCGACGCGGAGTAGCGCTGCGGACGGCTATTCCTGGTAGGCGATTCGGACCTGTTCCCAGGTCCCGTTCTCTTCGAGGTGGCGCTGGAGTTCGTCCGCGTACTCCTGGGTGAGCCGCTCGGCCGCTTCCAGTTTCTCGCGGTCGGCGCCGGAGTTGCCGCCGGTGAGCAGCGACTTGAGTTCGTCGACGAAGCCGCCGATTGGGTTGCCGCGCGAGCGGCCGCCGTCCGCGCCGCCGCCGGCCGCGGCGTTCATCTGGTTCGCGATGTTGTCGAGCTCCGGGATGATGCCGGGGAGCTTCTCGGTGTCCGCGACGATGCGGGCGCGTTCGGGGTCGTCGGCGTGTTCGATGTCGAACTCCGTCGCGGTCATGATCAGCCCCCACTGCTGGTTCGAGAACTGCGAGGCGTTGACCTGCTCAGAGAACTTCCGGTCGACCGCCATGCGGTCACCGACGATAGCGTCGGTCCAGTCACTCATAGGGGACCGAACGCGCGCGGGGACCATGTGGGTTTCCCCTCGGTGCGGCGACGCGTCCACTCGCCGCGGCGAGACGGCGCAGTCTCCGGCGACCGACCGAGAACGGCTTACTCCTCGCTGACGGACTCGTCTGCAACTTCGCCGAGGAGCGCCCAGTGGAGGTGAGTGTCGGTGTGGGTCGGCGGCTCGCCGGACTCCACGTCGAAGTCCGGTTCGGCCGAGACGGCGTACAGGTACCGGCCGACGTGGACGAGGCCACCGTCTCGCCGCTCGTACTGGTCGACGACGACCTCGAACGGCGTCGCGTCCGGCCGCACCTCGACCAGTTCCATCACGTCGCTCTCGCTGACTGCCGCCCGAACCTCGTCCTCGCTCACCGTCGGGTCCGCCGGGGCCATAGAACACCGTATGCGTAGATAATTTATAAATTATTCTTCGCGAGCAGCAATATAATCCAGGAATTTAGCGTGTCGAACAACGTCTCGGGCAGCGAGCCACCGCTCTCCGGACCGTTCGGCGCTTCGGCACCGCCACGAGCGGAGCCTGCAGACGTCGAGTCGGGGCGGAGACGGACAATCGGAGGCGCAGAGACGGACGGAATCGGAACGCGTATCGGCGGCGCCGGCGACGGCGAACCATGGAGTTCCTGCGCCGCATTCGGGGCGGTGGCCGCGGCGGCGACGACGCCTCAGCGGGCGAGACGGACGAGGAGCCGGCGGCGACGCGACCGGCCGGAGAGCCGCGCGGCGTCGCGCTGTTCGTCGACGGCCCGAACGTGCTGCGCGAGGAGTTCGACGTCGACCTCGACGACGTCCGCGACGCGGCCCGGTCGGCCGGCGACCTCGTCACCGCCCGGCTCTACCTCGACGAGCACGCGCCGCCCGGCCTGATTCAGGCGGCGGAGGCCCGCGGCTTTCAGGTCGTCGTGACGAGCGGCGACGTGGACGTGAAACTCGCCGTCGACGTCGCGACGTTCGCGGCGGAGCGGCGCGCCGAGACCGTCGCCGTCGCCTCCCGGGACACCGACTTCAAGCCGGCGCTGGAGGTCGCAAACGAGTACGGCCTCCGGACGCTCGCCATCGCGCCCGGCAGTTACGGCCGGTCGGACGCCCTGCCGAACAGCGCCGACGACGCGGTCACCATCGAGAAGTAGCGGTCCGTTTCTGCGCGCGGGTCGGCGTTACGCGAGCGGCGTCCGTTCGACGACGGTTCCGTCGACGGTCGGGTACTGTTCGACGACTTCGCCGTCGTCGAGGTCGCCGTCTTGCACCATCTCTTCGAGGAGCCACCACGCGACTTCGACGTGGTTGGACTTGACGCTGTAGAACTCCTCGGGGACGCCGAGTTCGTCGAGTCGGGCCGGGTCGGTGTACGTCTTCCCGTAGACGAGCGTGCCGTCGTCGGTGACCTCGTCGAACGGCCGGCGGAGGTTCTTCGCCATGCGCTTCAGCCGGTTGCGGTGCTGGGCGGCGTCTTTGAACACGGAGGTACAGAAGTAGACGCGCTCGTGGTCGCCCATGACGTCGAGGATGGCCTCCTTGGAGCCGTCGACGGCGGACATGTGGCCGTCCTGGAGTTCGAAGCCCTGCTCTTGCATGCGGCGGTAGTTCCCGTCGCTCATCTCGAACTCGTTGACGTTACAGAAGTCGGCGGCGCCCTCGTCGAGGAACTCCAGGAACTCCTCTTCGGCGCGGATGCCCGGGATTTCGAAGGCGGGCGTCAGCCCCTCTTCGCGGGCGACGTAGAGGATGTCCTCCCACTCGGTGCCGTGGAGGTCGCCCCACTGTTCGACCGGCGGGTGGAACCGGATTTCGTCGAGGCCGGCCTCCGAGAGGCGGCGCATGTTCTCGCGGCCGCCCGTGATGCCGGTGTAGAGGTGCGTGTGGTGGTCCTCGCCGAACTCGTCTTTGAGCAGTTCGAGGTAGTGGCAGGTGCGGTCGAGCGCCTCCTGCGGTTCGCCGCCCGTGATGGAGGTGCCGAGCGCGTCCATGCGGTGCGCCTCCTCGAGGACGTCGTCGTCGGATTCGACGAGGCGCTCGTTGGCGTAGACGTCCGTGACGTTCTTCCGGTTCTCGCCGAGCGGACAGTAAAAGCAGTCGCGCTGGTCGCAGTAGCCGTAGACGAACAGCACCATCTTGCCGCCTTTGGCGCACTGTTCACAGCCCTTCGAGATCATTCGGTGTCGACGCTACTTCGCGCAGCGGCAAAAGCGGTGCGACTCGCCGCGTCCATCCGTGAGACGGGGTCACGCACCGGTCGCCGCCGACGAGCGGGACGGAGGCGAAACCGAAAACGGAGCCGCTGGAGCGGGAGCCGAAGCTGGCCGCCCGGTGGTGGCGTCCCGGGCCGGCTCGACCGCGAGACTCAAGCCGGCCCGCGGCGTTCGGTAGGCATGATGAACAGGCGGCAGTTCCTTCGAGCGGCCGGCGTGGCGGGCGTCGGCGGCGTGGCGGCGACGAGCGGCTGTGTCGGCGCCATCACCGGCTCCGAACCGATCGAGGTGTCAGCGTCGCAGGCGACGGTGCCGGCGGCGACGCTGTCGAACACGGGGTTCGAACAGCAGTCGGTGGAGCCGCTCGTCATCGAGCAGCCCGTCGAAATCGCCGGGCAGCGCCGCACCGTCGTCGTGGAGAACCAGCTCGCGCAGTACGACAAGGCCGTCGAGATTCCGGGCGTCGGCCGGTACCGCGCGGCGCTGTTCGCGGTGCTGTCGACGCCGGCGGTCGAAATCGCCGGGCGGTCGCTGAACCCGGTCGCGGACCTGTCGTCGCGGGCGCTCGCAGAGCGGATGCTGACGCAGTACGAGGGCGTCTCCGGGCTGCGACGCACCGGCTCGGAGACCGTGTCGGTGCTCGGGGCGGACGCGGAGGTCGGGCTGTTCGAGGCGGACGTCACGGTCGCCGCGGGCGTGACGACCGAGACGGCGCTGCACGTCACGGAGGCGGTGCGCGCCGGCGGCGACTTCGTCGTCTGCGTCGGCGCCTACCCGACGCTGCTGTCCGGGGAGGCGGAGGACGTCCGCGCGATGATGCAGGCCGTCCAGCACGCCGGGAACTGAGCCGCTCCGGCCGGAGCGGAACCGCGGCGGCGACGAACGACTGGCCGGCCTGACTCGCGCCGGCGACGGGCGGCTCTCCGAACGTCCACTTTCGGGGCGCTCCCCGAAAACAGATATACCGTAGTGCACTAGGTCCGCGTGATGCTGCTGGTCCTCCCCGTCGACCTCGACGACGACCTCGGCCGGAAGACCGGGCTGTCGACGCCCGTCATCGGCCGCGAGGAGGTCGAGGCGGCGGCGGTCGCGCTCGCGACGGCGGACCCGGAGGACTCCGACGTGAACGTCCTGTTCCAGGCGGTGCACGCCCACGAGGAGCTGCTCGCGGACGACGCCGTCGACGAGGAGGTGGCGGTCGCCGCCGTCACCGGCGTCGACGGGTCGGACGTGCAGGCGAACCGGAAGGTCGGCGAGGAGGTGGACACGGTGCTGGCGGCGCTGTCGACCGCGGAGGACGTCCGTGCGGTCGTCATCACGGACGGCGCGCAGGACGAGTCGGTGCTGCCGGTCATCCGGTCGCGGGTGCCGCTCGACGGCGTTCGGCGCGTCGTCGTCCGGCAGGCGCAGGACCTGGAGTCGATGTACTACACGATGAAGCAGGTGCTCGCGGACCCGGAGACCCGCGGCACCATCCTGGTGCCGCTCGGCGTGCTGCTGTTGGTCTACCCGTTTTCGGTCATCGCCGGGCTGCTCGAAATCCCAGGCGCGGCGGTGCTGGGCGTCGTGTCGGCGCTGCTCGGCCTGTACACGCTGTTCCGCGGGCTCGGACTCGAAGAGACCGTCGACACCGCCGCCGAGCGCGTCCGGAACAGCCTGTACGCCGGCCGCGTTACCATCATCACGTACGTCGTCGCGCTCGCGCTGCTCGTCGTCGGCGGCGTCCAGGGGTACGAGACCCTGACCGCGGTGAGCGAGGCGGCCGGGTCGCTGACCGTCGAGAACGCCGCGGCCGTGTTCGTCCACGCCGCGGTGCAGTGGGCGGCCGCCGCCGGCATCACGTCGTCGCTCGGGCAGGTCACCGACGAGTACCTCGCCGACCGGTTCCGGTGGCGCTACCTGAACGCGCCGTTCTACGTGGTCGCCATCGCGGTCGTCCTGTACGGCCTCTCCGGCTACTTCCTGCCGGTCGCGCCGGCCGCCGGCGTGACGCCGCTCGCGCTGGACAGGCTCGCAGCGACGCTCACTGCAGGGACGCTGCTCGGGGTGCTGTCGACGCTGACGTTCGCCGTCGCGGAGTCGTGGTTCGCCCCCGAGGCCGAGCCGGCGTAGCCCCGCCGTGTGGCAGTGTCGCACGCCGGGCGGCGAGACCAAATGCGTTTTAAGCGCCGATGCAGAAGCTATCCGCAAGAGGAGATTCCGCTATGGAGATGCCACGTCGCATGAACACGTACTGTCCGCACTGTAACGAGCACCACGAACACGAGGTCGAGAAGGTCCGACGCGGCCGGGAGACCGGGATGAAGTGGACCGACCGCCAGCAGGCCCGCGGGACGTCCGTCATCGGGAACGCCGGCAAGTTCTCGAAGGTGCCGGGTGGCGACAAGCCGACGAAGAAGACCCACCTCAAGTACCGCTGCGGTGACTGCGGGAAGGCCCACATGCGCGAGGGATGGCGCGCCGGCCGCCTCACCTTCCAGGAGTAACCATGGCAGGAAGCTTCATTCGCGTCCAGTGTCCGGACTGCGAGAACGAGCAGGTCCTGTTCAGCAAGGCCGCCTCCGCGGTGAACTGCGCCGTCTGCGGCACGACGCTCGCCTCTCCGACCGGCGGCGAGGCCGAGCTCGCGGGCGACGTCGTCGAGACCGTCGAAGCGCGATAACCACGTTTTCCGCGGTTTCTGCGGGGACCGCGGCGACGGACCGTTTCTCTCCGCCAGTCGACGCTGACCGCTAGCCTCGGCTGTGGGTCGGTGGGCGACACGAAAAATCGGGGACTGACGGACGAAGCCGGGACCGCGTCGCGGGCGCGACGGCTCAGGCGGAGCCGACGGCGAGGTCGATTTCGCTGTCGACCCAGTCGGACACCGCGGTGTCGATCATGTTGTCGTAGTCGACGAACTCCGTGTGGTCGGCGACGAACTCGTCGAGTGCTCCGGTCGGGGAGGCGTCGAGGTCGGCGACCGACGGGACGGGGCTGGCGTCGACGAACGCTTCGAGCGACGAGAACTCGGTGTGGTCGTCGACGAACTCGTCGGTGAGGACCTCCGTCGCCCCCACGCCTTCCGCGCGCTCTTCGACGGCTTCGAGCGCGTCCTGCACGTCGTCGTACTCAGCAGGGTCGATTCCCATGTGAGTGGATAGCAGCCAGTCGCACGTAAACCCTGTCGGTTCGCGTCGCCTCGCCCTCCCCAGCCGACTCCCTCGGCTCGCGTCGCTCGCCTCGGTCGCCCCTCGCGCGCTCGCGGCCGTGACACAGCACGGCCGCCGCGCGCCGCGGGTGAGCGACAGGGACCGCGCGCCGCCGCCGAGTGACCGGTCGACGGGACGTGCAGTGGGTGGTCGGTCGCGGAAGCCGGTGACCGCGCCGCGGTCGGCGGGTGTGGCGGCGGCGGCGCGGCTCGGAAAGTAGGAAACCGTATTAGCCTCCGGTCGTTACGTCCGGACATGAAATTCACGGGCTGGCCCGAGAAGGGCGAACTCGTCGTCGGCGAAGTGGACGAGATCGCCGACTTCGGCGTCTTCGTCGACCTGGACGAGTACGAGGACAAACGCGGCCTCGTCCACGTCTCCGAGGTCGCCTCCGGCTGGATCAAGAACATCCGCGACCACGTCAACGTCGGCGAGCGCGTCGTCGCGAAGGTGCTCGACGTCGACGAGTCGAGCCAGCAGATCGACCTGTCCATCAAGGACGTCAACGACCACCAGCGCTCGGACAAGATCCAGGAGTGGAAGAACGAGCGGAAGGCCGACAAGTGGATGACCATCGCGTTCGGCGAGGACGTCGACGACGAGCGGTACACCGAGATCGCGCAGGCGCTGTACTCGGAGTTCGGCTCGATGTACGACGGCTTCGAGCAGGCCGCCATCCACGGCGCGGAGGCGCTCGAAGACGTCGGGCTGGACGACGACGACGTCGAAGCGATCGTCGAGACGGCCCGCGAGAACGTCTCCGTGCCGTACGTCAACGTCACGGGCTACGTCGACATCGAGTGCCCGACCGCCGACGGCGTCGACGCGGTGAAGGAGGCGCTGAAGGCCGCCGAAGGCAACGGCGAAATCCCGGACGAGGTCCAGCTCGACGTCTCGTACGTCGGGTCGCCGGAGTACCGCATCCGGGTGCGCGCGCCCGACTACAAGACCGCCGAAACCCACCTCGAAGAGAGCGCCGAGCGCGCGCGCGTCTCCATCGAGTCCGCCGGCGGCTCCGGGTCGTTCCACCGCGAACAGCAGACCGAAGAGGAGTAACGCCGCCGGCGGCCGCGGCCCGACTGACCGATGAAATCCGACATCAAGACCTGTTCGGCGTGGGAGACGGCGCACGACCGCCCGGTGTACACGCTCGGCGACCGGTGCCCCGACTGCGGCGCCGACGCCGTGAACTCCGCGCCGGCGCCATTCAACCCCGAGGACCCGTACGGCGACTACCGGCGCCGCGCTCGCCGCCGCAGCGACGACCCGGACGCTGCCGACGACTCGGACGCCGACGCCTGACGGACCGGCCGACTGGTCGACAGTTGGGTGCAGCGGCGGTTCCGCCCGACAGCGGTCGTTTTCTCAGGGGGTTCGGAGCCGCTCCGTCGACGGCTTCCGCTCCGACGCGACCTCGGTACTGTTCCGACGCGACCTCGGTACTGTTCCGACGCGGCGCCGGTACTGCGTCGCCGCGGCGCCGTCAGTCCGCCGAGCGCGGCTGCGAGCCGACGCGTCTTTATGACGTCCGCCCCGCTGACACAGGTATGGACGATATCGACATCGAGGTCGTCGCGGACCCGTCGCTCGACGAGCCGGTGCTCATCGAGGGGCTGCCGGGCGTCGGGCACGTCGGGAAGCTCGCGGCGGAGCATCTCGTAGAGGAGTTCGACGGCGAACTCGTCCGCCGGGTGTACGCCCGGGACTTCCCGCCGCAGGTCACCGTCGACGACGACGGCGTCGCCGAACTCACGCACGCCGAGTTCCACCACGTCGACGCCGACGGCACGGACCTGCTGGTGCTGACCGGTGACCACCAGGCGGCCAGCAACGACGGCCACTACACGCTGACGACGGCGTTCCTCGACGTCGCCGAGGAGTTCGGCTGCGAGCGGGCGTTCGCGCTCGGCGGCGTGCCGACCGGCGAACTCATCGAGGACGACGAGTACGGCGTGCTCGGCGCCCGCACCGACAGCGCCGACGGCGAGGCACTCGCCGACGCCGGCGTCGAGTTCCGGGAGGACGAGCCGGCCGGCGGCATCGTCGGCGTCTCCGGGCTGATTCTCGGGCTGGGCGGCCGTCGCGGCCTCGACGCGGCCTGCCTGATGGGGGAAACCTCGGGCTACCTCGTCGACCCGAAGAGCGCGCAGGCGGTGCTCGAAGTGCTCGAAACCGTGCTCGGCTTCGACGTCGACTTCGCGGACCTGGAGGAGCGCGCCGACGAGATGGAGGACGTCGTCGGCAAGATTCAGGAGATGCAAGGCGGCGGCGAAGGGATGCCGACCGAGGACGAACTGCGCTACATCGGCTGAAACCGCGTCCGCGACGCGCCTCGACGCCGGCTGCGGAGACACCCGCGTTCGCAAGGTCCTTTTAACCGCGGACCCTTGGTTCGCGTGATGGCTTCAGAGCTTTCTCCCGACGACGTCCCGTCAGCGAACGGCATGCCGATGCTCGGCCTCGGGACGTGGCAGAACGACGACCCCGAGGAGTGCCGCACCGCGGTGCAGACGGCGCTCGAGATGGGGTACCGCCACGTCGACACCGCACAGATTTACGGTAACGAGGCGGCGGTCGGCGACGGCATCGAACGCGCCGACGTCGACCGCGAGGACGTGTTCCTGGCGACGAAGGTGTGGACAGACAACCTCGCGCCCGAGGACGTCCGCGAGACGACCGAGGAGAGCCTCGACAGGCTCGGCGTCGACTCGGTCGACCTGCTGTACGTCCACTGGCCGGCCGGCGAGTACGACGCCGAAGCGACGCTCGGAGCGTTCAACGAACTGTACGACGACGGCCGCATCGACCGCATCGGCGTCTCGAACTTCCTGCCCGAGCAGGTCGAGACCGCCGTCGACGTCTCCGACGCGCCGATTTTCGCGAACCAGGTGGAGCTCCACCCGCTGCTCCAGCAGGAGGCGCTCCGCGAGGCGTGCGCCGACCTCGGCGTCGAGGTCGTCGGCTACTCGCCGCTGGCGCGCGGCGACGTCTTCGACGTGCCGGTGCTCTCGGAGGTCGCCGAGAAACACGGCGTCAGCGAGGCGCAGGTGAGTCTCGCGTGGCTCCGCGAGAAGGGCGTCACCGCCATCCCGAAGGCGACCAGCGAGTCACACATCCGTGACAACTGGGGGTCGCTCGGCGTCGACCTGGACGACGAGGACGTCGCCGCTATCGACGGAATCGAGACGGAAACCCGGAAGGTCGACCCGGACTTCGGTCCCTGGAACCAGTAGGTACTGCCGCTGACACGTCGGCGGTTCGAGCGAAACCTTCAATCGCCGCCCCCCTCTTTTCCCGGTCGATGGAACGACGCTCGTCGCCGGGGCTCGTCGACGCAGTCAGAATCGACATCGCGCGGCTCCACGCGACGTGGATGGAGCTGCTGTTCCCGCGGCAGCTCGACCCCGGCAGAGTCGTCGGGAAGTGGACGCCGGACACCGGCCCACAGAAGGCGGCGTACTACGCGTGGGCCGCCCTCGGCGTTCCGCTCGTCGCCGTGTTCTACCCGCTGCTGCTGTTCGGCTTCGCGACCCGGTTTTACGCCGCCCGCGTCGACTCGGCGGTCGCCCGGCTCGGCGTCGTCGGCGTCGTGTTCGTGTCGGTTCTGATGTGGGGGCTGCTCACCGTCGCGGCGTGGCTCAGGGAGTTCCCGTTCCACGGCCTCGTCGCCGTCGGCGCCGCGGGCGCCGTCGCCACCGTCGCCGCCGTCGCCGCCCTCGGATTCTCCCGCGTCGGCGGCCGCCTGACCAGCGTCGCGTTCGCGTATCCGGCCGCCGTCACGGCGTTCTTGCTGCCGCCCGTCATCGCCGCGCTGTACTCGCCGGCGCTCGGCGACGTCGTGTTCCCGAACAGCCAGTACGTCGCGGTGTGGCTGCTGGAGAACGTCCTCGACGTCGGCGGCATCGGCGCGCGGCTCCAGGCGCGGTTCGAACTCCGCGGCGTCGCGTACGCCGTGATGTGGTTCGCGCTCGCCGTCCCGGTCGGCTGGCTGCTCGGCGTGCTCGTCGCGCTCGCGAACGTCGTTCGGCCGACCGGCTCCGACGGCGGGAACGGTAGCTAGCGCCGGTCGCCGCTTCCGCCGCCGCTCGCACTCGCGCCGTCGCCGCCCTCCTCGTCGATGACGTCGTCGAGCGTGTCGTCCGAGACGCTGGCGGCGACGCGGACGCCGGCGAGCGCGAGCAGGATGCCGGCGACGATGAACAGCGCGAGCCGCTGGGTCGGCGAGAACGCGACGCCGAACAGCTCCAGCGGCGGCCGCTGCGCCTCCCGTTCGAGGAAGTAGCCGGCGAACCCCCGAATCACGAGGCCGACCGCGACGACGCCGAACGGCAGATTCAGGTACGGCGTCCGCACCCCTTCGTCGCGGATGAGTTCGTCGAGCAGGCGGCCGAACGACGCGGTGAGCGCCGCGAGCGCCAGCCACGGCACCGATGCGTACGCGAACCGCATCGCCGCGACGAACGCCGCGCCGCCGACCGGTGACGCCTCGATGACGCCGAGGAAGGCGCCGACGACGGTGAGGCCGATGCCGACGACGTACGTCACGACGGACACCTGCCCGGAGTACAGCGCCTCCCGGAGCCGGTCGGGCGCCGCCTCGACGAACTCGTCGATGCCGAGCCCGTAGTACAGCAGCGCGGCGCCGAGCAGCGACGCCAGCCCCGCCATCGCGACGGCCGTCGAGAAGTAGTACAGCAGCACCGGGAGGATGAGCAGCCCGATGCCGACCGGCACCAGGACGGACTCGCGGAGCTCCTCGTCGGCCATGAACTGCTTCAGCAGGTAGTACGTCGACTCGATGTCGTGCGCCTGCCGGACGACGACGCGGTCGACGGAGTCGACGGTGAGCCGCGACTCCACCATCGGGACGGCGCGCTCGTCGGCCGCCGAGTCGATGACGACGACCGCGCCGTCGACGTCGACGTCCGCGAGCACGTCGTCGAGCTGGGCGGCGAGCGCCCGGTCTGCGCGCACCGCCGAGTCGCCGCCGCCGGAGATGACGGCGACGACGGCGTCCTCGCCGCCGTCCTGGAGCTCGCGGGTGACGCGGAGCGATTCGAGGAGGGAGTTGACGCCGGCGTCCTCGGGGTCGGCGAGGCCGAGGTCGGTCACGAGCGACCGGACCGCCTCCCAGCCGACGACCGGCGTCGTGACGCCGGCCTTCCGGCCGACGTCGTTCGAGCGGTCCACACAGAGGACCAGGGTCGTCACGGCTGCACCGTAGACCCCCCGGGCCAAAAACCCTCCACTTGGTCGGGACGCCGGTCAGAATCGGAAGTCGACGGTCTCCTCGGCGTCCGCGTCGCCCGGGAGGCCGCTCGCGACGCCCGCGCCGAGCGCGTACGCGACCGACTGCGCGCCGCCGCGGAGCCGCGCCGCCAGGCCGCGGCTCGGCGTGAACTCCTCGACGACCGCCTCGGCGCCGATCCGGTCCTCGATGCGGTCGAGTACGGCGTCGCGGTCGCCGAGCTCGTCGACGAGGCCGCGGTCGTGCGCCTCCGCGCCGAGGAACACCTTCGCTTCGGTGTCGCGGACGTCCTGTTCGTCCATGTCGCGGCCCTCGGCGACGTCCGCGACGAACTGGTCGTAGTAGTCGTCGACGATTCCCTGGAGGTAGCTGCGCTCGTCCGGCGTCATCTCCTTCAGCGGCATCCCGGCGTCCTTGTACTCGCCGGCGGTGAACTGCTCGTAGCTGACCCCGAGCCGGTCGGCGAGCTCGTTCACGTTCGGCCGCGAGCCGATGACGCCGATCGAGCCGACGACGCTCCCTTCGCGCGCCCACAGCTCGTCGCAGCCGACGGCGATGGAGTAGCCGCCGCTGGCGCAGGTGTCGGTCGCGTAGCCCACGGTCGGGCCGTCGAACCGCTCGGCCGCCAGCCGGATGTCCTCGCTCGGCACGATTTCGCCGCCCGGCGTGTTCAGCCGGACGAGCAGCGCCTCCGCGTTCGGGTCGTCGTCCGCCTGCTCGATCTGGTCGACGATGTCGTCGGCACCGGGCGTCGTCGGCGACGACGGCAGCCCGCCGCCGCCGGAGCCGTCGCGGGTGATCGGCCCGTCGACGCCGACCTCCGCGACGTTGTAGTCGGCGTACTTCGAGGCGAGCGCGGAGCCGGCGAGCCGAACCACGAACAGCGCGAACGCGATGGTCAACAGGACGCCGAGCAGTTCGGCGGTGTCGCCCGGGAACCGGACGAACACCACGTAGCCGAGCACCACCGCGACCACGGCGGCGACGACCAGCCCGACGAACCGCACCGCCGAGTCGACAGTCGAATCAGCCATACCGGCTAGTGCGGCGCCGGCGACGTAAAACCGGGTGCGACGAAGGGGCTTCGTCGCTCCCGCCGCCCGACGGCGCAGCCGCTCGCGGACGGTGGTCAGTAGAGAACAGAAATCGGAGAATCCGGCGCCGGGTTACAGAAGCCCCGTCTTCTGGAGCTTCATGAGGTCCTCGGTGTCGAGGGTTTCGCCTTCCTTGAACTTCTGATAGATTTCCTCGGCTTCCTCCCGCTCTTCTTCCATCTTCTGTTCGCGCTCCTCCTTCTGCTCTTCCTCCTCTTCCTTGTCGAGCTCGCGGAGCCGCTTCTGGACCGTCACGAAGTCCTCGTGGTGCTGGTCGGCGGCCTCCTGCGCCTCGACGAACAGCTCGTGCATCGCGTCGGCCTTGTCACGGATGTCGTCGGCCTCCCGGTAGGCCTCGATCATCTCGTTGTGGTGCTCTTGGGCCTCGTCGGCGAGCTCCGTCACCTTCTGGTGGTGCTGGGACGCCTCCGAGCGGACCTCCTCGGCCTCCTCGATGAGGTCTTCGAGCTCGTCGCTCTGCTCGACCTTGTCCTTTTTCTCAGCGAGCTGTTCGCGCTTGTTCTCGATCTTCTCGATGAGTTCGCGCTCCTCCTCGGTGGAGAGCACTTCGGTCTGCTGTTTGAACTCGAGGTCCTCGATCTCCTCTTTGAGCTCCTCGATGGAGGTGCCCGAGCCGAGCTCGAGGTCCTGTTTCATCTCCTCGACCTGGTCGAACAGCTCGTTCGCTTCCGCGTTGAGCTCGTTCCGGCTCTCTTTGTGTTCTTGGACCTGCTCGTTGAGCTCGTCCCGCTTCTCGCGGTGTTCCTGCGCCTCGTCGACCTTCTCGCGCGTCTTCGCGTTCAGGTCGTCGCGCTTGGACGCGCGTTCGGACGCCATCTGGTTGAGCTCGTTACGGCGGTCACGGAGCTGCCCAGCGAGTTTGATGAGCTGCCCTTTCGAGCCGTTTTCGAGTTTATCGTCGTCGAGTTCGACGTTTCGCGATTCCTCAAGCTTGTCAAGACCGTACTCTTCGAGAACTTCCTCTTTCGTTACCATGGTTCGTTACCTCGACACCATACTGCTTCGGGGTAAGCGGACGCTACAGGGGTCCTGCGTGCGTCCGGAACTGTGGGAGAACACCGGTTCATTCAGCGATCGATGCCACCACGCCCGAAGGCGTTCTGGTACTCACATCTATACGGCACCCACACATAAACCCTCCGGTGGATTCGCCGGAAAACAAGTGGTACGGGGTCTCACACCACCGGGAACGTGTGATACGCCTTCACGCGGTTCGTCGCCGTCCGGGCCGAACCGGCGGCGCTTCACGGCGGGCCGCGGCCGCGCGGCCTACACGCGCCGGTAGTCGCCGAGCCGCGTCCCGTCGAGCAGGTAGGCGTCCGCCGCAGCCAGCCCGTCGGGGAGGAACGGCGACAGGAACGACTGGCCGTCGACGTTCACCCAGGTGCCGCCGGAGCGGTCGTTGAACGCCGGGAACACCACGAGTTCCGGCGGCCGCCACGCCGACCCGCCGAGGTCGACGTGCTCGGCGAACGGGTCGGGGGCGAGCGGGCCGCGCAGCCACGCCTGCTCGACGCGCGTGCCGCCGACGGCGTCCTCCAGCCGCACCGACGGGTGCTCGTGGCCCATGCAGACCACGTCGGCGGCGAGCACCTCCCGCGAGGGCCACGTGTGGCCGTGGACGACGCCGACGTCGCCGAGGCGGGCGCCGTCGCTGTCGGTGACGTCGATCCGGTCGCCGAACGCGTCGGCGACCCCGGGGTCGTGGTTGCCGAGCGCGAGCGTCACCGGGACGCCGACGGCGTCGAGTAGCGCCTCGATTTCGTCGTACTCCCGGTCGCGGGTGTCGCCGATGCGGTGGCCGAGGTCGCCGAGCACGACGAGGCGGTCCGCGTCGGCGTCGGCGAGCAGGCCGAGCAGCCGGTCGCGTCGCTCGTCGGCCGCGTCGGCGAGTTCGACGCCGCGTTCGTACCGCAGGCCGGCCTCGATGCCGGCGTGGTAGTCGGCGACCAGCAGCCCGGTTTCGTCGCCGAGGTCGGCGACGGCGGCCGGCGCGTCGGGAATCGGTTCGACGAGCGTGTCGCCGGCGCCCATTCAGATGGGCTTCAGCGTCGCCTCGTCGGGCTCGTAGCACTTCCCGCTCATCAGCGCGTCCTGGATGGCGTCGTCCGCGGCCTCCTCGCTGACGTCGAAGCGGTCGACGGCGGCGGCGACGACGTCCTCGCGGGCCGCGCCGTCGCCCTCGTCGAACTCGTCCATCAGTTCGACGACGGCCTCGTCGAGGTCGAGTTCCTCGGGCGGCTCCTCGTCGACGGCGGCCTCGCTGGTCGGCTCGGCCTCCGACGGGTCGAACTCCGGCTCGTCGACGTCGGGGTCCGCCGGCGGCGTGTCGTCGGCGGGCGCGTCGCCGACTCTGTCCTCCGCGGCCGGCTCGGTTTCGGCGGCCGACGGCTCCGGCTCGGTGGTGAGGTCCGTCTCCACGTCCTCGTCCATCCCGGCCGGCGTGTCCTCGGGCGCCGGCGTCTCGATGCCGGCCTCGCCCGGGTCCGGGACGTCGCTGCCGGTGGCGAACTCGACGCCGTGCTCCGCTTCGACCGCTTCGCGCTCCTCGTCGCTGAGCGCGTCCTCGAACTCCTCCTCGTCGACTCCGTCCTCGGCGGATTCGTCGGTGGTGTCGTTCTCGGTCATGGATTCGGGTTCCTCCGTCGTCGGGGATTCGTCCGCGCCGCCGGCGTCGAAGTCGCCGAGGCCGGCGTCGCCGGCGTCGAAGTCTCCGGGACCGTCCGAGTCGGCAGGCCCGTCCGAGTCCACGGCGGCGTCCGAATCGTCGTCGGCGGCGGCGACCGTCGACGCCGTTTCGGCGGCCTCGGTCGGCTCCGGTTCGGCGGCGGCGCTCGGGTCGGCCTCCGCGACGTCCGCGTCGCCGGTCGGCCCGGCGGCTTCCGCGGGCTCTGCGGCCTCGTCGGCGGCGGACTCGTCGGCCTCGTCGACCACCGACTCGGTCGAGCCGGCCGCCGACGTCGACGTCGCCGCCGACTCCGCGCCGTCGGCTGTTTCCGCAGACTCCGTCGCGTCCGCGGTCTCCGCGGATTCGGCGGTACCCGCGGTGCCGGGGGATTCCGCGGAGTCCGCGGAGTCCGTCGCCGGTTCGTCGTCCGCGGACCCGGCGGCCTCCGCGGCCTGTCCGGTGGCTTCCGCGTCGACGGCCTCGACTGTTTCGGCCGCTGCGGCGAAGTCGTAGTCGACCGCCGGGAGCGCGCCGAGTTCGTCGGGGCCGGCGTCCGCCGGGTTCGTGGAGAGCCGGCCGACCTCGTCTCGGTCGCCGGCGACGACTTCGAGCGCCTCGACGGCGAGCCGCCGGACGGCTTCGAGGTAGTGCTCCGTGGTGCCGTAGTGGTCGAGCGCGCGCGGGATGCCGGCGGCGAGCGCCGTCGGGACGCCGGCCGCGGCGAGTCTGCGTTCGAGGGCGTCGCCCCGCTCGTCCATCTCCAGCGCGCGGCCGACGACGGCGAGCCGGTCGAGCGTCGCCTCCGCGGCGGAGACGGTCCACCGGTCGCGGGTGTCGGCGTCGACGTGGCTCAGGCTCTCCGGGCGGACCGACGTGTAGACGACGTCGGCGTCGTCGGGCTGGAACGTCCGCGCCTTCCCGGAGAGCGCGACGAACGCCGGCGGCTCCGCGCGGTCGAGGAACGCCACCTCGTCCGGCTGGTACTGACCGGCCTTCGTGACGAACGCGCCGGTCGGGTCGACGACGCGGCCGCGCAGCATCTGCTCGTTCACGGACTCGACTTCGGTGAGCACGCCGACCGCGAACAGCCGGTTGACGCGCAGCCCCGTCGGCGTGACGACGTAGTTCGGCGCGCGCTCCTCGTCGCTCTCGGAGTACTCCAGGGAGGCGTCGTCGAACTCGGCGGCGAACACGCGGTGGGCGACCTCGCGGTTGCCCGGCCCGTCGTCGCCGCCGCCGTCGCTGCCGCTCATCGCCGCACCTCCGCGAGCACGTCGGCGGCGCGCGTCGCCGGGTCCTCGTCGGTCGGGTCGAACTCGGCGGCGTCGAGGTTCGCGCCGTAGTCGTCTATCGACAGGTGGCCGCGGACGCGGAACTCCCGGCCGACGAGCGCCTCGCGGATGTCGTCGGCGACGACGTCGCGGCTCATCGCCTCGCGGGCCGCGTCGAGGGCGTCCTCGAGGGTGCCGCCGTAGACGTCCTCGGTGATGTCGCGGTCGAGGACGGCGGTGACGGTCGCGGTGCCGTCGTCGAGAATCGCTTTCACGCGCAGGTCGTCTTCGGGGTCGACGTCGCCGTGGCTACGGCACTGGCCGTTCTGGACGAGCCGGCCGCACTCGGGGCAGCGCTCGATGAGCCCGGAGCCGTCCCGGACCTCGATGACGTTGCCGACGACGGCGACGTCGTACATGCCGCCGGAGTCGACCGCGTCGCCGATGGTGACCTCGGGGGCCTCGTCGGCGACGTCGACGTCGGCTGGCGACACGGCGGTGAACTCGGTGAGGTTCACCGTGGGGACGCCGCGGAACTCGCGGACGTACACGTCCTCGAACCGGAGGTCGGCGCCCTCCTCGACGGCCGGCGTCGGGTCCCAGTCGGTGAACGGGAGCCGGGCGGTGTCGTCGGCGAGGACGCCCGAGAGAATCGTGGTTTCGCCGTCGCGGCCGTCGATGACGCGCTCTTCGACCTCCACGACGCGGGCCTCCACGTTGCGGCCGCGGTCGCCGACTTCGAGGTCGATGAGGTCGCGGTCGCCGCCGACGTCGTACGGGACGTCGAGCGGCTCGGATTCGAGCGCGACCGTCGAGGACTCGCCCATGTTGAGCTCCGGTTCGCCGTCCCACTCGCGGACGCCGGCGTTGCCGACGGTGACCGTGTCGCCGGGTTCGAACCCGAAGTCCTGCCACGCCGTGTAGCTGATGACGCCGGTTTCGTCGGCGAGTTCGCCCTCGCGGATGGTGACGTCGTCGCCCTGATACCGGATGCTGCGCTGGCCGACTGTCAGCACGCGGCCGGTGACGGTGACGTTGCCCGCGTTCGTCGTGATGTCCGCGATGTTCTTCGACTTCGGCGTCGCGCCGCCGCCGCCCGAGCCGCCGCCGTACTTCCGGCGGACTGACTGTTTCGCTTCGTCGATGGGGACGCTGTACTCCAGTAGGTTCTCCAGGTCCCGCTTGACCTCCGTTTTGTCTTCGCCGAGAGCGGAGGCGAGCTCCTCGGCGTGCTTGTCGACATCCATCGGCGGTAATTCCGCGCGCTGACTGTTAAAGGCTCCGCGGCCGCCAGGCGGTCGGCGCCGACGCTTGTTTCGCGAGGAGACGGAGACAACAAAGTGCCGTGCCGTCGGGGGGTTTTCAGGCGTGAAAATCGAGCAGGTACGCTTAACTACCGAACCCCGAGTCGTACGGGCGTGACGATGAGCGGGAGTGGATTCGGGTCCGGTGGGGGGCCCGGCGACGAGGCGCAGCGAACCGAGACGGACGAACGGAGCGGCGAGTCGGACGCCCGGTCGACCACCGGGCGGAACGCCGCGCCGAACGCCGGGCCGGCGCGCGGAACCGCCGAGTTAGTCATGCTGTCGGCGGGCCCGGAGCGGCAGGCGGAGCTGAAGCGGCAGGCGATGACGGGGTTCGTCGGCGACGCCGCCGTCGTCGAGTTCACGTACCGGACCGACCCGGCGACGGTCCACCGGCGCTGGTGTGCGGCCGTCGGGTCGGCGCCGCCGTGTCACCTCGTCGTCGACGCCACCGGGAACCCGGGGACGCCGGGGCCGCAGGTGGCGGCCGACGGCGGGACGTTCGCCGCCGCGAGCGCGCACCCGCGAGACCTCACGGGGCTGTGCATGAAGTGGCAGGACGCCCTGAACGAGACGGCCGGCGACGCCCCGCTGTTCGTCGCGTTCGACTCCGTGACGGCGCTGCTCCAGTACGTCGACACGCGCGAGGCGTTCCGGTTCCTCCGGACGCTCATCGGCGACATCCACCGGGCGAACGCCCGCGCGCAGTTCTACTTCGACCCGGACGCCCACGACGACCGCGCCGTCAGCGTCATCCGGTCGGCGTTCGACCGGGTTCGCTACGTCGACTGACGCCGCCGAGGCCGGCCCGGCCACTCCCCGTTTCTTCTCGACACCGCGACGCAGCGGCTCGGCGGCTCAGGCCGTCGCCGTCGGCAGCGTGACCTCGTCGCCGTCGGCGTACACCGTCGGGTCGCGGACGATACCGTCGAGGTGGAGCGGCGCGTCGACGTCGCCGCCGATGCCGGCGTCGTCCCCGATTGCGATGTGGACGGTGCCGGCGGCCTTCTCGTCGAGCAGCACGGAGCCGACGAGGTCGGTGACGCCGACGTTCGTGCCGATGCCGAGTTCGGCGAGGTTGTAGGCGTCGCGTCCGACCTCGTCGGCGCCGGCCTCGACCTGTTCGCGGACGGCTTCGTCCGAAATATCGGTGACGTAGCCGTCCTCGACCTCGAACCGGAGCCGCTGGTCGTCGCCGAGCAGGCCGTGCGGCATCATGGTGCCGTCGACGACGTACGTCCCGTTCGCGTCGGTCGGGGAGACGAACACCTCGCCGGCCGGCAGGTTCGAGAACGCGCCCGGCTCGCGGACGTCGCCGGTGTCCGCGAGCCACTCGCGGTCGCCGGGCGCGAACGTGATATCCGTCCCGGCGTCGGTGGTGACGCGGACCTCGTCGGCGTCGGCGACCTGGTCGAGGACGTCGTCGCAGTGGGCGGCGATGGCGTCGTAGTCGGCGTCCAGCCCGGTCGTGAACACGTCGCGGGTGATGCCGGGGAGCGTCGCGCCGCGGGCGCCCGCGTCGCAGGCGGCGCCGCGGGCGCGCGTGTGGCTCAGGCTCTTCGTCGTCGGTGCGAGGAAGGCGTCGGCCGACCGCATCGCGGCGGCGACAGGCTCGGGCGGTTCGGCGCCGTGCTGGTCGCCCGGCGGGTACCGGACGATGGCGGCGTCGTCGGTGACGTCGCTGGCGACGTCGTACAGCGCCTCGCCGATGGCTTCGCGTTCGTCGTCCGTGACGACGACGAGCGACTCGTCCGTGCCGAGGCCGAGACACTGGTGGACCGCGGTGTCGGCCGCGCGGCGGAGTTCCTCGTCCATGCGGGCCGCTTCGGCGTCGCGGCCGTTAGGTGTTCCCAAAGCCGACCGGCGCGGCTGACCGGCGAATCTTGCGCGACCGCATCCGCCGAATTCCGCCTTCTTACTCGCTCTGTAGTTGCTTTCTTTCCCCGGGCTCCGAAACGATTATCCGCGGTCGGCGGCGAGTCGCCACTAATGATTCAGGTCGGCGTCAACGGCTACGGCACCATCGGGAAGCGCGTCGCCGATGCGGTCGCCGCCCAGCCGGACATGAAACTGACGGGCGTCGCGAAGACCCGTCCGAACTACGAGGCCGAAACCGCGGTTCGGAAGGGCTACCCGCTGTACGCCGCGATTCCGGAACGCACCCAGCAGTTCCGCGACGCCGGCATCGACCTCGCCGGCGAAGTCGACGACCTCGTGATGGCCGCCGACGTCGTCGTCGACGCGACGCCGTCCGGCATCGGCGCCGACAACGCGGCGCTGTACGAGCGGTACGACACGCCCGCCATCTTCCAGGGCGGCGAGGACGCCGACGTCGCCGACGTCAGTTTCAACGCCCGCGCGAACTACGAGGACGCCACCGCCGCCGACGTCGACACGGCGCGCGTCGTCTCGTGTAACACGACCGGGCTGTCGCGGCTGCTCACGCCGCTCGACGAGGCGTACGGCGTCGAGAAGGCACGGGTGACGCTGGTGCGCCGCGGCGGCGACCCCGGGCAGACGTCGCGCGGCCCAATCAACGACATCCTCCCCGACCCCGTCACGGTCCCGTCACACCACGGCCCGGACGTGAACACGGTGCTGCCGTCGCTGGACGTCGACACGCTCGGCGTGAAGGTGCCGGCGACGCTGATGCACCTCCACTCGGTGAACGTGACGCTGTCGTCCGCGCCCGGCCGCGACGAGGTCCGCGACCTGCTCGACGACGAATCGCGGCTGTTCTTGGTGCCCGAGGAGGCCGGAATCGACGGCACCGGGAAACTGAAGGAGTTCGCGATGGACGCCGGCCGGCCCCGCGGCGACCTCTGGGAGAACTGCGTCTGGGAGGACTCCATCTCGACGCAGGGCGCCGACCTCTACCTGTTCCAGTCGGTCCACCAGGAGGCGGACGTCATCCCGGAGAACGTCGACGCGGTCCGTGCGCTCCTCGACCGGGAGGACCGAGAGCAGAGCACGGCGACGACGGACGAGACGCTCGGCGTCGGCCTCGAATCCCTGTTCGCCGGCCAGCGCAAGCGCGTCGTCCCGAAGGGAGCCAACGGCGACGACTGACCGACGGCTCACCGAGCGGCGTCCGGCGGTCACGGCCCCGCTTTTCCGGCTCCTCGGTCAGCCGAGCGACTCGAACGTCACGTCGCCGGTTTCGGTGTCGACGATGACGGCCGCCGGGTCGTCCGGCGCGTCCGGAATCGGGACGCCGCCGGGGTTGACGTGGACCGTTCCGTCGCGCTCCTCGTGGACGCGCTCGTGGGTGTGGCCGCGCAGCACGAAGTCGTACCGCCCCGAGTCGACGAGCGCGTCCACGATGGGTTCGCTGGTGCCGTGGTACACCGCGAACTCGACGCCGTCGAACGTCAGTTCGCCCATCTCGCCGAGGTACGTCCCGAACGAGTCGACGGCATCCGCGAGCGCCCACTCGCCGTCGTTGTTGCCGCGGACGGCGTAGAAGTCGAAGGAGGCGTCGAACGGCGTCGCGGAGAACGGCGCGACGACGTCGCCGCAGTGGACGACCGCGTCGACCGTCCCGTCGAAGACGTTGACCGCGGCGTCGACGTACTGTGCGTTGTCGTGGGTGTCCGAAACGACTCCGACGAACATGGTCGCCGTTCGGCCGCCCGGCCCGAGAAGGTGACGACCCGAGCGTTTTTGCGTCGTCCGCGAACACGAGACGTCATGGTTCCCCACCGCTACCCGCTGTACGTCGCCGTCGGCGTCACGGTCGCCGCCTACGGCGTCAGTTACGCCATCGCCGCCGCTCCGTACGGCTACGTCGCGATTCCGGGCGCAGTGCTCCCGGGCGGTTGGCTCGCGGCGCACGGCCTGCTGAACGGCGTCGCTGCCGCGATCGACGCGGACGGCGAGACGGACGCAGACGAGCCGACCGACGATGCCGGCGGTAGCGGCGGCGGTGACGACCGCGACGGCGGAGACGACGCCGAGGGTGCGGCGGACGAAGGAGACGACGAGCCGGCGTTCAGGCGGTCAGACGTCGAAGTCGCCGGCCGCGTTCCGTTCCAGTAGTTCGACGGCGGGGAGCGGCTCGCCGGTGAGCGCGCGGATGTAGGCGCCGCCGGCGATGGAGACGTGCGAGTAGTCGTCCTCGTCGAGCCCGTACAGTTCGATGGCGCGGGAGGTGTCGCCGCCGCCGACGACGGAGAAACAGTCCGTCTCGGCGATGGCAGAGAGCACGCCGACGGTGCCGACGCTGAACCGCTCGTCCTCGAAGACGCCGAGCGCGCCCTTCAAGAACACGGCGTCCGACCCGTGAATCACCGGTTCGTAGTCGGCGACGGTGTCGGAGCCGACGTCGAGGAACGCCTGCTGTTTCTCGTCGACGTCGTCGACGGCGACTTCGGCCCGGTCGCCGTCGTCCTCGTAGGCGAGGTCGGAGGCGAGCCGGATCTGGTCGTGGCGCTCGTCCAGGACGGCGCGGATGGTGTCCTCGTTGCGCTCCCACTGGTCGTCGAACAGGTCGGTGTCGACGTCGTAGCCGACCGGGTAGCCGGCGGCTCTGAGGAACAGTTCGCCGGCGACGCCGCCGAGCAGGAACTGGTCGACCGTCTCGTCGAGCGCCTCCATCACGCCGATGACGTCGGTCGCCTTGGTGCCGCCGACGACCATCGTGACGTCGCCGTCGAACTCGCGGGAGGCGATGGCGGTGTTCGCCTCGTACTCGGCCTCCATGACGCGGCCGGCGTAGCTCGGCAGCCGGAGCGGGAAGCCGACGATGGAGGCGTGTTCGCGGTGTGCCGCGGAGTACGCGTCGTTGACGTAGGCGTCGAACTCGGGGGCGAGCGTCTCCACGAACGCGGACTCGGCGTGCGCTTCGGGCGGTTTCTCCGGGAGTTCGTCGTCGGTCATCCGGGTGTTTTCGAGCAGCAGCACGTCGCCGGCGTCGAGCGACCGGATGGCGGCGAGCGCGTCGTCGCCGTACGTGTCGGCGACGAAGTCGACGTCGACGCCGGCGTGGTCGGCGAGGATGTCGGCGTGCTGCTCCAGCGAGACGAACGTGTCGCGGCCGGGGCGGCCCTGGTGCGCCATGAGCGCGACGCGGTGGCCGGCGGCGGCGAGTTCTGCGACGGTCTCGGCGTGCCGGGAGAACCGGCGGTTGTCCTGCACGGCGCCGTCCTCGACCGGGGAGTTGAGGTCGAGGCGGACCAGGACGCGCTGCTCTGCGGGAAGGTCGTCGAGCGTCCGGAAGGAACTCATCGACGGAACCGTCGGCGGAGACGGACTTGAAAGGGCGGGAAATCCGCTCTGTGGCGAGGCAGCGGGACGGCCCGGACGGCCGCGGCTCGGGCGGGTGGCTGACAGGCGGCCCCGCTCTCGGCACCGAGATGCGCCGTCGGGCCGCACACCCGCTGCCCGGCGCACCGTCGCAGTCACTGCACGGGGGTGCTGGCCGCGGCTTCGCTGAAGAACCCTCGGGGACCGGAGGGCCGCTTCCTGAACCGTGTGGGCGTCGTCAGTCGTCGCCTGCTTCCGTTGAGGTGCGGGAGGCGCGCTTCGTGGCGCGGTCGATGAACTCCTGGGGGAGTTCGTCGATTTCGCCGGCCTGCACGCCCCAGAGGTGCGCGTACAGCCCGTCCGCTTCGAGGAGTTCCTCGTGGCCGCCGCGCTCGACGATTTCGCCGTCCTCGAGGACGACGATCTGGTCGGCGTCCTTGATGGTCGAGAGCCGGTGGGCGATGGCGAACGTGGTCCGGTTCTCGGTGAGGTCGTCGAGGCTGCGCTGAATCAGCATCTCGGTCTCCGTGTCGACGTCTGAGGTGGCCTCGTCGAGAATCAGGATTTCCGGGTCTTTGAGGACGGCGCGGGCGATGGAGAGCCGCTGGCGCTGCCCGCCGGAGAGTTTCACGCCGCGCTCGCCGATTTCGGTGTCGTAGCCGTCCGGGAGGTTCGTGATGAACTCGTGCGCCTCCGCGGCCTTCGCCGCTTCGACGATGGCGTCGTCGTCCGCGTCGAACGTCCCGTAGGCGATGTTGTCGCGGACCGTCCCGTAGAACATGAAGGTGTCCTGTGAGACGTAGCCGACCTGCCGGCGCAGGCTCGGGATGGTGACGTCGCGGAGGTCCTGGCCGTCGATGGTGATGGAGCCGTCGTCGACGTCGTACATGCGGAGCAGCAGTTTCAGGACCGTCGACTTGCCGGCGCCCGTCGGGCCGACGAGCGCGAGCGTCTCGCCGCCGTCGACGGTGAAGCTGACGTCCTCGACGATGGTCTCGTCGGCGTCGTAGCCGAAGGTGACGTCGTCGTAGACGACGCGGCCGTCCTCGACGACGAGGTCGGAGGCGTCCGGGTCCTCGGCGATGCGCGACGGTTCGTCCATCAGCCCGAAGATGCGGGCGGAGGAGGCGCGCGCTCGCTGATACATGTTGATTATCTGTCCGAACTGCGCCATCGGCCAGATGAACCGCTGGGTGAGCGTGATGAACACGACGAAGCCGCCGACGGAGAGGTCGCCGGTGAGCGGCCCCGGCGCCGCGCCGCGGAGCACCCAGAGCCCGCCGACGAAGAACGTCAGGACGAAGCCGATGCCGGCGATGACGCGGAGGCCGGGGAAGAACTTGATTCGGGTGCCGATGGCGTCCCAGTTCGCGTCGAAGTAGTCCATCGACACGTCGTCGACGCGGTCGGACTCGTAGTCCTCGGTGTTGAACGTCTTGATGACGGAGATGCCGCCGAGGTTGTTCTCCAGCCGGGAGTTCAGTTGGCCGACGGACGACCGGACGTCGGCGTACTTCGGCTGGATGGTCTCGATGAACTTCCAGGTGAAGAACATTATGAGCGGCACCGGCACCAGCGCGACGAGCGCCAACTGCCAGTTCTTCGAAAACAGGATGACCGCGATGGCGACGACCATCACCGACAGCCGGAAGAAGGAGTTCATCCCGTCGTTCAAGAAGCGTTCGAGCCGGTTGACGTCGTTCGACAGGATGGACATCATCTCGCCGGTCTGCTTGTCGGCGAAGAAGTCCATGTTCAGCCGCTGCATCTTGTTGTAGGTGTCGACGCGGACGTCGTGCTGGATGTTCTGCGCGAACGAGTTCCACCCCCAGTTCCGACTCCAGTGGAACGCGGCGCCGCCGAAGAAGCCGACGCAGATGAGGCCGATAGACAGGTAGAACTGGCCCTCCCGGGTCGCCGGGACGACGCCGGCGAGCGTCGCAGGACCGACGACCGGGAGATAGCTGGCGGCGGCCTGCGCGTACGAAACCGTCCCGTCAGGGTTGAACAGTGCGTCGATGGCGACACCGAGCACGAGTGGAGGGGCGAGGTCGAGGACGCGGGCGAAGACGCTGGCGACGAACCCGACGACGAACTGGAAGGCGTTCTCGCGGCCGTACTCCGAGAACAGCCGCCGCATCGGGTTGTCCGTCTTCTCCCGGACGTCCTCGAACGGGTCGTCCTCGTCAGCGGGATGACTCATGGATACGACGAAACACCTCGGCGTCCCCTAAAGCGTTCGCTTCGAACCGAAACACGCTGCTTCTGCGGAGCGAGACGGCCTGCGAAGCAGCATCTGTTGCCGGGACCCGCCCGGAGTCGCCCAGGCGGCAGTCACCGCCACCGGGAACGTAGCCGAGCGGTGGCCGTCAGTACTCGCCGGCGACGACGATGCGGTCGCCGACGTCGACGCCGGTGCGGTTCGTCCAGCCGTACCTGACCTCGAGGACGTACTTGCCGCGGCCGGGGTACGGCGCCAGTTCGCCGTCCGAGGTTCCCGGCGGCGGGAGTTCGGCGTGGTGAATCGTCGTGACGGTGCCGTTCGCGTCGACGAAGACGATGTCGAGCGGGAACGCCATGTCCCGCATCACGTAGGTGTGTCTGGCTTCGCGGTCGTGGACGAACAGCATCCCTTCGTTCCGCGCGAGCGTCTCCGTGTCCGACAGCCCGGTGTACCGTTTCGCGTACGTGTCCGCGACGCGCACGTGGACCGTCGCGAGCTCCGTCCCGTTGTCGTCGTACGCGACGACCGTCGTCCGCTCGTAGTCGCCGCCGGCGAGCAGCCCCGGCGCCACCGTCGGGACGACCAGCGCGGCCCCGACCGCGACGAGCACGACCGCCGACGCGGCACGGAGACGGTTCACGGCGGAGGAACGGTCTCGCACACCGAAAGCGTGTCGGGACGAAAGACAAGCGTTATTCGCGAGCACCCGGTCGAATCATCTGCGGGCTCGTGGTCTAGTGGTTATGACGCTTCCCTTACAAGGAAGAGATCGGTGGTTCAACTCCGCCCGAGCCCATGATTCTGTACGAGCGACAGCGGGCGCTGAATCGTGCGGGTGAGACGGAGTTGAAGCAGGGAATGGAGCGACCGCAGCGAGCGGAACGACCGTGGTTCAACTCCGCCCGAGCCCACTTCTGATTTCTCACAGCGACGAACGCCGACGAGGAGTCCGTAGAGCCGAAGGTGACG
The DNA here is from genome assembly GCF_051195135.1 of Halobaculum sp. D14. Lineage (NCBI taxonomy): Archaea > Methanobacteriati > Methanobacteriota > Halobacteria > Halobacteriales > Haloferacaceae > Halobaculum > Halobaculum sp. D14. Next base: position 679,882 of record NZ_JBNTKA010000002.1, on the reverse strand, counting down.
AGATACAATCCAAACACCCGGTCTGTGAAGCCGAAAACGACGTGTCAGCCACGTATTGATTCGTGCGCCAGTTCTATTTCCCCCTGTGAAGTAAGAGGCGGTGATGAGGGCACACACCGGGGGGAGTGCGACATGAACGTGAAGCGGCTCGGCGCCGTGGCGGTCGTCGCGCTGGTGGTCGTCGCCGGCGGGGCGGCCGCGGCGTTCGTCGCCGGCGTCGGACCGTTCGGCGGCGACGAGGAGTCCAGCATCGAGGAGTTCCCGACCGCGACGCCGACGCCGACACCGGGGAGCGGCAGCAGCGGCGGCGGAGGCGGCGGCAGCGGCACCACCACGGCCACCGGCGAAAGCGGCGGCGAGAAGCAGCTCCCGGCGTACTACTTCACGGTCGAAACGATAGACAAGTGCGGGCAGACGTGCCGCGACGTCACCGTGGAACTGACGAACAACCGCAACGAGACGGCCCAGGACGTCACCGTCTACACGCGCATCTACGCCGGCAACACGACGAAGCAGGGGTCGATGGTGTGGGAAGGAAAAGAGCCCATCGGCAAACTCCAGGCCGGGGCGTCCACCACCGAGACGCAGCGCGTGAAACTCTCGTACTCCGAGGCGTTCTCGGTGAAGCAGAACGACGGCTGGATTACGATTCTGACGACCGTCCAGTCCGCCGAGAAAACGATGACGTTCAAGCAGCGCCGCGACGTCGCCTGACGGCGCCGCGGTTTCGAAATCCTTTTTTCCTTTACCGGGGTTCTTCGAAGTGCGCCGCCTTAGCTCAGACTGGGAGAGCACTCGACTGAAGATCGAGCTGTCCCCCGTTCAAATCGGGGAGGCGGCATACTTCTCCGGCCGACAAACGGGCGCGAGCGTAGCGAGTGAGCCGTCGGCCGGAATCTGCGACCCCGACCCGATTTGAGTAGACGTGTCGCGGCCGAGCGGAGCGAGGTCGTCTTCCGTGCTCGAATCGGAGACGTCGATTCGGATGGTACCTCGCCGGGAGCGGGATCGACCGGGCCGTGGAGAGTGCCTGTGCGTGGCCACCAGCCATACCCGTAGCGAGCGTTTCGTCTGTTCCCGTGAAGACCTCAACCGCGGTTCTGGTGTTCGGTGCGCTGCTGTTCGTCACTCCGGTTCCAGGGACGTTCATCACGGGCGCGCTGGTGCTCGTCGCCGGAACCGTCGCGCGCTGGCTGGGCGCGTAGCGGGTCAGTAGAGTGGGGCGGCTGAACGTCGCGGGCGGTGCCGAAAGGGTGGTGGCCTGTCAGGCGATGTCGTGTTCGGCGAGGCGGAGGTGGAGGTTCTGGATAGAGGCGAGAACGGTGTCGGCTTCCTGGCGGACAATCGGGGCGGGACGGAAGCCGATGCCTTCCGTGGCGGTTTGGAGCATCGGGAGGTCGCTGCTGCCGTCGCCGACGGCGATGGTCTCCGCGAGCGGGACGTCCTGTTCGACGGCGATCTCTTCGAGGACGTCGTCCTTACCGCGGTCGAGCAGCTCCCCTTCGACGTCGCCGGTCAGCGCGCCGTTCTCGGTCGGCAGCCGGTTCGCGACGAGCGTGTCGACGTCGACGCCGGCGTCGTCGAGCGCGGCGCGGACGCCTCGTTCGAAGCCGCCGGTGATGATGGCGACGTGGTGGCCGTCGTCGCGGAGGTCCGAGAGCATCTCGGCGGCTCCGGGGCGGAGTCGGCTGCGGTTGAACGCGGCGTGCGCCTGCTCCTCCGGGAGCCCTTCGAGCAGGTCGGCGCGGTCGCGCAGGCTCTCGGCGTAGTCCACGTCGCCGTTCGTCGCGCGGGTGACGATGCCCGCGACCTCGCGGGCGACCCCTTTCTCTTCGGCGAGGAGCATCGAGAGCTCTGCATCCGACAGCGTTCCGTCGAAATCGAACGCGACGAGCATGTGTCGTCGTACAGCGAGCGGCGTTCTAACCGTTGTGGCCCCGCGGGATCCGGACGGCCATCGGCGTTTTCCGGGTGCCGGACACATCGACCGACCGTATGACCGAGCAACTCACCGACGAGGACCGCGGGAAGCAGGTGGTCCACGAAACCGAGCGCATCGGCGTCGTCACCGACGTCCGCGGGGACACCGCGACCGTCGACCCGCAGTGGAACCACGTCCACGACGAACTCCGAGCGGAGCTGGAGTGGGACCCCGACGACGAACACCAGACGCTCGACGAGTCGCTGGTGACCGACGTCCGGAACGGTCAGGTTCACCTGCGCGACGACATCCTCTGAGGGCGCTCCGCACCGATTCCGGCGGGTTCGCCGATTCTCGGTCCGGGTTCGTGTTGTGGTATGGCGTCACGCGGAAGTGTTATCCCTCCCCCGCCACTGTGTTGAGTTGCAATGGCGAAAGGTTCCGTTGATTTCTTCAACGACACTGGCGGTTACGGCTTCATCGAGACTGACGACGCGGACGACGACGTGTTCTTCCACATGGAAGACATCGGCGGTCCGGACCTCGAGGAAGGGCAGGAAGTCGAGTTCGATATCGAGCAGGCCGACAAGGGCCCGCGCGCGACGAATCTCGAACGCCTGTAAGGCACTCTCAGTAACTACGCGGCTCCGTTAGGAGCGGCGACATTTTCACGCTTTTCACCACCGACCAGCGGAGCGGCTGGACGTGGGAACACCGAAGTCACGAGGAGCGTCAGCGACCGGCAGGTCGGTCGGCGTGCATCGGCCGCACGACTTGCACCGGTCAGACGCGAACCAGAGCGGTCCGCGTCGACGCGAGTGTGACGCAGAAACCGCGTGACTGCGGCGGGTGTCGGCTCGACGGCTGTGAACGGTTCTCGCGTCGAGCCGTGTCCCGGAAGGGTTATACGTCAATACCGACTTTGTACAGACATGGCAACTGGGAAGGTCGACTTCTTCAACGACACTGGCGGCTACGGTTTCATCGAGACTGACGACGCGGACGACGACGTGTTCTTCCACATGGAAGACATCGGCGGTCCGGACCTCGAGGAAGGGCAGGAGGTCGAGTTCGAGATCGAGGACGCCCCGAAGGGCCCTCGCGCGAAGAACCTCGAGCGCCTGTAAACCGGCGACGCGGCGCCGACGTCGGCGCCTGAACTACGATTCCATTCTTTCGACGCTACACCGAACAGCCGTGGCGCTCTGACGCACACCGCCGACAACGTTATTGCGCTACCCCTATGACTATGTTTCACATGGGATCTCTCGTGACCCGCGGACGCCACGTCCGCGACCGCATCGAACGCATCGCCCGCAAACTGCACGCCGTCGCCACCGAGCGGCTGCTCGCTCCCCAGCGCGGGGCGCGGAGTCTCTCGATGGAGGCGCACATCGCGAACAGCCGGAGCGGCCGGAACCGGTAGCCGGACGGCCGCGGAGACTCGCCCGCTGGACGACGCGTAACCGGACAGACACGACGGCTGTGCCGCGGCTGCCGGCTGCGTCCGTTTTCGGTGAACTGACCTCTCCAGCAGCGGCGCCCGGGGTCGTCAAGGCCGATGTCCTCACGGGGTTCTGGAGGTGTCCCGGATTCGTCCGGCGCGTCGCTTATCCGGCGGCGGCGCGAACCGGGCGACGTGAACGTGACGACGCTGCACGACCCGGGTCACCGCGAGACGCTGTGGGAGCTGGAGGCCGCCTTCGACCGCGGCGACCTCGTCTCGGTGTTCGGGGTCTGCACCGTCGACTACGAGGGCCGCGCCGCCTCGTCGCTCGGCGCCGGCGCGCGGCTCGTCGTCCTGAAGCCGGACGGGACCGCGCTGGTCCACACCGACGAGGGGCGGAAGCCGGTGAACTGGCAGCCGCCGGGCTGTGAGCACCGCGCCGCGGTCCGCGACGGCCGGCTCCGCGTGCGGAGCGTCCGAACCACCCCCGACGAGACGCTCGACGTCCGGTTCTCGGACGTCCAGCACGTCGCCGCGTACGACGTGACCGGCGGCCGCGCCGTCGACGTCGCCGGCACGGAGGCGGACCTGAAAGCCCGCGTCCTCGACGAGCCGTCGCTGGTGGAGCCGGGGTTCGAGCCGCTCGAAACCGAGCGGGAGACGGACGCCGGCCCGGTGGACGTGTTCGGCCGCGACGCCGACGGCAACCCGGTCGTGGTGGAGCTGAAGCGGCGTCGGGTCGGCCCGGACGCGGTCGGGCAGCTGTCGCGGTACGTCAGCGCCGTCGGCCGCGAGGAGCCGGACGGAACGACGGTTCGCGGCGTGCTGGTCGCGCCGTCCGTGACCGGCCGGGCGGCGGAACTGCTCGCGGACGAGCAGCTGGACCACGTCGCCGCCGAGCCGCCCAGCGAACCGCCGAGCGGGCGGGGCGGAGCGGAGTCCCCGGCCGCTCCGGGCGGCGAACCGGGCGGAACCGGCGAGTAAAACGTAGGCTTTATTCGCGCCACCGCCGTCGTTCTCGCTAAGTAACCATGTCAGACAAACCTGCCTCGATGTACCGGAACATCGAAAAGCCGTCGTACACGCGACGGGAGTACATCACGGGGATTCCGGGCTCCAAGATCGCACAGCACAACATGGGCGACCTGCAGGCGGACGCCGACGACTACCCGGTCCAGATTTCGCTGCGCACCGAGGAGTCCGTCCAGCTCCGCCACGGCGCGCTCGAATCCGCGCGCCTGTCCGCGAACCGCCACCTCATCAAGGAGCTCGGCGAGGGCGAGTACAAGATGATCCTCCGGAAGTTCCCCCACCAGGTGCTCCGGGAGAACAAGCAGGCGACCGGCGCCGGCGCCGACCGCGTCTCCGACGGTATGCGGCAGGCGTTCGGGAAGCCGGTCGGCACCGCCGCCCGGATGCAGGCCGAAGACGCCATCTTCACCGCGTACGTCGACGTCGCGGACGCCGACGTCGCGAAGGAGGCGTTCCGCCGCGCGTACAACAAGCTGTCGCCGCCGTGCCGCATCGTCGTCGAACGCGGCGAGGAACTGCTCCTCGGCTGAACCGCGGACGCGACGACGACAGCCGATTTTCGGCCGGACTTCGACCCCGCCAGCGACGCGTTCGCCGCCCGGCGCGGCCCCGCGTCGCCCGGCGTCGCCCGACGCGCCGCGCTCGCTCCCGCTTGGTTCTCCGGCAGCATTTTCACCGACGCGGCTCCAGACGTAGCCATGACTGGAGTCCGCGTCGCCGGCGTGGGACTGACGCCGTTCGGCGAACACGACGGCCGGACCGGCCGCGACCTGTTCGCTGAGGCGGCCCTCGCCGCGCTCGACGACGCAGAAGTCCCTCGGACGGACGTCGAACACCTGAACTACGGGAACTTCATGGGGGCGCTCGCGGAGCGGCAGGGGCACCAGGCGCCGCTGATGGCGGAGGCCGCGGGGCTGCAGTGCGCCGGGACGCGGTACGAGGAGGCGTGCGCCTCCGCGGGCGTCGCCGTCCGCGAGGCGGTCCGCGCCATCCGGTCGGGCGAGGCCGACGTGCTGCTCGCCGGCGGCATGGAGCGGATGACGAACCTGTCGACGCCGGAGGTGACGGAGTCGCTCGCGGTCGCCGCCGACGAACTGTTCGAGGTGCGCGCCGGCGTGACGTTCCCCGGCGCGTACGCGCTGATGGCGCGCCGCTACTTCGAGCAGTACGGCGGGAGCCGCGAGGACCTCGCCGCCATCGCCGTGAAGAACCACGCGAACGCGGTGCCGAACGAGTACGCGCAGTACCAGCGCGAAATCACCGTCGAGGACGCGCTCGACTCCCCGCCGGTCGCGTCGCCGCTGCACCTCCTCGACGCCTGCCCGATTACGGACGGCGCGTCGGCGCTCGTGCTGGTGTCCGAGGAGTACGCCGCCGCGAACGACGTTGACGCGCCGGTCGCGGTCACCGGCACCGGTCAGGGCGGCGACCGCGCCGCGCTGCAGGACCGCGACGACATGGCGCAGACGCCGGCGGCGGCGGACGCGGCCACAGAGGCGTACGCGGACGCCGGCGTCGACGCAGACGACGTCGACGTCGCGGAGGTCCACGACTGTTTCACCATCGCGGAGGTGCTGGCGCTGGAGGCGCTCGGCTTCTACGACCCCGGCGACGGCGTCGGCGCGGCGCGGCGCGGCGAGACGACCCGCGACGGCGACCTGCCGGTGAACCTCTCGGGCGGCCTCAAGGCGAAAGGGCACCCGGTCGGCGCCACCGGCGGCTCCCAGCTCGCGGAGCTGACGCGGCTGCTCCGCGGCGACCACCCGAACAGCGACGCCGTCGCGGACGCGGAGGTCGGCGTGACGCACAACGCCGGCGGCACCGTCGCCTCCGCGGTCGTTCACGTCCTGGAGGTGGCGGAATGAGCGGCGACGCGGCGCCGCCGACGGACACCGGCTACGACGAGTGGGTGGCGTCGCTCGGCGACGGCGGCTACTACCTCGCGTGCCCCGACGGCCACGGGTCGCTGCCGCCGCGGCGCGTCTGCCCGGAGTGCGGCAGCGACGACCTGACGGAGCGCGACCTCCCCGAAACCGGCGCGGTCGAGACGTTCACCGAACAGCACGTCGCGGCGCCGGCGTTCGCCGACGACGTCCCGTACGTCACCGCCGTCGTCGAGTTCGGCCCGGTTCGGCTCACCGGCGTCGTCCGCGGCGTCGACGCCGCCGACGTCGAAATCGGCCAGCGGGTCACGGTCGACGCCACCGACCACGACGGCTCCGGACGAGCGCTCGTCGTCTTCCGGCCGGCGTAGCCGACTCCGGCCGGTTCCCGCGGATCAGGCGTCTGCGTCGCCGGCGGCGTCGCCGTCGTCGCCGTCGTCACCGTCGCGTTCGACCGTGACGGTCGTTTCGTCGCCGCCTTCCGCGTCCGCCTCGTCGCCGCCGGCGTCTACCTCGTCGGCGACGACGGCGGCGAACTGCGCGGGGAACTCGACGTGGGGGAGCAGCATCGCCTCGTCGAACACGACCAGTTCCGCGTCGGCGGCCGCCGCGAGGTCGCGGCCGTCGGCGAGCGGCGGGAGGTCGGCCTCCCGGCCCCACAGCAGCGTCACGGGGCAGTCGAGGCCGGCGAGCGCGTCGCCGAGGTCGACGTCGCTGTTCAGGTGGCCGGAGACGAACGACGCCGGCGCGAACCGGGCGTTCGGCTGGTGGGCCGTCCGCCACTCGTAGTCAACCCACTGCTCGCCGACGCGCTCGGGGTTCCAGTAGCCGTGGTCCTCGTTGAAGTACCGAATCGACGGCTTGCTCGCGAGCAGCGAGAACGCGGCGTCGCCGACGACGGGCGACCGGAGCAGTTCGCGCAGCCACGTCTTCGGCGGCTCCGGCCCCGCGACCGCGGTCGGGCAGACCAGCGACAGGTCGGCGACGTCCAGGTCGGACTCGGGGTCGTCCGCGGCGTCGCTCGCCGCGGCGGCGACGTACGCGCCGGTGAGCGACGACACGACGACGCGCGGCGACTCGTACTCGCCGAGGAAGTCCGCGACGAAGTCCTCGTACAGCGCCGCGGAGTAGCGCAGCGCCGGCCGGTCCGAGCAGCCGAACCCGGGGAGGTCCGGCGCGACGACGTGGAACTCCTCGGCGAGGCGGTCGAAGACGGCGCGCCACTCGCCCGACGACGCCGCGGCGTTGACGCCGTGGACCAACACCAGCGTCTCGTCGGCGTCGTCGCCCGCCTCCGTGTACGCGACGTCCATGCCGCGCCACCGGTAGGCGTGCTGCGTCCCGTCCAGCGCCGGCTCGAGTTCGCCCGCCTTCGCGCGGAGCGCGGACGTCGCCGCCGCGGTGCCGACCGCGCCCGCGACGCCGAGCGCCGCGTACTTCCCGACTGTTCGGAGCGCAGAACCGAGACTCATGGTGCCGAGTTCGGTCGCCGAGAACTTAGTTCGCGTGGCGGCCCTTCGACGCCGCGGGCCCGACCGCCGCGGAGTCAGGCGTCGTCGCTGTCGACGCGACTGTCCCCGTCGTCGTCGGCGTCGTTGCCGGCGCGGTCGGCGCGGCGGTCGCGGACGCAGTCGCGGAGCGGTTCGAGGACGTCGGCGGCGACGCTGTACGGGTCGGTGTCGCGGCTCCGGACCCGTTCGGCGAGTTCGTCGACGCCGCCGCGCGCGTCGAGTTCGTCTTCGAGCAGGTCGGCGGTGTCCGAGCGGAGCAGCTGCCGGATTTCGGCGGCGTACCGCGTCCGCTCCTTGTCGGCGAGCGCGTCCGTCTCGACGAGCCACTCGCGGTGGTCGGCGAGCGCGTCCAGCAGGTCGTCGACGCCCTCGCCGCCCGTCGCGACGGTTTCGACGACCGGCGGCGTCCACGGCTCCGCGGCCTCGCCGTCCTCGTCGTCGGCGCCGTCGATGGCGACCGCGTCCATCTCGGCGTCGTCGACCGGGCCGTGGTGACCGGTGTCGAGGTTCTTCGCGGGGTTCTGCCGCATGTGAATCATCTCCTCCAGCTCCGCGACGGTGCGCTCTGCGCCCTCCATGTCGGCCTTGTTGACGACGAACACGTCGCCGATTTCGAGGATGCCGGCTTTCAGCATCTGGACGTCGTCGCCGCTGCCGGGCTGGACGAGCACGCAGACCGTGTCGGCGGTCCGGACGATGTCGACTTCGTTCTGGCCGGCGCCGACCGTCTCGATGATGATGCGGTCCTTCCCGAACGCGTCGAGCGCCTTCACGGCGTCCGCGGTCGCGGTGGAGAGGCCGCCGAGCGTGCCGCGCGCCGACATCGACCGGACGAACACGTCCATGTCGCCGACGTTCGACGCCATCCTGATGCGGTCGCCGAGGACGGCGCCGCCGGAGTACGGCGACGACGGGTCGACCGCGATGACGCCGACCGTCTCGCCGCGGTCGCGGTACCGCTTCGCGAGCTTGTCGACCAGCGTCGACTTCCCGGCGCCCGGCGACCCGGTGACGCCGAGCACCGACGCGTCGCCGGTGTGGCGGTGCAGCGACGACACGATGTCGCGGTACCCCGGGCTGCGGTCCTCGATCTTCGAGATGACGCGCGCCAGCGCCCGGTGCTTCCCGGCCAGCAGGTCGTCGACGAGCGCCGCGTTCGCGTCGCCGCTCCCCGCCGCTACCCCGCTGGTCCCCGACCCGTCCGTCGCTGCGTCGCCTCCGGCCGCACCGTCGACTGTGCCGTCTGCCGCGCCGTCTCCCGCGGCGTCGTCCCGGTCGGTCATGCCCGTTCGGGGACGTTGTCGCGGACGAACTCGATCGTCTCCTCCATCGGCGTCCCCGGGCCGAACACGGCGGCGACGCCCATCTCCAGCAGCTCCTCGCGGTCGTCGTCCGGGATGATGCCGCCGACCAGAATCAGGGTGTCCTCGAAGGCGTCGTACTCTTTGAGCCCCGAGACGACCTTCGGGACCAGCGTCTTGTGCGCCCCCGACAGGATGGAGATGCCGAGGACGTCGACGTCCTCCTGGACGGCGGCCTGCACGATTTCGTCGGGCGCGCGGTGCAGCCCGGAGTAAATGACTTCGAATCCGGCGTCGCGGAACGCCCGCGAGATGACGTGTGCGCCGCGGTCGTGGCCGTCGAGCCCGACCTTCGCGATGAGACAGCGGATGGTCCGCTCCTCCTGTTCCTGCGTGCTCATACCACCGGATTCGCTGCGGGGACTGTTGACTCTAACGGACGTTCGGAATAGACCGGAGGCGACGCCGACACCGTCGTCGTCGAGACGGAGTGAGCCGGCGGGCCGCAGCCGACTCGGCGCAGCACCGCCGCGCAGCCACCCGATTTTCGCGTCTCACGGCAGCGTGACGTCCGCGACGTAGACGCCGAACGCCGCGGCGTCGACGCCGGGCGTCCGCACCGGCACGAGCGTCACCGTCAACTCCACGTCCGCCGCCTCGGCCGTGTCGCGCCGAACCGACTCCGTGACCGTCTCGGTCGCGTCGAGCCGGTCGCCGAACAGCGCGCGCTCGACGGCGGTCGGGAACGCCTCGTCGACGCGCCGGCCGACCGCGCCGTCGCCGAAGGCGGCCTCGTAGGCGGCGTTGACTTCGCTGACCACCGGTTCGCAGGCGGCGCCTCCGTTCCGCTCCGCGTCGACCGCCGCGTCGCCGGCGCCGCTCCCGGTCACGTCCGCGCCGCCGTCGGTGGTCTCCTCGGCGTCCGCGCCGCCGGCGGCGTCGCGGTCGGCGGTCGCTTCGACGTACACCGTCGGCGCCGGCAGCCCCTCGAAGAAGACGTGCAGCCGGTCGCGTTCCGTCCGGAGCTCCGATTCCCGCTGGAGCCGCGAGAACGCCTCGGCGGCGTGGGAGGCGACGATTTCGAGGAACTCCGCGTCGCGCTCGTCGAACGCGCCGACCGTCCCGGCCGTGATCTGGATGACGCCGTGGTCGCCGATGGGGACGCTGACGACCGACCGAATCGAGTCGTCGTCGCGCATCCGCAGGGGGCTGGACTGGTAGTCGTCGACGACCTGCGACTCCCCGGTCCGGTAGGTGCGGCCCGCGAGGCCGTCGTCGACGGTGAAGCGGTGCTCCTCCTCGTTCGGGAGGGTGTCGCCGTACGGGACGATCTGGTCGCCGTCGACCCAGCCGAGCACGCAGCGGCCGTAGGCGAGCGCCTCGGTGACGGCGGCGACGATCTCGTCGCCGATCTCCTCGACGGTCTCACAGCCCGTGATTTCGCGGGTGTACGTGTTCAGCGCGGTGAGCTTCGCGTTCGCCTCGGTGAGCCGGTCGCGTTTCCGGGCGCGGCCGACGCTGTCTGCGACCTGGTCGGCGAGCGCGTCGACGCCACAGTCGGGCGAGACGACGCTGTCGACGGTCGACTCCGGGAAGTCCTCGCCGTAGACGACCAGCGGCGTCTCGGTGACGGAGTCGGCGAGCCCCGCGGTGTCGCCCGAGAGCGCGACGACGCAGTCCGTGAGGGGGCCGAACTCGCGGAGGTACTCCTCGGCGGTCGCCGCGCCGCGCGGCACGGCGTCGACGCCGAGTTCGGCCGCGAGGGCGTCCGCGACCTGCCGCGCCTCCTCCAGCGAGTCGGGCGCGACGACGAGGACGCGTACTCCCTCCAGCACTGTCATTATCGTGTTTATCCAGCAATCGTCCGGGCTTAAACCATTCGGCAGCGGCGGCGTTCGGTGGCACGCGACACGGTGCTGCTGACGGGAGGCGTCCGCCCCGCGTCGGGCTACACGTGCTCGTCGAGGAAGTCGACGACCGCGCGGTACGCCTCGATGCGGTTCTCGCGCTTGGAGAAGCCGTGTCCCTCGTCGTCGAAGACGAGCTTCCGTGTCGGGACGTGTTTGCTGGCCTCCTCGACGATCTGTTCGGCCTCGCCGACCGGGACGCGCGGGTCGTTGGCGCCGTGGAGCACGAACAGCGGCGCGTCGATGGCGTCGACGTGGTTGATGGGCGAGATGGACTCGAGGAACTCGCGGTCGTGTTCGAGGCTCCCGTACTCGGCCTCGCGGAGTTCGCGGCGCCAGTCGCCGGTGTTTTCGAGGAACGTGACGAAGTTCGCGATGCCGACGATGTCGACGCCGGCCGCCCACAGGTCTGGGTACTCGGTCATCGCGGCGAGCACCATGAAGCCGCCGTAGCTCCCGCCCATCGCGACGACGCGGTCGGAGTCGACCGCCGGGTGCTCGTCAAGCCACTCCACGCCGGCATTCACGTCCGCGACCGAGTCCATCCGGTTTTCGACGTCGTCGAGGTGGCTGTACGCCTTCCCGTAGCCGGACGACCCGCGGACGTTCGGCTCGAACACGCCGTAGCCGTGGCTCACCAGGAACTGCTTCACCGGGTGGAACGACGGGCGGCGCTGGGACTCCGGGCCGCCGTGGATGTCGACGACGACCGGGACGCCGCCGTCCTCTGTCGAGTCGCGCGCCGAGGAGTCGTCCGCCGCGTCGCCGCCGGCGTCGTGGTCCGCCGGGGCGCTCGCGGCGTCCGGGAGCGTGAAGAACGCCGGGATGTCGCGGTCGTCGAACGTCGGGTAGTGGACGAGTTCGGGTTCGACGAAGCTCTCCCGCGGGATGCCGGCGGTGGACGCGAACGTCCACTGCTCGGCGTCGCCGGACGTGACGTCGGCGACGAAGCCGTTCGTGTTCACGGTGCTCCCGGAGACGGTGACGGCGTACCGGTCGCCGTCCGCGCCGAAACTGACGCCGCCGGCGACGCCGCCGGGGAGCGACGGTTCGCCGAACGGGTCGATGCGGCCGGGCGCGGTGAATTCGCCGGCCATGAGTTCGGTGTAGCCGTCGACGTTCCGCGAGTAGACGACGCGGCGGGAGTCGGCGTCGACGGTGACGCCGTCGAGGTTCCAGTCGCCGCCGGTTTCGACGACGGCGCGCTCACCGGTCGCGAGGTCGAGGCGTTCGAGCCGGAGCGTGTCCGCGTCGGCGTCGGTGCAGACGTAGACGTTCTCGCCGTCCGGCCCCCACTCCGGGCTCTGAAAGCGGGTGTCGACGCTGCCGCCGGTGAGGTGTTCGAGTTCGCCGTCGTCGACGTGGAAGACGTACAGGTCGTGGTCGAAGCTGGCGTGCGCCTCGTGGACGAGCAGCCGGTCGTCGCCGGGAGACCAGCCGGCGAGCGACAGCCAGCCGTCGCCCTCGTGGACGAGTTCGGCGTCGTCGCCGGTCTCGTCGCGGCCCTGCACGTACAGGTCGAACACCGACTCGTCGCGGCGGTTCGACGCGAACGCGAACCGGTCGCCGTCGCTCGTCCAGCCGCCCCAGCGGTGCTTGGCGTCCGGCGTCGCGGTCCACTCCGTGATGCGGCCCGTCGACGGCGTGAGCCGGTAGAGCTGCTGGCGCTCGTTGCCGCCCTCGTCCATCCCGAACGCGAGTTCGCGGCGCTCGGGCGACCAGTCGACGAACGTGACGCGCTCGTCGAAGAAGGTGTGCTGTTCGGGCCAGCCGCCGGGTTCGTCCACCGTCCACACCTGCGGCGTCCCGGTCGTGTCCAGCAGGAACGCCAGCGTGCCGTCCGGCGCGAAGTCCAGCGAGTGGGCCGACCGGACGTTCAGGTACCGCTCGATGTCGTAGCCGTCGGAGGTCATTCGGTTCGGTGTACCCGCGGCCGGGCGGAAAGCGTTCGGGTCGGCCGAGCGGTGCCGCCGGGGGCGGTTCGCGGTCGACGGCGCCGAGGGCGGCCGCGAGTATCACCCGGCTTTTTGTAGAGCGGAGTCAACGTCGGCGTAGAGATGCGTGTCGCGTTCGTCTCGATGTTCACGTCCGACCACCGTGACACGCCGGCGGTGCGGCGCGCCGAACGGGTCGCGAAGCACCTCGCGGCGCGCGGCCACAAGGTGACGTGGCTGTGTGCGCAGTGGTGGGGCGGCACCGCGATTCCGGAGTTCGAACGCGACGGCATCCGGTATCTCGCGGTGACGCAGGCGCCGGCGACGGAGACGTTCCGCGCGAAACTGCCGTTCCGGCTCCGGGCCGCGAAGCCCGACGTCGTCCACGCCGTCAACGTCCCGCCGAGCCACGCGACGACCGCGAAAACCGCGGCGCGGCTGCTGCGCGTCCCGGTCGTCGTCGACTGGTGGGAGACCGACGAGGCGTTCGGCTCAGAGAAGCGCTACCGGAAGGCGGCGCGGAAGCCGGACGCCGTGACGACGCCGTCTGAGACCGTGAAAACCGAGGTGCGCGAGCACGGCGCCAGCGGCGACGACGTCGTCGTCGTCCCCGAGAGCATCGACTTCGACCTGGTGCGTGACGCCGCGGTCGACGACCGGTTCGACGCGGTGTGGGCGCGCCGGCTGGACGAGCACGCGAACGTCGAGACGTTCCTGCTGGCGCTCGCGGAACTCCGCGACCGCGACTGGTCGGCCGCCGTGGTCGGCGACGGCCCGGCGCGCGACGCCGCCGAACAGACCGCCCGCGACCTCCGCATCGACGACCGCGTGACGTTCCTCGGCGAACTGCCGCCCGCGGAGTTCGTCCCGGTGCTCAAGGGCGCGCACGCGTTCGCGCAGACCGCGACGTACGAGCCGTTCGCGACGGAGCTGCTGTGGGCGCTCGCGTGCGGCTGCGTCGGCATCGTCGAGTACCAGGCCGGGTCGTCGGCGCACGAACTCGTCGAGGGGCTCGACCGCGGCCGACGCGTCACCAGCCCGCAGGAGCTCGCCGACGAAATCGTCGCCGCAGGCGACCTCCCGACGAAACAGGTCGACGAGGGGTTCGCCGGCTTCGACCACGACGAAATCCTCGACGAGTACGTGACGCTGTACCGCGACCTCGTCGACAGTTACGGGCTGTTCTGAGCCGCGACGCTGCGGCGGAAAGCGGAGACGGAACGGGAGAGGAAGACGCGAACGGACGGCGGACGAGGAGTCGGGCTGACGCGGCGGTGCGGCTACTCCTCGGGCGGTTCGTAGTCGCCGCCGTACTTCGTGAAGATGAACGCCAGTCCGAGCGTCGCACACATCGCGATGAACGACGCGATGCCGAGGCTCTTGGCGGAGTCGGGCACCTCTGGCGGCCCCTGCGGCACCGGCGTCGGCGTCGGCGTGGACTCGACGACCTCGATGGTGCCTGTCATGCCCTGCGCGCGGTGCGGGCTGCAGTAGTACTGGTACGTGCCGAGCGTGTCGAACGTGTGGGTGTACGTGTAGCCGGTGTTGTACGTCTTCGACTCGCCGCCGGGCGTCCCCTCCCAGTTCGCTCCGGACGGCTGACTCTCGACGACGACGTTGTGATTGTCGGACTCCCAGACGAACTTCACGGTGGTTCCGGGCGTGATGTACAGCGGCTTGTCGGTCCCCGGCTTGAACACGAAGTCGCCGTTCGGGCCGACGGCGACGGTCGCGGTGCCGCCGCCCGATCCGCCGCTGCTCGTTCCGGTCCCTTCCTGTGCAGCCGCCGTTCCCGCGCCGGCGCCCAGCGCCACTGCACCGGCCGCCCCCCGGATGAAGTTCCGGCGGCTCGTTCGCTCGCTCATGTCTCCGGGTTCGCGCCTCCCCAAAGTGAATCCGTCGGTTCAGGCCGACCGCGGTTCGGCGCGCGGAGCGAATCGCCGCCGCCGACCCGGCCTGCTCTGGCCGCCTACAGCGTGTAGTCGTTCTCGCCGGTTTCGGATTCGAGGAAGGCGGCGAGGAGGTCGATGGTGGCGGCGACGTCGTCGACGTTCGCGGTCTCGGTGACGGTGTGGAGGTACCGCGTCGGAATCGAGATGGCGCCGACGGGCTTCGCGCCGTTGGAGTTCTGGAAGCCGGCGGTGTCGGTGCCGCCGGCGGGCAGCACTTCGAGCTGGTGGTCGATGTCGTGCTCCTCGGCGACGTCGCGGATGCGGCGGTGGACCTTCGGGTTCGTGATGACCGACGAGTCTTTGAGTTTGATGGCGGTGCCGTCGCCGAGCCGCGTCACCTGCTTGTCGTCGTCGACGCCGGGGACGTCGCTGGCGACGGTGACGTCGAGCGCGACGGCGAGGTCCGGGTCGATGTCGACGCCGAGCGCCTCCGCGCCGCGGAGGCCGACCTCCTCCTGGACGGTGGCGCAGAAGTGGACGGTGACGTCGGGGTCGACGACCTGCTTTGCGGCTTCGAGCATCGCGAACAGGCAGACGCGGTCGTCGAGCGCCTTCCCGGTGACGGCGTCGCCCATCTGCACCGTCGTCTGCTCCATCGTGACGAGGTCGCCGACGGAGACGAGTTCCTCGACCGCCTCGGCGTCGCGGCCGACGTCGATGACGACGTCTTCGACCTCCTCGGCGGATTCGCGCTCCTCGTCGCTGAGCGTGTGCGGCGGCAGCGAGCCGATGACGCCGGTGAGGTCGCCGTTTTCGGCGTGGACGCGGACGCGCTGGGCGCGGAGGACGCGGGCGTCCCAGCCGCCGAGCGCGTCGACTTTCAGGAAGCCGTCGTCGGTGACGTGTTTCACCATGAAGCCGATTTCGTCCATGTGCGCGGCGACGGCGACCGAGTAGTCCGAGTCGCCCTCGACGGTGCCGACGACGTTCCCCATCGCGTCCGTCCGCACCTCGTCGGTGTGGTCGGCGAACTCGCGGCGGACGAGGTCGCGGATGCGGCCCTCGTAGCCGGGGACGCCGCTCTCCTCTGTCAGTTCGCGCAGCAGGTGGAAGTCGAAGTCGAGTTCGCGTACCATACCGGCCCGTCCGTCGCCGCGGAGAAGAAACCCCGGCGTTCCGGTCCCGTTCGCCGGCTCGGTGCGTCCGCGTCGGCGTCGACACGACCGGAGCGCGGACGCGACGTCGCGCCGTCCGTCCGACCGACAACTCACACCGAGTTTGGTGTTGTTCCGGAACGCTTTTGCGGGTCTCGGCCGGCGTACCGGGTATGACAGACGAAGACGTGGAAGCCGAGCTTCGCTCGCAGCTGATGGACGCGTTCGGCGGCGCCGACTTCCCGGTGTCGAACCAGATGGACCTCGTGCCGGCGCTGCCGAACGGCCCCGGCACGAAGTTCGAGGCCGGCGACACGTCGTTCACGGCGATGGAGATGGCGGCGAAGCTCGGCTCCCACCAGGAGTTCCCGTACGAGGACGCCGAGAGCCTCGTCGACGACGTCATCGAGGGGCTGAAGGCGGAAGGGATGATCTGACGGCGGCGACGCGCCAACCGCCTTCTTCGGCCCGCCGCTTCCCGCGGAGCGGCCGCTCCGTCAGTCGCTAGAACGTCGCCGGCGGCGAGGGATTCAAGCCCCGCTGCCGCCAACGACGACCGTGTTCGAGCAGTGGCTGGCGACGACGCCGCGGTGGCTGGTCGACGGCGTCGGCCTCGGCGTCGCGGCGTCGGTCGCCCTCGCCGTCGTCTTCGCGGCCGCGGTGCGCTGGCTGCCGGGGCCGGCGGCCGCGTCCGCGACGTGCGGCGACGGGTCGACGCGGCGCCGCGCCGAGATTCGCGACTACCTCCGCCGCATCGACGAGCGGTACGTCGAGCGGTACGACCTCGACGGCCACGAGGTCGCCTTCTACCTCCCCGACCGCGACGTCGCCATCACGTTCGACGCGCAGGCGTACTTCCGGCTCAGGAACGCCGACCGCGACGGCGCGCTATCCGTCGTGCTGTGTGAACACGAGATGCCGGGCCACCAGCTCGGCCGTCGGCTGCCGTTCGACGTCCCGGACGTCCACCTCGGCCCGCCGGAGGCGACGGACCCGGTGCGGTCGGCGTTCGAGACGCTCGGGCTTCCGTCGACGGCCGACGGCGACGCGGTCGAGCGCGCCTACCGCGAGAAGGTGAAGGAGGTCCACCCGGACCAGGGCGGGAGCCGCGAGGCGTTCACGGCGGTCAGGGAGGCGTACGCGACCGCGCAGAACCACGTCGAGCGTGAGTGAGTCCAGGCGGCTGCTTTTCGCGGTCGGCGCGCGGGCAGCGGTCGGTCCGGGCTACCGGGAGATGCCGCCGGCGCGCTCGCTGACGACCGCCTCGACTTCCTCGGGGGTGACGACGACGAGGTCGCCGCTCAGCGTCCGCTTCAGCGCGGCGGTCGCGGCGCCCCACTCGAGCGACTCCGGGACGGTGCCGCCGCGGCAGCGCTTCGCGAGGAAGCCGCCGACGAAGGCGTCGCCGGTGCCGATCGGGTCGAGCGTGTCGGCGTCGTATGCGGGCTGTTCGTGGACTTCGCCGGCGTGCAGCGCGAGCGCGCCGCGGGCGCCGCGGGTGAGGACGACCGTCTCGAAGCCGTGGTCGGTCGCGAGTCCGTGTGCGACCTCGACGGCGTCGCCGTCGCGGTCGAGCACCTCGGCGGCGTCGCGTTCGGCGACGACGAGCACGTCGACGGACGGGAACAGCCGTTCGCAGGCCGCCGCGGCCTCGTCGGGGGTCCACAGCTTCGACCGGTAGTTCAGGTCCATCGCCGTCGTCGCGCCGGCGGACCGGGCGGCGTCGAGCAGGTCGGCGGTCGCGTCCTCGGCGGCGTCGGACAGCGCCGGCGTGATGCCGCTGGTGTAGAAGTAGTCCGCGTCGGCGAGCGACGCCGACGGGAGTTCGTCGGCTGAGACGGTGGTGATGGCGGCGTCGGCGCGGTCGTAGACGACGTCGGTGCCGCGCGGTTCGCCGCCCTGTTCGAGGTAGTACGTGCCGAGCCGTGCGTCGTCGGCGTCGTCCCACGCGACGTCGGTGGTGACGCCGTGGCTGTGGAGGTCGCGGGTGACGCGGCGGCCGAGCGGCGAGTCCGGAAGCTTCGACAGCCACGCCGCGTCGAGGCCGAGCGAGGCGGCCGCGACGGCGACGTTGCTCTCGGCGCCGCCGATGCGGGCGTCGAGTTCGCGGGCGGTCTCCAGCCGGGTCCCCTCGGGCGGGGAGAGCCGGAGCATCGTCTCCCCGAACGTCGCGATGTCGGTCATGGTGCGTGGGTCGCCGGCGCCGTACAAGAAACGCGGGGGAAGCCGCCGGCGCCGAACGGCCCGCCGAACGCCGGCGGCGACGCGGACACCGACGGGGCCGTCCGGTGTGCCACCTCGCGGCGGAGTGCGGCCGTGCGCGACTGCGGTTCAGTGCCGGCTCAGTCGGCGGTCGCGCGCTCTGCGGCGTCGGCGTCGGGTTCGGCCCGCTCGAACAGGGCGCGCGTGAACGCCGGGAGGTCGTCCGGCACCCGCGAGGTGACGAGGTTGCCGTCGGTGACGACCGGCTCGTCGACGTAGGTCGCGCCGGCGTTCTCGACGTCGACTTCGAGCGTCCAGTAGCCGGTGACGTCGCGGCCGTCGATGGCGTCGGCGCTGATGAGCAACTGGGCGCCGTGACAGATGGCGCCGACGGGCTTTTCGCGCTCGTCGAAGGCGGCGACGACGTCGGCGGCGCGCGGCGACTCGGTCCGGAGTCGTTCGGGCGCGCGGCCGCCGGGGACGACGAGCAGGTCGAACTCCTCGGCGAGCGCGTCGGGGTCCCGCGCCGAGAGGTCGATGTCGGCGTCGAACTCGTAGCCGTGTTCGCCCTCGGCCGCGTCGCCGTCCGGCGTCGCGACCTGTACGTCGAACCCCTCCTCGCGGAGGCGGTAGTACGGGTAGCTGAACTCGCTGTCCTCGAAACCGTCGGTGGTGACGATGAGTCCGTTCATCAGTCTCACCTCGGTCGGTTCGAGCCGCCGCGGACGAGGCCGTCGCCCCCCGTCCGCGGCTCAGCAGGGAGTCTGGGGCCGCAGGCGGTAAAATCCAACGGTTCGTTCGAAAGTTCCGAGGTGTCGAAACGAAAAGAATGGAGTCACTCGGCGCGCCGCCCGGCGTGGCCGGGGTAGTCGCGCTCGAACCGGTCTTCGATTTCGTCGCGGCCGAACGCGACGACGACGGGGCGGCCGTGCGGGCAGGCGTACGGGTTCTCGCAGTCGTCGAGCGCGTCGAGCAGGTCCGCGACGGAGCCCTCCGTCAGCGACGTGTTCCCGGTGACGGACGGGTAGCACGCGAGGTCGGCGAGCAGCGCGTCCGCCACCTCCGCGACGGTGCGGTCGCCGGCGTCGACGTCCGCCGCGAACGCGCCGAGCACGTCGCGGAGCAGCGCCGGGTCGAGCGTCGCGTCGAACACGGCCGGCACCGCCGTGACTTCGACCGCGCGGTCGGCGGCGCCGTCACCGCTCCGCCCCTCGCCGCGGCCGCCGTCGGCGTCGCCGTCCGCGTTGCCGTCCGCGTTGCCAGCCGGGTCGGCGCGCTCGGCGCGGAAGCCGAGTTCGACGAGCGCGTCGCGGAACGTCTCGAACAGTTCGGCCTCCCGCGCCGTCAACGCGACCGTCACGGGCGACGCGAGCGTCTGCGACGGCGACGACTCCCGCGCCGCCGCCCGGAGCCGCTCGTAGTTCACGCGCTCGTCGGCCGCGTGCTGGTCGACCAGCACCAGCCCCTCGTCCGTCTCGCAGACGAGGTAGGTGTCGTCGTACTGACCGAGCACGCGCATCGACGGCAGCGACTCGTACTGCGTTCGCTCGTCCGTCGTGCCGCCGCCGAGCGTCGCCTGCGTCGGCGCGCCCCAGTTCCGCTCGGCGCCGGCGCCGCCCTCGTTCGCGGCGGGCTCGGAACCGCCGGCGGCTGAGTCGGCGTCCGCGGCGTCTGCGGCGTCTGCGGCGTTCCCGGCGTCCGCAGCCTCAGTAGCGCCTGCAGTTTCCGCGGCGTCTCCGGCGTCCGCGTCGGGGGACTGCCAGCCGCGCGGCGACGGCCTGTCAGTCCACGCGTCGTCGTGGCTCGGCTGCCGCGGCGGGTGGTCCGTCGGCCGGTCCGGTTCGGCGGTGTCGGCGCCGCTGTCGCCGACCGATTCGTGACCGGCGGCGTCGACTGCCGAGCCAGCCGGTCCGGTTCCGCCGGCGGCCGAGTCAGCCGGGTCGTCGTCGTCGGTTCCGTCAGCGTCGTGTTCGCCAGCGTCGACCCCGCCGGAGTCGACCCCGTCGGCGTCGCTTTCGTCGGCGTCGCCGTCGATTTCGGCGTCCTCGTCGCCGTCGTCGGCCGCCGAGTCGCCCCAGGCGTCAAGCACCGAGCGCGTCGTGTCGGACGCCGCCGCAGCCTCGGAGTCGGCTCCCGCGCCGTCGTCCGTCTCCGCAGCGTTCTCCGTCGAGTCGCCGTGTCCTGCGCCGCCGACGACTTCGGGGTCGACGGTGGCCTCGTCCGGCGCGGAGCGGCCGCGGGGCGCCGAGCGGCGAATCAGCCCGTGCGTCAGCAGCGCCTCGCGGACGGCCGCCTCGACCGTCTCGGCGACCGCGGCGTCGTCGTCGAACCGCACCTCGGTCTTCCGCGGGTGGACGTTCACGTCGACTGCTGCGGGCGGCACGTCGACGAACAGCACCGCGAACGGGTAGCGGTCCGGGGCGAGCTGGCCGCCGTAGGCGTCGACGACCGCCGAGCGCAGCCCGGCGTCACGGACCCACCGGCCGTTCACGAACGTCGTCAGGTACTCCCGGCCCGCCCGGGTCGTCTCCGGGTGCGACGTCAGTCCGGTGACGGCGACGTCGCCGTCGCGGGCGCTGTCCACGCCGAGCGATTCGGTGGTGGCGTCGACGTCGACCATGGATTCGGCGACTTCGCGGCCGTAGACGGCGAGCACGGCGGAGCGGCGGTCGCCGTCGCCGTTCGACGCGAACACCTCGCGGCCGTCGTGCTCCAGCGAAACGGCGACGCCCGGGTTCGCGAGCGCGTACGCCGAGACGACGCCGTTGATGCGGGAGAACTCCGTCGCCGGCGACTTCAGGAACTTGCGGCGCGCCGGCGTCTCGCCGAACAGGTCGCGGACCTCGACGACGGTGCCGGTCGGGCAGCCCGCGGGCTCGACGTCGCCGACGTCGCCGTGGGTCACCGTGAGTTCCGCGCCGGCGTCGGCGTCCGCGGGGCGGGAGCGCACCGTGAGTTCGGAGACGGCGCCGACGGTGTGCAGCGCCTCGCCGCGGAAGCCGAGCGTGCCGACGCCGGCGTCCAGGTCGTCGATGCCGTCGAGCTTGCTGGTGGCGTGTTTCGCGACGGCCTTCGGGAGCTGTTCGGGTGGCATGCCGCGGCCGTCGTCGCGGACGCGGACGCCGTCGATGCCGCCGCGGTCGACCGCGACGGCGACGCGGGACGCGCCGGCGTCGAGCGCGTTCTCGACGAGCTCCTTCACGACGGACGCGGGGCGTTCGACGACCTCGCCCGCCGCGATTTCGCGGACGGTGCGGTCGTCGAGCGCACGGATCTCGTCGGGCATTGACGGAGGTGTGGCGGCCGGCGCGTATCAATCCCGTGCTCACCGGCGGCGGAAGCAGCGGCGTTGAAGGAGTACATGTGACAAATTATGTCACAGCGCGTCGCTCCGGCAGGATTTATCTGTCACAGGCCACCCAAGACGGGCACCAACAGTGACCCGGACCCCACCCGTCGACGCCGACTCGGCAGCGACCGGCCCAGGCACCAGCGCGTGCGGAGGCGTTCACTGATGTTCGGCACCGGCATTCCGCCCGTCGGACTGCTCACGCTCGTCCTGCTCGGCTTCGTCATCGCGACGACCGTGAACACGTTCGCGATGGAGGCTGCGGTGCTGTTCACGCCCGCGTTCCTGTTCGTGTTCCCGGCGCTCGTCCCCGGGTTCCCGGCCCTCGAAATCAACGCCGCCATCGGCCTGGCGCTGTTCGTCGAACTGTTCGGCTACTCGTCGTCGGTGCTGGCGTACTGGTACCGCCACCAGATCGACTTCAACATCGCCGCGAAGCTGCTGGCGGTCACGGTGCCGGTCGCCGTCGTCGCCCGCGCCGGCTCGTACTTCGTCCCCGGCGACGTCCTGATGGTCGGGTTCGGAGTGCTGCTCGTCGTGCTCGCGGTCGTGCTGTACGAGGCGCACGAACACGGCCCATCGCTCGTCGACACGGTCGCCGAGAAGCCCGAACTCCCGCTGCTCGCCGTGCTCGAAGACGAGTACGAGCCGCGGACCCGCGTCATGACCGACACGCACAGCGCCGAGGAGACCCCGCCGAGCGCGCACATGGGGGGCGCGGCCGCCTCGCCCGACGAACGCCCGACGGGGAACGCGGTGATGGGCGACGGCGACGAGCCGACCGAGTTCCACCTCGAACTCCCCGACTTCCTCGTCACGCTGCTCGGCGGGACGCTCGCCGGCCTCGTCGGCATCGCGGTCGGCGAACTGACCCAGTCGATGCTGGCGCTCCGCCGCCGCGTCCCGCTCAAGCTGTCCACCGGGACGAGCGCGCTGGTGCTGCACGTCACCATCGTCGCCGCGCTGCTGTCGAACGTCGCGCTCCTCCGGTTCGCGCCCTCCGTCACCGGCGAAGGCTTCACGGTCCCGTTCGGCGTCGGCATCTTCGTCGCCACCGGCTGCCTGTTCGGCGGGCAGGCCGGCGCCTACCTCAACAACCGGCTGTCGGAGACCACCGTGATGGCGATGCTCATCGGCGTCTACTTCCTCGTCGGCGTGTTCGTCGTCGTGCGGACGCTGTTCCTCGGCGGCGCCGCCCACTGACGCCGAGCGGTTCGAGCCGCCACAGAATCTCGGCCGGTGGCCGGCAGCGTGCGAGCACCCATCACGGCGCAGTTTAAGCCCTGAGGGAGCGTCAGTAGACGTGTGTGAGCCGCTCAGCGGGGCTCACGCGGAGCACACCATGACAGATACATCCTCGGACACATCGGCGGTCACGGCGGCCCGGCGGCCGCGAACGCACCGGATTCTCGGCGGCCTCGTCGTCGCGCTCGGCGTGCTGCTGCTCGCGGACACCACCGGGCTGGTCGCCGTCGACGGCTTCGACGTGTTCCTCGCCGCGGCGCTCGTCGTGTACGGCGGCTACCGGCTGGTGAGCGAGCGCGCCGAACACCTGTTCTGGCCCGGGGCGGCCCTGCTGGTCGGTGCGGGCTGGCTGCTCGTCGAGTTCGACGTGCTGACCGGCGGGCAGGCCCGCCAGCTCTGGCCGCTCCTGCTCGTGCTGTTCGGCGCGTCGCTGCTGCGGGGACGCCGGCACGGCCGGGGCTTCGGCTCGGACGTCGTCGTCGGCACCGGCGGGCGCGTCGGCGACGCGAGCAGCGTCACCGCCGTCTTCGAGGACGCCCGGCTCGACCTCCGCGGCCTCGACATCCCGACGCCGGCCGCCGTCGAAGCCGTCGCCGTCTTCGGCGACGCCGAAGTCGTCGTCCCGGAGGACTGGGTCGTCGTCACCGACGCTACGGCCGTGTTCGGCAGCGTCCGCGACATGCGGCGCGCCCGGCCGACCGGCGACCCGGACCTGGTGCTCGACGGCGCCGCCATCTTCGGCGACGTCCGTCTCACCGACTGACCCGCCGCGGCACCGCTACTCGCCCGACTCCTCCAGCTGTTCTTGCCACTCCTGTACCTTGGCCATCAGCTCCACCGGCGGCGTCTCGGCGACGTCGGTGTCGCGGAGCGCGTCCAGCACCGCCGCGGCCTCCGGGTCGACGACCGAGCCGTCGCCGCCGTCGGTGGACTCCGCGGCAGCCGGTTCCGGTGCCGTCGCCGCCGTCGTTTCCGCCGCGTCCGTCCGCTCCGCAGTCCCCGTCTTCTCCGTCGTCTGGGTCGCAGCGTCGCCGGCCGCGGCGTCGCCGTCCGCGTCGGCGTCGACGAACTCGCCGGCCGAGAGGTCGAAGACGGCCTGCCGCGTCCGCGTGCCGCCGCCTTCGCCGTCCGCGTGGTCTGCGTCTCCGGCGCCGCCGGCGCCGCGGGCCTCGATTGCCTTCTCGGCGCGGAGCCGGTCGAGCACCTCGCCGGCGCGGTCGACGACCGGCCCCGGGACGCCGGCGAGGTCCGCGACGTGGACGCCGTAACTCCGGTCGGTCGGCCCCTCCCGGACCCGGCGCAGGAAGGTGACGTCGTCGCCGTCGCTGTCGGCGTCGCGGTCAGTGTCTCCGGCGCCCGATTCTTCCCCGTCGGCGCGCGAGGAGTCCGGGTCGCCGTCGACGGCGACGTGGACGTTCGCGACCCGCGGGAGGTGCTCGGCGAGCGACGTGAGTTCGTGGTAGTGGGTCGCGAACAGCGTCTTCGCGCGCACCTCGTTGTGGAGGTACTCGGTGGCGGCCCACGCGATGGAGATGCCGTCGTAGGTGGCGGTGCCGCGCCCCACCTCGTCGAGGATGACGAGCGAGTCCGCCGTCGCCGAGTGCAGGATGTTCGACAGCTCCTGCATCTCGACCATGAACGTCGAGCGGCCCTGCGCGAGCTCGTCGAGCGCGCCGACGCGGGTGTAGATGCCGTCGACGAGCGGCAGCGTCGCGGCGTCCGCCGGGACGAAACTCCCGGCCTGCGCGAGCAGCGAAATCAGGGCGCACTGCCGCATGTACGTCGACTTCCCGCTCATGTTCGGCCCGGTGACGACGAGGAAGCCGCGGTCGCGCGACAGCCGGAGGTCGTTCGGGACGAAGTCGGTGGTGCGCTCGACGACCGGGTGGCGGCCGGCGTCGATTTCGAGGACGTCGCCGTCGGTGAACGATGGCCGGACCCAGTCGTTGCCGGCGGCGTGCTCGGCGAGCGACGCCAGCGCGTCGAGTTCGGCGAGCGCGCGGCCGACGTCCTGCAGCAGCTCCGCGTCGTCGGCGACGCGGCCGCGGAGGTCGTCGACCAGTTCCCGTTCGCGGTCGCCGCGGGACTCCTCGAGGCGGAGCACGGTGCGTTCGCGCTCCTCCAGGTCGTCGGTGACGAACCGCTTCGAGTTCTTCAGCGTCTTGATTTCGCGGAAGTGCTCGGGGACGTCGTCGGCGACCGACCGGCCGACCTGGACGTAGTAGCCGTCGGTGGTGTTGCGGTCGACGGTGACGTGGCTGAGGCCGTACTGCCGCTTCACGCGGTCTGCGAGCGTGTCCAGCCACTCGCTCGCCTCCTCGTACTCGGCGACGAGTTCGTCGAGTTCGTCGTCGTAGCCGCGGGCGATGACGCCGCCGTCGCCGACGCTGCCCGGCGGCTCGTCGACGAGCGCCGCGTCGAGTTCGTCGTGGAGGCGGCGCGCCGCCGACTGGTCGGGCCGGGCGAGCACGTCCGCGACCGGGGAATCGGCGAGTTCGGTACCGTCGATGGCTGAGGCGAGCGCCGGGAGCCGGCCGAGCGCGTCGCGGACGGCGGCGAGGTCGCGCGGCCCCGCGCTCCCGCTGGACGCGCGAGCGGCGAGCCGTTCGAGGTCAGCGGTGCCGTCGAGCGCGTCGAGCAGGCGGTCCCGGGCGAGCGCCGCGGCCGCGAACGCCTCGACCGCGTCGTGCCGCCGCGCGAGTTCGTCGCGGTCGCGGACCGGCCGCGTTATCCACTCGCGGAGCAGCCGGGACCCGGCGGCGGTTTCGGTGTGGTCGACGGTGTCGAGCAGGGTGCCGTCGCGGCCGCCCTGCATCGTCTCGACCAGTTCGAGGTTGCGCTGGGTCGTGGCGTCGAGCGAGACGCGGCCGTCCGGGTCGAGCGTCCCGAGCCGCGTCATCGACGCGAGCACGCCGGCGCCGGTCTCGTCGACGTAGTGCAGCACCGCGCCGGCCGCGCCGACGGCGGCGTCCGCGTCGAGGCCGACGGCGTCCAGCGTCTCCGCCCCGAACTGCTCGCGGAGGCGGTGCCGGGCGCGGCCCGGCGCGAACGCCTCGGCGTCGTGCAGCGTCAGCCGCGCGTCGGTGCCGTCCCGGACCGCCGCGATGAGGTCGTCGCCGTTCGCGGCCGTGCCGCCGCCGCGGACGCCCGGCCCGGGCAGGACTTCGACGGGGGCGAACCGGTGGAGTTCCGCGCGGACCGCGGCGGCGTCGTCGACGGCGGCCGCGTGGAACCGGCCGGTGGTGACGTCCGCGAACGCGACGCCGTACTGGCCGCCGCCGAACTCGACGGCGCAGAGCCAGCGGGCGTCCGCGTCGTCCGGGTCGACGACCGTGCCCGGCGAGACGACGCGCTCGACCCGGCGGCGCAGGTCGCCGCCGTCGGTTTCGTACTGGTCGGCGACGGCGACCCGGTAGCCGCGCTCCACCAGCGCCTTCAGGTACGGCGTGAGTTCGGCGAGCGGCACGCCGGCCATCGGATACGACGAGCCGTGGCTCGACTTCTGTGACACCTTCAGGTCCAGTTCGTCCGCGACCAGTTCGGCGTCGTCGGCGAAGAACTCGTAGAAGTCGCCGCACTGCATCGCGAGGACCTCGGCGTCGGTGTCCGCCTTCAGCGCGAGGAACTCCTCGACGATGCCCGACGGCTCGTTCGACATACCGTGAACGGAGGGAGTCGACGCCTAAAACGGTGCGGTTCAGCGAGTGCGGACGCGGCGAGCGGCCGCGGTAAATCCGGTGCCGGCGACGCGTCCGGCGGGCGCCGCGGCTGGTCGGTTCGCGCCTCCGAGCAACGTCGCCCCGTTCCACGGGAGACGCCCCTACCCGTTCCCCGTGGCCGCGGCGACGGTGAAACGGCGGCGACGCGCCGCCTTTTAGATTTCGCTCCCCGCCGGGTGCGACGTCACCGGAGCGGGACGCCGGTCGCGGAGATGCCGACGAGGCCGAGCCACGACAGCAGCGCGAGCGCGAGCGACGCGGCGACCCAGCCGACGAGGGCGATGCCGGCCGCCGTAATCCAGCCGCCGCGGTACCGCCACTTGATGACGCCGAGGTACGCGAGCAGCGTCAACACGGGGCCCGCGAGCGGAATCCAGCCGAGGAGCGCCCCGGCGACCGTCCAGACGAGCGCGCCGATGAGCGCGGTCCAGACGGCGTGCTCGAACCCCCGTTCGTCGGCGAGCAGCGTCGCGCCGACGAAGATGCCGAAGCCGCCGACGAGCGCGCTCACCACGAACACGACGACAGAGTCGAACAGCGCCATGTCTCGTCGGTTCGCGTGCCGCCCCGAAAACCGTAGCGGCCCACCGCCCGCAGCCCGGTCTGCATCCCGCAGTCTGTAGTTCGCAGTCCCAGTCCAGTCCGCGGGCGCCGCGGACGCCGCGGGCGCCGTCCGTTCGTCAGCGTTCGTCGCCGCCGCGGGCGCCGTCCAGTTCGGCCGTACACCAGTGACAGAAGTCCAGCTCCGGGTCGACGTCGTTGCCGCAGCGGGGGCACGTGGTCGGTGCGCCGTCGGCCGCGGCTCGCCGAGCGGCGGCTGTTTCGTCGGCGCGGGCGAGCACGAACGCGTCGACGGCCGACGAGAGCACGACGACGAGCGGCGGGGCGAGCGTCGACAGGTCGACCGAGTCGCCGCCGACCATCGCCGCCAGCGCCGCGTCGGGGACGAACAGCAGCACGGCGGCGTACGTCGCGGCGAACCAGCCGAGCGCGCGGAGCCAGCGCCGGAGGTAGGCGTGTCCGAGGCCGGTGACGGTGAGCGCGAGCAGCGCGGCGAACCACGGCCGCAGCCGCGAGCGCGTCTCGTTCATGGTAGTTCCCACCGGTCGGTCAGCAAAAAGCCGTCGGTCGCACGAACCGGCGGGTGCGCCCGGTGGCGCGACCCTTTTCCGCCGGCAGCACCGCCTAGAACCCGATGAGCACACAGCAGCCCGACGACACGCTCGCGGTGTACGCCGACTTCGTCTGCCCGTTCTGCTACCTCGGCCGGGCGTCGCTCCGGACGTACCTCGCGGACCGCGCCGCCGGCGCGGCCGACGGCGACGACGCGACGAGCGACGACGGCGTCGCCGACGTGTCCGAGGTCGAGGCGGACCTGGACGTCGAGTGGCGGTTCTTCGACCTCCGGAGCCAGAAGCGCGGCCCGGACGGCGAGATTCGCGACGACGTCGACGACGGGAAGGACGAGGAGTACTTCGCGCAGGTCCGCGAGAACGTCGAGCGGCTGAAGGCGCAGTACGGCGCCGAGATGCTCGGCCTCGACGAGGTGCCGGACGTGGACTCGTGGGCGACCCAGCAGGCCGCGCTGTACGTCAAGCAGTCGTACGACCGCGCGACGTTCCTGTCGTTTTACGACGCGGTGCTCGACGCCTACTGGGTCGACGGCCGCGACATCGAACAGCCGGACGTCGTCGCGGAGCTCGCGGAGTCGGTCGGCGTCGACGGCGACGAGGTGCGCGACGCGATGGGCGACGAGAGCCTCAGCGCGGAGCTCGAACAGCAGTTCCAGCAGGCCCAGCGGCTCGGCATCTCGGGCGTCCCGACGTTCGTGTACGGCGAACACGCCGCCCGCGGCGCCGTCCCACCGGAGCACCTGGAGCGGCTCGTCGAAGCCGAACACTGACCGGGCACCGTCCCCGGTATCAGCCCCGGCATCAGCACCGGTATCAGTCTCGATACTCTCGCCGACGCGTTCTTGTACCCCGTCGGTGACGCGGCGGACATGAGCGCACAGACCGGTCAGCGCGTCCGGCTCGGCCTCGCCACCGCCGCCGTGCTCGCGGTGACGGCGGTCGCGGCGCTGGGGCTCGCCAGCATCGCCGTCTGAGCACCGCCGAGTCGACCCGGAGCAGTCGCCGTGTTCTCAGCCGCAGCGACGTCTTTCAGCAGCAGCGACGCTTCTCCGTTCCGTCCACGACTTCAGCCGACCGTTCGACCGCGCAGCCGACGCCGACACTGTTCGGTAGCGGACCCGCGAGTACCTGGGTGGGCAGCGTGAACCGAGTCGAAGCAGAAAGCCGAGCCGCAGACGTCGAAGTTCCGTGAGGTGCCGAAATCCGGGAAGCGCCGAAAACGCGGGAATCCCGGGCGGGTCGGCGTCAGACGTAGGTGAACCAGTCGTCGTGGTCGTCGGTTTCGCGTTCGACGAGGTCGAAGAACGCCTGCTGGAGTTCTTCGGTGACGGGGCCGCGGGTGCCGGAGCCGATTTCGACGTTGTCGACCTGCCGGATGGGCGTGACTTCGGCGGCGGAGCCGGTGAAGAACAGTTCGTCGGCGGTGTGGAGTTCGCCGCGGGAGATTGTGGCGTCGTCGTGGACCGTGTAGCCGCGCTCGCGGGCGAGCGTGATGACGGTGTCGCGGGTGATGCCGTCGAGGATGGACTCGGCGAGCCCGGGCGTGTACAGTTCGCCGTCGCGCACCAGGAAGATGTTCTCGCCGGGGCCCTCCGCGACGTTCCCCTCCTTGTTCAGGACGATGGCTTCGACGAAGCCGTTCCGGCGGGCCTCCTCGCCGGCGAGCATGCTGTTGACGTACAGCCCGGTCGTCTTGGCGTTCGTCGGAATCTGGCTGGAGGCGTGTTTCCGCCACGACGACACCATGACTTTGACGCCGTTTTCGAGCGCCTCGTCGCCGAGGTAGGCGCCCCACGGCCACGCGGCGATGGCGACGTCGGTCGGGCAGTCGCCGGGGGAGACGCCGAGGCTGTGGTAGCCGTAGAAGGCGATGGGGCGGATGTACGCCGAGTCGAGGTCGTTGCGCCGGACGACGTCCATCGTCGCCTCGGTGAGCTCCTCGCGGCTGTAGTCGATCTCCATGTCGTACGGCTTCGTGGACGCGAACAGCCGGTCGAGGTGCTCCTCCCAGCGGAACACCGCGGTCCCGTTCTGCGTGTCGTACGCCCGGACGCCCTCGAAGACGCCGGTGCCGTAGTGCAGCCCGTGCGTCAGGACGTGCGTCGTCGCGTCGTCCCAGTCGACGAACTCGCCGTTCTGCCAGATGACGCCGTCCTCCGCCATCTCCTCGAACGCGGTCATGGAGTGAGCGTCGCGCCGTCACGACTTAAATTCACGAGAATCGGCACGCCGGGCCGCACGTCCCCAGTGTGCGCCACGGACTACCCGGACGCGGCGCGCCGGCGGCGGTAGGCGTCGTACAGCGCCGGCAGCCCGAGCGGCAACGAAAGGACGCCGAACGCCGCCTCCGCGAACCGCGCCCGCGACGACCCGCGGACGGCGAGCGCGGCGGCGACGACGCCGAGCAGCGCCACCGCGTACGCCGCGTTGCTCCACGCCGGGACGTACGACGAGCAGTACGCCCAGCAGACGAACGTGTACGACGGCGCGTTCCACGTCGGCGGGTGGAGCTTGGGCAAGAAGAACCGGCAGTACGTCGTGAACGCCAGCATCGTCGCCGCCGGCACCGCCACGAGCCACGTCGACGCCGAGCCGACCCCGACGCCGACGTCAGCGTCGCCGCTGCCGCGTCGGCTCGCGAAGCGTTCGTACCCGGTCAGGACGAGCGCCGGTGCGGACGCGACGTACAGCCAGATGCCGAGCGTGTACGTCACGGGCCAGTGTTCGATGCGCGGCTGCCGGTACGGGAGCCGGAGCGACGCCGGCAGCGTCGCCCACGGGAACGACGGGTCCGGCACCGGATTCGTCAGGAAGGCGACCGCGGACAGCGCCGAGGCGGCGACGAACAGCCACGGGCCGGCGGCGGCCAGCCGTCGGACCGCCGCGTCGACGCTGTCGGCCGAGGCGTCCGCAGACCGCGCCGGCGACTCCGGCGGAGCGGGCGTGGTGTCGGTCACGTCCGCCGAGTGACTGCTCGTTCGGCTTGCCTGTTTCGGTGCCGACGCTCGGCGTCGGCGGCGACGACGGCGGAGCGGCTGGCGGCGACGACGAGAAACGGTCGGCGACGACGCGAGAGCAGGGGTGCGTTACCGCAGCGCGTCGACTAGCTGTTCGCCTTCGACGTACGGGACGTCGTGGCGGTCGGCGTAGGTGCGGGCGTCGGCGGGGCTGAGCGCGCCGCCGGTCTCGTCGTCGAGCATCTCGCACACCACGGCGGCCGGCGGCCGGTCCGCTTCGTCGGCGAGCGCGAGGCCGAGTTCGGTGTGGCCGACGCGGTCGGCGAGACCGTCGGCGGCGCCGCGGAGCACGTGGACGTGGCCGGGCGCGCGGAACTCGTCGGCGAACTCCGCGGGGCCGTAGTCGACGCCGGCGTCGACGGCGTCCGCCATCGACGAGAGCTCCGTGATGGTGCGGGCGCGGTCGTCGTCGGTGATGCCGGTGAAGGTGTCGCGGTGGTTCACGGGCAGCGAGAACGACGATCGGTCGTCGTACGCGAGTTCGTGGTCGCCGGCGACCGGGTGGGAGATGGCGTCCTCCATGAACGGCAGGTCGACGGCGTCGGCGACGTGGCCCGCGACGGCGACGCAGACGAGGCCGCCGGCGTCGTTCCGCATCCGGGCGACGTCGCGCGGCGTCACCGCGTCGGCGGGGTAGACGATGTCGGTTTCGCCCTCGCGGTCGTCGAAGTCGTGGACGAGCACCGGGTCGCCGGCGCGGAACGCGGCGACCGCGCGGTCGAGCCGCGGCGCCTGTCGGCTCACTGTTCCCCCGCGTCGGCCGCCGCGGGTTCGGTGGGGACGCCGGCCGCCTCGGCGGCCTCGACGGTGTCGGCCGCGGCGTCCTCGACGTGGACCGTGACCTCGTCGCCGTCGTCGAGTCCGAGTTCGTCGCGGAGCTTCGCCGGCGCGATGACCTCCGCTTTGTCCTCGTCGTGGTGGGTGCGCTCCGGGACGATGACGTGCGTCGGCTCGAACTCCGCGTCGTCGACGGAGACGGTGGCGGCGTAGCACGTCGCCGGCCCGAACGTCCGCTCGTCGTCCTCCCAGCCGTCGATGGGGATGCCGTCGACGGCGTCGAGGCCGGCGCGGGCGCGCACGGACCCCTCCGAGAGTTCGACGTTGAGCGTCCCGGGGAACGGCTCGTAGCCGAGCCGGTCGACGAACTGCGCGTGGTAGCCGTCCAGCTGGATGTAGTGGCGCCCCTCGCCCATCCCGGAGGTGACGGTGCCGGTGAGCGTCAGGCCGTCGTCGCCCTCGAACAGGCGGCGGTAGTCGGCGTACTCGGCGTGGAGCCGCCGTTCGCCGGCGTCGGTGACGGACACCCACTGGCCGTCGCTGACGACGTCGCGGTCGATGAGGTCGGCGCCGTCGAGCCGCTGGAGCCGCCGGGAGGCGGTCTGGCTCGACGCGTCCAGCCGGTCGCCGAGCGCGGCGCAGGAGACTTTCACGGGTTCGCGGAGCGCGCCGCGGAGCGCGACCGCCTTCAGCGCCGCCAGCTCGTCGTGGCCGACGGTCGAAGCGCTTGCTGCCATTACCGGTAGTCGGCGCCAGCCACGCAAAAGTGTAACGGATTCGGGAAGCATCCCAGAATCGTGATGGAGCGTCACGCAGCCGTGACGGCTCACGTCGCTGTGTCGGTTCTGCGCGGCGGCCGCGTGAAAAGGCGTCGGTTCAGGCGCGCTGCTTCCGTTCGAGTATCTTGCCGGAGGCGCCGACGGCGACGTCCGGGTACGTGCCGTTCTCGCCGTACGCCATCTCGCGGAGGTCCGAGTCGATGGGCGTCTCCATCTGCGCCCACTCCTCGCCGTACACCTTCTCGTAGGCGACGCCGCTCGAACCGACCGTCGCGACGTCGTCGTTCGCCGAGCGGGTGACGCCGTTCAGCGTCGCGCTGCCGACGTCGGTCGGCGTCCAGAGGTTGCAGTTGCAGTCCAGCCGGTATATCTTCCCGCCGCCGCCCGACACGTACGCCCGCTGCTGGCCGGAGTCGGTCTTGTAGCTGATGACGTCGTACAGCGGCACTTGCGAGTTCGGGATGCCGACGTCGGTCCACGTCGACCCGCCGTCTTCGGTCTCGAACGCGTTCGAGGAGGTGTCGACGGCGCGGACGGTCTGCGGCTTGCTGCTGTGGACGTCGATGGCGGCCAGTTTCGAGCCGCTCCCGGGCTTCGCGACCGACCCCCACTCGACGCAGCCCTCGTCGTTCGTCGTCCCCTTCAGCACCTCGCCGGAGCCGTTGGCCGCGTAGATGGTCTCGTTCTCGCGGGTGCCCGTGACGGCGACGGCCTCCCACGTCGACGTCTTCCCCTTCGGCGCGGAGTAGTTGTACTTGAGCCCGGAGACGTTGTCGTACGCGCCGATGACGCCGGAGCCGCCGACGAACCACACCCGCTTGCCGTCGTCGGTCGTCGCCATCGCGCGCAGCGTGTTCGCCCGGGTCGCCGGCCCGTTCTCGACGACGACTTTCCAGGTGCCGTAGTCGGTCCACTTCAGGACGTTCCCGTCCTGCCCGCAGGCCATCGGCCCCTCGTTCGACATCACCGTCGAGTACAGCGTCTTCGACGTCGGTGACGTCGCCTCGTACCACCCCGTGTCCGTCACGGCGCGCGCGGTGCCGACGACCGCGGGTGCCCCGGCGGCCGCCGCCGCGAGCCCGCCCGTCGCCCTGAGCACCGTCCGCCGCGTGTGTGCGCTCTCAGACATCGTCCCAACAGCCCACCAGACACCGCGTCCACCCAAAGTAATTTTGGCCAATGAGTATATGAAAATAAGTTCGCGTGGCTGTTCGTGCAGCGTCAGCGGCCGTCCGAGAAGCCGGGGTCGCGGCCCCGCCCGTCACCGCTCGAATATCTCGCCCCCGTTTCCCACGACGACGTCCGGGTCGCCACCGGACCCGATGACGCAGCCGTGGAGGTCGGAGCCCGCGCCGACGACGGTGTTGGTCCACGCCGCCTCCTCGCCGGTCCGCTCGTAGACGTAGCCGGACTCGCCCGCGCCGAGCAGGTACCGGCCGTCGCGTTCGAGCGCGAGGAACGACTTCGCGGCCGGCTTCGTCGGCGTCCACAGCCGGCAGGTGCAGTCCTGCCGCCAGACGCGGCCGTTGCCGCCGCCGGCGTAGATGCGGTCCGGGCCGCTCACGACGGCGTTCATGGAGTTCTGCGCGTCGGCGATGCCGACCTGCGTCCAGGAGTCGCCGCCGTCGGTCGTCTCGAAGACGCGGGCCGCGGTGGTGACGACGCGGCCGGCGTCGCGCGTGTGGAAGTCGACGCCGTTCACGGTGGTCGCGCCGCCCGTGTCGAGGACGGTCCACGTCAGCGAGCCGTCGTCGCCGCGGACGCCGCACAGCAGTTCGCCCGACCCGCTCGCCGCGTACACCCGCTCGTCGCCGACGGCGCCGACGACGTCGACCGCGGTGAGCGTCGACGCGTACCCGTTCGGCGTCGAGTGGTCGCGCGCGGTGCCGGCGTCGACGCGGTACTCGCCGACCGTGCCGGACGCGCCGACGGACCAGACGCCGCCGCCGTCGTCGGTGACCCCGAGCCCGTACAGCGTCTTGTTCTTCCCGCGCGGCCCGTCGCCGTCGAGGACCGCCCAGCCGTCGGCGCCGCGCCGGAGCAGCACGCCGCTGTCGCCGCAGGCGTACGCGCCGTCCGCAGCCGCCTCCACGGCGTACAGCGGCTTCGACGTCGGAGAGTCGACGGCGCGCCAGCCGTTGGCCGCGCCGCGGCGCCGCACGGTGACGTCGGTGATGCTCCGCGCCGCGGCGTCGTCAGACCCGGCGAACAGTCCGGCGGCGACGCCGACGCTGGCCGCAGCCGCCCGCAGCACTCCGCGCCTCGACGTTCCCCGCGGCATCTACCGGACCGATACGCAGTTTTATTCCAAAAGGATACTGGCCAAAATTCTTGTTTTTATCCGCGAAATATTCGTTCGCGTCGACGATTCGCCGTCAGTCGCGCTCGGGCGGTGGCGCCTGTCCGGCGTCGCTCGCGGCTGGCAGACATGGCTCGCCGCTGGCGGGCGTGGCTCGTCGCGCCGTTCGGAAACCCCTTTATCGCGGGCCGCGGAACCGTTCGGCATGTTCAGACAGTTCCGGTCGGCCGTCGAGGCGGCGCTGACGGACGCGCTCGCCGACCTCGACTACCCGACGGACGACCTCGGCATCGAGGAGCCTCCGGGCGACGTGGCGGCGACGCTGGCGTCGAGCGTCGCGTTCAGGCTCGCCGACGAGGCGGGCGCCCCGCCGGCGCAGGTCGCCGCGGAGGTCGCCGACGAGGTGGACGTCGACGGCACCGACTACCTCGTGGACGTCGACACCAGCGGCCCGTACCTCAACTTCTTCACGGGCGAGGCGTACCTCGCGGACACGCTCGAAGCGGCCCGGAGCGACGACTACGGTGCGCTCCCGCCGAAGGAGGAGTCGGTCGTCGTCGAACACACCTCGGCGAACCCGACCGGCCCGGTCCACGTCGGCCGCGCCCGCAACCCCATCATCGGCGACGCCGTCGCGAACGCGCTGGAGTACGCCGGCTACGACGTCGAACGGCACT
Organism: Halobaculum sp. D14; assembly: GCF_051195135.1. Classification (NCBI taxonomy): domain Archaea; kingdom Methanobacteriati; phylum Methanobacteriota; class Halobacteria; order Halobacteriales; family Haloferacaceae; genus Halobaculum; species Halobaculum sp. D14. Next base: position 644,703 of record NZ_JBNTKA010000002.1, on the reverse strand, counting down.
ACTACGTCAACGACGCCGGCCGGCAGATGGCGGTGTTCACGTGGGCGTACGAGACGTTCGACGAGTCCGACCTGCCCGACCCGGAGCGCGACAAGCCCGACTACGACCTCGTCCGGTACTACCGGAAGGGGAACGCGTTCCTCGAAGACGGCCCGGAGGAGGCGGTCGCGGAGGCGGAAGCCGAAATCGAGTCCATCATGCAGGGGCTCGAATCCGGCGACGAGGAGACGTTCGAGCGCGTCAGCGAAGTCGTCGACGCGGTGCTGGCCGGGATGCGGGAGACGCTGTCGCGGCTCCCCGCCGAGTTCGACGAGTTCGTGAAGGAGACGCGGTTCATCCGGGACGACTCGGCCGACGAAATCGTCGCGGAGCTGAAAGCGAGCGACCACGCCGAACTCGACGACGGGGCGTGGGTGCTCGACCTGGAGGAGTGGGGCATCGACAAGGAGTTCGTGTTCCTGCGGTCCGACGGCACGACGCTGTACACGACCCGCGACCTCGCACACCACGAGTGGAAGTTCGACAACTTCGACCGCGCCGTCACGGTGCTCGGCGAGGACCAGCGGCTGCACGCCAGCCAGCTGGAAGCAGCCCTCGACGTCCTCGGCAACGACACCGACCGGCTCACCTCGATGTTCTACTCGTGGGTGAACCTCCCCGGCGGCGAGGGGATGAGCACCCGCGAGGGCACCGGCGTCGACCTCGACGACCTGCTCGACGAAGCCGTCTCGCGCGCCCGCGACGAGGTCGAAACCCGGATGGAGGACCGCATCCGCGACGACGACCTCGACGAGTCTGACGTCGAGCGCATCGCCGAACAGGTCGGCGTCGGCGCGGTCCGGTACGACATCGTCTCGAAGCAGCCGACCAAGAGCATCACGTTCGAGTGGGAGCACGCGCTCGACTTCGAGGCGCAGTCCGCGCCGTACGTCCAGTACGTCCACGCGCGCTGCTGCGGCATCGTCGACGAGGCCGCCGCCGAGGGGCTCGACCCGGACGGCCTCGACGTCGACCCGGACGCGCTCCAGTCGCAGGAGGCGCGCGACCTGCTGCGCGTCACCGCGCGGCTCCCCGCCGTCATCGAAGGCGCCGCCGACGACCTCGAACCGCACCGCGTCGCCACCTACACCCGTGAGTTCGCGGAGACGTTCAACGCCTTCTACCGCGAGTGCCCGGTGTTGAGCGCCGAGGACGGCCGGACCCGCGACGCCCGGCTTGCGCTCGTCGCCGCCGCCCGCAACACGGTCGCGAACGCGCTCGACGTGCTCGGCGTCGCCGCGCCGGAGTCGATGTAGCCGCGCCGGACAGCCACCGCTCGGCGCGCGCGTCGACCCCGCAGAAGCCGTTTTCCCAGAGATTAGTTCCGACCTCACTTCCACCGGCGTCGTCGCCGGCGGCGACGCCACCGGCCGTTTCGCCGCCGACTCAGACCAGGACGGGGAGCAGCCCCGGCGGCGGCGTGACGAGCGAGCCGCCGACGACGTTGATCGCGTACGCGCCCAGTCCGAGCGCGAGCACGAGGAAGACCAGAATCCACCACAGCGGCACGGAACTGTCCCGGGACTCGACTTGACTCATGTCCGAGAGAGGTCGTGCCGTCAAGAAGAAAGTCCCGGTTCCGGCGCTCGCGACCGACCGACCCGAGCGCTACCGGAACAGCCGGCCGAGGAAGCCGCCGCTGTCGTCGTCGCCCTCGTCCTCCTCTTCGTCTCCGGTCGCCGCCTCGGCGCGGTCGCGGCTCTGCTCGGCGAACGGGATGACGTCGTCGCCGAGCTCCGCGGACTCGCCGGACTCGGCGTCCTCGACGGTGACGGCGTCGTCGCGGACCGCGGCGAACTCCTCCTCGCCGAGCACCGTCGTCCGCGCCGCCGCGCCCGCGTCGTCCTCCTCCGCCTCGTCGTCGATGATGACCGCGTCGTCCTCGTCCGGCTCCGGCGACGGCTCCGACGCCGCCGAATCGGACCCGGCTTCGGCCTCGGATTCAGCCACGGACTCCGATTCAGCCACGGACTCCGATTCAGCCACGGACTCCGATTCAGCCACGGACTCCGATTCAGCCACGGATTCGGCTTCGGGCGCTTCGGCTCGGTCCTCGTCGGCGGGGACGTCGACGGCGACGTCCGCGGCGGTGGTGGAGTCGTCGACCTCGGCGAGCGGCGGCCGAATCGGTTCGCCGGTGAGCGACGACGCGAGCGACCGGTAGGCGGCCGCGGCGTCGCTGCCGGGCGCGTACGTCGCCAGCGGCTCGCCGGCGTCAATGGCCTCGGCGACCGCGTCGTCCTCGGGAATCGTGCCGAGCACCGGCACGTCGAGCGGCCCGGCGTCGGCGTCCGAGTCGGCGTGGGTGAGCGCGACGCCCGCGACGGTGCCGCCGAGCCGGTCGGTGAGGTCGCGGGTCTTCGCGGTGTCCGTGAGCGCGTCCCGCGTCGGCGTCGACACCAGGAGGACGCCGTCCGCGAGCGACAGCGGCAGCGCGGACTCGTGTGAGAGCCCGGCGGCGGTGTCGACGACGACGTACTCGGCGCTCGTGATGGCGGTCAGCACCTCCTTCAGCCGAGACGGGTCGGCCTTCCGGAAGGCGTCGAGCGAACTGCTGCCGGGGACGACGGCGAGGCCGTGCGGCCCCTCGTAGGTCGCCGCCGCCGGGTCCGCCTCCCCCGCGAGTACGTCGTGCAGCGTCGGGTCGGCGGCGGCGACGTCGACGCCGAGCGCCGCCGCGAGGTTCGCGCCGCCCAGGTCGCCGTCGACCGCGACGGTGTCGTAGCCCGCCGCTGCGAGCGTCGCCGCGAGGTTGGCGGCGGTCGTCGTCTTCCCGACGCCGCCCTTCGCGCTCGCGATGGCGTAGAGTTTCGGCATTTTACGGTTGATACGGTGGGGTGGCGTTATAAACTTGGTTCCCCGAACGAGCGTCCGCGGGAATCGGAACGGCCGAAACCGGCGTCGTCGCCGCGGACGCACCCGAACGGTTCCGCGCGACGGCCCGACACCTCGGGTGTGATTACCCGACGCGGCTCGCCTCCAGCCGGCCTACTCGTCGTCGCGCCCGCCGTCCCGTTCGCCGGTCGGGCCGCCGGCCCCGTCACCGGGAGCGTCTCCGGCGTTTTCCTGGCCGTCTCCGGCGTTTTCCTGGCCGTCTCCGGCGTGTTCCTGCCCGGCGTCGACGTCGGTGGCGGCGCGGAGGTCGCGGCGGAGCCGGGCGGCGCGTTCGCGGACGGTGTCGGTGTCGGCGTCTGCGGCGATGGCGTCGATGAGCGCGTCGAGCGTCGCCGGCGACGGCTCGTCGGGGTGGTCGTCCGGGTTCACGCTCCGGAGCGCGTCCGGTAGCAGTCCGTCGTCGCCGCGCTGTTCGTCGTCCGAGATCCGGTCGTCTGGCACGGCAGACATGTTACTGTAGTAACGTTAAATCGGTGTCGTGTTTCTCGCCGGGCGGCGACGACCGTGTTATTCAACAGGTACTTACACGCAGGCCGGCGAACTGTGACGTAATGAGCAGCGACGCGGACGATGGACAGCCGAGCGAGGACCGCCGGAAGTACGAGTTCCGGAAGGTACTCGACGAACTCGACGAGTTCGAGGGGTCGGGGACTCAGCTCGTCACCATCTACATTCCCGAGGACAAGCAGATTTCCGACGTGGTGGCCCACGTCACCCAAGAGCACAGCGAGGCGTCCAACATCAAGTCCAAGCAGACCCGGACGAACGTCCAGGACGCGCTCACCAGCATCAAAGACCGGCTCCGCTACTACGACACCTACCCGCCCGACAACGGCATCGTCATCTTCTCCGGCGCCGTCGACGCCGGCGGCGGCCAGACGGACATGGTGACGCGGGTGCTGGAGTCGCCGCCGGAGCCGGTGCAGTCGTTCCGGTACCACTGCGACTCGGACTTCCTCACCGAGCCGCTCGAGGAGATGATGAGCGACAAGGGGCTGTTCGGCCTCATCGTCCTCGACCGGCGGGAAGCGAACGTCGGCTGGCTGAAGGGGAAGCGCGTCGAGCCCGTCAAGTCGGCGTCGTCGCTCGTCCCCGGGAAGCAGCGGAAAGGCGGCCAGTCCGCCCAGCGGTTCGCGCGGCTGCGGCTCGAAGCCATCGACAACTTCTATCAGGAGGTCGCGGAGATGGCGAACGACCTGATGGTGCCCGAGCGGCACAACCTCGACGGCATCCTCGTCGGCGGGCCGTCCCCGACGAAAGACGAGTTCCTCGACGGCGACTACCTCCACCACGAACTGCAGGACAAGGTGCTCGGGAAGTTCGACATCGCCTACACCGACGAGTCCGGCCTGTACGACATCGTCGACGCCGCCCAGGAGGTGCTCGCGGACCAGGAGGTCGTCAAGGACAAACGGCAGATGGAGGAGTTCTTCGAGAAGCTCCACACCGGCGAGCAGGCCACCTACGGCTTCGACGAGACCCGGCAGAACCTCATGATGGGGTCGGTGGAGCGGCTGCTGCTCTCCGAGGACCTCCACCACGACGTCGTCGCGTACACCTGCCCGAACGACCACGACGAGTTCGAAATCGTGGAGCGCCGCCACGACGTCCCCGAACACACCTGTACGACCTGCGGCGAGGAGGCCGAGCCGGGCGAGCGCGAGGACGTCGTCGAACACCTCATCGACATCGCCGAACAGCGCGGCACCGAAACCAAGTTCATCTCCACCGACTTCGAGAAGGGCGAACAGCTCATGGACGCCTTCGGCGGCATCGCCGGCATCCTCCGGTACGAAACCGGCGTCTAACCACACCTTCGACGCCGACACCGACGCTTCTCTCGCTGCTTCCTCCGCCGGGCCGGGGTCACTGCTCCAGCAGCGACTCGAACTGCCGACGGCGACGGTCGACGTCGAACGCGGGCGTCACCGACGACGACTCCGCCAGTCGGCGGAGCGTCAGCGACACGTCGACGCCGGCGCGTTCGGCTTCGTCACGGAGCGCGCGGACGGACTGTTTCCGGAGCGCGAGCGACGGCAGCGCGCCGAGCAGCAGCGCGAACGCCACGCCGCCGCGGCCGCTCGGGAACGCCTCGTCGACGCGGCGGAACGGCGACGGCTCGGCGTCCGCCTCCGCGTCCGGGTCGACGTCCGGTTCCGCGTCGGCGTCGGCGCTCGGTGCCGCGGCGACGTCGAGACACTCGGTGCAGACGGCGGCGACTGCGGCGTCCTCGGGGGCGTGTTCGCGGAGCGCCGCCGGCACTCGGAACGTCACCGCGTCGGCGCCGCACGAATCGCAGGTCGTGCTCACACGGGTCGCTCGGGCCGCCGACGGCTAAAGCGTGCCCCGTCGCCGCCGGGAATCCGCGGCCGGGCCGAACGGGCCTGCCGGGCCGAATCTGTTTACCGTGCCGCGGCTGAACCACGGCCCGTTCGGATGCTGTTCGACTTCGGCGCGCTCGTCGTCGGCCTGGTGCTGCTGGTGTACGGCAGCAACCGAATCGTCGCGAGCGCGACGTCGCTTGCGCGGCACGCCGGCGTCTCCACGTTCTTCATCGGCGTCACGGTCGTCGCCGTCGGCAGCTCCATCCCGGAGATCGCGACGTCGGTGTACGGCGCCGCCTACGACACCGGCGGCTTCGTCGTCTCGCACATCGTCGGCTCGGCGACCTCCCAGATAACGCTCGGCATCGGCGTCGTCGCGCTCGCCGGGACGCTGACGGTGCCGCGCGAGAAGACGCGGCTGTACGGCGCCGGGATGGTGCTCGCGATGGCCGCGATGCTGCTCGCCGTCCGCTCCGGCGTCGTCACTCGGCTGGAGGGCGTCCTCATGGCGGCCGGCTACGCCGCGTTCCTCGCGGTCGGCTACGAACACGACGACTACCAGTCGATGGTCGAACGCCACACCGCCGACCGCGGCACGCGGACCGTCGCGTGGCTCGTCGTCGGCCTGTCGATGGTCGTCGCCGGCGGCCACCTGCTCGTCACCGGCGCCCGCGGCGTCGCCGTCGCAGTCGGCGTCCCGTGGTACCTGCTCGGCGTCGTCACCGGCCTCGGCACCACGGCGCCGGAGATCGCTATCGCGCTGCTCGCCGTCCGGCGCAGCGAGGAGTCCGTCGCCGTCGGCACGCTGCTCGGCAGCAACATCACCGACCCGCTGTTCTCGCTCGGCGTCGGCGCCGCCGTCGACGGCATCGTCGTCGAACAGCCCGACACCGCGGTGGTGTCGACGGCGTACATGCTCGCCGCGTCGGTCGCGGTACTCGCCGTTCTCTACCGGCAGCGAACCGTCCGGTGGCGCGACGCGACGCTGTGTCTGCTGCTGTACGTGCCGACGTTCCTCATCCGGTGACGAACCCGGAACCGCGACGGACGGAGCCGGCGGAAACCGAACCGAGAAACGAATCAGACAGAAACGGACCGGAAAGACCCGGACCAGGACGCGCGGCGCTGCGGCGTCAGTCGGACGTCTCGACGATGCCGGCTTCGGTTTCGGCGGCCGGGACGGCTTCGGCCTCCGCGGCGGCCTCCGCTTCCTCCTCCTCTTCTTTCTTCGCCTTGATCTTCTTCAGCCGGAAGATCTCCTCGCGCTCCTGCTCTTCGAGCTTCTGCTCGATGAACTCCTGGTTCTCCTTCAGTTCGGGGAGCAGCTTGAACTCCAGGGCGTTGACGCGGCGCTTCGTCGTCTCGATTTCGGTGAGCATCTTCTTCATCGCCGTCTCGACCTCCGCGGCGAGGATGATGGACTCGAGCAGCTCCTCGTAGGCGTCGGCCGCCTCGTCGATGCGGGCCGACGAGCCGAGGAGGCCGTAGCCGCGCTCGTCGAGGTCCTTCTTCACCTTCGAGGACTCGATCTGCGGGACGACGACGCCCATGATGTTCTTCGACTGCGTCGTGATTTCGGGGTGCTCTTTCAGCGCCGCGGCGGCGCCGCGGACGGCGACGTCGCCCTCCATGGCGCGCGCCTTGTTGATGGTGTCTTGGGCCTCCTCGTAGTTCGCTTCGAGTTCGGAGCGGACGTCCTGCGCCTGGTCGAGGATGTCCATGAACTCCATGATGAGGCCGTCGCGCTTCTGTTCGAGGGTGTCGTGGCCGCGCTCGGAGAGCTCGATGCGGTCTTCGATCTCCATCAGGTTCTTCCGGGTCGGTTTGACGTCCTCGGCCATTCTTGGGAGGCGATTCCGTCCGGAGCAGGATAATAGTTGTTAGTTTCCGCGGCTCGGCCGGCGCGAACCGGCGGCCAGCCGGTCGGACGCCGCGGTCGCCGGCCGTCGCCGGCGGCCGCTCACCAGACCGCCTGCACCCTGTCGAGCCACGCGACGACCAGCGTGTGCGGCAGCGTCAGCGCGGCGACGACCACGAGGTACAGCGCCACCGCGCCGCCGACGGTCGTCGGCGAGTCGGGGACGACGACCCACGCGGCGGCCAGCAGCGCGAGCGCGGCGACGGTGAGCGGCGCGGCGTCGCGGACGAACCGCAGCGCCGCCCGCCCCGCTGCGGCGCCGGAGCGACTGCCGCTTCCGGCGGCCGGCCCGAACGCCGGCAGCGCCTGGACGCGCCGCACGTGCCGCAGCGAGTGCCAGAGACAGAAGTACAGCCCGACGGCGAGCAGCGGCGGGACGGCGAGGAAGAACAGCCAGAGACACGTCGTCTCCGCGGCGTCCGCGCGCCAGCCCGGCCCTCCGCCGGTCGCCCGGTAGCCGACGGCGAGGGACGCGGCCGTCAGCGCCGCGAGCGCGGCACCGGCGAGGAGCCGCGTCTCGAACGCCGTGAGCGCGGCGAGCGCGACCGCGCCGTCCGCGCCGAACAGCGCCACCCACGACTCGACGACCCGGTGGTACGTCTCCGGGGACGAGACCAGCGGCACGACCATCGGGAGGCCGCCGCGGACCGCCCCGGTCAACACGCGGTGGCGACGCGACGCGGGGTAGTCTGAACGCCGCGCTCGCAGCGCCGCGACGTCGCCGGCCCCCCAGTGCAGCCACGTTAGCGCGAGAAACGTCAGCGCCGCCGGCACCGGAGCGGCGAACCACAGCAGCGCGTAGGCGCCGCCCGCGACGAGGTACACCGCGCCGACGCCGGCCGCGGCGGCCGGAAGCGACCACCGGTCGGCGGCCCGCCACGGAATCACCGGGTCGACCGCGCCGTGCGGAAGGCCGAGGACGACCGCGCTGACGACGAGCGGCGCGACCCGGACGGCGAACGGAAGCGGCGGGGCTGCGACCACCGCAGCGACGACCGCGAGGAACCCGAACAGGACCAGCCGGTCGCCCCACGGAAGCCGGTCCACCCCGGTCTCCGCCGCGACGGCGGCGAAAAACGCCGGGCGAGTCACCGCCACGACCGAACCGTCCGGCGGAGTTGGTCGGCCGCGCCGGTTTCGGTCACCCAGCGGTACAGCACGAGCCCCTGCACGACGAACAGGTTCGTGACGAGGAAGAACAGCGCCTCCTCGACAGGCAGGCCGAAGACGGAGCGCCCGGTCGTCCACGTCGGCGACAGCGACCAGATGCCGGCGTCGATGGCGACGCGGTCAGCGACACAGAGATAGAGTGTCGGAACGCAGACCGCGGCCGCGACGAGCCGTCGACGCGCCACCAGCGCGGGCGCCCCGACCGCCCACTGCAGCGCGAACACCGGCGCGGCCCACGCGAGAATCGCGCCGAGATACAGCGTCGGCGGCGACGCGAGCGCCGCCACGCCCGCCGCGCCAATCGCCGCCGCGAGGCCGACGGACGCCACACGGAGTCGACGCGGCGACGCCACCGGCGTCCGCTCCGCCGTCCGCGACCACTCGCGGGGGAGCGCCGCGAGGAACAGCGCGGTCAGTGTCGGCTGCGCGAGGAAGAACAGGTACTCGCCGACGGGGGCGTGCCACAGCGTCGCGGCGACCCGGCCCGGGCCGTACGTCCAGACGCCGACCGCGATGAGCGCGTTGTCCCACGGGACCGTGTAGACGACGGCAGCGAACAGAATCGCGAGCAGCCCGAGCGCGTCGAGGCCGAAATCGGCGCGGACGAGGCGGCCCGCGGCCGCCCGTCCGCCGTCGAGGACCGCTCGCTGACCGGGGCGCCGCGCACCCTCCCGCCGACGGCGGTGCCAGCGCCACGCGAGCGCCACCACCGGCGGCAGCACGAACAGCGCGTGGAACTCCAGGTAGGTCGGTTCGAACGGCATCGGTGACTCCGCGGCGACGCGAACCGGCCGGGAAACACCACTCGGCCGGCGGCGTCGCCGTCTTATCGGGAGGTGCCGCCGGTGGCTGATAAGGCCCCGCCCGCGGTTATCGACGCCGAGAACGGAGTCGCGTGCCGCCGTCGACGGCGATGCCGCTCCCGGCGGCGACGTGACGGATACAGAGCCCTGTCGAGCGATGGAAAATCGGGAGAATCCGCGGGCCGCGTGGGTTTGGTCGCCGCGCCGTCAGTCGGCGGAGACCTCTTCGGCGGTCTCGTCGCCCTCGGCGGCGGCGTCCTCGCGGTAGTGCTCCTCGATGAGGTCCTCGTCGATGCGGTTGAGCTCCGTCTTCGGGAGCGTCGACAGGAGGTCCCAGCCGATTTCGAGGGTTTCGTCGATGGAGCGGTTCGTGTCGAAGCCCTGGTCGACGAACTCGGCCTCGAACTGGTCGGCGAAGTCGAGGTATTTGTTGTCGCGTTCGGAGAGCGCTTCGCGGCCGACGATGTTCACGAGGTCGCGGAGGTCCTCACCTTCCGCGTACGCCGCGTACATCTGGTCGGAGACGTCGGCGTGGTCCTCGCGGGTGAGGCCCTCACCGATGCCGTCGTCCATGAGCCGCGACAGGCTCGGCAGCACGTCGACCGGCGGCTGGACGCCCTGACTGTTCAGGTCGCGGTCCATCATGATCTGCCCCTCCGTGATGTAGCCGGTGAGGTCAGGGATGGGGTGGGTGTCGTCGTCGCCCGGCATCGTCAGGATCGGAATCTGCGTCACCGACCCGTCCTCGCCCTTGATGCGGCCGGCGCGTTCGTACAGCTGCGCCAGGTCCGTGTACATGTAGCCGGGGTAGCCGCGGCGACCCGGGACTTCCTCGCGAGCCGCGCCGATTTCGCGGAGCGCCTCGCAGTAGTTCGTCATGTCCGTGAGGACGACGAGCACGTGGTAGTCCTTCTCGAACGCCAGGTACTCGGCGGTGGTGAGCGCGAGCCGCGGCGTCACCGTCCGCTCGACGGCCGGGTCGTCCGCGAGGTTCATGAAGACGACCGAGCGTTCGAGCGCGCCGGTGCGCTCGAAGTCGTCCATGAACTCGTTCGCCTCCTCCTGCGTGATGCCCATGGCGCCGAAGATGACGGCGAACTCTGAGCCGTCGTTGTCCTCGCCGCCCTCCTCCGGCACCGTCGCCTGCCGCGCGATCTGCAGCGCCAGGTCGTTGTGCGGGAGGCCCGAGGCGGAGAAGATGGGGAGCTTCTGACCGCGGACCAGCGTGTTCATGCCGTCGATGGACGACACGCCGGTCTGGATGAACTCCTCGGGGTACTCACGCGACACCGGGTTGATGGCGGCGCCGACGATGTCGCGCCGCTCGTCCGGGATGATCTCCGGGCCGCCGTCGATGGGCTGGCCGGAGCCGTCGAGCACCCGCCCGAGGAGGTCCTCGGTGACGGGCATCTTCAGCGTCTCGCCCAGGAAGCGGACGGACGCGTTCCGGTCGATGCCGGTGGTTCCCTCGAACACCTGGATGGCGACGACGCCCTCCTCGGATTCGAGGACCTGCCCGCGCTTCGTCTCGCCGCCCGGCGTCTCGATTTCGACGATCTCGTCGTATCCGACGGGCTCGTCGACCTCGGCGTACACCAGCGGGCCGCTGATTTCCGTGATGGTTTCGTACTCTTTCATGGTTCAGTAGAGCGAGCGGAGCTGCTCGGCGATTTCGGTCTGAAGCTCCTCGACGTACTCCTCCCAGTCCTCCTGGGTGGAGATGCGGTTGAGCTTCGGCGCCGCGTCGATTCCGGTGATGTCCTCGACGGGGACGCCGGCGTCGAGCGCGTCGAACGCCTCGTCGTTGAACGTCTGGATGGTCTCCAGAATCGCGTACGTCTTCTCCGGCGGGCAGTACATGTCGACGTCGATGAACGCGTTCTGCTGGAGGTAGCCCTCACGCAGGTAGCGCGCGACTTCCAGCGTGAGCTGCTGGTCCTCCGGCAGCGCGTCCTTCCCGACGAGCTGAACGATCTCCTGCAGTTCGCTCTCCTCGTCGAGCACGTCGACGGCCCACTGGCGCTTCTCCGGCCAGTCCTCCGCGACGTTGTCCTCGAACCACGGGTCGAGCTGCTCTTTGTACAGCGAGTACGACTCGTTCCAGTTGATCGCCGGGAAGTGCCGGCGTTCGGCGAGGTCGGCGTCGAGCGCCCAGAACGTCTTCACGATACGCAGCGTGTTCTGCGTCACCGGCTCGGAGAAGTCGCCGCCGGGCGGCGACACCGCGCCGATGACGGAGACCGAGCCCTCGCTGCCGTTGATGTTCTCGAAGTAGCCGGCGCGCTCGTAGAACTCCGCGAGCCGCGCGGCGAGGTACGCCGGGTACCCCTCTTCGCCGGGCATCTCCTCGAGCCGCGAGGAGATCTCGCGCATCGCCTCCGCCCACCGCGAGGTGGAGTCGGCCATCAGCGCGACGTCGTACCCCATGTCGCGGTAGTACTCCGCGATGGTGATGCCGGTGTACACACAGGATTCGCGCGCCGCGACCGGCATGTTCGACGTGTTCGCGATGAGCGAGGTGCGGGCCATCAGCGGGTTGCCCGTCTTCGGGTCTTCCAGCTCCGGGAAGTCCTCGATGACCTCGGTCATCTCGTTGCCGCGTTCGCCGCAGCCGACGTAGATGATGATGTCGGCGTCGGCGAACTTCGCGAGGCTGTGCTGCGTGACGGTCTTCCCGGAGCCGAACGGCCCCGGAATCGCGGCCGTCCCGCCTTTCGCGATGGGGAACAGGCCGTCGAGGATGCGCTGACCGGAGACGAGCGGCGTCCGCGGCGTCCGCTTTTCGACGGTCGGCCGCTTCTCGCGGACCGGCCACTCCTGCCGCATCGTGATCTCCTCGCCGTTCTCCAGCGTCACGACCGGGTCTTCGACCGTGAACTCGCCGGCGCTGGTGCTTTCGACGACGCCGCCCTCGAAGTCCGGCGGCACCATCACCTTGTGGTCGATGGTGACCGTCTCCGGGACGACGCCGACGACGTCACCGGGTTCGACCGCGTCGCCCGCTTCGACCTCCGGAGTGAACTCCCACTCCTTCTCCAGGTCGATGCCGGGCGCGTCGACCCCGCGGTCGAGGAACGCGCTGTCCATCTTGTCTTCGAGCACGTCGAGCGGCCGCTGCACGCCGTCGTAGATGGCGTCCAGCATGCCGGGGCCGAGGTCGACGGTGAGCGGCTCGCCGGTGTTCTCGACGGGTTCGCCCGGGCCGACCCCGGACGTCTCCTCGTACACCTGAATGGTCGTGACGCCGCCTTCGATCTCGATGACCTCGCCCATCAGGCCTTCGTCGCCGACGTAGACGACGTCGTTCATCCGGGCGTCGAGATCGACGGCCGTCACGACCGGACCACTCACGCTGTTGATGCGTCCAGTGTCTTCGGTCGTGTCGGGTTCTGTCGCTTGACTCATGATTTGTTAGTCTTCGTCCTCCGCCATCAGGTCGATTCCGATGGCGCGTTTGATCTGTTCGCGCAGGCCGCTGCCGGCGCCGCCGCCGAGCGTGACCAGCACGGGTTCGACGCTCCCCTGAGCGGACTGCCGGACCTGCCGGGAGAGGTAGTCGAGGTCGTCGTCGAGCATCACGACGATACCGATGTCGTCGTCGCCGAGCGCGCGTTCGACGGCGTCGTCGAGTTCGTCGTCCTTCTCGTCGTCCGGGACGGACTCGACTTTGCGGACGCCGGCGAGACGGAAACCGGTCGTGAACTCGGGGCTGCCGACGACTGCGATTTCCTGACTCATAGCACCACCAGCTCCTGCTCGATTTCGTCCGGCTCGAGGCCGGCTTCCTTGCCGCGAGCGATAGCGCGGATGTTGTCGACTTCGCGCTCCTTCTCCAGGATGTACGACACGACGGCCGTCACCGACAGCGGGTGGATGTGGCCGAGCGTGTCCGCGTACTCGAGCAGCGCTGCCTCCAGCGCGTGCTCGAACGCGACGAGGCTGTCCGCCTCCTGAAGCTCCGTCAGCGCCGACGAGAGCTCGTCGCCGTACCGGCTATCGCGGATGTGCTGGACGAGCTCCTCCGGGTTCTGTGCGAGCGCGCGGAGCTGCTCGGCCGAGAACAGGACGCCGCCGTCGATGTAGTACTCGGCGGGGTCGATGTCGGTCCCCGACCGCGCGAGCCGCAGCCCGTTGATCGCGTTCCGGAAGTCGATCTCCGCTTCGAGGAACTCGCGGTACTCCGAGAGCGCCTCCCCGCGGAGGTCGTCCGTGGAGAGGAGCTCGTAGTACGACCGGTCGACGGCGTTCTCGAGCGGGACGAGCACGCCCGACGACTCGTAGTCCTCGTAGGCCGCCCCGAGCGCGTCCCCGAACACGGTGTCCGAGAGGACTTCGATCGCCTCCTCGATGGTGTTCGCGTCCAGCAGCCGCGTGATGCGGCGGTCGTCGAACTCGCCGGCGCGGATGAGGTCGGCTTCCACCGACTCGCGCTCCGTGTCGGAGTAGAGGCCGCGCAGCACCGTCTTGACGTTCCACGCGTCGAACTTCCGCAGGTAGCGGGCGACGCGGTCGTACAGCTTCCCCTCAGACCAGTCGAGGATGTCCTCGAACTGGGCGGCGAGGTTCCGGTTCAGCGCGTACTCGATGAGGTCGACGCCGGAGAACCGCGAGCCGAGCGCGTTCACTTCCTCGGCGTACGCCGAATCCTCCATGAACCGCGCGATCTCGGCGGGACTCATCCGAATGAGCTTCCGGTAGTCGTCTGCGTCGTACAGCGCGCCGCGCCGCGAGCTGATGCGGGCGGTGACGTACTCGTGGTTCGACGTACCGGCGGTGTTACTCATCGGTGAACAGTCGGTCACTCAGCTCCTTGAGGCTGTCCTCCCAGACGTCCTCGAGCAGCGAGTCGAACGTGTTGTTCACGCGGAGCCGCGACGTTTCGCTCTCGACGACGACGCCGCCGAGGCAGTCCGTGGTGCCGGCGACGGACCAGCCGTCGTACGACTCGATGACGTCTTCGACCAGCTCCTGGTCGTCCTCGCGGCAGTACACCGAGACAGAGGCCTCGTCTTCGAACTCGGCGGCCGCGGCGTCGACCAGCGTCCGGGTCAGCTCCGCTCGCCGGTCGCCGTCGATGTCGGCGATGGCGTCTTCGGTCGCCTCCCGAACCTCCTCGAGCACGTCGCGTCGCGCTTCGAGCCGCTCCTGTTTCGCTTCGAGCTTCGCGCTCGACAGCGTCTGTTCGCGCTCCTGTTCGATTTCGCGTTCCACCTGCTGCTCGCGCTGTTCGACGATGCGCTCCGCTTCCTCCTCAGCGTCGTCGACGATCTCCGCCGCGCGTTCGTCGCCCTCCTCGCGGATGTCTTCCGCACGCGCGCGGGCTTCCTCCCGGATGTCTTCGACGACTGTGTCCAAACTCATTGTGAAAGGAGAAGGCGGGGTTACACCAGGAAGATGGTGACCAGCGCGAGAATGACGAGGGTCTCCGGCAGGACCGTGAAGATCAGGCCCGTGACGAACAGATCCTCGTCTTCGGCGACGGCTCCGACCGCTGCGGAGCCGATGCCGCGCTCCGCGTAGCCGGCGGCGAGCGCCGCGAGGCCGACGGCGATCGCTGCGGCGCCGTCGTTAAGAAGAGCGGGGGAACTGTTCTGCAGTACAACGTTGGACAGGTCGGTAGTGGATTCAATCATGGTTTTCGGATTGCTGATTGCCAGTCTCCGGACAGTGCGACGTTGGTTCCACAGTGGGCATAAAGCTTCCCAAAGAAATCGACCGAGGCCCCCGAATCCGGGGGGTAGACACCTCCGACTCTCGGTCCGCGGCGAGAAAAACGTGTCGAGAAGTTAACTCACTCCTCGGTGGTGAACTGCCGCTCCATCCCGAACGGGACGTACTCGGTGCCGCCGCCGTCGAAGAACTTCGAGAAGAACTCGTAGTACTCGAGGCGGACGGCCTGCAGACCGGCGGAGGTCACGCCGAGCGCGAGCACCAGCAGGTGCCCGACGACCAGGATGACGAGTCCGCCGAGGACGGACGCGGCGCCGCCGTGGACGAGGCCGCCGAACATGATGGCCTCCTGTCCGTACTCGGCGATGTAGTGGTCCGGCCCGTGGCTCAGCATGAAGTGGAACTCGCCGTGGGTCTGGTACGCGCCGAAGAACAGGAGGTTGACGACGAACGCCATCCCCGCCTTCGCGAGCAGCACCGCGGCGATACGGGTGTAGCTCAGCACGTTCACCAGCACGTCGAAGATCTCGAGAATCTCGGCCGGCGCGCCGATGACGAGCAGGAGCGCACCGAGCACGAACAGGCCGAGACCGACGTAGCCGACCGTCGGCGAGAAGCCGTTGAACCCGAGCGCGAACGCCGCGGAGGCGTACTCGCCGGTGGCCTCGGGCGCGGCGCCCGAGCCGTCGAAGACGGAGAAGATGAACGCCGGCTTCATGTCCTTGGCGACGCGGCTGAACACGAACAGCCAGAGGCCGTTCATGCCGAGCAGCCACGACCCCTTCTCGGTGAGCGCCGCCGTCCAGCCGTGGAACTCGAGCTCCTCGAGGAACCCGAAGACGTAGCCGATGTCGAGGTGGAAGAGCGCGACCAGCGTCGACACGACGATCCACGCCTGCGCCCAGTAGATGTCCGCGGGCTGGAGGCCCTTGTGAATCGGCGGGCCGTGCATGTGGAGCATGCCCTCCCAGACGTACGTCGAGATGAGGTGCAGCCCGAACACTTCGCCGTACAGCACGCCGAACAGCATCGTGAACAGGCCGGCCGCGATCGTGACGCCGCCCATCGACCGGAACGCCTTCGACTCGAAGCTCGTGTACAGGTACGCCCCGATGGCGGTGTACAGCAGCCCGTAGCCGAAGTCGCCGATCATGAACCCGAAGAACGCCGGGAACGTCAAGAACAGGATGACGGTCGGGTCGAACTCGGTGTACTTCGGGCGGCCGACCGCCTGCACCAGCAGTTCGAACGGCGAGACGATGCCGGCGTTGTCCTGCACGACCGGCGGCTCGTCGTCGCGCATCACGACGGCGGCGCCGGAGCCGTCCGCGACGGCGCGCTTCGCGTCCGCGTCGTCGTCCGCTGCGTCCGCGTCCGCGTCGGGGCCGGCGTCGGCGACCGACGGCGGCACCTCCTCGCGGAGCTGGACCTCGCCGTCGGCGCCGAACGCGGCGCGTTCGAGCTCCTCGATTTCGGCGTGGTTGCCGACGGCGTCCTGAATCGTCGAGGCGAACTCGGTGTAGCGCTCGGTCGGAATCCAGCCCTCGGCGACGAACGCGTTCTTCGTCGTCGCGAAGTCGAGCGGCGCCTCGGTCTTCTGCACCTCGATGGCGAGCGTCTCCTCGGCGGCGAGCAGGAAGCCGGCCGTGTCGTGTTTGACGGCCTCGAGTTCGTCTTCGACCTCCGCGATGTCGGATTCGAGCTCCTGCCGCTCGGCTTCGAGGCTGCGCAGGTACTCCTTCGGCGTCGTGTGGTCGGCGTCGACGTCAGGGACCGACAACGCCGTGAACTCCGCGCTGACGAGCGCGTCGTCGAGCGCGCTCTCGTCTGCGCCGGGCTCGGGCCGCGCGAACACGGCGACGGTGTCGCTGTCGCCCTCGAACACGTCGTACTCGCCGAGGTCGGTCGCGCCGACGACGGCCCGCTCGATGGCTTCCGGGTCGCCCTCGCCGACGGCGACCTGCAGGTGGTCGTAGCCGGACAGCAGGTCGAGGTCGATGCCGAGGTCGACGAACGGTTCGAGTTCGTCGATTCGCTCCTCGACGCTCCGGAGCGACGACTGCAGGTCGTCGCGTTCGTCGTCGAGCGCGTTGACCCGAGTGCGGATGTCCTCGAGCTCCTCGTCGAGCGCCTCCTCGGTGACGATGCGGGACGGCCCGGCCTCGTCGTCCTCGATGCCGAGCGTGGATTTCAGCGCGCGGACCGTCACGAGCTTGTCCGCGGCGCCCTCGGCGCCTTCGATCGGCGACCCCTGTTGGAACCCCTCCCACGCGCCGTCGTACTCGGTGACGTGCAGGAGGTTCAGGTCGTGGACGGCCTCGATGACTTGCTGCAGGTAGCGCTGCGAGCCCGTCACCGACACCTTGCTCATCCGCTCAGGCCTGAGCATTCACCGCCTCCTCGAACTGCTCGACCGCGAACTCGACGGCCTCGTCGATGCGGTCGCGGGCGTCCTCGACGAGTTCGGCGCGTTCGCGGCGGCCGTTCTCCAGGATTTGTTCACGCTCCGATTCGATCTCCTCGCGGGCGTCCTCGAGCCGCTCAGCCTCGAGTTCGTCCGCTTCGGCTTCCGCTTCGGAAACGATCTCGTCCGCCTTCGACCTGGCCTCCGAGATGCGTTCCTCGCGGTCGGCCTCGGCCTCGGCGACGATCTGTTCAGCCTCGGCTTCGGCCTCTTTGACGCGTTCGAGAACTTCGGGTCTCGGCATGGTATTCGTCGGTTCGTGGTTGTGCCACCTGCGTATAAGGTGTTTGCGGAAACCGCCGGCGAACGAGCCAGCCGGGAGAACAGTCGGCGCCGCTTACGCGTCGGCCGGCTACGGGGGCTCCGCGTCCGCTTCGGCGGCCTCAGCGCCCGCAGCGGCCGCGGCGTCCGGCTCGGCCGCAGCGTCTTCCGCTCTGGGTTCCTCGGCTGCGAGGTCGGCGTCCGGCTCGGGTTCGGCGGGCGAGATGCGGGCGAGCCGCATCGCGTTCCCGGTGACGCCGACGGTCATGCCGGCGTCGCCGACCAGCACCGCCGCCCAGATGGGGACGAGGCCGAACGGCACGGAGACGGCGAGCGCGGCCTTCGCCGCGAGGCTGCTCCAGACGTTCTGCCGGATGACGCCGTTGGCGGCGTGCGCGAGGTCGTACAGGTACGGGAGCTTCGAGAGGTCGTCGGCGAGCAGCGCGACGTCCGCAGTTTCGAGCGCCGTGTCGGTGCCGGCGGCGCCCATCGCGACGCCGACCGACGCGGTGGCGAGCGCCGGCGCGTCGTTGATGCCGTCGCCGACCATCGCGACGTCGCCGTGCTCGTCGAGCAGGTCCTCGACGGCCGCGACCTTGTCCTCGGGGAGCAGTTCGGCGCGCACCTCGTCGACGCCGACCTCGTCGCCGACGGCGCGCGCGGTCCGGTCGTTGTCGCCGGTGAGCATCACGGTGTGGAGGCCGTTCTCTCGGAGCGCCGCGACGGTCCGGGCGGCCTCCGGGCGGACGGTGTCCGCGACGGCGACGAGCCCTTCAAGGCGGTCTTCGGTGCCGACGAGCACCACGGTCTTCCCCTCCGACTGGAGCTTCGGGACGGTGTCCGACAGCAGGTCGAGGCAGTTGTTCCGTTCGCAGAGCGCGCGGCTGGTCTGCGTGACGACGCCGCCGTCGGTGGCGGCGTGGACGTGCGAGAGGTCGAAGCCGAGTTCGGTGAACAGGCCGGGCTTGCCGGCGTAGTGGGTGGTGCCGTCGAGCGACGCCGTCACGCCCTTCCCGGTGAGCCCCTCGAACGCCTCGACGTCGGGGTCGGCGACGCCGACGTCGTCGGCGTGCTCCACGATGGCGTCGCCGATGGGGTGTTCCGACCGGAGTTCGACGCCGCGGGCGCAGCGCAGCACGTCCTCGGCGGTGCTGTCGCCGAGCGGGACGACGTCGGTGACGCTGAGTTCGCCGGCGGTGAGCGTCCCCGTCTTGTCGAACGCGACCGCGTCGACGTCGCCCATCGCTTCGAGGTACCGGCCGCCCTTCACGAGGACGCCGTTCCGGGCGGTGCTGGTGACGCCGGAGACGACCGTGACCGGCGTCGAGATGACGAACGCGCACGGGCACGCCAGGACGAGCAGCGTCAGGCCGTAGACGACGTGCGTCTCCCAGCTCGCGCCGACCGCGAGCGGCGGGACGACGGCGACCAGCACCGCGAACGCGACGACGACCGGCGTGTAGTACGACGAGAATCGGTCGACGAACTGTTCGCGTTCGGTGCGTTCGGCTTCGGCGCTCTCGACGAGGTCGATGACGCGGGAGATGGTGTCCTCGCCGGCCTCGCTGGTCACCTCGACTTCGAGGTAGCCGCCCTCATTGATGGTGCCGGCGAACACCTCGTCGCCGACGGTCTTGTCGACCGGGACGGACTCGCCGGTGACGGGCGCCTGGTTCACGGCGCTGGTGCCGTCGCGGACGACGCCGTCGCGCGGCACGCGGTCGCCGGGGCGGACCGCGACGACCTCGCCGACGCCGACCTCGTCGGCCGGCACGGTCAGCTCCTCGCCGTCGCGGACGACCGTCGCTTCGTCCGGCGAGAGGTCCATGAGTTCGCGCAGCGAGTTCCGCGCGCGGTCCATCGAGTACCGTTCGAGCAGTTCGGAGACGCTGAACAGGACGGCGAGCGTCGCCGCCTCGAAGTACAGCGCCTCGGCGAAGACGACGCTGGAGACGACGGCGCCGACGATGGCGATGGTCATCAGCAGGTCGATGTCGAGGCTGCGCTGCCGCAGCGAGTAGTAGCCGTTCCGGAACACGTCGGCGCCGGCGGTCGCGGTCGCCGCGAGGTACAGCAGGTCGCCGACGAGCACTTCGCGGCCGGCGAGCGTCACCGACGGCCCGCCGAAGCCGCCGAACGGGCTCGCGAGCGCGAAGCCGCCGACGGTGAACACGGCCGCCACTGCGGTCTTGACGGCGCGGTCGCTCCGCCAGACGCTGCCGCGGTCGGCCGCCGCGTCGCCGCCGCCGTCCATCGACGTGCTGACGACGTCGTAGCCGGCGGCCTCGACGGCGTCGACGACGTCGTCCAGCGTGGCCGCGTCCGGGTCGAACGTCACGACGGCGGTGCCGCTGGTCGGCCGCGTCTCGTAGCCGGTGACGCCGTCGACGTCGCCGAGGGCGTGTTCGACCTTCCCGGCGCAGGAGGCGCAGTCCATCTCGGGCACCGACAGCGTCACGGTGCCGGCGTCCGCGTCCTCGACGTCGTAGCCGGCGGCTTCGACGCGCTCGGCGACGGCGTCGCGGTCGGCGCCGCCGTCGGCGAACGTCACCGTCAGCGTCCCCGTCGCCACCGCCGGGTCGACCGCGTCGACGTCGTCGAGCGTCCGGACGCTCCGCTCCACCTTCTCCGCGCAGGACGGGCAGTCCATCCCCGGCACCGACAGCTGGACGGCCGCGTCGCCGTCGCGGTCCGCGTCGAGCGCAGGTTCGGCGTCCGGCGCCCCGGCGGTTTCGCCGACGTCGTCGCCGGCGTCGCCGACGTTCCCGCCGTCGGCTCCGTGGCCGTGGTGCTCGCCGCCGCCGCCGTCGGCTCCGTGGCTGTGTCCGTCGCCGTCGTCGTGTGCGGCGGCGGCGCCGGGGTCGCCGGCCGCGTCGTTCGATTCGTCGCTCACTACCCGACGCTAGCCGACGAACGGTTATTAATTCCGCTGTTAGAAACCCGGGCGCTAGTAACTATCCTTACTAACTTTCCCGGGACTGAGTATTAACTCCGGTCAGCGTGCGGAGCGGACGCGGTCGGCGGCGCGGCGGACGCCGGCGCGGAGCCGGGCGCGGCGAGCCACGAGTTCCGCGGCGGCCCAGGCGAGCGCGACCGCGAGCGCGCCGACGGCGCCGGCGAACGCCCACGACCCCATCCAGACCGGCCGAATCCACGGCGTGACGTGCGCCCACCGCGTCGCGAACGCCGCGGCCGGGCCGGCGAGCGGCGTGCCGGCGAACGTGTTCTGCACCGACGCCGCGAACGTCGACGTGTCGCCGGTCCCCTGGATGAGTCCGGCCGAGCCGTGCAGCCGGTAGCTGCCGGTGACGCCGACGTCGGCCATCGTCGGACCGTTCGACCCGCCGCCGTACGCGACCCGTTCGGCGTCGTACGGCCCCCACGTCGCGAAGTACTCCCAGACGATCTTCCCGGTCGGCGTCACCTCGATGACGCGGTGGTTCAGCGAGTCCACGATGAGCGTGTTCCCGTTCGGGAGCCGGTCCGCGTCGCGCGGCCACGAGAGCTGGCCGGTGCCGACGCTCCACGTCTCCACCCACTCGCCGCCGCGTTTCGCGTACTCGACGACGCGGTCGTTCTCGGAGTCGGCGACGAGCACGGTCGGGTTCCCGGACTCGGAGACGAGCCAGTCGGGGTTGTGCTGCTCGTGCAGCACGTCGTGGTTGCCGTCGGCGCCGAGCCGATACTCGATGGCCTTCGTCGAGCGGTTGATGACGATGGCCTGGTCGAAGTTCCGCGGCGACACCAGGAACTCGCCGGGCGCGATGCGGTCGACGTCGTTGACGTGCGTCCAGTCCTTCGAGAAGCCGCCGTCCGTCGAGTTCGGGTAGTGCTTCCGGAACGTCCACTCCCACAGCACCTCGTCTGTGGTGCGGTTGTAGACGAACACGCGGTCGTCGCTGCGCTCGGCGGACTCGTTCCACTGCCGCATGTTCGCAACGACGAGGTTCCCGGACGGCAGCATGTCGACGTCGTGGGTGTCGTGGATGTCGAGGTGTTCGCGCCACACCATCTCCTTCGTCTCCGGGTTCAGCTCGAAGACGAGCGTCCCGTCGCGGTTCGTCGACACCACGAGGAGGTTCCCGTTGTCGAGCGGGTCGACGTCGTAGAACCAGTTCGCGCCGTGTTTCGACCCGTCGAACTGCCACTTCGTCGACCCGTCGGGGTTCACGGCGACCAGCCCCGCGGGCTTCTTCGTCGACCCCTGCCCCTGGAAGTGGAACCCCTGAATCGCGATGACCGTGGTGCCGTTCGCTTCGGAGGCGATGGTTCCGGGTTCGCGGCCGACCGTCCCCGGCGTGTCGCCGCCGCCGGGCGTCAGCGCCTGCACGCCGGCGGGCGCGAGCAGGCCGACGACGACGAGAAGCGCGACCAGCCGCGCCGCCCGGCCGCGCGAGAACGAGAAACGACTCATTGTCCCCGAAGGGGAAGCGGGCCGGTGAAACTCTTGTGCTTGCGGCCGGGAATCGGCCGAACCCGACGCGTCGACGGTGACCGAACAGATACGACACGATGGCCGGGAACAGAACCGAACGAAGCGGAACGGAACGAAATGAGGCGGAACGGAACGAAATGAAGCGGAACGGAACGAAATGAAGCGGAACGGAACGAAATGAAACGAAACGGAGCGGAATGAAGCGCGTCCGGCCGCGGCTCAGACCGCGGCGGAGAGGACGCCGCCGGTGCGGACGAAGAAGTAGAGGACGAACGCCGCGGCGAGCACCCAGTGGCCGGGCCGAGTCTCGTCGACGCGGCCGGTCGCGGCCTTCACGACCGGGAAGGAGATGATGCCGGCGGCGATGCCGTACGCGATGGAGTACGTGAACGGCATCGCGATGACGGTGATGCCGGCGGGAATCGCGACCGTCATGTCGCTCCAGTCGATGTCGACGAGGTTCCGGAGCATCACGACCGCGATGACGACGAGCGCGATGTGGCTCGCGTACTGCGGAATCGCGGCGGCGAGCGGGACGACGGCGAGCGCGAGCAGGAACAGCACGCCGACGACGAGCGCCGTCATGCCGGTGCGGCCGCCCTCCTCGACGCCGGAGGCGGACTCGATGTACGTCGTCACCGTCGAGGTGCCGAGCATGCCGCCGACCGTCGTGCCGATGGCGTCCGCCATCAGCGGCTTGTCGATGTCGGGGAGGTTCCCGTCCTCGTCGAGGAAGCCCGCGATCTGGGAGACGCCGGTGAGCGTCCCGGCGGTGTCGAAGAAGTCGACGAAGAAGAACGTGAACACGATGAGCGCGAAGCCGAACGCGTCGACGTTCGCGAAGCCGCCGAGGAATGCGCCGACGAGCGGCGAGATGTCGTAGCCGGCGGCGGAGTAGGTGAGCGAGTCGAGCGCCGGGCCGAGCGACGCGCTCGCGAGCGTCACGTCGAGTTCCCCCGCCGGGTAGGCGGCGTAGCCGAGCGCGGAGAGGACGCCGCCGAGCGCGGTGGTGCCGAGGATGCCGATGATGATGCTACCCGGAACGCCGCGGGCGTACAGCGCGAACGTGAACAGCAGGCCGACGACGCCGACGATGGCGACGGGGTCCTGTGCGAACACCGGCGAGAACTGGATGTACGTCGCCGGGTCGGACGCGATGACCCGCATCGCGTCGAGCCCGATGACCGCGAGGAACAGCCCGATACCGCCGCCGACCGCGAACTTCACCGGCTCCGGGAACACCCGGATGATGTACTCGCGCGCGCCGACCGCGGTGAGCAGAATGAAGATGAGCCCCTCGACCACGACGGCCGCGAGCGCCGTGTTCCACGGGATTCCGAGGCCGAGCACGACCGTGAACGCGAAGAAGGCGTTGAGGCCGAGCCCCGGCGCCTGCCCGAACGGCCGGTTCGCGTACAGCGCCATGATGAGTGTCGCGACCGCGGCGGAGATGAGCGTCACCACCGCGATCATCTGCTGGACCTCCGCCATCGACGCCCCGATATCCGGCCCCGGGCCGTTGACGATGGCGACTGCGAGAATGCTCGGGTTGACGACGACGATGTAGCTCATCGTGAGGAACGTCGTCAGCCCCGCGACGACCTCCGTCCGGAGGTCGGTGCCGTGCTCCGCGAACCCGAAGTAGTCCGCCAGCGTGTCTGTCAGCGCCATATCGCACGGTTGTGAACATCTAACTTAAGCGTTGAGGTCTGAGTCAGAATAGTATGCACTTACGTGCATATCTTTCGGCCCGCAGACCTCGCCGTCGGGGGTCGCGGTCTCGCTCGGTTCGCTGCCTTCCCACAGGTCTCCGCACGCCCATCGACGGCTTGGCCCACAGACCTCGCCGTCGGGGATCGCGGTCTCACTCGGTTCGCTTCCCGTACGTCCCCCACGCCCATCGACGGCTCGGCCCACAGACCTCGCCGTCGTCCTCGCGCCCTCGCTCCCTTCGGTCGCTCGGCCGCGCCTTACTCGAACGTCGTAAGCGCACCCACCGGCGCGTCGGTGATTACGTCCGCGCGGTCGGTTCCCTCGTCGCCGACGGCGATGAGCGCGAACACGCCGGCGATTTCGGCGTCGGCCTGCAGCGCGATGTCGAGCAGGAGCTCCTGGGTCTCGCCCGAGCGGATGAGGTCGTCGACGACGAGAACGCGCTCGCCGGCGTCGACGACGCTCGCCGGGAGGTAGTAGGTGAGTTCGATGCCGGAGGCGAGCCGCTGGCGGGACTCGATGAACTCCTCGACAGCGGTCTCCTTCGACTTCTTCGCGTACGCGACGCGTGCGTCGAAGTGACTCGCCATCGCCGCACCGAGCGTGATGCCGTCGGTCGCCGCCGTCAACACGACGTCCGGCGCCTCGAAGCCGAGCGACTCCGCGGCGACCGGCGCGACGAGGTCCAAGAACGGCTGGTCGAACACGACGCCGGAGTTGTCGACGTACCCCTCCTCGTCGAACCGGACGCGCGCCTCCAGTTCCTCCGCGAGCGTCTCCCGCCCGATTCCTTCCACGACCTCGCGGGCGCGCTCGGCGCCAGGGAGGACGTGGCCGTTCACGTACCTGTTCAGGTCGCCGGCCGGGAGCCCGGTGACCTCCGCGAGTTCGTCGTACGTCCGCGTCTCTTTCAACGTCCGCAGGACGGCGACGGCCTGTAGCTGGAGCGCCGCCTTCTCTGCTCGGTTCATAGTATCTGTGCGCGTTCGTGCAACTATGAACACTTCGAATCAGTGACGGCCGAGAAACCAGCAGAACCGTGCGAACGTCGGACGCGGTCAGTCGTCCGCGTCGTCGGCGTCGCGGTCGGCGAGCAGGTCCGAGGCGGTGAGCAGCGACTCCAGTTCGACGCCGTGTTCGGCGAGGCGTTCGGCGGCGCCCTCCTCGCGGTCGACGACGACGAGCACCCGGTTCACGACGGCGCCGGCGTCGCGGAGCGCCTCGACGGCGTCGACGGCCGACTGCCCGGTCGTCGCGATGTCCTCCAGCACGACGACCTCCTCGCCCTCGGCGAGTTCGCCCTCGATTCGGTTCCCGGTGCCGTACTCCTTCGCCGACTTCCGGGCGATGACGTACGGCCGGCCGGTCTCGACCGCGGTCGCGGCGACCAGCGGAACGGCGCCGAGGGCGACGCCGGCGAGTTTCGCGTCGCCGACGCGGGCGGCGAACGCCTCCGCGATGCGTTCGAGGCAGTCCGGGTCGGTTTCGAACCGGTACTTGTCGACGTAGTACTCGCTAGTTCCGCCGTGGGACAGTTCGAACTCGCCGAACAGCACCGCGTCGGCCGCGCGGAGCGCCGCGACCAGTTCGTCGAGGTCGGCGGCGCGGTCGCCGGAGGCGTCACTCGTCATGTCCGATTCGGGGCGCCGCCGGGGCGAAAGTCTGCCGATTCCCGGCGGCGCTACGACGTCGAGGGCGCCGGGTCAGTCGGCAGCCTCACACCGCTGGACGACGCTCGGCGGGATGGGCGCGTTCACTTCGTGCGCCGAGATGGTGTGCGTCGCGGCGCGGCCGTCGAAGACGACGCGGTAGGTGGCGCCCTGGCTCGGGCAGGCGAGCGCGCTCCGGCCGGTGACCGTCACCGTCCCGTTCCCGGTCCGGAGTTCGGTCCACGGGACGCGGGTGCCGGCGTCGTCGACGACGTACACGCGGTCGACCGACGGGACGGGGCCGTCGGGGTGCCGGATGACGATGGCGGTGTCGTTGCCGCCGGTGTCGACGGTGAACGCGAAGCCCTCCGGGCGGTCGATGGGTTCGCCGCCGATGCCGGTCGCGACGGCGCCGCCGATGCCGGCGACGGACGCGGCGGCGACGAGCATCGCTCCGAGCGCGAGCACCGGGAACATCGCCCGGGTCTGCCCGCGCCAGCCGTAGTCCGGCCCGTCCTCCTCCGGGTCCCACATGGTCGAGTCGGCGCCGCGACCGGGCTAAAACGCGTCGGCCCGATTCTCAGCGTCGATTCTCGAAGGGGTCACCACGGCTCGTTCTTCAGGCCGAGCAGGTACGCGCCGACGTTCGTCACGACGTGCAACACGGGCGTCGCGACGACGACGACGAGCAGCCGCGGCGGCGTGAACGTCGCGGCGACCCACTGGGGAGCCAGCAGCGCCGCGAGCAGCAGCGCGCCGACGACGAAGTCGAGCTGGTCCAGGCCGGGCACGGCGGCGCCGCGCTCCCGGCCGAGTCGGCGCTTCAGGAACGACGCGCCGATGTCGCCGAGCATCGCGCCGAGCGCCAGCCCGACGGCCGCCGGGAGCGGAAACGACGGGAGCGGGACGCCGAGGGCGTCGCCGACCGCGGGCGCGGCCGCGTCGAGGACGAGCGCGAGCGCGACGCCGACACCGGTGCCGACGGCGGTGCCGCGCCACGTCTTCCCGTCCCCGAGCAGGCGACGGCCGTTGAGCGTCCGACCGGCGTCGATGGGGCGGCCGCCGCCGGACAGCACCGCGGCGTTGTTCGGCACGTACGCCGGCAGCATCGTCCACAGCGCCACCACGACGGTTTCGAGCCACGGCGTCATTACGCGGGTGTCCGTGTGGCTCCGGTTTAGAAGCGTGGGTTCCGGGCCGACACCGCACCGCGACCGCGACGACACTGCACCGCGACCGCGACGACACCGCACCGCGACCGCGACGACCCATCACCTACGGCCCGTCGGACGCGCGGAGCCGGTGCGTCTGACGTACAAACTTATGCGTGGGCCTCTACAGTAGCCCTACATGGGCATCATGAGCAAAATCCTCGGCGGTGGCGGCACCCACAGCTCCGAGGACTACGTGGAGCTCGACCTCGACGACGTCGAGAGCGCCCGCGGTGGCGCCGGCATGCAGGTACACATCGCCGAGATCAGCGACCAGCAGGACGTCATCGACATCAAGGACGCCGTCTACGACGGCGACTTCGTCATCGCCGACATCACGCGGCACTCGACGACCGACCAGACCGTCGAGCGCATCATCGACGAACTCCGGCAGGTCGCCTCCGAGGTCGACGGCGACATCGTCCAGAAGGGCGACGACCAGATCATCATCACGCCGACCGGCGTCACCGTCTCCCGCGAGAAACTCAACTCCTGAGGCGGCCGCCGCGGTTCTCCGAGCCGCCCCGTCCGACGCAGCGACGCGTAGCGTCGCGGCCGCCTCAGGCGTCGAACTCCGTGAGCTCCGACTCCTTCGCCGCCTCCTGGTCGAGGTCGTCCTCGTGGGCGGACCGGTAGGCGGCGCGGTACTTCTGAATCTTCCTGACGAGCAGCAGGCCGAAGAAGCCGTCGTAGACGACGACCCACAGGAAGAACGCGAGCAGCCCGCCGAACGTCGGGAGGCCGACGGCCTGCAGCACCATGTGGATGGCGCCGGAGGCGATGCCGACGGTGGAGTTGTACGTCGCGTGGATGAGCGCCGCGATGATGAGCCCCTTCAGCACGATGGGGCCGCGGTGCTCGGGGTTGAACTTCGCGAGCCCGAGGTAGTAGCCGGCGAACGCCGAGTAGATGACGTGGCCCGGGCCGGCGAGCGCCCGTGTCGCCGTGATGCCGGCGCCGGCGCCGATGAGTTCGAGTCCGAGGTCGAGTTCGCCGGCGCCGGTGCCGACGTTCCGGGAGATGTACAGCGCGTTCTCGATGAACGCGAAGCCGAGCCCCGCCATCGCGCCGTAGACGGCGCCGTCGAGCACCGAGTCGAACCCTTCGTCGCTGAACGCGTACAGCCGGACGGCGAGCAGCTTCACGGTCTCCTCGACCGGGCCGACGATGACGAAGAAGAACACGACCGACCCGAGGAAGCCGATGGGCGCGAAGTACGGCTTGAACGCCGAGTTGAGGATGGCGGCGAAGTTCGCGGTGAGCACGCCGAGCAGGAACGTCGCCACCAGCACGTGCAGCGGTTCGTTCGACGTGACGTCGGACCGGTAGACGTACGCGGCGAGCCCGAGCGCCGGAATCGCCGACAGCACCGTCAGCGTCCCGACGGCCGGGTCGGTGAGCGCCGCGAACCCGCCGATGCCGACGAGCAGCAGCGCCGCGACGCCGACGATGACGATTCGTCCCGACGCCCGCATCAGTCCGTACAGCGCCACCGCGAGGCCGTCGAGCGACGTCCGTTCCTCCCACGTCGCCACGTCGTACAGGTCCATCGACGACCCCGCCTGTTCCTCCACCGGGTCAGTCCGCTCCTTCGCAGTCATCCTGCTGGTTCGTCGGGCGCCCCCGACTTGGTTCTTGTCGCGGAACCGCGGCGTCGACGCGGCCGACCGCGCCCGGGTTCGGCGGCGCGTCACGCCGGCCGCCGAACGGCATCCTTGAAATGGCAGGCGGACGGACCGAACGGTATGCACTTCGACCCGCGCGAACAGGCCGCGCTCCGCGAGGTCGGTCTCGACACCGACGACCTGGAGGAGGCGTCGGCCGCAGTCGCCGACGCCGTGGACGAGGCGGCCGACGACCTGGCGGCGTTCTTCGACGGCGGCGGCACGTACTACTCGGACATGGAGACGGCGCACAGCAGCGGCGGCCCCCGCGAACACGACGTCGACCACGTCGACCTGTACACGCACGCGGCGGACCTCCGCGGCTACCTGAAGTTCGCGTCGTGGGGCGTCCCCGTCGAGGACGGCCGCGTCCTGACCGACGAGGTCGTGGAGTTGACGCTCGGGCCGACCATCGACGGCCGGGTGCGGTTCGCTCGCGACCCCGACGCGCTATGAACGCGCGGGTCCGCGGCATCTACGCGACCGCGCTCACCCGGCTGCTGCTCGACGACGGCCGCGACGTCGTGCAGGCGTCCCCGCCGATTCAGCGGCGCTTCGACGAGTCGCTCCCGGCCGCGAACCACGACGTCGCCGTCGACACCACAGCCGACCGGCAGGGCGTCGGGCTCACCGGGGAGCCGGCGGCCGTCGACGCGGTCCGCGACCGCCTCGTCGACGTCGCGGTCGACGCGATGGCGTGGGACGACCCGGCGCCCCGCGGCGCCGTGTTCGACGGCACCGTCACGGAGACGCTCGGCGGCGGCGCCGTCGTCGACCTCGGCGTGGAGTCGCCCGCCGGCGACGTGGAGGGCTACCTGCCGTTCGACGCCGCCGACGGCTACATCGGCGAGGACGACACGGTCCGCGTGCAGGTGCTCGACCCGGCGGCGCCGTGGGACGGGGACCGGCACGCCCTCAGCACCGAGGTGCGCGCGATGGCGGGGCTGGCGACGCTCGTCCCCGGCCGCGACGGCGTCCGCGTGTCCGGCGCCGACGACGCGGCGGCGCGCGAACTCGCCGGGATGACGGAGCTGCTCGACGTCGACGTCCCGGACGGCTGGGGCGTCGAGTGGAGCCGCGACGCCCGCGACGCGGACATGGACGCGCTCGGCGACGCGCTCGGCCGCGCCGCCGCGACCGCCCGCGACCTCGACCCGCTGCTCGACGAACCGGAGGGCGAGCCGGGGCTGCTCGCGTCGCCGTCGTCCGGCGCCTGGGTCTGGTTTGGCCGCACCGCCCGGTTCGCGCTCGACGACGTGCGCCGCGACGTCACGGCGACGATGCCGGGCCACCACCGGACGAAAGCCGCGTCGAACGCGGCCTCGGCCGGCGTCGACTTCGCGGAGGCGCTGTGCGAGTTCGGAGGTGACGACGGCGGCAGCGACGGCGGCGACGATGGCGACGCCGGCAGCGCTGACGCCGGCGGCGACGATGGCGACCGAGCCGACGATGGCGACGCGGACACCGACTTCCCGTTCGCCGTCGCCACGGACCAGTTCGGGCCGGTGGAGGGCGACACGGTCGAAATCGGCCACGGGAAGCCGACCGGGCGGCTCATCACGCTCGGCCGCGGAGAGGTGGTCGACCGCGGCGCCGACGGTACCGTCTCGGTCGAGCGGCAGATGACCGCCGGCGGCACGTACGACGCGCTCGACGCCCGGCGGGAGTCCGGCGACACCGCGCTCACGACGTTCCGCGAGGGCCGCTGGTGGTACCCGACGGTGTACCGCGACGCCGACGGCGACCGGAAAGGCACGTACGTGAACGTCTGCACGCCCGTCGAGGCGTTCCCGGACTCGCTGCGCTACGTCGACCTCTACGTCGACGTCGTGAAACACGGCGACGGCCGCGTCGAGCGCGTCGACGACGACGAACTCGACGACGCCGAAGCGCGCGGGCTCGTCTCGCCGGCGCTCGCGGAGAAGGCGCGGAGCGTCGCCGCCGCAATCGAAAAAGCGCTGTAGCGACGGGCGGGGAACGCGAACGACAGCGCCCGCGGCGGCGTCGACGGGGACGACGACGTCCGGTACGGCGTGTCGTCGACGGGGGCGTCGACGTCAACGTCGGCGGCGCGGCTCAGAAGTGGTCGGAGGACTCGTTGGAGTACTGGAGGTCGCCGCCGCGGCCGCCCTCGACGGTGCTCGACCCCATGTCGCCGGTGTCCGGCACTTTCACGTGGACGTCTTCGACTTCGTCGAAGTCCATGATGAGGTCGCGTCGGATGTTGTCGGCGGTGATGTTCGAGATGCCACAGCCCGAGCAGGTGCCGCCGAGTTCGACGACGACGACGCCCTCCTCCGGGTCGGCCTCGCGGACGACGCTGGTGCCGCCGTGCATCTGGATGATCGGCATCTGCCCGACCATCCACTTCTCGACGCGCTCTGCGAGGTCGCTCATTACCCGTGGTTGGAGCCCGACGGATTGAAAGCTTGTGGTTCCCCCCGTCGCGACGCGGCGCGAACCGAACTGTGTCACGGTTCCGCACGGGTCAGCGGCGGCGACGACGCAGCCACGCCCAGGCGCCGAGGCCGGCGACCGACCCGAGCGCGCCGAGCGCCCCGAATCCCGGCGACGTCGCGGCGGTCGACCCGGACGTGCCGGGCGGCTCGGTCCGCGGCTCGCCCGCCGGCGACGTTCCCGCCGGCGTGCCCGTCGCTGCCGGGGGCGGCGACGGTTCGGTGCCCGGTTCGGGCGTCGGCGGCGCGGTGAGCGCGTCCGGCGTGCCGCCCGTGCCGGCGGTGTCCGGGAACGTCCACAGCCCGGCGGACGCGCCGTCGGTCCCCATCGACGAGGCGACGAAGCAGTCGCCGTCGACGGCGGCGCGCGCCGTCCAGAACCGCGCGGCGTCCGGGTCGACCCACCACGACTCCTGCGTCGGCGCCGCGGGGTCGGAGACGTCGTGGCGCTTCACGCCGCCGTGGTACCACGACGAGTACAGCGTCCCGCCGCGCAGTTCGAAGTTGTGCGCGGTCGTCCAGACGCCGCCGTACGTCGCGTCGCGGCTCGCCGGCGGCGCGACGTGCGACAGGTGCCGCGGCGCGGCCGGGTCGGAGACGTCGTACAGGTCGATGCCGCCGGGGCCGCCGACGAGCGACCCGTCCCGGCGGACCGCCCACGACTCGACGCCGACGCCGAGCAGGTCGTCCGCCGGGTCGACCTCGGCGTAGTGGTGGTTGCCGGGCGGCGCGAACACCTCGTTCGCCGGCGGGTCGCGCAGTTCCGCGGGCGACTGCGCCGGGACGCGGCCGAGCAGCGACGGCGCCGACGGGGCGGAGACGTCGAGCAGGTACGTGCCGGCGTCCCAGTACGCGAGCGCGGCGACGCCGTCGCGGACGACGACGTCGTGGACGACGCGGAGCGCGGAGCGGACGTCCGCCCAGTCCTCGTCGTGGTCGGTGAGCGCCCACCGGCCGACTGCCGACAGGGACGCGACGTCGACGACGACGAGCGGATTCCCGGGGAGTCCGTTGCCGGTGAGGTAGAGGTGGCCGTCGACGAGGTCGCAGTTGTGAATCGGGAAGTCGGTGTCGTAGACGCCGCGCCGCTCCGGGTTCGTCGGGTCGGAGACGTCGACGACGACCGCGCCGCGCGGCCCCGGGGCGCCGGCGTGAGCCGGCCCGACGGCGACGAGCGTGTCCCCGTCCGCTTTCACGTCGTACACCTGCCGGAGCGGGCCGTCGTCGCGCTCGGCGAGCAGGCCGCGGCGCTCCGCGAGCACGGTCGGAGCCGCCGGGTCGGAGACGTCGACGGTCGCGTAGCCGTCGGTGAGCGCCACGTACGCCGTGTCGCCGTCGGCGGAGACGACCGCCTCCTTCGCGCCGCGGAGCGGGAGTCGGCCGAGCGGCGCGAACGAGTCGGTGTCGGCGTCGCTGCGGGCGGAGCCGCGGCCGGTGAGAACGCCCGTTCCGACGACGCCGGCGGCGACCGCCGACGCGCCGGCGCGGAGGGCCTCGCGTCGCTGCATGGCCGGTGAACGGGCGGGACGCTGAAAGCCGTGACGACGCCGGTCAGTCGGCGCTGCGGATTCGGCTGCTGTCGCCGGTGCCGCCGGTGAGCGCCGAGGCGAGCGCGCCCTTCACGACGACGTCGTCGCCGAGAGAAGTGAGTTTGACGTCCGGGACGTTCGTGAACACGGTGTCGGTGAGCGTCTCCTGGACGCCGTCGACGACGAGTTCGGGGTTGTTGAGCGCGACGGCGCCGCCGACGAACACGACCAGCGGCGCGTACGCGTGCACGAGGTTCGTGATGCCGATGGCGTTCCACTGCTGGACGCGGTCGACGACGAGGTCCGCGAGCGGGTCGTCGCCGTGGGCGTCGAACACGTCGGCGGCGCCGAGGTCGTCGTCGAGCCGGAGCGCCGTCTCGACGTCGTGTTCGCGGTAGAGGTGGCGGGCGTACTCGGGGATGTTCTCGCCGGAGCAGTACGCCTCCCAGTGGCCGTCGCGGCCGCAGCCGCACGTCATCGCGCCGTCGTGGTCGACGATGTTGTGGCCGATTTCGCCGGCGTTGCCGTCCCAGCCGTCGAGGACGTGGCCGTCGACGCAGACGCCGGCGCCGATGCCGGACGAAATCGTGAGGTACACCATGTCGTCCGGGTTTCGGTCGCTGTTGAACCGTTCGCCGATGACGCCGGCGACGGTGTCGTTGTGCAGGTGGATGCGGTCGGTGCCGAGCAGCTCCGAGAGCGGCCCGGTTATCGGGACCTGCCCGACGTCCTCCGGGAGGTTCGCGGGGCCGTCGATGAGCCCCTTCGCGAGGTCGAGCGGACCGATGGAGGCGACGCCCGCAGCGACCGCGTCCGCCGGGTCGACGCCGGCGTCGGCGCAGGCGTCGCGGACGACGCCCAGTATCGCTTCGGTCACCGCGATTCCCGTCGGGCCTTGCGGCGTCGAGCGGCGCGCGCGGCCCAGAATGCGGGCCCGCTCGTCCCCGACGACCGCACGGACGTTCGTCGCGCCGAGGTCGACGCCGACGTACGAAGCCATCACCGGAGGCTTGCCGCCGCGCTACTTACCGGTGCCGTTTCTCACCCGGAACCGAGTACCAATTCCGGGCCGAGCCGAGCCAGAAGCCGGGGACCTCGTCGGGGTTACTCGCGGACGAACGTCACCGGGCACGGCGACGACAGCATGATGCGCTGGGCGGCGGAGCCGAACACCGCCTTCCCGGTCGGCGAGCGCTTCCGGCCGCCGACGATGACGCGGTCGGCGCCGACCCGCTCGGCCAGCCCGGAGATCGCCTCGCCGGCCGACCCGACGACGCCGGACACCTCGTAGTCGACGCCGGCGTCGTCGAGCGCGCGCGACGCCCGCCGGACGGACTCCAGCCGGCGCGCCACGTCCGTCGGCGAGCCGTCCGCGAGGTCGAGCCGGTCGAGCGCGTCGTCGACGTCGCCCTGGGTCTCGAAGGCGTGCCCGACGACGACGTCCGAGTCCGTCTCCTCGGCGAGTTCGATTGCGACCTCCATCAGCCGGTTCACCCGGGCCTCGTCGTCGCGGCCGACCGCGACGAGGATTGTGTCGATGGCCATGCGAGCACGGTTTACTCGCAGCCGCAAAAGTATGCTGCCGGTCCTCCTCCTCGGCCGCACCGAACCGGGCCGGCAGCGCGGCCCGGTGGACGGCGACGGCGTCGGCCGCGGCGCCGAGTCGGCCGCCGGCGAGAGCCACCGTTATGCGGGCGGAGCGCGACCGACGCGGCATGGACACGGACCTCTCCGGCCGCGTGGCGCTCGTCACCGGCAGCGCGTCCGGCGTCGGCCGCGGCTTCGCGCTCGCCTGTGCGGACCACGGCGCCGACGTCGCGGTCCACTACCGCAGCAGCGACGCCGAAGCCGCAGCGACCGCCGCGGACGTCCGCGACCGCGGCGTCGACGCCGCGACGGTGCAGGGCGACGTCACCGACCCGGGCAGCGTCGACGCGCTGTTCGACTCGGTGGAGGCCGAACTCGGCGCGGTCGACGTGCTCGTGAACAACGTCGGCGCGTTCGCGCCGCAACACTGGACCGACATCGACTTCGAGATGTGGCAGACCGTGCTGCACACCAACGTCAACGGGACGTACCTCTGCTCGAAGCGCGCGCTCCCAGCGATGCGCGAGCAGGGCTGGGGCCGCATCGTCAACGTCGGCTACGCCGGCAGCGAGCAGGCGCTCGTCCACCCGAAGAACACGCCGTACTTCATCGCGAAGACCGGCGTCCTGATGTTCACGCGGATGCTCGCCGCCGACACGCAAGACGACGGCGTCACCGTCAACGCCGTCTCGCCGTACGTCGTCGACACCTCCGACGCCTTCCCCGACGCCGCGCCGCGCGGCCGCTGGGCCACCGTCGACGACCTCGCGACGGCGCTGCTGTTCTTCCTCAGCGACGACGCGGAGTACGTCTCCGGCGAGAACATCGAAGTCGACGGCGGCTTCCTCCCCGAGAAACTGTAGCCGGCGGCCGCCCCGGCCGCCGCAGAACCGCGGCCCGGCTCAGTAGTCGGGCGCTTCGTCTTCGACCTGCCGCTTCAGCGAGTCGCGGCGGGACTTCGCGTCCCGGCCCGTCGCGTCGAGCAGGAACTGATTCTTCGCGTCCACCGCGTCGGCGGCGGCGTCGGCGTTCCCCTCGGCGATGACGTCCTCGGCGGGCCGCTCTTCGAAGTGGACCGCGAGCTTGTCCTTCTTCCCCGAGTAGTCGGCGGCGCCGGCGACGATGCGTTCGAACACCGGGTTGTCCGGGTTCTCGACGACGTACAGCTCGTGGCCGTCGAACTCCTCGGTCCCCGACACCGGGCCGAACCGCTCTTCGATCTCCGCTTTCAGGTCCGGCATCCGGTCTTCGAGGTGCTCACCTCGGCGCATCTTGTACTCCTTCATGGCCGGGCGTTTGGCAGGGGGCGGTATACCAGTTTCGTCAGACGCCACGCTCGTGGCCCGCTGACACGGACGCCGGCGTTACTCCGCGAGCGACCCGTCGTCGGCGTACGGCCAGTCGCCCGTGATTTTCATGCCTTCGGCGAGGTCTTGCGCCTCGACCGCGGCGGCGACGTCGGCGGGGTCCTGCCGGGCGACATCGGTGTCGGCGTCCGCGAGGTCGGCGACGAGCGCGGCGAGCAGCACGGCCTGTTCGCGGAGGTTCCGCACCTCCAGTTTGTCGAAGGTGTCGGCGAAGGTGTGCCCCCAGCCGCGGCCGCGTCCCTCCGTCTTCCCGGACACCATGTAGCCGGGGACGCCGGCCTGCACGAACGGCCAGTGGTCGCTGTGCGGGTTCTGCTCCGGGATGCACTCGACGGGGTG
Organism: Halobaculum sp. D14; assembly: GCF_051195135.1. NCBI lineage: Archaea > Methanobacteriati > Methanobacteriota > Halobacteria > Halobacteriales > Haloferacaceae > Halobaculum > Halobaculum sp. D14. The sequence continues at coordinate 609,209 of NZ_JBNTKA010000002.1, read as the reverse complement.
CGAAAAGCGGTCCGCGACGCGCTCGGCCGCCGCGGTCAGGTCGTCGAAGCCGTGCGTGTGGAGTTTCAGCGTCCGGCCGAAGACGTTCGAGTCGACGTTCACGACCGCCTTGACGGCGTCGCGGTCGGTGCGGTCCGCCTCGACCGAGGAGCCGACGAGCCCGACCTCCTCGGCGCCGAACGCGACGAACCGGACGCGGGTGTCGAGCGCGTCCTCGTTCGCCGCGAGCGCCGCGGCGACCTCGACGATGGAGGCGGTGCCGGCGCCGTTGTCCATGGCTCCCTCCGCGACGTCGTGGGCGTCGGCGTGGGAGGTCACCAACAGCTCCTCGTCGGTGTCGGGGCCGAGTTCGGCCATCGCGTTCCCGCTCGTCGCCTCGGGCGTCTCGCAGTCGACCGACACCGTGACTTCGTCGCCGGCGACGCGGCGGTTCAGCCGCGCGCCGACCTCCGCGGAGACGCCGACCGCCGGGACGTCGCCGATGGGCGAGTCCGCGGTGCCGACGGAGCCGGTCGGCGGCAGGCAGCCCTCGACGTGGTTCCGGAAGACGAACGCGGCGGCGCCGTGCTCGACGGCGTAGTAGTACTTCTCGCGCCGGTGGATGAACCGCTCGTAGTGGTCCGGCACCGTCGAAGACACCATCACGACCGCGCCCTCGACGTCGGCCGCCTCGAAGTCCTCGGGCAGCCCGTAGCCGAGGTCGACGAACTCGCCGGCGGCGTCGCCGGCCGGCGACCGCGGGAGCGCGATGCAGTCTTGCGCGCCGGCGTCGGTGCCGATTTCGGCGTCGCCGCGCTCCCACCCCTGCAGGTCGAACTCCTCGACGCGGGCGTCCCGGCAGCCGGCGTCCGCGAGCGCGTCCCGCGTCGCCTCCAGCGCCTCGCGTTCGCCGGGCTGGCCGGCCATCCGGTTGCCGATGTCGACGAGCGACTCCAGGTGGTCCCAGCCGGTGTCGCTCGTGAACGTCTCGCCGATCCACTCCGTCCGCGTCGAGAGGTCAGTCATCGTCCCGCGTCTCGGTCGCCCGGCGCGCCGGAAAGAGGTTCGGGAGCCGGCGGTTCGGGTAGCGAGCCGCTGGCGTCCGCTGTCAGTAGCTGACCTGCGCGAACTCGTAGGCGTACACCCAGTTCAGCAGGACGTACGTCACGACGCCGAGCGTCAGCGAGACGATCCAGGTGGCGGCGGCGACGCGGCCGACGCGGGCGTGCGGCGTCTCCATACGGAGTTCGGCGGGCGTGTGCGTCCAGCCGAGCACGACCGCGTACAGCACCACCGGGACCGTGAGCACCGAGAGGAGGATGTGTATCGCCAGCATCGCGAAGTAGACGAGTTCGACGGCGCCGGCGTACTGGCCGAGGAACATCGACTCGCGGATGACGATGTGTTTCTCTCCGGGGCCGCCGCCGATCTTCACGAGGTACATGACGAGGAACACCATGATGAGCCCGAACGCCGTCGACATCGCCGCGGCGTGCTTTTGCACTTCCCGCTCCCGAATCCACCGCCACCCGAGCACCAGCAGCACCGTCGTGACCAAGTTGACGGCGGCGATGGCGTGGCTGAGCAGGTTCACCTGCGCCTCCGTGAGCGACGGGAACACCGAATCGGGGACGACGCCCGCGAACGTCCCGACGACGAGTCCGTATCCGACGACGGACAGCACCGCGACGGCGGCGCGCGGATGCGCCTTCACGACGCCCCCCTCCCCGTCAGCGTCGGCTGAAGCCATACGCGAAGGTTTCGACCGGGCGGGCTTCCCTCTTCGGGTTCGCGTCGCTCCCGGCGGCCGACCGGTCAGATGACGCCGGTGAACGACGCGACTTCTCGGGCGGCGGCCTCACTGACGCCGTCACCGAGAATCGTGTAGCGGTCACGGATGGTGTGGGCGGTCGTGAGCGCCTCGATGACGGTGTCGGCGTCGATGCCGAGGTCGGCGGCGGTCGTCGGCGCGTCGAGGTGTTCGAGCGCGTCGCGGATGGCGCGCCACTCGCCGTTCGCGCCGGTGTGGAGGTACTCGGTCATGATGGCGCCGACGCCGACCTGGTGTCCGTGCAGCGCCGGGTCGTCGGCGACTCGGTCGAGCTGGTGGCTGAACAGGTGCTCCGCGCCGGAGGCCGGCCGGGACGACCCGGCGATGGACATCGCGACGCCGGAGGAGACGAGCGCCTTCGAGACGACCCAGGCGGACTCCTCCAGGCCGGGCTTGATGGAGTCGGCGTCGTCGACGAGCAGTTCGGCTGTCATCTCGGCGAGCGCCGCGGCGTACTCGCTGTACTCGACGTTCTTCAGCCGGTTCGCGAGCCGCCAGTCCTTCACGGCGGTGTAGTTGGAGATGATGTCGGCGCAGCCGGCGGTCGTCAGCTCCCACGGCGCGTCCGCCATCAGTTCCGTGTCGGCGATGACGGCGAGCGGCGGGTCCGCGGCGACGGAGTGGCGCGTGTCGCCCTCCGGAATTGACGACCGGCCGGACACGATGCCGTCGTGGCTCGCCGCGGTCGGAACCGAGACGAAGCCGACGCCGAGTTCGTCCGCCGCCATCTTCGCGATGTCGATGGGCTTCCCGCCGCCGAGCGCGACCAGGTACGTCGCCTCGGCGTCCTCGGCCGCCTCGACGACCCGCGCGACCGCCTCGAAACTCGCCGCGTCGACGGTCGTCATCGCGGCGTCGTCGAACTGGTCGCGGACGCGCTCGCCCGCGATGGCCGACGGCGTCTCGCTCGTCACGACGAGCGGCCGGCCGGCGAGCGACAGCTCCGCGACGGCGTCGCCGACCCGGTCGACGACGCCGTGCCCGACGAGGACGTTCCGTGGCAGCTTGATCCACGTCGTTTTCCCGAACATGTCCCCGGCGACACGGCCGGACGTGAAAGGGTTTCCCGTGTCGGCCGCGGTGCGCAGCCGACCCGCTAGGCGGTTCCCCATTTCGCGTCATCCGTCCGAGCGCAGTCAGTCGACGCGGGCGACGAACGTTCAAAAGTGATGACGAGGCCAGACCGCGCGTGAACTGAGTGTCGCTCCGGCGCGTCCGCGGCTGTGCGGCCACACGCGTCGGTTCGGGTCCGGGCCGCCTGTTCGCCCTCAGCCAGCCAGCGGAGCCAGCGTCCCGACGGCGTCCGCGATGAACGCGACGCCGAACCCGCCGAGCACGAGCGCCGACACGGCGGCGACCGCCGGCGCGAGCGCCTCCACGCGCCGCCGAGCGAACACCAGCGCGGCCGGGAAGCCGGTGACCCACAGGCCGATGCCGGCGAAGAACCCGACGATGAGCGCCGGGCTTCCGGTCTCGACGACGAACGCGCCGGCGAACCGCGAGACGCCCGCCTCGGCGAACACGTCGACGCTCCCGGGTTCGAGCAGCCCGATGCCGACGGTGAGCCAGAACAGAATCTGGTAGGGGTTCGCGAGCGCCAGCACGAACGCCTTCCGGAACCCGGCGGACTCCTCGTCGACGTCGACCGCGGCGTCGACGCCGAGGAACGTCCCGCGGACCTCGCGGGCGGCGCCGTAGGCGTAGTACAGCATCAAGAGGCCGCCGACGCCGACCATGAGCGCCCGCAGCAGCGGCGCGCGCTCGACGACGCTGACGACGCCGACGAACGCGAGGACGAAGAACGTCGCGTCGGCCGTCGCGGCGCCCAGGCCGGCGCGTGCGCCCGCTGCCCAGCCGCGGACGACGCTCTCCTCTGCGATGACCGCGTTCATCGGTCCCGGCGGCGCCGCGAGCGCCAGCCCGAACACGACGCCGGCGGCGAGCGAGAGGAGGAGCGTTGGCACGACCTGCCGGAAGCCGTCGGCGGACTTAAACTACGTCATCCAGCCGACCGCCGGGGTCCCGAGCGACCGGTTCGCCGGGCGGCGCTACAGCAGCGTCGTCACGGTCTGCGTGACGGCGCCGACGACCGTCTCCCACACGGAGAACCCGGTCAGGACGGACAGCACCGTGTCCGCACCGAAGAACGCGAACAGCGCCGCGCCGGCGAAGTGCGCCTTCCGGACGTCGAACCGGTGGCTGAACCGGTGGAAGAGGTATGCGTTCGCGAGGCTCATCGGGAGAATCGCCGCCATCTCGCCGACCCAGATAGCGGAGCTCGCGCCGTACTGCGCGGCGAGCCCGATGGTGACGAGCTGCGTCTTGTCGCCGAACTCGCCGGCGGCTATCATCGAGAAGATGGAGAGGAAGCTCCCGAACTTCCCGGTGAACTCGTGGCCGAGCACGGTCGCCTCGCCGCCGATGCCGCCGAGGATGGCGCTCCCGCCGTCGGTCTCGGCAGCGTGCGGCTCCGCGTCGCGTGCGGGCGCCGACCGGAGCAGCAGCACCGCGAACAGCAGGAACATCCCGGCGGTAAACACGTCGAGCAGGAGCCGGGAGAGCACGCGCTGCAGGGCGGCGCCGAACGCGATTTCGAGCGCCGTCCACCCCGCGAACGCCGAGCCCGCGGCGGCGACCACTATCGCCGGCCGGTACTTCGTCGACAGTCCGGAGATGATGAACTGCACCTTCTCGCCGGGCAGCACCGCGAGCTGCGTCACCGCCGCGACGGCGACGAGTTCCCAGTAGCCGATCACGAGTCGGTCACCCGTTCAGCGTCGGCGTCGGTCGTGGCTGGGTCGACGGCGCGGACCTGGACGGACGACGCCACCGACTCCGGGAGGCTCTGGTCGTCTCCGTCGGCTTCGACGGTCACCATCCCGAACGGCGCGACGTCGACGACGACGACCTCGGTTCCGGGGGTGATGCCGGCGCGCGAGAGGTACTCCAGTTCCTCGTCGTCGCGGTCGCTGACCCGGGTGATGCGGACGCGGTCGCCGACGTCGGCGTCGACGAGCGGCCGCGTCCCGTCGTCGCCCGGCGGTTCGAGGTCGGCGCTCGGAATCGGGTCGCCGTGCGGGTCGACCGTCGGGTCACCGAGGAGTTCGGCGACTCGGCGCTCGAACTCCTCGCTGATGTGGTGTTCGAGCGCGTCCGCCTCCGCGTGGACTTCGCTCCACGAGTAGTCGAGGTGCTCGGCGAGGTACGCTTCGAGGAGCCGGTGATGCCGGAGTACCTCCAGTGCGACCGTCCGGCCCTCCTCGGTCAGTTCGACGCCCCGGTACTTCTCGCGCTCGACGAACCCGCGGTCTTCGAGCGTCTCGACCATGCTGGTCACGGTCGGCGCCGTCTTCCCGACGCGCTCGGCGATGGCGGACGTGGAGACGGGCGGCCCCTCGTCCGTCTGGAGGACGTAGATAGCCTTGAGGTAGTCCTCCATGACGTCGCTCAACATCATCTTGCGAAGAATTAGATTCGTCTAATCCTTATAGTTGTCGGGTCGAATAGGAAGCAGCTGGTCCCGGTCCTCAATCGCGAACCCTCGTTCCGGGCATCGGTCGACGCTGTCCAGTCACCGGTCGACGCTGTCTGGTCGACAGCGACGCTGTCCGGTCACCGGTCGACGCCGCCCTGCTCAGATTCCTTTGCCCATCAGGTGGCTGCGGAGGACGTCCGGCGTCTTCACGCCGTCGTCGGGGTTGACGACCACGACGTCGTCGTCGCCGTCGAGGTCGCCCTCGTCGGCCAGCGTCCACGCCGCCGCGAGCGCGACGCCGCCGGCGCCGCCGACCTCCAGCACCGACGTCTGGGCGGCCGTGACGGCGCTCTCCAGCGCGTCCGAGTCCGACACCGTGACGGCCGCCGCGTCGACGTCGCGGAGCGCGTCGAGGGCGACGTCGCCGCCGGCGGGGGCGTCGATCTCCAGTTCGCCGATTATCGTGTCCGGGTTGCTCCACCGCTCGACCGCGTCGGCGTCGCGTCGGAGCGCCGCGGCAATCGGCGCGCAGCCCTCCGTCTGCGCGACGTAGACGGCGGGGAGTTCGTCTGCGACGCCGAGCGCGACGAGGTCACGGAACCCCCGGACGACGCCGACGACGAGTTCGCCGGTGCTCGCCGGGAGCACCACGGCGTCCGGGACGCCGGCATCCTCGAACAGTTCGTACGACACGGTCTTCGCGCCGTCGTGGCGGTACGGCGTCGTGAACTCCTGCAGCGAGTAGTAGTCGGCTTCGAGCTGGTCGTCGACCGCGGCAGCGGCGTCCGCGTACCGGCCGCCGACGACGCGCATCTCGCCGCCGTGGACGTTCACCATCGCCTTGTTCGAGAAGGCGGTTCGGCTCGGCACGAACGCGTAACTCCGCAGGTCGACGCGGCCCGTGTACGCCGCCGCGGACTGCCCGGCGTTGCCGGCGGCGGCGAGCGCGACCGGTTCCACGTCGGCGGCCGCCGCGGCGGCCGCGGCGACGCTCATTCCCCGGTCGATGAACGTTCCGGTCGGATTCCGCCCTTCGTCCTTGACGCGGAGCGAGCCGACGCCGAGTTCGTCGGCGAGCCGCTCGGTTTCCACGAGCGGCGTGTCGCCCTCGCTCGCCGTCGGTGCATCCGCGGCCGGGAACGGAAGCAGCGACTCGAACCGCCAGTGGCCCGGGGCGTCAGCGTTCCCGAAGGCGTCGGCGTCGACGGCGGCGTAGTCGTACATCGGTGTCAGCGGCGCGTCGCAGTCGGGGCAGCGGCCGTGCTCGTCGGCGTCGTACGACTCGCCGCAGCCGGTGCAGGCGAGCCCGTCGAACGCCTCGGTCGTCTTCATGCCGCCGAATTCGGACCGGCCGCGCAAGGATGTAGTGGTTCGCGTCCGCGGCTGCGAGCGCCACGAGATATCCGTTCTGATAACTTGTCGGGAACGGTTAAGCGGCGAACCGTGAAGGTCGACGACGTGCAACGGCGGGAAGTCATCGGGCGTCTCGGAGCGGCCGCGGCGACGGCCGCCCTCGCCGGTACTGCGGGCTGTCTCAGCGACCCCGGCGAGTACGACGGGGAGCCGTGCGGCGGCGGACCGGTGACGCTCGCCGAAATCGCGGCCGAGCCGACGGCGTACACCACCATCGGAAGCCGAGTCACCGTCACCGCGAGCGTCGCGGCGATGCCCGACGCGTCGACCATCGTGCTCGAAGACCCGACCGGCCGCGCGTACGGGACCCCCTACCGGTCGGTCCGGTTCGGGACCAGCATCCGCGTCGGCACCTGCGTCAACGCCGTGGTGAAAGCCGGCATCACCGACGAAGGCGAGGCGAGCGGCACCGTCCTCGACGTGTTCTCCGTCACGAAAACGTCGCCCGACACCGCCGCCGAGTAGGCGGCACGCGGCCGCCTCACAGCATCGCTCGGAACTCGCCGAGCGGCGGGAACGACAGCGAGTCGTCGCCGTCGAAGACGATGGGGCGGAGCGCGTCGGCGTCGCGGACCAGCGGCGACAGGAACTCGTCGGTCCGCATCCCGCTCACGTCGACGCCGGCGGCGACGCGGCTGAACGCCGGCAGCACCAAGACCGGAGTGCCGTCGCCGTCGACCCCCGGCTGGTACAGCGCGCAGGGGCGTCGCTGGCCCTCGATGGGAATCGTCGGGTGGTCGTGGCCGACGACGTACAGGTCCGCGCGTTCGCTCGGCGGCGGCGACTCGTGGCCGTGCCTGACGACGATTCGCCGGTCCTGGCCGGCGAGCGCGTGCGCGTCGTGGACCCGGCCGTCCCACGCCGAGTCGAGTACGGTGTCGTGGTTGCCGCGGACGGCGACCGGCGTCGCGCCCGCGTCGCGGCACGCCTCGGCCAGCGACCCGAGCGCCCGCTCCGCCCGCGCCGACGCCCGGTCGAACTCGTGGAGCAGGTCTCCGGCGAACACCGCGGTCGACGGCGAGAACCGGTCGAGGAGCGCTCCGAGGCGGTCGGCGAGTTCGTCGGCTTCGCCGAGCGGCGCGTCGACGTCCGACGCCTCCGCGCGGCCGACGTGGAGGTCCGCGAGCACGAGCGCGTCGGCGTCGCGGAGGTACACCGCCCGGTCCCGGAACGCGGCCTGAAGCACGTCTCGGTGGTCGCGCCGCGCGGAGAAGCCACTGTCGGACACGAACGGACGGCCGCCGAAGCGACACGGGCTTACCGGCGCGGCCGCACACGTCGGACATGGAGACGACCGACGCCGACCGGTACCGGGTGCTCCGCGTCGACGACGACGCCGTCGTCCTCGTCGACCTCTCGCCCGCGGACGACCCGGTCGACGCCTACGAACCGGTTCGCGTCGCCGCCGGGGACGCCGACGACGAACTCGAACCGGGGAACGTCGTGGAGGCGGCACTCGACTGGTCGGGCGACGACCCGCGGTTCGCGTCGCTGAACGTCGTCCGGCGCTCGCGCTACTGGTTCGCCGACGGCGTCGAGAACATGTTCGAGGCGGCGACGGACGCCTGGTCGGACGCCCGCGCCGCCGGCGACGCGATGACGTCGCGCGTCACGCACAACACCGACGGCGAGCCGAACGGCGCGCTGTACGTGTTCGCCGACCCGGGCGGAGAGCCGGAGTCGCCGGTGCGGCGCGCCGCAGGCCCGAGCGGCGGCGGGCGCGACCTCTACGCGGAGTTCCGCGACGGCACCACGCCCATCGACCCGCTCGTGGAGCGCGTCAACGACGCCGACGAGTCGGCGTCCGAGTCGCCGCCGCGCGACGTGTTCGTCCTGCGGCCCGCGTCCGGGCCGTTCGTCGTGGTCTACGTCGCCTTCGAGCAGGACGGACTGCTGTCGCGGACGGTTCGCGACACCTACTTCTGAGCGCCGCGGTCAGTAGCGCCCCACCCGCCACGTTCGCCGTGCCCGCCTCCCCCGCGTTCGCCTTCCCCGCCGCGTTCGCCCGGTGCGCCGGGCCGGGCCAGCCAGTCGGCGAGCGTGGCTCGGTCGCCGGTGTCGCCGGTCGCGATGTAGCGCGACGCCGCGACGTTCGCGAGTTCGCACGCCTCCCGCCAGCCCCAGCCGGCGGTGAGCGCGTACGCGAGCGCGCCGCCGAACCGGTCGCCGCCGCCGGTTTCCCGCGCACGCGACGCGAGGTCCCTGTTCTCGACCGTCAGCTGCCCGTCCGGCGAGGCGGCGACCGCGACGTCCGGCGCGTGTAACACGACCGCCTCGCAGCCGAGCACCTCGCGGAGCCGACGCACGTGCCACTCGTCGCTCGCGTCGCCGCCCGCGTCGCCGCCGCCGTAGTTCAGCAGCGCCCCCGTGTACGCGCGGACCTCGGCACGGTTCGCGGTGAGCACGAGCCGATAGTCCGAGTCGCTGACCGCGCAGAACGCGTCGCGGAACGCCGCGAACGCCTCGGCGTCACTGCCGACGACGTCGCCGGCGTCGACCAGGAACAGCGGCTCCCCGTCCGGGTCGGTGACGTCCAGGAACCGCTCGACGGCGTCGGTCGTGTTCGGCACCGACACCCAGTTCAGCCAGCACACCGCGTCCGTGTCGGCGACGCCGCCGAGGTCGCCGGCGGCCGCGCGGAGGTCGTCGAGCCCCCAGTCGCAGAGGTCGCCGGACTCGTCGGCCAGCATCAGGTCGCCGTCGGCGAACCGGCAGACGTCGACGCGGGCCGCCCGCCCCATCGACGTCGCGTCGAACGGCAACGCCGGGACGCCGTCCAGGTGGCCGTACACCGACACGTCGGCTCCGAGCCGGTGCGCCTGCCAGCCGAGATTCACGGCCTGTCCGCCCGGCGCCTCCTCGTACGGCTCCAGCCGGAGCGACTTCCGCTTCCCGCGGGTGAGCTCGACGCCGAGCCGCGCCCGCGTCGCGATGCGCGTCCCGGCGCCCGCGTGAGCCGCACAGAACCGGTCGAGCGACCCGTCCGGCAACGCCACGATTCGCGGCGACGCCGCCGAATCGTCCCGAAGCCGTTCGACCGGCGAGGGTCCGTCGCGGCTCACGACCGCCCCACGGCCACTCTCAGCCCGTCGGCCGCTCCGACGCGGACCGACCGCCGAGGAGAGCGCGTCAGCGTGTCAGCCACGGCGCGATTCGTCGTCATGAACCGGCGTTCGGACGGCGACAGCAAAAACGCCGGGGGCGTCGACCGCGGGCGAGCGACACCTGCCCGGTCAGACGACCTCCGCAGACCGTCCCCGCAGCGACTACCGAACTGGTCGTATCCGGGGCTCTCGCACCGCCAGCGACCCGACCGCGGCGGTTCAGGTCGTGTTACACGTCCGCCGAGAAACGCTGGCTGCAGGCGTTACCCAAGCAGACTGACGACGGACACCACGGGACCCACTGACCCAGCGACTTCAGAGGTGTTCCCGGCCCCGACAGACGCCGATACCCGAAATCGGCGGTCCGGTCGTCACGTCAAGCCACGCCGCCGCAGCGGTCGCGTCCGCTCTCGCGGCGCGGGCAGCGACACGGGTCAGTCACGCTCGACCGAGAGCTCTGCCGGCGCCGAGTCGACCACGCCGACGCTCACGGCGGGCACCTCGGGGCCGCCGACCGTCCAGGTCGCGTCGCTCGGCGCGGTGACGGTCACGGCCTCCAACCCGAAGTTCAGAACCCAGGTGTGGCCGTCACGCGCAGCGAACCGGACCGTCTCGGGCAAGCGGGCGTCGGTGTATGCGACCCCCGCGCTGTCGAGGAGGTCGGTTACCAGCGCGTCTGCGAGGCCGGCTTCGGGCCAGACCCCGCAGTACGCAACGCTGCCGGCTCCGTGGTCGTTGGTGACGACGGCTGGTTCGCCTTCGGCCACACCTCCCGCGTGCCGTCCCTCGACGGACGCTGCGTCCGGTGTGAGCCACTCCCCGAAGGTCCGGTAGTCGTAGCGCTCCCCGCGGTAGGTGACGCTCGTGTCCAGTTGCTCCGGGAGGCTCTCGTGGCGAGCGACGGTCGCACCGACGAGTTCGGTCAGCGGCCCGGGCGGAAGCCCCTCGCGCAGTTGGTTGGCGGGGGTTTTCACACCTGAGCGGAGCGTCACGAGCAGGTGGCCGCCGTTCTCGACGAACGACGCGAGCTGATCGGCCAGGGTTTCGTCGGCGAGGTACAGCGTCGGCGCGACGACCGCCTCGTAGCCGCCGAGGTCGGCGTCCGGCGGCACGACGTCGACGTCGACGCCTCGAGCACGGAGCGCGCGGTAGTAGGCCCGGGCGTGGGTCCAGTAGTCGAAATCCGGGGCGTGGGGGTGGGCCGACAGCGCCCAGTCGTGTTCGAACGCGTCGAGGAGCGCGACTGAGCGCTCCGGCGGTTCGAGGTCGAGGTCGGCGAACTCGCTCGCCACGTGGTCGGCGTCGTGGTAGCCCCTGTCAGCGCTGCCATCGTGTCGTCGAAGTCCCGCGTGGTACTGTTCTTGGCCCTGACGGCAGCGCCGCCAGCGGAAGTACAGTACGGCGTCTCCGCCGTGGGCGACGGCTTGGTGGGCCCAGAGCCGCATCGCGCCTTCGCCGGGCTGTGGGGCGTAAGGCGGCCAGTTGACGTCGCCCGGCTGCTGTTCCATCACCCAGAACGGCGCGCCGTAGCGGTCGTGGTTCAACGACACCTCGTCGGGGTCGCCCGTCCGGAGTTCCGCGGGCGTGGCTTCGCCCTCGCGGCGGTCCTGTACGAACCCGGTCGGGTACGAGTCCCAAGACGGGAAGTCGAGGTCCTCACTGAGGTCGTGGGCGTCGAGTGTGCCGAAATCGCCCATGAAGTTGTGCGTGACGAACCAGTCGTCGTTCGCGTCCCGAAGCAGCCCCGTCTGCAGGCGGTTGTACGCCGCGACACTATCGTGTGAGAAGCGGGCGTAATCGAGCAGCAGCGAGGGGTGGTGTTCCGCGGGAGTGTGTCGCGGCGGGTCCACTTCCGCGAACGAGCCGTAGCGCTGGCTCCAGAAGGTCGTGCCCCACGCTTCGTTCAGCGTCTCCGGGTCGCCGTACCGCTCGGCGAGCCACTCGCGGAAGGCCGCTGCGCAGTCGTCGCAGTAACAGCGAATCGTGTCGTGGACGCCGTACTCGTTGTCGGTCTGCCAGCCGATCACGGCGTCGTTGTCGGCGTAGTGGGTGGCTAGTGCGTCGACGATCCGCTCGGTTTCCTCGCGATAGGCTCCCGAGTTGAAGCAGTAGTGCCGCCGCGACCCGAACCCTCGGACGGTCCCGTCTTGCTCCGCTTGCAGTATTTCGAGGTGTTCGTCGACGAGCCACTTCGGCGGCGTCGCGGTCGGGGTGCACAGCACGACGTCGAGCCCCTCGGCGGCGAGCGTTTCGACCGCCTCGTCCAGCCACTCGAAAGAGACCGCTCCGCGCTCGGGTTCGATCGTCGACCAGCTGAACTCCGCCAGTCGGACGACTTCGAGGCCCGCGTCGGCCATCTGTGCAGCGTCGGTCGCCCACCGGTCTCGCGGCCAGTGTTCGGGGAAGTAGCAGACGCCGACCTGCGGGCTCGTGTGGTCGCCCGAACTCACGCTGAACCACCCTGTTCGAAGGAGATGCTCGTGACGCCCGGTTCGGCGGCGATCCGGACCGGGGTCACATCATCGGCCTCGCTCCCATTCGGCCCCGTCCACCGCTCGGGCACGGCGACGACGAGCTCCATCGCACGCGGGGCGTCGAGATCGACCGTGAGCGTCCCGCCGTCTTCGGTCTCAGTCCAGTCGACGTCGCGGACCTGTTCGGCGGCGTTCGCGAGGTGCCGGCTTCCGACGAGGTGCGGTCGGTCACGGGCCGGCGCGCAGTGGAAAAGCGCCGCGTCGTGAGGCTTCAGCGAGCGCTCAACGGTCCCCTCGACCAGCTGCTCGACGAAGGGGTCCCAGGCGCGGACGGGACCGTCGAATCGGTCAGCGGGCGTGACCGTCACCGTCCGCTCCCCGTCAGTCCAGTTGAACGCTGCCGTCGCCACGGCGCCGTCGGCCGCCCGCTCCGTGACGATCCGGTCGGGGAACTCCCGGCACCCGACGCCTTCGACACGTCCGTCCGTGACCGGCGGCAACGTCCGTTCGAGCAGCTCCCGGCCTGCCGAATCGATTTCTTCGATTGCGTCGCTGAAAACGTTCGCGCCACCGGTCAGCGCGACGACCGTGGCGAAGGCTCGGCGCTCCGCCTCGGTGAGTTGGGTCGTTTCCCGGACGAGCTGACAGTCCGGGTCGTTAACCCAGAGTCGGCGATGGCAGAACTGTCGGTTCAACACGTTCCGAATCGCGTTCTCGTGGGCCGGCTGGCTCGCCGACTCGTCGGGTTTGCGCCAGTACGGCGCCGTGTCGGGGCCGACGCGCATCGCGTCTACGATTCCGACGCTCGGGAATGCCGGCGCACCACAACCGAGCATGAAGGGGTCGTCGCCGACGGCGGCACGGATCGTCTTCATCCCGCGCCGGTAGGCCTCCGCGCGGGTGACGTCGTCGTGGCGTTCGCCCGGCAGGGCCGCGGCGTAGAGGAAGTCCAGTTTCAGGTACGAGAACCCCCAGTCGTCGACGATGGTCTCGAACGTGTCCTCCAGCCAGGCGCGGGCCTCGGGGTGAGTTGTGTCGAGCCCGTACATCTCGCCGTGGCGTTCGCCGGCGTCCACGGGCTCCCCGTCCGCGTCGGTGACGAGCCACTCGGGGTGGTCGGCGGCCAGATCGGAGTCTCCCTGCACGTAGAAGGGAGCGAGCCAGAGCCCGGGGCGGTAGTCGGCGGCTTCGATGTCCGCTCGGAGTTGGTTCATGTCCGAGAAGCCCTGGTCGAGGCTGCGCCAGTCTCCGAAGGCTGTCTCATACCCGTCGTCGACCTGGACGACGTCGACGGGCACGTCCCACTCTTGGAGGGCTCGGACGTTCGTCCGGACGGCGTCGGCGGTGACGTCGGTGAAGTAGTGGTACCAGGAACACCAGCCCGTCGGCGCGTCCGCGGGCACCCGGGCGTCCATCCGGTCTGCGACGGCGTCCGTGGCCGTCTCGAGCGCGTCCTCGACCGGCCGAGTCGCGTCGATTCGGAGCGTCGAGCTCCGGCGGGTGCCACCCGGCGGAATCGTCACGCCGTCACCGGCGCACACTGCGGACACACGCGTCCTGTCCGCGACAGTTACGTCGAACCGCGAGAGGTAGGCGTCGTGGTCGAGGAAGGCCATCGTGAGGTTCCCTGGGTCGCCCGAAAGCGCCGTGAGGTAGTGGCTCGTGCGGCCGTCGTCGGGTGCAGCGAGGTCCAGCATCTGCGGGCGGTTGTGCGGCGGTTCATCCGGGAACGTCTCGCCGAGCGGCAGTGTGGCCGTCGGCGTCCAAGACTGGTAGCCGTGCTCGAACAGGCGGTCGGCGTCCTCGAACGGAGTCACAGCGTCGGCGAGCGGAGCCAGCTCCCGAAGCGAGACGGGTCGGTCCGTGTCGTTGGTGACGGCCACCGTCACGTCGACGGCGTCGTCGGCCGACTCGACTCGAACGGTGGTCTCCAAGGGCCCTTCGTGTGTGACGCGAACGCCGACGCCGTTATCGATGACCGTCGCCGTCCCCCGTTCGCTTGGCAGGTGGCGGTCGTCGACAGCGACCCGGACCGTACCGGTCGCCAGCGTGTCGCCGTCGTTCTCGACGGTTAGCTGCGCCGTATCGGGGTCGTAGCGCACGGTCGTTGCGCCGCTCGACAGCTCGGGCGTCATGGCTGGCCCCGCTTCCCTGCACCGAAGTCCGGGAGGTAGCCGTCTTCCATCACGGCAGGTAGCCCACCGTCGACTGTCGGGTGCGCACCGGTGGCAATCACGCGGCCTCACCTCGGGTGTGTCGATGGATTCCGTGTTGTCTCGCTGCCGATACGGAAGTCGTCGATTGCTGGCATCTCTGTCTCGTCGGTCGCGCGTCAGAGAGGGATTCTTGCATGGTGGTGAGGTGTGTGGAGTGAGCCTCCAGTCGATGGTCGGTGTACGGTTCGGCCGGCGGCTGTGTTGTGCTGCCGCCGTGGGGATTTCCGGGGTGAGGAGCCGGTGTGTAACTGCGTGACCGGGAACGGAGCCGCATGGTGCCGGAGAGAGGCCCGTGGAACTGCGCGAGGCGAGAGACGGGCGACTTATGTGGGGTCCTGGCGTTGACTCCGGCCCAATGAGCCAGGAGGTGACGCCGGGGGCCGTGTTGCGGGCAGCGGCCCGCGTGCTCTACACCGAACTCGTGACGGTCGTGCTCACGAGCGTCGCGTTCGTCGTAGTCGCCCTGCCGCTCGTGACAATCGGAGCGGGCGTCCTCGCGCTCGTCGAGACGTGGACGACGATTATCACGGAGCGGGACACCGGAGCGCCGGTGACCGAGCGTGAGCGCCTCCGACTGTTCGCCCGGTCGGTCCGGCGTCACCTGCGAGCGGGCGTGCCCTACAGCGTCGTTCTGCTCGCGGTCACCGGCTTGACGGTGGTTTACGCAGTAGTCGGGCTGTCGACCCAGTCCGGCGTGTTCGTCGTCGCGGCTGTCGTGGGAGTGTACGCCGTCATCGGCGTCACGATGTGGTGTCTGCGGGCCGCGAGTGTGTCGGTACGGACAGAGCCGACCCCGCCGACCCGCGCGGCAGCCGAGCGGGCCGGCCTCATGCTGCTCGACCGTCCTTACTTCACCGTGCTCGTTGCGACATTCGCGGTGGTCGTCGTTGTGCTCGGCGCTCTCGTCCGCGTGGCCGTGCCGCTGCTCGTGCCGGCCGTCCTCGCTGTCGTCGAGGTAGTGGCGTTCGAGGAGTTGGCCGGCGAAGGGGCCGCCGAGGTGCGAGCGACGTACCGCCGTGAATCGTAGAATCATCCTTTCATTCCGCTCAGAGTCATGCCGCGGATGAAGTACTTCTGAGCCGACATGAACACCACGATCACCGGGCCAACGATGACGGTGGCGGCAGCCATCACCAGCCCCCACTCGGTGAAGTACTGGTTCCGGACCGCGTACAGCGCTACGGGCAGGGTGTACATCGACTCACTGTTCGCGATGATCAGCGGCCACTCGAAGTTCTTCCAGGTCGTCACGAAGGTGTAGATACCGAGCGTCGCGAGTGCCGGCTTCGCGAGCGGAAGATACACCTTGTAGAACGTCTGGAACTCGTTGCAGCCGTCGATCTTCGCTGCGTCGCCGAGCGCGGAGGGAAGCCCCTTGAAGTGCTGGCGCAGGAGGAAGATTCCGAGCGGATTCGCGATCAACGGCGCGATCAGCCCCTGATAGGTGTTGACCCACCCGAGCTTCGAGAGCAGGACGTACACCGGAATCAGGGTGACCATCGCCGGAACCATGACGGTCGCGACGAACAGCAAGAACAGCTTCTCCCGGCCGACAAAGTCGATCTTCGCCAGCGCGTACCCTGCGAGGCTGTCGAACACCAGGTTGAACAGGGTCACCGTCCCCGCGAACAAGATGGTGTTCAGGAACCACCGAAACACGGGTTCACTGGCGAACAAGGTCCGGAAATTCTCCAGGGTCGTGACCTCGGGAATCAGCGAGACGGAGCCGGCGGTGGGATTCGCGCTGAACGCCGTCGAGAGCATCCACCAGAATGGAAGCGACCAGAGGATGGCGCCGAGCGTAACGCCGCCGTACAGCAGCGCAGTCTTCGACCAGTAGCGGGCGCCGGAGGCCTCGTACCCGGGGTAGTCGTAGTTCGAGCGCCCCATCAGTAACTCACCTCCTCTTGCTGTTCCATCCGGTAGCGCCAGTAACTGAAGACGAACACGACGGCGAACAGCAGGAACGCCATCGCCGAGGCGCGGCCGAAGCTCGACTGTTGGAACGCCACCTCGTAAATCAAGACGACCACCGTAGTGGTTGCCCGGGCGGGCCCGCCCTGCGCGAACGACAACGCGATGCCGAAGACCTGGAACGTCCCGATGATCGCCAGGATAGTGACGAAAAAGTGGGTGTTCCGGAGGTTCGGCCAGGTGACGTAGCGCATGCGCTGCCAGGCCGTCGCCCCGTCGATGCGGGCCGCCTCGTACAGCTCCTCGGGGATGTTCTGAAGTCCGGCGAGATAGAGAATCATGTTGAATCCGATCCCGCCCCAGAGCCCGATGAGCATCAGTGCGCCGAGTGCAGTGTCGGGGCTGCTTGCCCACGGGTAGTTCAGCCCGAACGGCCGCAGGAACTCGTTGATGACGCCGTTTTGCGCCATTAGCCAGCGCCAGATGACGCCGCTTGCGGCCGCCGACAGCATGACCGGGAGGAAGTACGCCGAGCGGTACACCTTCTTCCCGCGGATGCGGCTATCCAGCGCAAAGGCGACAACGAAGCCCCCGATGATTTGGAGTGGTACGACTACTGACGTGTAGATGACCGTGTTCCGCACGGCGAACCACCAGAGGTTGTACGACGGGCTCGAGAGCGCAGCCCAGTTGTTCGCCCACGGCGCGGGCGTGAGGATGTCTGCGTAGTTGGCGAGCGGCACCGTGACGCCGAACAGCTGCATGTTCGCTACCTTCGTCGTCCCGAGGAAGATGTTGTACTCGTGAAAGGAGAGGTAGAAGGCGTACCCAATCGGTCCGAGCAGAAAAATCGAGAACACGATCAGGTTCGGTAGCACGAACAGGAACCCCGCGAGGTTGTTCTCGTCCTGTGGCCGATTCAGGAGGGCTGCGACCGTCTCGCGGACCGTTTCGACGAGATTGCCGGGAGTTGCAAGCGAACTCATGGTGCGTCACCACCGGCCGCGCGGGACCCCCCGCCGGCCTCTCCGCCCCCGATGACGCCGGGAGCGGTTTCCTCGGTCCGAGTGCGGTTGAAGACCGCGGCACCGCTCCCGCCGTCGAACACGTGGATGTGATCGGCGGGCAGTCGGGCCCGTACCCGATCACCCTGCCGGACGACCTGCGAGCCGCCGATGGTCGCCACGACTTCGCCGAACTCGTGCTCCAAGTGGACGACGTTTTCGTTGCCCATCGGCTCGACGATCGAAGCCGTGAACTCGGTCGTGCGCGGCCCGGGCTCGTCGACGAGTTCGACGTCTTCCGGGCGGATACCGAGGCGCACGACGTCTCCCCGAGACAGCGAGGACAGCTGCTCGCGGTGGGTTTCCGTGAGCGCGTAGTCGAATCCGTCGAGCGCGAGGGTTTCTCCCTCGTAGGTCGCGTCGACGAGGTTCATCGATGGCGAACCGATGAACGAGGCGACGAACTCGTTTTCGGGCTGGTAGTACAGTTCCATCGGGGTTCCGACCTGCTGGAGCCGCCCGTGGTTCAACACGGCGATTCGGTCGCCCATCGTCATCGCCTCGGTCTGGTCGTGGGTGACGTACACGGTGGTCGCCTCCAGTTCGTCGTGGAGCTCTTGCAGCTCCGTCCGCATCTGCGTCCGGAGCTTCGCGTCCAGGTTCGACAGGGGCTCGTCCATGAGGAAGACGTCCGGGTCACGGACGATGGCGCGACCCAGCGCCACCCGCTGTTGCTGCCCCCCTGACAGCGCGCGGGGTCGGCGGTCGAGCAGGTCGGTGATGTCGAGGAGTTCGGCGGCCTCCTCGACGCGACGGGTAATTTCGTCGTCGCCCAGTTCGGTCGCCATCTCCAGCCCGAAGCGCATGTTCCCACGCACGGTCTTCTGCGGGTACAGCGCGTAGTTCTGGAACACCATCGCGATGTTCCGGTCTTTCGCCTTCACGCCGGTCACGTCCTGATTGCCGATGCGGATGGTGCCCTCGGAGACGGTCTCCAGGCCAGCGACTGTCCGCAGCGTCGTCGACTTGCCGCAGCCGGACGGACCGACGAGGACGAGAAACTCCCCGTCTCGGATGTCGATCGAGAGATCGTCGACCGCGACGACGGTGTCACCGCCGCTCTCGAACCGTTTCGTCACGCCGTCGAGCGTCGTTCGTGCCATGGTAGTGTGAGAAAGTAAGGATGGATGCCGCGGCCGCTTACAGCGCGTTGTTGATCTGACGCTCGGCGTCCTTCATCGCCTTGTCGGGGCTCTTGTCTCCCGTCAGCGTCGCTTCCGCCTCGGTCATCAGCGTCGAGAGGACGGTGGAGGTCTGCGGACCGAACAGGAACGGCCGGCCGATCTCGCCGAGTTCGCCGAGGTTCTTCAGCAGCGGGCGGTCGTTGTAGAAGTCCTTCTCCAACAGAGCGGGGCGTGCAGGCAGTGCGTTGCCGGTCTTGGCCCACTGCCACATACCCTCCTTACTGGTGAGGGCTTTGACGAGGCCTGCCGCCTGGGGCTCCACCTTCGTGCCCGCCGACGCGGACCAGGCGGTCGTGAAGACGATCGTCGCCTTCGTCCCACCGCTCGGCTTGGGCATCGAGACGTCGGTGGTCTCGTAGACGCTGCTGTAGTCGGATTTGAGTGCGCCAATCGTCCAGGCGCCGGTCATCATCATCGTGGTCTGTTCTTTGCCGAGCGCCGGTGCGCTCCACGTCCCCTGGATGTCCGAGCCCAGCAGGCCCGCCAAGCCGTCCTCGATCATGTCGTTGAGGAAGGTGAGCGCCTCGATGGCTTCCGAGGAGCCGACGACGCACTCGCTCAGGTCCTCGGTGAGCACGCGGCCGCCGTTCTGCCAGATCAGCTGGACGAGGGTGTTACGTGGCTGGGATTGGAACACCATCGGGTACTCGACGTCGGTGTTCGACTTCACGGCCTCGGCGGCCGAGCGAATCTCGCTCCACGTTTTGGGGGGCTCGACGCCGGCCGCTTCGAGGTGGGCGGTGTTGTGGAAGAAGCCGACCGGCGAGATGTCCTTCGGGATGCCGTAGATGTTTCCGTTGTAACTGAACGCCTCCAGCATCTCGTCGTAGATCCCGTCGAGGTTGTAGTCGCTCGCGTCCCGAACGTACTGGTTGAGGTTCAGCAGCGCGCCGTTGCGCATGAACTTCGGCGCGTCGTCCGAGATGAGGTAGAACACGTCCGGCTCGTTCCCGCCCGCGAACTGCGTCTGGAGCTTCTGGGAGTACTGCTCGAAGGGAGTCTGCGCGTATTCGATTTTCTTGACGCCGGGGGCACTCTCGGCGTAGTTCGTGAGAATGCGCCGGTTAATCTCGACTTCGAGACCCTCTCCCCAGGTACGGACCTGCAGGGTCTTGGGCTCGGGCGCGTCCGTCGAGGTCACATCACCGTCGGTGTTGCCGCCACCGCTGCTCGTCGTACCGTCGCCACCGCCGAAGCAGCCGGCTAGTCCAGCGAGGCCGGCTGCGCCGGTGCCCGCCAGCAGGCCGCGCCGCGTGAGTTGGTCGATATCGATGCCGTCGTCCGATTCGGTTTGTCGTGTCATCGTCTGTGATCTGCCGTGTCCGTTGGTTGTCTGTCTGTTCCCGCCTGCACGAGTCCGGATGCGGCGTCGTGTCCCGTCGAGCCCTGACGGTCACGGTGGCGGCCAGTGTGCCACCCCGTTCCCTCGCGACTGGTCGATGGTGCTCCTGTTCTCGGCCATGGTTACCACTCGGCGACGCTGCCGTCCTCGTGACGCCAAACCGGGTTGTGCCAGTCGATGTCGCCGGCGGCGTCCCGGACGTGGGCCTCGTCGACGTCGATGCCGAGCCCCGGGTCGTCCGGGAGCCCGACGAAGCCGTCCCGGTAGTCAAACACCGACGGGTCTTCGAGGTAGTCGAGGACGTCGCTCGTCTCGTTGTAGTGGATGTCGAGGCTCTGTTCTTGAATCAGGACGTTCGGTGAGCAGGCGTCGACCTGGAGGCAGGCCGCGAGCGCGATGGGGCCGAGGGGGCAGTGCGGCGCGAGCGCAACGTCGTAGGCCTCGGCCATCGCGGCGATCTTCTTGACCTCCGTGATGCCGCCGGCGTGGCTCAGATCAGGCTGAATCACGTCGACGGCGCCCTGCTCGAAGATTTCCTTGAAGTCCCATCGGGAGAACATGCGCTCGCCGGTCGCGATCGGCACAGACGTGCGGCTCGCGATTTCTGGGAGCGCGTCGTTGTGCTCCGGCAGGACGGGCTCTTCGATGAAGAACGGCTCGTGCGGTTCGAGCGCTGTTGCGAGCCGCTTTGCCATCGGCTTCGACACTCGGCCGTGGAAGTCCACGCCGATATCGATGGACGGCCCGACGGCGTCCCGGACCGCCGCCAAGCGGTCGACCGCGTCCGAAACCGCTTTTGGATTGTCGATTCGGCGGAGTTCGGCTGTGGCGTTCATCTTCAGCGCCGTGAACCCCTCGTCGACCTTCTCCTCGGCTGCCTGGGCGACGCCCTCGGGTCGGTCGCCGCCGACCCATTGGTAGACCCGTACTCGGTCGCGGGCGCGACCACCGAGGAGTTCGTACACCGGGGCGCCGAACTGTTTCCCCTTGATGTCCCACAGCGCCTGGTCGATGCCGGCGATGGCGGACATGAGGACGGGGCCGCCCCGGTAGAACCCCCCGCGGTACATCGTCTGCCAGTGGTCCTCGATCGGCGTCGGGTCCTCACCGAGGAGATACGAGTCGAGCAGCTCCTCAACGGCCGTCTCGACAGTCCGTGCCCGACCCTCGACGACCGGCTCGCCCCAGCCGACGGTCCCGTCGCTGGTCTCGAGCCGGAGGAACAACCATCGCGGCGGCACACGGAATAGCTCGTAGTCGACGATACGCATCCGTGTCACCACCCGGTTAGTTCTCTCGGCTGCCGGTCCTCACCGATCCGGTACATGAACGTTCGTGACTGTTTCACTGGCTCACCCTTCCTTGTACCCACAGATAATATTTTCCCTGCATCTCCAGTTTTCAGGCATTTCAGGCCGCAAAACGCCCGTTTCCGGTTAGGGAACGAACGGTTCCTTGACGATGTCGTTCACTGATAGTGAACAGTTGTGTCGGGCTCCCCTACCCCCACCTTGTGGGTTGCTCACGGGGTGAGTTAGCCAACGTGTAAAAGCCAGGTGGCTTGCAACACGCCACTCCGGCCGCTCGCCGTTCACTAATGGAGAAAAGTTAACCGTCCTTTATACAAAGCTCAACGCATGGGTGAGTATCCGGTCGAAGCGACCGCGACCACGTTCCGCGTGATCGCGGCACTCGACGAGGCGGGCACGGCGGGCGTCACGGAGCTCGCCGACCGCCTCGACCTCTCGAAGAGCGCCGTCCACAACCACCTCGCAACCCTCGAACGCCTGGAGTACGCGATCAACGAGGACGGCCGCTATCGGCTCAGCCTGCGCTTTCTCGACCACGGAACGAGCGTTCGAGACTCTCTCCCAGTGGTGACCGCGGGGCGCGAGGAGGTCGACTCGCTCGCGAGTCAGTCCGGGTCCACGGCGTTTCTGGTCGTTCCCGAGGGCGACGTGGCGGTGTACGCCTACGTTACTACCGGCGGCCGCGGCGACGGTCGAACGACGGGAATCCGTGCCGGCACACGCATCCCGCTACACGCCTGCGCGCCCGGGAAAGCAATTCTCTCGACCCGTACCGCGGAGGCCGTCCAGGCGTACCTCGACCGTCAGCCGCCCTCCCCCCGTACTGACCAGCCGATAGCGAGTCGCGACGAACTCAGGTCAGTCCGGGACCGCGGAATCGCATTCGACCGTGGCGGAGCGCTCGAAGGACTCAACGCCGTTGCAGCGCCGGTCACTGACGGAGAGACGGCCGTCGCCGCGATGGGCGTCTCTGGCCCGGCCGCGCAACTGACCGGGAAGCGGTTGCAAGAGGACTTACCCGGACTCGTCTTGAACCACGTGACCTCGCTGGAACTCGCGCTCCGCGACTGAGAGACACGCGACCGGCCGGCAAACGGTCTATGGCTCGGACCTGATTTCTGTTGGACCGTGGACCGCCCCACCTGTGACTGTTGAGCCGTCAGAGAACGGGAGAATCCGTCGGTTTCCAAGATTCACCTCGTTTATTTGTGCGCTCGATACACTTTTTAGCCGTCTAGACCGCCCTGAATACATGGTCAACGTCCTCTCTGAAACGCGCCCAGGACGGGTAGTGGACTACATTCTCGCCGCAGTTCTCCTGTTCGCGATTACCGACTACGTTGACGTCATCAAGATTACCACGACGAGCATCTACGTCTTCTTCTTCATCACTCCGCTTGGGTATCTCCGTCTCTACGTTAATCATCGATATAAGAAGCAGGCGACGGGACAGAAAGGCTGATTCACAGCGCGAAAAGCCCGGAACTTCAGCGTCTGAATCCTGTTGCCGTCGGTGAGACAGACCGACGGAGGAGGTTCTTGACGACACAGTAGCGCAGATTATCCTTGCGATTGAGAGTGGGGCCATCCGTCGTGTCTCCCAACATCTCACACACCGTGCGAGACGGTGAGACAGGCCGTCAACCGGCTCGAAGACGCGGGCTACGTCCGCTATGACACGGGCTCTTAGCTGTAGTTCTCAGGTACAGGCGGTCCAACCATGTTTGTACCGGCAACGGGTGATTGATTACGGTGACTGCCACCATCGGCTATCAGTGAAGCCACGACAGCACCGACCCGCGTTCACAGTATGATTGAACTCCAGACCCTCCGAGAAATACGTTCGCCACAGTCAAAGTGAAAATCCGGCTTCAGAGCACCAAACAACCGAATCCGTTAGCTCAGAATCGTTCAAAGTCCGGATGGGCCCTGCCGGATTTGAACCAGCGATCACCCGGTGTCCCATTCCGCCGGCGGTGCCGGACGGAAGTATGAGCCGGGCGCTTTGAGACCGGACTAAGCTAAGGGCCCGTACGTGTGAGGTGTCGCCGGCGGTTCTTGAACGTGCCGGGTTCGCCGATACCGGGGGACTGCGTCGGTGCTGCTCGGACGGCGCGGGCTCCGCTCACGGTGCGGCGTCGGGAGGAAGGCGCCGAAGCCAGGACTCGAACCTGGGACCACCTCGTCTCTGCGGGAGACAGTGGCCTGCGTCCCGTAACAGCGAGGTGCTCTACCATCTGAGCTACTTCGGCGTGCATTGCATCGTACCGCGGTTAGTTTGAAATGGCTTTCGTTTCGCCCGCCGGGACCGACCCGGGTGCTGCGCCGCCGTCTCAGCCCTCGCCGCGTCGTCGTTGCGCGCGTCGAGACGTCGGGGCGGCGGCCGGCCGCGGCGCGACCGACACCCTGGTAAGCCGTCCGGCCGAATCCGCGTCCATGACTGATTCGGAGCTCGACGCGCTGCTCGACCGGGTTCGCGACCGCGTCACGCCCGACGCGGCCGAGCGCGAGCGGCTTCACGAGGCGGCGGCGGCGCTCGCGGACCGCGCCGCCGACGCCGTCGCGGACCTTCCGTCGCCGGCGGACGAGGCGGACGTGCTGCAGGTCGGGTCGACGGCGCGCGGGACGTGGCTCGCCGGCGACCGCGACATCGACCTGTTCGTCCGGTTCCCGACCGAGTTGAACCGCGAGGAACTCGAAGAGTACGGGCTCACCGTCGGCCACGCCGCGCTGCCCGACGGCCGCGAGCAGTACGCCGAACACCCGTACGTCACCGGCGAGTTCCGCGGCTTCGACGTCGACCTCGTGCCGTGTTACGACGTCGCGGACGCGACCGCGATCCGGTCGGCGGTCGACCGGACGCCGTTCCACACCGAGTACCTCGACGCCCGAATCGACGACGAGCTCGCCGGCGACGTCCGCGTGTTCAAGAAGTTCCTGAAGGGCATCGGCGTCTACGGCAGCGACCTCCGGACCGAGGGGTTCTCCGGCTACCTCGCGGAGCTGCTCGTCGTGGAGTACGGCGGCGTGGTGGACCTGCTCGACGCCGCCGCGGACTGGACGCCGCCGGTCCGGTTCGACCCGGAGAACCACGGGACGGCGACGTTCGACGACGCGCTCGTCGTCGTCGACCCGACGGACCCGGAGCGCAACGTCGCCGCCGTGCTCTCGGAGGACAACGTCGCCCGGTTCCAGCACTACGCACGCGAACTGCTCGCCTCGCCCGACGAGTCGCTGTTCTTCCCGTCGGAGCCGGAGCCGCTGTCGGCCGACGCCGTCCGCGGCCACGTCGACCGGCGCGGCACCGACCCGGTCGCCGTCGTCTTCGAGGCGCCGGACATCGTCGACGACCAGCTGTACCCGCAGCTCTGCCGGTCGCTCGACGGCGTCCGACGGGACCTGTCGAGCCGCGGATTCGACGTGCTCCGGGCTGCGGTGTTCGCGACCGACGCGAGCGAACCGGGCGACGGCGAGGGAACCGAGAACGGGACGGACGACGGCGGGTCGCGTCGCGCGGTGCTGTTCGTGGAACTCGGGTCGCGGACGCTGCCGCGCGTCGAGCGCCACCGCGGCCCGCCGGTGCACGTCCGCGGCCACGCGAAGGGGTTCTACGAGAAGTACGCGGACTCGGACGCGTACGGGCCGTTCATCGACGACGGCCGGTACGTCGTCGAGCGGGAGCGCGACGAACACGACGCCGTCGCGGTCCTGGAGTCGGACGCGCTGTTCGACGTCGCGCTCGGCACCCGCGTGGAGTCGGCGCTCCGCGGCGGCTACGACGTCCTCGCCGGTGGCGACGTCGCCGCGCTCACGGACCGGTTCGGCGTCCACCTCCGACGGTACTTCGAACCCGGGCTGTAGCCGGCCGAGGCGACTGGCGGCGGAGCCGACTCCGGGAGTCGGCGTTCAGACGTCGAAGCGGGCGCGAAGCGACGAGACGACGTCCTCGGTTTCGGGTTCGGGGTCGTCGCCGTCCGGTTCGATGGGCGGGCGGCCGTCGAACGTCTCGTGGACGATGCCGACGCCCTCCGAGAGCGTGTCGAGGCCGTAGCCGCCTTCGAGGACGAAGCCGAGGCCGGCGCCGGTCCGCTCCGCCGCGGTCCGCATCCGGTCGGCCATCAGCGCGTAGCCCTCGGTGCTGACGCGCATCCGCGAAATCGGGTCGTGGCGGTGGGCGTCGAAGCCGGCGCTGACGAGCAGCAGGTCCGGGTCGAACCGCTCGAACACCGGGAGCAGCACGTCGTCGATGACTTCGAGGTAGTCGGCGTCGCCGGCGCCGGCGCCGAGCGGCGCGTTCAGCGTCGCGCCCTCGCCGTCGCCCTCGCCGGTCTCCTCCAGCGCGCCGGTGCCGGGGTAGAGGCCGTCCTCGTGGACGGAGGCGTACAGGACGTCGCCGCGGTCGAGGAAGATGTCCTGCGTCCCGTTGCCGTGGTGGACGTCCCAGTCGAAGATGGCGACGCGGTCGACGTCGGCGTCGACGTCGCGGCCGGTGTTGGCGTCGCCGGCGCGGTGGCCGTCGAAGTCGTCGATGGCGGCCTGCGCGGCGACGGCTGCGTTGTTCACGAAGCAGAAGCCCATGGCGTCGTCCGCGACGGCGTGGTGGCCGGGCGGCCGGCCGATGGCGAACGGCGTGTTGCGGCCGGGCGCGCCGGCGAGCGCCTCCTCGGCGGCCCAGACCGCCTGGCCGGCGGCGGAGAGTACCGCGTCCCAGGTGCCGTCGGAGGCGACGGTGTCGGGGTCCCAGTTGCCGCCGCCGTCCCGGCAGAACGACTCGATTTCGTCGACGTAGCCGTCGTCGTGGACTGCCGCGACCGCCTCGCGGGTGACCGGTGCCGCCTCGACGTACTCGACGCCGTGTTTCCGCTTCAGTCCCTCGCGGATGGCGCGAAGCCGATCGGGGTTCTCGGGGTGCCGCGTCCCGGTGTCGTGGTCGAGACACGTGTCGCTGTAGCCGAACCGCATCTCACTCGAACAGCGCGAAGTACGTCTCGATGTCTTCGGCTTGCACTGTCCGTCTGTCGGCGTGCCGCGCGAGGATGGCCGCGGCGCGCGCGACGTTGTCGGCGTAGTCCTCCAGGACGTCCGCGAGCGCCACCCGGGCGTCCATCGACACCCGGTAGGCGTCGTCGATGTCGAGCCGCGCGATGCGGTCCACCGGCGCGATGGGGAGCGTGAGGTCCTCGCGGTCGACGACCTGCTCCACCTCGAAGTCCGACGGCATCAGCGTCTTCCGGCCGTCGGCGTCGGCGCGCTCGGCCGCGTCAACGGCCAGTTCCGCCCCCCGCAACTGGATGCGTCGCGCCAACTCCTCGGCGGCGCCGGCGCTCACCCGGAGGTCGCCCGCGTTCCGGCGGATGACCTCGTCGACGGGAGCGAACGGCAACTCGACACTCATACACATAGGCCGGTGTGATGCGTGTATAATGCTTTCCGTTGGCGTGGTTCGGCGCGCCACCCCGAACCGGGACGGAGACCGGACACCGAGTCGGCGCTGAGCGGCCCGGCGGCTCGCGCGGTCAGAATACGTCGTCGGCGTCGATGGTGCCGTCGCGCTCCGTGCCGCGCACCGTGACCTCCTCGCCGAGCCGGAGGTTCGCGCTGGTCTCCACCGACCGGGTCTCGGCGCCGTTGTCGAGGACGACCGGGTCGCCGGCCTGCACGACCGTCCCGGTGAACTCGACGGGGCCCTCGTCGTCCGCGCCGTCGTCGGCGTCCGTATCTGCGCTCGCGGCCGCGCTGACGGCGTCAGCGGCGCCGCCGCCGCCGCCGTCTGCGGACGCATCCGACTCGTCGGCCGCGCCGGCGCTCGACCCGCCGGAGTCGAACGAGTCCAGGCCGCCCTGTCCGGGGTCGCGGCTCCCCGACCCGGAGTCGCCGCGTTCGCCCGCGGCGACGTCGACGTCGGCGTCCGCGTCTTCGAGCACGGAGACGGTGGACTGCCAGCCGGCGGACGCTTCGAGGTCGTCCTGCCAGCCGTCCTGGATTTCGACGTCCGTGAACACGACGTGGTCGGCGAGGTCGATGTCCTTGTCCGCCTTCTCGCCCCACAGCGCGACGCGGATTTCGCCGGTCTCGTCTTTGATGCGGACGTTCCGGACCTGGCCCTCCGAGCCGTCGTCGCGGTCGAACGTCCGGGTGTCGCTGGTCTCGATGACGCCGCCGGCGATGTCGACGGTGTCGCCGAGTTCGAGCGCCGCGATGTCGGTGGTGTCCGGGACGTACTCGACGTCGGCGTCCACCTCCTCGACGGCGCCGCGGTTCCCGACGTGCAGCTCCAGGCTGCCGTCGCGTTCGCGGACGTAGCCGTCGACGACTTCGACGGCGGTCCCCGGCTCCAGCTCCTCGGCGCGGTCGGCCTTGTCGTCCCACAGCGTCACGCGGACGCGGCCGGTCTCGTCTCCGACGGTGAGGTTCGCGACGCGGCCCTCCGAGCCGTCGTCGCGGTCGAACGTCCGGATGGAGTCGGTGTCGAGCACCGTCCCGACGAGCGTCACGTCGGAGGCGCCGAGCGCCAGGTCCTCGACGCGGTACTCGTCGAGCGCCTCCACGTCGACTTCGGCGTCCGGGTCGGGCTCCACCTTGTCGACGGCGACCTCGAGCCCGCTGTACCCCTCCTTCGGGCGGCCCATGATGCGGAGCACGTCGCCGGTCGAGAGGTGTTCTTTCGCGTCGACGGCGACCTGGTCCCACAGCGACACCGTGATGCGGCCGGACTCGTCGGCGACTTCGACGTTCAGCACGTGGCCGTCCTCGTCGTCGCCGTCGCGCTCGAACGTCCTGACGTCGCCGACCTTCATCACCTTCGCGAGGAACTTCACGTCGTCCATCCCGGGTTCGATGTCCGCGACCGAGTTCACCTCCTCGTCGCGCAGTTCGTGCGCGATGAGCATCGCCGCGGTCTCCTCGTCGGCGAGGCCGTCCATCTGCTCGACTTTGTCCTGGACGGCCGCCTCGAACTCCTCGAACGGGACGTCGGTCTCCACGTCCTCGTAGACGTCCTCGATTACCCCCATAATTCTGTGAGTGGTTCGGCGGACGCGCCGCTTAAGGGTTGTCGTTCGCCCGGTACGGCGCCGCCCGCGGACGGTTTCGGCCGCCTCGCCGGCGAACCGTCGGCCGTGGGGGAGCGCTCCGGCTGCGAGGGTCGTCGCGCGCTCGCCGTACCAAGCGGCGCGCGTCGCTGCACTGACATACCGGTGGTGGAGCCGGCATCCCTCAAGAAGGTTCGTGGTCGGGCGGGCTACCGCGTCGTCTCGGCGACGGTCCGGGTCTCGCCCGTCGACCGGTGCAGGACGGTGACCGCACCCGGGAGTCCGCCGTCGAAGCGGACGGTGGCGTCGTACGCCCGGTAGACGATTTGCTGTGTGCACACCGGCCCGCCCTCCGAGACGGTTTCGACGGTGACGGTGAGGCGGTCGGCGTCAGGGTCGTACGTCGCGTCCGCGAGGGCCGCCCGCATGCAGCCGTTCTTCCCGCGGATGACGCCGCTGCACGTCACCGCCGACTCCGCGAACCGGACGGTCGCGTCCTCCTGCGGCGTCGCCGCGTCACCGGTCCGGGAGAACGACCGGCCCGTAATCGTCGGCGTCGCCCCGTCCGTCGGCGGCTTCGTCGTGTCCGCGGGCGTCGACGTCGGCGTTCCGGAGGTATCCGTGTCGTCGCCGCCGTCTCCGCCGGTGCCGCCGCCCACGCATCCGGCGACGCCGACGGCCGCGCCGGCGCCGACCGCGGCGATGAACTCTCGACGGTCCATGTTTCACCACTCGCTCGGTGAACGCAAAAGGCCACGGGAAGCACAAACACGGCTTTGTGTCTCAGACGGCCCCCGTACCGTAACCGTCTTAAGTGGGTCGGCAGTATACTGAATCGAGTCCGGGTAGGGTAGTGGACTATCCTCTTGGCTTGCGGAGCCAGGGACCGGAGTTCAAATCTCCGTCCGGACGTTCCTTTCACTCACTTCGTTCGGTCAGTTACGTCCGACGCGCCCACGCTCGCTTCGCTCGCGTGGACTCCGTCCGGACGTTTCTGACGGCGCCAAACGCGAGCGAAGCGAGCGCCGGCGACGACGCGCGAGACACCACGCCTAACCCGGTTCGCCCCGTGCGGTTTCGTAATGGCCGTCGACGACGACACGGCAGCGCTCCGCGCCGGCGTCGCGCTGTTCAACGCCGGCGAGTACCACGCCGCCCACGACCCGTGGGAGACCGCCTGGCTCGCGCTCCCCGACGACGACCCCGACGAGCCGCTGTTCCACGGGCTCATCCAGTTCACCGCCGCCGTCCACCACGCCCGCGGCCGGAACTGGACCGGCGCGGTCGGACTCGCCGCCGGCGCGCGCGACTACCTCGGCCCGCTTCCCGACCGGCACCGCGGCGTCGACGTCGCCGCCGTCCGCGACGCGGTTCGAGCGCTCGAAGCCGACCCGGAGCGAGTCGAGCGCGCCCCGACCGCGCCGCTCACTCACGACGGCGACGAACTCGGCTACGCGGACCTGTCGCTGCAAGCCGCGGCCGCCGCCGCCGACGCGGTCGCCGCGGAGTACGGCTACGACGAGGACGTCGTCGCCGACGCGGCGCGCTACGCGGAACTCGAATCCGAGCGGGGGCGGTCGCGGTACGCCGCGCTGCTGTTCGACTTTCTGACGGAGGAGGCCGGCCGCAGCTTCATCCACGGTAGGCTCACCGACCTCGTGGCGCAGCGCCGGCGGAAAGAGGAGGACGTCACCGGGCTGTTCGACTAGGCTCAGTTGTCGCCCGCAGCGCCGTCCGCGTCGTCTACATCGCCGTCCGCGTCGCTATCTTTCGGCTCGCCTGCGAACGTGTAGTCGGCGGAGTTGTCCTGCGGGTCGTAGCCGAGGACGTCGCGGGCGCGGTCGAGCGAGTAGTACTTGCGGTCGTTGTCGGAGATGCCGTAGACGATTTCGTAGTCGTAGTCGGCTTCGAGACACCGTTCGAACAGGTGCGCGCAGTCGCGGTGGCTGAGCCACATGGCCTGGCCGCGCTCGTACTCCCGCGGCGGGTGGCCCTCCGTGAGGTTGCCGATGCGGACGCAGACGACCGAGATTCCTTCGTCGTCGTGGAAGTACCGGGCGAGCACCTCGCCGGAGGCCTTGGAGACGCCGTAGAGGTTCGACGGGCGCGGGAGTTCGGAGCCGTCCAGCCGGAAGTCGTCGTCGCGCCGGTACAGCTCCGGCGTCCGGTCGTCCGTTTCGTACGCGCCGACGGCGTGGTTCGACGACGCGAACACGACCGTGTCGACGTCGGCGTCGGCCGCCGCCGAGAGGACGGCGTGGGTGCCGTCGATGTTGTTGCGGAGCACCGAGTCCCACGGCGCGTTCGGCCGCGGGTCGCCGGCGAGGTGGATGACCGCGCCGACCCCGCTCACGGCGTCGCTGACGGCGTCGCGGTCGGTGATGTCGGCGACCACGACGTCGTCGTCGGTGACGCCGTCCGGGAGCGCGTCGGCGTTCAGCGGCTCGCGGTCGAGGAGCCGCCAGTCGTACTGGTCGCCGATGCCCGAGAGGATGGCGCGCCCGACGCGCCCGCCCGCACCCGTGAGCAGAACCGGGTCGTCCATTCGGTGAGTCGTCCGGCACCGCGGGGTAAATAACGGTCGATTCCCCGGGCGGACAGCTGGGCGGGCCGTGCATCCACACCGGCGTCCGGTACGACTTTGCGGCGCGCCGACGACGGCGCGGTATGGTCACGGACGTCCAGCAGGCGTGCTTCGAGGCGGGCATCAAGTTCGGGTCGCTGTACCACCAGTTCGCCGGGACGCCGGTGTCGCCGCGGAGCGCGCGGTCGCTCGAACGCGCGATGGCGGAGGCCATCGAGAACCAGCCGTACTGCGAGTCGGTCGTCGTCCGCATCGACGACGACGCGGTCCGCGAAGCCATCGACCACGAGAACGGCTACACGGAACTGACGGGTCGGCTGATGGAGGTGGAGATGCGCGTCGGCTACGCGGACACGTCGGTGCAGACCCGGATGGAGATGGAGGACGGCTACCCGCTGATGAAACTGGTCGACGTCGCCGACGGCGACGCAGACGCGGACGGAGACGCGAACGCGAGCGACGAGTAGCGGGGAGCCGAATCAGCACCCGAGCCGAGCCTGTTCTGCCCGAATCCCGCCTGAACAGCGCAGAGTGGCGTCCGAGCCGCGGATTCCACTTTCAGTTTCGGGCGACGGTTTAACATGGTCCGTGGCGAAACGGTCGCTATGGGACAGACGACGTTCGACGACGAGGACCTGTTCGGCGAGGCGGCCGACGAGATGCGCGCGGACGTGGAGACGCACCTCGAAGCCGCGCGGGCGAGCCTCCCGACCGCGAGTTCCGTGTGGGAGACCGACGCCGACAACGTCCTCGGCGCGCTCAACGGCCTCCGCTCCGCGCTCGACACTGGCGACGCCGTCGAGGAGCTCCGGCAGGCGAAAAAGCAGTACGTGATGGGCGAACGCGCCGGCGCGTTCGACGAGGACGACGAGCTCGCCGACGAGATCGAAGCGCTCGAATCGCTCATTGAGACGCTCGAAGACGCCCACGAGCAGGTCGGCGAACTCACCAGCACCGTGCCGGCGCTCCGCAGCCAACTTGAGGACGCTCACAGCGAGGCCGACGACGCCGACGCGGACGCCGAAACCGACGCCGAGGCTGACGCGGAGGACGGCGACGCCGGGGAAGCCGAAGCCTGACTACCGGTCGACGACCGCCGCCGCGACGTCGACGAGCGCGTCACTCGCCCGGTCGAGCAGCTCCTCGCCGAGGTCCGCGTCGCCGGTGGTCGGGTCGCCGACGACGCCGTTCTCGCTGAACTCGTCGCTGTCGTGCGCCAGATTCACGCCGCGCACCCACTCCCCCCACCGAGCGGCGGCGCCGTCGCGCGCCGCGTCGACGCGCTCCTCCCGAACCAGGTCGGGTGCCAGTTCGCGGAGCAGCGAAGTCTCCAGTTTCCCGGCGTGCCCCATGTCGCCGGCGTGGTCGCCGACCGCCTCGAACCACGTGAACGCGACCGCGTAGGCGTCGACGTCGGCGTCGCGGGAGACGCGCCGCGTCGTCTCCGCGAGCGCCTCGACGTTCCCGCCGTGGCCGTTGACGACGACGACGCGGTCGACGCCGTGGAACGCGAGGCTCTCGATGGTCTCGCGGACGTACGCCCGGAACGTCTCCGGCGACACCCACAGCGTCCCGTCGAACCGCCGGTGCTCCTCGGAGACGCCGACGTGGACGGGCGGCGCGACGGCCACCTCGACGTCGGCGGCGGAGGCGCGCCCGGCGGCCTCGTCGGCGACCGCTTCGGCGGCCAGCGCGTCGGTTCCGAGCGGCGCGTGCGGGCCGTGCTGCTCGGTGCTCCCGACCGGCAGGAACGCCACGTCGACGTCGGCGTCGCGAACCTCGGTCCACGTCGCCTCTGACAGCTTCATGCGCTCCACGTCGACCCCCGCGGACTTGTAGCCCGACGGTCCAGCCCAAGCCTCGCCGTCGTCTTCCGCGGCCTCGCTCCCTTCGGACGGTTGTCCCACCGCGCCCATGACGGCTCGGCCCACAGACCTCGCCGTCGCCTTCCGCGGCCTCGCTCCCTTCGGTCGCTCGGCCGCGCTGGCAACCCGTTGGGGTTATGGCCCACCCAACCGAATCCGTGGCCAATGGGATTCCTCGAGGACAAGTCGCGCGCCCGCCTGTTCTACAAGTACTTCTCGGCGGTGTACGACACGGTGAACCCCTACATCTGGGACGAAGACATGCGGAACCAGGCGCTCGAGTGGTTCGACGCCGACCGCGACGACCGCGTGCTCGACGTCGGCTCCGGCACCGGCTTCGGGACCGAGGGGCTGTTGAACCACGTCGACGAAGTGTACGCGCTCGACCAGTCGCGCGGCCAGATGAGCCGGGCGTTCACGAAGTTCGGGAAGCGCGGGAAGGTCCACTTCCACCTCGGCGACGCCGAGCGCCTCCCGTTCACGGACGACGCGTTCGACAAGGTGTGGTCGTCCGGCTCCATCGAGTACTGGCCGAACCCGGTGCAGGCGCTCCGGGAGTTCCGCCGCGTCACCAAGCCCGGCGGCACCGTCCTCGTCGTCGGCCCGGACTACCCGAAACTCAAGCCGTTCCAGTGGCTCGCCGACGCGATTATGCTGTTTTACGACGCCGAGGAGGCCGAGGAGATGTTCTCGGCGGCCGGCTTCGAAGACACCACCCACTACGTCCAGCAGCGCCACGTCGGGGCGCCCCGCGCCATCACGACCGTCGCGACGGTCCCGGAATCCGACGGCGACAGCGACGCCGCGTCCAACGCGACCGAGACCACGCAGCCGGCGTCGAACGAGTAACTCCGAGACTGTCCCACTCGCCGCTTCTCCCAGTTCCGCTCTCGTCACGCCGCAGTCGTCGACAGCGACGCGAGCGGCTGGCCGTCGACGAACAGCGTCACCGAAACCGCGCTCCCGGCGTCGACCGCCGGGTGGTTCGTCCCCGCCACCCGGAACGATGCGGTCTCGCCCGCCGTCCACCGCGGGTCCCCGGCGGCGTTGAACGGCCCGGTCGGCCCGCTTCGGAAGCCGGTCGCGGCGAAGAACGGCACCGGCGGCTGATGGGTCAGCGGGTCCCCGTCGATGGTGACGACGACCCGGAGCGTCCGCGCGTCGAGCGCCTCGCCGCCGCGGTGCGTGAACAGGAACGCCCCGTCGTCGACGCGGACGTCGACGGCCGCGACTGGTGCCGGGGCTGCCGGCGCAGTTGCGACTGCGGCCGCGCCGACCGCCGCGGCGAGCGTGACCGTGATGGCGAGCAGCACTGCGACGCCGAGCACCGGCGTCGACGCGCGGCGAGACACGGCGGTGGTGGTGCCGGCTTCACGCAAAAACGTTCGTCCGGGACGGCTGCCGCCGGGACGATACTACCCGCTCGACTCGGCGCGGGTTCCGTTGTACGCCTCCGCGACGGTCGCCGGGTCGGTCGGCGACACCGAGATGACGCCGACGTCGGTCGAACTGGTGTCGACGGCCGTGACGACGTACGTGCCGCGCGGCGACAGCGTCCACAGCACGCCGTCGTCCCCGGTCCGCCCGATGGTGGTGCTCTCGCCGCCCTCCCGACCGATTTTGACGACCGCGTTCACCGGGTCGCCCGTCGCCGGGTCGACGACGGCGATGCGGAGCGGGCCGCCGGCGTACGTCCGGTTCACGCGGACCGTCAGGTCGAGCGTCCGCGAGCGCGTCGGGCCGCTCGGGAACGAGTCGAGCGCGATTCGTTGCTGCTCTCTGAATATGCGTTCGGTGCCGCCGTCCACGTACGCGGTGAGCGACCCGCCGGCGTACTGGACCTGGTACAGTTTCGTCCCGATACTCCCCTCGCCGGTCTTCTCGCTGTCCGGCGCCGCGGCCCAGATTTCCGGGTAGCTCTCCGCGACGACCTCGCGGACGACGGTGAGGTTGACGTCGCTCCCGTCGCGGTTCCGCAGGTCGCCTCGGTACGTCTCGCGGACGTAGTCGCCGCCGGCGATGGTCGTCAGAACGACACCGGTCCTGTTCGCGGCGACGTAGACGCGCGTCTCCGCGGTTTCTCCCCGGAGCGCGGCCGCGACCGCGTCGCGGACCGGGCCGTCGAACGTCCGGAGGTCGTACAGCAGCGGGTAGATGTCGGCGTCCCCGAGCGAGAAGTCCTCGGTCGCCTCGGCGGCGTCGCTCAGCATCCTGATTCGGTCCGCGAGCGCCGCCGACTGCGCCCGAATCCGCGCGAGCCGCACGAGCAGTTCCTTCCCGGTGATGTCGCCGTCGACGTACGCTTCGAGCGCGCGCTGCTGTCTCGCGCTCATCGCGTCCGTGTCCGCCTCGACCTCGTTCATCGCGTCGAGAATTATTTCTCGGCGCGCCTCGCTCGTGTTGGCGCGCTGGATGCGTTCGCGGATGGCGAGCGTCCGGAGCCGCGCAGTCGAGGCGTTCGTGCCGAACGCGGTCGCGGTTCCGGCGTCGATGGTGACGACGTCGATGGTGCTGGCGTCCGTCGTCCGAAGCGCGAGGATTCGCGAGACGTTCGGGCCGTTGCTGACGTTCGCGGTCGTCTGCGCTCGGCTCCCGTTGGCGCCGGCGTCACCGGCGACCGCGGTGTCGCTGCCGGCTTCGCTGTCCCGGAGCGCGGTTCCGGGGAGCGCTGCTGACGCCCCTGAAGCGCCGGGTTGCGTCGCCGAGGAGGGGGCCTGCGGCGGGTCAGTCGACGCAGGCTGGGCGGCCGTGGCGCCGGCGCCGACGGCCGCGACGACCAGGAGGAAGACCGCGACTGCGGGGAACGCCTTCATGCGGCGCGAGTACCCCGTCCACGCATAAAAAACCGGCCGACACGCCGGGCCGTCCGGCGGCGGGCGGTTCGCCGACGCGCTCGCGGCGGCCCGGAATTCACGTCGGACAGCGGACAGGCCGATGGAAAGCGTTTTGCCGGGTCGCGGTCACTCGTTTGACGATGCGGCACGTGGCCCTCCTCCTCGCCGCCCTCTCCCTCTTGGCTCCGGCCGCCAGCGTCGGCGTCGCGGCGGGTTCGTCCCCGGCCGCCGCACCGGCGACCGCCGACGTCGGTCCGTCGGCCGGAGTCGCGGACATCGGGGCGGCGCCCGCGGATATCGCGGCGTTCGCGGACCCGAAGACGACGTTCACGGTGTCGATTCGGTCGAACCACGACGCGCGCTGGACCGTCACCGCCAGGTTCAATCTGACCGACAGCGCCTCCCGCGCGGCGTTCCGGGCGTACGCCGACGACTACGCGTCCGGCGGCGCGCCCTCCGGGCCGTCGGTCGAGGTCTTCCGGAACGCCGCGGCGCTCGCCGAGAACGCCACCGGCCGCCAGATGACGGTGCGGAACGTCCAGTACAACGCGACGGTGACGCAGAACGCGACCGGCGCGCCGGCGTCGCTCGGCGTCCTGCGGCTCCGGTTCACGTGGACGAACTTCGCGACGACCCAGGGGAACGGGACGCTCGTCGTCGGTGACGCCTTCACCACCCCGGAGAACGGGACGTGGATGCCGTCGCTGACGGCGGACCAGCGGCTCGTCATCGTTCCGCCCGACGGCTACGTCCCCGACACGTCGGTGTGGCGGCTCTCGAATCAGCGCGTCGTCGTGGAGGGGCCGGAGACGTTCAGCCGCGACGAGTTCCCCGTGACGTTCGAGGCGGCGTCCGTCGGACCGCCCGGCTTCTCGCTCGTCGAGTACGGCCTCGGGGCGGTGACGCTGCTGCTGCTCGGCGCCGTCATCTACCTGCTCGTCCGCCGGTCGCGCGACGGGGAGCGCGACGCCGCGCCGGAGCGGTCGGTACCCGCGAGCGCGACGTCGGAGTCGGCTGACGGAGCGACCGCTCCGCCGCCGGAGACGGCTCCCGAATCGCGCGGCGCCGAGGAGGCCGAAACCGAGCCGGGGGCGGCGGCCGACGGCGACGAATCGGTCGAGGACCTGGAGCTGCTCTCGGACGAGGAGCGCGTCGAACGGCTCCTCGAACGGAACGGCGGTCGGATGCGGCAGGCGGCCATCGTCAGCGAGACCGGCTGGTCGGACGCGAAGGTGTCCCAGTTGCTCTCGTCGATGGCCGACGAAGACCGCGTCGAGAAGCTCCGGCTCGGCCGCGAGAACCTGATTTCGCTGCCGGAGTTCGACGCCGGCGGCGACGATGGGGACGAAGGCGCCGGCGGCGACGACGAGGAGTGACCCGCCCGCGGCGCGAACCGGCCGCGTCCCCGCGGTTCCGAAACTATTTACCCCGGACGGCGGCAAGTTCTGCCCGATGAAAATCCTCGTCACGGTGAAGGAGGTCGCGGAGGCGGCCGACGACTTCGAAATCGACGGGCTCGACGTCGGAGAGCAGTACCTCGAGTACGACCTGAACGAGTGGGACGACTACGCCATCGAGGCGGCCGTCCAGCTCGGGGAGGCGAACGACGACGTCGAAGTCGTCTCCGCCACCATCGGCCCGGAGCGGTCGGAGGAGACCATCCGGATGGCGCTCG
Organism: Halobaculum sp. D14; assembly: GCF_051195135.1. Taxonomy (NCBI): domain Archaea; kingdom Methanobacteriati; phylum Methanobacteriota; class Halobacteria; order Halobacteriales; family Haloferacaceae; genus Halobaculum; species Halobaculum sp. D14. Next base: position 571,914 of record NZ_JBNTKA010000002.1, on the reverse strand, counting down.
CGAAGGGCGTCGACCGCGCGATCCGAATCTGGGACGACGACGTCGCCGGCGCCGACCTCGACGTCGCCGCCAAGACGCGGCTGCTCGCCGCCGTCGTCGACGAGGAGGACCCCGACCTCGTGCTCACCGGCGTGCAGGCGAACGACGACGGGTTCGGCGCGACCGGCGTCTCGCTCGCCGAGGAGGTCGGCGACGCGTGGGCCGCCGTCGTCAACCAACTCGACGTCGAATCCGACTTCTCGGTCGCGCACGTCCACCGCGAACTGGAGGGCGGCGTCGAGGAGCTCACCGACGTGGAGCTGCCGGCGGTGCTGACGATTCAGACCGGGCTGAACGAGCCGCGGTACGCGAGCCTCCGCGGCATCCGGCAGGCGCAGTCGAAGGAAATCGCGACGAAGACGCTCGCGGACCTCGGCCTCGACGCCGCCACGGTCGACTCCCCCATCACTCGGACCGCGATGTACGAACCGGAGACCGAGTCGGAGGCGACGTTCTTCGACGGGGACGCCGACGAGCAAGCAGCACAGCTCGCTGACGTGCTGCGGCAGACAGGGGTGGTGTCCGAATGAGCGACGTGCTCGCGGTCGCCGAACACCGACGCGGCGACCTCCGCGACGTCAGCTTCGAGCTGGTGACCGCCGGCCGCGAACTCGCGGACGGCCTGGGCGGCGACCTCCACGTCGCCGTCATCTCCGGCGACGTCGACGGCTTCGCGGAGATGCTCCGGCTCGACGGCGTCGACACGGTCCACACGGTCGCGGAGGGAGAGGAGTTCAACCACGACGTCTACGCGCAGGTCGTCGAGGCGCTGCACGAGGAACTCGACCCGGCGGCGCTGCTGCTGCCGAACTCCGTGAACGGCCTCGACTACGCGCCGGCGGTCGCGAACGCGCTCGACCTGCCGCTCGTCACCGACGCCGTCGACCTCGCGTACGGCGACCGGCTGGAAGCCACCCGCGAGATGTACGGCTCGAAAGTCGAGACGACGGTCGAGGTGGACGCCGACCGGTTCGCCGTCACGGTCCGCGGCGGCGAGTGGGGCGCAGCCGAGACCGCCGCCGACGTCGACGTCGAGCCGTTCGACGTCGCCGTCGACGACGACGCGGTCCGGACGACCGTCACTGGCTTCGAGGAGGTCGGCGCCGGCGACGTCGACATCGCCGACGCGGAGTTCCTCGTCTCCATCGGCCGCGGCATCGAAGAGGAAGAGAACCTCGACCTCATCCGCGAACTCGTCGACGTCACCGGCGCGACGCTGTCCTCCTCCCGCCCCATCGTCGACAACGGCTGGCTCCCGAAGAACCGCCAGGTCGGCCAGTCCGGCAAGCAGGTGACGCCCGACGTCTACCTCGCCATCGGCATCTCCGGCGCCGTCCAGCACGTCGCCGGCATGAAGGGCGCCGACACCATCATCGCCATCAACACCGACCCGAACGCCCCGATTTTCGACATCGCGGACTACGGCGTCGTCGGCGACCTGTTCGACGTCGTGCCGGCGCTCATCGAGCAGTTCGAGTGAGCGGACGCGCCAGCGCGTAACTCGCATCCGGTACGCTCTTGCGTCCCCCGGCCCGACGCGGGTGTAATGGAGTACCTGGAGCGCCGGGTTGCGATGGTGAACGACCGCCTGACGGAGGTGACCGAGGCGGTCGAGCCGGACCGGCTCGCCGAGGAGCTCGGCCACGTCGCACTCGCCGGCGGGAAGCGCGTCCGCCCGACCGTGACGCTGCTCACCTGCGAAGCCGCGGGCGGCGACACGGCGGACGCGGTCGACTTCGCCGTCGGCGTCGAACTCGTCCACAACGCGTCGCTCGTCGTCGACGACATCATCGACCGGTCGGCGGTCCGCCGCGGCACCCCGAGCGCCTGGGCCGAGTTCGGCTACGGCCCCGCCATCATCGCCTCCGACGGCCTGCTCGGCGAGGCGTTCGCGCTGTTCTCGTCGGACGAACGCGCCATGCAGGTCGTCGCCGAATCGATGGTGGAGCTCGGCGAAGGCGAAGCCACGGAGCTGGTGGCGCGGCCGACGAACGAAGCCGAGTACATGGAGCTGGCGCGCCGGAAGACCGGGGCGCTGTTCCGGGCGGCCGCCGAACTCGGCGCGGTGGCGGCCGACGCCGACCCGTTCGCCGTCGAGTCGTTCGGCGAGTACGCCGAGCGCGTCGGCGTCGCCTTCCAGATTCGCGACGACGTCCTCGACGCCGTCGCCGACCCCGCCGAACTGGGGAAGCCGACCGGGCAGGACGAAGCCGTCGACCGGCCGTCGCTGCTACAGGTGACCGACCTGACGCCCGAGGAGGCGAACCAGCGCGCGCACGACCAGGCGGACATGGCGCTCGAAGCGCTCGAAACCACCGGGCTCGACGACTCCGACGCCCGCGGCTACCTCCGCGACCTCGCCGAGTTCGTCGTCGTCAGAGAGCGGTGAGCAGTCGGCCCGGAGAGACGCGGCGTCGACGCCGCCGCTCGCGGCTCCGAAGCGAGAGACCGCGGGTCGGCCGGAAGAGAGCGGAGAGGGAAGGAGAAAGAGGGGAGGAGAAGAGCCGGGTCGGGAGCGGTCGTCAGTAGAACTCGCGGACCAGGTCCATGGCGCCCTCGGGGGCGCCGTCCTCGTCGATGTCGCTCATGTCGTCGTCGAGGCCGTGGCTCTCCTCGTACGGCACGGACTCTTCGTCCTGGTAGAGGACGCCCATGTACTCCTTGTCGGCGTCCATCACTTTGTCCTTCGCGGCGTCGCGGTCGGTCGGGTCGTAGTCCGTCTCCTTCAGGTCGACCAGCGAGTCGCGGAAGTAGTCGTAGGTGTCGACGTCGTTGAACGTGACGCACGGCGAGAACACGTTCACGAAGCCGAAGCCGTCGTGTTCGATGGCTTTCTGCACGATCTCCTGGTGGCGGAGCGCGTCGCTGCTGAACGACTGCGCGATGAACGTCGCGCCGGACGCGAGCGCCAGCGCCAGCGGATTGACCGGCGGCTGCTTCGGGCCTTCCGGCGTCGTCGCCGTCTCGAAGTCCTCGCGGCTCGTCGGGGACGCCTGCCCCTTCGTGAGCCCGTAGATGCGGTTGTCCATGACGACGTAGCTCATGTCGACGTTCCGCCGGACGGCGTGGACGAAGTGGCCCGCGCCGATGGAGTAGCCGTCGCCGTCGCCGCCGGCGACCATCACTTCGAGGTCCGGGTTCGCCATCTTGACGCCCGCGCCGACCGGCAGCGCGCGGCCGTGGACGCCGTGGATGGCGTAGCTGTGCATGTACGTCCCGATCTTGCCGGAGCAGCCGATGCCGGCGACGACGAACGTGTTGTCCGGGTCGTTCCCGGTTTCGGCGAGCGCCTTCATCATCCCGTTCATCGTCCCGAAGTCCCCACATCCGGGGCACCACGTCGGCTGCTTGTCGGACTTGAAGTCCGTGAATTTGACCTGTGAACTCATTGTTACGCCTCCAGAGTCTCCTTGATGTCGGCTGCGAGCTCGTCCGCCTTGAACTGCACGCCGTTGTACTTGTTCACCCGCTTCACGCGCTGGAGCGTGTCGTGTTCGAGCACGTCCGCGAACTGCCCGTTCGCGTTACACTCCACGACGATGACGTCGTCTGCGGCCTCGAACTCCTCGGTGAGGTCGGGCCGCGGGAAGATGTACGGACACGACAGCACGCGGACGTCGATGCCGTCCTCTTCGAGGAAGTCGAGCGCCTCGACGAGCGTCCCCTCGTTCGACCCCCACGTGACGACGAGCGTGTCGGAGTCCGGGTTCCCGAACTCGCGCGGCGAGAAGTCCTCGCGCTCCTTCGCCGTCTCGACCTTCCGGTTCCGCTTGTCGACCTGCTCGATGCGCATGTCGGTGTCTTCGGTGCGGCGGCCGAGCTCGTCGTGTTCGAGACCGGTGGACATGTGCGCGCCGCCGGTCGTCCCCGGGAAGGCCCGCGGACTGACGCCGTCGTCGGTGAGCTCGTGCGGCTTGAACTGTCCCTTGTCGGTCTGGTGTTCGGCGACGCCCTCCGCGTCGACGACGTTCCCGCGGTCGATTTCGACGTCGTCCATGTCGAACGCGTCCGGCTCGAACGTCTGTTCGGTGACCGCCATCGCGAGGTCGGACGCCAGGAACACCGGCGTCTGGTACTTCTCGGCGAGGTTGAACGCCTCGACGGTCTTCCAGAAGCACTCCGCGACGGTGGTCGGCGCGAGCACGAACCGCGGAATCTCGCCGTGGCCGCCGTACAGCAGCATGTTGAGGTCGCCCTGCTCCTGTTTCGTCGGCATCCCGGTGGACGGCCCCGAGCGCATCACGTCGCAGATGACCAGCGGCGTCTCCGAGGTCGCGACCAGCCCGAACGTCTCCGTCATCAGGTCGATGCCGGGGCCAGACGTCGCGGTCATCGCGCGGGCGCCGGCGCGGGCGCCGCCGAGCGCGAGGTTGATAGCGGCGAGTTCGTCCTCCGCCTGCACGACGTGGCCGCCGAACTCCTCGATGCGGCCCTTCAGGTACGTCATCACGTCGGTCGCGGGTGTGATCGGGTAGCCGGCGTAGAACTTACAGCCGGCGGCGATGGCGCCCATCCCGATGGCTTCGTCGCCGTTCAACAGGACGTAGTCGGCGTCGGTCGTCTCCAGTTCGTACGGGAACTCCTCGTCGGCGTACTCCTCTTGGACGTACTCGATGCCGTTCCGTGCGGCCTCCTTGTTGTTGTCGACGAGCGCCTGCCCCTTGTCGCCGAACCGCTTTTTCAGCGCGGAGTCGAGGTTCTCCACGGGGAAGTCCGACACCTCGCAGGCCGCGCCGAGCGCGACGACGTTCGCCATGATGGCGCCGCCGGCGTCCTCGGCGAGCCGCTTCAGCGGGACGTTGAGCCCCGTGATTTCGCCCGGAATCTCCACGTCCTCCATCGTGGTGCGTTCGCCGTCGTAGATGATGACGGAGTCGTCGTGGAGCTCGTCGAGGTTCTCCTCGATGGTCCGCGGCGTCAGTGCGATCAGCACGTCGAGGCGGTCGACGACCGAGTCGACACGGTCCACGGCCGTCCGGACCTTGTAGGCTGTGTAGCCGCCGCGGATCCGAGACGCGAAGTCCTTCGAGGTGAACACGTGTCGACCCGCTCGGGAGAGCGCCTGCGCGAAGATCTTCCCGGTCGAGTCGATGCCATCGCCGGCTTCCCCGCCGATGGCCCAGTTGAAGTCCGCTGGCATACTAGTCGGCTCTTTCCACGGTCGGAGGAAAAGCCTTCTGAAAGGGGGAGCCACCGCAGTGTTACTGTTTGAACGAAAATAGCGCAAGATAGTCGATAAATGACAAATAAAGACAGTTGTTTCGGATTGTAAGTGACCGTTCGTAGTCGAAAGTCGGTGTTTCGGCCGTTCGGAACGGAGATAACGACGGCTGTCGACGTCCGGGACGACTGTTGTCCAAAGCGCGGGCGCGCGAGGCACGCGCCGACGTAGAGAGACGCAGCGACGCTGGTTCGCCGGGCCGAGCCGAGACGGGTCAACCGGCCCCGAGTCGCTGGCCGATGGACCGGCCAGTTCCGACACCTTCCCGTACCCGCCCCGCCAACGACGCGGCATGGACGCTACGGTCACGGTTCAGTCGGTCGAATCGGTCGGCCCCGACACGGTCGCAGTGACGTTCGACTCGCCCGACGAGTTCGACGCCAAGCCCGGGCAGTTCGTCCGGCTCACCGCCGACGTCGGCGGCGAATCGGAGTCGCGCTTCTACACGGTGTCGTCGCCGGACACGGACGGCTCGTTCGAGACGACCGTCGGACTGGACGGCGGGGAGTTCGCGGCCTCCCTCGCCGACCTCGAACCCGGCGACACCGTCGACGTCTCGGGGCCGTTCGGCGAGGACTACTACGAGGGCGAACCGCGCGCCGTGGTGCTCGCCGGCGGCCCCGGCATCGGGCCGGCGGTCGCGATCGCGGAGGCCGCGCTCGACGCCGGCAACGAGGCCGCCGTGGTGTACCAGTCGGACGCGCCCGCCCACACCGACCGGCTCGACCGTGTCCGCGACCGCGGCGGCTCGGTGGTCGTCACCGCCGACGACGTCGACGACGCCGTCGCCGACGCGGTCACCGGGGTCGACGGCGAAACCGCGTTCGTCTACGGCTTCGCCGAGTTCGTCGACGACGCGACCGCGGCGCTGACGGACGCCGGCTTCGACGGCGAGACGAAAGTCGAGAACTTCGGGTAGCCCCGTCGAACGGCGACGGAGCCGAGAGAACGGCGCCGGTCGACGCCCCGGCGGTTACAGCAGCGACGCGCCGTCGAACTCGGTGCGGGCGTAGTCGATGCCCATGAGTTCGAGGATGGTCGGCGAGATGTCGAGCAGGTCCGCGTCGGTGACGGTCGCCTCGGGGTCGTCGACGTACAGCGTCGCGTCGTCGAAGCTGTGCATCCCGTTGCGCGGCCCGGCGGAGAAGACGCCGTCGTCGTGCGGCTTGAACTTCGATTTCAGGTCGAAGCCGTCGTTCGGGATGACGACGAGGTCGGGCGCGATGTCGTCGTGTTCGCCGCGGAACGCCTCCTCCTTTTCGACGACGCGGTCGGCGACCGGTTCGCCGTTCGGCCCTTCGAGCCGTTCGAGCGCCGCCTTCAGTTCGTCGCGCGTCGACTCGTACTCCTCCTGCGGGACGCTTCCGCGCGGCTCGCGGCCCTCGAGGTTGAGGTAGAAGCGGCCCGGAATCAGCGAGTACGCCCGCGTCTCCTCGGCGATGTCGTCGAGCTTCTCGTGGTCGTCGTCCTCGAACGACAGCCAGCCTTCCTCCTGCAGCCACGCGTTGAACTCGACCTCGTAGTCGAGCGACGTGAAGCCGTGGTCGGAGGCGACGACGAGCGTCACGTCGTCGGCGAGCTGCTCGCGGAGCTTCCCGATGTACTCGTCGACCGAGCGGTAGAAGTCGATGAACTCCTCGCGGTACTCGCCGTCTTCGGCGTAGTCTTTGTACAGGAAGTGGTTGACGCGGTCGGTCGTCATGAACACGCCGAAGAACAGGTCCCAGTCGTCCTCCTCGACGTAGTGGCTGAACGCCTCGTACCGCCGGTCGAGCGTCTTGTGCGCGTGTTCGAGGAACTCGGACTTGTCGTCTTTGTGGCCGAGTTTCGGGTTCGCGTCGAGCAGGTAGTCGATGGATTCGAGGTACTCGCGGAGCTCGTCGGGGTACGCCGCCTTCTCCACGCTCGGCGAGAGGAACCCGGACACCATCCGCTGGACGTTCCGCTGCGGCGGGAACGTCACCGGGACGTTCAGGACGGTGGCGTCCAGCCCCTCTTCGGTGACCCGGTCCCAGACCCGCGTCGCCTGCACGTCCCGACCCATCGGGACGTACGTGTCGTACGACCCGACTTCGCGGTCCTGAAAGCCGTACACCCCGGTTTCGCCGGGGTTGACGCCGGTGGTGAGCGCCGGCCAGCACGCCGACGACTCCGGGGGGACGATGGAGTCGATTTCGCCGCTCGCCCCCTCCTCGGCGAGCGCGGCGAAGTTCGGGAACTCCTCGGGGTGCTCCGAGAGCAACGAATACGGCACGCCGTCGATACCGACGAACGCGACCCGCGGATTGTCGTCTCCGCGCAGCCGGTCGAACAGACCCATACGACCGGATACGACGCCGAAGATAAAGTCCTTCAGGTTCCGCCGCCTTCCGCAGCGGCTCCGAGACGCCGGTGATTCTTGCGTCGCCGGCCGTCCGCCGCGGTCGGAGCGCGCCGTCCTGGCTGGCCGCGGCGGCCCAGGACTGCGGGACGAGTCAGCGACCGTGGCCGTCGAGCAGCCGGACCGCCCCGCGGCCGCGACCGCCCGGGGCACCCGAGGCGTTATGTGGGTGCCGACGAACCGAGACGACGATGACGGACGGCGCGGCGACCGGCGGCGACGACTCGTCGAGCGGCGGCCGGCCGTCGCCGCTCGAACCGTTCCGTCGGTTCGCCGCGCTCCCCGGCGACGTGCTGGTGTTGTCGCTCGCGATGTTCGCGTTCAGCCTCGGCTTCCAGACGACCGGCCGGTACATGCCGGTGTACCTGGAGGCGCTCGGCGCCGGCAGCCTCGCGGTCGGCCTGTTCAAGAGCGTCGGCGACCTCATCTCCGCGGTGTTTCCGTATCCGGGCGGCGCCGTCTCCGACCGCATCGGCTCGCGGTCGGCGCTCACGCTGTTCGGGCTGGCGTCGACGCTCGGCTTCCTCGTCTGGTACGCCGCCGGCGACCTGCAGGGCGTCGCCGTCGGCCCGACGTCGCTCGCCGTGCTGCTGCTGTTCGCCGGCCTGTTTCTCTCGCAGGCGTGGAAGTCGTTCGGGCTCGGCGCGACGTTCGCGGTCGTGAAACAGTCCGTGGAGCCGTCGCGGCTCGCCGCCGGGTTCGCCGCCACGGAGACGTTCCGGCGGACGGCGTTCCTGCTCGGCCCGCTGCTCGCCGCCGCGGTGCTGGCCGCCTACGCCTTCGAGGCGGGCTTCCGCGTGTTGCTGCTCGTGGCGGCCGGCGCCGGACTCGTCGGCACCGTCGCCCAGCACGTCCTGTACGACGCCAGCGGCGACAGCATCGGGAAGTCCTTCGCCGGCGTCGAGACGCTCCGCGAGGACCTCCGTCGGCTGCCCGAGCCGCTCCGGCCGCTGCTGGTCGCCGACACGCTCGTCCGGTTCGCCAACGGCGCCGTCTACGCGTTCTTCTCGCTCGTCGTCGTCAACTACTTCGGCGTCGGCGTCACGCTGCCCGTGGTCGGGCGGCTCCCGCCGGCGTCGTTCCTCGGCGTGCTGCTCGCCGTGGAGATGGCGGTGGCGCTGGTCACGATGGCGCCGGTCGCGCGGCTCAGCGAGCGCGTCGGCCTGAAGCCGGTCGTCGCGTTCGGCTTCGCCGTCTACGCCGTCTTCCCGGCGCTGCTCATCTCCGCGCCGACCGACGGCGTCGACGCCGCGCTCCCGCTGGTCGGCGCGGTCCGGCTATCGGCGCCGACGGTGCTCACGGCGCTGTTCGCGTTCTCCGGGCTCCGGTTCGCCGGGCTGCCGGCGCACAAGGCGCTCATCGTCGGCCCCGCCGAGGCGGGGAGCGGCGGCCGCGTCACCGGCGCGTACTACCTGCTCAGAAACGTCGTCGTCATCCCGAGCGGCGTCATCGGCGGGTGGCTGTACGGCGTCCGGCCGGCGCTCGCCTTCGGCGTCGCGTCCGCGGTCGGACTCGTCGGCGTCGGCTACTTCCTGCTCCGCGGGAAGGAGTTCGAGCCGGCGGGCTGACCCGCGGTCGCGGTCGCCGCTCCGCCGCCGGCTCCCGCGTGCGCGGTTCTCGGCGCGCTACTCGCTCCCCGGGGCGGCGTCGCTGTCGGCCTCCGTGACGTGCGTCGGGTCCACGGCGCCCGCGTCCGCTCCGCCGGAGTCGCCGCGTTCATCGCTGTCGCGCCTGCCGACGGTCGCGTCGTCGCCGGTGACCTGCTCGCCGGTGACCGGCGCCGCGTCGCTATCGGCGGCCGCCGCGTCGACCACGCGGTCCGCGAGTCGGTCCAGCGTGTCCAGCCCGGCGCGCTTGTAGAGGACGGCCGACGCACCGGCCTGAGCGGCCGGCTCGTCGACGGAACCGGTCGGCTCCCCGGTGAGGAGCAGGACCGGCAGCGACTCGTCGACGCGGTGGACGCGCCGGCAGAGCGCGACGCCGTCGAGCGCCGGCGGCCGGTGGTCCGTCACCACGCAGTCGACCCCGCCGTCGGCGTCGTCTCCGCCGTCGTCGCCGACGTCACCGTTGTCGCTGTCGCCGTCGTCGCGGAGCGCAGCCATCGCCGCTTCGGGGGTCCTCACCCGGTCGACCGTGACGCGCGGCCGGTACCGACCGAGGTACGTGGCGACGAGCGCGGCGAACTCGTCGTCGCTCTCCACGTAGAGGAGCCGAACGGACGACTCGGGGCTCCGGGGCGGCTCCTCGCTGTCTCGGTCGTCGACACCGTCCGTGTCACTTGCTGGCATGGCCGGGTGCGCTGGTTCGGCCGCGAACACATAACTGAACCGGATATTTCTGCCGCTGAACCGGTTAATTTCGCAGGACTGGTAGGTTCGCTGTCACGAGGGTCGCTTCGACGGGGATTTCACGGTGCGCCGGCAAGAGGGCCCGTGAGCCGAGACGACCACGGCGCCGACCCCGCGGCGACCGACGAGCGCCCGGAGCGTCCGCCCGCAGACGGCCTCGCCGACGCCCTGTCGCTCCGCCGGAACGTCGCCGTCGGCGTCGCCACCGGCGTCCTGCTCGCCGCGGCGACGTACCTCGTCCGGGTGTTCGAACTGCTCGGCCCGTTCGTCGGCACCCGCGACTACCCGGTACTCGGCGCGGAGGGCTACTTCCTGCTGCTCGCGTTCGTGCTCGCCGCGACGACGGCGCTGCTCGTGACGACGCTGCTCGCGCTCCGCTCGGCCGTCGGCCTCGTCCGGGAGGACCGCCGCACGCAGTAAGCCGCCGGCAGCAGCGCGCCTCGGCGCCGCGTCGCTACTGTTCGAACTCCCGATCGGTGCCGGCGAGCGTCGCCAGCCGCTCGGCGCCGGCGCGCGTCCCCTTCGCGATGATGACGTCGCCGGCGTGCAGCTCGGTCTCCGCGCTCGGCGAGACGACCCACTCGCCCTCCCGCTCGTCGTCGCCCGGGCGGCGCACCGCGATGACGCGCATCCCGGTCTCGGTTTTCACGGTCCGCTCGGCGAGCGTCGCGTCCGCGAGCCGCGACCCGGGCCGGACGGTGAGCCGGACGATGATTTCGTCGGACTCCTCGACGGCCTCCGCGACCACCGGGTGGGCGTCGAGGCCGCGCAGCACGCCCTCGCTGATTTCGAGCGCCGCGTCGCTGATGACTTCGGTCGCGGAGGCGAGGTGGACGAGCCCGCGGAGCTGCACCGGGTCGTCGACGCGGCCCGCGGCGCGCAGCGTCCACGCCTCGAACCGCGACTGCAGCGCGTCGACCTCGGCCTCCAGTTCGACGACCTCCTCGGCGACGCCCTCGCTGTTGAACAGGACGGCGCCGTACGCGAGGTCGACGGCGAGTTCGCTCATGTTCTTCATGAGGACGATGGAGTCGACGGCGCGTTCGAGGTCGTCGATGGCGGCCTCCGGCGGCGACGGCGGCTCGTACGGCTCGCCGGTCGCCGCCTCGTACACCGTCCGAAGGCCGTCTTCGACGCCGCGCAGCAGCAGCGAGTCGCCGGCCCGCAGCGTCGTGTCCGGCCCCGGGTTCGTGATCCACGACTCCTTGCCGGACGCGCGGTCGCGCCGCACCGCGATGACGCGGACGCCCGTCTCGGTCTCCATGTTGATCTCCTGCAGCGTCTCGCCGACGTACGGCGAGTCGTCGTCGAGCGTCGCGCGGACCAGCGTCTCCACCGCCTCCGGGAGCGCCGCCCGCATCGCGTTCGGCAGGCCGATGTCCTCCAGGACGATCTTCGCGATGTCGCCGGCGGCGTTCGAAACCTTCTCTGCGGCGCCGATGACGCCGAGCACCGGCGCGAGCTCCTCGGCGTCCTCGGGGCTCCGCGCCGCCATCATGACGCTCATCCGCGCCTGCAGCTGCAGCACGTCCATCCGGGATTCGAGTTCGAGCACCTCCGCGGCGAGGTCGTCGCTGCCGTGGAGCACCGCCGAGTACGACAGGTCGATGAGCAGCTCCGCGGTGTCTTTCATCTCCGACAGCACCGCCTTCACGCTCACCGGTTCGTACGCGACGCGCTCCTCTCGACTCATTCGACCGGCGGTTCGACGCGCGCCGGCAAAAAAGGGCCGCCCGCCCCGGCGCACAGGCCAGTCAAGCGCCGAGCGGCGGCCGGCCTACCGGTCGGGGAACAGCCGGAACGACGTGCGGCCGGTGGCGACGGTTTTCTCCTCGCCGTCCGGCGCGACGCTGGAGACGATGGTGTCGGTGTAGCCCATCGTGCCGCCGGTGCGGAGCACCTCGGCCTCGACGCGGAGGTCGGCGGTGGCCGGCCGGAGATACGTGACGTTCAGGTCGGTGGTCGCGAGCGACCCGGTCGACGGGTCGTCGAACGTCGACCGGAGCGCGAACCCGGACGCGGTGTCGATGAGCGTCGCCGCGATGCCGCCGTGAATCGAGCCGACGGGCGACCCGGGGTTCACGAGCTTGTCGTCGTACGGCACCGTCAGGACGACGCGGCCGCTGTCCACCTCGACCACTTCGAGATTCAGCCACGAGAGGAAGCCGTGCCGGTCGATGAACGCTTCGAGCAGTTCCATCGCCCGCTCGTCCAGCGGGTCGAACTCGTCGTCGGCCATACCTCCTTCGGCGCGGCCGCCCCACTTCACCGATTCGTTCCGGCCCGGCTACCGGTCCGCGTCGGCGTCGCCATCGCCGCCGACACCGTCGCCGCCGGCACCGTCGCCGTCGGCGGTGCCGCGCTCGGCGCCCGCGGAGTCGGCGATGTCGGAGACGTCGACCGGGCCGTTGTCGCTGCCCTCGCCGAAGCCGGCCGAGAGGATGCGGGTGAGCGCCTCCTCGACGCGTTCGTCGGTCTCGGTGACGTTCTCCGGGTCGACCTCGATGACGAACCCGGTGGTGATGTTCGGCGCGGTCGGCATGAACACGACGACGCGGCCGTCGTCGGTCGTCTTCCCGGTCTTGAACGCCGTCATCCGCATCCCCGGCCACGTCTCCAGTTTCACGGGCTTCTGGAGTTCGCCGGTGCCGGTGAGCGCCGTCTCGACGGCGAGCTTCGAGGCGTTGTAGACGACGCGCAGCCCCGGGACGCGGTTCACCGTGTCGTCGACGAAGCTCTCCAGGAACCGGCCGGACGTCGTCCGCATCAGGTAGCCGACGGACAGCACCAGCAGGACGAACACGATGACCGCGAGGAACACCTGCAGGAACTCCATCCACGGCGCGAGCCACCACGGCGGGTTCTCGTAGGTGATGCGGGGGATGAACGGAATCTTCAGGAGCTGCTCGTACAGCCAGTTCGCGACGAAGAGGATGACGAGTATCGGGACCACCACCACCAGCCCGCTCGCGAAGTCGCGCTTCCAGGTGGACATTCGGTTCTCACTACACGTCACGTGGCGAGGGGTTATCAGCGCTTCCACACGCACCGGCCCGGAACTGGGCAGTCGACAGGGCGACGGTGGTAACGACGAGGGTGGCAACGACGGCGGCGACAGCGACGGCGACGATGCCGAGGACGGCGACGCGGAGTCGGCCGCTCAGACGCCGGCGATGGCGCGGAGCGCGAACAGCGCGTTCTCCTTGCGTTCGCGGACGCGGCGGTAGAAGTACGACAGCCACTTGTCGCCGTACGGCGCGTACTGCCAGACGTCGTAGCCCTCGGCGGCGAGTTCGCGCTGGGCGTCCGGGCGGACGCCCATCAGCATCTGCACCTCGAAGCCGGTGCCGTACTCGTCGTGCAGCTCCTTCGCGTAGCTGATCATCGCCGGGTCGTGGCTGCCGACCGCGACGCCGTCGTCCCGCTTGCGGAACAGGAGTTCGAGGTCGTCCCGGAACGCCTCGTTCACGTCGGCTTTGTCGGTGTAGGCGACGTCGCTGTCCTCCTCGTAGGCGCCCTTCACCAGCCGGATTTTCCCGGGGACGTCGACGAGCCGGTCGAGGTCGTCGCGGGTGCGCCGGAGGTTCGCCTGGACGCACTGGCCGACGCCGCCGTCGAACTCCCGGGCGAGCGTCTCGAAGGCGTCGAGCGTCACGTCGGTCGTCGTCGCGTCCTCCATGTCACACCAGACGAAGACGCCGTGCTCCCGGCCCGCCTCGACGACCCGGCGGAAGTTCGCCCTGAACGCGTCGTCGCCGACGTCGAGGCCGAGCTGGGAGGGCTTCACGGAGACGCAGGCGTCGAGGTCCGTGTCGGCGATGTCGGCGACGAGCTGCTCGTAGGCGGCCGCGTCGGCGTCGGCGTCCGCGCGGTCGTCGTAGTGCTCACCGAGCAGATTCAAGATGACGGACACCCCGTCGTCGTTCGCCGCGCGGGCGTGTTCGAACGCCGACGCCGACGTCTCCCCCGCGACGAACCGGCTCGCGATAGGCGGAATCATCTACGGGCAACACTTGCGCGCCCCCGTTCTTCAGTGTTCAGTGTTCGCCGCCGACGCACCGACGGCGTCCGGCGACGCACCGCGCGCGGACCCGGCGACCGTCGGCGGACAGCCGAGCGAGTCGCGGCGCCGTCGTGCCGGGACCCCCGAGTTTTTGCGGGTCGCCGCCCCTCGTTCGGGGCGTGACGTTCAGCATCTGTGTCCGCGAGGAGTACACCGACGACGACGGGGACCGGCACACGCGGTTCGGCGTGGCGGTCACGACGCGGCTGCCGGGGGTCGGGACGCTGTGCCCGTTCGCGTCTGAGAACGGGGCGGTGGCGACGCAGTCGCTCGTCAACGTCGACCTCGGGCGGAAGGGCATCGAGTACATCGACGACGGGCTGGCCGTCGAGGACGCGCTGGAGGCGCTGTTGCACGCCGACGACGGCGCCGAGCAGCGCCAGTTACACGGCGTCGACGCCGACGGAACGTTCACGTTCTCCGGCGAGGAGTGTCAGGGCTGGTTCGGGCACGTCAGCGGCGAGAACTACACGGTCGCCGGGAACCTGCTCACCGGCGAAGCCGTCGTCGACGCCGTCGCGAACGCCTACGAGTCGGACGCCTTCGGCGACGCCCCGCTCGCCGAACGGCTCGTCGACGCGCTCGAAGCCGGCCACGAGGAGGGCGGAGACAAACGCGAGGAACTCCCGGTGCAGTCCGCCGCGCTCAAAGTCAGGACCACCGAAGACCGCGAGTTCGACCCGTACTACGACGACCTCCGCGTCGACGCCACCGAGACGCCGGTCGCGGACCTCCGGGAGACGTACGAGGAGGCGAAACGCGGCCAGGAAATCGTGCTGGAGCAGTACGACGAAGACAGCGACGACGGCGACGACAGCGACGACAGCGACGACGGCGACGCCGACGAATCCGGCGCAGGTGAAGGCGGCGAGAACGGGGCCGGCGCGGAGTAGCGCCGGTCAGACGGAGAACTCGTAGAGGTCGTCGCCGACGTGGTGGAGCGACGTCACGACCTTCCCGGAGTCGCCGGTCATCTCCTCGCCGTCGACGAGCGCGCGGCCGACGCCGAGCGCTTTCCCGTGCGTCTCCTCGGCGACGACGACGAGGTCGCCTTCGTCGATGGAGTCGTCGGCTTCGGTGATGCCGGGCCGCATGACGTCGGCGCCGTCGGAGACGAACGACACCGCGCCGGCGTCGACGGTGACGACGCCGCGCTCGGGCGGGTGGGCGTTCGCGCCGCGGACCGTGACGAACGGCTCGTCCTCGTAGTAGAGGACGTCCGGGTCGCCGTCGACGAGCACGAGGTCGAACGGCGAGTCGGCGAGTTCGACCAGCTCGAAGCTGTCGCCGTCCAGGTCGACGCCGAGCCGGTCCGCGAGCGTCTCGCGGATCTCCGAGACGGCGTCGCTGCGAAGGTGGTGACGGGACTTCACTTCCATACGCACGCTCCGCGCGTCCGAAGGATAAATCGTCCGCTCCGCCGCGACACCGCCCGGAGCCGCCACTCGACCCGGGCCCGAGCACGAGCGGTCCGAGCCGGTCCCGGACGCCGTCGGGAACCGAACACACTTGTCGCAGCCGTCCGACCCCGGAGCCGTGACTCGCGCCGCGTTCCTCGGGCGGTTCCAGCCGTTCCACGAGGGCCACCACCGCGCCGTCAAGTGGACGGCGGACCGCTACGACGACGTCGTCGTCGCGCTCGGGAGCCCGGAGCGGTCCCGGACGCCGCAGAATCCGCTGTCCGAGCGGGAGCGACGCGACCTCCTCCGGTCGTGCCACCCGGAACTCCCGGTGGTCGCGGTGCCGGACGAAGCGCGGGGCGCGCCGGGGCACCGGTCGTGGGCGACTCGGCTGCGCGACCTGACGGAGGCCGACGTCGTCGTCTCCGGCAACCCCGCGGTTCGGCGCATCCTCCGGGCGCACACCGACGTCCGGGTCGTCGAGCAGGCGATGCACGCGCCCGACCGCTACTCCGGCACCGAGATTCGGCGACGCATCCGCGCCGGCGAGCCGTGGCGCGACCTGGTCCCGGAGTGCTGCCGGGCGCTCGTCGCAGAGCACGTCGACGTCATCCGCCGCACCGCCCCGGACGGCGAGCCGGACAGCGACGCCGAAAACGACGCGGTCGACAACCACGCTGGCGACGACACGGCCGAAAGCCACGCGGATGACGCCGCCGACGGCTCCGCCGGCACCGACCCCGGCTGAACGCCGGGGTCGCCGCGCACCCCGACGGTTTTCTCGGCGGCGGCCGAACCGTCGACCGTGACTCGAATCGACCCTGCGGACGCGGCGCCGCGAATCGAGGCGTTTCTCGAAGCGCGGCTCGGCGACGCCGGCGCGGACGGCTACGTCGTCGGCGTCAGCGGCGGGCTCGACTCCGCCGTCGCGCTCCACCTCGCAGTCGAGGCCGTCGGCGCCGACCGCGTCGTCGGCGCGACGCTCCCCGGCGAGCCGAGCGACCCCGAGAACACCCGTGACGCCCGCGACCTCTGTGCGGACTACGGCGTCGACCACGTGGACGCGCACATCGCCGACAGCGTCGAGTCGGTGACGGCGGCGCTCCCCGGCGACCTCGACACGCTGACCGTCGGTAACGTCCGGGCGCGCATCCGGATGGTGCTGGAGTACGCCGTCGCGAACGAGCGCGACCTGCTGGTCTGCGGCCCCGACAACCGCTCGGAGTGGCTGCTCGGCTACTTCACGAAGTACGGCGATGGCGGCGTCGACGTCCGGCCGCTCGGCGACCTGTACAAGACCGAGGTGTTCGACCTCGCGCGCCACCTCGGGCTCGACCGGTTCGCCGAGAAGACGCCGAGCGCGGAGCTCTGGGAGGGGCAGACCGACGCGGACGAACTCGGCGCGACGTACGACGTCATCGACCCGGTGTTGCGCGCGCTCGTCGACGACGGCTGCACGCCGGCGGCGGCCGCCGACCGCTGTGACGCCGACCGCGACACCGTCGAGCGACTCGCCGAACTCCACCGCTCCTCCGAGCATAAACGCGGCGTCCCGCCGACGCCCGGGCTCCGCGAAGACGGCTGACTCAGCCGTCGACCGCGACAGTTGGCTACGGCGTAGCCACGGGGGTCGCCCGGCGCCGGCGGTTGGGGCGATTGGGCGGTAGGGTGGTGGAGGCTGGTCACGGAAACTGCTAAGTCGTCGGCCGCCGCAGCGTCGCGCATGCTTGGCTCCCGCGGACAGGACGGGGAGTCGGTGGTCTGCATCGCCTGCGGGGAGTCTGTCGCCCGCGACGACGCCCGCGAGTACGACAAGGAGGGCGACCGGTGGGAGCGTGCCGGCAAGGAGTTCGAGTATCTCTGCAAGGCGTGCCACCGCGAGCTGTGCCACCAGCCGCGCGGCGACCTGGAGGCGCTGCTGGTCGACGCCGCCGACGCCGCCGGCGACGCGGCCTCCCAGGCGGAGTTCGTGGACGCGTATCTCGACGCGGCCGCCGCCCGCGACGGCTCCGCCGACGACGACTCGGACGCCGGAGACCGGCGGCGGAACTGACCCCCGACCGACGCCGGACCCGAAACTGACGTCGGAGCAACACGAGGGGACGACTGACGCCGGAGCGAAGGCGGAACGAGCGCGGGATTCCGCCGTTTCGGCGCCGCCGCCCCGATACGCCTTTTTGTCTCTCCCGCTAGTACCCGGTATGAGCGATCAAGCCGAGGCGGGAACCGCGGAAGCGCAGGGTCCCGTGAAGATTACCGAGGAACTCGCCCGGCACCTCGAGGACAAACGCGAGGAGCTGTTCGAGGAGTTCGAGATTCGAGACGAGTTCCCGCCGGCGGTTCGGCGGGAGGCGGAGGCCCGCACCGAGGACGTCCAGCAGGAGATTCGAGACGAGGTCGACGAGCGCGAAGACCTCCGCGACCTGACGACGTGGACGACCGACCCGGCGGACGCACAGGACTTCGACGACGCCATCTCCATCCGGGAGACCGACGACGAGTACCACCTCTGGGTCCACATCGCCGACGTGTCCCACTACGTCCACCCGGACTCGGAGATGTGGGCGGAGGCGGTACAGCGCGGCAACACGGTGTACCTGCCGGGGTACACCATCCACATGCTGCCGCCGACGCTCGCCGAGACGGTGTGTTCGCTCGTCCCGAACGAGGACCGGCTGGCGCACACCGTCGAGATGCGGCTCGACAAGGAGAACCTCGGGTTCGAGGAGCTCGACATCTACAAGTCCGTCATCAACTCCGACGAGCGGCTCACCTACTCCGAGTGCGAAAACCGGCTCGACGACGAGTCGCTGCCGCTGCACGAGGAGGCGTCGCTGGCGTACGACCTCGCCGACCAGATGCACGAACAGCGCAAGGCGGACGGTTCGCTCGTGTTGAATCCGAGCCGGGACCGCGCGCACACCATCATCGAGGAGTGCATGCTGAAGGCGAACAAGGCCGTGACGCACGAACTGATGTGGAACCGCGGCGTCGAGGCGATGTACCGCGTCCACCCGCAGCCGACGCCGGACCAGTGGAACGACGCGCTCCGCGAAATCCAGGAGACCGAAGGCGTCTCCATCCCGGGGTCGTCGTGGGACGACCCGCGGAAGGCCGTCAACGCCGCGCTGGAGGAGGCGCCGGGGCGCGCGCTCAACAAGATTCAGCGCGCCGTGCTGAAGGTGATGCCGCGCGCGAAGTACATGAACGACCCGTTCGGCGGCCACCACGCGCTGAACTTCGACATCTACGGCCACTTCACGTCGCCCATCCGGCGGCTGTCGGACCTCATCAACCACTGGATCGTCCACACCAACGACGTCCCGGAGGACCTCGTGAAGCTCTGTGACCGCGCGTCGGACAAGCAGAAGGACGGCGAGACGGCCGAGCGACTCTACAAGCAGTTCATGGAGGAGGTCGGACTGGACCCGTACGCGGTGAACAACCGCGGCATGGAGGTCGTCGAAGACCCCGAGGACGCGACCCACGAAGCGCCGGAAACCATCCCGGAGTAGCCGGGGAGGAGTAGCCAGGGAGGAGTAGCCGGGCCGGAGTAACCAAGCCGAGTACCCGAATCGGAGTGCCCGGACCGAATCGGCAGCCGGCGGCCGGTCCACCCGGGTTCGTTACGGTTCCGCGACGGCGACGAGGAACGTCCGGCCGGCGCGGCGCTCGAAGTGCACCGCGCAGTCGTTACGCCGCGCGAACGCCCGGATTTCGCCGGCGCTCGCGTCGGTGACGTCGATGCTCGCTCGGGTCGGGCTCTCAACGGCCACGCGGTCGGGAGTGACGGTCGCGCTCATACCTCTACGTTCCCGTGCAGTGACTTGTACGTCGGCCTAGCGGAGTGAAAGTGAAAGTGACGGACGGCGGGACACTCGGTGAACGAGGCGGCCGAACGAGAACCGGCTCGAACGCTCCGGGTCGGCTCAGTACGAGTCCAGCACCGACTCCAGTTCGGCGGTGACCTTCGCTTCGTCGAGCGGCTTGGTGACGTAGCCGTCGGCGCCGGCGTGCACCGCGCGTTTCATCTTCTCCTCCTGGTCGACGCTGGTGCACATCACGACCGTCGCCTCGGGGTCTTGCGATTTTATCTCCGCGGTCGCCTCGATGCCCGTCATCTCCGGCATCACGATGTCCATCGTGACGAGCCCGGGCTGCTCCGCCTCGAACAGTTCGACCGCCTCCGCGCCGTTCTCCGCCTCTCCGACCACCTCGAACTCCGCCGAGAGGATGTCGCGGAGCAGCGTCCGCTGAAACGCCGAGTCGTCCACGATGAGCGCCTGCCCTACCATTTCAGCGGACCATTGACGGACACTAACAAAAGTGTTCAGATGCCGGCGTCGCCGCCGGCGGACTCACAGCCGGCCGCCGAGGTCGACGAGTCTGTCGCGGAGCGCCGCCGGGGTCTCGGCGAACACGCGGCACATCGGCTCTTTCCCGACGGCGCCGCGGTCGAAGACGGCGTCCGGCGCGTCGTCGCGGCCGGTCATCGCCCGGTCGACCGTCCACGACATCGTCCCGCCGTCGCGCCGCTCCGTCGGCGACGCGTCCGGCTCGGCGGTCCGGTCGACCTCGACCGCGTCGAACCGCTCCGTGACCGCGGCCGCGACGTCGTCGTCGAGGCGGACGTTGGCCGCCGCCGTGACGGCCGGGTCGTACTCGCGGACGGCGAGCAGCAGCCGGGCGACGTGGCTCGACGCGCCGAGCCGCGCCGGCCCCGCGGCGGCGACGCCGTCGACGGTCCGGTGGATGCGGCCGTCGACCGCCGCGACGTCGTCGGTCCCCACCGCGTACGGCGTCGCGACGGCGACGTTCAGCCCGACCT
This sequence comes from Halobaculum sp. D14, assembly GCF_051195135.1. Classification (NCBI taxonomy): domain Archaea; kingdom Methanobacteriati; phylum Methanobacteriota; class Halobacteria; order Halobacteriales; family Haloferacaceae; genus Halobaculum; species Halobaculum sp. D14. Next base: position 551,635 of record NZ_JBNTKA010000002.1, on the reverse strand, counting down.
CGGGAACGAGCGCGTCGACGCCGGCGGCTTCGAGCGCGCGCACCACCTCGTCGACCGCGCGGACCGCGTCGGTCCCGGCGGCGTCGTTACGGGCCGCTGCGAGGTGGTGAACCGGACCGGGGCCGTCGCCGACGTCGAGGCCGTAGCGGACGGCGCGGGCGACGAACGCCTCGGCGCGCGCGACGGCCGCCGACAGGTCGTCGCCGCGGGCGAGGCCGGCGGCGATGGCCGACGAGAGCGTACAGCCGCTCCCGTGGGTCGCGTCCGTGTCGAATCGGCGGTTCCGGAAGACGCGGGTGTCGCCGTCGGCGTACAGCACGTCCACCGCGTCGCCGTCCCCGAGGTGGCCGCCGGTGACGAGCACGGCGGCCGGACCGGTCTCCCCGTCGTCGCCGGCGATGCGCGCCGCGGCGGCGCGCATGTCGTCCTCGTCGTCGACCGTCATTTCGGCGAGCGCCGCCGCCTCGGGGAGGTTCGGCGTGGCGAGCGCCGCGAGCGGCAGCAGGTCGTCGCGGAGACTCGCTTCCGCGTCGGCGGCGAGCAGTCGGTCGCCGCTCTGGGCGACCATCACCGGGTCGACCACCAGCGGGAACGCGGCGCCGTCGAGCGCCGACGCGACCGTCTCGATGATGTCGGCCGAACTCAGCATCCCGGTTTTCGCGGCGCCGACGGCGAAGTCGTCGGTGACGGCGCGAATCTGCGCCGCGACCACGTCCGTCGAGACGTCGTCGACGGCGTCGACGCCGCACGTGTTCTGGGCCGTGACGCTCGTCACCGCCGAGGTGCCGAACACGCCGAGCGCCGCCATCGTCTTCAGGTCCGCCTGGACGCCGGCGCCGCCGCCGCTGTCGGACCCCGCGACCGTGAGCGCAACGTCCCGCGCCTCCGGGTCGGCCGCTGCAGCCCGGTCGCTCGCCGAGGGTCGGTCGGTCACGGCTCCGCCCCCGCGTCGACGTCTGCCGCTGCAGTCACCTCGGACTCGTCTCCGGTCTCCCCGCCGCCGCGTCGCTCGCGGCCCACCGCCCGGAGCAGGAGCGCGAACACCGCGACGACGGCCCCGAGGCTCCCCCAGACGAGCAGCGCGAACGCCGCAGCGCCGAGGGTCATCGGTCCACCTCCGAACCGCCGTCCGCTCGACGGCCAGGGTCGCCGGCTGCGACGCGGACCGACCCGCCGTCGGTGACCGGATCGTCGAGGGACCGGACGTCGGCCTCGAGCGTTTCGAGGTCGAAGCGGTCGTCGGCGGTCAGCGCGGCTACCAGCGATACGGCGGCGGAAACCCCGGCGGCGCCGCCGAAGGCGTGGACGAACGAGGCGCCGGGGAGCAGCGGGCCGACGACCGGAACCGAGGTCGCGACGCCGTGGAGCGTCGGGAAGTACGCCAGGCCGACGGCGAGGCCGGCGACGCTGCCGGACAGCGCCCCGGACTCGGTGGCGCGCCCCGAGTAGAGCCCGTGGAGGAACGGAATGAACGTCGCGGCGCCGAGCAGGTCGGCGAGGAGGAACAGTTCGAGGACGCTGTAGCCGCGCGCACTAACCGCAACCGCGCCGACCGCGACGACGACGGTGAGGCCGCGCGCGGCGCGCTGGAGCGTCCCGGCGCTCGGGTCGTCGAGCAGCCGCGAGAGGTCGACGGTGACGACGCTGGCGAGCGCGTTACACAGCGTGTCCGCGGTGCTGGTGACGAGCAGCACGACCAGCACCACGACGCCGAGCGTAGCCCACTCGGGGAGTGCGGCGGCGACGACGACGAAGAACGCGACGCTCGGGGCGGCAGCGTCCAGCAGGCCGAGGCCGGCGGCCACGACGCCGAACAGGCCGGCGAGCAGCACCATCGGCACCACGGCGACGGCGGCGAGCACGAATCCGCGGCGGACCGCCGCGTCGCTCTCGGCGGCGAACACGCGTTGCCACTGCCCCTGATTGAACACGTTCGCGCCAGCGACCGCGATGACGACGTACGCGCCGAAGGCGACACCCGGCAGGAACGTCGGGTCGAGCAGGTCCGGGTTCGTCGCGACGACGGCGCCGTGAAGGCCGGTGGCGCCACCCAGACCGACGACGACCGCCGCGACGCTCACCGCGAGCAGCGGCAGGACGACGAGCGTCTGGAGGGTGTCGGTGAAGATGCTGGCGACGAGCCCCCCGTAGCCCGTGTACACCAGGACGAACGCGCCGACGATGCCGGCGGTGAGCCAGGCTGGCACGTCGGCGACCACCGAGAGCGCGTTCACCACCGCGGTCATCTCGGCGGCGAGGAACACGAACAGGTAGAACGCGGTAATCACGAGGACGTATCCGTACATCCGTGCGCCGTAGCGCGCGTAGACGTACTCGGTGAGCGAGTGTCCGCCGGGCAGGTGTTCACGGAGCCGCGGGCCGACGGAGACGAACAGCAGCAACGGGACGGCGCTGCCGACGGCGTAGCCGACGACGGCGGCCAGTCCGCCGAACGCCGCGCCCGCCTCGGCTGGGCTGAACAGGATCCACGCACCCATTCCGGAGGCGACGAGCGTCGCCGCCGTCGATCCCGCTCCGGCGGAGTTCCGCGCGGACACGTAGTCCTCGACCGACCCGATTCGGCCGCGCGAGTACAGCAGACCGGCCGCGGTGACCGCAGCGAGCGTCAGCACAGTGACGCCGAGCGCGAGCGCGCCCCCGACCATTCAGGCCACCTCGGTCGCCGCCTCGTCCGCGCCGCCGACCGCCTCGTCGACGGGCCACGACTCCGACGCGTACGCCATCTCCCAGAAGGCGTGTTCGAGCCGGGCGCTCCGCCGGAACGCCGCCTCCATCTCGTCGCGCAGCCCCGGCGCGTCCTCGGCGCACCGGTCGACGAGCTCGCGCATCCACGCGACGGCGTCGCGGAACTCGTCGCTCGTGTACTTCTCGATGAACGGCGCGTACCGGTGGTCGACGTCTCCGGCGCCGACCGCGCTGTCGACGTCGCCCCCGGCCAGTTCCGCCATGTGTTCGGCGACGTCGAGATACCCCTGCCCGCACGGGTAGATTGCGGCGGCGCCGACGGCGAGCGGGCGCTCCCGCGCCGTGCGGAGCAGGAAGTTCGTGTAGGCGACGCACGTCGGCGACTTCTCCACCGCCGCGAGGTCCGCCTCGGTGAGCCCGAACTCCGCGGCGAACGACCGGTGCAGGTCCAGTTCCTCCTCGACGATGGACCGCGCCACGTCGAAGCAGTGCGCCATCGTCTCCTCGTCGTCCGCCTTCGCGCCCAGCACGCCGAACGTCCGGGCGTAATCGAGGAGGTAGCGGTAGTCCTGTTCGAGCCACGTCCGGAACGCCGCCTCGTCGAGGCTGCCGTCCGCGAGTTCCCGGACGAACGGGTGGCGTTTCTGTGCGTCCCAGCAGTCCTCGGCGGTGTCGAGCAGGTGGTCGCTGAACGGCATGTCCGGAGGACACTGACCGAGCCAGCGACTAATAACTAGGGTATACCACCGGCTAATCCTTCGGTGGTGTCGCCATTCTCGGAACCCGTGGATGGACGAGACAGCTCCCGAACGGCATCCGCAGCGAAAAATCTCGCGGGGTGCGGACGGTGCCGGCAAAGACTCTGTCAACAGAAAACATACCCCGGAACGGCGACGCCTGAACCGGGGTCGGCTCGAAAATCAGCCCGCTAGTGACGGCTCAGGCAGACAGAGCCAAGCCTGGTTTTGTTCCTTCGGAAGGACGAAGAATCGGAGTGGACTCGCTGGGATTTGAACCCAGGGCCTCTTCCTTGCGAAGGAAGCGATCTACCGCTGATCTACGAGCCCGCGTCGTTGAGAAGCCGGGGGCGACACTTGAGGGTTCCGTTTCGCCGCGTCGGTCGGGACTCCGTCGCACGGTTTGGCGCGGTCGCTGGGCGGCGTGAAGATAGGAGAAAACGGTGTGTGGCGCGAGGTGCGCCGCAGCGCCTCAGTCCTCGAGGACGATTTCGATGCTGACGTCGTTCGGCACCTGGATGCGCATGAGCTGGCGGAGCGCGCGTTCGTCGGCGTCGATGTCGATGAGCCGCTTGTGGACGCGCATCTCCCAGTGCTCCCAGGTCGCCGTCCCTTCGCCGTCAGGCGACTTTCGGGCCGGGACTTCCAGCGTCTTCGTGGGGAGCGGAATCGGACCCGACAGCGCGACGCCGGTCTTGTCCGCGATTTCGCGGACGTCGTCGCAGATGTCGTCCAGGTCGTCGGGGCTCGTGCCCGCGAGTCGGACGCGCGCTTGCTGCCCGGGCATTTACCGTTCGTCCACGGACAGCACCTTGCCGGCGGCGATGGTCTGACCCATGTCGCGGATGGCGAAGGAGCCGAGTTCCGGGATTTCGCTGGACGGCTCGATGCTGAGCGGCTTCTGCGGCCGCACCGTCACGATGGCGGCGTCGCCGGACTTGATGAAGTCCGGGTTCTCCTCGTCGACCTCGCCCGAGGACGGGTCGAGTTTCTGGTCGAGGGACTCGATGGTACACGCGACCTGCGCCGTGTGCGCGTGGAACACCGGGGTGTAGCCGGCCGTGATGACCGACGGGTGCTGCATGACGACGACCTGCGCCTGGAACGTCTCGGCGACCGTCGGCGGGTCGTCGGCCGGGCCGCAGACGTCGCCGCGGCGGATGTCGTCTTTGCCGACGCCGCGGACGTTGAACCCGACGTTGTCGCCGGGGCCCGCGTAGTCGACTTCCTCGTGGTGCATCTCGATGGTCTTCACTTCGCCGCCGACGTCGGACGGCTGGAAGGAGACGTTGTCACCGGGGGACATCTCGCCGGTCTCGATGCGGCCGACCGGGACGGTCCCGATGCCCGAGATGGTGTAGACGTCCTGAATCGGGAGTCGCAGCGGCGCGTCCGTCGGCGGCTCCGACTCCGGCAGGTTGTTCAGCGCATCGAGGAGGATGTCGCCGTCGTACCAGGACGTGTTGTCCGAGCGCTCGGCGATGTTGTCGCCCTCGAAGGCGGAAATCGGGATGAACGAGGCGTCCTCGGTCCCGAAGCGGACCTGCTTGAGCAGGTCTTTGACCTCGGAGACGACCTCCTTGTAGGTGTCCTCCGAGTAGTCGACGACGTCCATCTTGTTGATGGCGACGATGAGCTCGTTGATGCCCAGCGTCCGCGCGAGGAACACGTGCTCGCGGGTCTGCGGCGCGACGCCGTCGTCTGCCGCGACGACGAGCACCGCGTTGTCGGCCTGCGAGGCGCCCGTGATCATGTTCTTCACGAAGTCACGGTGGCCCGGGCAGTCGACGATGGTGAAGTAGTAGTCGTCGGTGTCGAACTCCTGGTGGGCGATGTCGATGGTGACGCCGCGCTCGCGCTCCTCGGCGAGATTGTCCATGACGTAGGCGAACTCGAAGCCGCCCTTGCCCTTCTCTTCGGCTTCCTCTCGGTACTGCTCGATTACGTGCTCGGGGACGCTCCCTGTCTCGAAGAGGAGGCGGCCCACGAGCGTGGATTTCCCGTGGTCGACGTGGCCGATGATGGCCAGGTTCTGGTGGGGTTTGTCGCTCATTGTGGAATCACGCGCTGAGGCGCTCTGTGAGGATTGTTTCGTCCGAACGCCCTAAAACCATTTCGATACGCTGTACGGGCCCCACGGCCTCGTACGGCGGTTTTCGTGCGTCACCGTCACGTGATTCGGAGTGGCACGCCGGGGTCGCACCGCCGCCGTCACGCCCTTCCCGTGGCCCCCGCCGACCTATTCGAGTCGGCCGACGTCCGCCAGCACGGCGCTCGCCGTCTCCTCGCCGCCGGCGCCGCGGCCCGAAATCGCCAGTTTGCCGGCGTGCTCCGACTCGACCTCCACGATGTTCCGGGTGCCGGACACCGCGAGCGTCCCGTTCTCCGGAACGAGCCGCGGGCCGACGCGGACGCCGTCGCGGGTGGCTTCGCCGATGAGCCGGACCGTCCGGCCGTCGTCGGCCGCGAGGTCGAGCGCCGTCCCCGGGATGTCGCGGATGCCGCGGACCTCGGCGTCCGCGAGCGACACCGCCCGGTCGCGGAGTTCGTCGACGGTTCCGCAGTCCGCCTCCCGGAGGACGTTCGCGAGGATGACGCACTTCAGCGCGGCGTCGGTGCCCTCGACGTCGAACGACGGGTCCGCCTCGGCGACGCCGAGGTCCTGCGCCTCCGCGAGCACGTGGTCGTAGTCGAGCCCTTCGGCCGCCATCCGCGAGAGCACGAAGTTCGCGGTGCCGTTGAGGACGCCGCGGACCGCGGACACCCGCGACGGCCCGAGGTCGGAGACGGTCGCGCACACCGGGATGGCGCCGCCGACCGTCGCCTCGAACAGGACGTCGCCGGCCGAGTCGGCTTCGAGTGCCCGGACGTCGGCGTACCGCTCGGCGACCGGCCCCTTGTTCGCGAGCACGACGTCGCGGTCCCGTTCGAGCGCCGTCCGGAGGTGCGAAAAGCCCGGTTCGGCGTCGCCGAGCGTCGTCGGCGTCGCCTCCACGAGCACGTCGTAGTCGGCGGTGAGCGCGTCGGCCGGGTCGGCGTCGCCGAGCGCGTCGCCGTCCCGTTTCCGGGTGAGCGCCGCGTCGACGTCGACGCCGGCGGCGTCGACCGCCGCCGCCGACGAGTCCGCGAGCGCCGTCACCTCGTGGCCGTACGACGACGCGAGGTCGGCGACCGACCGACCGACCGCGCCGGCGCCGAGAATCGAGAGTTTCACGCTTCCCCCTCCATCGGCTCGATGACGTTCAGCGCCTTGTCGTCGGCGACCGACCGGACGGATTCGAGCACCTCAGCGGTCCGGTTCTCGCGGGCGCGCAGCCGGATGAGCGCGCTCGACGGCTCCTCCGAGTTCGCGCCCGCGGGCGCTGACAGTTCGAGGTCAGCCACGGTCGCGTCCGTGCAGTCCGTGAGCCGCTGGAGCGTGTCGGACAGGTCCGTGTCGATGAGGTGGCCGACGAGCACCACCGTCACCTCCGCGCCGTACTCCTCGGCGCCCGCGCGGGTGACGTTGACGCCGCGGTCGCGGAGCCCCGCCAGAATCGACTCGAACTGCTCCGGCGGACACTTCAGGTCCACCTCCACCGGGATGTGGCCGCGCGGCGTCAGGTTGCCGCGTTCGTGGAACACCGACAGCAGATTCCCGCCGTTCTCCGCGATAGGCTGGAGCGCCGCCAGCAACTCGCCCGGCTCGTCGACCAGTTCCAGCCGAATCGTGTGCGTCTGCGTCGTCGCGCCGCCGTCGGTCTGCGCCTCCGACTCAGCCGCAGCAGACTCGGTAACCGCCGCCTCCGTCGGCGCGTCCTGCCGGTCCTCGCCGGCGTCCCCGGACTCCGACGGCATCTACCGGCTCACCTCGGTTGCCGCCGCAGTTGACGGGGCGTCGGTCTCCGACCGAGTCGGCGGTCCGCGCGTCGTGGTGGCCGACAGTGTCGCTGTTGTCGACGAGCGGGGCTGACGCCGTCGTTCGCAGCCGTCGCGTCGACCGAAAGTCGTGCCACCTGGCATGTCTCCTCAGTGGGTCGGGGGGCGTGATAAGCCTTCCACCATGGCGACGATTGCCGATACTCGGCGGCGTGCGACCGCGGGCAGCCGGGCGGTTCCGTCCGCCACGGAGAGCCGGCGGCCGGGCTGTCGACCGGTGACTGGTGCGGTCGAACCGGGAATAAGGAAAGAAGAAGAAGAAGAGAGCGACGACGCGGCGTCGCCCGACGCGACGGCCGTGTCGGGCGGCAGCGGCGAGCGTTTAGATGTAGTCGATGGACTGCGGGAGTTCGAGCTTCATTCCTTTCCGCTCGCGGATCTCCATGATCTGCTCGCGCTGGAGGTTGTCGGCCATGACGCGGAAGCCGGCGTTCTCCGTGTTCCAGGAGGCGCGGCCCTCGGTGGCCGAGCGGATGTCGCTGGAGAAGCCGATCATCTCCTCGACGGGCGCGATGCCCTCGATGACCATGAGGTCGCCCTCCTGGTACATGTCGTCGACGCGGCCGCGGCGGCCCTGAATCTCGCCGGAGGCGTCGCCCATGTACTCGTTCGGGACGTCGATGCGGACGTTCTGAATCGGTTCGAGCAGCCGCACCTTCCCGTCGATGAGCGCGCGGTGGACCGCGTCGCGGACGGCGGGGATGACCTGCGCCGGGCCGCGGTGGATGGTGTCCTCGTGCAGCCGCGCGTCGTGCAGGCGAAGCAGCGCGCCCTGCACGGGCTCGGCGGCGAGCGGGCCGTCGTCGAGCGCCTCGTCCAGCCCCTCGATGACGAGCTCCATCGTCTCGTTCAGGTGCTGAATCCCCTTCGTGTCGTCGATGAGGATGTTGGTGCCGTGGATGTGCTCGACGTTCTGGGAGGTGTCCTTGTCCATGCCGGCGTCCTGCAGCGCCTCGCGGCGCTCCAGTTCGGGCATGTCCATCGAGATTTCGCCGAGCTGGATGTCGTCGACGATGTCCTGCGCGAGCGGCTCGACGGTGATGTAGAACTTGTTGTGGCGGTTCGGCGAGACCCCTTCGACCTCGCGGCTGGACTCCTGGGGCTGCTCGCGGAACACGACGATGGGCTCACCGGTGTTGACCGGGATGCCCTGGTTCTTCTGGATGCGCTGCGTGATGACTTCGAGGTGCAGTTCGCCCTGCCCGGAGATGAGGTGCTCGCCGGTGTCCTCGTTAATCTCGACGCGGATCGTCGGGTCCTCCTTGGCGACCTGCTGGAGCGTCTGGATGAGCTTCGGCAGGTCGTCCATGTTCTGCGCCTCGACGGACTTCGTGATGACCGGCTCGGAGATGTGCTCGATGGACTCGAACGGCGTCATCTCGACGTCGGAGACCGTGGAGCCGGCGATGGCGTCCTTCAGGCCGGTGACGGCGGCGATGTTGCCGGCGGGGACGCCGCGGTCCACCTCCTCGCGTTCGCCGCCCATGAAGATCCCGACGGACTGCAGCCGGTTCTTGCCGGCGGTGCCGGAGACGTACAGCTCCTGGCCCTTCTCGAGGGTGCCGGAGAAGACGCGGCCGGTCGCGATTTCGCCGGCGTGCGGGTCCATCCCGATGTCGGTGCACATGAAGACGACGTCGCCCTCGCGGTTGACGGTCCGCATGTCCTCTGCGACCTCGGATTCGTCGTCGCCGCGCCAGATGCGCGGGACGCGGAACGGCTGCGCCTTCAGCGGGTTCGGGAAGTGCTCGGCGACCATGTCGAGCACGACGTCCGACAGCGGCGTCCGCTCGTGGAGCTCCTGCCGCTCGTCGTTCTGCTCCATGTCGATGATGTCGCCGAAGGAGATGCCGGTGGCCTCCATCGACGGCATCGAGACGCCCCACTTGTACAGCGCGGAGCCGAACGCGACGGTGCCGTCCTCGACGGACACCGTCCAGTCCTCGTCGATGTCCTCCATCTCCTCGGTCATCCCGCGGATGAGCTCGTTGACGTCGCCGATGACGTCCATGAGCCGCTGCTGCATCTCCTGGGGGCCTTCCTGCAGCTCGTTGATGAGCCGGTCGACCTTGTTGATGAACAGCGCCGGCTTCACGCCCTCGCGGAGCGCCTGCCGGAGCACCGTCTCCGTCTGCGGCATCGCGCCCTCGACGGCGTCGACGACGACGAGCGCACCGTCGACGGCGCGCATCGCCCGCGTCACGTCGCCGCCGAAGTCGACGTGGCCCGGCGTGTCGATGAGGTTAATGAGGTGGTTGGTGTCCTCGTACTCGTGAGTCATCGACACGTTCGCCGCGTCGATGGTGATCCCGCGCTCCTGCTCGTCTTCTTCGGTGTCCATGGCGAGCTGCTCCCCGGCGGTCTCCTCGGAGATCATGCCGGCGCCTGCGAGCAGGTTGTCGGACAGCGTCGTCTTCCCGTGGTCCACGTGAGCCGCGATGGCGATGTTCCGGATCTGCTCCGGATTGTCCATCAGCTTCTCACATTCCTGTACGATTTTCTTGCGTCGACCCATTACCGGCCGCTACTGGACGACCGGTCAAAAGGGTAGTGCTTTGCCGCCGCCGAAAGCGCCGGATTCGCGGAGTTCGAACACTGTGACACCGACCCACGCGTGCCACTTCGGCACAAGAGTCAAGCCCGCCGACGCTGTGGTAACGGTACGCATGGATGTCCGCGTTCGCGGCGGCGTCCCCCCGGACCCGTTCCTCGGGGCGGCGTCGCTGCTGGAAACGGAGTACGACCTCTCTCGACCCGTCACCGTCCGCGTGCGCGACGACCCCGACGAGCGGACCTGGGCGGGCCACTACGACGACCGGCACGTCCTCAACATCTCCCGGAAGGCCGCCACGTCGGCGATGGCGCGCGAACTCGCGCTGCACGAACTCGCGCACATGGCGCGCCACGAGGAGTCCCACCCGTCACACACCCAGCCGACGGAGGAGGCGCTGTTCCTCGCGCTCTCGGGGACGTCGGTGGAGCGCCGGAAAATCGCGCAGTGCTACCAGATCGCGAACCACTGCAAGGACATCTACGCCGACGACATCACGCTCTCGGTCGCGCCCGCGGAGAAGCTCGTGACGTTCTTCGAGTCGCAGCTCGCCGCCGCCGTCGCCGACCGGCCGCGCGACCACCCGCACCCGGAGTCGCGGCTGCTCACCGGCGCCGCCGACCCGGACATCACGGCCGTGAACGCGGCGTTCGCGCTCGCGATGTGTGAACGGCACGACCTCGTCGGCCGCGACCACCGGCTGTACGACCTCGCACACGCCGCCGCAGACGACGCCCCCGCGGTCGACCTCGCCGCGTTCAAACGGCAGTTCCGGTCGCTCGCCGCCGACCCGTCGGAGTCCGACTACCGGAAGGCGCTCGTCGACGTGACGCGGCTGTACGCCGTCGACTCGGGAAGCGCGCCCGCGGCGGACTAGGCGGCACACCGTCGCCAGCAGAACGCGTGGCTGTCGGGGACTCGCTGACCGTGATATTCATCGACGAAGCGTCGCCGACAGCCGGTTCAGCCGACGAGCAGCCAGCCGCCGGTGGTGGCGACCGTGACGACGGCGACGAACCCGGTCCACGCGACCGTCGCCTCGGTGCGTCGCCCGACGGGTCGCCAGTCGACGCCGAGGGAGGGCAGCCAGGTCGTCGCCGCGGCGACGCAGAACGCGAACGGCAACAGCAGCATCAGCGTCCGGCCGTACAGCCCGGAGTCGCCGGCGAGGTCGCTCGCGAGCACGACGAGGCCGACGTAGCCCGCCGTGAATCCGGCGTACGTCGCTGCGACCATCGCGCGGTCCGGGTGGACGTCGCGGTCCTCGGCGGCGTCGACGGTGCCGGCGAGCAGTCCGAACGCCCGGCGGCCGGCGTCGGTTCTGAGGAACGGCGCGCCGAGCGCCGCGACCGCGACGACGAGACCGAGCAGGCCCGTGACCGAGTTCATGATAGCCGACTCCGGCCGGCGTACCCTCTTAGTGGCTCGCCTCCGATTATCAGTCGCTACGACGCGGCCCCGTCGCCGGCGACAGGGTTCCACACGGCGGCGGCCGCGACGGCGACGAGCACCACGCCGCCGAGCAGCGCCGGGGCCGCCGTCGGCCCGTACGCGCCCGCGGCGACGCCGGCGACGAACGCGAGCGGCGTCCGCACCGCGCCCTGCACCATCGACACGGCCGACAGCGTCGTCGCCCGCGCCGCGTCGGCGCCGGCCGACCCGGTGCTGTCGCCGTCGGGAGCGTCGGCGGCGGCGACCCGGTCGTTCACGTAGCCGTACGCGATGGGGACGACGACCGGGCTGGCGGCGGTCCGCGCGACGAACATCGGGAGCGCCGCGGCGAGCGCGACAGGCGGCAGCAGCATCAGGACGGCCGGCACGGCGGGGACGACGAGCAGGGCGCCGCGCACCCCGAGTCGACGCTCGATGGCGCCGGCGGACCCGGCGGCGACGGCCGCGACGCCGGTGAACGCTGCGTACATGGCGCCGAGCAGCGACGGCTCCGGCACCGCCGACAGCGACGCCGGCAGCAGTTCGCGGAACAGGTCGACGCCGATGGGCTGCACGTAGCTCCCGGCGGCGGCGACAGCGGCGAGCAGCAGCGCGACGTACGGCACGGCGCCGCGCAGCCCCGGTTCAGCGAACGACCGCCGGGCGACGCCGAGCGCCTCCAACGCGGACGGACGGTCGCCCGACGCGGCCGCCGCATCGCCGCGGCTGTCGGGAAGCGTCCACAGCACGGCGAACCCGGGCAGCGACAGCGCGACGGACGCCGCGAACGGGAGCCGCGGGTCGACGCCGTACAGGACGCCGCCGACGAGCATCGTCGCCACCGACGTCCAGCGCTCCACGGCGCCGGCGCGGCCGCGAACCCGGGTGAACTCTGAGCCGTCGAGGTGCTCGTCGAGCGTCTCGTACAGCCACGCGTCGCTGCTCCCGGAGTTGAACGTCGCCGCGAACGCCCAGACGGCGTACAGCGCGGCGTAGCCCGCGAACGAGTCGGCGACGACGAACCCGGCGAGCGACAGCGCGGTGCAGCCGACGCCGCCGGCCATGCTCGCGCGTCGCCCCCAGCGGTCCCCGACGTAGCCCGTCGGCACCTCGCTCGCCACGACGAGCGCGGCGTACAGCGACGACAGCGCGCCGTACTGGACGAACGTGAGGTCGCGCAGCACGAACAGCGCGAACACCGGCGAGACAAAGCCGACCGACCGGGTCGCCTGAAACAGGTAGAACCGCCGGACGAGCCGTCGGCCTGCCGCGCCGCCGCCGCTGTCCCCGTCGCCGTCGCCGTCGCCGTCCTCGACCATGGTGGCCGTGGAGTCGACTGCCGGAAAGGCGTTCCCTGAAACTGGTTTCAGTGCCGCGACGCCGACAGCGGTTTACCGGGGCGGCGGGATACGACGCCCATGACGTTCGACGCCGTGTTCGTCGACCTCGACGACACGCTCTACCCGTACGCCCCGTGCAACGCGGCGGGGAAGGAGGCGGCCTTCGAGACAATTCGCGAACAGGGGTACGACCTGACCCGCGACGAGTTCGAGTCGCTGTACCAGGAGGGGCGCAGCGAAGTGAAGCGGGAGCTCGCCGGCACCGCGTCCGCCCACGAGCGGTTCCTCTACTTCAAGCGCGCCATCGACATCCACGCCGGCACTCACCGGTCGAAGCACGCCCTCGAACTCGGCGAGGCGTACTGGGAGGCGTACGTCGACGAGATGACGCTGTTCGACGGCGTCGTCGACGCGCTCGCCGCGCTCTCTGACGCCGGCGTCGACGTCGCCGTCGTCAGCAACCTCACGACCCGCATCCAGCTGAAGAAGCTCCACCGGCTCGGCATCGAAGCACACGTCGACCTGCTGCTCACGTCCGAGGAGACCGGGCGGGAGAAGCCGAGTTCGGTGATGTTCACGCTGCCGCTCGCGCGGCTCGACCGGCGCGCCAGCGAGACGCTAATGGTCGGCGACTCCGTCGAGTCCGACGTCGTCGGCGGCAACGCGGTCGGACTGACGACGGCGCTGTTCAACGGCCCGGACGACGCCGCCGACCTGACCGGGCGCGAGCGGCCGGACCACATCATTCAGGGGTTCGGGGAGCTAACGGAGCTGGTACTGTGACACTCGACGCCGAACGCGACGCGGTGGTCGCGCACGCCCCAGAACTCGCCGGCCTCACGCCCGGCCGCACCGGGAACCTCAGCATCCGTCGCGGCGACCGGTTCACCGTGACGCCGACCGGCGTCGCCTACGACGCCTTCGACGCCGAGGACGTCCCGGTCGTCGACCTCGACGGCGAGCGCGTCGCCGGGCGCATGAAGCCGTCCAGCGAGGTGCCGATGCACCGCCACATCTACCGCGGCCACGCCGACGACCCCGGCGCAATCGTCCACACCCACTCGCAGTGGTCGACGACGATGGCGGTGCTGCACGAGCCGCTGCCGCCGATTCACTACATGATCGTCGCCGTCGGCAAGCGCGTCCCGGTCGCCGAGTACGCGCCGTACGGCACCGAGGAGCTCGCCGCGAACGTCGTCGCCGCGATGGAGGCGGCCGACGCGACGGCGTGTTTCATCGAGAACCACGGGCTCGTCGTCGTCGCCGACGACGTCGAAACCGCGGTGGAACACACCGAGCACGTCGAGAGCCTCGCGCAGCTCTACCTGCAGTCGAAGGCCGCCGGCGGCGACCCGGTCGAACTCCCGGACGAGGAACTGGAAACGGCCATCGAGCAGTTCGAAGGGTACGGGCAGTAAGAGCCGAGCCGGTCCGCATCGGTCCATCCCGGCCCGCACGGCCGGCATCGACCCGGTCCGCATTCCGGGCCGAACCGTTCGTCCCCGTCAGGTCTGCGTGAAGCCGCCGTAGTGCAGCTCCGCCCAGTACAGGTCGCCGTCGTACCGCACCACCCACGAGCCGCTGTACTCGTCGCTCCGGACGGCGTCGTGGCTCCGGAACCGCTGGAGCACCGACCGGAACGCCGAGTCGTCGGTCGACTCCGCGTAGTACGTGCCTCGTATCGCCTCGTCGACGACCTTCCGCTCCTCGGTAGAGAGTCCGGAGAGCGTGAACTGGTAGGTCTCCCGGAGCGACTGGGCGTACGCCTCGGCGTTCGGCGCGACCTGCTCGGCGGTGTAGCGGTACGTCGTCACCGTCACCGGCCGGGAGTCGACCGCGATGGGGTAGCGTTCGCCGCGGTAGCGGACCGCCGCGTAGTCGCCGGCGAGCAGCACGGACGCGTTCGCCTCGGCGTCGGTGTAGCGCGCGCCGGCGCCGAAGTCGTACCCCTCGCCCTGGTCTTCGTGCTCCGCTTGCAACAGCGTGTCCAGCAGCGCCTTGTCCGCCGGCGACAGGTCCTCGTAGGCGACCGCGGGGCCGTCGGTCGTGCCGTTGTAGTCGATTTTCACGTCCACCAGCAGCTCGGAGTGGTTCCCGACCGGCTCCACGGAGAGGTCGTAGTACGCGCCGTCGACGGCGAACGGCAGCCCCTCGGTGTCGACCATCGGGGACGTCCCGTTCTGGGTGGCGGAGCCGTTCCTGACGGCTCCCTGCACGACGGCGCGGTAGTCGGCGCCGGGGTCTTCGCCGGATTCGTCGTCGACGCGCGGCAGGTCGCGGCTGGCCTGCTCGGCCAACTGCGTGTCGTTCACGGCGGTCATGTCCAGCGACCCGGCCGCCGAACAGCCGCCGAGCGAGACGAGGAGGGCGAGCGCGCAGAGCGCGAGGAGGGCGCGGGTGTGCACGCGGTTCGCTGTGCGTCGTCGCGGTAAGTGTTTTCCGGGACCCACGTGCGTCCGTCTCCGTTCGGGGCCCCGTTTTCTCGGCGCTGTCGACCTGAAACCGCCGGCGAGCAGCCGCGCGGGTCAGACGCGACGCTACCGAGCGCCGAGAACGGCCTCGGGAGCGAAGGCGCTCACGGCGAGCAGCCCGAGCACCACCAGCATCGCAGCGAGACGCAGTCCGACCGTGACGCGTCGGTCCGCTACCTGGAGTGACTCGGCGGTCCCGGACAGCGCGAACCCGATAGCCATCACGAGCGAGCTACCGGACGGAACGCCGTGAAGCACGTCGTAGTACACGTAGATGCTCGTGAAGACGGCCGAGCCAGCGAACAGTACCAGTCCGTGGAGCCGACCGGACGGCTCGCTCCACAGGGCGTCTTCGAATCTGGAGGGCATCGAACGGACCGTTCTTTCGAACCGGCAAATATCTACGGTGAGCAGGACTCGTCACCGCACGGTGCCCGGGAGGACGCCGACAGCGAGGACGACGGTACTTTCGAGCGGTCCTCGCTGACGGCTGTAGCCGCGGCTCGCGAGCCGTGGAACGGAGAGAAAACGAGAAGTGGGAGAACCGCAGAGCGGCTGGTTCGCGGCGTTAGCGGGCCGCGGCGGCGACGCGCTCCTTCTCCTCTTTCTGGGAGATGGCGTACGTCTGGACGTCGTAGTTGGCGGCGCCGATGAGCTGGTCGGCGAGCGCGTCGGCGGCCGCGTTCTTCGTCTTGTACGTGGCGCCCTGCACGCCGTCGGCGATGAACTTCAGGCCCTGGTCGACGCGGCGCTGGGGCGCGACGTCGACCGCCTTCGGGACCGAGATGCCGCCGTACTTCAGGCGGACGGTCTCCTCGCGCGGCGCCGCGTTCTCGACGGCGGTCACGAGCGTCTGCACCGGGTTCTCGTCGGTGCGTTCGTGGATGATGTCGAGGGCGTCCCGGACGATGCGGGTCGCCTGCTGTTTCTTCCCGGTGTTCTCGTCGGTCTGCATCAGGCGGTTGATGAGCCGCTCGACGAGCGAGATTTCGGACTTCTTGAACTGCTTGGATGCGTGCCGACCCATCGTGTGCGCGATGGGTGTCACGTTCATGTAGCGGCGCGTCGACGGGTCGTCGTACTCGATGTCCGTGACGTCCCACGTCCCGAACAGCTGGGCGTTGTCCTCGGCCTGCTCGGAGTCGGCGGGCGCGTCAGGCTCGGGTGCGTCTTCCTCGCTCATTATCGGACGGGTTTCTCCGCGTTCCCGCGGACGAGTTCGATCATCGAGACGCCGTTCACCTTCTCGACCTTGTAGTTCACGCCGGACAGGTCGCCCATCGCGCGGCCCTTCGCGCCGCCGATACCGGCGATGGTGACCTCGTCGTGTTCGTCGATGAACGAGATGGCGCCGTCACCGGGACAGAACGCCGTGACCTGCTTCCCGTTCTTGATGAGCTGAACCCGGACGCACTTCCGAATCGCCGAGTTCGGCTGCTTCGCTTCGATACCGACCTTCTCGAGGACGATGCCGCGCCCCTGCGGGGCGCCCTCGAGCGGGTCGGACTTCTCGCCGAGACCGCGTTCGCGTCGCGCGTACTCCGAGTCGGACCACCGGCGTTTCTGGCGGTCCTTCTTGAGCTTCCGCGCGGCGTACTTGCCGTTCGCCATAGTGAACCGACGTTCACGACGGAGGTACGTAAGGGTTCCCTTTCGCTCACGGCGAGACGCGCTCAGATTCGGTTAGCGGTGGCTCTACCGCGTTCTCGTCGCGTCTCGCGGTTCGAGTCACGGCGGCAGAACCGGTTTCGGTCCGAATGCGGCGCGCAGAAGCCGTCGTTGCCGGCGGAGCCGTCGGCGCCGCAAACGCGGCTGTTCGGCGGAGAATCAGAGAGCGGCGGAGAAGCGTCCGTGCCCCGAGCGCCGGGACGCCGGCGGAACCGGAATCGATGGCCGCGTCGCGGCTCAGGCGAGCTGGACGTCGTCGATGTCGAAGTGCCGCCGCGCCAGTTCGCGCGCCGCCTCGATGTTGCGGCCGCCGGTCCCGATGGCGACGCCGCGGTCGGCCTCGGCGACCTCGACGTACGCCACGGTGTCGTTCTGCTCCGATATCGTGACGCCGCGGACCGCCGCGGGCGACAGCGCGTTCGCGACGAACGCCTCCGGCGTCGGCGCGTCCTCCACCAGGTCGACGTCGACGCCGAGCTCCGACTCGACGCGGTCCACCGTTCGGCCGCCGGGGCCGACCGCGTCGCTCATCTCGCCCGCCGGGACGAGGAAGACGACGCGGTCGTGGTCGTCCTGGACGAGACAGTCCAGCGGCGTCACGTCCGTCAGTTCGTCGAAGACGCCGATGTAGCGGCGCGCCTCGTCGGAGATCTCGACGCGCATCTAGTCGTCGGCCGGCTTCGAGGAGTCGGGTTTCGACCCCATCCGGAGGTTGACGTCGCCGGTCCCGATGGAGACGGGCTTCCCGACGATGACGTTCTCGATGACCCCGTTCAGGTCGTCCTCCTCGCCGTGGATGGCGGCGTCGAGCAGGTGGTTCACCGTCACCTCGAAGGCGGCGCGCGCCAGCACGGACTCCTTCGACCCGGAGATGCCGTGCCGACCGATGGACTCGACGGTGCCGCGGTTCGTCATGATGTCCGACACCAGCATCAGGTGCCGAATGTTGACGTCGTCGAGCCCCTGCTCTTCGAGCGTCTCCATCGTCTCGTTGATGATGGTTTCCCGGGCGGCCTCGATGCCGAGCGTCCGGTGAATCTCGTGGATGTTGTTACACGTCGTCCGGGAGGCGTCGACGCCCTCGATTTCGAGCGCGTCGGAGAACGCCGACCCTTCGGTGTACAGGACGAACTCCTCGTCGCCGCCGTCGACCTCCTCCTTCCGGATGACGACGCGCGTGACCTCCTCGATGCCCTTGAACACGATTTCGCGGAGCTGCTCGACGAGCTGGAGCAGCTCGCGGTAGCTCGGCTCCTCCGGCCCGAACTCGATGTCGGTGCCGGACTGCCGCGTCTTGACGCCGAGGGCGTCCTCGATAGTGTCGGCGACGATGCCGGCGACCTCGGTGGCGCTGTCGTGCGTCGGCCACCGCTCCAGCAGCGTCTCCTCGTTCAGGTCGACGGAGACCACCATGTCGGCGACGTTCGTCGACACGTCGCCGAGCGCCAGAATCTTCGTCGCCTCCAGCTTCCAGACGACCTGGTGGGCCTTCTCGCGGTCGGTCGCGTACTCGTCGTCCAGCCGGACGATCATGATCGGGGTGTCCGGCGTCTTCCGGGCGTCCACGAGCTCGATGAGCCGCGGCAGCCCCTGGGTCACGTCCATCTCCGCGACGCCCGCGTAGTGGAACGTGTTCATCGTCATCTGCGTCCCCGGCTCACCGATGCTCTGTGCGGAGACGGTTCCGACCGGCTCCAGCGGGTCGACGCGGGTGTCGAGGTAGCGCGACTCGACCGCCTGCGCGATCTCGTTCGCCTGCTCGGCGGTCACGCCGCCGCGCTCGTCGATGGTGTCGTACACGCGGTCTTTCAGTCGCCGCGGCAGCTCCGTGTCCTCGACGACCAGCGCGATGTCTTCGGTGACGTGCGTGTGCGACTCGACGAACTCGTCGACGGAGTCAGTCATCGGACTCCACCCCCACGCCGCCGGCCTTGTCGAGCCCCGGCCCGGCGTACTCCGAGAGGTTCGTCGGCGGCTCCTTCCGGCCGAGGAACCGCTGTTTCTCCTCCTCGGAGCCGAACTCGGACTCGACGATGCGGTCGGTGATCTGTTCGACGTCGATGGGGTCGTCCTCCGTGGAGGATACCTTCACGGGCGACGTGCCGTCCTCACCGAACTCGAACTGGACGATGTTGCCGGAGGTGTCCCGGACGGTGCCGTCGTACTGCGCTTCCAGTTCGGAGAGCGCGTTGATGAGACGGCGCTGCAGGTAGCCGGACTTCGACGTCCGGACCGCAGTGTCGACCAGGCCTTCGCGGCCGCCCATCGCGTGGAAGAAGAACTCCTCGGGCGTCAGGCCGCTCCGGTAGGAGTTCTCGACGAAGCCGTGCGCCTCCGCGGAGAGGTCGTCGGGCTCGTAGTGCGCGAGCGTCCGGTCCTCGTAGCCGCGGTTGATGCGTTCGCCCCGAACCGCCTGCTGACCGACGCAGCCGGCCATCTGCGTGAGGTTCAGCATCGAGCCGCGGGCGCCCGAACGCGCCATGATGACCGCCGGGTTGTCGTCGGCGAAGTGGTCCTCCGCGATTTCGCCGGCGGAGTCACGCGCCTTCCCGAGCGTCTGCATGATCTTCATCTCCAGGGTCTCGTCGACGGTGCGGCCCGGCAGCGACTCCAGGTCGCCGGCCTCGTACGTCTCGATGAGCTCCTGGACGCGCTCGTACGCGGAGCCGATGGCCTCGTCCACCTGCTCGTTCGCCTCCGGCGGAATCGACTCGTCGTCGATGCCGAGGCTGAACCCGAAGTGCATGATGGCGCGCATCGCCAGCGACGCCACCTCGTTGATGAACACGCGGGCGCGGGTCTCCGAGTACACCTTCGTCAGCGTGTCGACGACCTCGCCGCCGAACGCGCCGACGGCGTCCTCGTCGACCGTCCCCTCGACGAGCTGCCCCTCCTCGATGACGACTTCGTCGCCGGTAGACGACGTGAACTCGAGGCTCAGGTCGTCCGGCAGCAGCTCGGAGAACACTGTGCGGCCCGTCCAGACCTCGTCGCCGGCCTCGTTGGTGCCGTCCGGCTCCGGAAGCTCGTCGACGGACGTCGCGCGCAGCAGGTCGAGCGCCTGCGTCTCCGTGAACTCGGGGTTCTGGTGGGTGAGCAGGTACGTCCCGGAGATGTGGTCTTGGATCGCGCCGATGATGTTCTCGCCGAACCGCGGGCTGAGAATCTGCTCTTGGACGCGCATGAGGACGCGCGCTTCCGCGCGGGCCTCCTCGTTCTGCAGCGCGTGCATGTTCATCTCGTCGCCGTCGAAGTCGGCGTTGTACGGTGGGCAGACGACGGTGTTCAGCCGGAACGTCTTGTACGGCATCACGACCACTTCGTGGGCCATGATGGACATCCGGTGGAGCGACGGCTGCCGGTTGAAGATCACGATGTCGCCGTCGACGAGGTGGCGGTTCACTTCCCAGCCGGCCTCGACTTTCTCGGCGAGCTCCTCGCAGTTCTTCTCGGTGACCTTCAGGCGGCGACCGTCGGGTCGCTTCACGTAGTTCGCGCCCGGGTGGCCCTCGGGGCCGTTCGAGACGTACCGCCGCGCCTCGTCCAGGTTGCGCTCGGAGACGTTCATCGTCTGCGTCATCTCCTTTGCGACCCGGTCGGGGACGCCGACCTCGTTGAGCGACAGCGTCGGGTCCGGGCTGATGACGGTCCGCGCGGAGAAGTTCACGCGCTTCCCGGACAGCGAGCCGCGGAACCGCCCCTCCTTGCCTTTCAGGCGCTGGCTGAGCGTCTTGAGCGGCCGGCCGGAGCGGTGGCGCGCCGGCGGCGTCCCGGAGATCTCGTTGTCGACGAACGTCGTGACGTGGTACTGCAGCAGCTCCCACAGGTCCTCGATGATGAGCTGCGGCGCGCCGGCCTCGCGGTTCTCCATGAACCGCTGGTTGATGCGGATGATGTCGACCAGCTTGTGCGTCAGGTCGTCCTCGCTGCGCTGACCGTTGTCGAGCGTGATCGACGGCCGCGTCGTCACCGGCGGCACCGGCAGCACGGTCAGAATCATCCACTCGGGCCGCGACCCCTCCGGGTCGATGCCGAGCGCGTCGAGGTCCTCGTCCGGGATGTCCTCGAACCAGTCGCGGATGTCCGACGGCATCAGCTTGTTCATGTCCTCCTCGGTGAGGTCGACGCCGAGCGCCTTCTCGAGCGCCTTCCGGCTCTCCTTGCGCGGCCGGAACTCGCCGGAGAGGATGTTGTTGATGCGCGACAGCTCGATGCCGGTCTCGTCGGCGAGCTCCTGCGGCGACATGCCCTCGTCGTCCTCCTCGTCCTCGTCGGGCTGCATCGCCGACGCGATGCGTTCGGAGTAGTCGCCCGACAGGACGTCCTGGACCTCGTAGTACGTCGTCGGCTTCTCGTGTTTGATGTCCGCCTGCGGCTCGCCGCAGTACGGGCACGTCGACGCCTTCCGGGCCTCCCGGACGGCGGCTTTCAGGACGTCGGTCGGGTCGCCGCCGAGGTCCTTGGTGCGCTGCATCTTCTCGCGGTACTCGTCTTTCTCCTCGTCGGTGAGCGCGAGCCGGCCGCACTCTCGGCACGTCGACCGGAGCAGCCGCCGGATGAGCTTCGTGAAGCCGACG
The DNA here is from genome assembly GCF_051195135.1 of Halobaculum sp. D14. Lineage (NCBI taxonomy): Archaea > Methanobacteriati > Methanobacteriota > Halobacteria > Halobacteriales > Haloferacaceae > Halobaculum > Halobaculum sp. D14. The sequence goes on along the minus strand of NZ_JBNTKA010000002.1, from coordinate 530,236 downwards.
TGGATGACGGGCGCCGCGAGCTCGATGTGGCCGAAGTGGCCGTTACACGACCCGGAGTGTTTGCCGCAGGTGCGACACTCCAGTCCCGGGTCGATGACCCCGAGCCGCGGGTCCATCAGCCCCATGTCTATCGGGTAGCCGTCGTCGTCGTACGTGTCCGCCGTGATGACTTTCGTCGCGGACATGTCGCGGTACGTCTCCGGGTCCATCAGCCCGAAACTGATGCCGCCGATCTCCTTCGGTGAACCTGACATTGTTAGACTGCGTCCTCCAGCTGGAGCGTGGGTCGAATCCCGAGCGCCTTCATCTCGTCCAGCAGGAGCTTGAAGGCGTAACTGATCTCGATCTCGTGGATGTTGTCCTCGTCCCCGGTGATGGGGTCGTAGACGCGGCGCTGCTCGACGTCCTCGACGGCGACCATCCCGGTGTCCTCCGAGATGTAGACGCTCTCCTTGTCGGAGCTGTCGAGCAGCCGTTCTTTCAGCGCCATCGCGGCGCCGTGTCCGATGAGCACTTCGCGCTCCATCTCGCCGACGCGCAGGCCGCCCTCACGGGCGCGCCCCTCGGTCGGCTGCCGCGTCAGCACCTGCACGGGGCCGCGCGAGCGGGCGTGGAGCTTGTTCGACACCATGTGGTACAGCTTGTGGTAGAAGATGGTGCCGACGAAGATCTCCGCCTCGATGCGTTCGCCGGTGACGCCGGAGTACATGACCTCCTTCCCGGAGGACTTGTAGCCGTGCTCCTCCAGCGACGACCGGAGCTCCTCTTCGTCTTCGCCCTGGAACGCGGTGCCGTCGACGCGGCGGCCCTCCAGCGAGCCGACCTTGCCGCCGAGCATCTCCAGGACGTGGCCGACCGTCATCCGCGACGGCAGCGCGTGCGGATTGATGACCAGGTCGGGGACGACGCCGTCCTCCGTGAACGGCATGTCCTCCTGCGGCGCGAGGTGGCCGACGACGCCCTTCTGGCCGTGCCGCGACGCGAACTTGTCGCCGAGCTCCGGGATGCGTTCGTCGCGCACGGACACCTTCGAGAGCTTCGAGCCGTCCTCGCCCTCCATCAGCGTCACGGTGTCGACGACGCCGTCCTCGCCGGACCGCATCGTCACGGACGTCTCACGGCGCTTCTGCGGGGACAGCCCGCCCATGTCGTCCTGCTCTTCGAGGAACCGCGGCGGACTGGTCTTCCCGAGCAGCACCGAGTTCTCGTCGACCTGCGTCTCCGGGTTCACGAGACCGTCCTCGTCGAGGTGCGTGTACGCGTCCTCGCCGCGGGCGCCCCGGACGTCCTGGCTCGGCGTCTCGAACCGGTCCTCCTGGCCGCCGGGGTAGCGCCGCTCTTCGCCCTCGTACGTCCGGAAGAAGTGCGAGCGCGCCATCGCGCGGTCGACGCTGCCCTCGTTCATGACGAGCGCGTCCTCGATGTTGAACCCCTCGTAGGACATGACGGCGACGACGAAGTTCTGCGCCGCCGGCCGCTCGTCGAACCCGATCTGCTCGGTCGTCTGGGTTTTCACCATCGACAGCTGCGGGTAGTGCATCAGGTGCTGGCGGGTGTCCGGCCGAATCCGGTAGTTCGCCGCCGGCAGCCCGAGCGACTGCTTCATCATCCCCGCACCCATCGTAATCCGCGGCGACGCGTTGTGCTCCGGGTACGGAATCATCCCGGCGCCGATGCCGAAGATGAGCTGCGGGTCGATTTCGAGGTGGGTCGTGTTCTCCGTGATGTCCTCCTCGTCGGTCGCGACGAGGATGTCCTCCTCCTCTTCGGCGTCGATGAACTCCACGAGGCCGTGGTCGACGAGGTCCTCGAACTCGATTTCGTCGCGTTCGAGCGCGTCGATGGTCTCGTCGTCGAGCAGCGGCTCGCCGTCCTCGACCACGATGAGCGGCCGGCGCGCGCGGCCGGCGTCGGCGTTCACGATGACTTCGCCGGTGCGCTCTTTCACCGAGACGTTCACCATGTCGGAGACGTCGCCGCGGCGGCGCGCCTCCCGAATCTGTGCTGCGAGCTGGTTCGGGTCCGGGTGGGTCCCGACCAGGCTCCCGTTGACGTACACTTTCGCTTCTCGCTGTTGGCTTGCCATGTCAGTCGTCCGCGGATGCGCGGTCTACGCCCTCGATGCCGGGGATGCCCTCGACACCCATGGACGCGAGTTCTCGTTTCAGTCCCTGTTCGTCCTCGACGTTCTGCGACAGCTCCATCGCCTGCGCGAAGTTCTTCACGAGCCCGCAGTTCGGCCCCTCCGGCGTCTCGGACGGGCAGATGCGGCCCCACTGGGTCGCGTGTAGGTCACGCGCCTCGAAGTGCGGCTGCGACCGGCTGAGCGGCGACCGGAGCCGCCGCAGGTGCGACAGCACGCCCATGTAGTCCGTCCGGTCGACGAGCTGGGAGACGCCCGAGCGGCCGCCGACCCAGTTCCCGGTGGCGATGGGGTGTTCGAGCCGCTCGGTCAGCACGTCCGAGCGGACGACGGTGCTGACGGTGAGCTGCCGGTTCCGCATGTTCGCGCGTTCGAGCTGGTACTTCACGTCGCGCGACAGCTTGTTGAGCGCCGTCCGGAACAGGTCCTTCATGAGGTCGCCGGACACCTTCAGGCGCTTGTTGGCGTAGTGGTCCTTGTCGTCGGAGTCGCGCCGCCCGAGCGCGAGTTCGAAACACGCCTCCGCCATCCGGCAGAGGTAGTACGCCTTGTTGATGCGGGTCTCCTCGTCTTCGACGCCCTCCTCGTGGAGGTGCGGCAGCAGGTACCGATCGATGACGTAGTTCGCCCGCTTCAGCTGGTAGTTCTTCCCCTGCCCGGAGGCGACGCGCTCGCCGAGCGTCTCGATGGCCTCCTCTTCGGTCTGGACGTCGGCCTCCTCCAGGTTTTCGAGCATGAACTTCACGATCTCCGGGTCGTCGGAGACGCGGTGGACGATCTCCTCGTCGGATTCGAGGCCGAGCGCGCGGACGAGCGTCACGAAGTTCACGGAGCCGGAGACGGACGGGAAGCTCACTTCCAGCAGCCCCTCGCGGTTCCGTTCACACAGCACGAGCGCGCGGTAGCCGCGGCGCTGACTGAACGTCTTGGCGACCTGGATCTCGTCGCCGTACTTCGAGTCGTACTCGGCGAGAATCTTGTTCGGCGCCAGGTCCTCCGAGGTCATCAGGACGCGCTCGGAGCCGTTGACGATGAAGTAGCCGCCGGGGTCGACCGGGTCCTCACCGATTTCGACGAGGTCCTCGTCGGAGAACTCCGAGATGTTACAGCGGTTCGAGCCGACCATGATCGGCATCCGGCCGACCTTCGTCTCGGTCTGGTCGACGACCGTTTCGGGCTCCTCCTCGCCGCCGCGGATGATCTTCATCTCCATGAAGACCGGAGCGGCGTACGTGATGTTGCGGAGCCGCGCCTCCTGCGGGTACAGCAGCTCCTCGGAGCCGTCCGCCTCGCGGACGCGCGGCGTCGTAATGCGGACGTCGCCGAGTTCGACGTACACCGGCTCCTGGCCCTCCTTGTCGCCGATGTCGGTCTCGATGCGCTCCTTCTCGTCGACGACCTGCTGCATCCCCCGGTCGAGGAAGTTGTTGAACGACCGGAAGTGGTGTTCTGCGAGCCGTTCCTCCGAGAAGTACTCCCGCGAGACGGAGCGGCGTCGTTCCCGATTCATTCTACCACCAGCCGATACACGGTCGCTCGGTCGGTGGTGCGCGAGTCACGCTCGATTCGGACGACGTCGCCCGGTTCCGCCTCCTTCGGGAGCGCGGGGTCCTTCCGCTTGATCTTCGGGAGGTCCGTTTTCTTGACGTTGTACTCCTCGAGCACCTCCTCGACGTCCGACGGGTCGTCGAGGAGCGTGTGGTCCGGAACAAGGTCGTGTTCACTTACGTTTACCATGGCTGAGTAGTGCTGTCGTTCGGCCGTGGCCGCTGGAGAGAAGTCTTCACGAGATACTACGGCGCTATACCTGACCCCGACACTTAACCCTTGTTAAGCGGGCCGGAGAGACATGGCTAGTCATCCCCACGAGTGAGACAACCGTGCATACTCAGCCGGTCCGCTTCAATGTTACGGGCGCACGAACGGCCGGGTCTATCGGCTGAACGCCGCAGAGCCGCGTTTCCCGCTCCACTGACCCGCTGAGTGACCCAATCCGTTCGTCGTCGAGAGCCGAGGGCGTAGCCGCGAAGTTGAACGACTGTCTCCGCAGCGCCCCGCCGGTTCACTTCCGGCCAATTTCTCAGCCACTGGCCGCACGGTATCGCGGGACACGGGCGGGATGGATAACAAGCCTTAATTACGACCCTCCAGTACGAATGAGTGCAGCAAGACGGAGCCCGGATGGTGTAGTGGCCCATCATACGACCCTGTCACGGTCGTGACGCGGGTTCAAATCCCGCTCCGGGCGCTTTCTCACGGACCTCGCTGTCAGAGAGCGTAGCGACCTGTGTCTCCGGTCAGAGACTTTCTCACGGACCAACGTTCCCCAGTGGTGACGCTGATTTTGACCGCCGTCCACGACCGGTGGTTCGTGGACAGCGGCGTCGACCAACGGTGTTTTCGGCCAGCGGCGGCGTCCACAGGGACATGACAGAACACGAAGTCAGGGTCACGTGGACCGACGGGGAAACGGAGTCGTTCCGCGCGCTCGCGCGACCGACCGACGGTGAGTGGCTGGTCGCGTATCCGCACCCCGGCGACGACGCCTACTCCGCGGCGACGCTGAGCGTCCGCGCCGACGCGGTCCGGCACGTCCACGCCGAGACGGGCGCCCCGGTCGACTCGGCCGAGTTCACCGGCGTCCTGTACCTGCCGCACGCCGACGCGGACGCGGAGTCGCTGCTGGAGAAGGCGTGGGTGGCGCGCGGCCCCGAACCGGCTGACGACTCGGTCGAGCCGGACGATTCAGACGAGTCGGACGAGTCGCTGGATGCCCACTTGGAGTAGCGGTCGCCGATAGCCAGCGCCGGGCGTTCGTCGCGGCCGTCGGTTCACGACTCGTCGATGTGGACGCGGGCACGGTCGCGGGTCTCGTTGACGAGGTCGGTGCGCTGCACCATCGCGGAGTCCGTGTCGGCGGTCGAAAGCGACTGCGGTACCCGGAATTTGACGAGCACGTACTGGCCGCGGTCGTCGACCCCCGTGATGGTCGGGATGACGCCGTCGGCTTCACTGTCGTCCACCTCGACGGTCGCGCCGGTCAGTTCGGCGTACACCTCCGCGAGCAGCGCGGTCGGCCAGCGCGTGACGTCGTCGTTCATACGGTCCCGGCAATATCGACTGCTATTAAGCGTTCCCCGCCGATTCTCGCGCTCCGAACCGCGGCGGTCGAGGCTGTCGATTTCGCCTTCTTCCATCCGGCGGTCCGGCTCAGGAAACCGCGGCGTATCCGGCAGCTGCGCCGAGGAGGGCGGCGACCAGGACGCCGACGCCGAACGCGGCCGCGCTCCGCCAGTTTCGCTCCGCGAGCAGGCGCTGAAGCTCCACGGCGAACGACGAGTACGTCGTGAAGGCGCCGCAGAACCCGGCTCCGACGAGCAGCGACAGCGTCGGCGACGCGCCGCCCGCGACGGCGCCGCCGACGGCGCCGAGGAGGGCGCTCCCGGCGACGTTGACCGCGGCGGTCGCTCGGCGTCCCGGAACCGCGAGACCGACGAGGTGACGGGCGGCCGCGCCGACCGCGCCGCCGACCGCAACCAGGAGCGCCGCCGCGACGCCGCCGGGCGCCACCGTCATCGTCCGCCTCCGACGGCGAGCCCCGCCGTCGCGGCCGCGACGCCGAACACGTACGTCGCCGCCACGTAGGCCGCCGCCTCCGGGGCGCTGCCGAACGACACGGCGTCGACGGCGAACGTGCTGTACGTCGTGAACGACGAGCAGAGCCCGGTCGCCGCGAACAGCTGGACGCGCTTCGGGAGCGTCCGCGAGACGAGCACGCCGAGCAGGAGGCTGCCGGCGACGTTCACGAGGAGCGTTCCGGCCGGGCCGGCGACCGCGAGGCCGACGCCGTATCGGAGCGCCGCGCCGACGGCGCCGCCCGCCGCGACGAGCCCGATGCCGGTGACGCGGTCGTCCATGACTCACCGCTCCGAGCGCGGCCACTCCTCCGTTTCGGTTTCGGTCGCCGGCGACTCGGTGCGTTCGCGGAGCGTCGCCGCCGCCGTCCGCGCGCTCGCGTCGGCGCCGCCGTGGGGCGTGTGGCGCTCCCGAATCCGGACGACTGCGGTGGACTCGTCGGCGTCGTCGACGACGAGCGCGTCGCCGACGCCGCGCGGGAGTCGGTCGGCGACGTCGCCGCCGAGGTACGTCGGACGCGCCGCGGCGAGGGCGTCGACGTCGGCCGCCGAGGTGAGCCGGTGGGCGAACACCAGGTCGGCCTGCGAGACGGCGACGTCCGGGAGCGCCGCGGGGCGCTGGGTCGCGCACACCAGTGACACGCCGGGGGCGCGGCCGCGCGTCAGTAGCGTCCGGAGCGCCGGCCCCGCGGCCGCGTCGAAGAAGCCGTGCGCCTCGTCGACGAACAGCCACGGAAGCCTGTCGACTGCGCCGCGCACCCGCGCCTCGTACAGCCCCGCTGCGACCCCGCGGCACACCGCGTTCGCGGCCGCCGCCGGCAGCGCCGAGCAGTCCAGCACCGTTGGGCCGCCGGTCGCGAGGTCGCTCGCCGTGAGGCCGTCCGGGGAGAACGCGCCCCACGACGCCGCGAGTTCGAGCGCGTTCCCGGCCGCGCGCCGCGTCGGACGTGTCGCGTCCGCGTCCGCGACGAACGACCGCGCCGACGCCACGGTCGACGCCTCGGTGAACGCCCGCCAGACCAGGCTGCCCGCGGGCTGGCTCGGATCGAATCCGAGTAGTTCCGGCCACGACGCCGGCGGCACCGAGTCGGCGCGGACGCGCGGGGACCGGTGAACGACGCCGCCGCAGGCTGCGAGGCCGGCGAACACGCCCATCGGGTCGACGACGACCGGGGCGACGCCGGGGGCGGCGGCGGCCTCCTCCGCGATGACGCCGAGCGTGTACGACTTCCCGGCGCCGCGTTTCCCGACGACGAGCGCGGCGTGCGTCCGGTCGAGGTCGATGCCGACGCGGCCGCCGGTGCTGCCGTCGCGCGCCACGTGCCTGCCGAGCCGCCCCGCGTGCTCGTCGCGGCCGGAGACGGCGTCCGCGGCGCCGCCGCTGCGTTCGTCGCCGCTGGCGGTCGGTGCGTCCCGCCGGCTGGTTCGTCCGATGACGTCCACGGCGGCCGTGCCCGCGGCTTCTGCCTTGAACGTTCGCGCGAAGGTTCAAATGCGGAGCCGCGGCCAGCAGGGCCATGCTCGACTCAACGTGGCTCGAATCGCTTCGCGGCGACGAACGCGCTATCGAGGGGTTGCCGGTGCGGCTGGTCATCGCGCTGGTCGTCGGCGTCGCGAGCCTGAGCGTCATGCTGAACATGGTGTCCGGGATTCAGGGGCTCGCCGTCGTCGAACTGGACGCGCGGCCGTCGCCGGACGTCACGACGCCGGGCCAGCAGTCGGTGACGTTGACCGTCGTCGGCAGCGACGGCGACCCGGTCGAGGGGGCGACGGTCGTCGTTCGCGACGGCACCGCCGACATCGACGGCGTCGCCACCGCGACGACCGGCGCGGCCGGAGAGGCGACCGTGGAGGTGGCGCCGACGCTCGGCCCGAATCAGGAGGAAGGAACGCTCGCGGTCGGCATCAAGCCGCCCGCGGGGAGCCAGTACGCGGACCGCCGCGGCAACACGCGAATCCTGGTGGTCGCCGACGACGCCGGCTGAGTCCGCGCGTCGCGGTCAGCGGTCGGTGCCGGTGAGCCGGTCGTCCCAGTCGATCCACTCGTGCTCCCAGCCGGTCTTCGCGAAGTAGCCCTGCTGTGCGAACTCGGCGTCCTCGCGGGCGGTCCGGTTTCGGACGCCGGCGCCGACCTCCTCGCCCGGGACGAGCAGCGGGCGGAGCGACACGGCGTCGCCCTCGTAGACGGCGTCTGCGCCGCCGTCTCCGCTCGGTTCGAACGCCGTGACGACCTGTTCGGCGCCGCGGCCGCGGGCGGCGACGAGCCGGCCGCCGTCGGCGAGCTGGCCGAGGAGTCTCCGCGGCGGGTCGACGACGGCGGCCTCGACGAGGACGCGGTCGAACGGCGCGTACGCGGGGAGTCCGTCGGCGCCGTCGCGGCAGTCGACGAGGACGGCGTCGTAGCCGGCGGCGCCGAGGTTCTCGCGCGCCTCGTAGACGAGTTCCCGCGAGATGTCGACGGCGTGGACGTGTTCGGCGCCGACGAGTTCGGCGAGCAGCGCCGCGGTGTAGCCGACGCCGGCGCCGACGAGCAGCGCGTCGTCGCCGTCGCGGGCGTCGAGCGCCTCGAACAGCCGGACGACCGTCTCCGGAGCGAGCACCCGGGTTCCCTGCTGTTCGCCGCTGCTGTTGACGTACGGCGTCTCCGCGACGAACGCCTCGCGCGGCACGGCGGCCATCGCGTCGCGGACGCGGTCGGTCGGTTCGCGGCCCAGCGAGTGCTCGACGGCGTCGAGCATGTCCTCCCGGAGCGCGTCCGGGTCGGGACTGTCCATACGTCGGCTCCGGGCTACGCGCTAATCAACCGTGCGTTTGTGGCCGACCGCGGCGTGGCGCTCCGTCCCCGGTACCGCGTCGACGCTGACGTCCGCGAATCCGGCGTCGCGGAGCCACGACCGGATTTCGTCGGAGTCGGAGGCGCCGCCGTGGCCGGCCGCGAGTCCGCAGACCGACGCCGCGACCGCCGCGTCCGAGCCGTCGGCGACGGTGTCGACGAGGACGACGGTTCCGTCGTCCACGAGCGCGTCCGCGACGCCGGACAGGACCGACCTGGCTTCCGCGGGGTCGACGCGGGAGAGCATGCCGCCGGCGAACGCGAGCCCGTACGGCCCGTCGAGGTCGGCCGGGTGGCCCGGGTGCAGCCGGACGCCGCGGCTGCGAAGCATCGGCTCCACCCGGTCGACGGTTTCGGCGTCGTCGAGCATCGTCACGTCGTAGCCGCGGTCGGCGAACTCCGCCGCGTACACGCCGGAGCCGCCGCAGACGTCGAGCACCCGGTCGGCCTCCGGGGCGGCGTGGACCGCGGCGGTGACCGCCGACCGCACCGCGGCGTCGTCGGTGGCGGCGTGCGCGCCGAGCCGGTTCACGCTCCAGTCGTCGGGGGGCTCCGGCGGGACGCCGGTCTCCATCGTCTCGGGCAGGTCGACGAGCAGGTCGAGTTCGTCGAGCGCGTGCGGAAGCGCGCCGACGGAGCGGACGTCCCGCTTCGCCAGCAGCCCGATTGCGCGGTTCGTCGGCTCGTATCCGTCGCGGACTCGTTCGACGAATCCGAGATCCGCGAGCGCCTGCACGGCGGTCTCGGCCGCCTCACGAGTCACGTCTGTCTCCGCGGCGACCTCCGCTGCGGTCCCGGCGCTCGACAGCAGCGCGTCCAGGACGCCCGTCTCCCGGGCCGCCCACAGGAGCAGCAGCGCCTCGGTGTCGAGGCCGGTCCGGTCTCGCATCGGCATCGACTCGGCCTACCGAGGCGGCGGCTAAAAACGTCTGCCTCCGCGGCCGCGTCACCGGAACCACAACCCCACGGCCGATTCCGGTGTTCGGTCGCTGGCTCAGTCAGCCGGCCCCGTCGTCTTCGTCGGCTCCGTCGGCGCCGCGGACGCGGACGAACTGGACCGGTCCGTGGTGTTCGCAGTCGGCGATTTCGCCGGTGTCGTCGACGCGGGCGAAAACCAGTTGTTGCCGCAGCGTCCCCACCGGCGCGAGCGCGACTCCACCGGTCCGGAGCTGGTCGAGAATCGGCGGCGGGAACTCCGGGACGGCGCAGGTGAGGTACGCACGGTCGAACGGCGCCTTCTCGGGCCAGCCGTCCCGGCCGTCGCCGCAGCGCACCGCGACGTCGTCGTAGCCGAGCCGGTCCAGCGTCTCCCGGGCGTCCGCCGCGAGCGCTTCGTCGTACTCCACGGTGTACACGGCGCCGTCGTCGCCAACCAGTTCGGCGGTGATGGCGGCGTGATAGCCCGACCCGGTGCCGACCTCCAGCACCTCGTCGCCCGCTTCGGGGTCGAGCACGGCGCACATCTCGGCGACCATGTGCGGCGCGCTCACCGTCTGTCCGCCTCCGATGGGGAGCGGCCGGTCCTTGTAGGCGTCCTCGCGGCGGTCGTCCGGGACGAACTCGTGGTGCGGTACCGTCCGCAGCGCCTCGGCGACGTCGTCGTCCACGCTGCTCCCGCGCGCCAGCCTGTCGACCATGTTTTCGCGCGCCTCGGCGAAATCCATCGGCTCACCGCGGCTACGGACCGCCGCGGAAAAGTCGCTGTGGCCGGCAATGGAGCCGTCTGACCCGCAGGGTGATCTGCATGCGGAGGTTCGGTGGGGTTGTCATGGCTCTGTTGAAACCCTATTAGTTCGATACGATCGGCTGTGAAATAGCTGGTATGGAGGATTGCGGTCGACCGCAGTTAGAACGCGGGCTAGAACGGATTGTGGCTAGTACCCCCACAGAGCTTTATACAAGATATGCTATCGGTACCGTAGATGTCAACCCAGCCCTCTCCACGGACAGGTGGCGGGGAGCCCCCAACACGAGGAAAGGGCTTTACCACACGTATCCGAGGTGTTCCGCCGAAACAATGGATCGCTGCCATTCTCACCGGGTTTTTCGGCAGTATCCCCCTTGGTCTGATGATGCAGTACGGCAATCCAGAACCCCTCATTGAGCTTGCGCTTCCAAATATGTACGGCTTGGCTGGGCCGAACCTCCTGCTCGGGTGGGTCATTCATCAATTCCACGGGGTTGCCCTTGCAGTCCTAGTCGTTGCAGCCGTTCAGTGGTCGCCGATCCGGTCACGAGCGACGACAGTTCGTGGCGCACTCGGATGGGCCGTTCTCGTCGGCATCGTGACCACCGCACTGCTTTCGGTCCTGCTGATGCCCCTGTGGCTCCAAGCCGTCGGCTATCCGCACGCGCCAACGTTTCCCGACCTGACGATGCCCGAGAAGGCATGGAGTGTCGGCGGCCACATCGTCTACGCGCTCCCAGTGACTATCGGGTACGCCCTGTTAGCGAGGGAGTAATTCGTGACTGCCATCGAGACGCTCGACTCACTGACGCTCAGCCTCCACATTCTAGCCGGGTTCGTCGCATTGTTCGGTGGGGCGGGAGCGTTTCTCACGAAGAAAGGCGGTCTCACGCATCGTCGCTTCGGTCGCGCATACGTGTATTCGATGGCGTTCGTGGCGGCGTCCGCTCTCGCCCTCTTCGTCTACGACGCCACGCCGACACGGCAGTTTCTCGCGCTCGTCGCCGTGTTCAGCTTCTACTTCGTCTTCTCGGGCTACCGCGTCCTCTCGCGGAAGCGACCAGCTGACGCACCAACTGGTCTCGACTGGGGAGCGTCCATCACACTCGTTGCCGTCGGCATCGGCCTCCTCACGCTCGGTGGACTACGACTCGTGGAGGGAGAGTCGTTCGGCACGGTGATGGCGGTCTTCGGTGGCATCAGCGTTGGATTCGGCGTCCGCGATATTCGCCTGTTTCGAGACGGTCAGCCAGAGTCACGGGCGTGGCTCTACGAACATCTGTCCCGAATGGGAGCGGGGTACATTGCGACGGTTACTGCCTTCTCGTCCGTGAATTTCGTCTTTCTGCCACCGGTTGCCCGCTGGTTGTGGCCGACGGTGATCGGCACACCGCTCATCATACTCCTCGTCAGACGGTACTAGCCCACGTTCAACTCTCCAATAGAATCGATTCTTCCATGTCACAGCCGACCGACACACCGCTCCGCTGTACTCACCGATCAGCCCCCACTCTGTCACGGGTTGAGGATTTCAACAGAGCCGTCGTAGTGGGAGCCAAGGACGCGGTGAAAAGTACGGGAGAACGCGGAGGGCCGCGTGGGTCGTGGTTACCAGGCTGACCAGGCGGTCGTGGTTTCGTCGCGGGCGTAGACGCGCTTGACGTCCTTCGCGAACACCATGTCGCCCTCGTGGTCGAACTTCTCGCGGCGGTAGCCCTCGGCGTCGTCGCGGACCTGGATGCCCTCGATTTCGAACTCGTCGTCGCCGAACGACTCGGTTTCTCCGACGACGAACTCGAAGTCCCCGGGGACGTACAGTTTGCGGCTCTCGCTGTCGTCGTGGCGGCCGTCTTTCGGGTGGACCGTGACGTTCACGCCGACGTTGTCGACGACGCGGGTCCAGACGGTCTCGGCGTCTTCGAGCGTCGACTCCTCGACGCGCTGGTCGCCGCCGAGTTCGACGGCAGTGACGCGGACCTGCTGGATGGCCTCGTCGGTGTCGACGATGAACTCGTCGCCGACCTCGACGTGCTCTTCGGGGTCGCCGCTCAGCGACGTCGGGTACGACTCGCCGTCCTGGGAGACGACGACGTCGACGTCGGTGGTCGGCGCCTTCTCAACCGTCACCTTGTGCGTGTGGCCGCACTCCGTACACTGCACCGTCGCGTGACCACCGGGCTTCAGTACCTCGTGAACTGTCTCGGTGCCGCAGCCCGGACAGTCGACCGGGATGCGCGCACCCTGCTCGGGCGCTGCGTCGCTCATACCCGCTGTAGCGGGTCACGCCGTAAAACCTCTCGTTTCCGTGGCTCCCGTCGCAGACACGACCGCCCGTGGAGGAGCCACGGCGGAGAGCCGCCCGCGAACCAGCCGGCCCGGAGACGTCGCCGGCGCGGCGACCGCCGACCACCGCGGTTATGCCGCGGCCGCCCGTCAGCGACGACGAGAACCGATGACGCGCGCAGACCCGCCGCGGCTTCGGCTGGCCGTCACGACCAGTTCGGAGACGTTCGACCGGCTGACGGCGCGGCTCGCACCGCACGACATCGACGTCGTCCACGTCGACCCGACGGCGCGGGTCGTACCGGTCGACGCGGACGACTCGCCGTTCCCGCCGGTCGACGTCGGCTGGGTGTACCCGTCGCGGCTGATGGAGGGAGCGGTGCTGGACGCGCACCTCGACGTGCCGTGGGTGAACGGCCGCGACGTCGTCGTCGCCTCCCGCAACAAAGCCGGCGTGTTGGCGACGCTGTCGGCCGCCGGCGTCGACACGCCCGACACCGCGCTGGTGTCGAATCCGGCTGACGAAGACGACGTGCTCGCCGCGGCGGAGCGCGTCGGCTACCCGCTCGTCGTGAAGCCGAACTCGGCGACGCGCGGCACCGGCATCGCGAAAGTCGCGGACCCGGACTCGCTGCTCGGCGTCACCGACTACCTCGACCTGGTGCACGACTACCGCGCGACCGGCGACAAGTCGTACCTGCTCCAGGAGTACCTGCCGGGCGCGCGCGACTACCGCGCCATGGTCGTCGACGGCCGCTGCGTCGGCGCGGTCGAACGCCGACTCCCCGACGACGCGCTCGCGACGGGCCGCTGGAAGCACAACGTTCACCGCGGCGCCGAAGCCGTCGCCGCCGACCTGCCGGACCGCCACCGGGCGCTCGCCGAACGCGCGGCGGCGGCGGTCGGCGGCGACCTGCTCGGCGTGGACCTGCTCGAAACCGACGGCAGGCTCGTCGTTTCGGAGACGAACGCGCGGCCGACCGTCGACGACGCGGCGAAGTACGAGGACGGCTTCGACGGCCGCGTCGCCGCGCTGGTCAAGCGAGCCGCGTCGAACGCCGCAGGCGGCGACAGCGTCGTCGACCGCGGCGGTAACGGCACCGCGACGGACAGCTGAGCCTCGGGCTGCGAGGCGGAGAAAACGCGGAAGTCGTCGGTTCCGGAGTTAGAAGGTGTAGTCGTCGGACTGGTCGTCCTCCTGCATCGCGGGGTCCTGCTGGTCTTCGGTCATCTGGTTGAACATGGTTTCGTCCATCTCCTGGGTGGAGTCGTCGGTGGTCTGGTAGGCGGACACCCCGCGGGTCAGCAGGTCTTCGAGCGCCTGGTCGCGGTTGAGGAACTCGCCCTGTTCGACGAGCCGGTTGATTTCTCCCTCGATCTGGTCGGGCAGCGTGACTTCGACTTTCGGCACGGTCGTCCCTTCGTGAGTGGACGAATAAAGGCTCTGTCCCCGCGGCGCGGACGACCGCACCGCCCGTCGGAGGGGTAGCGGGCGCAGTTCACCGGCGGCGGCCAGTCGCTCACCGGGGGAACGGGGCGGCGGTCGGACGGTTCGGCTTATTCGACGTCGATGTCGGCGGACTGCTCGTCGGCGTCGAACGTCACTTCGAGGACGCCGTTGTTGAACGACGCGGACGCGGAGTGTTCGTCGACGCGGACCGGCAGTTGAATCCGCTCGTCGAACCGCCGGGTGTCGCCGTGAGCGGAGATGGTGAGCGTCGTGCCGTCGCACTGCAGGTCGATGCCGTCTTTGTCGACGCCGGGGAGGTCGGCGACGAGTCGGACGACCCCGTCGTCCTCGTAGACGGAGACGTGCGTCTCCTCGCCGAAGCCGGCGTCGCCTCGGCTGCTGTTCGGGCCGGTGCCGCCGGCCATCTCGTTCATCATCCGTTCGATTTCGTCGAAGATATCGCCGAACGGGTCGTTGGGGTCGTCCCGCATACCTCGACGTATCCCGCTCGCACCGATAAGCCTTCTCCCCGCGGCATCGCGCGGTCGTCCCGGCGCTGCGCCTCCGCGAGACCTACAAGAGTTAAGTCCGGCCGCAGCAGTCATTCGGTTATGAGTAAATCCTACCTCGCCGCCGGCGACGACGTCGACAGCCCGGTCCGAGTGGGCCTGAACGGCTTCGGCCGCATCGGCCGGAACGTCTTCCGCGCGGTGCTCGAAGACCCGCGAATCGAACTCGTCGGCATCAACGACGTGATGGAGGGCGAGGACATGCGCTACCTCGCCAGCTACGACTCCGTGATGGGTCGGCTCGACGGCTTGACGTACGACGCCGACGCCGCCGAACTCTCCATCGGCGGCACCGCCGTCCCCGTCCTCGACGAGCAGGACCCGGCGGACCTGCCGTGGGACGACCTGGACGTCGAGGTCGCGCTCGAATGCACCGGCGTGTTCCGCACCCACGACGACGCCTCCCGGCACCTCGACGCCGGCGCCGACACCGTCGTCATCTCCGCGCCGCCGAAAGGAGAGAAGGACGTGAAACAGCTCGTCTACGGGGTCAACCACGACGAGTACGACGGCGAAGGCGTCGTCTCGAACGCCTCCTGCACCACGAACTCCGTGACGCCCATCGCGAAGGTGCTCGACGAGGAGTTCGGTATCCGGCACGGCCTCCTCACGACGGTGCACGCCTACACCGGGTCGCAGAACCTCGTCGACGGCCCGAAGGGGAAGACGCGCCGCGGCCGCGCCGCCGCCGAGAACATCGTGCCGACGTCCACCGGCGCCGCGCAGGCCGCCACCGAGATTCTGCCGCAGCTGCAGGGCAAACTCGACGGGATGGCGATGCGCGTCCCGGTGCCGAACGGCTCCATCACCGAACTGGTCGTCGACCTCGAATCGTCGCCGTCCGCCGAGGAGATCAACGCCGCGTTCCGCGACGCCGCCGACGACGGCCCGCTCGCCGGCGTCCTCGGATACACCGACGACGAGGTCGTCTCCCGCGACATCAACGGCCTGCCGTTCTCGTCGTACGTCGACCTGAACTCCACGAACACGGTCGGCGAGGACGGCCTCGCGAAGATTCTGACGTGGTACGACAACGAGTACGGCTTCTCGAACCGGATGCTCGACGTGGCGGCCTACGTCGACGACAACTGACCCGGCCGCAGACCGACAGACGCCACGGCCGACCCGATTTTCCGCCGACTCGGTTCCCGCAGACCTGATTTCCGCCGACCCGGTTTTTCGGCTCGCTTCGAGCGCGGCCTCGACGCGGAAACGGCGAGACGCGACAGCGTTTACTCCGGCGAACACCTACTGTCGCCACATCGTGGATTCTCCGTTCGAGGTGCTCGGGCTCGACGCGGACGCCGACGACGAGGAAATCGAGCGCGCGTATCGGCGTCGGGTGCTCGAGACGCATCCGGACCACGGCGGGTCGGCCGAGGAGTTCCAGGCGGTCCGGGCGGCGTACGAGGAGCTCCAGTCGGGCGACTGGGCGGACGTCGACGTGCGGCCGAGCAGCCGCGGCGCCGACGGCGACGCCGACGGCGACGAGGCTAGCGGCGGAGAGAACGGTCGGTCACCCGGCGCCGCCCGGCAGCAGTCCGGCAGCGGGTCGGGGAGCGGGTCGGGGGACGAGGGGGCGCCGTCTCGGCAGACGACGGCGCGCGTCGAGTACCTGAACTACGACGTGGTCGCGGACCGCGGCTGGAGCCTCGACGACGACGACCTGTTCGACGCCGCCGCGGACGCCGACCTCGACCCGGACGACTACGGCCAGTTCCTCGTGGAGCCGCACGAGTCGCTGCTGGAGGCCGCCGAGAACCGCGGGTTCGCGTGGCCGTACGCCTGCCGCGGCGGCGCCTGCGCGAACTGCGCCGTGGCGGTGGTGGAGGGCGAACTGGACATGCCGGCGAACCACGTCCTCTCCGAGGAGATGCTCGACCGCGGCTTCCGGCTGTCCTGCATCGGCGCGCCGCTGACGGACGAACTGAAGGTCGTCTACAACGTCAAGCACCTCCCGGGGCTGGACGACCTGCGGCTGCCCGCCGACCGGTTCGAGCGGACGCTGCTCAACGACTGACCCGGGCCGAGGCCGGCGGCGCCGGCGGACGCGGCGTCCGCACGCCGGTCCGTCGGGATAACAAGACATTACTCCCCGCCGTCTGACCGTCCGACATGGCCTTACGGAAGCCGCCGCTGCGCGATGTCCACGCCGACCGCGGTGCGAAGTTCACCGAGTTCGGCGGGTGGGACATGCCGGTGGAGTTCGACTCCATCAGGACCGAACACGCCGCGGTCCGCGAGGCGGCCGGCGTCTTCGACGTCTCCCACATGGGCGAAATCGAGGTCGTCGGCCCGGACGCGACCGCGCTGCTGCAGCGGCTCACGACGAACGACGTCGCCGAACTCGACCCCGGCGACGCCCAGTACGCCGGCATCTGCCGGGAGGACGGCGTGCTGCTCGACGACACCGTCGTCTACCGGCTGCCGGACGACCGCGTGCCCGACGACGCCGGCGGAGCGCGGGACGCGGGCGACGTCGCGGCCGACGCAGACGACGCAGGCGACGCGAACGCCGACGCCGCGGCGTACCTGTTCATTCCGAACGCCGGCCACGACGAGCAGATGCACGAGCGCTGGGTCGACGCCCGCGACGCCGACGGCCTCGACGCGGAGGTCCGGAACGTCACGGAGGACTGGGCGATGTTCGCGGTGCAGGGGCCCGACGCGCCCGGCGTCGTCGACGACGAGGCGGACGCGGACGTGCTGTCGCTCGACTCGTTCGAGGCGACCGAGGCGACGGTGGCGGGCGCCGACTGCTGGGTGTCCCGAACCGGCTACACCGGCGAGGACGGCTTCGAGGTGCTGGCGCCGTGGGGCGACGCGGAGGCGGTGTGGAGCGCGTTCGTCGACGAGTGCACGCCGTGCGGGCTCGGCGCGCGCGACACGCTCCGCATCGAGCAGGGGTTCCTGCTGTCCGGGCAGGACTTCGACCCGGCGGAAGAGCCGCGGACGCCGTTCGAGGCCGGCATCGGGTTCGCGGTCGACCTCGACACGTCGTTCGTCGGCCGCGACGCGCTCGCCGAACAGCGGGCCGCCGGCGTCGAAGAGCGGTTCGTCGGCATCGAACTGCTCGACCGCGGCGTCCCGCGGCACGGCTACGACGTCACGGACGAGGACGGCCACGTCGTCGGCGTCGTCACCAGCGGTACGATGAGCCCGTCGCTCGACCGCCCCATCGCGCTCGGCTACCTCCCCGTCGACTTCACCGACCCCGGGACGACCGTCAACGTCGTCGTCCGCGGCAAGGAGAAGCGCGCGAAGGTCGTTCAGCCGCCGTTCAACTGACGCACCGCCGACGCCACCGCACTGCCGACGCCACCGCCACCGCACCGCCGACGCGAAGGGCAGGACTTTAGCACCGAACCGGAGTACCCACCTCCCACGCCGATGAGTTTCGACGTTCCCGACGGCAACCGGTACCGCGAATCGCACGAGTGGGTCAGCACCGAGCCGCCCCACCGCGTCGGCATCACGGACTTCGCGCAGGACGAACTCGGCGACGTCGTGTTCGTCGAGCTGCCCGCGGAGGGCGACGAAATCGAGGCCGGAGAGGAGTTCGGCGTCGTCGAGTCCATCAAGGCAGTCTCGGACCTGTACGCGCCGGTGTCCGGCGAGGTCGTCGCCGTCAACGACGAGCTGTTCGACGCGCCCGAACTGGTGAACGAGGCGCCGTTCGGCGACGGCTGGCTGCTCGAAGTCGACCCGAGCGACGAGGCGGAGTTCGACGACCTGCTCGGCGCCGACGACTACCGCGGCCAGATCGAGTGAGGCGGCCCGCCCGCCCGCCGGAGCCGTCGGCAGTCGGCGCGCTGACGACTCGTCCCGCCGCGAGACGGCCGGTGCCGGCCGGCTGAACCGGGAACGAACGACTCTTGGTTCCCGCGTCGTAGCCACACCTATGAACAGACGTGGACGGGTTTCGGTCCTCGGACGACACGGACGTGACGTGCGCGGAGGAGCGGTGCGCCGATGAGCGGACGCGACGCGGGGTCGCCGTACGCGCCGCACTCGCCGGCCGACACCGCGGCGATGCTCGAAGCGGTCGGCGCCGACAGCGAGGCGGACCTGTTCGACATCCCCGAGTCGGTGGCGTTCGACGGCGAGTTCGGGATTCCGCGGCGCGGCGAGCGCGAGGTCCGCGCCGACCTGCGCGAGACGTTCGCCCGCAACGACGACCTCACGGAGTTCCTCGGCCGCGGCCACTACAGCCACTACGTGCCGTCGCTGGTCGACGACCTCTCGGCGCGCTCGGAGTTCCTGACGAGCTACACGCAGTACCAGCCCGAAATCACGCAGGGGTTCCTGCAGGCGCTGTTCGAGTACCAGTCGATGCTGGTGGAGCTCACCGGGCTGTCGGTCGCGAACTGCTCGATGTACGACGCCGCGTCGGCGCTCGCCGAGGCGGCGCTGCTTTCGGACCGCGTCCGCGACGCCACCGGCGACACCGTGCTCGTCCCGGAGGCGCTCCGCGACGGCAAGCGCGCGACGCTCGACAACTACGTCGACGGCGCGGACCTCGCAGTCGAGACCTACCCGTACCGAGACGGCACCGCCGACCTCGACGCGCTCGGCGACCGCGTCGACGACGACACCGCGTTCGTCTACGCCGAGAACCCGACGGTCACCGGCGCCATCGAGCCGGAACTCGAAGCCGTCGGCGACGTCGCCGCCGACAGCGACGCGCTGTTCTGCGTCGGCACCGACGTCGTCGCGCTCGGCCTGCTCCGGGAGCCGGCGGCGGTCGGCGCCGACGTCGTCGTCGGCGAGGCTGGCGCGCTCGGCCTCCCGGCGAGCTACGGGATGGGGCTGGGCCTGTTCGCGTGCCGCGAGGACTACCTCCGGCAGGTGCCGGGGCGGCTCGTCGGCGCCAGCGAGGACGCCGCCGGCCGCCGCGCGTACACGCTGACGCTGCAGACCCGCGAACAGCACATCCGGAAGGAGCGCGCCACCTCCAACATCTGCACGAACCAGGCGTGGGTCGCGCTCCGCACCGCGATGCACGCCGCGATGCTCGGCGCCGACGGCCTCGCCGGCCTCGCCGAGGACTGCGTCCGCGACGCGTCGTCGCTCGCGGCCGACCTCGACGGCGTCGACGGCGTCACCGCGCCGCTGCACGACCGCCACCACTTCCGCGAGTTCGCCGTCGGCGTCGCGGACGCGCCGGTCGACGCGCCGACGGCCGCGGACGGCCTCCGCGACCGCGGCTACGCGGTGCACACGCTCGACGAGGAGACGCTGCAGGTGTGCGTCACGGACCTCACCGCCGACGAGACGGACGGGCTGGTCGCCGCGTTCGCCGAGGTGGTCGCCTGATGCAGCACGACCAGGCGCGCTACGGCAGCGACGACCGGAACGAGCCGCTGCTCGCGGAGAAGGACGCCACGGCGGTCGACCCGGGCGCGGAGTCGGTGCTGCCGGACGACCTGACGCGCGACTCGCTGACGATGCCGTCGCTGTCCGAGCCGGAGCTCGCGCGGCACTACACGCGGCTCTCGCAGATGAACTGGGGCGTCGAGTCCGGGCCGTACCCGCTCGGCTCCTGCACGATGAAGTACAATCCGTCGTTCACGGAGGACGTCGCCGCGGACCCGAACGCGGCGGTCCACCCGGACCGCGACCCCGAGTCGGTGCAGGGGAACCTCGAACTGCTGTACGGGCTGCAGGAGTACCTCGCCGACATCGGCGGGATGGACGCCGTGACCCTCCAGCCGCCCGCGGGCGCCGCCGGCGAGTTCACCGGCATCGCCGTCGCGAAGGCGTACCACGAACACCGCGGCGACGACCGCAGCGAGGTCATCATCCCGTCGTCGGCGCACGGCACCAACTTCGCGACGGCCGCGCTCGCCGGCTACGACGTCGTCGAACTGCCCTCGGACGACGACGGCCGCGTCGACGTCGAGGCGCTGGAGGCCGCCGTCTCCGAGGACACCGCGGCGCTGATGCTGACGAATCCGAACACGGTCGGGCTGTTCGAGCGCGACATCGAGACCATCGCGGACCTCGTCCACGACGCCGGCGGCCTGCTGTACTACGACGGCGCGAACCTGAACGCGCTGCTCGGCCGCGCCCGCCCCGGCGACATGGGCTTCGACATCATGCACTACAACGTCCACAAGACGTTCGCGACGCCGCACGGCGGCGGCGGCCCCGGCGCCGGCCCGGTCGGCGTCACCGACGACCTCGCCCCGTTCCTCCCGCGGCCGCAGGTCCGCCGCGTCGACGGCGACCGCGACAGCGACGCGGCCGACGACACCGAATCCGGCGGCAGCAGCGACGCGGCCGGCGGCGACCGCGACGGCGACGACGGGAATCCAGCGTTCGAACTGTTCGAGCCGGAGCACAGCGTCGGGAAGGTCCACGGATTCGGCGGGAACTGGCTGGTGCTGGTGAAGGCGTACGCCTACATCCACCGGCTCGGCGACGAGGGGCTGCTCGACGCCTCCGCGAAGGCGGTGCTGAACGCGAACTACCTCGCCGAGCAGGTCGACCTCGACGTCCCGTACGGCCCGTTCCACCACGAGTTCGCCGCGACGGCCGGCGACCGCGACGCCGCCGACGTCGCGAAGGGAATGCTGGACTACGGCGTCCACCCGCCGACGACGAAGTGGCCGGAGATGGTGCCGGAGGCGATGCTGACCGAGCCGACCGAAATCGAGAGCCGCGAGTCGCTCGACGACCTCGCCGCCGCGTTCAACGGCGCCGTCGCCGACAGCGACGAGACGCTGCAGTCCGCGCCGACCCACACCGCCGCGCGCCGCATCGACCAGGCGAGCGCCGCCCGGAACCCGCGGCTGAGCTGGCACGCGCTCGGCGCCGGCGTCGACGACGCGGCCGACGGCACCGCCGACGCCGACGAGCACCGGTAACTCCCGGTTCCGCCGGCCGCCAGCGCCACCGCTTTTGGGTCGCCGCGCGAAGGGGTCGACGTGACCGAATCGTCCACGGCGGCCGTTCCGGACGCGGCCCGCGTCGGCCGCGTCGCGCTCCGCGTCGAGAACCTCGACCGGCAGGTGTCGTTTTACGAGTCCGTCGTCGGCCTCGCGGTGCTGGAGCGCCGCGACGACCGCGCGGTGCTCGGCGCCGGCGGCGACCCGCTTGTCGTCCTGACCGCGGCGCCCGACGCGCCGGAGCGCGGCCGCGACGAAACCGGGCTGTTTCACGCCGCGTTCCTGTTCCCGTCGCGGGGCGCGCTCGCCGACGCGCTCGGCCGCGTCGAGGCGGAGTGGGAACTCACCGGCGCCTCCGACCACCGCGTGAGCGAGGCGCTGTACCTCCGCGACCCGGAGGGGAACGGCGTCGAACTGTACCGCGACCGGCCGCGCCGCGAGTGGCCCGAGACCGACGACGGCCGCGTCGAGATGGACACGCTGCCGCTCGACCTCGATTCGCTCCGCACCGACGCGGCGGGCGAGTCGGCCGCGCCGCCCGGAACGACGGTCGGCCACGTCCACCTCGAAGTGTCGTCAATCGACGCCTCCCGTGCGTTCTACGCCGACGCGCTCGGCCTCCGGGTGCGGCAGGCGTTCGGGCCGTCGGCGCTGTTTCTCGCGGCGGACGGCTACCACCACCACGTCGGCCTGAACACGTGGAACGGCCGGACGGCGCCGGCGACGGGCCGCGGGCTCGACTGGTTCGAGTTCGTGCTCCCCGACGGCGACGCCGTGGTGGCGGCGCGCAATCGGTTCGAAGCCGCGGACGTCGCCGCGGTCCGGGAACGCGGCGACGCGGTCGCGGTCGACGACCCCGACGGAATCACGCTGCTGCTGCGGGCGGCGACGGACGACGAACGCGGCCGCTGAGCGGCTGGAAGAACTGCGCGGCTCAGTGGACGATGGTGACGGGGACGGGCGAGCGGCGGACGACTTTCTCGGCGACGCTGCCGAGCAGGAGCCGGTCGATGCCGGTGCGGCCGTGGCTCCCCATGACGACGGCGTCGAGGTCGTGCGCTTCGATGTAGTCGACGATGGTCCGGGCGGGCGGGCCGTACAGCGTCTCGGTTTCGGCGGCCGCGCCGCGCTCTCGGACCACGGCTTCCGCGTCCGCGAGGAGTTCCTTCGCGGCGTTCTTCGCGGTCTCTTCGAGCTCCTTCGAGTAGTAGACGTCGCCTTCGGCGTCGCCCGTGGAAATCCAGCGGTTCGGGTCGACGACGTGCACCAGGACGTACTCGGCGTCGCCGTGGACGTCGAGCGCGTGTTCGAGGGCGGCGGTGGACTGTTCGGAGCTGTCGATGGGAACCAGGACGCGTCGAGTCACACTGGCCGCGTCGCCCGCCCGCCCAACAGGTGTTTCGGTGGCGGAACGACGCTGACGCAGGGGCGACCAAACCTGTTAGGGACAACCGGGACGTGGCGCCGCCGCATCGATACAGGTCGCTTGAGTTCGGTTGGGACGCGGACTCGAGCGAACCGACGCGCCGGCCGAACGCACGCTGTGGATGCACGCCGGCCGGCCGACGCTCCACGCGGCGCGCCGACGGCGGCCCGGACCGGGCGCACAGCCGGGTCGCCGTGGCGACCGTGCACGACGACCACCGTGGACGCGGGTGGGGACCGGACGAAACGGGCGAGGACGAGCCGGGGTGGGTCGTCGAGAGCGCACGAGTGGTGTTGGGACGAGGTCGCCGCCGTGGGAAGGCGGCGACGCTACCCGTTCTGGGCGTTCCGTCCGTTCCGGTCGTTCCGGTCGTCTCCGTCGGAGAGCAGCCCGCCGAAAATCGTGTTCTCCGCCGCGCGGAGGTGCTGTGAGAACGTCGCCGACGAGATGCCGAGCGACTCCGCGACCTCCTCGCCGTTCGCCTGCCGCGGCCACTCGAAGTAGCCCGCGAAGTACGCGGTCTCCAGGACGGTGCGCTGCCGGTCGGTCAGCTCCTCCGACCACGCCTCCTTCAGCTGCTGGTTCTCGCCTGACCGGTCGGTGAGCTGTCGGCGCGCCACCGGCTCCGCCTCCGGGTACCGGTCCCGAATCGTCTCGATGACCGCGCGGACGGCGACGTCGGGCGGGAGGTGGACGACCATCCGGAGCGTCCCGTCTTCGATGACCATCTGCTCGACGGAGCCGCCGTGTTCGGCGACCCGCGCCATCACCGGTTCGTCGGCGGTTCGGAGCTCGAACCGGACGTCGTCGAGCGTCTCGCTCACCACGTCGAAGTCGGTCCAGTACGCCGACTGCTCGGTGAGCGATTCGAGCACCGACGTCGCGTGCTCCGGGGCGACGCCGTAGATGAGGAACTCGTCGTCGTCGACCGGGACCGCCCGCTCGAACGTCAGCGTCTCCGCCGACGACGCCTCGACGCCGAGCGCGTCGAACACGTCGGGGACCCGGACCTCGAGTTCGACGGTGCTGTCGCTCATCAGCGCCTGCTTCCGCTCGGCGGCGGCGATGGCGTGCCCGACGATTTCGCCGAGGTGTCCGAGGACGGTCCGCTCCTCGTCGCGGAACGCGTCCTCCCGGTCGGCGTACACGTTCAGGACGCCGTAGACGGTGTCCTCGTGGCTGATGGGAATCGCGGCGGACGACCGGAAGCCGTACTCGTCTGCGGCCTCGCGCCACGGCGCGTACGACTCCTCGCTTGCGACGTCGCGGACCGTCTGCGGCTCGCCGGTCCGCAGCGCCCGGGGCGTCGGCCCCTGCCCCGTCTCGTCGTCCGGGTCCATCGACAGCGAGACCTCGTCGAGGTAGTCGCCGGTGCCGGCTTCGGCGCGCACCGTCACCGACCGCGTCGTCCGGTCGTGCTCGGCGATCCAGGCGAACTCGTAGGAGGCCGACTCGGCGAGCCGCTCACAGACGATCTGTTCGATCTCCTGTCTCGTCGACCGGTCGATGACCGCCTCGGTGACGCCGTGGACGACGCCGTTCAGCTGGTTCAGCGCGGCGAGCCGCTTGCGCTGGAGTTCGAGTCGGCGCTCGTACGCCTTCCGCTCGGTGACGTCGTGGGTGTAGACGACGAGCCCGCCGATTGCCGGCTCGTCGAGGAGGTTCCGGCCGCGCGCCTCCAGGTCGACCCAGGAGCCGTCCGCGTGTCTGAACCGGAACTCCGCGGAGGCCCGGTACGTGCTGTCGTCGGTGAGCGACGAGAACTCCGCGCGCAGCGCCGCCCGGTCGTCGGGGTGGACGTACTCGAACGTGTTCTCCCCGACGAGGGCGTCCTGCGGGTAGCCGAGGACGTGTTCGACCGACGGCGTGACGTAGCTCACCGTGCCGTCGAGGTCGATGACGGCGTTGACGTCGGTCGACTCCTCGATGAGCGTCTCGTACCGCTTCAGGGTCCGCTCGTGCGCCTTCCGCTCGATGGCGTGGTAGACGGTTCGCGCGAGGAGGTTCGGGTTGATTTCGTCTTTCACGAGGTACTCCTCGGCGCCCTCGCGGAGCGCCTCGACGCCGACCTCGTGGTCGCTGACGCCGGTGAGCACGACGACCGGCACCGGGCCGGTCCGGCGGTGCAGCGTCCGCAGCGTCTCGATGCCGGTGCTGTCCGGGAGGTTCAAGTCGAGCAGCACGACGTCGAACGGCTCGGTCCGGAAGCGGTCGACGCCGTCTTCGAGCCGCGTCTCGTGGACGAACATCTCGCCGTCGCCGGCGCCGTCCGGCCGGGCGTCGAGCAGGTCGTCGTGGTCGAACGGCCGCTCCGTGAACTCGGCGGCGTCCGCCAGCAACTCCTCGATGTACCGGGCGTCGCCGGGGTTGTCCTCGACGAGCAGGATTCGGGGGAGCGTCTGGTCGGGCATGTCAGTCCGGGCTGGGCGGGAGTTCGACGAGCGTCAGCCAGAACTCCTCGAACGACCTGACGAGGTCGACGAACTCGTCCGGGTCGATGGGCTTGGTCAGGTAGGCGTTCGAGTGGTGTTCGTAGCTCTGTACGATGTCCTCTTCGGCCTCCGACCCGGTGAGGACGACGACCGGGATGCGCTGGAGCGCCGGGTCGTCGTTCATCTCCTCGAGGACGTCCAGTCCGTCGACCTTCGGGAGGTTCAAGTCGAGCAGCGTCAGGTTCGGCCGCGGCGCGTCCGCGTGCTCGCCGCGCTGGAACAGGAACTCCAGGGCGGCCTCGCCGTCGGTGACGACGTGGAGGTCGTTCGCGAGTTTGGCGTCCGCGAACGCCTCCTTCGTCAGCCGGACGTCGCCGGGGTTGTCCTCGACGAGCAGGATGTCTATCGGCTCCGCGTCGCGAGGGCTGCTCATCGGCTTCCCTCGGCCGCTGAACGGTTCGTGAACGTCGACCGCGAACGGCGGCCTGCTCGGGCTGCCGGACGCAGACCCGGCCCCCGGGGTGTCCCCGGGCGGGTCGTCCCGCTACTCATTTCGCCGCTATAACCGCCTCCCCGGTTTAAATCCCTTGTTGCCCCGGTCGTTCTGTCCGTTTCGTCGCCGACAGAATCGGCCGCCGGTGAGGGCTCCGGTCGGCCGGCCGCCGGACGCGAACGCTTTTATCGTCGCCGCGGGCAGGAACGGCCATGAGTTCCGGGAGCGACGACGGCGCCGACGGGGGCGGCGAGGAGCCGACCGTCGAGGACCTCATCGAGCAGCTGGAGGCGCTCGAAACCGTCGTCGACGACCACGACGAGCGGGTGCAGGTCCGCGACGCGATGCGGACCGCCCGCGACATGTCGACGCCGAGCGTCTTCGGGAAGGTGATTCACGGCTTCGACCGCGGCGACCTGGCCGAGGCGCTGCTCGGCAGCGTCGTCTTCGGCATCCCGATGCTGGTCGAAGGCGGCACCCTGGAGGTCGGCGAGTTCCTCGCGGCCCACCCGCTCGCGTTCGTCGGCACCGCGCTGTTCACCGTCGCGCTCGTCGTCGGCATCATCTACGTCGCCGACATCCAGGAGGTCCGCGTCCACGACCCGCTGTTCGGCGTCCTCCCGCGGCGGCTCGTCGGCGTGCTCGGCGTCGCCTTCCTCGCCGCGCTCGCCGGCATGACCGTCTGGGGCCGCGTCGACTGGAGCGACCCGATGCTCGCCGCCGGCGGCGTCCTCGCCGCCTTCGTCCCGATGGCAGTCGGCGCCGCGCTCGGCGACCTCCTCCCCGGCTGACGTCGCAGCCGGCGCCGCAAGAGCCGGCTGCCGCCGGCCGCCGGCCCGAGTCTCCGCGAGCCGAACCGTTATCCGCCGCGGCCGGCTTCCGTCGCGTATGACCGAACAGCTGTACCTCGCAGACAGCTCCGTCGCGTCGTTCGAGGCGACCGTCGAGCGCGTCCTCGACGACCGCGTCGTCCTCGACCGCACCCACTTCTACCCGGCAGGCGGCGGCCAGCCGAACGACACCGGGACGCTCCGGTTCGACGGCGGCGAGGCGACCGTCACGGACGTCCAGAAGAAGGACACGATATACCACACCGTCGACGGCGACGTACCCGCCGAGGGCGACGTCGTCGAGGCGGAACTGGACTGGGAGCGGCGGCGCGCCCACATGCGGTACCACACCGCCCAGCACCTGCTCTCGGCGGTGCTGCTCGACGAGTTCGACGCGCCGACCGTCGGCAACCAGCTGTACGACGACCGCGCCCGGCTGGACGCCGAGTACCCGAAGTTCTCGGCCGACGACCTCGACGACGTCGAGGCCCGCATGAACGACCTCGTCGACGACGCGCTGGCGGTGCGGCACTACACGATGGACCGCGACGCCGCCGAGGCGGAACTCGACACCGAGCGCACCCGAATCGACCTGCTCCCCGAGTCCATCACGGAGCTCCGCATCGTCGAAATCGGCGACGAGTCCGACCCGTTCGACCGGACCGCCTGCGCCGGCACCCACGTCGCGTCGACCGCCGAACTCGGCCGCGTCGACGTCACCGGCCGCACCACGCAGGGAAGCGACAGGGAGCGCGTGACGTTCACGCTGCGCGACGACTGACCGGTACGACCCCGCGGCTACTGACCGGCAGCGAACCGCAGACGCTGACCCGCGTCGCTGACCCGGCTTGCCGACCGGGCGTCACCGACACGCGTCGCCGTCGTCACCGTCGTCGCCGCCATCGTCGCCGCCGCCACCGTCGCCACCGCGGTTTTCACCGGTGATACTCGGGCACGAAGGGATTTATGTTGGATACGGATACCGGAGAGCAGCGGCACAGGGAGTGCGGACGAACACGATGCTCAAACCGAGCGATTACGACCCGGAGGAGTTGCGGGCGCTGGCGGGAGCGGCGGCGCCGACGCACGGGACCGAGGAGGGCGAGCGGTGGGCGACCCCGCACGACTTCCTCGGCGGCGCGGAAGCGCGCGTGCGGGCGGCGCAAGTGGAGGACGCGTTCGTCCTCCAGGCGGCAGCCGACGGCGCGGATCGGCCGTACCTGCGGAGTCTCCCGGACTCCGTGGCGGCGACCCGGCTCGCGCTGGACTGGCTGCACTACCTCGTCGGCGTCGGCGGGCGCGAACGCGCCCGCGACGCGCTCGCGCTGTACCGGCGAGTCGAATGGCTCGGCGCCGACGCCGAGGACGCCCTCGCGGCGCACCTCGAAGCGTTCGACGACTCCGACGACGGACGACTCGGCGCCGGACACCACCGGACGAGCCTCCTGTTCGTCGCCCGCCTCGCCGCGCTCCGATAACCATGGCAGCTGAATCTAACTCAGGCGACGACTTCGAAGCGAACGAACCGACTCCGGTCGGCGTGAAGCTCGGCTCCACGCGGACCGTGCTGCGCTACCCCGGCGAACGCGACGGCGACGTCGAGACCGTCCGGACGCTCACCTGCCTCGCCACCTACGAGGACGCCATCACCGGCGACGAGAAGGCGCTGTTCGGCGAGCAGGCCGCCGCGGAGTACCCCGACCGCGTCGAGTACATGCTGCGGTCCGGCCTCCCCGAGGACGACGACCGCGCCGAGCTCGCCGACCGGTTCTTCACCGAACTCATCGAGGCGAACTCGGTGCCCGACGACTCCGCCGTCGTCTACGCCATCCCGACGATGGAGAACGACGACGGGCTGGAGAACCTCACGGACGTCATCGAGTCGTCCAGCATCGGCGCCGCCGAGATGCGGTCGTACCCCGAGTCGCTCTGCGGCGCCATCCCGGCGCTCGGCGACGGCGTCGAGGCCATCGACGAGGTGTTCATCTCCGTCAACATGGGCTCGACGAACCTCGAGGCGTGCGCGTACCGCCGCGGCGACCAGCTCGTCCCGTTCTCGACCGGCTCGGTCACCGGCAACGACGTCGACCGCCGCATCGTCGCGAACGTCGAAGAGGAGACGCAGGGCCGCGTCCACGTCGACCTCACGACGGCCCGCGAGTACAAAGAGCAGCACGGCGACTTCGACGCGTTCGAGCCGTTCACGGACGTCATCCAGCAGCCGGGCGGCGGCAGCCACGAGTTCACCATCGAGGACTCCGTGATGGACGCGCTCGACTGGTACGTCGACGCCGCGGTCGACCAGGTCGCGAACGAGTTCCTGCCGGAGCTCGCGAACGACTACATGAAGCCGTACCAGCTCGCGCTCGAACACCGCATCGCGCTCACCGGCGGCATGGCCTGCATCCCGGGGCTCGCCGACGAGTTCGAGCGCCGGCTCAGCGCGGAGCTCGACCGCGACGTCGAGGTCGCGACGCCGGACGACCCGGACCTCGCCGCCGCCGAAGGCGCCCACCGCATCGCCGAGCGCCTCGCCGGGAACTGAGCCGATGACCCGGGGTGACGACGGCGACCCGGCCGGCGGCGACCAGTTCGCCGACGGCGACGCCCCAGCCGCGACGCCCCGGGAGTCGACGCCGCCGAAATCGGCGGCGCCGGACTCGGAACCGACGGACCGCGACGCCGACGGAACGGGCGGCTTTTTCAGCGACACCGGAACGGGCGCTAGCGGCGACGCCGGCGCCGGCGTCGACACCGGCGGTCCGCGGACCGACGACCCGTTCTCCGACGTTCCCGGCGCGGCCGGCGGCGACTCGGCCGACGGCGACGCCGCCCACGACCCGGTCGACGCGCTGCTGTACGGCGGGGAGACGCGGCGCGCGTCGCTGCTGCTCGACGGCGGGACGCTCGTCGCGACGAGCCACCGGCTGCTCGCGTACACGCCCGGCGGCGACGACGCGCCGAACCTCCGCGCGCTCCACCGCGCGAACGTCACGGACGTGTCGCTGTCGGCGGCCGGCCGCGGCTGGCTGCTCCGGCCGGCGACGTACGCGCTGCTCTGCGGGCTGATTCTCGTCGGCTTCGGCTCCGTCGTGTCGCTCGACTCGATGGCGTCGACGTCGACTGCGGCGTCCGGCGCGTCCAGCACCGGCGTCGGCGGGCTCGCGTCCGCGGCGTCCGGCGTCGTCGGCCTGCTGGCGCTGCTCGACGACGCGCTCCGCGTCGCCGGCGCGGCCTGTCTGCTCGTCGCTGCGGCGCTGCTGGCGCTGTACCTGCGGTCGCGGACGACCGAGGTCGTCGTCGGCCGCGCCGGCGACGACCCGCTTCGGCTGCCGGCGCCGGACCCGACGGCGGAGGACGTTCGGCGCGTCGAACGGGCGGCGACCGAACCGGCGGCCGCCGCGGGCGACGGAGAACCGGCGCGGACGGACGGCGGCTGAAGAAAAACGGAGACCGGGGACGACGCCGTCGCGGATTACAGTTCGCCGAGTTTGCGGAGCAGCTGGCCGCGGTAGCGCTCGTCGGCGGTGACGCCTTTCACTTCGAGGACGTTGCGTTCGAGCTTGTCGAGCGCGACGTGGAAGGCGTGTTCGGCGCCGTAGCCCTCGCCGGAGCCGGCGACCTGGCCGTGGGTCGTCCGGAGCCGAATCTGACACTGGATGAGCGGGGTGCCGCGGAGCTTCTCTTTGTGCTCGTGGAGCCGGACGTGCGCGTGCAGCACCTGCATCTCCTGGTACTTGTCGGCGACCTTCGTGATGGACTCCATGATGTCCTGCCGGGAGATGGTGTCGAGCAGTTCGACGTTCGTAATCTGGACGTCCATCGACTCCTCTTCGGTGTAGGTGAGCGCGCGGAGCACGTCCGTCTTCGTGATGACGCCGGCGGCGTGGCTGTCGTCGTCAGCGGGCGTCACGACCAGGCCGTTGACGTCCTGTTCGAGCATCTGCGCGACGGCGTCCTCGACGGACTCGTCCGGCGTCGCCGTGTAGACCGGGCTCGACATCATGTCGTACACCGGGAGGTCGAGCATCCGGTCGATGTCGCCGCGGCGGTCGCCGCGGCCCTGCCGGTCGCTCTCGCGGACGACGAAGTCGACGATGTCGTGCGTCGTCAGAATCCCGACGAGCTTCCCGGCGTCGTTCAGCACCGGGAGCCGGGAGATGCCGTGTTCGCGCAGGCGGTTGATGGCCTGCCCCGCGCCGGCGTCTTCCTCGATAGAAACCACGCCGTCCGTGTAGATGTCGTCGACCGTGAGCGCGTCGAGGCTGTCGAGCACCGCTTCGAGGATGGCGTCGACGGTGACGATGCCGTACAGCTGGTCGCCCTCGTACACCGGCGCGACCTTCACGCCGCCCTCGACGAGGACCCGCGCGACCTCCCGGACGTCCTCCGTCCGCGACACCTCCGGCGCCGGCTTCATCAGCGCCGCCGCCTTCGTGTCGTCTTCGACGCGCGACCGGATGAGTTCGCGCTCGCCGATGACGCCGCCGTACTCGCCGTCCTCCATCACGATGATCCCCTTCGGGTTCTCGCGGTCGAACAGCGACCGGACCTTCCCGAGTCGTTCATCCGCGTCGACCTCGACGAACTCCGGCACGGCGATGTTTGAGATATCCATAACGCTGTCGTGGAGATACAGCCCCCCGCGTCTTGAAGGTTGGTTCCGTCGAGCCGGACGCCGAGCCGCCCGACGAACGGCCACCGAGCCGCGTCTACGCGTGATATCTTCCGCCTGTAATGCCCTCAGTTGACCGTACGCCCGGTTTTCCGGGGGCTCGGCCACAACGGTTTTGGCTGGCTCCTCCGGCGAGACGCGTCAGTCTGTCAGCCGCCGGACTGTTTCGTTCACCTGGCCGAGCTGGTCGGTCTGCCGCTCGGTGGCGGCGGCGATGTCGGCGACGCTCTCGCGGACCGCCTCGGCCTCCTCGGTCGCCTGCTCGACGAGCGACGCGACCTCCTCGGTCGACCCGGCCTGCGACTCGGTGGCGCGGGCGACCTCCTGAATCCCGTCGACGGACTCCTGGACCGCGTCGGCGATGTCGTCGAGGTTCTCCATCGCCGCCTCCACGCGGCTCACGCCCTCGTCGATGCGCTGTTCGGTGCGGTTCAGGCTCTCGACGGTCTCGCCGGTCTGCGACTGAATCGACGTCACCAGCCCCTCGATTTCGGCGGCGCGCTCCTGTGACTCCTCGGCGAGCCGCTTCACCTCCTCGGCGACCACCGCGAAGCCGTCGCCCGCCTCGCCGGCCCGCGCCGCCTCGATGTTCGCGTTCAGCGCGAGCAGGTTCGTCTGGTCCGCGATTTCGTCGATGACCGTGACGACCTCGTCGATCTCGTCGACCTGTTCGCGCAGGCCGCGGACGTCCGCGGCGACCTCGCCGGTCGCGGACTCGATGTCGTCCATCGTCGACAGCGCGTCGCCGGCGGCGTCGACGCCGTCGTCAGCGAGGTCGCCGGCGTTCTCCGAGGTCGCCGCGACCTGCTCTGCGGTCGCCGCCACCTCCTCGACGCTCGCCGACAGCGACGACACCTCCGACTCCACCTCGTGCATCCGGGTCGCCTGCTCGTCGGCCGCCTCGGTGATGTCCTCCGCCGCGCCGGCCGCCTCGTCGGCCGCGTCCTCCAGTTCCGAGAGCGGGTGCTGGACGTCCGTCGAAACCTCGGCCGCGAGCCGTCGTCGGCGCTCCGTCTCCGCTTCGAGCCGGTCGGCGTACGACTGGATGTACGTGTCCATCGCGACGCCCTGGTCGAGCAGCAACAGCCGGAGCGTCGACAGCATCCGGTCGCGCACCGACTCCAGCGCCGCCGCGCCGTCGCCGTCGGCGTCGAGGTCGAACTCGTCGGTGGCCTCCGAGACGAACGCGTCGAACAGGCCGCGGTAGTACACCTCGTAGGCGCCGATGTAGTACTTCGGCCCGAGGTCCAGCATGTCGTGAATCTTGCCGATGCGCGCCCGGCCGTCGAAGTACTGCTGGCCGTAGTCGCCGCGGCCGAGCCCGCGGAGGTACTCCGCCTGCGTCCGTTCGAGCGCCGCGACGGACTTGTCGCTGCCGTCGTCGATGAACGACTGCGCGTCGTCGTGCGCCGCGATGGTGTCGTAGAAGTCGTCGACGAGTTCGTCCGCGACGTCGTCGAACACGTCCGAGAGGTCGGCGAGCCGGCGCTCGTCGGCGTCGTCGAAGCCGACGAAGCTCTTCCGCCACGCGATCTCCGACTCGTCGATGCCGATGGCGTCGGTCAGTTCGCTCCCGTCGACCGCGCGCCGCACGTCGGCCGTGATGACGCCGTCCTGCGCGGCGTCGTCCGTCGTCCCGTCGCCTCGCGCGCTGCCGCTCGCAGCCTCGACGCCGCCGTCGGTTCGGTTTCGGTCGTCACTCCCGTTCGAAAAGTCCTCGCGCCGTTCCATACCCGGCGGTTCGCGGCGCCCACCA
The DNA here is from genome assembly GCF_051195135.1 of Halobaculum sp. D14. Lineage (NCBI taxonomy): Archaea > Methanobacteriati > Methanobacteriota > Halobacteria > Halobacteriales > Haloferacaceae > Halobaculum > Halobaculum sp. D14. Next base: position 497,134 of record NZ_JBNTKA010000002.1, on the reverse strand, counting down.
TAACGCACCGGGTCAAAGTTTCAGCGCCGATAACCGCAAGGCTGCGCGGCGGTCGAAGCCGGAAATTTGCCCGCAGAACGCGGAACTCACAACGCCCGCGACGCCGAGAAGAAACCGGAGCGCGGACTCCCAACCGACCGTCGCGAAAACTCCGACGGCGCTTCCGACGACGCGCTGTTTTCGACGATACTCCGCGCCCCATGTGCGCCGCTCGGCGATGTGAGAATCGGAGAGTGGGTTGGGGCGGATTCGAACCGCCGACCTGCTCCGTGTGAAGGAGCCGTCATAACCGGACTAGACCACCAACCCGGCAGTGCGTCGTAACCGGGTGCCGGGCTTAAGGCTTACCTCTTCGCGCGGTACTCCTTGATGCGGTCGCGGGCGTCCTGAACGGCCGCTTTCGTCTCGCCTTCGGCGCGCTCTGACAGCTCTTTCAGGTCGGCCTGGAGCTTCTCGAGCCGGTCGGGCTCCGGCTCCTTCTCCTTCCCGACGAGTTCGCGGACGCGCTCTTCGATGGGCTGGACCTCCTCTTTGACGCCCTCCTTGGCGTGGTCTGCGGCTCGGCCGAGGTAGTACCGTGCGTCCTCGAAGTGCTTCGACATACCTGTCGGTACGCGAAGGACAGATAAAGTCCTTGTGACCGGTTCGGTGGCGTCAGTACGTTGGTTCGTCCTCGGGGACGCCGTCGCGCTTGTTGACGAGGCGGCCGGCCGTGAACAGCGCGTCCGACAGCCGATTCAGGTACGCGACGGCGTCGCCGTTCACGTCCTCCTGGTCGGCGAGCGCGACGGCGCGTCGCTCCGCGCGCCGCACGACGGCGCGGGCGTGGTGGAGTTTCGCGCCCGCCTCGCTGCCGGACGGGAGGACGAAGTTCGTGAGCGGGTCGAGCTCCTCGTCCATCTCGTCGATCCAGTCTTCGAGCGCCTCGGTGTGCTCCGGGCGGACGACCGGGTCGTCGTCGGACGGCTCCGGGTTCGCGAAGTCCGCCTGGAGCACGTGCAGGTGGTTCTGTATCTCCCGGAGCCGGTCGTCCACGTCGTCGTAGCCGGACGGCCGGATGGCGCCGATGAGCGCGTTCGCCTCGTCGACGGTTCCGTACGCTTCGATGCGCGGCGACGTCTTCGGGACGCGCGTCATGTCGCGGAGGTCCGTCTGGCCTTCGTCGCCGCGGCCGGTGTAAACGGTCATCTCAGGCGAGCGTCCGCTCGACGTATTCGAGGATGTTCGCGGACTCGTTCATCGTGACGCCGCGGTCGTCGTCGACCAGCACCGGGACGCCGCGCTGTCCGCTCACCCGCTTCACCTCGTTCCGGTCGGAGTGGAGCGCGTCCACCCAGACGGTGTCGTACGCGACGTCGTTGTCCGCGAGCGCGTCGTGCACCTTCTCGCACCACGGGCAGCCGTCCAGCGCGTACAGCGTGATTGCCATACCGGCGTGTACGGCCAGGCCGGCAAAGTAGCTTGGCTTCACCGGGCTTCCGACCCGAATACTCACGGGCGAGCCCGTCCGAGTGGGGTGCGTGGACGGAGACGCAGCGATGGCCGTCGACGCCGAGGCGGTACGGCTCCGGTTCGCCGCGTTGGCCGCCGTGGCGGCGCTCGTGTTCGCGCCGCTGGTCGTGCTCGTGTACGCGTGGCAGCCAGCGGCGCTGCCGCGGTGGTGGTGGGCCGGCTACGTCGCGTACGCGGTGGCGGTGATGGTCGCCGGTCGGCTGGCGGTCGACCGCGTGACGTGAGAGCCAGTCGTCAGTGAGTGAGAAGCAGTCGTCGGTGAGTGAAAAGCAGTCGTCGGTGGCGGAAGAAACGCGTCGCCGGAGCGGTGCGGCCGGCGTCAGAGGTCGGCGCGGGAGGAGTCGATGTCGGCGCCTTCGTTGATGCGGACGAAGCCGTAGTCGCACTCGTTGCAGCGCCACTTGGTCTTCTCGCCGAGGTGCATCGTCATCGCGGCGACGCGCCAGAACCCCTGTTCCTCGCCGCACTCCGGGCACTCGTGGGTCATCTCCAGGCTCATACGTCACGGTCGGGACGCCGCGCGCTTCAAAACTCCGGTTCGCGCCGTCTTCCCGCCGCGGCGCACAGCGCGCCAGGCTGGTCGGCGTGGGGCGGGAGGCGGCGGAGGTGGCGCGAGGTGAGGGAGGCGGCGCGAGGCAGGGGACGGCCCGGGTGGTGCCGGAAGCAGTACCGACAAGCCGGAGGCCTTCGATGGGCCGGTATGACCTTCGAGACGACCGTGCAGACCCGGTACCGCGACCTCGACCCGATGGGCCACGTCAACAACGCGGTCTACGCGTCGTACCTCGAACACGCCCGCGTCGACTTCTTCCGCGAGGAGGTCGGCGAGCGCATCGAGACGTCGAACGCGGCGCTCGCGTCGCTGTCGCTCGACTTCGAACGGCCGGTTCAGCGGCTCGACCCGGTGACGGTCGCCGTCGACGTCACCGACGTCGGCACCACTAGCCTGTCGCTGCGGTACGAACTCAGCGTCGACGGCGAGCGCGTCGCGACCGGCGAGTCCACGCAGGTGGCGCTGGACGAAGCCGGGGACCCGACGCCGCTCGGCGACGACCTGCGCGCCGCCGCCGAACGCCACCTCGAAGAATGACCCGCGACGGCGCCGCCTCGCCGGGTTCGCGCGACGCCAGCGTCGCCGTCTTCGGCAGCATCAACGTCGACCGGATGCGGCGCGTCTCCCGCGAGGAGGCCGAGCGGCTCGCCGACGAACACGACTGGTTCCCGGAGCGCGGCGAGACGACGCCGGTCGAGTCGCCGCCGGCGGATTTCGACGCGGAGACGACGCGGCTCGGCGGGAAGGGGGCGAATCAGGTGGTCGCCGCGGCGCACGCCGGCGCGGAGACCGCGATGTTCGGCGCGGTCGGCGCCGACGCGTCGGCGTTCGGCGTCCGCGAGACGCTCCGTGGCGAGGGCGTCGACGCCTCGGCCGTCCAGACGCGCGGCGACGTCACCGGCGCGGCCTACATCTGGGTGGAGCCGGACGGCGAGAACCGTATCGCCATCGTCGCCGGCGCGAACGACGACCTCGACGAGTCGTATGTCGCGAGCCACGTCGACCGCGTCGCCGCGGCGGACGCGGTGCTGCTCCAGAACGAGGTGCCCGTGGACGCCGCCGTCGCGCTGCTGGACGCGCTGGACGCCGCCGGCGGCGAGCGGTGCGTCGTCGTCGACCCGGCGCCGGCAGCGGGCGCCGCGCCGCTGGTCAGCCACCCCGCGGTCGACGCGGTGACGCCGAACGAGTCCGAGTTCGCGGCGCTCGCGGACGCGCTCGCCGACTTCGACGGCGCGGTCGTGAAAACCGAGGGGGCGGACGGCGTCTCCGTCGAGCTCCCCGGTACGTCGTTCCACGTCCCGTCGCCGACGGTCGACGTCGTCGACACCACCGGCGCCGGCGACGCCTTCGCGGGCTACTTCGCCGCCGAGCTCGGCGCCGGGACCGGCTACGAGCGGGCCGTCGAGCGGGCCGTCGCCGCCGGCGCGCTCGCCTGCACGGCGGAGGGCGCGATGACGTCGCCGGACCGCGACGCGGTCAGCGAACTCCTGAGCGAGTAGCGCTGCCGCGGGCGGCGACGGTTGCCGCCGGAGTCGAGCAGTTCGCGGGCGGTTTCCGGGGTGATTTCCGGTGCGTGGCGGCCGCTCGACGGACGCCCAGTTGTGCTGTCGTAACGACTAAGAACGAAAACCGCCTCGTGTACCGTAATGAGAACTTACGTCTCTCCTGTTCGAGCCGGCCAACGGAGGTGGAGGCCGTGGGCGTCGAAATAAAGGGGTCTCGGGTGGACGACGAGTCGTTCGAGGACATGAAACACTTCGTCCGCGAGTACCTCGCGGCGTCGGTGGAGTCCGAGGAGGACGGCGGGCGGATGCGGTGGTACCCGTGGCACTCGGCGGAGTACCGCTTCAACCACATCCTGAACGTCGTTCGGCTCGCGGACCGCATCGCGGCGAAGGAGGGCGCGGACGCGGACGTCGTCCGGGTCGGCGCCGTGTTCCACGACGTCGCGAAACTGGAGGCCGACCAGGACGTCCACGCCGAGGAGGGCGCGCGCGTCGCCCGGAAGTACCTGACGACGCACGGCGACTACCCGGAGTCGTTCGTCGAGGAGGTGTGCGGCGTCGTCGAGGACCACTCGTATCAGGGGTCGCTGACGGACCTGTCGCTGGAGGCGCAGTGTCTCATCGAGGCGGACCTGCTGGACAAGATCGGCGCGAACGGCACGGCGCTGATGCTGCTCCGGATGGGGTACGAGGCGCGGACGCACATGGACGCGGCGCAGATGGTCCAGCGCGTCCTGGAGCGCGGGAAGGACCACGCGGCCCGCATCGAGTCGGACACCGCCGAGTCCATCGCGCACGAGCGGCTGAAGCGCGTCCGGTGGTTCCGCGAGTGGCTGGAGGCGGAGGTCGCCGAGATGGACTGCGACCCGGACGACCTCGACCCGGTGTAGGCCGCCGCCCCAGTGGTCCCCGGTGAGTCGGCCGCTGCTGTTCGCCGCTACTGCCGCCGCCACGAGTTCGTGACCGGCGGCTGCAGCTGTGGCGTGCAGCTGTGGCAGTTGCTGCTGAGGCAGTTGCTACTGCGACAGTCGTTGCTGAGGCGGTCGCTATTACTGCTGTAACAGTTGCGGCTGCGGCTGTGGCTGTGACGGCGACGGCAGCCGCGGCTGCGAACGCGGCGGTCGGGCGCGGAGTCGCAGCCTCGCCCTCCCCAGCCGACTCACTCGTCGCTTCGCTCCTCGTTCGCCCCTCGCGCGTCCGGCGCGGACGGAGCCGCGCCGCCGCGCCGCCGCGGAGGTCCCGCCGTGCCGCCCCGAGGTTCGGTTCAGACGGTGTCGAGCACGCCGAGGACGCGCTCTTCGGCGTCGCGGCCGGGGTCGTGTTCGCTGCCGTCGCGGTCCGAGGCTCGGTGCTCGTCGACGGTTCGCCGCATGGCGTCGTCGAGCGGCGTGGAGTCCCAGCCGAGCGCGGCGAGCTTGTCGGTGTCGAGGACGTGCGGGTAGTCGCGGTAGAGCACGAAGTCGTCCGCGGCGAGGCCGGCGGCGGAGAGTTCGCGGTCGGAGGCGTGGACGACCTCGCAGTCCGTGTCGGCGACGTCGGCGATGCGGTCGACGGTGTCTTCGAGCGTGAGCAGCGTCCGATCGCCGACGTTGTACGCCTCGCCCGGCTCGCCGCGCTCGGCGACGATGCGGAGCGCGGCGGCGACGTCTTCGACGTACGCGCGGTGCCAGAGGTTCTGGCCGTCACCGGGGACGACGACGCGGTCGTGGTTCAGGACCCGGTCGATCCAGTAGTCGAGCCGTTCGGTGTAGTCGTGCGGCCCGTAGACGATGCAGGGGCGGACCGACGTGGCGTTCACGCCGTCTTCGGCGGCCGCGGCGACGACCCGGTCGCCTTCGGCTTTCCGCGGGCCGTACGTCGCGCCGGAGTCGTCGGTGGCCTGCTCGGGGGTGCACTCGCACAGCGCCGTTTCGCCCTCGCGCTTCGGGATTTCCTCGGCGCCGTACGCCGACCCCGAGGAGATGTAGACGTAGCCCTCGACGTCGGCGAACACGTCGACCGCGGCCTCGACGTCGCCCGGCTTGTACGCGACGCAGTCCACGACGACGTCCGGTTCGACCGCCAGTTTCGCGGCCCGCAGGTCGGTGTCGTCGGTGCGGTCGCCTTCGACGTGGGTCACGTCGTCGGCGTCGGCGAACGGGTTGTCGTGGTTCCCGCGGTTGAAAATGGAGACGTCGTAGCCGTTCTCGCGGAGGTCGTCGACGACGTGGCGGCCGATGAACCGGGTGCCGCCGACGACGAGCGCCGAGTCTGTCATGGCGGCACGGAGGTGCGGCGCCGTCGAAAAGCCGGCGGTTCACGGCGCCGTTGCCGGTTCGTGCGACGAACCGTCGAAGTCGGCGGGCGAGCGCGGCCCGCGGAGCCGGGGAGACGACGCGGTTAGACGACGGCGCTCCAGAGCGGCTGCACGACGAAGAACAGCGCCTGGAAGCCGGCGTACAGGAACACCAGCGCGGACGCGGCGATGGAGCCCTTCGGCTTTTCGAGTTCGAGGTCGTTCCGCGCCTCGACGCAGCGGGACTCGTACTCGAAGACGTCCGAGATGAACAGGCCGACGACGAGCACCGACAGCACCATGCCGCCGTGCGGGTGGACGACCATGTACGCGAACGACGACAGCACCAGCAGGACGTTCGTCGCCTCGTGCGGCAGGTACCGCGACATGGCGTCGTCTCCGTCGCCTTCGGCGGCCAGCCGCTCGTAGCTACGCTGTGCGAGGAACCGCGTCGCGAAGTTCGCCAACACGAGCGCGAAGATGACGAACGGGATGAGGTCCGCGACGGACTCCAGCGCCCCGAGCGGGACGAGGAACTCCAGCGGAAGCGGTTGCATACAGGGTACTCGGACGACGACTCATTAGAAGGTTTCCAATCCCGAGCGACGTGCGGGCGACTGCTACCCCTCCCGGTGCCGGGGCACCCGGAGGAGTTCGACGGCGTCGTCGACGCGGAGTTCGACCGGGACGCCCGCCGGAACGCGGCGTTCCGCGTCGTCGTCGACGAGCAGCTGCACCGCGGCCTCGTCGCGCTCGACGGTGAGCGTCGGCGGCTCGTCGACCACCCACGTCTCGGTTTTCGTCGTGAACGGCGCGATAGGTACCACCGACAGCCCGGTTCCCGGCGTCAACACGGGGCCGCCGGCGGCGCGCGCGTAGCCGCTCGACCCGGCCGGCGTCGCCACCACGACGCCGTCCGACCGGAACTGCGCGAGCGGCTCCTCGCGCGTCTCCACGGCGTACTCGGAGATGCGCGCCGGCTCCGCAGTGAGCAGGGTCACGTCGAGTACGGCCCGGAACCGGTCGCCGTCGACGGCGACGCCGAGGACGGGGTGGTCGACGGTCCACGCCTCGCCGGCGGCGAGCGCGGCGAGCGCCGAGTCGACGCCGAGTTTCGACACCGAGTGCGCGCCGTCGCCGGCAACCACCGGTAACACCGGCGCGTCGGGCTCGGCCAGCGCCGCCTCCACCAGCGCCTCCTCGCCGAACGTCACCAGCGCGTCCGCCGAAGCGGCGTCGCCGACGACTGCGCCGCCGGCGGATTCGATCGCCGCGCGAACCGTCCCGTCGTCGCCGGCGAGCGCCACCCGAAACTCCGTCATCGCCTCACGGTTCCGGCGGCGACGACTTAACCGCGGGGGTCTGCGCCTCGTCCGCGTCGCTCGATTCCGTCGACGCGCTCAGATGAGCCAAACGAAGCGACTGAGCGACCGAACGACTAAACGACCGGACGGACCCAACGACCGACCGAGTGACTCCGAGAACAGGACCGTCGCCGTCGGCGACGGAGTGGTGCCGCACCGCGAGTCCGCGAACCCCGGTTTCGCGTCGGCGCGCTACAGTTCGCGCTCCTGGATGTAGCCGCGCTTGCAGTCGGGGCAGATGTCGCCGGCGCGCATCGACGAGGCGCCGACCGGCTCGGTCTTGCCGCACTCCGGGCAGACGTACTCGACGTCCGGTTCGCCGGCGGTGGTGGACAGTTCGACGTTCGGCGGCCCCGACGTGGCGGACGACGCCGAAGACGACGCGGACGCGCCGTTCCGAACCGGGTCGGTGTCGGTTCGGTCGGTCGCTCCGCCCGCGGCGCCGGGGTCGCTCGGAGCGTCGGCCGGCCCCGAGTCGGACGGCTGCGTCCCGCTTCCCGCGCCGGACGAGCCGGACGGGCCGGAAGTGGGCTGAGAGCTCGCAGGCTCCGTGGCGCCGGCGCCCGTCGCCGCGTCGTCGCTCGGCCCGGCCTCGATGAACTCCGCGTCCTCGTCGTCGACGACGTCCGAGTCCACCTGCGGCGTCAGGTTCCCGTCGACCGAAACGCCCTCGTCGGGCTTGCCGTCGCTGACCTCGGCGTCGAACCCTTCGTCCTCGCCGCGCTGCTGCGGCCAGGCTGCCGAGTCGTCGTCCGCGTCGATGAACTCCGCGTCCTCGCCGTCGACGCCCTCGGCGCCGTCCGCCGGGTGGTCCGCGCCCGAGACGACGCCCGAGCGCGCCTCCGTCGCCGCGTCGTCCTCGTCGTCGGAGCCGTCGTCAAGGAACTCCACGTCGGCCGATTCGCCCGCGGAGGGCTGGTCGGTCTCCTCTGCCGCCTCCGCGGGGTGGGTCGCGTCCGCGTCCGGCCACGCGCGCGGCCCGGACTCGCTCTCCTCCGCAGCGGCCTGCTTCCGGTTCGCGTCGGCGTCCGGCCACTCGCCGTGCTGTCGCTCCCCCGGCGCCGCACCCGCGTCGGGGTCGCCGCCGGCCGCCGCGTCCGCGGCGCCGGACTCCCCGTCGAGGATTTCGGCGTCGTCGTCGACGTCGGTGTCGACGTCGGCCTCGTCGTCGACTTCCGGGTGGTCGAACTCGTCGCCGCTCTCGGCGTCGGTGATGACCGAGTCGTCCCGGTCGGCGGCAGCTTCGGCGTCCTCGTCGCCGGCGGCGGCCGAGTCGTCGCCCGCCGAGCCTTCTACCGGTCGAGGCGAGCCGTCGTCCGGCGTTCCGGCTCCGGCGTCAGCGTCGATGAACTCCGCGTCGTCGCCGGCCGCGTCGCCCCCGACGCCGGTTCCCGTCGGCCGGGACGACGCGCTCGGCGACGGCGTGTCACCGCCGGTCGCCGGCTCCGCGTCCACCGACTGCGACGTCGACTCCGCGGACGTCGACTCCGCGGTCGTCGACTCGGCGGGCCGGTCCGAAGCCGGGTCGGCCGGCCCGTCGATGAGGTCCTCGACGGCCGTCACCTCCTTGTTCTCGGAGACGACGCGCGTCTCCCCGCAGCGCTTGCACTCTTTCACCTCCGTGATGGTGATGATGACCTCGTCCCCTCGTTCCTCCCGTTCACGCTCGGTCTGCGGCTCCGTGAAGTTGTGACCGAGCAGGCACCTGAGACCCATTGGTCGTTCAAACCGCCTTCTCGCCTAAAAGGGTTCGTTCGTGTCTGACGCTCGACGGACGGGCGAAGCCGGCTCCGCCCGGTCGGTCGCCGGTACACGTAAGCCGCCGCCGACCAACGGACGACGTATGAAGGCGCGGGCGGAGTTCCGCGACAGGGACGACGTCGAGGTGGCGGTCCTCGACGCGCTCGTCGGCAGAGCGGAGGACGGAATCACCGTGCTCGAACTTAGGTCGCACGTCGACGCCAGCATCGACGACATCGAGGCGGCGCTGTCGACGCTGAAGTCGGAGCAGCTCATCACCGTCGAATCCGACAACGGCGGCCTCCGAATCTATCCGGCGGACCGGGTCGTGCCGGCCCCCGGCGAGGCGCCGGACGAAGAGCCGTCGCTGCTCGACGCCATCCGGGAGCGGCTCGGGCTGTAAGCCGACCCCCGACCGGCAGTCCGCGGCTCTGACCGCCGGAGAACGCACCGCTTTTGCCGGCAGCAACGTATCAGTACGTATGAGTCTCGTCGCTGGGCTGCACGAGGACCACGGCGCCGTCTTCGAGGACCGTGGCGGCCGAGAAGTCGTCTCGCACTACGGCCGCCCGGGCAGCGCCGCGCGTGCGGTCCGGAACGGCGTCGGCGTCATCGAGATGGGGTACGGCGTCGTCGCCGTCGAGGGCGCCGACCGCGTCGACTTCGTCGACGACGCGGTGACGAACAGCGTCCCGGCCGACGACGGCGAAGGGACGTACGCGCTGCTGCTCGACCCGCAGGGCGGCATCGACACCGACATGTACGTCTACAACGCCGGCGAGCGCCTGCTGCTGTTCACGCCGCCGAGCCGCGTCGAGCCGCTCGTCGAAGACTGGTCCGAGAAGGTGTTCATCGACGACGTCGAACTCCGCGACGCATCCGCCGACTTCGGCGTGTTCGGCGTCCACGGCCCGACGTCGACCGAGAAGATCGCGTCGGTGCTGAACGGCGCCGGGTCGCCGGAGCCGGCGCTGTCGTTCGTCCGCGGCCGCATGAACGACGTCGGCGTCACCGTCGTCGCGAGCGACGCGCCGACCGGCGAGGAGGGGTACGAGGTCATCTGCGCCGCCGACGAAGCCGAACGCGTCTTCGACACCCTGCTCACCCGCGGGCTGAACGCCGCGCCGTTCGGCTACGACACCTGGGAGACGCTCACCGCGGAGGCCGGGACGCCGCTGTTCGACACCGAACTCCGCGGCCGGCTCCCGAACGTCGCCGGCGTCCGCAACGCCGTCGACTTCGAGAAGGGCTGTTTCGTCGGGCAGGAAGTCGTCTCGAAGGTCGAAAACCAGGGACGGCCGAGCCAGCGGCTCGTCGGGCTTCGACCGGAGGAGCGCCCCGACGCCGGCGCGGCCGTGTTCGACGGCGACGCCGCTGTCGGAGACGTGACGCGCGCGGTGGACTCGTCGACGGTCGACGGAGCCGTCGCGCTGGCGTACGTCGACTTCGGCTGTGACGGCGACGACCTCGCGGTCCGCGTCGACGGCGACGACGTCCCGGCCGAGCGCGTCGAACTCCCGTTCGTCGACGGCAGTGCGCGCTCCGCGCGGCTCCCGACGTACCCCGAGTAACAGCGTGTCGGCCACGCCGCTGGCCGTCCGGCCGAGCGCTGCCAGGCGCTACGAGAACAGTTTCTTCAGGTGGTCGCGGGAGAAGAACGAGCTCGGCTCGTCCATGTGGACCCCGATTTCGCCGGAGAGCGCCCACAGTCCGGCGCGCTGCACCGGCTCGGGGAGCGAGTAGGCGCGTCGAATCCAGTGGCCGAACCGGATTTCGCGTTCCAGTTCGTCGCGCCACGCCGACTCGTACGCCGGCAGCGTCGTCGGGTCCTCGGGGTCGACGACGTCCGCGGCCACGTCCGCGGCGCGCATCCCGTAGAGGATGCCGCCGCCGGTGAACGGCTTCGTCTGCGCCGCGGCGTCGCCGAGCAGGAAGCCGCGGGTCGCGGTCGTCGCCGCCGGCGGCCCGATGGGAATCGCGCCGGAGCAGAACCGGTCGGTGTCGACGTCGTAGGCGTCGGTGAGCCGGTCGAACAGGTCGCGGACCTCGTGGCCGGGCGGCGCCGCGAGGCCGTACTCGACGCCGGCGTCACCGCGCGGGATGCGCCACGCGAAGAACCGCGGCGCCGTCATGTGGACGTCGACGTGGTCGCCGTGGTCGGCGGTGTCGTCGAACGCCAACACGCCGTGCAGTTTCTCGTCCGGCTCCGGGAGGTCGAGCTGGCGGCGGACCCGCGACACCGGGCCGTCCGCGCCGACGACCATCCGGCCCTCGAACTCGCGTTCCTCGCCGGCGACGGTGGCCGTGACGCGAACGTGGCCGGCGCGCTCTTCGACGCCCGTGACGGTGTGACCCTCGCGGACGTCGGCGCCGGCGTCGACCGCGGCGCCGGCGAGCGTCCGGTCGAGCTCGACGCGGTCGATGACGTTCGACACCTCCTCGCGCTTGTAGAACCGGTAGCCGTCGGTGTCGGGGCCGCCGACGTGGAAGTCAGCGCCGTACACGCGGTTCTGCAGCAGCCGCTCTTTCGCGTCGGCCGGCACGTAGTCCCAGACGTCGGTGGAGACGTGCCCGGAACACGCGAGCGGCGTCCCGACCTCGCCTTTCTCGAGTGCGAGCACGTCGTACCGCGCCTCGGCGGCGCGGCGCGCGAACCGAGCCCCGGCCGGTCCGACGCCGACGACGACGAAGTCGTACATTGCCGGACGATGGACGCGAGCGAAGATATGTCTCGTGGTTCAGTGATTGGCGAACAGGCGACACCCGAACCGGCGGCCGAGACCGTGCCGCACAGCCGCTTCACCTCGGCCGGTGACTCGCTACGTCATCGGCGCGTCTGGCCGCGGATTCGTATGTAAACGTTCGCCGGCTCCGCTTCGTTCGTCGGCGTCGGCTTCCAGTGGTCAGTCGTCGGACGCCGGTGCCGGCTCCGCTTCGTCTTCGGGGTCGTCAGCGCCGTCTTCGTCGCCGCCGGAGTCGCGTGCGGGGAGTCGCCGGTCGCTGCGCGGCCCGTCGAGGTCGACCTTCGGGAGGTGGTCGCGGAGGTAGGTCCCGGTGTAGGAGTCGTCGACGCGGGCGACCTCCTCGGGGGTGCCTGCGGCGACGAGTTCGCCGCCGTTCTCGCCGCCTTCCGGGCCGAGGTCGACGACGCGGTCGGCGTTCTTCACGAGGTCGAGTTCGTGTTCGATGACGACGACGGTGTTCCCCTTGTCGGTGAGCCGGTGGAGCACCTCGATGAGCTTCCGTTCGTCCTCCTTGTGGAGGCCGGTCGTCGGCTCGTCGAGCAGGTACAGCGTGTCGCCGCCGTCCTTCTTGCCGAGTTCCTCGGCGAGCTTCACGCGCTGGGCTTCGCCGCCGGACAGCGTCGTGGACGGCTGGCCGAGCTGCATGTAGTCGAGGCCGACGTCCTTCAGCAGGCCGAGCCGTCGGCGCAGCCCGGAGTGGCTCTCGAAGAAGTCGTACGCCTCCTCGACGCTCATGTCGAGCACGTCCGCGATGGTTTTGCCCTTGTAGGTGACGTCGAGCGTCTCGTCGTTGTAGCGGGCGCCGCCGCACTCCTCGCAGGGGACGTGGACGTCCGAGAGGAAGTTCATCTCGATTTTCACGGTGCCCTGGCCGCCGCACTCCTCACAGCGGCCGCCCTTGACGTTGAACGAGAACCGGCCCTTCTCGTAGCCGCGCTGTTTCGCCAGTTTGGTCTCCGCGAACAGTTCGCGGACGTGGTCGAAGACGTTGGTGTACGTGGCCGGGTTCGACCGCGGCGTCCGGCCGATGGGCGACTGGTCGATGAGCCGGACGCCCTCGATGCCGTCGACGCCCTCGATGTCGTCGTGGTCGCCGGGGTCGACTTCGGTGTTGTCGTTCATGCGGCGCGCCAGCCCCTTGTAGAGGACGTCGTGCATCAGCGTCGACTTGCCGGAGCCGGAGACGCCGGTGATGGCGGTGAAGGTGCCGAGCGGTACGTCCACATCGAGGTCTTTGAGGTTGTGCTGGCGGGCGCCGCGGACGGTGAGTTTCCCGTCGGGGTCGCGGCGCTCGTCCGGCACCGGCACCCGTTTGCGGCCGGCGAGGTAGTCGCCGGTGACGGAGTCGTCGCTGGCGACGATGTCGTCGAAGTCGCCCTGCGCGACCACTTCGCCGCCGCGCTTGCCGGGGCCGGGCCCCATGTCGATGATGTTGTCGGCGCGGCGCATCGTCGCCTCGTCGTGCTCGACGACGATGAGCGTGTTCCCGAGGTCGCGGAGCCCTTCGAGCGTGTTCAACAGCCGGTCGTTGTCGCGCTGGTGCAGCCCGATGGACGGCTCGTCGAGCACGTACAGGACGCCGACGAGGCCGGAGCCGACCTGGGTGGCGAGCCTGATTCGCTGGCTCTCGCCGCCCGACAGCGTCGAGGCTTCGCGGTCGAGCGTCAGGTACTCCAGCCCGACCTCCTCCATGAAGCCGAGTCGCGCGCGAATCTCCTTCAGGATCTCCTCGGCGATGGTGCGTTCGCGGTCGGTGAGCGTCGACTCCAGCCCCTCGAAGTGGTCGAGGGCGTCGCCGATGCTCATCCGGTTCACGTCGGTGATGGCGGTGCCGTCGACGAGCACGGAGCGGCTCTGCGGCTTCAGCCGCGTCCCGTCGCACGCCGGGCAGGTCGTGACCGCCATGTACTCCTCGATGTGTTCGCGCGTGCGGTCGGAGTCCGTCTCGACGTGGCGGCGTTCGAGGTTCGGGATGACGCCCTCGAACGGCTGCGTCTTGCGCCGGACGCCGTTTTTCGTCTGCTGTTCGAACACGACGTCCTCGTCGGTGCCGTAGAGAAACTGCCGCTGGACGTCCGCTTCGAGCTCCGCGAACGGCGTGTCGACGTCGACGCCGAAGTGCTCGGCGACGTTGTCGAGGCGGGTCCGGTAGTACGACCGGTTGTAGCTCCACGGCTCGAACACCGACTTGATGGGCTTCGACTCGTCGACGACGACGAGGTCCTCGTCGACCTCCTTCGTCGACCCGATGCCTTCACACTCCGGGCAGGCGCCGTGCGGGGAGTTGAACGAGAAGCTCCGCGTCTCGATTTCGGAGAAGTCGATGCCGCAGTGCGTGCAGGCGAGCTCCTCGCTGAACTCCACGACGAGCCGGTCGTCGCCGGCGCCGGCGAGGTCGCCGGTGGAGCGCGTCTCGGTGCCGATGTCGGCGTCCTCGGGCGGGTCTGGGACGATGAGTTTCAGGACGCCGTCGGCCTCGTCGAGCGCGGTCTCGACGGAGTCGGTGATGCGCGACCGGTCCGCCTCGCGGACGACGACGCGGTCGACGATGACGTCGACGGTGTGGTCGTAGTTCTCGTCGAGGTCGGGGACGCCGGCGGTGAGGTCGTGCTGTTCGCCGTCGACTTCGACGCGGCCGTAGCCGTCGGCGCGGAGCTGCTCGAACAGCTCCTCGAAGGCGCCCTTCTGGTCGCGGACGACCGGCGCGGCGATCATCGCCTTCGTGCCTTCGGGAAGGTCGAAGACGCGGCGCACCATCTGCTGGGCGGACTGCTCGCCGACTTCGCGGCCGCACTCGGGGCAGTGCGGGTGGCCGACGCGGGCGTACAGCAGGCGGAGGTAGTCGTGCAGTTCGGTGACGGTGCCGACCGTCGACCGGGGGTTGTTGGCGGCGTTCTTCTGGTCGATGGAGATGGCCGGGGAGAGCCCCTCGACGGACTCGACCTGCGGCTTGTCCATCTGTCCGAGGAAGTTCCGCGCGTACGCGGACAGCGACTCGATGTAGCGGCGCTGCCCCTCCGCGTAGATGGTTTCGAACGCCAGCGACGACTTCCCCGAGCCGGACAGCCCGGTGACGACGGTGAACTCCTCGCGCGGGACGTCGACGTCGAGGTCCTTCAGGTTGTGCTCTTCGGCGCCGCGTACCTCGATGAACTCCTTCGGCATCTACGCGCCACCCCGTCGCTCGACACATCCGACTTCGACGCAGAACGGCCGTTCGGTCATTACGGGTACGCACGGCGTCGAGCCACTTAACGGGCCCGTCCGGCCGGGGCGCCTGCTGACAACCCGGGGCAGGCGCCGGCACGCCGGTGTGACGCGGGCGCGCCGGGACCGGTCCTCGACGGAGTCGCACGGCGTGGAAAGGTTCATAATCGTGGGTAGCGTTGTCACGGTTGTCAATGCCAGACACGAAGCGCGGGCGCGAACGGCAGGGCGCGAAGAAGCGGGAACAGCTCGAACACCACCTCGCACGCCGAGAGCTGAACGCCGACGAGTCGGACGAGCCCGAGTATCCGCCCGCGGACGCGGAGTCGGAGCTGCTGACGGAGCCGTCGACGCTGGACGAGTAACGCCGGCGTCGACGACCGACGAACCCTTTTTCGCGGTGACGCTGCGTCGACGAGCGATGGCCGTCTCGTGGCCGACCGGACGCCAGCGAACCGTGGCTGACCGGATGCCGGCGAGCGACGCTGCCCGTGGCCGCGAGGCGGCGACAGAGACGGTTCGGGCGGGGCGAGCGACGAACGCGGCTACTTAAAGCGTAGCTGCGGGCAGCGTGTCGGTGTGAGAGCCGCCGTCCGTGTGGTAGCAGTTAACACGGGGAGCGGAGGCTGTCGCCGCTATTTCCGGTGTATCCGGGTCCGGGTCGGCCGGTCGGCGCTGCGCCCGGTACCCGAGGCTTTATGTAGAATCACAACCACACTCCCGGTTGAGCATGAGTCAACGACGGATGCAGGGCCAGCCCATGGTCATCATGGGGGAAGACGCCCAGCGCGTAAAGGACAAGGACGCACAGGAGTACAACATCTCGGCCGCGCGCGCCGTCGCTGACGCGGTCCGGTCGACGCTCGGACCGAAAGGGATGGACAAGATGCTCGTCGACACGATGGGCGACGTCACCATCACGAACGACGGCGTCACCATCCTGACGACGATGGACATCGACAACCCGACGGCCGAGATGATCATCGAGGTCGCGGAAACCCAGGAGGACGAGGCCGGCGACGGCACCACGACCGCCGTCGCGATCGCCGGCGAACTCCTGAAGAACGCCGAGGACCTCCTCGAACAGGATATCCATCCGTCGGCCGTCATCAAGGGCTTCCGGCTGGCCTCCGAGGAGGCTCGCGCCGAGGTCGACGACATCGCAGAGCGCGTCGACCCCAACGACGAAGCCCGCGTGAAGAAGGTCGCCGAGACCTCCATGACCGGGAAGGGCGCCGAACTCGAAAAGGACGTCCTCGCCGACCTCATCTACCGCGCGGTGAAGCAGGTCAGCGTCGACGCCGACGACGGCTCCACGGTCGTCGACCTCGAGAACGTCAAAATCGAGACGCAGACCGGGCGCTCCGCCGGCGAGTCCGAACTGCTGCAGGGCGCCGTCATCGACAAGGACCCGCTGCACGACGACATGCCGTCCAGCGTCGAGGACGCGAACGTCCTGCTGCTGAACGACCCCATCGAGGTCGAGGAGACGGACGCCGACGCGCAGGTCAGCATCGACTCGCCGGACCAGCTCCAGCAGTTCCTCGACCAGGAGGAAGAGCAGCTGAAACAGAAGGTCCAGCAGATCAAAGACACCGGCGCGAACGTCGTGTTCTGTCAGAAGGGCATCGACGACATGGCCCAGCACTTCCTCGCGAAGGAAGGCATCCTGGCGGCCCGCCGCGTCAAGAAGTCCGACCTCCAGTTCCTCCAGAACATCCTCGGCGGCTCCATCGTCTCGGACCTCGACTCCGCGACCGCCGCCGACCTCGCACACGGCTCCGTCTCCCGTGACTCCGAGGACGACCTGTTCTACGTCGAAGGCGGCGACGAGGCTCACGGCGTGACGCTGCTGCTCCGCGGCTCCACCGAGCACGTCGTCGACGAACTCGAACGCGGCGTCACCGACGCGCTCGACGTCGTCGCCACCACGGTCTCGGACGGCCGCGTCGTCCCCGGCGGCGGCGCCATCGAGGTCGAACTCGCCTCGCGGCTCCGCAGCTACGCCGACTCCGTCACCGGCCGCGAACAGCTCGCCGTCGAGGCGTTCGCCGACGCGCTGGAAGTCGTCCCCCGGACGCTCGCCGAGAACGCCGGGCTCGACGCCATCGACACGCTCGTCGACCTGCGCGCCGCACACGAGAGCGGCCGGACGAACGCCGGCCTGAACGTGTTCAGCGGCGACGTCGAGGACACCTTCGAGGCGGGCGTCGTCGAGCCGGCTCACTCCAAAGAGCAGGCGCTCGCGAGCGCCACCGAGGCCGCGAACCTCGTCCTCAAAATCGACGACATCATCTCCGCCGGCGATCTGTCGACGGCCGGCGACGACGAGGAAGGCGGCGCCCCCGGCGGCGGCATGGGCGGCATGGGCGGTATGGGTGGCATGGGCGGCGCGATGTAACCACGTCTGCCACAGCCCACCTCACCGGACTCCCGCTCCGTCGCTGCACCGTCGTCCGACCGCGACTCGACCCGATTTTTCTCGCAGCCGACCGACGCCGAACACCGATTCTCCGAGCAGTCGCTCCTGTCTGCGAAGCCGGCGAAAACGAGGCGTCTGCGGCGCCGGTGGTTGCGAGTCACTGGCCGGCGTCACCCGAGCCGAATCGGACCGGCGTTCCGGGCGGTTCAGGCGGTCGCGTTGCCCGCGGCGTCGCCGGACCCGCTCTCGGCGGATCCGTCGGCACCGTCGCCGCTCGCGTCACCGTTCGCGTCGCCGCCCGCGAGGCCTGAGACGGCGTCACCGAGCGACGGGAGGTCGCCGTCGAGGAACGACCGGATGGCGTCGTGGATGTCGCCGACGAAGTCGGGGACGGGGCCGGGAAGGTCGCTCGGCGGGCCCTGTGCGGCCGCGCCGTCGGCGTCGGTTCCGTGCTGGCCGGCGTCCGCCGGGGCGTTCCCCGGCAGCGCGGCGGCCGCGCCTGTGCTGACGAGCAGCGCCGCGAGGGCGACTACGACGAGCTTGGTTGGCGTCATTGCATCCCCCCGTCGGACCGCGGCGGCAAAGAGGGGTGGAGACGTGGAACCGGGATTTCGGCGGCTTTCGGCCGCGATAAGCGACGTTAAGCCGACTTAATCGGGGCGAGCCGGGGGTGCCGGGAGAGACGGGTGGCGTGGAGTCGGCGTCCGGGCCGGCCCGCTATCGGAGGGTTCTAACCGCGTCGCGCAAGAATTGCGAGCATGAAGACGCTGCTGCTCAACAGCGGGGACGTCCACGAGAACGCCGAGATGTCCGAGCTCGTGCCGGCCGTCGAGGCGGCGTTCGCGGCGTACGAACGCGGCGACGCCCAGATGCCGCCGAAGAGCTACATCGACCTGCCGCAGTACAACGGCGACTTCCGGTCGATGCCGGCGTACCTCGACGCCGGCGACTGGGACGCCGCGGGCGTGAAGTGGGTGAACGTCCACACGGACAACAAGCGCGACTTCGACCTGCCGACCGTCATGGGGACGATGATCTACTCGGAGCCGGAGAACGCGTTCCCGCTCGCCATCCTCGACGGGACGGAACTGACGATGAAGCGGACGGGCGCCGCCGCCGCCGTCGCCACCGACCACCTCGCCGTCGAGGACGCCTCCACGCTCGGCATCGTCGGCGCCGGCGTCCAGTCGTACACGCAACTGGAAGCCATCGCGACCGTCCGCGACATCGAACAGGTCGTCGTCTCCGACCTCGACGAGGAGCGCGTCGCCGACTTCATCGAGGCGTTCGAAGACCGCTTCGACGTCCGCGCCGGGAGCGTCGCGGAGGCAGCGGGCTGTGACGTCCTGTCGACGGTGACGCCAGTCGAAGACCCGGTCGTGCTCCGCGACATGGTCGGCGACCACACCCACATCAACGCGATGGGCGCCGACGCCGCCGGGAAACACGAACTCGCGAACGACGTGCTGCTCGACGCGAAAATCGTCATCGACGACCACGAGCAGACCACCCACAGCGGCGAAATCAACGTCCCGTACGCCGAGGGCGTCCTGACCGACGACGACATCCACGGCGCCATCGGCGAAATCGTGGTCGGCGACCGCGTCGGCCGCACCAGCGACGACGGCATCACCGTGTTCGACTCGACCGGCCTCGCGATTCAGGACGTCGCCGCGGCCCACGTCGTCTACGAGCACGCCGACGAGCGCGGCAACGGCTACGAGTTCGACCTGCTGGGCCTCCACGACTGAGCCGGCCGGGCCGCTCGCCGCACGCGGCGGCTCAGTCGGATGGAAAGGGATATGGGCCGAAGCGGACGACGTGTCCACAAGAGAATGTCCGAGGAGGGATACGACCACGCGGCGGTCGAGCGACGCTGGCAGGCCGCGTGGGACGACGCGGACGCGTACCGCACGCCGGACGACGTGTCGGACCCGACGTACGTCCTTGGGATGTACCCGTACCCGTCCGGCCAGCTCCACATGGGCCACGTCCGGAACTACACCATCACCGACGCGTACGCCCGGTTCCGCCGGATGGCCGGCGACGACGTGCTCCACCCGATGGGGTGGGACGCGTTCGGCCTGCCCGCCGAGAACGCCGCGAAGGAGCGCGACACGAACCCGCGCGACTGGACGCTCGACTGCATCGACACGATGCGCGGGCAGATGGAGTCGATGGGGTTCGGCTACGACTGGGACCGCGAAGTCACCACCTGCACCCCGGAGTACTACCGGTGGAACCAGTGGCTGTTCAGCCGCTTCCACGACGAGGGGCTGGTGGAGCGCGAGTCCGCCGACGTGAACTGGTGTCCCTCCTGCGAGACGGTGCTGGCGGACGAACAGGTCGAAGGCGACGACGAGCTGTGCTGGCGGTGTGACACGCCCGTCGAGGAGCGCGAACTGGAGCAGTGGTTCCTGAAGATCACGGAGTACGCCGACGAGCTGCTCGACGACATCGACGACCTGGACGGCTGGCCCGACAGCGTCCGGCAGATGCAGCGCAACTGGATCGGCCGGCAGGAGGGGTCGCACGTCGACTTCGAGGTCCACGCGGCCGACGCCTCGGGGGCGAGCGAGGAGCAGCGGAGCTACGGGTCGGTGACGGCGTTCACGACGCGGCTCGACACCATCTACGGCGCGACGTTCTTCGCGCTGGCGCCGGACCACCCCATCTCGCAGGAGCTCGCCGACGAGGACGACGCGGTGCGGGAGTTCGTCGAGGAGGAAGCGGATCCGGACGGCGACGAGCCGAACGGCGTCGAGACGGGGCTGACCGCGACGAACCCGGCGACCGGCGAGGAGGTCCCGGTGTTCGTCGCGGACTTCGTGCTGTCGGACGTCGGGACGGGCGCGCTGATGGGCGTCCCCGCACACGACACCCGCGACCACGACTTCGCCGAGAAGATGGGCGTCGACATCCGGCCGGTCGTCGCGCCGGAACCGTCCGACGGCGACGAGGAACCCGAGGCGCCGGACGTGAGCGATGCGGCGTACACGGAGGACGGCGTCCTCGTCAACAGCGGCGAGTACGACGGCCTCGACTCCGCGGCGGCCCGCGAAGCGCTGACCGCCGACATCGACTCCGCCGAGTTCCACACGCAGTACCGGCTCCGCGACTGGGGCATCTCGCGGCAGCGCTACTGGGGCACCCCGATTCCGGTGGTGCACTGTGACGACTGCGGCCCCGTGATGGTGCCCGACGAGGACCTGCCGGTGGAGCTGCCGGAGTTCATCAACACGACCGGGAACCCGCTGGACGCCGCCGAGGAGTGGAAGCAGACGACGTGCCCGGACTGCGGCGGCGACGCGGTCCGCGACACGGACACGATGGACACGTTCGTCGACTCGTCGTGGTACTTCCTGCGGTACGTCTCGCCGGACCTGGCGGACGCGCCGTTCGACGTCGAGCGCGCGAACGACTGGATGCCGGTCGACCAGTACGTCGGCGGCATCGAACACGCCGTGATGCACCTGCTGTACAGCCGGTTCATCACGAAGGTCGTCGCCGACATGGACATGCTCGAGCACCGCGAGCCGTTCACGAACCTGCTCGCGCAGGGGATGGTGCAGTTGGAGGGCGAGAAGATGTCGAAGTCGAAAGGGAACGTCGTCTCCCCCCAGCGCATCGTCGAGGAGTACGGCGCGGACACGGCGCGGCTGTTCATCATGGAGGCCGCCCAGCCGGAGCGGGCGTTCGACTGGTCCGAGGAGGGCGTCCGGTCGACGAACCGGTTCCTCGCGCGGCTGAAAGAGACCGTGGAGTCGTTCGACCCGGACGCGGCCGACGGCGACGCCGACGCGGTCGCCGACTACGTCAGCAGCGAGACGGACGCCGCGGTCGACGTCGCCACGTCGCACTACGACGACCTGACGTTCAACACGGCGCTGCGGGAGGCGCAGGGGCTGGTGAACACGCTCCGGAACTACCGCGAGTACGCCGGCGGCGAGGCGGACGGAGCCGACGGCGTCCACGCCGAAACGATGCAGCGCGGCCTGGAGACGGCCGTGAAGCTGCTGGCGCCGGTGACGCCGCATCTCTCCGAGGAGCTGTACGACGAACTCGGCGGCGACGGCCTCGTCGTCGACGCGGCGTGGCCCGAACCGCAGACCGACGTCTCCGGGGCGGACGAGCGGCGCCGCCTCGTCGAGAACACCCGCGAGGACGTCCGGCAGATCATCGACGTCGCCGGCATCGACGACCCCGAACGCATCGACGTCGTCGTCGCGCCCGAGTGGAAGCACCGCGCGCTGGAGCTCGCGATGGAGAGCGACGCCGACAACCTCATCTCCGAGCTGATGCAGGAGCCGGAAATCCGCGAACAGGGCGACGACGCCGCCTCCTACGGCCAGGACCTGCAGGCGGAACGTGAGGCGCTGCAGCCGGCGCTGCCGCCCGAACGCGAACACGAGGCGCTGGAGGAGGCCGCGTGGCTGGTCGAACGCGAGTTCGACGCGCCGGTCCGGGTGCTCCGCGCCGAGAACGCCGACGACGACGTCGCGCGAAAAGCGGAGCCGGGGCGGCCGGCCATCGACATCGAGGAGTAAGCCGGCCGCGTCCGCCGCGGACGCTCACGCGGTTCGGGCGGCGGCGCGACCGCCGGGAGCGACGCGTTTTTCGGGGTCGGCCGCGAGCCGCAGCTCATGGGCCACGCCGCGGTGCGCGTGCAGACGCGGATCCGCGAGCGACTCGCAGACGCGCGGCCCGCCGTCGACTGGCGGACCGAGTACGACGTCGGCGGAACCCCGGTCGACGTCGCCGGCGTCCACGGAGACGAGAATCGAGGTGGAGACGGGCACGAGGACGAAGGCGGGGACTCGTCGCTGGTGCTCGTCGAACTGGAGTGGCGGCGCGCCGACCCGGCGAACAACACGGTGAAACTGTTCCGGAACCTCGCCGACGGCGACCTCGGGGGCGGCGACGATGTCCGAATCGTCCAGGTGTTCACGCGGTACTACGACCTTCAGCGGGGCGGCGTGAGCACGAAGCGGCGGAACGCGACGTTCGTCGGAGACCGCGTCGCACGGACGTTCCCGGCCGTGACGTACGACGCCGTGACGCTCGACGTCGACCCGCCGAAACGCGGCGGTGCGCTCCCCGACGGGTGGCGAGCGGCGGTCGACCGCGTCGTCGACGCAATCGTGTCGTCCGAGTAGGTCACGAGGCACCGATTTAGCCGGGGGTCGCCGACTGGGTCGGAGCGCACTCCGCCAGGAATAGACGAGAGTTGGAGGAGACGGAGGAATGAGGGGGACGGAAGCGAGAGCGTGCGGTCACGTCAGGTCGGCCGAGCGATACGGATTCACCGGCACCGCACCGTGCACTGATACGGTACCGGAGACGAGGCGAGAGACGAGACGAGCGTTCTCACGCGCGCCGGGCCGGTCGCGGCCGTCTCAGTTGACGTCGATGTGGTGGGCGTCCCCGTCGACGTCGCGTTTGGGGAGCGTGACGGTCAGCACGCCGTTCGTGTACGTCGCGGTCGTCGCGTCCTCGTCGATGGGCGCCGGGAGGCGGATGCTGCGTCGGAGCGACTCGCTGCGGCGCTCGCGGCGCACGTACGCATCGCTGTCGTCCCCCTCGGACGTGCCGCTGCTGCGGTCGAGCGTCCGGTCCGCCCGGATGGTGAGGACGTCCTCGCGGACCGTCAGGTCGACGTCGGACTTGTCGAACCCGGGGAGGTCCGCGACGACGACGAGTTCGTCGTCGTAGTCGGCGACGTCCACGTCGACGTGCCCGCGGCGCATCGACTCGAAGCCGTCGCCCCAGCCCATGTCGTCGAACTGCCGGGACATGCGGTCGAGCATCCGGTTCACGTCGTCGAAGGGAGTAATGTGAGTCATCAGTATCACCGAGACCCACAGAGGCGCCCTCAGATATTAAATATAGATGAACAGTTGGTAGCCGATAGCACGCTCGATGGTATTTCAGAAGCACTACCGCGCATACTAAATAACCGACTTTCTGATAAATGGCGGTTCGCTGTCCGGGACGTCGCTACTCGACGTCGATGCTGGTTCCGCCGGCGCCGTCGCTGACTTTCGGGAGCGTGACCGTCAGCACGCCGTTTTCGAACTCCGCGGTCGCCTCCGTCTCGTTCACCTCGGCGGGAAGCCGGAGGCGGCGCGTGACGCTCTGTGTCGACCGTTCCCGGAGGTGGTAGTGCGTCTCCTCGTCGCGCTCTTCCTCGCGGCGCTGTTCGTGTTCCGCCGAGAGACTGAGTTCGCGGTCGGCGACGCTCACCTCGATGTCGTCGGCGTCGAACCCGGGGAGGTCCGCGGTGACGACGACGTCGTCGTCCGTTTCCGCGACGTCGACGTCGACGCCGGCGCCGAACTCGCCGTCGAACTGTCGACCCAGTTCCTGCAGTTCACTGTTCATCCGGTCGAACATCTCGTCGAGGTCCTCGAACGGGTTCTTCCGCGGCATATCCGGACGTCCGTCGTCGAACAGCATGAATCTTGTCGCCGGGCAGACGACTGTTTCTCCGCGGCGAACGTTCAAATAGGGAGCCGCGGCCAGACGGCGCATGTGACGAGTCGGCCGCGGCGGTCAGCGGCTGTGCGGCACAGCCGCCGCGGAGCGGAAAGAACGGGGTAGATTCTGCCGTTCGGCGTGCCGCCTGTTCGCCCTCAGTTCACGACGTGTTCGGTGTCGTACGACCCGAGTACCTTCACCCAGCCGTCGTCGGCGAGCCGTTCGACCTCGTCGACGGCCGCCTTCGTCCGGTCTTCGAACAGCCCCGCTTCGATGTCGAGGTGGAACAGGTAGTCGCCGAGGCGGTTGCCGCTCGGCCGCGACTCGATCCGGGTGAGGTTGATGTCGCGGTCGGCGAACGCCTCCAGAATCTCCAGCAGCAGCCCCGGGTAGTTCGCGCTCGGGTAGACGACGAGCGACGTCTTCCCGCCGCTTTCGGACCGCTCGTCGACCGGCGCGACGACGAGGAACCGCGTCGCGTTCGACGACTGCGCCTGGATGTCCTCGGCGATTACTTGCAGCGTCACGTCCGCTCCGGCGGGCTCGCCGTCGCCCGCGGTGACCGGTTCCGCGTTCGCCGGGTGGCCGATTCCGGCGACCGACGGGTCCTCGCGGGCGCGTTCGACGCCGCGCGCCGTCGAGGCGACCGCCTCGCGCTGCAGGTCCGGGTACTCCCGTTCGAGGAACTCGCGGCACTGCGCCAGCGCCTGCGAGTGCGACGCGACCACGGAGAAGTCCTGTGACTGCGCGAGCAGCGCGTGCCGAATCGGCGTCACGAGCTCCCGGACGACCGCGACGTCCGTGTCCGTCAGCGCGTCGAGGCTCTCGGTGACGCTCCCCTCGATGCTGTTTTCGACCGGGACGACGCCGCGGGCGAACGAGCCGTCCGCGACGGCGTCGACGATGGCCGTGACTGACTCGCGGAACTGAACGTCGTCGGCGACAGCCGTGGCTGCGCGGTGCGAATACGTTCCGGCGGGCCCGAGTGTGACGGCCTGCATGCTCCGCGGTGCGACGCCGGCGCGGTTAAGCCCTCGGGTGTAACAGGTCGTTCAGCGGTCGGCGCAGTAGTCGACGAAGTTCTGGAGGATTCGGAGCCCGGTCTCGCCGGACTTCTCGGGGTGGAACTGCGTTCCGAACACGTTCCCGTCGTCGTTGGCGACGATAGCCGGGAACCGTTCCCCGTACTCGGTGGACGCGACCACCGCGTCGTCGTCGTCCGGGACCGCGTAGTACGAGTGGACGAAGTAGGCGTACTCGCCGTCGACGCCGTCGACGAGGGGGTGCTCGCGTTCGACGTCGAGTTCGTTCCAGCCCATGTGCGGCACCTTCGGCGCGTCGGTGAACCGGACGTTCGTCCCCGGGATGAGGTCCAGGCCGTCGACGTCGCCCTGACCGGCGCGCGTCGCCTCCTCGCTGGACGTGAGAAGCATCTGCATGCCGAGACAGATGCCGAACAGCGGCCGCCCCGCCTCGGCGTGTTCGACGAGCGCGTCGCGGTACGGGCCGGCGTTCTCCATCCCTTCGCGAAACGCCCCGACGCCCGGGAGCACGACGCCGTCGGCGGCCGCGAACGCCGACGGGTCGTCGGTGATGGTCGTGTTCGCGCCTGCGCGCTCGAGCCCGCGCGTGACGCTGCGGAGGTTCCCGAGCCCGTAGTCCACGACGACGACGTCCGCCTCTGTCATACTGCACCGTAGGCCGCGGCCCGGTAAGTAGGCGTCCATTCCGGCACTACCGGCTGCTCCGAACGGGGTACACCGGCGTCGGCCCGTCGGTCAGAACCGCGACCGCAGCTCCGCCCGGAGGTCCGCGACGTCGATGTCGTTCATCGCGAGGACGACCAGCAGGTGATAGACGAGGTCGGCGGACTCCGCGGCGAGCGCGTCTGAGTCGCCGTTCTTCGCGGCGAGAATCGTCTCCGTCGCCTCTTCGCCGAGCTTCTCGAGCGCGGCGTCCTCGCCCTTCTCGTGGGTGAACAGCGACGCGGTGTACGAGTCGTCCGGGAGGTCGGCTTTCCGCTGTTCGATGGTCGCGAACAGCTCGTCGAGGACGGCGTCGTCCGGGACGAGCCGCTCCGGGTCGGTCGCGGCGGCGTCGTCGTCGGTCACGCCGACACCTCCCCGTCGACGCCGTCGACGTTGGCGTCGGTGTCAGCGTCCGCGTCGGCGTACTCCTGCCGGAAGAACGCGAGGTCGTGAATCCGGTCGTCGTCGGTGAGCTCCGGGTGGAACGACGTCGCGACAACCGGGCCCTGCCGCACCGCGACCGGGTCGTCGTCCCAGGTCGCGAGCACGTCGACGTCGGCGCCGACGTCGTCGATGACGGGCGCGCGGATGAACACCGCCGGGAACGGCTCGTCCAGCCCGTCGACGTCGAGCGGCGCCTCGAAGCTGTCCGCCTGCCGCCCGAACGCGTTCCGGTCGACGGTGACGTCGACGAGGTCGAGCGTTCTGACGCGGTCGTCTTTCGCGTCGCGGGAGGCGACGATGAGCCCGGCGCAGGTCGCAAGCACCGGATTCCCGTCACGGACGTGCGCGACGATTTCCTCGTCGATCCCCTCCTCGTGGAGCAGCCGCGAGATGGTGGTCGACTCGCCGCCCGGCAGCAGCAGCGCGTCGCAGTCCGGGACGACGCCGGAGTCGCGTATCTCGACGACGTCGGCGTCGACGCCGTGGCTCGCCGCGGCGCGTCGAATCGCGTCGGCGTGCTCGGAGACGTCGCCCTGCACGGCGATAACGCCGGCTTTCATGGTCCGGTTTGGGCGTCGCTGTCGTGAAAAGCTGTCGTTCCGCGAGAACTGCGAGCCGGCACGCCGGCCGAGTTAGATGGCGAAGTTCAGGATGAGAACGAGGATTCCGAACAGGACGCCGGCGGTGACGACGGTCTTCGGGTCGATACGGATGGCGTTCCGGTCCTCGGCGTCGAAGTAGCGGACGAGTCCCGCGCTGGACATCAGCCCGCCGCTGTTCTGGCCGCTGCTCATGTCCGTGTCGTCGTGAGTCGGCCGCCTAAGCCTTTCGCTCCGGGCAGCGGCGGCGGAGAGCGCCGAGTGAGTAACCCTTATGCGCGGGCCGCGGCTATTCGCGGTCGGAATGACCGTCCGACTCAAAGACTTCTACGCGGACTGGTGCGGCCCGTGTAAGACCCAGGACCCGATCCTCGAGGAGCTCGAAGCCGACTACCCGGACGTCAGCTTCGAGAAGGTCGACGTCGAGGAGAACCAGGACGTCGCGAACCAGTACTCCGTCCGCTCGCTCCCGACGCTCATCGTCGAGAACGACGACGGCGTCGTCGAGCGGTTCGTCGGCGTGACTCAGCGCGACGACATCGAGGACGCGCTCGCGCAGGCCAGCGCCTGAACTGACGGCCGCCGCGACACCACGGATTCTGCGGGCCGTAGAACCGTCACCTCCGGGTGAACCGTCGGTCGCGGAACCGGGACGGCGACTCGCAACCGTTAACACGGGGCCGTCCGCTGTATCCACACATGGCAAGCTTCGACGCGGCCGAACGCCGCAACCTGGAAAAGCTCATCTGCATGCGGTGTAACGCCCGCAACCCGCAGCGAGCCGACCGCTGCCGGAAGTGCGGCTACGGGAACCTCCGGCCGAAAGCGAAAGAACCGCGGACGGCATAACGCCTCCCGCTTTTTCAGTCGACGACGACCGGAGAGCGGCGGCGCCGTCTCGCGCGCCGCGAACTCAGTCCGTTCTGCATCACGGCGAGCATTCGCGCTCGACGCCGCCGGCTACTCCTCCGGGTATTTCGGTTCCCGCCGCTCGGCGCGTTCGAGCGCGCGCTCGACGACGTCGTGGACGGACTCGTCGTCGGTGGCGTGGAACGGGTCGCCGTGGCCGGCGTACATCGACGTCACCGACTCGGGGAGTCGGTCGAGCAGGGTCCGGAGGCTCTCGGTGAGCCGTTCGCGGCTCTGCCCAGGCATGTCGGTGCGGCCGAACGAGCCGTCGTCGAACGCGCCGTCGTTGTAGACGACGACGTCGCCCGAGAACAGCACGGTGTCGCCGACGAACGCGACGTGGTCCGTCGCGTGGCCCGGCGTGTACACGACCTCGAAGGTCTCGTCGCCGAGGACGACCTCGTCGCCGTCCGACAGCGCGCGGTCGCGGCGGGCGTGTTCGGCGTATGCGGCGAGCTCCGGGTCGTCGAAGGCGTCGAGCACCGCGCCGAGTTCGTCGACGTGGTCGTGGTGCTGATGGGTGAGCGCGACCCGGTCGAGCGACGACGTGTGCTCCGCCACGACATCCTCGACGCCCGGCATCGCGCCGGCGTCGACCAGCGCGGGGCTGTCGCCGTCCACGAAGTAGGCGTTGCAGGTGAACTCCTCAGCGGCCGCTGTGACCGTAACGAAGTCCATGTGCGGCGGGTCGGGCCGCGGGCGGAAAAAGCCGCCCCAGACGGCAGTCTCCGGTGGCCGCGCGGGCGCCGCCGATTCCGGCGGGGCACCGGACGCGGTCCGGGTCTACGGCTGATTCGGCGGAGGTTCCGGCGAAATTCACCCCCAGGTTTTTCAGTGGGAACCGGTAAGTATCTCGTGTATGGGCTTTGGGAGTTACGATGAATCCGAGCAGGAGAACCAAGAACTCGACTCGGACCTGGAGGACGGCGACACGCTGAACGCCGGCGAAGCCGAACACGACGGCGACGTCGAGTTCGAAATCGGAGCGTCGAACGACGAACTCCTGGACAAGCTAGAGGACATCAAGGGCGCGGACGACCGCTGACCCTGCGCTGACGTGAAACCCGGCGCACGGACGCTCGGTGTCTCCGTCTCCGCACCGAGCGGCGCCGACGAATCCGCCGAAACCGCCGACTCCGCGGACGCCGACGGCTCCGGCGCTGACGCCGCGGTCGCGGGCGCGCTCGTCCGGGCCGACCGCGTGCTCGACGGACTCTCGTTTTCTCGCTGCACCGTCGGCGGCACCGACGCCACCGCCGCAGTCGTCGACTGCTTCGAGCGGCTGGGCCGCGAAGACGTCCAGTTCGTGCTCGTCGCCGGCGTCGCGCCGGCGTGGTTCAACGTCGTCGACCTCGCCGCCGTCCACGAGGCCGTCGACCGGCCGGTGCTGTCGGTGTCGTTCGAGGCGAGCGCCGGCCTCGCGCCCGCGCTCCGCGAGCACTTCTCCGGCGACGCGCTCCGCCGCCGGCTCGGGGTGTACGAGGCGCTTCCGCCCCGCGTCCGGGTCAGCGTCGATGACGACGTCGACGGCGGCGACGAGGGCTCGGCCGCGCTGTGGGTGCGGGCCGTCGGCTGCGGCGACGACGAGGCGCGGCGGGTCGTCGCCGAACTGACGCCGGCCGGGCAGCGCCGACCCGAACCGCTCCGCGTCGCGCGACTCGCCGCCCGCGGCGGCCGGGACCTGCTCGGCTGAGCCGCGGCGACGGCGACCCGCCGGGCGGCCCGGGACGGAAAGCGGTAACTCCCCCCGGGACGCGTCCCCGGTATGAGCGATTCGCTCGACGCGGAGCTC
Organism: Halobaculum sp. D14; assembly: GCF_051195135.1. Lineage (NCBI taxonomy): Archaea > Methanobacteriati > Methanobacteriota > Halobacteria > Halobacteriales > Haloferacaceae > Halobaculum > Halobaculum sp. D14. Next base: position 467,843 of record NZ_JBNTKA010000002.1, on the reverse strand, counting down.
TGCGTCGCCGACTGCAAGCGCTGCCCGGCGCTCGTCGACTCGCGGAGCCGCATCGTCAACGGCACCGGCCCGGTCGACGCCGACCTCGTGTTCGTCGGCGAAGCCCCGGGCGCGAACGAGGACGAACAGGGGGAGCCGTTCGTCGGCCGCTCCGGCACCGTCCTCGACGACGCGCTCCGCGACGCCGGCCTCGCCCGCCGCGACGTCCGCATCACGAACTGCGTCCGGTGCCGGCCGCCGGAGAACCGCGACCCGACGACCGAGGAGCTATCGAACTGCCGCGGCTACCTCGCCGAGGAGCTCCGCCGGCTCGACCCGGAGCTGGTGGTGACGCTCGGCAAAGTCCCGTCAGAGCACCTGCTCGACCGGTCGGTCGCCGTCACCTCCGAAGCCGGCGACGTCTTCGACGCCCGCGTCGGCGACACGACCCACCGGCTCCTGGTCTGCGTCCACCCGGCGGCGACGCTGTACGACCGCAGCCAGGAGGAGACGTTCCAGGAGACCATCCGGCAGGCCGCCGCGCTCGCCGGCGTCGGTCCCGCCGGCGACGGCGGCGACGGCCAGTCCCGGCTCGGCGACTACTGACCGGTTCGGCTGTTGGCGTCAGCTTCGACGACGTCGGTGGCGCGCGCCGGCGCGGCTCCGTCCGCGCCGGCCTCGCGCGAGGGGTGAGCGCGGCGGGAGCGACGCGAGCGCTGCGCGAACCGGCTGGGGAGGGTGAGGCGTTCCGACGAGCCAAGCTGCTGCGGACCGAACCGGACCGCTGCGGGGCGAAACGAGACACTGCGAGTCGAACCCGGAGACAGCCGGCGCTGACCGGCGGCGTGAAAAAACGAAAGAAACGGGGTCGCGAAGGCGGCTCCCGCGCGGCTACTTGCCGCCGCGGTCGCCGGCGGACACGGACGGCCGCGTCTTCTCGGCGCCCTTACCGCGGTTGTTGAGGCCGCGGTTGTCCGAGCCGGCGTTCGTGAGGCCGCGGAACGCGCGGCCCTTCTGGCTGTCGTCGCAGATCCAGTTCAGCTCGTCGTCGCTCTGAATCGCGGGGTGCTCGGGGTCGATGAGCACCACTTCGAACCACTTCTGCGAGCCGTCCTGCCCGACCGGGTAGGAGGCGAGCACGCGGAGGTTCGGGTACTTCCGCGAGACGCGCTCCTCGCCGATGCGCTGGATGGACTTCCGGCGGCCGAGCCGGTTCACGCCCTGGCGCTTCGACCGGCGACCGGCCTTGAAGCGCTGCTTGCGCGCCCCGCCCTTCCGGACGGACACGCGCGTCATAACGACGCCCTGCTTGGCCTTGTAGCCGAGTTCGCGCGCCTTGTCCAGCCGCGTCGGCCGGTCGATGCGGACGATGGCGCCCTCGTCGCGCCACTCCTGTTTTCGCTGCCACTGCAGCTCGGCGAGCTTCCCGTCGTCCGGGTTCCGCCAAGCCTCCTTGATGTGGGAGTAGAAGCTTCGTGCCATTGGTTGTCTCCGCGGGCGCTTGCGATTCAGCCGCGCCGGGAACCCCGGCCGGCCACATTTCGTCCCGGACGAACCGGGTGCCCACTGGCGGCCCACGTACCAGCGAGTTGTCGACCGTACCGGCGGCGCGCTGTTAAGCACTTCGAAGCGACGCCGACGCGGCGGCTACGGCGCTGACCGCTGGGCGGCTCAGTCGAGGAACGCCGTGGCGGTCTCGGCGACCCCGCGGTAGATGCGGTAACAGCGCGCCAGCACGTCGATGCTGACGCTCTCGGTGTCGGTGTGTGCCTCGCCGGGCTCGGAGGCGCCGCAGACGACGCAGGTCGTCCCGGCGTCCGCGAGCCAGCCGGCGTCGGTGGCGTGCGGCTTCACGACGTGCGCCGGGTCGCCGGCCTGAGCGTCGCGGGCCGCGGCGAGCACCGCCTCCGCGAACTCGTCGTCGTCGCACGCCATCGGCGGCAGGTCCTGGTCGACGCGCCACTCCACGCCGTCGACGTCCTCGACGCGGCCGAGGTCCGCGCGCTCGCCGGGAACGGTGCGCTCGTCCACCGTCACCTCGCACTCGTCGGGGACGACGTTCCACGCCGATCCGCCGTCGATTTCGGTGACCGCGACGCTGCCGCGCAGCGACTCGCCGAACACGTCCGTCGCCGGGAACGCGAGGTCGCGGACGACGTCGACGGCGTCGCAGGCGCGGTACACGGCGTTGACGCCGTTCTCCGGCTCGCTGGCGTGCGCGTTCGCCCCGGAAGCGACGAGCGTCGACGCCCGCCGCCCCTTGTGGGCGACGACGACGTCGGTGACGCCGTCCGCCGAGTAGTTCGTCGACCCCTCGCCGACGACCGCGAACTCGGGCGCGAAGCTGTCCTCGATGGCGCCGCGGGCGCCGACGCCGCCGACCTCCTCGCCGACGAACGACGCGAACACCAGTTCGACCGCCGGGTCGCCGGCGCCGCCCGGAAGGTCGGCGTCGCGGAACGCCAGCATCGACGCGGCGACGGCGCCTTTCATGTCCGCGGTGCCGCGGCCGTACAGCCGGCCGTCGCGCTCCTCGACGACGTACTCGCCGTCGTCGGTGACCTGCGGGTCGCCCGGCGGGACGACGTCGTGGTGCCCGACGAGCGCCACCGACTGCGCGTCCGGGTCGCCGCGCCGCGCGACGACGTTGCCGTGGCGGTCGCGGGTCACGTCGGCGTCGGTGTGCTCGCGGAGCCACGACTCGATTTCGTCGCCGGCGGCGGCCTCGTCTTCGTGGCTCGGCGTCTCCACGAGGCGACGGGTGAGCGCCGTCACCTCGTCCCGCCGGTCCGCGTCGGCGTCCGCGTCCTCGACGTCGGCAGCGTCGGCAGCGTCGTCCGCAGCGTCTGTCATGCGTGAACGGCGGGCCGCCGGCGGCTTAACTTCGGCTGTCGGCGGCGACACCGACCGCGTCGACGCCCGCGGAGTGTCGACAGCCGGCGCGGCCGGTGCGGCCCGCGCGGCTGACGCAGTCGACGCGGCCGACGTGACTGCCGCGGCCGCCGAGCCCGGTTTCGTCTCACGGTTTTCGCGGCCGGACGGAAGTACCCTTAAACGGCTCCGCCCCCGACTGGGTGTATGAACGTCGTACCGGACACGAGCGCGGTCATCGACGGCCGCGTCTCCGACCGGATCGAAGCGGGTACCTACGAGGACGCGACGGTGTACGTCCCGGAGGCGGTCGTGAGCGAACTGGAAGCACAGGCGAACGCGGGCAGAGACACCGGCTGGGACGGCCTCGCAGAACTGCAGCGAATCGCGGAGTACGACGCCGAAGGGGTCGTCACGGCCGAGTTCGTCGGCCGACGGCCGAGCGTCGCAGAGCAGGAGGGCGCCGGCGAGGGCGACATCGACGCGCTCATCCGCGACCTCGCCGCCGAGCGCGACGCGACGCTTCTCACCTCCGACTTCGTGCAGGCTGAGACGTCGAAAGCGAAGGGGCTCGCCGTCGAGTACGTCGAACCGGTCGCCCGCGGCGACACCGACGAGGGGCTCGCCATCGAGGAGTTCTTCACCGAGGACACGATGTCCGTCCACCTGAAAACCGGGACGCGCCCGAAGGCGAAACGCGGCGACATCGGCGAGATGCGGTACGAAGCCATCGCCGACGAGGTGTCCGACGAGGCGCAGATGGCGGAGTGGGCCGACGGCATCGAGGCGACCGCGCGGTCGTCCTCGCAAGGGTTCATCGAGCTGTCCGAGCCCGGGATGACCATCGTCCAGTACCGGAACTACCGCATCGCCGTGGCGCGGCCGCCGTTCGCGGACGCCATCGAAATCACGGCGGTCCGGCCGGTCGTCAAGACGACGCTCGACGACTACGACTTCGCCGACGAGCTCCGCGAGCGCTTCCTCGAACGCCAGCGCGGCGTCCTCATCTCGGGGGCGCCCGGCGCCGGGAAGTCGACGTTCGCGCAGGCCGTCGCCGAGTTCCTCAACGAGAACGACTACGCCGTCAAGACGATGGAGAAGCCGCGCGACCTCCAGGTCTCCGACGACATCACGCAGTACACGGCGCTCGGCGGCGACATGGCGAACACCGCCGACTCGCTGCTGCTCGTCCGCCCCGACTACACGGTGTACGACGAGGTGCGGAAGACCCACGACTTCGAGGTGTTCGCGGACATGCGGCTCGCCGGCGTCGGCATGGTCGGCGTCACCCACGCCACCCGCGCCATCGACGCGCTCCAGCGGCTCGTCGGCCGCGTCGAACTCGGCATGATCCCGCAGGTCGTCGACACCGTCGTGTTCATCGAGGCCGGCGAAGTCGACACGGTGTACGACGTGACGACGCAGGTGAAGGTGCCGGAGGGGCTGACCGCGGAGGACCTCTCCCGGCCAGTCATCCAGGTCGTCGACTTCGAGACCGGGACGCCGGAGTTCGAAATCTACACCTTCAACAACCAGGTCGTCACGGTGCCGCTCGGCGACGAGACGGAGGCGTCCGAGTCGGGCGTCGGCCGCCTCGCGAAAAAGGAGATCGAGCGCGAAATCCAGTCGGTCGCCCGCGGCCACGTCGACGTCGAACTGCAGGGCCAGAACGACGCCGTCGTCTACGTCGAAGAGGACGACATCAGCTACGTCATCGGGAAGGGCGGCGGCCGCATCACCGACATCGAAAACCGGCTCGGCATCGACATCGACGTCCGCACCCACGCCGAGAAGCCGTCAGGCTTCGACGGCGGCGCGGGCGGCGGAGGCGGCGCGAGCGGGGCGGGCGGCTCCGCCGGCGGCGAGCCGGCGGCGACGCCGAAGCCGCAGGGCACGACGGTGCAGCCCGAAATCACGAACCGGCACGTCGTCATCCGGATGGACGAACACGTCGGCGAGACCGTCGAGGTGCGCGCCGACGGCGAGTACCTGTTCACGGCGACGGTCGGCCGCGGCGGCGACATCCAGGTGTCCCGCGGCTCCGCCATCGCCGAGGAGCTCGAAGACGCCATCGACCGGAAGCAGTCGATCACCGTCGTCCCGGCGTAAGCCGACCACCACGCGGCCCACGGCCGCGGCGGACAGCACCGTTCCCCAGCGGAAATCGCTCGCGGAAATCGCTCCGGTGAGCGCCGCCGCTCGGTGTGAGGAGAGCCGAGAGAAGTGAAGTGCGCCGCCGTTACTCCGCGCAGCAGGCGCCGGTGCCGTCGTCGGAACTCTTCGAGTTCCCGGTCGGCGCGGAGCCGCTGCCGCCGTCGGCCTCGGCCTGCTGTTGCTGTTGGGCGCCGTTCAGCTGGTAGAGGTTCTGCCGGGCGTCGGCGAAGTAGACGTCTTCGTCGACGATTCCGATGTTCTCCAGCCGTTCGAGGGCGTACCGCACTGTCCGAGCGGAGAGCATCGACTCCTCGACGATGCCCTTCTGGGTCAGCGGGCCGTTGTACTCCAGCACCTTGAACACGAGTTTGGCGCTGGGGGGCAGCTCGTCGAGGCTCTCCTCGTCGGTTTCGGCCATCGTTACGAAACGAAACAGGGTGAACGGCTTAAAGCTTGACGGATTTCCCACCCCGGACGCGCTCCGCGGGGGAGCACCCAAGCGAACCCCTTTTGTCCGCGGCTCTCGGACCGGTTCGTATGGCTACGGAAACCGCTTCGGGGCTCTCGGACCACGCGCGCGGGGTGACGGTGACCACCGTCGCGTGCCTCGCCGGGATCGCCGCGGCGCTCGTCTCCGCGACCGTGTTCGGCATCGGCGCGGACGCCGCGGCGAACCGGCTCAACCTCGGGGTGCTCGCCGGGGCGCTGCTCGTCGAGCTCCCCGTCCTGAAGCTCATCGGCGTCGACGTCGAAGAGTTCGGCATGAAGGACAACCTCTACGTCGCCTTCATGACGTTCGCGCTCTGGTTCATCTCGTACGCAGTGCTGCTGTCCTCCTCGCTCAACGCGTAACCATGGCGGACGACAGCATCGCGGTCGTCGACCTCGACAGGTGTCAGCCCGACCGGTGTAACTACGAGTGTGCGAACTTCTGCCCGCCGAACCGCACCGGGAAGGACTGCATCGTCGAACGCGGCGACTTCTACGGCGACGACGAACCGTACGACGGCGCCCCCGACCAGATTCGCATCTCCGAGGACATCTGCCTCGGCGAGTCCTGCGGCATCTGCGTCGAGAAGTGTCCGTTCGACGCCATCGAAATCATCAATCTGCCGTCCGAACTGGAGGACGAACCGGTCCACCGCTACGGCGAGAACGCGTTCGCGCTGTACGGCCTGCCGGTGCCGGAGACCGGGCAGGTGACCGGCATCCTCGGGCCGAACGGCATCGGGAAGTCCACGGCCGTCAAGATGCTCTCCGGGGAGCTGACCCCGAACCTCGGCCGGCACGACGACGAGCCAGACTGGGACGCCGTCCTCGACCGGTTCCGCGGCACCGAACTGCAGAACTACATCGAGCGCGTCATCGACGGCGACGTCGAGGTCGCGCGGAAGCCGCAGTACGTCGACCAGATTCCGAAGCAGTTCGACGGCAACACCCGCGACCTGCTGGAGCGGACGGACGAGCGCGGCGCGCTCGACTCGCTCGTCGAACGGCTGAACATCGGTCCGGTGATGGACCAGGACATCGACTCCATCTCCGGCGGCGAACTCCAGCGCGTCGCGCTCGCCGCGACGCTCGCCCGCGACGTCGACTTCTACTTCCTCGACGAAATCACGCCGTACCTCGACATCGGTCAGCGCATGACCGCGGCGCGGCTCATCCGCGAACTCGCGGAGGACGGCGACCGGTCGATGATGGTGGTCGAACACGACCTCGCCATCCTCGACCTGCTCGCGGACACGCTCCACGTCACGTACGGCGAACCCGGCGCGTACGGCGTCGTCACGGACCCGAAGTCGGTCCGGAACGGCATCAACGAGTACCTGAAAGGCTACCTCGACAACGAGAACATGCGGATTCGGCCGAACGCCATCACGTTCGAGGAGCACGCGCCGCGGGAGTCCGTGAAAGGCCAGACGCTGTTCGAGTACCCGGACATCCACAAGTCGTACGGCGACGGCGAGTTCAGCCTCGACGTCGACGGCGGCACCGTCTACGAGTCGGAGGTGCTCGGCATCGTCGGCCCGAACGGCATCGGGAAGTCGACGATGGCGAAGCTGTTCGCCGGGCAGCTCGAACCGGACGAGGGCGAACTCGACGTCGACCTCGACATCGCGTACAAGCCGCAGTACATCGAGATCGACCAGCCGATTCGGGTCGACGCGTTCCTCTCCTCTATCACCGACGAGTTCGGGTCGTCGTACTGGGACACCGAGGTCGCGCGGCCGCTCCAGCTCAACCCCATCATGGAGCAGAACCTCACCGACCTCTCCGGCGGCGAACGCCAGCGCGTCGCCATCGCGGCGTGCCTGTCGAAGGACGCCGACCTGTACCTGCTCGACGAGCCGTCCGCGCACCTGGACGTCGAACAGCGCGTCCAGGCGACGACCGCGATTCGGCGGTACGCCGAGAACCACGACGCGACCGTCATGGTCATCGACCACGACATCTACATGATCGACCTGCTCGCCGACCGGCTGATGGTGTTCGACGGCGAGCCCGCAGTCCACGGGCACGCGTCGCCGCCCCAGCCGATGCGCGACGGCATGAACGAGTTCCTCGCGGACCTCGACATCACGTTCCGCCGCGACGAGCGCACCGGCCGGCCGCGCATCAACAAGCCCGGCTCGCAGCTCGACCGCCAGCAGAAACGCGAAGGCGAGTACTACTACTCCGCGTAGCCCGACTCGCCGCGTCTCACTCCTCGGACCTGCTTCGCCTCGTCTCGCTGCCCCGTCATGATTCACCGCGCCCGGTACCGTCGGGCTGCCGGCGCCACCGCTCCGAGAATCCCGAGACGGACGGCGAGCAGTTCTTCGAGAACGGTCCCGCGGCGTCGACGCCGCCGTCGGCCGCAGTCTCAGAGCGGCGGCGTCAGTCGCTCCGGTACTCCTTCTTGAAGCCCTTGAACTCGGTTCGGTGGGCCTCTTCGTCGCTGAGGATGGTGACGGCGAGGTCTTCGGTGACGGGGTCGTCGGCTTCTTCGGCGGCGTCGATGATGGCGCGGTACGTCGAAATCGCGTCCTCTTCGGCGTCGAGGACGCCTTCGATGACCGAGAGGACGTCGGTGGAGTCGGCCGGCGGCTGAAGCGAGTCCTGGGTCGCGGTGAACTCCGCGGAGCTCGGCGGCCGCGCGTCGAGCTGTTTGAGCCGCTGTCCGAGCTGCTCGGCGTGCCCGAGCTCCTCTTGAATGTCGGCCTGAAGGCTCTCTTTGATCTCCTCGGCGCGGACGCCGTCGAGGATGATGGCGTTCGTCTGGTAGTTCATCACCGTCTCCATCTCGTCGGCGTACGCCGTCCGCAGTAGGTCGATGACCGTGTCGCTTGACATCGACAGTACGTCTCGGCTCGCGCGATAAATAGGTACTCGCCGGTTCCCGCGGCCGACGAACCCGGAGAAACGAACCGTCAGACGGTGCCGCGGAACGAGCGGGGAGAGGAGCCGGAAAGGCGGACTGCGGCGGGGAGCGTCGGGGCTGTCGGCGGGTCAGCGGAACTCGCGGGAGCAGGTGCCACAGAGGTGCTCCTCTTTGACGTCGACTTCGCGGACCGTCGGGGAGAAGCTCATGACGCACTTGTTGTTGTCGCAGTGTTCGAGTCCGAGGGTGTGGCCGATTTCGTGGACGATTTCCTTGCGGACGCGGTCGGAGAACACTTCGGTGGACGGCTTCGTGGAGACGCCGCCGTCGGAGGAGGTCTGCAGGCGGTACGTGGAGATGACGGAGCCGTTGCCGTTGAGGTACGCGAGGCCGAACACGTAGTTCCGGCGGCGGTAGTAGAGGTCCTGCGGCGTGATGCCGATGTTCTTCTCGCCGGTGCCCTCCCGCGAGACCAGTTCGATGAACTGCTCGGCGCGGTATTGGTTTCGGCTCCGGTCGTACGCGCCGTCGGGGATGCTCTGCTCGTCGTGTACGGTCACCTCGCAGTCGTACACGGAGCGGAGTGCCGCAGACGCCTCCCGCTTCACTCGGGCGGAGACGTCCCCGACAGGCACGATGTCGACGAGCATGAGACGACTTATGGGAGGGGCCGCAATAAGTTTCCCGCCCGTGTCCGACGCGAGTCGCCCTGCCGTCGTGGAGTTCCTGGCGCGCTACCGGTCGGTCTGTGAGGTCGGCGTCGGCCGCCGGCCGGGCGTCGCGGCCGCGCTCGCGGACCGCGGCGTCGACGCGCGCGCGACCGACGTTGCGCCGCGGGACGTCCCCGACTCGGTCCGGTTCGTCGTCGACGACGTCGTCGACGCGGCGGCGCGGGACGACCCCGGCGACGTCTACCGGGTCGACGCCGTCTACGCGCTGAACTGTCCGCCGGAGCTCCACCGGCCGCTGCTCGCCGTCGCCCGCGCGGTCGACGCCGCCTGCCTGTTCACGACGCTCGGCGGCGACCCGGCGGCGGTGCCGGCGACGCCCGTGACGGTCCCCGGCGACACCGTCCACGTCGCCCGCGACCCGGACGGCCGCGCCGCCGGGGGCGCTGACGAGTCGGAACGCCCATAGCCCGGCGGCGCCCCTGTCCCGGTATGCGAGTGGACGCGGTCGTGCTGGACGTCGACGGCGTGCTCGTCGACGTCGCGGAGTCGTATCGTCGCGCCGTCGTCGAGTCCGTCGACCGGGTGTACGGGGAGACGGTGCCGCGGGACGCGCTCCAGCCGTTCAAGGACGCCGGCGGCTTCAACAACGACTGGGAGCTCACCGACGCCGTCGCGCTGTACGTGCTCGCCCGGCGCCGCGGCCTCGACGCCGACGTCGACGAGTTCACGGACGCGGTCGCCGCGAACGGAACCGGGCTGGCCGGCGCCCGCGCCGCCATCCGCGACGCCCTCGGCGACGACGCGGCCAACGAAGTCGAATCGGAGTGGCAGCCGAACCGCCTCCGCGACGTGTTTCAGGCGCTGTACCTCGGCGCCGACCGCTACCGCGAACTCGAAGGCGGCGACCCGCCGTTCGACGCGCCCGGCTTCATCAACGACGAGCCGGTGCTTGCCGACCCGGCGGCGCTCGACGACCTGACGGAGCGCTTCCCGGTGTGCGTGCTCACCGGCCGACCGGCCGCGGAGGCCGACATCGCGCTCGACCGCGTCGGCCTCGACGTCCCCGACGACCGCCGGTTCACGATGGACGACTGGGACGAGGGGAAGCCGCACCCGCGGGCGCTGACGACGCTCGCCGAGCGCGTCGGCGCCGAACGGGTCGCGTTCGCCGGCGACACCCTCGACGACGTCCGGACCGCGGTGAACGCCGACGCCGCCGACCCCGAGCGCATCTACTACGGCGTCGGCGTCCTCACCGGCGGCCTCCGCGGACGCGAGGGCCGCGACAAGTACGCCGCGGCCGGCGCGAGCGCCGTCGTCGACGACGTGAACGACCTCCCCGACCTGCTGGAGCGGCCGTGACGGACGAGTCGCGGTCGCCCGAGGCGCCCGAACCCTCCGAGTCGTCGCCCGGCGCGTCGCAGTCGCGGTCGCGGTACGGTCGCCTGCTGCGGTTCGTGACGTTCGTCGCGCTGCTCGACGTGCTGGCGCTGCTCGTCGGCGCCCGGTTCGCGCCGCCGGACGCCGTGACGCAGCTGCTCGCCGTCGGCCCGATGCTGGTAGTCGCGCCGATTCTCGCCTACTGGCTCGTCTACCGCCGCGGCTGACGCCGACGACGCAGCGACGCCACCGCCGCCACCGCGGCCGGCGGCGACGACGCCACCGCCGACGGCGGCGTCACCGCGCGCTGTACCCGCGAGCCGGGGTCGTGACCGGCAGGCGCCGCCGGTCACGCAAGCCTTACGCCGCGCTCACCCGGAGAGACAGTCATGCGAATCGCAGTGCTCGGCGGCACGGGCGACATCGGCGAGGGGCTGGTGCTCCGGTGGGGCCGAGACACGAACCACGAACTGCTCGTCGGGTCGCGCGACCCGGCGAAGGCGCGCGACGCCGCGGAGTCGTACGCGGAGACGGTCGCCGACCGCGGCGGCGACGCCGACGTCAAGGGCTTCGAGAACAGGATGGCGGCGGACCGCGCCGAAATCGTCGTGCTCGCCGTCCCGCCGTACCACGTCGCGGACACGGTCGACGCCGTCGCCGACGTGCTGGAGGAAGACGACGTCGTGGTGACGCCGGCGGCCGGCATGAAACGCGGCGACGACGGCTTCCACTACCACCCGCCGAGCGCCGGCAGCGTCACGGCGCTCGTCCGCGAGTCCGTCCCGGAGCGCGTCCCGGTCGTCGGCGCGTTCCACAACCTCGCCGCGGGCCGGCTCGCCGACCTCGACGCGGCCCTCGGCGTCGACACGCTGCTGCTCGCCGACGACGCGGACGCGAAAGCCACGGTCCGCCGGCTCGCAGAAGAGATCGAGGGGCTGCGCGCGCTCGACGCCGGCAGCCTCGACAACGCCGCCGAGGTCGAATCCGTGACGCCGCTGCTCGTCACCGTCGCGATGCACAACGACGACCTCGACGACCTCGGCGTCCGGTTCACGTAGCCACCGCGCGGCTCCGTCAGCCGGCGGCGTGTCGGCGGCAGCGCGTCGCCGGCAGCGCGTCGGCGGCGGCAGCGCGTCGCCGGCAGCGCGTCGGCGGCGGCCCGCCGAGTCGACGGCGTTACTCCTCGGCGGGCGCCGCGATTTCGACGAGCTGTTTTCCGACGTTCTCGCCCGCGAACAGTCCGCGGAAGGCGTCTGGGGCGTTCTCCAGCCCCTCGGTGACGGTTTCGCGGTACTGGAGGTCGCCGCCGGCGACGAGTTCGCCGAGGTGGGCGGTGGCCTGCTCGAACCGCGGGGCGAAGTCGCCGACGAGGAAGCCCTCGACGCGGGCGCGGGTCTGCACCAGCCCGGGGAGTTTGCGCGGCCCGGTCGGCACGGACTCGTCGTTGTACAGCGCGATCTGGCCGCAGATGCCGACGCTGGCGTCGACGTTGAGCTGCGGGAACACGGCGTCGGTGACGGGGCCGCCGACGTTGTCGTAGTAGGCGTCGACGCCGTCGGCGAGTTCGGCGAGCCGGTCGGCGACGTCCTCCTCCTGGTAGTTGATGCCGGCGGTGAATCCGAGGTCGTCGGTGAGCCAGTCGACCTTCTCGTCGCTGCCGGCGACGCCGATGACGTCCGCGCCCTGGAGTTCGCCGAGCTGGCCGGCGACGGAGCCGACGGCGCCCGCCGCGCCGGAGACGACCATCGTGTCGTCGCCGCTCGGCTCGATGACGTCGCGGACGCCGAAGTAGGCGGTGCGGCCCGGCATCCCGAGCACGCCGAGCGCCGTCGACACGGGGAGCGCGCCGGTGTCGACCGGCGTCAGGTCGGCGCCGCGCTTCGTCGCGTACTCCGCCCACGGGAACTCCGCGACGACGGTGTCGCCGGCGTCGAAGCCGGCGCCGTTCGACTCGACGACTTCGCCGACGGCGCCGCCGTACAGCGGTCCGCCGACGTCCCACGGCTCCGCGTACGACTCGCCGGCGCGCATCCGGTCGCGCATGTACGGGTCGACCGAGAGGTAGAGCAGGCGCACCAGCGCCTCGCCGGGCCCCGGCTCCGGGACCTCGGTTTCGCGGAGGTCGAAGGTGTCGTCGTCGGGCAGTCCGTCCGGCCGCTTCGCGAGGTGGTAGCGTCGGTTCGTCGGCACGCTCGAACGGACGCCCTGAACGCCCAAGGCACCTTGGGAGTCGGCCGGCTTCGCCGCTCCGCGATTCCGGCGTCGCCGCGGATCGCTACTCCAGCGTCTCCGCCCAGCCGACGAACCGCTCGAAGCCGAGGAAGACGACGAGGAACACTGCGGTGAAGGCAGCCAACCGACCGAAGTGTAACGAGCCCGTGAACGCGACAGCCGTGAAGACGTACGCCGCGGACGCGGCGACCAGCCCGGACAGGGACAGTTTGCGGCGGAGGTCCATACAGCCGAGTTTCCGCAGCGGGGCTTAGTCCTGGTGGCGACACCGTCCACGGTGGCGTTCCCGGACGGAACTCGGTAGGTGGTGGTCTCCGTCCGTGCGCTTATGCCCACGCACGCGGAATCGGTCTGTATGAGCGGACTCGCGCTCGACTCCACCCAGTTGGACCGCTACTCGCGGCACATCATCCTCGACGAGGTGGGGCCGGCGGGCCAGCAGGCGCTGCTCGACGGGTCGGTGCTTGTGGTCGGCGCCGGCGGCCTCGGCGCGCCGGCGGTGCAGTATCTCGCGGCGGCGGGCGTCGGCAGACTCGGCATCGCCGACGACGACGTGGTCGAGCGGTCGAACCTCCAGCGGCAGGTCGTCCACGCGGACAGCGACGTCGGCGAGCCGAAGGCGTCGTCGGCCGCGAACTACGTCCGCGACCTGAACCCGGACGTCGACGTCGCGGAGATTCACGAGCGCGTCGGCCCGGAGAACGCCGAGTCGCTGGTCGCCGACTACGACGTCGTCGTCGACGCCTCGGACAACTTCCGGACGCGGTACCTGCTGAACGACGCCACCCGGCTCGCCGGCGTCCCGGTGGCGCACGGCGCCATCTACAAGTTCGAGGGGCAGGCGACGACGCTCGTCCCGGGCGGGCCGTGCTACCGCTGTCTGTTCCCGGAGGCGCCCGAACCGGGCGAGGTCCCGGACTGCGCGACGACGGGCGTGCTCGGCGTGCTGCCCGGCACCGTCGGCTGCATCCAGGCGACCGAGGCGGTGAAACTGCTGCTCGGCGCCGGCGACGTCCTCGACGGCCGCCTGCTCTTTTACGACGCGATGGACATGACGTTCGAGACGGTGCCGTACCGGCGGAACGCGGACTGTCCGGTGTGCGGCGACGACCCCATCGACTCGATTCGGGACGTCGAGTACAGCGGCGGCTGCACGGTTTCCGCCGACTGAACTGGCTGCGGCGATTCTCCGGAGTGTACGAGCGGCGGGGTGAAGTGCGGTGTGTGAACGACCCACTCGTTCTCGGATAAGTATCTACCGGTCTGTGCGGCCGAGGTATTTAAAGACAGCGACAGATTTATATGATCACCTGCCCTAACTATGAGTGAAGCCGGTTCCGGGCGTGGTGGGCACCGACCCGGACGGCACCCATATCCTCCAATGAGTCACGCGACACACTTCGAGACGGACGAGCGGCGAACCGAGCGGAAACAGAGCGACGAAACGGAGCGGACCGACGAACAGCAGGCCGACGAACAGCAGACGTGTCCCGAGTGCGGCGGGGCGCTCGTCAACGACGACGAGCACGCCGAAACCGTCTGTGCGGACTGCGGGCTCGTCGTCGACTCCGACGGCATCGACCACGGCCCCGAGTGGCGGGCGTTCGACGCCTCCGAGAAGGACAGCAAGAGCCGCGTCGGCGCGCCGACGACGAACATGATGCACGACAAGGGGCTGTCGACGAACATCGGCTGGCAGAACAAGGACGCCTACGGCAACCAGCTGTCGGGCAGCCAGCGCCGCAAGATGCAGCGGCTCCGCACCTGGAACGAGCGGATGCGGACCCGCGACCACCAGGACCGGAACCTGAAGCAGGCGCTCGGCGAACTCGAGCGGATGTCGTCGGCGCTCGGCCTCCCGGAGAACGTCCGCGAGACCGCCTCCGTCATCTACCGGCAGGCGCTGAACAAGGACATGCTCCCGGGCCGCAGCATCGAGGGCGTCGCGACGGCGAGCCTCCACGCGGCCGCGCGGATGTCGAACGTTCCGCGCAGCATCGACGAGATGGCGCGCGTCTCCCGCGTCGACGAGGAGACGTTCAAGCGGGCGTACCGCTACATCGTCCGCGAGCTCAGCCTCGAAGTCCAGCCGGCGGACCCGCTGGAGTACCTCCCGCGGTACGCCTCCCAGCTGGACGTCTCCGACGAGACCGAGCGCCGCGCCCGCGAACTGCTCGAGACGGCGAAGGAGGCGAACGTCCACTCGGGCAAGTCGCCGGTCGGCCTGGCGGCCGCCGCCATCTACGCGGCCGGCATCCTGACGAACCAGAAGCTCACGCAGGGCGAGGTCTCCGAGGTGACCGACATGAGCGAGGTCACCATCCGGAACCGCTACCAGGAGCTGCTCGAGGCCGCCGAACGGACGCAGTCGCAGTCGCCGGCCGGCTCCGCGGCCGCCGACGCCTAACGACTCGTTTTCCGTCCGAGTGACGCGCCGACGCTCGTCGACGCCGGGAACACTACCGAGACTCGTCGACGCCGGGAACGCCACAGACGCGAAGCCGCGGCTCTCGCGGTCGAACCGTCGAACCGCGGAGCCGCCGAGCCGTGAGCGGCTTCGCCGTCGGACGGACCCCGTCGACGCGCCGCGACGCCCGACGTGACACAGCCCACCTGCGGTGCGATTCGCGGCGACGACGCCGTCGCCGGACGCGACAGTCCGTGACGGCCGCCGCGGCGAGTTCACTTCGTTTCGACCCGGAGTTCAACGGTTGACGAATTCTCACCCCGACAGACGCCGTACTCAGCGCGCTCGACCGGCAGAGACCCTCACGAACGACAACGCTTTTCGGCCACCCCTCGAACAGTCGGAGTATGTCCGACGAACTCAAACGAGGGCTGGAGGGCGTCCTCGTCGCGGAGTCCGGTCTGAGCTTCATCGACGGTGACGAGGGGAAACTCGTCTACCGTGGCTACTCCATCGAGGACCTCGCCGAGCACGCCTCCTACGAGGAGACGCTGTATCTGCTGTGGCACGGCGAACTGCCGACGGAGTCCGAACTCGACGAGTTCGCCTCCGCGATGGCCGAGGACCGCGAACTCGCCGACGACACGCTCGCCACGGTGCGCCGGCTCGCCGAGGCGGACGAGGAGCCGATGGCGGCGCTGCGCACCGCGACGTCCGCGCTGTCGGCGAACGACCCGGACGCCGACGCCGACCCGACGGACCGCGAGGCGAACGTCCGGAAGGCGCGCCGCGTCACCGCGAAGATGCCGACGGCGCTCGCCGCGTTCAGCCGCATCCGCCACGGCGACGACCCGGTCGAGCCGCGGACCGACCTCGGCCACGCCGCGAACTTCCTCTACATGCTCAACGGCGAGGAGCCCGACGACGTGCTCGCCGACGTGTTCGACCAGGCGCTCGTGCTGCACGCCGACCACGGCCTGAACGCCTCGACGTTCTCCGCGATGGTGACGTCGTCGACGCTCGCCGACCTGCACTCGGCGGTCACGTCCGCCGTCGGTACGCTCTCGGGGAGCCTGCACGGCGGCGCGAACGCGAACGTGATGCGGATGCTCCAGGAGATCGACGAGTCCGACAGCGAACCGGTCGAGTGGGTGAAGCAGGCGCTCGACGACGGCCGCCGAGTCGCCGGCTTCGGCCACCGCGTCTACAACGTCAAGGACCCGCGCGCGAAAATCCTGAGCGAGCGCTCGGAGGCGCTCGGCGAGGCCGCCGGCGACACCAAGTGGTACGAGATGTCGACCGCCATCGAGGAGTACATGAAATCCGAGAAGGGCCTCGCGCCCAACGTCGACTTCTACTCCGCGTCGACGTACTACCAGATGGGCATCCCCATCGACATCTACACGCCTATCTTCGCTATCAGCCGGGTCGGCGGCTGGACCGCGCACGTCCTGGAGCAGTACGACGACAACCGCCTCATCCGGCCGCGCGCCCGCTACGTCGGCGACGAGGACGCCGACTGGGTCCCCATCGAAGACCGGTAAGGGAAGCGACCGCGGCGCCGACGCACCGACTCCGTCCTCGACGTGGCGTCACCAGTGCTGTCACGGCGCCGGCAACGGTTATCTCCTCGCGGCGCCTCTCGTCGGTATGGACCTGACAATCACTCCCGAGCAGCGCCGCGCGTACGCCGACCGAGTCCGCTCCGGCGGCCTCCGCGCCCGCGCCGAAGCCGGCGAACGCGGCGACGCGCTCCGCAGCGACGTCGGCGACCGGCTGTTCGACCTCCTCGCGGAGAACTTCCCCGAGGAGTACGCCGCGCGCCGCCGCCGCGACGCGGTCCGCGCGTTCGGCGCCGGCGTCGTCGTCGGCCTCGTCGCCCGCGAAGCGCTGCGCCGCCGCTGACGACGACCCCTCGATTTTCGAGTTTCGGTTTTTTCACTCCGCCGCGCCGCCACTGCCGCGTTCGGCCATCATGCCGGCGGCGCGCGACGCCCAGTCGGTGTAGCGGAAGCCGGCGGCGACGAGGAGCGTCATCCAGACGTACTGGAGGGCGACGCCGGCGTACGCGCCGGTGACGCCCCAGCCGAGCAGTTCGACGGCGAGGTAGCTGAAGCCGACGAGGAAGCCGAACGTCCCGGTGAGCCGCGCGACCAGCGGGATTCGCGTCTCGCTGGCGCCCTGGAGCGCTCCGGACAGCACCGAGTAGCCGACGAGGAACACGGCGGTCGCGCCGTACACCCGGGCGAACCCGACGGCGTACGGCACCGCGGCGGACTGCTCGGTGAACACCGAGACGAACGCGGGCGCGGCGACGACGAGGCCCGCGCCGATTGCGCCGACGGTGAGGACGCCGAGCGCCGTCACGGCGGCCCCCTCGTAGCGGGCGCCGGCGGCGTCGCCGTCGCCGAGGCGCTGGCCGACGACGACCGACGCGGCGACGTGGTAGCCGCGCGAGAGCGGCCCGGTCACCTGCTGGTACATGCGGCGGCCGATCTGGAAGCCGGCGTTCACGGGCGTCCCGACGGCGAGCAGCAGCGCGTTGAACGGGAACTCCGCGATTGCGGCGCCGAACCCTTCGACCACTCGCGGCGTCGACACGCGGACGAGCTGCCGGGCGATGACGGTGTCGCGCGGCGCCACCAGCGACGCCTGCGACCACGACGTCGCCATCGCGACGAGCAGCAGCGACGCCGTGAAGACGTTCGCGGCGGCGGTGGCGAGGCCGACGCCGACGACGCCGAGCCGCGGCACGCCGAGCAGCGGGACGCCGAGGCCGAGCGCGACGGAGCCGGTGATGTTGAGCGCGTTCGCGACGACGTTGACGTACATCGGCGTCCGGGTGTCGCCGGTGCCCTGGAGGCTGCGTCCGGCGATGAGCGCGCCGTGGCCGGGTCGGCGCCGAGCAGCGCGATGACCCGCTCGCCGAACAGCAGGCCGACGAGCACGAACGGGACGCCGGCGAGCGCGCCCATCACGACGGCCTGCGTGACGGCCTCGTCGCGGTTCGCGTCCGCGCCGGCGCCGGTGTCCTGACTGGAGAGCGCGATGGCGCCGCCGCCGAGACCGAGGCCGATGCGGAGCGGGAAGCGGGCGTACAGGTCCGCGAGGCCGATGGCGACGACGGCCGCCGGCGAGAACTGCGCCGTGACGATGACGTCCGTCGTCCGCATCGCGGTCCGGAACGTCTGCTCGGCCATCACGGGCCACGCGAGCGACAGCACGCGGCGCCAGACGCCGACCAACCGGTCCGTGTCCATGCCGTCGGTTGCCGCAGTCTCCGTAATGACGCTGCCGAAACCGGATGCCGCACCCCGAACGTCCGTCGGCGTCGACCGCGATCCACCGCGACCCGCGCTCCCGAAGCAACGTTTATCAGCGAGTACGAGGCAGACCGACGCGACGAATGTCACGAGACGTTCCTCGGGACCCGTTCTGGTGGGTCGACGAACTGTTCAGTCGGCGCGACGGACGCCGGTCGCTGCCGTTCGCGCTCGGGCGACACGTCGCGCTGCCCGTGGTCGTGAGCTTCGCGTACCTCTCCGTGCTGGGAGCGGTCACGGAGTTCGCCGGGGGCGTCCACTGGACGCTCTCGCTCGTGACGCCCGTCGCGGTCGCGGTGGCTGCCGGGCTGGTCGGCCTCTCGTTCCCGGCCGTCGTCGTCGAGGCGTACGCCGTCGACGGGGCGATTGCCGCCGGCTACGTCGTGTTCGGAGCCGGGGCCGACGCCTTCGCCTCGACGTTCGCTCCGGTCGTCGCGGGCCACTCGGCGCTCCAGTTGGCGGTCGCGGTCCCGGCCGTTCTGTTCGGCGTGTTCGGCCCGCTTCTGGTCGTCCTCGCCGGCCTCGCTCGGGGACGGAGACGGGGCGCCGCGTCGACGTGACCGCGGCGGCAACGACGGGCCGCCGGGCGACACGGTCCGTCGGCGCCGAAATCTCCAAGAACCGCCCGTGCGACTTCCGCACGTGGACGTGTTCGTGTACGGGACGCTGACGGCGCCGGACCGGGTCGCCGAACTGCTGGACTCGTTCGTGTTCGTCGGGCCGGCGACGCTGCGCGGGCTTCGCGTCGTCGACGGCGAGTACCCGACGCTCGCCCCGCCGACCGGCGCGACGGCGGACGACAACCGAGCCGACGTCGCCGGCGGCGGTGCGGGCCGGAGCGGTGCGGAGGGCGCTCGGGCGGATTCGGTCGGCGTCGACGACGCGGTCGCGGGGCGGCTCCTCAGAACCGACGAGGTGGCCGCGCTCAACCGGTACGAGCGCGTCGACGACGGCCTGTACGTCCGCGTCTCCGTCCCGGTCGTGGACGGTGCCCGCGGACCGAACGGCGACGAAGGCGGCGGACAGAACGACGGGGACGGCGACAGCAACGAGGTCGGAGACCGGAACCACGGCGGCGACGAGGCCGGTGAGGCGGCGGTGTACGTCGGCGACCCGGACCGCCTCGGCGCCGCCGCGTCGTGGCCCGGCGCCGGCCCGTTCGAACAGCGGGTGCGGCGGTACGTCGACCGGGCTGACGTCAGGGTGATTCACGAGGAGTGAACGGGCGCGAGACGACCGGCCGACACGCGTCTGACGGCCGGTTTACCCCGGCGCAGTCGCCCGATTTCACTTTCACCGTGCGTAACACACCTTTATGTAGCCGGAGGTGCTGAATACGGATGCACGTCACACGCGTGCATTCCCCCTCTTTCCCCTTCCAAACCACTAAACGGAGAGCCGTCGGTACCTCCAGTATGCTCTCGCTGGAGGACGTCCTCGCCGCCCGCGACCGCGTCGCCGACGTGGCTCGCCGCACGCCGCTCGACTACTCGCACTCGTTCTCGTCGATGACCGGCGCCGAGGTCCACCTGAAAGAGGAGAATTTCCAGCGCACCGGCTCGTTCAAGATCCGCGGCGCCACCAACCGCATCGCGACGATGTCGCAGGCCGACCGCGACCGCGGCGTCGTCACCGCCTCCGCCGGGAACCACGCGCAGGGCGTCGCGCTCGCCGCGAGCCGCGTCGGCGCCGACGCCAAGATCGTGATGCCGAAGTACGCGCCGTTCTCCAAGGTCGCGGCGACGCGCCGGTACGGCGCCGAGGTCGTCCTGCACGGCGTCGACTACGACGAGGCGCAGGCCCGCGCCCACGAAATCGAGACGGTTGAGGACCGCACGTACGTCCACGCCTTCGACGACGAAGCCGTTATGGCCGGCCAGGGGACCATCGGCCTCGAAATCGCCGAGCAGTGCCCCGACGTCGACATCGTCGTCGTCCCCATCGGCGGCGGCGGCCTCATCTCCGGGGTCGCCACGGCGGTCACCGGCGAACTCGGCGACGACGTTCGCGTCGTCGGCGTGCAGTCCGAAGGCGCCTCCTCGGCCGCCGAGTCGCTGGAGAAGGGCGCGCCGATGGAGCTGGAGAGCGTCGACACCATCGCGGACGGCATCGCGGTCCGCGGCGTCGGCGAGACGCCGTTCGAGGTGATTCGCGAACGCGTCGACGAAGTCGTCACGGTGTCCGACGAGGAAATCGCGGTGGCGCTCACGAAGCTGCTGGAGCGCTCGAAGACGCTGGTGGAGGGCGCCGGCGCCGTCCCGCTCGCGGCGACGCTGACCGGCGCGTTCGACTACGACGACGGCGAGGTCATCGTCCCGGTGCTGTCCGGCGGGAACGTCGACATGAACACGCTGACGACGGTAGTGATGCGGGGGCTCGTCCAGATGGGGCGGTACCTGAAGATTCGGACCGAACTGAAAGACCGGCCCGGGGCGCTCGAACAGCTCGTCGAGGTCATCTCGGAGTCGCAGGCGAACATCTACGCCATCCGGCACGACCGCACCAGCCGCGACATCGCGGTCAACGCCGCCGAGGTCGAAATCGACCTCGAAACCCACGACGACGAACACGCCGCCGAAATCGTCGCCGCCCTCGAGGAGTACGGCTACGAGGTCGACGTGCTGTCGTAGCCCCGCGCCGCTTCCCCCGTCCGCTCGGCGCGGTACTCGACGGTCAGGAACTGCCTGCCGCACAGCCACATCTCCTGGGTCGCGACGATACCCGACTCGGCTCCGCTCCGGTCAGGCCGAACTCGGAACTCCTGGTTCATCGGCAGCGCGACGGCCCCGAGCGGCGTGACGAGGTACAGCCCCGGGTCGCCGGCGGCGCGGGTGTGCAGCAGCACGCCGCCGGACTCGCCGCCGGGGTCGTCGCGGGACTCGACACCGGAATCGTCGCCGTCGAGGTGCTCCATCCGCAGCACCGTCGAGAGGTTCCCGCCGGGGAGCGGCACCGCGATGTTGACGAAGCGCTCGTCGCCGCGGCGGTGGCTGGCGTACACCGCGACGAACACGGCGTCGCCGTCGTCGTCGGTGCGGACCCACGCCCGGGCGTCGTCCCGCGGGTCGGCGTCGTCGCTGACGCCGACGAACCGGCTGTGGAGTCGGCCGCCGCGCCCCGACCGGCCGGGGAGGTTCAGCTGTTCGAGCGCGCCGGTGAGCGGCGCGACGGCGGCGGCGCCGAGGCGGAACGGCGCGTGCCAGCGGACCCGGTAGGTCATGCGGTAGGCGGCGGTCCGCTCGTAGAAGTCGCGGACCTCGGCGGGGACGCGCTCCGGGTCGAAGCCGGGGCGGGCGAACGCCGAGAAGTCGTCCATCTCGCCGGGCGGCTCGGTCCCCGTGGCGACGCCGGTGCGTTCGGGCCAGTCCGGGCCGACGCGGCCGGCGGCGCTGAGCGGCGACAGCGGGACGTCCGCGGCGGCGCGGCGGGCGCGGCGCAGCCAGCCGACGACGACAGCGGCGAGTCCGGCGGCGACGGCGACGACGACCGCGGCGGCGACGCCGGGCAGCCGACGGCGGCGACGAATCCAGCGGCGACGGCGGCGGCGACGTCGTGACACGGGTCGGCGTAGGTGCCGGCGATTTAAGGCGTGTGCGGTCGGAGGAGCAGCCATGAAGCGCGTGGTTTCCACCGACGAGGCGCCGGCGGCGGTCGGCGCGTACAGTCAGGCGACGACGAACGGCGACGTCATGTTCACGGCCGGCCAGATTCCGCTGACGCCGGACGGCGAACTGCTCGACGACGCCGACATCGCGACCCAGACCGCGCAGGCGCTCGATAACGTCGTCGCGATCCTGAACGAGGAGGGCGCGTCCGTCACTGACGTCCTGAAGACGACGGTGTTCCTCGCGGACATCGACGACTTCGAGGAGATGAACGAGACGTACGCCGACTACTTCGACGAGGAGCCGCCGGCGCGGTCGGCGGTGCAGGCCGGCGCGCTGCCGAAGGGCGTCGGCGTCGAAATCGAGGCGGTCGTCGCGCTGGAGTAGCGGTGCCGCCCAGCGCGACGCGGCTCGCGGCGCTGTGGGGCGTCCTCGGTGCGCTCACGTTCCTCGTGCTCGCGCAGGGCGCCGTCCTGCTCGGCGTCACGCTCCCCGTCGGATTCGCCGGAACGCTCGCGGTCGCGGTCGGCGTCGGCGCGGTGACCGCCGCGGTCGGCTACGGCTTCGAGCGTCGTCGCTGACGCCCGCGCTGCCGAGTCGCGGTTGCGGTCGCGGGCGCGGCTCGACCGGCGGCAGCGTCCCGTCGCGTCTCAGACGTCGCCGGCGAGCCTGACCTCTTCGTCCGTGACGGTGTCGACGGCGTCGCCCGGGACGGTTAAATCGTCGTCGTCGTGCTCGGAGTAGCCGAACGCCGCCTCGACGGCCGTCGGAATCGACGGCTCCGGTTCGACGTACGCCGCGCCGGACTCGACGTCGGTGACGACGCCGATTTCCTCGCCTTCGCTGTCCACCAGAATCTTCCCGGTGTCCTCGTCGGTGAGCGTCGACATCGTCGGACCGTCGGCCACGGCGCCCGTGGTTCTTGTGGCCGTCCGCGAAACCGCACGACGAAAGGAAGGACTTAAACAGCGCAACGGGGTATTCACGGGATACGAGCCAGGATGGCCGAGTGGTAAGGCGCACGCCTGGAAAGCGTGTTCCCTTTCGGGATCCAGGGTTCAAATCCCTGTCCTGGCGCTCTTCGATTCTCCCGAGCGCCGTGTCCCTCGTTTCGAGTCGCCGCCTCGCCGAGCGGCGGACAGACCGATTCGCGGACAGACCGATTCGCGGACAGACCGATTCGCGAACGGGCGGAGCCGTGCCCGGGCGGGGCTACTCCGAGTCGACCCGGCGCGGTTCGGGGGTCGCGTCGGCGTCGTCGAGCATGCGTTCGACGTACTTGGCGACGACGTCGACTTCGAGGTGGACCGGGTCACCGGCGGCCTTCTCGGAGAGGTTCGTGCGGTCGCGGGTCGTCGGGATGATGGCGACGTCGAACTCGTCGCCGCGCGTCTCGGCGACCGTCAGCGAGATGCCGTCGAGCGTCACCGACCCCTTGTCGACGACGTACCGCTCGAATCCGTCGGGGATGGCGAAGGTGTACCGCCAGTCCTCGCCGACCTGTTCGACCGCCGTGAGTTCGGTCGTCGTGTCGACGTGGCCCTGGACGAGGTGGCCGTCGAAGCGGCCGTCGGCGGGCATCGCGCGCTCGACGTTGACCGCGTCGCCGGCGCGGAGGTCGTCGAGGTAGGTCTTCGCGACCGTCTCGGCGGCGAGGAACACTTCGAACCAGTCGCGGTCGTCGCCGTCGGCGCCGATGCCCGGGTCGCCGTGGCCGAACTCCTCGACGGTGAGACAGACGCCGCTGACCGAGATTGACTGGCCTTCGTGGAGGTCGTCGAGCCCGTCGGCGCGGACGCGGAGCCTGAGGCCGTCCGCTGTCGCTTCGCGTGCGGTGACTTCGCCGGCGGCTTCGACGATGCCCGTGAACATACCGGCGGTACCGGCCCAGAAGTGGAAAGCGTTCCGGGTACGAGACTCCGTGTCACCTTTACACACGGGGGTCGCATCGGGGCCATGGACGTCATCGGACGGATTCGGTCGAGCTTTCTCGCGGGGCTGCTGCTCGTCGCACCGCTCGCGGTCACGCTGTTCATCCTGGATTTCGCGGTCGACAGGCTCACGGCGCTGCTCGCGCCGGTCGTCCGCGGCTCCGGGCTCGCCGAACTCGTCGGCAGCGAGCCGGCGGCGCAGGTGCTCGCCGTCGCGCTGCTCGCGGTCGGACTCACCGCCGTCGGCTTCGTCGCCTCCCACGAGGCCGGCCGGCGGCTGTTCGGCGGCGTCGAGCGCGGCGTCAAACTGCTGCCGGTCGTCCGCGCCGTCTACTTCGGCGTCCGGCAGGTCAGCGAGTCGCTGGCGTCGCCGGAAGCCGGCTACGACCGCGTCGCGCTCGTCGAGTACCCCCAGCCGGGCCGCTACCGAATCGGGTTCGTGACGGACCGCGCGCCGCGGTACGCCCGCGACGCGACCGGCGAGGAGCTCTACAGCGTGTTCTTCCCGAACAGCCCGAACCCGACCGGCGGCGCGCTCGCGCTCGTCCGGGACGACGACGTCCGCGAACTCGACGTGTCGGTCCGGCGCGGCCTCCGGCTGCTCATCACCACCGGGCTCTCCGGCGACGACGCCGCCGCCGCGCTCCCCGACCAGCCGTCCGGCGACGACGCCGCCGCTCACGCGCGCGCCGGCTCCGAGTAGCAGTGGCGTCCGCGGCCGCGTCGCCGGTATCGACAGCGCTTTTCTCCGCGGACCGCCTACCGTCGGTCGTGTCTCTCGGCATCATGGAGCAGCTCGGGCTCGCGGGGTCGTTGATTTTCGCGCTCCCGGTCGCGGGCTACGGAATCGAGCGCGCCGTCGGCGGCGACGCCGTCGTCGGGGGCGCGTTCGTCGTCGTCGCGGTGCTGATGGTGGTGCTGCCCCAGCGGCTCACGACGCCCTCGGACGTGCCGGCGAAGGCCGCGGAGAAAGCGGTCGACTCCGTGGTGGTGGAGCCGGACGGCGAGTCCCCCGACGACTCGGCCGGCGACTCGACCGGCGATTCCACCGCGGAGTCGGTCGACGAAGCGGCCGGCGACGACGCGAACTGAGAGAGTCCCAGAGCGCCGGGACGGGTCAGTCGCCGCGGCTGCGCGGCACCAGCCCGAACGGGTACTCGCCGAGCAGTTCGTAGCCGTCGTCGGTGACGACGACGAGGTCTTCGAGCCGGACGCCGCCCTCGTCGGGGTCGTACACGCCCGGTTCGACGGTGACGACCGTGCCGGATTCCAGTTCGTCGTCGCCGGAGAGCGCCGGCGCCTCGTGCAGCGAGACGCCGACGCCGTGGCCGGTGGAGTGAGTGAAGCCGACGGCGTCGTCGTCGACGCGGAAGCCGTACGCGGCCAGTTCCGCGGACGCCTCCTCGTGGACCGTCGACGCCGCGACGCCGGCTTCCAGTTCGGCGAGCGCCGCCTCCCGCGCGGCCTCGACGGCGACGTACGCCCGGCGCTCCCAGCCGCCGTCCGGGTCGACGGCGAACGTCCGCGTCATGTCGCCGTAGTAGCCGTCCGGGCCGCGCGGCGAGACGTCCACCAGCACGGTTTCGCCGGGGCGGACCGCGTCGACGCCGGTGAAGTGGAGGTCGGCGGCGGACGCGCCGGCGCCGACGACCGTGTTCCCGGTGTCGCTGACGCCGTGGGCGGCGAGCACTTCGTTCACCTGCCGGCGGATGCGCTCAGTCGACAGCGGCCCGCCCTGCCAGACGAGTTCGTCGCCGTCGACGGCGGCGTCGTACAGCACCGCCTCGACGCGGGCGACGCCGCGGGCGGCGGCGCGCTGCACCCGGCGAATCCGGTCGAGTTCCGCGTCGGTCTTGACGGCGCGGGCGTCGGCGACGGCGGCGGTCGACGCCACCTCGAAGCCGGCGTTCTCCAGGTAGACGGCGGCGTCGTGCGGGACGTGCTGCGGCACGAGAACCGTGCCGGACGCCCCGGCGTCGTCGAGGACGGCGGCGGCGCGCCGACCCGCGGCGTCGCCCTGGTTCGCGACGCGGACGTCGTCGCCGGGGAACTCGCGGCGCGCCTGGTCGTCGAACAGCGTCGGCGCGCACAGCGTCGCGGTGCCGTTGCAGTAGACGAACGCGTACGGCCGGTCCGGGCCGCCGAACCGGGTGAGATAGCGCATGTCGTCGTCGAAGCGGTCGCCGACGTGGACGAACGCGTCGGCGTTGCGGCGGCGGAGCGCGCGGCCGAGGAACGAGTAGTCCGTCTCGAGCGCGTCGGCGTCGCTGCCGGCGTCCGGCGCGGAGTCCTCGGGCGGCACGGTCAGGGCTCCGGTTCGGGCGCCTCCTGCTCGTCGATGACCTCGTCGACGAGCTCCGCCGGCGGCTCCTCGCGGAGTTCGTTGAACAGCACCACCGAGATGGGGAGCGTCGGCGCGCCGTTGACGAGGTTCTCCATCAGGACGAGGCGCTCGCGGGCCCGCGACATGCCGACGTAGAAGACGCGGCGTTCGTTGTCGGTGAGCACCGGAACCGGGTCGGTGGACTTCGTGAACTCCTCGCCGGGCGGGATGCCGGGGACGTCGAGGTCCTGCTGGGCGGCCTGCGCCGCCATCTGCTCGACGACCTTCTCGGTGAGGTCGGTGTTGACGAAGACGTGGTCGGCCTCGCGGCCCTTCGCCGAGTGGATGGTGCCGAGCCGGACCCTGCTCGGGTCCATCCCGGTGTACGACCCGGCGAAGTACGCCTTCATCGACTTCCGCTGGAAGCTCGTGATCTTCCGGGCCATGTCGGCCGCCGCTGGCCCGTCGGGCATGAACGGGACGAAGTCCGTGACGTCCTCGGGCGACAGCGGAATCTCGGCGAGGTCGTCCTCGTCGGCGGTCTCTTCGACGTCGTCGAGGAAGTCGTAGAACTCGTCGCGGTCGTTCGAGCCGAACGCGGAGTCCTGCAGGATGTCGGCGAGCCGGCGGCCCTGCAGCGCCGTCAGCACCTCGTCGTTCTCGACGGCTTCGACGGCGCGGACGTAGTCTGTGAGCCGGTCGGTCCACATCCGCTGGTCCGTGAGACACGAGAAGGGGATGCCCTCCGAGATGAACTCGTCGATGAAGTCGAACATCTGGTAGCGCGCCCGGAACAGCACCATCACGGTGTCGTCGTCGGTCTCCTTGACGGTCGCGCGGACGTTCCGGACGAGGTCGAGCATCGACGGCGACTCGACGGCCTCGACGCTGCCGCCCTCCTTCCGCGGCTTCAGGTCCTTCTCCTGGCGCTTGTCGATGTGGCGGATCTCCTTGTTGACGACGCGGAGGATGTTCGACGGGAGCCGGTAGGAGTTCGGCAGCACCTCGTCTTCGTGCACCTCGGTGTCGAGCAGCAGGTCCGGGTCGGCGCCCTGCCACGCGTAGACGACCTGGTCGTCGTCGCCGGCGATGAGACACTGCTTCACGTGCGGCCGCCACTCCTCGTAGACGTCGTACTGCAGCGTCGTGATGTCCTGGAACTCGTCGATGATCAGGTAGTCGACGTCCGGGAGCAGCGACCGCTGCTTGACGCGTTCGAGCATGTCGGCGAACCCGACGAGGTCGTTGTCGCCCTTGTAGGCGCGCCACGCGCGGATGGCTTCCGGGACGTCGAGCCGGTCGTCGTCGGAGGGCCACGTCGGCGTGTACTTGTTGCCCTCCTGGGCGTTCGGGTCGATTTCGGGCGGGAGCCGGACCTCCTCGACGTCCCACTGGAACGGGACGTCGTACCAGTCGGCGACGTCGCGGTCGGTGCGCTGGAGCCACTGGGAGGTCGCGATGACCTTGTTGCCGAGCGTCGTCGACCGGGCGGTGCGGCGGCCGCCGCCGCTGTACTCGTCTTCGAACTCGACGCCGTACTCCTCGCAGAACGCCTCCTTTTCGTCCTCGCCGACGACGTCGCCGCGGGAGAGGTCCAGCAGTTCGTACGCCTTCGCGTGCATCGTACAGACGTTCCCCTGGAGGTGCCGGGGCGTCGTGTCGATGCGTTCGGCGAGCCGCTCGCGGATCTCGGCGGCGGCGGCGCGGGTGTACGAGACGACGAGGACGTCGCGGACGTCAGCCCCCTCGTCCAGGATGGCTTCGACGCGGTCGAGGAGGGCGGTCGTCTTCCCGCTGCCGGGGCCGCCGAACAGACGGGTGACCGTCGGGTCGCTCATTGTGCCTCTCCACACGCTCCCGGCTCATAAGCCCCGTGGCTTCGGCTTCCAGTCGGCTCACGGCTCAGCGCCGCCGAAAAACGAGTTCGCGGGTCGCCGCCGCGGCGACCTGTCGGCTACGACCCTGTCGGTCGCCAGCCGCACACCGTACACTCGTGGGCGTCCGGCTCGTGGAGCCCGCCGCAGTCCGGACACTGTTTCTTGTTATACGACTCCTCCCAGTCCGCAGCCTCCGTCTCGTGACCGCGGCTGGTCAGGAACTCATCGAACAGCTCGTCGTCGGTGTGCGGTGCCGACGCCATACATGCCATGGTATAGCACACCACCACATAGGTCTTCTGGCGAGTCTCTCGACCCGAGAATCGGCGGGACACGCTTCGAAAACCGCGAGAACCGAAGTGCTGCGTCGAGGCACAGCAGCGGCGAAGGTCGAAAGGAAAGGCCGGCGAAGGGGCGAAGTCGCGGTGACGCGCCGCACCGGAGCACCGCGGCCTGCTGCGGCGACTCGCGGAGTTACGCTTCGCGGAGTTCC
This sequence comes from Halobaculum sp. D14, assembly GCF_051195135.1. NCBI lineage: Archaea > Methanobacteriati > Methanobacteriota > Halobacteria > Halobacteriales > Haloferacaceae > Halobaculum > Halobaculum sp. D14. Next base: position 439,236 of record NZ_JBNTKA010000002.1, on the reverse strand, counting down.
TTGACGCGCTGGATGTTCCACGCGAACGACTTGCCGTCCTCCGTCGGGGTTTCGAGCGCCATCGGGACGTCGAGCAGGTCGTCGTGGTTGATGAACGCGCGCATGCCGTCCTCGCCGATGAGGCCCTCGCCGATGTGGGCGTGTTCGTCCTTGTTGGTGCCGCACTCGTGTTTCGAGTCGTTCAGGTGGATGTACTCGAGGTGTTCGAGCCCGACGACGTCGTCGAGTTCGGCGACGGTGTCGTCGACGGCCTCCGGCGTGGAGAGGTCGTAGCCGGCGGCGAACGCGTGCGCCGTGTCGAGACAGATGTCGATGTCCTGGTCGGTGCGGTCGATGACCTCGGCGAGGTGTTCGAAGTCGCCGCCGAGTTTGGTGCCGCTGCCGGCGTCCGACTCGACGAGCACGGTGACGCCGTCCGGGACGTCGAGTTCGTCGAGCGCCGAGGCTGCGTTGTCGAGGCCGCCGTCGACGCCGGCGCCGGTGTGCGCGCCGAGGTGGACGTTCACGTACGGGATGTCGAGTTTCGCGGCGGCGTCCACCTCTTTCTGCATCGAGTCGATGGACTTCTCGCGGAGGTCCTCCTTCGGCGTGCAGAGGTTCACGAGGTACGACGAGTGGATGACCCACGGGCCGACGCCGTGTTCGTCGCTGGCGTCGCGGAACCGCTCGGCCTCGTCGTCGTCGATGTTCGGGTCCTGCCACACCTGCGGGGAGTGCGTGAATATCTGGCCGCAGTTCCCGCCGTCGTCGACGAGGTCGTCGACGGCGTTGTACACGCCGCCCGCGATGGATTCGTGTGCGCCGATTCGGAGCTGACTCATGCAGAGGAGTCGGTGGCCTGCCGGCAAAGCCGCTTCGGAACCGGTCGTCCGGCGAGCCGCGACGGCGCCGCTGCCGAATCGACTAAGCCGCTCGAACCCCTCTCCGTCGCCACATGGGTTCGCGCGCCGAACACGACGTCGACGAGCCGCTGTCAGTCGGTGACACCGCGCCGGATTTCACGGCGCCGTTCGTCACGCCGAACGGCTCCGTCGGGGAGGCGCGCTTCTCCGACCTGCTGGAGCAGCCGGTGCTGCTGTGTTTTTACACCGTGGACTTCAGCCCGGACTGCATCGACGAGTGGTGTTCGTTCCGCGACTTCGACTGGTTCGCCTCCGGCGACGACGTCCGCGTCGTCGGCGTCTCGAAGTCAGGGCCGCGGCTGCACCGCCAGTTCATCAAGCGGCTCGACCTCGGGTTCCCGCTGTACTCCGATACGAACCTCGACATCTCCGCGGCGTTCGGCGTTCGCTACCGCGCGTTCGGGCTGTTCGCCCGCTCGCGCCGCTCCTGTTTTCTCGTCGACGGGAACCGCGAAATCCGGTACCGGTGGCTCGCCGACCACTGGCTCGACGCCACCCGTGACACGCCGCCGGTCAGCGACATCCACGACGCCATCGTCGACGAACTCGGGCTCGACGACGCCCCCGAGTTCTGACCGCGCCGGCGACGGCCACTGACCGCGGGCGCCTCAGCGTCCGCCCGGCGTCCGGCGCACCCAGTCGTCGCTCCGGTACTTCTCGTCGGCGAGCCGCTCGGCGCGCGCCAGTTCGTCGTCCGTCCACGACCCCTCGTCGGCGTCGCTCCACGCCGCGAGCGCCGCCTCGAACGCCGCCACGGCGTCCGAACGCGACGCGTCCACGAGGTCCGCGATGCCGGCAACGCGGTCGGCGAACGCCGCCTCGTCGACGCCGGGGTCGGCGAAGCAGTCGAGGTGGGCCGCCGGCGTCGACTCGTAGGTGACGGAGCCGTGCTGGATGACGGCGTCGTCGCGGCGGTACTGGGCGTTCCCGGAGAGCTTCCGGCCGGCGCCGCCGTCCGACAGCAGGTCGTGTGCCGGGTGGAGCTCCCGGAGGTAGCACGCGGGCTGGTGGAGCGCCGGCCGCTCCTCGTCGGCGTAGTCCGCGTCGACGCCGAGCCGCGAGAACGCGTCGAGCACCGGCTCACAGAGCAGGTGGTAGCAGTCCATGAGGTTCCCGGGGAGTTCGGCGGCGGGCGCGACGACGGAGTAGGAGATGTCGCCGCTGTCGTCGTGGTAGATGCCGCCGCCGCCGGTCTGCCGGCGCGTCACGTCGACGCCGGCGTCGCGGCAGTGCGCCCAGTCGACCGAGTCGGGGTCCTGTCGGTAGCCGAGCGACAAACACGAGGGCTCCCACCGGTAGACGCGGACGGTTCGAGGGCCGCCGCCGGCGGCCGTTTCCGCGGCGACTTCGTCAAGCGCCATCGTGACCGGGCCGGGCCGCGATTCCTCGCGGATGAGCCGCCACTCGCGGTCGTCGAGAGCCATGTCGGCTCCTGCCGGCGCGGGGGGAAAGCCGTTGCGCTCACCGCCGCAGCCGTCGCGGCCGCACCCCGCTCTCCCGCGGTTTCGCGGCCCCGCCGCCGAGTAGCGTCGACGCGGACGACACTTCGTGACGACGCGAACGACGTTCGGCGTCGACGCAGACAACACTCGGCGCGCCGGTCGGCGTCGAGCCGGCTGACCGACTCCTTTTACCGCCGCACCGCCCACGATACCGTACATGGTCGGAAACGTCGCGGAGGTGATGGCGGAGCTCGAGCCGGCGGACTTCTATCTGCTTTCCGGCGTCGAGCAGGGGATGCGGTTCTCCGAGTGGGTGAACCGGGAGAAGCTCCCCGAGTACGCCGACCTCACCGAAGAGGAGGTCGACTACCGCATCGACCGCTGTGCGGACCGGGGACTGATTCAGCGGAAGACGATTCAGTACGAGGGGTACCAGCTCACCTTCGAGGGGTACGACGCGCTGGCGCTGCGGACGTTCGCGGAGCGGGAGACCATCTCCGGGATGGGGGCGCCGCTCGGCGTCGGGAAGGAGAGCGACGTCTACGAGGTGGAGTCGTTCCGGCCGTTCGCGCTGAAGTTCCACCGGGAGGGGTACACGAACTTCCGGGAGGTGCGGAAGGGCCGCGACTACACCGCCGACAACCACCACGTGTCGTGGCAGTACACGGCGCGGAAGGCGGCCGAACGCGAGTACGGCGCGCTCGAGGACCTGTATCCGCAGGTGTCGGTGCCGCGTCCGGTCGACCACAACCGCCACGCCATCATCATGGAGAAGCTCCCGGGGCCGGAGCTGGCGGACGCGAAACTGCAGTCCGAGCAGGTGGTCGGCGTGCTCGACCTGGTGTTGCGGGAGGTCGACGCGGCGTACCGCGCCGGCTACGTCCACGCCGACATCTCCGAGTACAACGTCGCCGTCAGCGACGACGGCGTCGTCATCTTCGACTGGCCGCAGTCCGTCGAAATCGACCACGAGAACGCCGACGAACTGCTGACCCGCGACGTCGAGAACCTCGTCGGCTACTTCCACCGGAAGTACCCGCGGGAGACCCCGGACGTCGACACCGACGCCGTCGCCGCGGCCATCGCCGACGGCGAGTTCGAATCCGTCCGCGCCGTCGACGAACCCGGCGCCTGACCGGACTACGACCGGTCGGTCACCGCGTCGAGTCTCGGCTGTGTACGCACCGCGGACCGCCGGGAACGCGCCTTTGAAGGCCGGGGGCGCGTAAGCGACGCTGATGGCTACTGACGCTGCGACGGCCGAGACGGCCGACCCGTACGAGGAGCTCACGGAGCGACTGAAGCGAATCAACGCCGTGCAGAGCGCCGGCGGCGTCCTCGGGTGGGACCAGCAGGTGATGATGCCCGAGGGCGGGACGCCCGCCCGTTCGAAGCAGCTGTCGGTGCTGTCGTCGGTGAGCCACGACATGCTCACGGACGACCGCACCGAGGAGCTGCTCGACGCCTGCGAGGATCTCGACCTGGACGACGAACAGCAGGCCGTGCTGCGCGAGGCGCGCCGCGAATACGAGCGCGCCGCGGCCGTCCCGCGCGACCTCGTCGAGCAGATTTCCGAGGCGTCGACGGAGGCGCTGGGCGCGTGGGAGCAGGCGAAGGCCGACGACGACTTCGAGCAGTTCGCGCCGCACCTCGAACGGCTCGTCGAACTGAAGCGGGAGTACGCCGAACACATCGACCCGGACCGAGACCCGTACGCGGTGCTGTTCGACGACTACGAGCCGTGCCTGCCGCTGTCGCAGGCCGAGGAGATTCTGGAGACGCTGAAGGAGACGCTGGTGCCGATGATAGACGAAATCCGCGAGAGCGACGCGGACGTCACCACCGACGCCTTCGAGGGGCACTTCGACGCCGACGAGCAGGAGGCGCTCTCGCGCGACGTGCTGTCGACGCTCGGCTACGACTGGGAGCACGGCCGGCTCGACACGTCGAGCCACCCGTTCACCTCCGGCAACCAGTTCGACAGCCGCGTCACGACGCGGTTCGACGAGTCCGACCCGCTCGGAGCGCTGATGGCGACGGTCCACGAGTTCGGCCACGCCTTCTACAGCCTCGGGCTGCCGAAAGAGGAGTTCGGGACGCCGCTCGGCGAGTCCCGCGACCTCTCCGTCCACGAGAGCCAGAGCCGGCTCTGGGAGAACCACGTCGGCCGGTCCAAGCCGTTCTGGGATCTCATCATGCCGACCTTCCTCGAGCACTTCCCCGAGACGGACGCCACCGTCGAGGAGGCGTACGAGTCCGCGAACCAGGTGTACGAGGACAACCCGATCCGCATCGAGGCGGACGAACTCACCTACCACCTCCACATCGTCGTCCGGTTCGAAATCGAGCGGGAGCTCATCTCCGGCGACCTCGACGTCGAAGACGTCCCGGAGACGTGGAACGACAAGTACGAGGAGTACCTCGGCATCCGGCCGGACACCGACGCCGAGGGGTGCCTGCAGGACATCCACTGGAGCCACGGCAACTTCGGCTACTTCCCGACGTACTCGCTCGGCTCCGTGATGGCCGCGCAGCTGTACGACGCAGCTGACGACGACATCGACGACCTCACCGGGAAGATTCGCGACGGCGAGTTCGACGACCTCCACGCGTGGCTGCGCGAGAACGTCCACCGGCACGGCAGCCGATACGAGACGAACGAACTCGTCCGGCAGGCCACCGGCGAGGACTTCACCGCCGACTACTTCGTCGACTACGTCGCCGAGAAGTACGGCGACCTGTACGACCTCGAATCGTCGGTCTAACCGGAAACTCGGCGTCGCCGAGGCGAGTCAGTCGCGTCTGCACCGGCCCGCCGCGGCCCGCGTCGACTCGGCCCGGAGCGGTTCGACCCGCGGCGTTTTTCACTGCGCTCGCCGCATCCGGACACGACCGAATGCGTCGTTTCTCGCCGGAGTACCTGGACCGGACCCGCCGCGGAATGTGGACGGAGAGCCGCGCCGCGCTCGACCCGCTGGACCTCCCGTCGCGGAGCCGCGTCCTCGACGTCGGCTGTGGCACCGGCGAACTCACGCAGGTGCTCGCGGACGAGGCCGCCGACGCGGACGTCGTCGGCGTCGACGCCGACACCGACCTGCTCGCCGTGGCGCGCGACCGCACGGACCTGTCGTACTGCGCCGCGGACGCGATGCGGCTCCCGTTTCCGGACGACGCCTTCGACCTCGTCGTCTGTCAGGCGCTGCTCATCAACCTCCCCGACCCGGCGGCCGCTGTCGCGGAGTTCGCGCGGGTGTCGTCGGACCTCGTCGCGGCGGTCGAGCCGAACAACGCGGACGTCGCGGTCTCCTCGACGGCGGCGGCGGAGTCGGCGCTCGAACAGCGGGTCCGGTCGGCGTACATCGGCGGCGTCGGGACGAACGTCGCGCTCGGCGACCGCGTCAGGCAGTTCTTCGCGGACGCCGGGCTGTCGGACCTCCGGACGCGTCGCTACGTCCACGAGAAACGGGTCGAACCGCCGTACAGCGAGGCCGACCTGAAGGGGGCGGCGCGGAAGGCGAGCGGCGCCGGCCTCGCAGACCACGAAACCGAGCTCCGGGAGGCGCTCGGGCCGGACGCGTACGACGAACTGCGGCGGGAGTGGCGCAGCATGGGCCGGAACGTGGTCGAACAGATGCAGTCGGACGAGTACGAACGAGTCGAGGTCGTCCCGTTCGACGTCACCGTCGGGCGCGTCTGAGACCGAACGGTTCCGAGGCGAAGCCGCGACTAGACGACGTCGCCGCGGACCGTGGCACCCTGCTGAGCCTCCCGGTACGACTCCACGGCGTCGGCCGCTTCCGCCGCGCGGTCGTCGTCGACGCCGAGCATCTCCAGCGCCCCGGTGAGCGTCGGGAACGGGAGTTCGCCGCCGCGGAGCTTCTCCATGGTCTCGTCGGCGCGCTGCCCGTCCGCCCACAACTGGACGCCGCGCGGGTCGAGAATCTGTTCGTAGGCGTCGCGGGCCAGCGCCCCCTTCAGCCGCTGCCGGACGTTCTTGTCGAACGGCGCGTTGCACACCTCCAGGTGCACCGGCTCGTCGTCCGGCAGGAGGTGCGCGGCGAGACACTGCTCCGGGGCGGCGTGGCCGTTGTCGTTCGCGCGAAGGTGCCCCGGGAATTCGCGCGCCCACTCCGCGGAGACGGACTTGCCGACGCCCCTGACGCCGTGCGAGTCGACGAACTCGGCTTCGGCGTCCGCGTCGCCGCGGAGGTGCAGGTCTTTCGTGACGTAGACGTCGAGCCGGTCGATCGGGTCGAGGCCGAGCGCGACATCGCCGTACACCCACAGCTCCCGAATCGGCACCGGCATCGGCTCCGACTCGACCGTGTCGATGATGCGGTCGACGCGGTCGAGGGCGGCTTCGCGGTCCATGCTTCCCGCTCGGCGGCGCGTCGGGAAGCCTCTTACGCGTCGACTCGGCCGGACGGCGAAGCGGCGCAGTCGCTGGGGCACGGGGACGCAGTCGCTACGGAACGAGTGGCGAACAGGCGGCCGTGCTCGAGGCAGGATGCGCCGTGTCCGGCCGCACAACCGCGAACCACGGCGCCGTCGTCGCTACCGCATCGAGGGGCCTGGCCGCCTCTTCCGATTTGAACCTTCGTGCGGTTTCAGAGAGCGAGGTCGGGGTCGACGCGGAGCCGCAGTTCCGCACCTCGTCCGGACGAAACCGGTATCCGGGCCGGCGCGTAAGCCGCCGGTAATGGACTGTGACAAGTGCGGCGCTGACGCGGTGATGCACGCCGCCTACTCCGGCGCGCACCTGTGTGAGAGCCACTTCTGCCGGTCGGTCGAAAAGCGGGTGCGGCGGCGCATCCGCGAGGACAGCCTGCTCGGCCGGGACGCGACCCCGGACGACCCCGAACGGTGGGTCATCGGCCTGTCGGGCGGGAAGGACAGCGTCGTCCTCACGAAGATTCTCGACGACACCTTCAGCGACGACCCGCGCGTCGAGATGGTGGCGCTCTCCATTCACGAGGGCATCGAGGGGTACCGCGACGAGTCGCTCGACGCCTGCGAGGAACTCGCCGCCGACCTCGACGTGCGGCACGAAACCGTGACGTACGAGGACGAACTCGGCGTCCAGATGGACGACGTCGTCGAGAAGGACCCCGAGAACATGGCCGCGTGCGCCTACTGCGGCGTGTTCCGCCGCGACCTGCTGGAGAGCTACGCCGACGAGTTCGGCGCCGACAAGCTCCTCACCGGCCACAACCTCGACGACGAGGCGCAGACGGCGCTCATGAACTTCCTCGAAGGCGACGTCACGCAGATGGCGAAGCACTTCGACGCCAGCCTCGGGTCGTTCGACGACCGGCGCGACACGGACGAGTTCGTGCCGCGCGCCAAGCCGCTCCGCGACATCCCCGAAAAGGAGGTCGCGCTCTACTGTCACCTGCAGGACCTCCCGGCGCACATCACGGAGTGCCCGCACGCCGAGGAGGCGTACCGCGGCGAAATCCAGCAGCTCCTGTTGAAACTCGAGGAGAACCACCCCGGCACCCGCCACTCCATCCTCTCGGGCTACGAGGAACTCGCCGACGTCGCCGGGGACCGCTACCGCGGCGACGACGCGCAGGAACTCGACGAGTGCGAGCGGTGCGGCTCCAAGACGACCGGCGACGTCTGCCGGAAGTGCAAACTGGTCGAGGCCGTCGAGGCGGTCTGACGGACGCGGTTCGCGGAGCGGACGAGCGGCCGCTGAGCGGTCGGCGTCCGAAGAAGTACGCCCCGTGTCACCGCCGATTCAGGGGTCGGCGGCGTGACCGGGCTGCGGCGTCGACGGACGGCCGAACCGGGCAACGGTCGCGGTCGTCCGCGGTCGGTGGCTGTGCGTGGCGTCGACGTCGACGCGCCGAATCAGGGTTCAGCGGATGACGTCGAGCCCGTTGTTCTGCTCGCTGGCGTCGCGGCCGCCGTCGGACTGCCAGGCGGCCTGTGAGCCGGAGCCGTTCGTCGCGGCTTCGGCGTTCGATTTCGCGTCGAAGTCGATCTCCGACGTGTCGCCTTCGATGCTGGCGCGCGACTTGTCAGCCTGCTTTTGAGTGCTCGGACCGAGCACCTGTGCGCTCTGGACACCGGTCATGATGGCCATGACGCGCACTTTCCCCTTGTACTCCTCCTGGATGCGGGCGCCCCAGATGACGTTGGCGCTCGCTTCCAGCCGTTCGGTGATGTTGTCGGCGATGCCCTCGGCCTCTTTCAGCGTGAGGTCGGGGCCGCCGGTGATGTGGACCAGTCCGCCGGAGGCGCCGCGGTAGTCGACGTCCAAAAGCGGGTGGTTCATCGCGTCGTTGACGACTTCCTGCGTCTTGTTCTTGTCCTGGGTCTCCCCGACGAGCATCACGGCGACGCCCCCCTGGTTCATGATCGTGGACATGTCCGCGTAGTCCAGGTTGATGAGCGACGGCTGCGTGATGGTCTCGGAGATGCCCTTCACGGTTTCGGCGATGATCTGGTCCATCACCGAGAACGCCTTCCCGATCGGAAGGTTCGGGACGTAGTCCAGCAGCCGATTGTTGTCGAGGACGATGATCGAGTCGGCCTCGTTCCGGAGGTTCTCGAGGCCCTCTTCGGCTTTGACGGTGCGGGCGCGTTCGACGTTGAACGGCGTCGACACCATGCCGACGACGATGGCGCCCTGCTCTTTCGCGATCTTCGAGACGACGGGCGCCGCACCGGTGCCGGTGCCGCCGCCCATACCGGCGGTCACGAACACGAGGTCCGCGTCGCCGAGGACCTCCTTGATGGTTCCCTGCGCCATCTCCGTGGCGCGTTCGCCCATCGAGGGGTCGCCGCCGGCGCCGAGCCCCTGCGTCAGGGACTTGCCGACGAGGATCTTCGTGTCGGCCTCGATCATCTTGAGGTGTTGCTTGTCGGTGTTGATGGCGACCGTTTCCGCGCCGTCGACACCGATGTTGTACAGCCGGTTGATGGTGTTGTTGCCGGCACCGCCGGCACCGACGATGACGATTCGGGGCTCCCCGAACTCGTCGTCGTCTCCGTCCATCTCCGCCATGCTGCGCTGTTCTGCTTCCGCGTTTTCAAGCGCGTCCTGGACGATATCTTGCATTTAATTACACCTTGGCCCAGCTGCGTTTACTCTGGTCGTTGCGGGTCCGGTCGCCGGTGCCGTCCTGCTCGTTGAGCATTTCGCGCACGGCGGAGCGAATCGCCTCGCTGCGATTCGGGAACTCGCCGGTCTCGACCATCTGTTCGACTTCGTCGATCTGCTGTTTCGGGATTCGTAGAGTCACACGCTCCATTTGCATTCCCCCGGTAAGACGGCGAGCACGCGGTACGTGCGGTACGGACCGTCGGGGCGGCTTCCCCGCCCGCGCCCTGCAGCCCGTAAGACGAGCCGTCTTACGCAGCAGTATCAACAGACCCTTCACATATAAAGATACCGGGCAGTGTAAGACGCTGTCCGCGCCCCCGTCTTACACGCGTCAACGCCCGCCGTGCCGCGCTGTCACCGACGATCGACGACGTCCGCCGCCGCGGTCCGCCGGCCGCAGCTCGGGCAGAACGCCCAGTCCGACCGGACCTCGTCGCCGCACGCACACACCGCCCGCTCCGGCGTCTTCTCGCCGCAGTTCGGACAGAACGCGTGCGAATCGTCCAGCGACTCGCCACACTGAACGCAGTCGGCCGCCGACTCGTCCCCGACCGAATCGGCGTCGACGTCGCCGACGGACTCGGCGTCCCGCGAAGCACCGCCCGCTGACCGGGAGTCGTCGACCGAGGACTCGGACCGGGTCGCCGCTCCTTCCTCCACCGAAACCGCGCGGTCGTCCGCGCCGTCGACGTTCACCGTGAGCGACACCGCCGGCTCGCCGGGGCGGGCGTGACCGCCACCGGAGCGGCCGTCGAGGAACGCACCGAGCCGCTCCTCGATGACCTCGTCGACGCGCGCCGCGAGCGCGTCGTCGACCGGGTCGGCGTCGCCGCCGCCGTCCGCAGCGTCGGCGTCGCCCCCGCCGTCGGCGGGCTGGGCCGACTCCGCGCCGTCGAGGTAGGCGCGAAGCGCCTCCCGCATGACCTGGCTCTTGGACGCCTCGAACCGGTCGAGGCGCGCCACGAGCTCGTCGTCGGCGCGGAACGTGATCTTGCTCATTGGCCGCGTATACACGCACCCGGCATATCAAACTGTCCCCGGCGCTCCTCCCGCCCGCCACGTAATACACGCCACAGCCGTCGACGCGGACGGCGCAGAGCGACGAGGCCGGTCCGATACGGATTCAGTCTCACGCGCGGGCCTGCCCGCTCGCACTAGTCACAACACTAGTCCGTCGGCTCGTCGCGAGACTTCGACCCGCAGTGCACCGGGCAACTCCACTCACGCCCCGTCGTCGCGTTCGTGGGCGTCGCCGTGCCGGCACCACAGCCATCTTACATCGGCGCCACCACCACCGGGTATGCAACGTCGCTCACTCGGAGCAGTCGGCGAAGTCACGGAAGTCGGACTCGGCACGTGGAACATCGGCGGGGACTGGGGCGACGTCCCCGACGAGGCTGGCCGCGACGCGGTCCGCGCCGCGCTGGACGCCGGCATCGACTTCCTCGACACCGCGGACGTGTACGGCGACGGCCGCAGCGAGCGGCACATCCGGTCGGTGCTGGACGAACGCGACGCCCACGACGACGTGACGGTCGCGACGAAGGCAGGCCGACGACTCGACCCGCACACCGCCGACGGGTACGACGCCGAGAACCTCGAGCGGTTCGTCGACCGCTCAAGGGAGAACCTCGGGGAGGACACGCTGGACCTCCTCCAGTTGCACTGCCCGCCGACGGACGTCTACTACCAGCCCGACGTGTTCGACGCGCTCGCGGACCTGCGGCGGCGCGGCAAAATCGCGCAGTACGGCGTCAGCGTCGAGCGCGTCGAGGAGGCGCTGAAAGCCATCGAGTACCCGGGCGTCGAAACCGTCCAGATCATCTTCAATCCGTTCCGGCAGCGCCCCGCGGACCTGTTCTTCGAGGAGGCGAAGCGGCGCGACGTCGGCGTCATCGTCAGGGTCCCGCTCGCGTCGGGGCTGTTGACTGGCGCCATCGACCGCGACACCGAGTTCCCGGAGAACGACCACCGGAACTTCAACCGCGAGGGCGACGCGTTCGACGTCGGCGAGACGTTCGCCGGCGTGCCGCTCGGCGCCGGCGTCGACGCCGTCGAGGCGCTGGAGCCGCACGTCCCGGACGACGCGACGCTCGCGCAGTTCACGCTCCGCTGGATTCTCGACTTCGACGCCGTCTCCGCGGTCATCCCGGGGTCGACCTCTCCGGAACACATCCGGCAGAACGTCGCCGCCGCCGACCGCGACCCGCTTCCGCACCGACTGCACGGCGCCGTCCGCGACGTCTACGAGCAGTACGTCGAAGGCCACGTCCACCAGCGCTGGTAACTGCGGGCGCCGACGGACAAGTAAAGTGGCTCTGTCGCGGAGACGTCGACATGGGCGACGAGGAAATCGACGGCGTCGACAGGGCGATCCTGTACGCACTGCAGGAGGATGCCCGGAACACGTCGTCGGGCGACATCGCAGAGCGGACCGGCACCTCGGACAGCACCGTCCGCAAGCGCATCCAGCGACTCGAGTCCGAGGGCGTAATCAAGGGGTACAGCGCCAGCGTCGACTACCAGCGGTCGGGGTATCCGCTCCGAATGCTGCTCTACTGTACCGCCTCGATTCCCGAACGGGGCGACCTCATCCCGGACATCCTGGAGATAGACGGCGTCATCTCGGTTCAGGAGTTGGTCACCGGTGAGCAGAACCTCCTCGTCACCGTCGTCGGCGAGTCGGACAGCGACATCACGCCCGTCGCACAGGAACTCCTGGACATGGGGCTCACCGTCGCCGACGAGGTGCTCGTGCGGACCCACGAGACGACGCCGTTCGGGAAGTTCGACGCCGAGAGCCGGACGGGGGACGACGCCTGACCGGCGACGGGCCCGATACCGGCGAGTCGCGCCCTCGTCGATTCCACGTCCCAGTTCGGCCGGAAAGACCGGACCGTCCGAGTCGCCAGAGCGGACGAAGAGCGCCGCTCCCGCGTCGCTCACCGGCCCCGACATAACCATCACGTTCTTTGATAATAGAATATCGAACGTATTGTGAATATAGACAGAGTTAATAGACGATTCGTTCTTGGTGTCGGGTAGAGACGACCAGAAGCGGACTCGAAGCCCGGCGCGGACGCCGGGAATGGTCGTGCGATGGGCTGAACGATGTCAGGAAACAGTTCGAAGCCGACGGTCGGAGCGCTCCCGGACACGACGGCGGAATCGCCGTCCGTTCCCGTTGTATCGACGTGGCTCGTGTGGTCGCTGTTTGCCGCGAGCGTCGTCGCCCTCGTCGCCCGACTCCGAGTCGGTGGCGCGTGGGGGATTCCGGGCGTGGTCGCCGTCGACGGACTGACCGTGCTGATGTGGGTGGTCGTCACCTTCTTCAGCGGCATCGTCCACAGCTACTCGCGTCGCTACGTCGCCGGAAGCGCCCACGAGACGAAGTTCTTCGCGGCGACGTTCGGCTTCACCGTCGCCGTGATGGGGCTGGTCGCTGCCGACCACGTCGCCCTGTTCGGAGCCCTGTGGCTGGCGATGGGGTTGCTGATGGCGGAACTCATCGGGACGGTCAGCGGCTGGGACCACGCGCGGGCGGCCGCGGCGCTCGCCCGCAGGTACTTCCTCGCCAGCAGCGCGCTCCTCGGCGTCGCGCTGACGGCGCTGTGGCTGGCGACCGGCGCGACGACGGTCTCCGGAATCGGCGCGGCGGCCGACACGCTCGGCGGCCCGACGTGGCTGGTCGCCGCCGCCGCGCTCGTCCTGGCGGCGATGATACAGTCCGCCCTGATTCCGTTCCAGAGCTGGCTCCTCTCGTCGATGACCGCCCCGACGCCGGCGTCGGCGCTGATGCACGCCGGCTTCGTCAACGCGGGCGGCGTCCTCCTGACCCGCTTCGCCCCGGTCATCACCGTCGAGCCCGCAGTCATGCTCGCGGTGGTCGCCGTCGGCGGGCTCAGCGCCATCGGCGGGAAGCTCCTGAAGTCGGTCCAGACGAGCATCAAGGGCAAACTCGGCTGTTCGACCGTCGGTCAGATGGGGTTCATGATCATGCAGGCCGGCCTCGGCTTCTTCGGGGCCGCGATTACGCACCTCATCCTGCACGGCTTCTACAAGGCCTACCAGTTCCTCAGTTCGGGGGAGCAGGTCGAACACACCAGCCCGAGCGAAACCACCGAACACACCGTGGGGCGCGTGACCAGCGCCGTCGGCGTCGTCGTTGCGCTCCTGACCGGAGTCGTCGGCGGCGTCGCGTTCGCGGTGCTGACGGGGAAAGGGACGGAGGCCGACAGCGGCCTCCTGTTGACCTTCTTCGTCGTCGTCACGACGCTGCACGCCTCCCGGAGCGCGATTCAGCACACGTCGCTTCCGGCGACGGCCCGCTACGCGGCCGTCCCGGTGGTCTTCCTCCCCGCCATCGTCGTCTACGCCGTGGTCTACGAGGGCGTCGCGGGGCTGCTGACGGTCAGCACGGCGACGACGGAACTGACTCTGCTCCACGGCCTCATCGCCGTCAGTTTCGTCGGCATCTACGTCGGCATCGAGACCGGCGTCCACGAGCACAGCCAGCGGCTCTACGTGGCGCTGCTGAACGCGACTGAGCCGGCGTCCGACACCCTCTTGACGTCCACGGAGGAGTACAATGAGTACTGAAACAGCCATCCGCGACAGTATCGACGAAGCGGCGACGGCCGTCGGCCCCCTCTGGCCCATCCACTCGTTCGTGACCGCCAACCCGCTCTCCGGGTTCGAAGACCGGCCGTTCGGCGAGGCGGTCGAGCGGGCCGCCGACCTGCTGGGCGGCCGCGGCTACCCCAGCGCCGAGACGTTCAGAACCGCGCTCGAACGCGGACAGATAGACACGGGGATACTCGAAGCGGAACTCGCCGAGGCTGGCTACGACGCCGACCCCGAGACGCTGCTCGACCGCATGGCCGACGCCGAGGACGCGGGAGACGCCAAGGACGGCGGAGACGGCGAGACGGACACCGCGGTCGACCACGTCGACCGGGTGCTGACGAAGTGGCTGTCGGCCTTCCTCGAAGAGGGGAGCGCCCACTGGTCGATGCCGAACCGCGAAGCCGGGTTCTACGCTGCCTTCCGCGGAATGGCCGAGTACGACCGCGACGTCCCCGACGAGGGGGTCGTCGCTGACCTGCCCGAAGCGCCCGTCGAAGCCGTCGAGGCGGTGCTGCAGTCGTACCCGGAGAGCCAGTGGGTCCGCATCCTCGAAGCGCAACTGACTGCGCTCCCTGGCTGGACCGGGTTCATCAAGCGGCGCGCCGAGGACGGTGGCGCGTGGCAGTCGACGTACCCGATTTCGCTGGACGGGTACCTCGCGGCGCGGCTGGCGCTGCTGGACGCCGTCGGAGCCGACATCGAACCCTCGAACGACGCCGACGACGACGCCCCCGCCGACAACCCCGCTCTGCCGTTCTTGCGCGCGTGGGAGTCGACGTACCGCGAGGACCTCGTCGGGACCGTCGCCGCCGAGAGCCGGTCGGTGGCCGACGGCGACACGCAGGACCGTCCGGACGCCCAACTGGTCTTCTGTATCGACACCCGCTCGGAAGTCATTCGTCGGCACATCGAGGCGGCGGGGGACTACGAGACTCACGGCTACGCCGGCTTCTTCGGCGTCCCCATGGAGTACCAGGGATACGACGACGAGGTGTCGGTCGACGCCTGCCCGCCGATTCAAGACCCGCAGCACCACGTCACCGACGTCCCGGTCGACGACGAGACGCAGGCGCGGCACGACCGCTGGTCGAGCGTCCGCGCGGCCGCCGACGAAGTCGTCGAGATACTGGAGGCCAACGCGGCGACCGCCTACGGCTACGTCGAGACCGCCGGGAGCGGCTACGGCCTCTCGCTCGCCGCCCGGACGCTCGTCCCCGGACGCGTCCGCGACCTGTTCGACGCTGCCGACGAGGCGGTGCCCGACGAAGACGAGTTCTGCGAGCCGCTGGTCGACCACCAGTACACGTACTCCGGCGACCTCCCGGTGGGGCTGACCACCGAGGAGAAAGTCGAGTACGCCGCGACCGCGTTCGACCTGATGGGGTGGGAGCGGTTCGGTCGGCTCGTCGTCTTCGCGGGCCACGCCAGCGAGACCGCCAACAACCCCTACGACTCCAGCCTGGACTGCGGCGCCTGTGCCGGCAACCCCGGCGGCCCGAACGCCCGCGTCCTCGCGAAAATCTGCAACGACGACGACGTCAGAGCCCAACTCCGCGACCGCGGCCACGACGTCCCGGAAGACACCGTCTTCCTCGCCGCCCAGCACAACACGACGACCGACGAGATCGAACTGTTCGACGGCGACGTCCCCGAGAGCCACGCCGACGACCTCGACCAGTTGCGCGCGGACCTCGCCGCGGCGCGCGAGGGCGCGGCCGCAGAGCGCGCCGAGACGATGGGAGCCGACGGCTCGGCCGCCGTCAGCGAGACCGAGCGCCGCGCCGCCGACTGGGCGGAGACCCGGCCGGAGTGGGGGCTGGCGGGCAACGCCGGCTTCGTCGTCGGCCCCCGTGAACTGACGAGCGACGTCGACCTCGACGGTCGCGCGTTCCTCCACTCGTACGACTGGTCGACGGACCCCGACGGCGACGCGCTCGAAGCGATTTTCACCGGCCCGATGGTCGTCACCCAGTGGATCAACGCCCAGTACTACTTCTCGACGGTCGACAACGCCGTCTACGGGAGCGGGTCGAAGATAACCCAGAACCCCGTCGGGAACGTCGGCGTCTACCAGGGCAACGGCGGCGACCTGATGACCGGCCTCCCGCTGCAGTCGCTGATGGCTGCCGACGACGAACCGCACCACCAGCCGCTCCGCCTCTCGACGGTCGTCCACGCGCCAGTCGACCGCGTCACCGACGTCCTGGCCGACAACGGGGACTTGACCGAACTGCTGGACAACGGCTGGCTCTCGCTGACGGTCGTCGACCCGACGCAGGACCACCGCGCGTTCCACTACGAGGAGGAACTGGAGTGGGCGCCGCGGTCCGATCGGCCCGAAATCCCCGGGGAAGAACCGGCTTCGCCCGCTGTCGCGGACGACTAACCGGCCCGGACTCGGGGCGAGCCAGGCCCTTCAACTGTTCTCCCGTCCGTTTCGACTGTTCTCTGACTCCTGTTCGGCGGTGGCTCCCGTCGAAAAGATGACCCCGTGGATGACGACACTCCGACCCTAGATTCGATATAGCGAAAAAGAGTTTATTCGGAGGGGTGTGGCACCTCCAGTGGGTCGGTTGCGGGCCGGCGTCCAGTTGCGTCGTCGCTGACTCGAATCGCGGGTGAGGCTCGAAGCGGCGACGGACTCCCGGAGAAGTGAACGGCGGCGTCGAGGCCGCCGGGTGGCGTCAGCGCGTTAGAACGGGTAGTCGCGGTCTTCGTGCTGCAGCGAGATCCACTTCGTCTTCGTGACTTCGCGGAGGAACGCGTCGCTGTTGTATCCGCCCATGCCGGAGGCGCCGATGCCGCCGAACGGGACGTGCGCCTCGTCGTTGATGGGCTGGTCGTTGACGTGGACGTGGCCGGTCTCCATGCGGTCGGCGATGCGTTTGCCGGCGCCGACGTCGCCCGCGTGGACGGAGCCGGAGAGGCCGTACTCGGTGTCGTTCGCCAGTTCGACCGCCTCGTCGACGTCGCTGAACGGGATGACCGGCGCGATGGGGCCGAAGTGCTCGAAGCACGCGGCGGACATGTCGTTCGTCACGTCCGACAGCACGGTCGGCGCGACGACGAGCGAGTCGTCGACGCCGTCGAGGTCGACGGTGTGCCCGCCGGTTTCGAGGGTGGCGCCGGCGTCGACGGTCTCCTCGACGTACTGCAGCATCTCGTCGCGCTGGGACTCGTCGATGATCGGGCCGACGACGGTGCTCGGGTCGTGCGCCGTGCCGACCGGGAGCGACTCGGCGCGCTCGACGAGTTTGTCGACGTATTCGTCGTAGATGGATTCGTGAACCAGATGCCGGTTGATAGAAATGCACACCTGGCCCTGGTGGACGAACGACCCGAAGACGGCGCTGTCGATGGCGGCGTCGACGTCGGCGTCACCGGTGACGACGTGTGCGTTGTTCCCGCCGAGTTCCATCGCTGGCTGTGCGAGGTTCTCGGCGGCCGTCGCGGCGACGCGGCGGCCGACGGGCGTGGAGCCGGTGAACGCGACGACGTCGCTCTCGGGGTGGCCGGCGACGCGGTCACCGATTTCGGAGCCGCGGCCGGTGACGACGTTCAGGACGCCGTCCGGGAGCCCGGCGTCCTCCACGAGTTTCGCGAACAGCAGGCCGCCCGTAATCGGGGTGTTCGTGGACGGCTTCAACACGACCGGGTTGCCGGCGGCGATGGCCGGCGCGACGGCGCGCATCGAGAGGTTCAGCGGGAAGTTCCACGGCGAGATGACGGTGACGACGCCCGCCGGCTCCCGCTGGACGATGTGCTCTTTCCCGGGGATGTTCGACGGGGCGTGTTCGCCTTTCATCCGCCGCGGCAGCGTCGTCGCCTCGGCGGCCTGGTCGGAGGCGATGTGGATGGACGTCTCCCCGTACGCCGGGCCGCCGCCGGCCTCGTATTCGAGCAGTTCGAGGACCTCGTCTTTGTGTTCTTCGAGCGCGTCGAGGAACGCCTGCGCGGCCTCCTCGCGTCGGGCGGGCGGCGCCGACCCCCACTCGTCCTGCGCCGCCGCCGCGGCCTCGTACGCGGCGTCGACGTCGGCTTCGACGGCCGCCGGTACCTCCGCGACGACCTCGCGCGTCGACGGGTCTTCGACCGCGATCGTCTCGTCTCCGGCGGACTCGGTCCACTCGCCGTCGACGTACAGCGCGTTCCAGTCGGCGTCGATCGAGAAATCTTCGGGCATGTGCGTGTGTGTCTCTGTGTCCGAGACGAAAAATGGGTCGGCAACGGGAGAATTCATCAACGAACGGCAACTTGAGGTACCCGGAACCGTAACGGGGTCCGCGGAGCGTCCGGAGCCGACGCGGTGAGGGAGACTTTTTGAACTGGGCGCCGACGTGAGGAGCATGCGCGCAGCAGTGTACAACGGACCGGGCGACATCAGCGTCGAGGAGGTACCGAAACCCGAAATCGACGAGCCGACCGACGCCATCATCCGCGTCACCCACACCGCGGTCTGCGGCTCCGACCTCTGGTTTTACCGCGGCGAGAGCGACCGGGAAGCCGGCTCCCGCGTCGGCCACGAGCCGATGGGAATCGTCGAGGAGGTCGGCGACGACGTCCGGTCGGTACAGCCGGGCGACCGCGTCATCGCGCCGTTCGCCATCAGCTGCGGGAAGTGCGAGTTCTGCCGGAAGGGGCTGCACACCTCCTGCGTCGACCGCGACTCGTGGGGCGGCGACAACGGCGGCGGCCAGGGCGAGTACGTGCGGTCGACGCACGCCGACGGCACGCTCGTCCGCGTCCCGGACCGCCACGCCGACGACGAGGAGACGCTCGAGGCGCTGCTGCCGCTGACGGACGTCATGGGGACCGGCCACCACGCCGCCGTCAGCGCCGGCGTCGAGGAGGGCGACACCTGCGTCGTCGTCGGCGACGGCGCCGTCGGGCTGTGCGGCGTGCTCGCGGCGCGCCGACTCGGCGCCGAACGCATCATCGCGATGGGCCACCACGAGGACCGGCTCGAACTCGCCGAGGAGTTCGGCGCCACCGAAACCGTCGCGGCCCGCGGCGACGAGGCCGCAGAGCGCGCCACGGAACTGACGTACGGCGGCGCGAACCACGTGATGGAGTGCGTCGGCGCGGCGTCCGCGATGGACACCGCGATTCAGGTGTGTCGCCCGGGCGGCACCGTCGGCTACGTCGGCGTCCCGCACGGCGTCGCGGACGCGGGGCTGGACGTGCTGTCGATGTTCGGCGACAACATCGGGCTGCGCGGCGGCGTCGCCCCGGTCCGCGCGTACGCCGAGGAACTGATGGACGACGTGCTCGGCGGCACGCTCGACCCGTCGCCCATCTTCACGAAGACCGTCGACCTCGACGGCGTCCCCGAGGGCTACCGGGCGATGGACGAACGCGACGCCATCAAGGTGCTCGTGAAGCCGTGAAGGTGTGACGCCGTGAAGGAGCGATGCCGTGACGCCGTGAACACCGACCCGGTTCTGGAACCCCGAGTCGCAGACGGCGCGGCGAAACGGAGCCTCGAACGGCGGGGTGCTGGACCGCACTGACCCGAGTCGGTGGAGCGTCCGACCGGCGGAAACGCGTCGGTACCGTTCTTGGAGTCGACCCGCAGACGGCGCGGCGAAACGGAGCCAGAAATGGTCGAGCGGCGTGGAGAGGGCGGTCCGGTGCGGGCGGCTCAGTACTGGCCGATGGTGGTGATGGGCGGCGCCGTGTGCGGGCCGTACGGCGCGTCGTCGAGCCACTCGCCTGCGTCCTCCCAGTGGTCGGCGAGGCGGGAGGCGACCTCCTTTTTGATTTTCGTGGTGACGTCGTCGCCCTGCAGGTATTCGAGCGCCTGCCCGGCGGCGTTCTTGTTGTACTCGGCGGCCTTCTCGCGGCGCGCCGCGTACAGTTCGACCTCGACGTCGGCGGTCGCCTTCACGGTGCTGCGCTCCGCGACGGCGATGGCGGAGGCGGCCTCGTCGGCGTCGGCGACGCCGGAGTTCATGCCGCGGGCGCCGAACGGCGCGAACAGGTGTGCGGCCTCGCCGGCGAGCAGGACGCGGCGGTGGTCGTCGATGAACGAGTCCGCGGTGACCTGCTTGAACTTGTACGAGGACACCCAGCTGACGCGGTCGCGGTAGCGCTCGCCGAGCGTCTTCGCGACCATGTCGCTGACGCGCTCCTCCGTCGCCATCTCGTCGGCGTCGTCGGTGAGCTTACACTGGATGTCGACGCGCCAGCCGCCCTGGAACGGGACGAGCAGGACGTTCCGGCCGTCGACCGCGGGGTGGTCGTAGTGGAAGACGCGTTCGAGGTCGCGGGGGTTCTCCGGGTCCTCCTCGACGTCGGCGATGATGAAGGAGTTCTCGGACTGCGTCCCCTCGAAGTTCGAGCCGATCTCCTTGCGGACGGTGGAGCCGGCGCCGTCGGCGCCGACGACGTACTTCGCGTTCCAGACGTCGCCGTCTTCGGTCTCGACGCGGACGCCGTCCTCGCTGGAGTCGACGGTTTCGACCGCCGAGTCCCAGTGGATGTCGATGCCGGCCTCGTCGAGCGCCTCGTACATGAAGTCCTCCGTGTCGACCTGCGGGAGGCTCGTGAAGTGCGGGAGGTCGCCGGAGCCGCCGGGGTTGTCGTACGTCCGGGAGAACACCTCCTTGTTCCGCCACACGGTGCGGCGCGTCGGCCAGACCAGTCCGGCGTCGGCGAGCCGCTTGCCGAGCCCCGGGTGGACCCGTTCGAGCGTCTGCAGCGTCGCGCCGTGGACGTAGATGGCGCGGCTTCCGGGCCGTTCTCGGTCTTTCGGGTCCGCTTCGAGGATCGTCGTCGGTACGCCTCTCGCGTTCAGCGCGAGCGCAGTGGTCATCCCGGTCGGCCCGGCACCGGCAATAACCACTGGTGGCTCCTCGTGACTCTCAGCCATACTACCCGGTTGCGATGGTACGTGTATAGCGGTTTTGGTTGTTCCCAGCAATTAGCACGCGTGCGCGTGGCACGCCGTTCTGAAAGCGATTTTACACGTCTCTCGCGGTGCGGTGAGGGCCGCAGCGCGGCGGTCGAGGACGGACGAGAACCGTCGGCCGCGCGGTCAGAAGTTCCGGTAGATGATGTCGCGCTGGATGGCGCTGACGCCCTCGTAGATGACCGGCATCCGGGCGTCCCGGTAGACGCGGGCGACGCGGCGGTCGTCGAGGATGCCGCGGCCGCCGTGGAGCTGTACCGCGGTCTCGGCGCAGTCGGTCGCGGTCTCGGTGGCTTTGGTCTTCGCCATCGACGCCCAGAGTTCGGCGTCCTCGCCGGACTCCATGCGGTCGACGGTGCGCCACAGCAGCGACCGCGCGGCCTCGAACTCGGTGCGCATGTCGGCGAGGTCGTGCTGGACGGACTGGAAGTCGCTGACGTGGCGGCCGAACTCCTCGCGGTCGTGGACGAACTCCCACGCCTCCTCGATGGCGGCCGCGGCGAGGCCGATGCCGTGGCCGGCGACGCGGGCGCGGCCGTGGTTGAAGAACTCCGCGACCATCCGGAAGCCGTCCCCGCGCTCGCCGACGAGGTTCTCCGCGGGGACGCGGCAGTCGTCGAAGGTGATGTGCGCCTGCTCGGAGGCGCGCATCCCCATCTTCTCCGGGACGTGCTCGGCGTGGTAGCCGTCGGCGTCCGTCGGCACGACGAGCAGCGAGTGGTTGCCGTGGCGGTCGTCGCCGTCCTCGGTGCGGACGTAGACGGATATCCAGTCGCCGCTGACGCCGTTGCCGATCCAGTACTTCTCGCCGTCGATGACCCACTCGTCGCCGTCCCGCTCCGCGCGGGTCGTCATGCCGGCGAGGTCGCTGCCGGTGTCCGGTTCGGAGATGGCCATGCCGGCGGTGGCGTCGCCCTCGGCGACCGGCCGCAGGTACGCCTCCTTCTGCGCGTCGCTGCCGAACTCCTCGACGATGGCGGTGCCGAAGCTCTGTCCGACGAGCGCCAGCCCGATGCCGGCGTCCGCGCGGAAGAACTCCTCGATGGTCGCGACGACGGCGGACAGCGGCCGGCCGTGACCGCCGTACGCCTCCGGGATTTCCTGGGCGACCAGCCCGGCGTCGTGGGCGGCCTCGACGACGTCCGTCGGGTAGTCGCCCGACCGGAAGTAGTCGGCCGCGTTCGGTTCGATGTGCGTCTCCGCGAACTCGCGGGCGCGCCGCTTCACGTCGCGGGCCTCCGGCGGCACGACCGACTCCTCCAACAGCTCCATACGGGGAGAGTTTCGGCATATTGTAAAACATTTCCGTAAATTATCGCTCGCTGTTTGCGTCCACTGATTATTCCCTAAATTTGTTAGCGCCAGTTGGCGAGCCGAATCACGAGTCTTATGCCGGCCCGGCCGAATGAGTGGTCGATGGCGGCGGACGAGCCCACGCACGAATTCAAGGACCGCGACATCGCCATACTGCGGGAGTTGGCGGCGGACCCCGAGGTCTCCTCTCGGGCGCTCGCGGACATCCTCGCCGAGGAGTACGACATCGACGTCTCGTACGTCACCGTGAACGAGTCCGTCCGGAAGATGCGCGAGGCGGGCGTCTTCCGGGAGGCCATCGTTCCGAACGAGGGGTACTTCGTCTTCGAACTGTTCGAGTTCAAGTTCAACCCCGAGTACTTCGCCGACGAGTGGCGCGAGACGATGGAACACATCCGCGACGACGAGCACACGCTGCTGTACTTCCTCTCGGACGGCGAGTACCAGTGGAAGTCCATCATGCTGTTCCCGTCGCGGGAGGCCGGCGAGCGCTGGCTCCACCAGTTCTACAAGGACTACGGCCGGTGCGTCTCGAACGTCCGGACGTCCGTGATGACGAACGTCCTGAAGTTCGGCGCCGACCCCGACCTGTTCGACGACCTCGACTACGACGGCTAGGCCGCGGCCCGCCGCTGCAACAGCCCGGACCACCCCTGTTTTCACGGCCGAAACGACGGCTCTCGGAAACAGTGCCCGTCGGAGTCGACGCCGACCACGGGTTCGCTGCCGACTCGACGCCGACCGCCGGAGGCGACGCTGCCGGTGTCTCGCCGTCGCCGCTTCGCTGACGAGCCGTCGCTGTCGACGCGTCGAGCCGAGCGGACAGAAAGGCCGCGAGCCGCGAGCAGCGGCGGAGCCGCGTTCAGACGCCGAGGTACTGCTGGCGGAGTTCGTCGTCTTCGCGGAGCCGTTCGGTGGTGACCTCGTCGGCGATGCGCCCCTCGTCGATGAGATAGTGGCGGTCGGCGGTGGCGAGCGCGACGGCGACGTTCTGCTCGACGAGCAGGATGGTGACGCCCTCGTTCTCGCTGATCTCCTGGATGATGTCCTCGATGCGCCGGACGATGTACGGCGCGAGCCCCTCGCAGGGCTCGTCGAGCAGAATCATCTCGGGGTTGGCGACGAGGCTGCGCGCGATGGCGAGCATCTGCTGTTCGCCGCCGCTCATGTTCTTCGCGGGCCGGTCGCGCATGTCGTCGAGCTCCGGGAACCGGTCGAACATCTCCTCGACGTCGCGCGGGTTCGGCGCGTGGTTCGCGGCGAGCCGGATGTTCTCGGTGACGGTGAGGTCACGGAAGCACCGGCGGCCCTCCGGGACGAGGTTCAAGCCGAGCTCCGGGATGCGGTGGGCGGGCCGGTCGAGCAGCTCGGTGCCGTCGAACGTGATGCTGCCGCCGTGGACGGTCGGCTCGTCGGCACCGACGATAGAGCGCATCGTCGTGGTCTTGCCGGCGCCGTTGCGGCCGAGCAGCGACACGACTTCGTCCCGTTCGACTTCGAGGTCGACCCCGAAGAGCACCTGTCCCGTCTCGTAGCCCGCGTCGAGTCCGTCTACCTGTAGTAGCGTCATAGTTCCTCCCGCATACCGCCGAGGTACGCGTTCTGGACTTCCTCGTTCTCCTGAATCGCGTCCGGCGTGTCGGTGGCGAGCACCTCGCCTTGGTTCAGCACCGTGATGCGGTCGCTCGCCGACAGCACGATCTCCATGTCGTGTTCGATCATCAGCACGGTCAGCCCCAGTTCGTCCTGGACGGACTGGATGAGGTCGATGGTTTCGCGGCTCTCGCTCGGCCCCATGCCGCTGGTCGGTTCGTCGAGCAGCAGCACGGACGGCTCGGTGGCGAGCGCCATCGCGATGCCGAGCCGGCGCTGGTCGCCGTGCGAGAGGTTCTTCGCGGTGGTGTCGGCGTGTTCGTCGATGCCGACCCGTTCGAGCAGCTCCATCGCGTCGTCGGCGTACTGCTCGCTGCCGTCGCCGCGCAGCGCGAACCGGAACGGCCCGACTTCGGCGGTCTGCACGACGATGCGGACGTTCTCCAGTACGGTCAGCTCCGTGAACAGCTCGTTCGACTGGAACGACCGCGCGAGACCGATGTGCGGCCGCTCCTCCTGCGGGAGGTCGGTGATCTCGTCGCCGTCGAGGTACACCGACCCCGCGGTCGGTTCGAGCGCGTGCGTGACGACGTTGAACAGCGTCGTCTTCCCGGCGCCGTTCGGGCCGATGATGGCGCGCATCTCGCCCGACCGGACCGCCAGGTCGACGTCGTCGACGGCGACGATGCCGCCGAACCGCTTCGTCAGCCCCTCGGTGCCGAGCGCGACGTCGCGCGGGTCGTCCGCCGGCGTCGCTGGCTCGGTGGCCGTCTCAGCCGGGTCGGCGTCCGCCGCAGCGTCGGCGTCGACGTCTGCGTCGGCCGCGCCGTCGGCCGCAGCGTCGGGGTCTGCGTCGCTCATTCGGCATCACCTCGGAGGCGGCCGTACAGCGACCCGAGTCCGTTCCGGAGGAGTCCCCAGATGCCTTCCCGCGGCGAGACGAGCACCGCGATGACGAACAGGAGGCCGAGCAGGAACTGCCAGTACGTCAACAGCCCGGACACCTCGAAGGTGACGAGCGGGTACTCCGACAGCGGCAGCGCGAGCGTGTGGAACTCGGTGAGGTAGTCTTCGGCGAACAGCCAGACGAACGCGCCGGCGAGCGGGCCGAAGAAGTAGTTCGCGCCGCCGAGCACCGACATCAGGATGACGTCGCCGCTGGTCGGAATCGACAGCGCGGACAGCGTCGCGCCCTGGTCGTTCACTTCGAGCAGGACGCCCGCGAGCGCGGCGAACGCGGCGCTGAACGTGAACGCCCACACCTTGTACCGGCGGACGTCGATGCCCATGGCGCGCGCGAGCTTCTGGTTCTCGCGGATGGCGACGAGCGTCCGGCCGAACGGCGACCGGACCAGTTGCCACATCAGCAGCATCGCGACGGTGAACACGATGGCGATAGCGTAGTACCAGTCGAGCTGCCAGCCGGCGACGACGACGTACTTGAAGCCGCGGACCGTCTCGATCCAGCCCGGGAGCGCGCCGCCGGCGATGCCGGTGGTGCCGCCGGTGAGTCCGCCGGGGTCGTAGTTCGCGATGAAGTGGACGGACTTCGCGAACGCCATCGTCAGCATCGCGAAGTAGATTTCGCCTTTCTGGACGATCATGCGGGCGACCAGGTAGGCGATCGCGGTCGCGAGCAGGATGCCGAGCGGCGCGGCGAGCAGGAACGCCACGTCGAGTTTCGCGACGCCGATGGCGACGCTGTACGTCCCGATGCCGAGGAACATGGCGTGGCCGAACGACAGCAGCCCGGTGTAGCCGAGCAGGATGTTGAACGACGCGACGACCAGCATCCAGATGAGCATCGAGTTCGCGATCTGCGCGTAGCCGAGCAGCAGCGGGTGCGACACGACGGGGCGCAGCAGCACCGCGATAGCGACGATGCCGAGCGGCACCGTCAGCGCCCCGAGGTCGGCGTCGCGGAGCCGGGCGGCGAGCCCGCCGTCGTCGGCGGCGTCGGCTCGGCTCATTCGAGGAACCCCTCCTGGCCGAACAGGCCGCGCGGCCGCACCATCAGCACGACGATCATGACGAGGTACGGGACCAGTCCGCCGATGCCAGGGATGGCGAGCGCGTCGACGCCCGACACTTTCGCGAGCGACGTCAGGATAAGCGGCGTCAGGTAGACCGCCTCACCGATGAGGATGCCGGAGACGACGCTGCCGAACAGGCTGCCGATGCCGCCGACGACGACGACGACGAACGTGATGATGATGAACTGCTGTCCCATCATCGGGTCCATGCCGACGGCGGTGCCGCGGAGGACGCCGCCGAGGCCGGCGATGAACGACCCGAGGAAGAACATCGCGACGAACCGCTTCGGCATGTCGATGCCGAGGAAGCCCGCCATCTCGCGGTCGAGGACGCCGGCCCGGACGGAGAGCCCGAAGTCGGTGCGTTCGATGAGCAGGTAGACGCCGAGTATCGCGACGACCGCGACGGCGACGCTGAACAGCCGGATTCGCGCGACCGTCGTGACGACGAGGTCGGCGCCCATCGTGAGCACCGTCGGCGTCTGCACGGACAGCGGCGTGCCGCCCCAGGTCGCCCGGGTCGCCTCCTGAATCATCATGGCGACGCCGAACGTCGCGAGCAGCCCCGTGATCGGCGTCTCGTCGTAGAGCCACTGGAGCACCAGCCGCTCGATGAGGACGCCGAACAGCCCGACGAGAATCGGGGCGACGACGAGCGCCACCCAGAAGGAGACGCCCCAGACGGCCATCAGCTGGTACGTGAAGTACGCGCCGAGCATGAACAGCGCGCCGTGCGCGAAGTTCACGATACCGAGCAGTCCGAGGATGATGGAGAGCCCGAGCGCGATGAGGATGAGGCTCACGCCGTAGACGAGCCCGCCGATGAACTGGTCGACGAACAGCCCGGGCTGGACCGCGAACGACAGCAGCAGCAGGAGCGCGATGACGCCCCAGACCGCCGCGCCGGACGGCGAGAGCCTGTCGGTATCCAGACGGAGTGAAGAAAACATCGTAGTCATGTGGAGAGCCTACAGGTCGCAGGCGCTTGCGGAACAGCCGCGTGCCACTTTCGAGCCTTCGAACTTCGAGAGCACCTCGAACCACGCCTTGTACGGCTCGTCCTGCATGTTCTCGACGGCGCGGCCCTGCGCCGTGTACACCGGCTGGACGAGCTGGTGGTCGCAGGCGCGCCACGTCAGATTACCCGGGTGGATGTCGGTGACCGGGCTGTCGACCTTGTGGCCTTCGAGTTCGCCGCGGATGGCGTCGGCCTTCGACGAGCCGGCGCGGACGGCGGCGCGGACCTGCTGGTCTGCGGCCGTGTACGACATGACGTGCCGCACGAACGGGTCGATTTCGCCCTGCTCGACGACGCGCTGTTTGAAGTCGGCGCCGGCGTCGATGGAGTTCACCCAGCCCATCGGGGAGACGTCGACGAGCGACGTCGCCTTCTTGCTCAGCCCCCAGAACACCATGTCCTCGAGCTGGTGGACCATGAGCTTCAGGTCGGTCATGCCCTTGTTCATCATCTGCTTGGTCGCGAGCGTCGCGTCCGTCCCCGGGATGACGAGCGCGAGGCCGTTCGCCTCGGAGTTCGCGACGTTGTTCAGGTACGACGTGTAGTCGTCGTTCGGGAACGGCGTCGCGTCCTTCCCGACGACCTCGGCGCCGTTGTCTTTCAGCCGCTTCGAGATGACTTTCTGTGCGGTCTGCCCCCACGTGTAGTCGGCGTACAGCAGGTACCACTTGTCGGCGATTTCGGCCATGTCGGGGGCGGCCGCGCTCGCCATCATCGTGTTCGACTGGTAGACGCTGTACATGTACGGCTGGCACGCCGACCCGGTGAGCGAGTCGGAGGCGCCCTGCCCGATGTACGAGACGCTGTTGTCCGACGCCCACGTCCCGATTTTGGCGCAGACCGCCGACGAGAGCCCGCCCTGCGCGAAGTCGATGCCGTCGGCCGTCACGGCGCGCTTCATCGCTTCGAGCGCGGCGCTCGGGTCGGTCTGCGTGTCGTAGAAGTTCAGCGACAGGGAGACGTCGAGATCGGACTCGAGGTCCTGTTTCGCGAGCCGCGTCCCGGTCTTGATGGCGGGCCCCCACGGCGCGAACGCGCCGCTCTGGGGCGCGAACACGCCGAGGTTGATCTCCATCGGGCCGGTGGAGCCGACCGTCGTCCCGGCGGTTCCGGTGCCGTCCGAGCCGCCCGAGCCGCCCGAGCCGTTCGAGCCGCCGTCATTCGTTCGTGAACAGCCAGCGAGGCCCGCGATACCCGCTGATGCGCCCACGCCGAGCCGTTTGAGAGTCTGCCGTCTGGTAGCCTTCCGCATACGATAGAGGCTTACAGTAGAAGGTAATAATTGTTTCGTTAGTTTACGATTGCTGCTCCAGCACGGATTCTCGCAACTTCATGAAGCGAATCCGGCTTGACTACATTAGTTGTTAGAAAACGCGGGGCAGGAGCGGGGATGGCGGCCCCGCACCCGAATCGGCCCGGACGGCCACGAGGTCGCCCGCAGAGATCGGTCGTTCACGGCCGCGAAACGCGGGTTCGAGAATCGAAGGGACGGCCGAGCCGACCCGTCGGAGCCGCCTACTCGTCGATGGGGAGCGAGCCGTACTCCGATTCGAACTGGTCGACGAGCACCTTCTTGTTGAACTTGCCCGTCGTCGTCTTCGGAATCTCGTCGACGAACTCGATGTGGTCCGGGAGCCACCACTTCGGGAACTGCTCGAGCAGCGCCTCGCGCAGGTCCGCTTCGGTCACGTCGCCGTTCGGGACGACGTACGCGAACGGCCGCTCCTGCCACTTCTCGTGGGGGACGCTGATGACCGTCGCCTCCTCGACGCGGTCGTCGTCGATGAGCGCGTTCTCCAGTTCGACCGACGAGATCCACTCGCCGCCGCTCTTGATGACGTCGTCCATCCGGTCGACGACGTCGAGGTAGCCGTACTGGTCCATCGTGCCAATGTCGCCGCTGCGGAACCAGCCGTCGTCGGTGAACGACTCCCCGTTCGCCTCCGGCCGCTCGTAGTACTCGCCGATGAGCCACGGCGCCCGCGCCTGAATCTCGCCCGGCGTCTCGCCGTCGTGCGGCACCGGTTCGCCGTCGTCGTCGCGGAGCCGCATCTGGACGCCCGGCGCCGGGACGCCGGCCTTCTTCCGGAGTTCGTTCTGTTCGTCCCGCGGCAGGTCGGCGACTTCGGTCGTGATGAGCGTGTTCGCGAGGTGCGGCGACGCCTCCGTCATGCCGTACCCCTGGCTGATGGGCGCGTCGTACACGTCCGCGAACTTGTCGAGCAGCGAGTCCGGCGGCGCGCTCCCGCCGATGAGGACGTCGTCCAGCGATTCGAGCGTCTCCGGGCCGAGGTCGTCGCGCTCCTCGATGAGCTTGTCCGCCTCCATCCACACCGTCGGGACGGCGGCGGCGATGGACACCGCCTCGTCGCGAATCAGTTCGACGAGGTCGCCGGGGTCGGTGCGCTGCCCGGGCAGCACGAGCTTCGCGCCGGTGAGCGTCGTCGTGTACGGCAGCCCCCAGCCGTTGACGTGGAACATCGGCACGACCGGCATCACGGTGTCGGACTCGCTGATGGCGAACACGTCGACGTGGCTGTGCATCAGCGTGTGCAGGAACTGGCCGCGGTGGGTGTACTGGACGCCCTTCGGCAGCCCCGTCGTCCCGGAGGTGTAACACAGCGCGCTCTCGGTCTCCTCGTCCATCTGCGGCCAGTCGTAGTCGGTGTCGTAGCCGGCGATGAACGACTCGTAGTCGACGACCGGGTCGAGGTCGGTGTCGGGGACGTCGTCCTCGTCGCCGAGCACGACGTACTGCTCCACCGTCTCCAGGTTCGGCGCGACGGACTCGACGACGTCGACGAACTGCGGGTCGACGAACATCAGCCGGTCTTCCGCCTCGTTGATTATCTCCTCCAGGTGGTGTTCGGGGAGGCGGTGGTTCACCATGTGGATGCTGCGTTCGCTGCACGACGGCCCGAAGTACAGCTCGTAGTGGCGGTAGTGGTTCACCGCCATGACGCCGGAGCGGTCGCCCGGCTCCATGCCGTAGTCGTCGAGCGCGTGCGCGAGCTGGCTGATGCGCTCGTAGGCGTCGCCGTACGTGTAGCGGTGGACGCCGCCGTCGGGCAGCGCCGTCACGATCTCCTTGTGGTCGAACAGGTCTCGTGCGCGTTGCAGGAACTTCGTTATCGTGAGGTCGTAGTCCATCGTCATTTCGAATCACGCTCCGTGGGTTCGAACCGGTAGAACACCCGGTCCTGGTCGGTCGGTCCGTCGATGTCCACCACCTTGAGTTCGACGGGGTCGCCGAGTTCGAGGTCGTCGTACTCGGCGCCGTCGATGCGGGCGGACAGCCGGACGTCGACGCCGTCGAGTTCGACGACGCCGGTGACGAACGGGACGTCGTCGGCCATCCCGATGGGGGCGCTGCCGCGCACCGCGGAGAACGCGAACAGCGTCCCCTCGTGCGGCAGCGACACGTACGTCAGGTCGTCGCCGGTGCACTCCGGGCAGACGACGCGCGGCGGGAAGTGGGTCGCGCCGCAGTCGGTACACTGCGTCGTCGACAGCGACCCCTCCCGGAGCCGGTCGTAGAACTCGTGGATGCGGGTGTGTTCTTCGCCCTGCAGCTCGTAGAAGTCGAGCAGCCGGGGGAGCTCGATCTGCTCCGGGATCGAAATCGTCTCTCTGCGTGGCGTGTCGTCGCTCATTGTGGGTCCCTCCCGAGAGTCATGACGCTGTGCACCGAGCCGCTGCCGCTGAGGTTGTGGATGAGCCCGGTCTCGGGGCTGTCCGGCACCTGCCGCGCAGACTCGACGTCGCCGGTGAACTGCTTGTACACTTCGAGCGCCTGCGAGACGCCGGTGGCGCCGAGCGGGTGGCCGCAGCCGAGCAGGCCGCCGCGCGGGTTCACGGCGATGTCGCCGTCGAGTTCGCTGCGGCCGTCCTCGATGAACTGGCCGCCTTCGCCCTTCTCCACCCAGCCGAGGTCCTCGTACTCGATGATTTCGCTGATGGAGAAGCAGTCGTGTATCTCCGCGACGTCGAGCTCGCGGACCGGGTCGTCGATGCCGGCCTGCTCGTACGCCTGCTCGGCCGCCTTCGTCGCCTGCGGCCACGCGGACATCGACGGTAGGTTGTTGATGGAGTTGCTCGCCATGCACGACTGGCCGCTGCCGGTGATGTACGCCGCCGTGTCGGTGAGTTCGCGCGCCTTCTCCTCGCTCACGAGGATGAGGCCGGCGGCGCCGTCCGTGATGCCGCTGCAGTCGAGCAGGCACAGCGGCGGCGCGACCGGGTAGGAGTCGAGGACGTCGTCGACGTCCACCGCCGTCTGGAACTGCGCGTACGGGTTGTTGGCGGCGTGCCGCTTGTTCTTCGCGCTGACCTTCGCGAGCTGCTCGCGGGTCGTCCCGTACTCGTGCATGTGGCGCTGGGCGTACATCGAGAAGAACGACGGCGCGTTCAGGCCGTTGACGCCGTCGAACTCGCGGTCGAGCACGTTCGTCATGCCCGACTGCGTCTCCTCCATGTGGCCTTCGGCGAGGTTCATCTTCTCGACGCCGAGCACCAGCGCGACGTCGAGTTCGCCGGCGGCGATGGCGAGCCACGCGTACCGGAGCGCGGCCTGCCCGCTCGCGCACGCCAGTTCGGTGCGCGCCGTCATCTTCGTCACTTCGACGCCGAGCAGTTCGGCGACGAGCGGCGCGACGTGCGTCTGGAAGGCGAACCGTTCGGGCTGGACGGCGCCGACGAACAGGCCCTCGACGTCGTCGGGGCCGATGTCGCCGACGTCGTCGAACGCGGCCTTCCCGGCTTCCTGCACGAGGTCCTTCCAGGTTGCCTCGCGCTTCCCCCAGTCGGCGTGGCCGCCGCCGACGACCGCAGCGTTCCGGGTCATCATTCGAACTCCGGTTCGCGGTCGTCTCTGAACGCCGTGACGCCCTCCACCATGTCGTCGGTGGTCGTGAGCAGGCCGAAGCCCTGGCTTTCGAGGTCGAGCCCCGCCTGCAGGCTGGTGTCCTGCCCGTCGTCGATGACGCGCTTTGCGACCTTCAGCGCCGTCTTCGGGCCGCCGGCGATGTCGGAGACGAACGCCTCGACGGTGTCGTCGAACTCGTCGGCGGGGACGGCGCGGTTCAGGATGCCCCAGTCTTCGGCGCGGTCGGCGCTGATCTGTTCGCCGCGGAACACGAGTTCCTTGGCGCGGCCCTCGCCGACGAGGCGGGTGAGCCGCTGGGTGCCGCCGCCGCCCGGGATGAGCCCGAGGTTGATTTCGGGGGCGCCGAGCACGGAGTCCTCGGTGGCGAGCCGCAGGTCGCACGCCAGCGAGATTTCGAGGCCGGCGCCGAGGCAGAACCCGTCGATTTTCGCGATGGTCGGCCGGTCGAACTCGTCGATGAGCTGGATGGTCTCGTCGACGTCCATCATCTCGGTCGGCGACGACGTCATGAACCCGGTGATGTCCGCGCCGGCGCTGAACGCGCGGTCGCCGGCGCCGGAGAAGACGACGCAGGAGACCTCGTCGAGGTCGGCGTTGCGGAGCGCCGTCGCGACTTCGCCGAACATGGTGTCCGAGAAGGCGTTCAGCCGCTCGGTGCGGTCGAACTCGATTTCGAGGACGCCGCGGTCGGTGACGCGCTTGTTGATGTACTGGTACGGGCCGTCGCCGCGGTAGTCGTGGAAGCCCTGGCCGGCGTCGACGCCGGTGTGGCCGTCCTCGACGAGTTCGACGAGGTAGTCGGCCGGTTCGAAGCGGTCCGCGCCGGTCTCGTCGTGGAGCGTCCGGAGCTTGTCGAGGACGGCGTCGAGCCCGATCTGGTCGCCGAGCCGGCAGGCGCCCTCCGGGAATCGGGCGCCGAGTCGGCTGCCGAGGTCGACGTCGTCGGGCGTCGCGACGTCGTCGCCGACGAGCCGCGCGGCCTCGTTAATCATGCGGGCTTCGACGCGGAGCGTGTCGAACTCGTCGCCGTCGTCGGGGCCGTAGTCGGGGCCGCCGTCCTCCCAGTCGTAGAAGCCCTGCCCGGACTTCTTTCCGAGTTCGTCGGCCTCCACCTGCTCGGCGATGGGCGGCGGCGACTGGACGTCGGTGTCCTGCCGGAAGTGGTAGGCGATGTCGATGCCGGTGTAGTCGGCGAGTTCGAACGGCCCCATCGGGTAGCCGCGGCGGTACACCATCGCGGCGTCGGCGTCCTGCACCGTCGTCTCGCCCTCGTCGAGCATCCACGCCGCCTCCTCGATGAACGGCAGCATGACGTTGTTGACGATGAAGCCGTGGACGTCTTTCTTGACGTCGATGGCCGTCTTCCCGAGGTCGTCGACGAAGCCGTGGACGACGTCGATGGTCTCGTCGCTGGTCTCCTCGCCGTAGACGACCTCGACGAGGTCCATCTTCACCGGCGGGTTGAAGAAGTGGGTCCCGATGACCTGCGACGGCCGGTCGGTGCTCGCCGCGATTTCGGTGATGCTGAGCCCGGACGTGTTCGACGCGAGAATCGCGTCGGCCGGGGCGTGCTCGTCGACCGAGGAGAACGTGTCCCGTTTCAGGTCCATGTTCTCCGGCACCGCCTCGACGACGAGGTCGGCGTCCGAGACGGCGGCGGCGAGGTCGACCTCGCCTTCGACGCGGTCGAAGACGGCTTCTGCGGGCTCGTCTATCTGCCCCTTCTCGTCGAGTTTGCCGAGACTCCACTCGATGTTGTCGAGACCCTCGTCGACCAGTTCCTGCTCGATGTCGCGGACGACGACGTCGTGGCCCGCAATCGCGGCGACTTCCGCGATTCCGTGCCCCATGCTCCCCGCTCCGAGCACGGTCACGTTCTCTATGTCACTGACTACCATCAACTACTCCGAAGTTAACGTCGGTATTCAATCTTGTGGTAAATTCTTTCCTTGTTTCCGAAATCGGGGCGATTGGTTAACTACTGATGTGATAACTGCTGTTGTGTGAGTGCTTGGTAACTACACCACTCCGGCAGGCGAACGTCGTGTAGCGGCGTCACAGCGCGTGGACGCCGGCGACGACGCCGTCAGGGCACGAAAACTTCGGCCGCACAGATGCCTCGGCGGCGAGGGAGCCACGTCGGTGGGTGGAGCCACGTCGGTGGGTGGAGCCACGTCGGTGAGAGGGAATCACGTCGACCGGAGAATCGCGGCGGACGCGGTCAGTCGTCGCGGAGCGCGTCGAACAGCGACGGGTCGGTGTCGAACGTGAACACCTTCGAGACGGTCGAGGCCCGGATGTTGTTGACGAGCGCGCCGTGCTCCTTGTAAAAGTCGTGGAGCCAC
Organism: Halobaculum sp. D14; assembly: GCF_051195135.1. NCBI lineage: Archaea > Methanobacteriati > Methanobacteriota > Halobacteria > Halobacteriales > Haloferacaceae > Halobaculum > Halobaculum sp. D14. The sequence continues at coordinate 405,054 of NZ_JBNTKA010000002.1, read as the reverse complement.
CGCGTCTCCGCCTCCCGCGACGGGAACATCATCACCGTCTTCCAGTGGTACTCGCCGTCCGACAGGCAGTACAGCACCGTGTTCTTGTGGCCGCGGAGGTACTCCATCGTCTCGCGCCACTCCTCGGCGAAGTGCGACGGGTCGAACTTGAACTCCAGGAACGTGAACACGAAGTACCGGTCGTTCGGCATGATGGCCTCCCGGAAGACGCCGGCCTCCTTCATCGACCGGACGGACTTGTTCACGGTGACGTGCGACACGTCGATGTCGTGTTCCTCGCTAAGCACCTCGCTGAGTTCCCGCGAGGAGCGCTGCGGGTTCTCCGCCAGTTCCTGCAGGATGGCGACGTCCCGCTCGGTGAACTCCCACGACGGCTCCGAATCGCCCATGGTGGACAGTCCCACTCCTGTTAGATAGTCGTTCTGTGTCGGCTCGCTGTCGCGCTCGCCCGTCACGCCGTCGGGACATCCGCTGTCGGGGCGGACGCTCCGCCTGTGGCGCTGCTCCCCAACGTTCAATACGGCGTTCGCGAACCCACGGACATGGCTCGACGCGATGCAGCGACGCGGCCCGGTGGACGGCGCCAGCGGAACCGAACGCGGCAGCGGCGTGGCCGTCGACGCGACGCCGGGGGGCGGCGATGAGTCGGCTCGACGGCCGGACGTGCCTCGTCGTCGGCGGGGCGAACGGGCTCGGCGCGGCGTCGGCCCGGGCGCTCGCCGCGGAGGGCGCGAACGTCGTCGTGAGCGACCTGGGGACGTCGGTCCACGGCGAGGGCGAGGACCCGTCGGCGGCGCAGGCCGTCGTGGACGACATCGTCGACGCCGGCGGCGACGCCGTCGCGCACGCCGGCGACGTCACCGACTTCGGCTACGCCGAGTCGCTGGTCGAGGCGACGGTCGCGGAGTACGGCCGGCTGGACGCGGTCGCGAACTTCGTCCGCATCCTCCGGGACGGCATCAGCCACACGCTCGACGAGGCGGACTGGCGCGCGGTGGTCGAGACGAACCTCACCGGGCAGTTCACCGTGCTTCGCGCCGCGGCGCGCCACTGGCGCGACGCCGGCGACGACGGCTTCGACGCTCAGCGGTCGTACCTCGCCGCCAGCGCGCGCTCCGTCCGCGGGAACGTCGGGCAGGCGAACTACGCCGCCTCGAAGGCCGGCGTCCTCGGACTGGTGCGGAGTGCCGCCGCCGAGTTGCACCGGTCGGACGTCCGCGTGAACGCGCTGCTCCCGAACGCCTACACCCGGATGACGGAGACCGTCCCGGAGGAGCACCGGCCGTACACGCGCGAGGAGATGCCGCCCGAGCGCGTCGCCGCGTTCGTCGCGTACCTCGCCAGCGACGCCGCGGTCGACGTCACCGGCTGCGCGCTGTACGCCGGCGGCGACCGCGTCGGCGTGTTCTCCGAGCCGACGCTGGACCGCGTCGGCGTCTCCCCCGGCGGCTGGACGGTCGACGAACTCGCCGAGCACTTCCGCGACGACGTCGCCGGCGACGTCGACCTCACCCGGACGGACAGCCACTTCTGAGCCCGCTCCGCCGCCGGCTTCGGCACGCGGCCGCGCGACCGAGCCGCTCCGTACCGCCGCTCTCAGACCGGCCGCGTCGGCGCCGCAGATTTCGCCGGATTTCGGCGGGCGTCCGCGACGCCAACGACGCGGATTCCCGGAGCGTCACGGTGTTTAGCCCGACAAAACGCCCTCTCAGGGCCGAACGGGATGATTTATGGTCGCGCTGGCCGGAGACACGTCCATGCGATTCGTCAGCTTCGACGAGGACCGACTGGGTCTTCTGACCGACGACGGCACCGGCGTCATCGACTTGACCGACAGGCTCGAAATCGACTCGCGCGACCCGCTCGTGGAGTACATCCGTGGCGACTACGACGCCTCCGAGTACGAGGACGCAGAGCCCGACTTCGACCGCGACGAGGTCGAACTCGCCTCGCCGGTCCAGCGCCCCGGGAAGGTCATCGCGGCGCCGCTGAACTACGAGAACCACATCGAGGAGGCGCTCGCGGACCGCGACATCACCACCGAGGAGTGGTTCAGCATCGAGGACAAGGGCTACTTCCTGAAGGCGCCGTCGAGCGTCGTCGGCCCGGACCACGGCGTCGAACTGCCGTTCTCCGACCGCCGCACCGACCACGAAATCGAACTGGCGTTCGTCATGGGCGAGGAGGCGAAGGACGTCTCCGCCGACGAGGCGTGGGACCACATCTTCGGCTACACCATCCTGCTCGACATCTCGGTCCGCGGCGACCAGGACCGCTCGAACCGGAAGTCGTACGACACGTTCACCGTCATCGGGCCGTGCGTCGTCACCGCCGACGAGATCGACGACCCGCAGGACCTCCAGATGGAGCTGCAGCTCAACGGCGAGACGCGGCAGGACGAGAACACCAGCGACATGGTGTACACCTGCGCCGACATCGTCCAGTACGCCTCCATCGGCGCCACCATCGAGACCGGCGACGTCATCACGACCGGGACGCCGGAGGGCGTCAGCGAACTCCACGACGGCGACACCATCGACGCCGAAATCGAGGACGTCGGCTCGATGACCGTCGACGTCACCGAGCGCGACGTGAAGTTCTCGGACGTCGACGTCACGAAGGGCGGCCAGGAGTAACGCTCCGCCGACGGCCGCGCCGAACCGGCACGCGCCGGTGACTACACCCGACTTTTTGGTGGGCTGCCGCATACCACAGCCACTGTGCCAGCCGACTCAGCCGACACCGACGCCGACACCGACGAGCTCCGCGAACTCACCGACCGACTGCTCGTCCGCGACGCCGACGAGCACGCGGACGCGGTCGCAGAACTCGCCGAGCGCGGCGACGAGCGGGTGGTTCCGCACCTGCTGGAGGTGCTCGTCATCGACAGCATCGCGAACGACTGGGAGCGGTTCGGCTTCCCCGAGGTGCTCCGGTCGCACTCGCCGCCGCGCTACCTCGAACTCCCCGAGGTCCGGTGGCCGGGCGCGCGCGACGCGCTCGACGAACTGACGGACGCCGGCTTCGACTCCGACCACGCCTGGGTCGAGTGGGAGTCGTGGTACTCCCAGCAGGACGTCGAGCCGCTTGCGGGGTTCGACGAGTGGAAACTGCGGCTCTACCGGTCGTACCTGCCGCCGGTCGGCGGGCTGCTGGATGCGGAGCCGCGGGACGTCGACCTGCAGGACGTCCGGTGGGGGAACTGCGACCGGTCGTACCTCGCCGCGCTCAACGCCCCGGATTTCGTCCCCGGCGACGCCGTCGACGCCGACGCGGACGGCAACGCCGGCGAGAGCGACGCGGACGGCGACTACGAGCGCTATCTGGAAGACGACGACACCGTGTTCGGCTTCGAACTGGACGGCGTCGCGTACGCGGTGCCGCGGTGGGTGCTGTTCCCGCACGAGCTGCTGAACGCCGAACTCGGCGGCGTCCCGGTGAGCCTGACGTACTGCACGCTGTGTAACGCCCCGATTCTGTACGACCGGCGCGTCGACGGCGACACGCTCACCTTCGGCAGCTCCGGGATGCTCGCCGCCGGCAACAAGGTGATGTACGACGAGGAGACCGAGACGCTGTGGGACCAGCACGCCGGCGTCCCCATCGCCGGGGAGTACCTCGCGAGCCACCCGGACCTGGTGCTCGACGTGCTGTCGGTGACCCAGACCGAGTGGGGCGAGTGGAAAGCCGAGTACCCGGAGACGCTCGCGCTCGACGTCGACACCGGCTACGACTTCGACTACAGCCACTACGACGGCGACCTCGGCATCTTCCGTCACTACTGGGAGAACGAGGACGTCGTCCAGCCCGGCGTCCGGCAGGCCGACGGCGCGCTCCCGGAGAAGACGCAGGTGTACGGCGTCGTCTCCGACGACGGCAGCGAGGCGTGGGTCGTCCCGGTGGACGACCTCGGCGACGACGTCGTCGTCGGCGACGCGGCCGGCCGCCGGGTCGTCGCGCTGCTCGATTCGACCGGCGACGTCGCGGTGTACGAGGCGCCGCCGACGCCTGTCGAACGGTCCGCCGACGGCGTCACCGACGCGGACGGAACGGCGTGGACGGCGACGCGGGACGCGCTCCGCGCGCCGGACGGGTCGACGCGGGAGCGAATCGTCGGCCGGCACGGCCTCTGGTTCGCGTTCCGGTCGCACTACGACGAGGCGCACGTGCTCGGTCCGGCAGCGCGTTGAGGTAGGCTTATACCACGTTGTGGCTTACCCCATGATAGACAATGGCATTACTCGAAGTCGACGGTATCGACGTGTCGTACGGTGCGGTGCAGGTCATCTGGGACGTCAGCCTCAGCGTCGAGGAGGGGGAGACCGTCGCGCTGCTCGGCGCGAACGGCGCCGGGAAGACGACGGTGCTCAAAACCATCTGCGGGCCGCTGACGCCCGCGGCCGGCGACATCCGGTTCAGGGGCGAGTCCATCGGTGACCTCCCGCAGGACGAAGTCGTCCCGAAGGGCGTCGCGCACATCCCGGAGGGCCGCGAAATCTTCCAGGACAGCACGGTCCGCGAGAACCTCACGCTCGGCGCGTACGCGCACCGCGACGGCATGGAGGAGCGCCGACAGGAGGTGTACGACCTGTTCCCGCGGCTCGAAGAGCGCGCGAAACAGCGCGCCGGCACCCTCTCGGGCGGCGAACAGCAGATGCTCGCCATCGGCCGCGGCCTCATGAGCGACCCCGAACTCATCCTGCTCGACGAGGCGAGCCTCGGTCTCGCGCCGGTCCTCGTCGACGACGTGTTCGACGCCATCGAGCAGATCAACGACGAGGGCCGGACCGTCCTCATCGTGGAACAGGACGTCCACAACGCCCTCCGGGTCGCCGACCGCGGCTACGTCCTCGAATCCGGCGAAGTGTCGCTGTCCGGGTCCGCCGAGGAGCTCTCCGAAGACGAGCGCGTCGCCGCCTCCTACCTCGGCGGCTGAGCAGGCGACGCAACGCGGCGGCCGGTCGCCGGAGCCGATTTTCAGCGCGACTGGACGGAACGGGGAGCGTCGAGTCCGGGGCCTGAAAGTCGGTGAGCGCAGCGAAAAATAGGCCGGCGGAGCGGCCCGGTCAGGAGCCGTCCGCGTCTGCGTCCGCATCCGCGTCCGCGTCGGTCTCTGCGTCCGCGTCGTCGCCGCTGAGGAGGTGCTCGTGGACGTAGCCGTACAGGCCGTCCGGCAGGAAGACGATGAAGAGGATGATGAGAATCCCCTCGACCGTCGTCGCGAACTCGCCGGCGATGGCGCGCAGCCCCGTGTCGAGCCCGAGGAACAGCGCGGCGCCGAATATCGGGCCGAGCAGCGTCCCCATGCCGCCGAGGATGACGACGACGAGCGTGTCGATCATCCAGACGACGTCGAGCGTCGACTCGGGGTTGATGTACAGCGTGTACTGCGCGTACAGCGCGCCGGTCAGCCCCGCCATGAACGACGAGGCGACGAACGCGTACATCTTGTACTTCAGCGGATTCACGCCGAGCGAACTCGCGGCGTCCGCGTCGCCGTGGACGGCACGCATCCCGAGCCCGTACCGGCTGTTGACGATGCGGTAGCAGGCGACCACCATGCCGATTGTGACGACGAGCGCGATGAGGTACATCGCGGTGTCGCCGAGGCTCCCCTTGATGTAGTAGCCGGTGGAGCCGCCGGAGAACTGGCGCTGGTCGAGCAGCAGCAGTTGGATGACCGCCGCCAGCGCGAGCGTCCCGATGGCGAAGTAGTGGCCGGTCAGCCGGAACATGATCGGGCCGGTGACCAGCGCGAGCAGCGCCGCGGCGATGGCGCCGCCGACCAGCGCGAGCAGCACCGGCGACTGGATGGCCGCCGGGAGGCCGGCGCGGGTCGGCGTCGTCAGCCACGCCGAGACGAACGCGCCGATGCCGAAGAAGGCGGCGTGGCCGAGCGACACCTGGCCGGCGTAGCCGGCGAGCAGGTTCCACGACACGCCGAGCATCACGAACACCAGGCCGGTGAACATGACCTCGGTGACGTACGCGGTCGTGCTGAACGGCACCGCGGCGAGCAGCAGCACGCCGACGACGCCGACCGTGAGCCGCCGCGGGTTTTCCCGCAGCGTCCCGAACCGGTCGCCGAGGTCGTCCGCGCCGCTCATTCACCGCCACCTCCGTTGGAGCCGAAGAGGCCCTGCGGCCGCACGATGAGCACGACCAGGAAGATGGTGATGCTGATGATGTCGCGGAAGCCGCCGCCGAGGTACAGCGAGCCGAGGTTCTCGGAGACGCCGAGGATGAGCCCGCCGATGAGCGTCCCGGCGACGCTGCCGACGCCGCCGAGGACGACGACAGCGAACGCCTTCAGCAGGTACGACCAGCCGACGAACGGCGTGATCGGGAACAGCATCGACAGCAGCGCGCCGGCGGCGCCGGCGAGCGCCGTGCCGATGCCGAGCGTGATGACGTAGACGCGTTCGGTGTCGATGCCCATGTAGCGGGCGGCGTCGCGGTTCTGCGCGGTCGCGCGGATGGCGCGGCCCGTGGACGTGTACTGCAGGAACGCCCAGGTGCTGAGGATGAGCACGACCGCGATGACGAACGTCACGGTCCGCGGGAACGACAGCAGAATCGGGCCGACGTTGATGCTCTGACCCGGAATCCCGATTTCGGCGGAGCGGGCGTCGCTTCCGAGGATGATGCGGCCGAGGCTCTGCAGGATGAGCGCCAGCCCGAACAGGACGATGATGGGCTGCTCCATGCCCTCGTCGACGACGTGTTGGAGCAGGAACTTCTGGAGCAGCATCCCGAAGCCGAACAGCAGCGCCATCGCGACGAACATCCCGATGATCGGGGAGATGCCGGCGGCCGCGAACAGCAGAATCGCGACGTAGGCGCCGACCATCAGCATGTGGCCGTGTGCGAGATTCACGATGTCCATGATCCCGAACACGAGCGAGAGGCCGAGGGCCGCGACGGCGTAGATGCCGCCGAGCAGCAGCCCGTTGACCAGTATCTGCAGGACGAGTTCAGTCGACGGCATTGGTGTGAGTGGAGAGGAACATGATTATAAATGCGGGCGGCGGCGGCGGTACTTACCGCTCGCTCCAGGGCGTCATCGGGTACTTGAAGTCGATGGCGGCTTCGCCGTCGACGTCCGGGTAGACGGTGTGCTGACCGCCCTCCCACCACTGGCCGGTCGGCGCCGTCAGTTCGCCTTCGGCCGGGAGCCCGTTGTCCTGGAAGCTGAAGTTGCCGATGACCGTCCCGAAGTCGGTGTCACGGAGCGCCGACTGCAGGTCGCCCGGCGACAGCGACCCGGCGGCCTGCACGGACTGTAGCGCGACCTGCGCGACGTTGTAGGCGCCGCCGACCGCGACGGGGATGACCTGCCCGTCTTCGAGGCCGTACTCGCTCTCGTAGGCGCTCTTCATCTCGCTGTTGCCGTTGCCGGTCATGCCCGGCACCCAGCCGGGGCACATACAGGCGTACGCGCCCTTCTGGCCGAGCGCGGACCACCACGCGGACGGGTCGGCGGCACGCACGAACTTCAGGACCTCCGGCGTGTAGTCGTTCGACTGCATCTGGTTCACGGCGGTGATGCCGCCCGGCGGCGTCGGCACCGACAGCAGAATCTGGACGTCCTGGCTCTTCGACTGCGAGATGAGCGACGAGAAGTCCTCCGAGCCGAGGCTGAACTTCTCGCGCATCACGATGTCGTAGCCCGCCTCGCTGAGCGTCGACTCCCAGTAGTCGGACTGCTCGGTCCCCCACCCCGAGTTCGGCTCCCAGATGCCGACGCGGCTCGGCCGCTCGCTCTCCGGGATGAGCCCGAGCAGCCCCTGCGTCGACCGCGCGACGTCGCGCGACTTCGGGAACGGCGCGTACGTCCACTCGTACCCCTCCGTCCGGTGGGGCGCCTCGTAGGCGAAGAAGGCGCCGAGGAACGGCAGCCCCTGGTTCTCCGCGAACGCGCTGCCGGCGGTGACCAGCAGGCTGGAGAACGACCCCCACAGCATGTCGACTTCGTTGTTGCTGGTGATCTGCTGGAGGCTCTGACGGACCTGCGCGGGGTCGCTCTCGTCGTCCTGCAGGATGATTTCGACCTCGCGGTCGAGCACTTCGTTCATCTTTGCGACGCCGAGGCGGTAGCCGCGCTCGACGTCCTTCCCGAGCGAGGAGAACGCCCCGGTCAGCGGGACCGTGCCGCCGATGGTGAGCGTCTGTGAGCCGCCGGAGCCGCCGAGCAGCGTACAGCCCGCGAGCCCGGACATCCCGACTGCGCCGGCCGTGCCGGCCGTCTTGAGGTACTGTCGCCGCGACTGGGAGTTGCTGTTGTCCTCCATGCTATGTCTCCTCAAGACGGTCACCCATGTAAAATCATTCGGTTCCCTCAGTCCTGATACATCCCTGACTGGTGGGGTGAGGCGCCGGAAATACCGGGGACTGCGAAAATGTCGGGGACTGTGAACAGCGAAGCGGAGAGCGTGAAGCGAAAAATCCGTGCGCGAACCGTCCCTGCCGGAGTCGACGAGACGGGCGGTTACGACGACGGCTCGGCTTCGGCGTAGAAGTTGAACGCCTCGAACACCGGGCGGTCGGTCATGCCGAGCAGGATGGCCTCGTCGGTGTCCGGTTCGTGGTGGTGGATTTCGTCGCGCGGCACCACGAAGATGTCCCACTGCCCCCACTCGAACGCCTCGTCGCCGACGTGCGTGACGCCCTCGCCCTCGATGACGAAGTATATCTCGACGGCGTTGTGGAAGTGCGGATCGGTCGCCTCCTGGAGCAGCTGCGCCCGGTAGGACATCGTCGGGAACAGCGGCTCCTCGCCGGTCGCCGGGTTCACGTACGCGAGACTGTAGCCGTCGTTCGGGTCAGGCTCGTCGTTCTCGGCGCGCTGCCGGAGCGTCTCCAGCATGTCGTCCCAGCCGAAGCGGTACGGCGGCGTCGCGTCGCGGTTCCCGGAGAACGGCCCCGGGATGTCGTCGCCTTTGTCCTCGTTCGCGGGGCGGGCGCGGCCGTACTGGGAGTCCCAGTAGCCCTGCGTCTTCGTCACCGGCTGCCGTTCGAGTTCGTGGTTCTCGAACGCCTGCTGAGTGTTCAGCGAGTCGAGGAACAGCGGCAGGTCGAGGACGTCGAGCCACGTCGCGGTCTCGTCGGAGTCGTTGACGTGGTCGTGCCACTCCCACTGCGGCGTCGTGATGAGGTCGTTGTCCTCCATCGGGAACTCCTCGCCGGCCACCACCGTCTTCATGTCCTCGTTGCCGTCGATGGTGAACCGCATCGCGTTCGCGGAGTGCCGGTGTGACGGCGCGGTCTCGCCGGGCGAGACGGTCTGGACGCCGACGTAGATGGTGTTCGAAATCGCGTTGTTGTACCCGCCCGTGTTGAGCGGCACCGCGACGCGGCGCTGGAACCCCGGCGGCAGGTCGGCGATGGGGACGTCGGCCTCGACGCCGTCGATGGCCGCCTGGACGTCGTCCCACTTCCAGATGTCCGCTTCGAGGTCGTCGGACTCGTTCCCCATGTCGTCTTCGACCTCCCAGAGCGGCCGGAGGTTGTTCTCCTCGAGGATCTCCCGGGTGTCCGAACTCAGCTCTAGGAGTTCCTCTGGCTCAGGCTCTTGCTGGCTCATAGTCACCAGTTGGCACAGATTGATGATAAACCTATTGGACGTGTTCACGGCGCGGGAACGCCCGACTCCGACGGATTCCGCGGCGAAACCGGGCGGCCGGGCGCGGCGCCGACGCGCGGCCTACGTTTGCGCCTCGAAAACGTCGCTCGACCGGAACACCGACCGGCAGTCCTCACACACCATCTGCCCCTGAATCGCGTACTCCCACAGCTTTCCGCCGCAGTCCGTGCAGTCGAAGTGCGCTCTGACGAACGGGTTCTCCTCGGTGTACGGGTTCTCGAACTCGGCCATGTCAGGACATGACGATGGCAGAGGCAAAAGGATATCGTCACCGTCAGAGACGCCGACCGACGCTGAGGCCAGTTCAGCAGTCGGCTCGAAAATCGGGGAGTGGAGAAGCGGGCCGAGTCAGTCGTCGCCGTTCGCGTCGTCCGCAGCGGCGTCGTCCGCGGCGTACGGTTCCATGGCGGCGCGGAGGTCGTCCGGGAGTTCGATGGAGCCGCCGCCGCCGTGTTCGGCGCAGACGCGCTGTTCGTACCCGGAGAACGCCTCCTCGCCGTCGTGGGTGGCGACGTAGTCGAACCGGACGCTCCGGGAGCCGAGTTCCGGCGTCAACTGGACGAGGACGTCGTCGCCGGCCTCCACGGGCTTCGAGAAGGACATGTTCATCTCGACGAGCGGGAGGCCGTAGCCGTGCTCTTGAGAGATCTCCCAGAACGGGAAGCCGATCTCCTGCATGAACATGTCGGAGGTCTCGTGGAGCGCGTCGATGATGCGCGGGTAGTGCGCGATGCCGAACGGGTCCGTATCGGAGAAGCGGACCGTCCAGACGCGCTCGAACGGTTCGCTCATTCCGCCACCTCCTCGAGCACGACGAGCGCGTCCAGCGCCACGGCGCCGTCGCCGGTCGCCAGCACCGGGTTCACGTCGACCTCCGCGATCTCCTCGTGGGCGACGACCAGGTCGCCGACGGACGCGACGACGTCCGCGAGCGCGTCGACGTCGGCCGGGTCGCGGCCGCGGTAGCCGGCGAGCAGTTTCGCCGCCGTCAGCTCCTCGATTGCCTCGCGGGCCTCCGCCCGGCTCACCGGGGCGAGGCGGTGGCTGGTGTCCTCGTACACCTCGGTGAAGACGCCGCCGAGCCCCGTCAGCACGACCGGGCCGAACGACGGGTCGCGGAGGCCGCCGACGATGACCTCGGTGCCGGCGTCGACGTCGCGCGCCTCCTCGACGAGCACCTCGGCGTCGATGCCTTCCTCGTCGGCCGCCTCGAAGATGCGTTCGGCGGCCGCCGTCACGGCGTCGGCGGAGTCGAGGCCGAGCGCGACGCCGGCGCCGTCCGCCCACTCGCTCTTGTGGGTGACCGCCGGCGACGACACCTTCACGACCACCGGGAAGCCGAGGTCGGCCGCGGCGTCCGCGGCGGCGGCCGGGTCGGCGGCGACCGCGAACTCGGTCGTCGGCACGCCGGCGTCCGCGAGCAGCCGCTTCGCCTCCGCCTCCGTCAGCGTCGTCCGGCCGTCGGCGCGGGCGGCGTCGATGGGCGAGCCGGCCTCAGACATCGGCGCTCACCTCCTCGGCCGCGGCGGCGTCTCCGAGTTCCGCGTACCGCGCGAGCAACGCGGCCGCGTCGGCGGCGCGCTCGGGAGACGTGAACAGCGGGACGTCGGCGTCGCGGAGCGCCGCGACGTCGTCCGCCATGCTGGCTTCGGGGCCTTCGGTGGCGAACAGGACCGGCTTGTCCACCCGCTCTGCGAGCCCCGCGACGCTGTCGACCGGGAAGCCGAGCGCCTCCTCGAACAGTTCGTAGACGAGCACGACGTCGACGGCGTCGTCCTCCGCGACCGCCTCGACGACCTCGCCGAACTCCGGCATCGGCCGGCCGGTGTCGACGGGGTTGCCGGAGTACGTGATGCCGGGCAGAATCTCGCCGACGCGCTCTTGGGTGTCCTCGCCGAGCGACGGCAGGGTCGCGCCGGCGCGCTGGAGCCGGTCGGCGATGATGATGCCGGGGCCGGCCTGCGCGGTGACGACGCCGACGTTGGCGCCGTCGGGCGACGGCGAGTTCGCGAGCGCCATCCCGGCGTCGAGCAGCGCGTCCGTCGAGTCGACCGTCGGGACGCCGTACTGCGCGAAGCCGGCGGTGTACAGTTCGTGGTCGCCGGTGAGCGCCCCGGTGTGGGACTCGGCGAACTCGCCGACGTCGGACTGCCCGACCTTGTACGCCGAAATCGGGGTGTCGGCCTCGCGGCACGCCTCCAGGAGCGCGCGGCCCTTGTCGGTGCCTTCGACGTGCAGCACGATCGCGTCGGTCGCGGGGTCGCCGTCGAAGTGCCGGATGGCCTCGACGAAGCCGACGTTCGCGCGGTTGCCGAGGCCGACCATCGCCGAGATGCCGCGGCCCTCCCGGAGCGCGTGGAACGAGAGCTGGTGGGAGACGCCGCCGCTCTGTGCGAGGATGGCGACGTTGCCGGGCTGGAACCGTTCGACGCCGCCGGCGAAGGAAGCGAGCAGGTTCGTGCGCGGCACGACGAAGCCGCTGGTGTTCGGGCCGAGCAGCGCGATGTCGTGTTCGTTCGCGGCGTCGACGACGCGCCGCTGGAGCTGTTCGCCGTCCTCGCCGGCCTCTGCGAAGCCGCCGGCGTAGATGACGGCGCCGCCGACGTCGGCCTCGCCGCACTCGTCGAGGACGTCCGGGACGACCGGGCCGGGGACGCACAGCAGCGCGAGGTCGACGGTGTCGTCGACGTCGGCGACCGACTCGACGAACTCCCTGTCGAAGACGGTCCCCGACGCCGAGGGGTTGACCGGGTAGACGCGTCCGTCGAACTCCACCGCGTTGGCCATCGCCTCGTAGCCGATTTTGCCTTCGGTCTTGGAGGCGCCGATGACCGCGATAGTCTCCGGGCTAAACAGGCGTGAGAGGTTCACACTCGCAGTTGAGCCAACGTCACCAAATCGTTTTCCCAACGGTTGTCCATCGCAGAGGAGTAGGTTTAAGCGAGCCGCTCGGTAACGAGTGTCAACATGCCACTGCTGGAAGGAGACCACCTCACGAAGCGGTTCGGCGGCGTCGTCGCAGTCGACGACGTCTCCTTCTCCATCGAGAAGGGGGAAGCGGTCGGCCTCATCGGCCCGAACGGCGCCGGGAAGTCGACGCTGTTCAGGCTCATCACCGGCGTGCACGAACCGACCGAGGGGACGGTCACCCTCGACGGCGAGGACGTCACCGGGATGAAGCCGCACGAGATCTGTCACCGCGGCCTCGTGAAGACCCACCAGATCGTTCGGCCGCTGGAGAACCTGACGCTGCTCGAAAACGCGATGGTCGGCGCCGAATTCGGCGGCCGCGACCCGGACGACCCCGAAGAGCGCGCCCACGAGGCCCTGGAGTTCGTCGGGCTCGACCACGTGGCGCACGACGAACCGGACGAACTCAGCGTCGGCGCGCTGAAGCGGCTCGAAATCGCGCGGGTGCTGGCGACCGACCCCGAGGTGCTGCTGCTCGACGAGGTCGCCGGCGGCCTCGACACCGAGGAGACCGAGGAGATGATCGACCTCATCCGCGACATCCGCGACCGCGGGAAGACCGTCTTCCTCATCGACCACGTGATGCGCGCGCTGATGTCGGTCAGCGAGCGCGTGTTCGTCCTCGACAAGGGCGAACTCGTCGCGACCGGGACGCCCGAGGAGATTCAGAACGACCAGCGCGTCATCGAGGCGTACCTCGGCGAGAGCGCGAGCCGCGACCACGGCACCCCCGCCGCCGGCGACTGACCGCGGCCCGACGCGCCGCTTTTCGCGGTTCCCGCCCGACCACCGCCTGTTTTCACATCCGAAACGACGCCCGCCGGCTACGGCGCCATCCGTGTCGATTGCGGCGCTATCCGCGTCGACGCCGGCGGACAGCGACGAGACGGCAGACCCGACGGCGACGACGCTCCGGTTTCAAATAGAAAACATTCTCGGGTCGCTTCCGCGGGAGCACTCCGAGGCACCTTCCGTCGGACTCTCTCGGCCGCGCGTCGCGACGGGCCGAGCCGCGTCCCCTACTCCGGCTTCCCGACGAAGTTCACGAACCGGTCGAGTTTCTCGCTCGCGTTCGCCGTCACCGACGAGCCGTGGTACACGAGGCCGACGTCGAAGTCGTACTCGAGCAGGCGGCCGAGGCTCTCGTCGGCGCGGTCCAGGTCGGCGGAGTAGAACGCCGTCGGGAGGACGAAGTAGCCCTCCGGGAGCCCGCGTGCGTCCGCGCCGAACACGGCGTCCCCGAGGACGGCGACGTCGGCGTCCTCGTCGACGAGCGAGTGGTGGCTCTCGGTGTGTCCGGGCGTGTGGACCGCGGTGAACCGCCCGATTTCGTCGCCGTCGCCGTAGCGGTGGGTCGGCTCGAAGTCGCCGACGTCGGTCCCCTCCGGCGCCCACGTTTCGAGGTCGAACCGGTCGGCGAGCGCCGCGAGCCCGCCGACGTGGTCGCCGTCGCCGTGCGTCACGACGAGCCGCTCCGGGTCGACGCCGAGTTCGGCCAGGTCGTCGGCGACGACGTCGACGGTGTCTTCGAACGCCGCGTCGACGAGCGTCGGCGTCTCGCCGTCGAACAGGAACACGCGGTACCGGCCGCCGTTCAGTTCCGTCGCCGTGAGGTCGTAGACGCCGTCGGTGACTTCCGAAATCATGCGTCCGGATGCTGGTCGGCGGAGCGCTAAAGCGTTTCCCGGAGCCTGTCGTGGTGCTCCGGTCGCCCCTTCCGCAACACAAATGAGACGGGGATTCGTGGAGCCACGTGACTCGAACATGACACGCCTCCCTGGTCTCTCTCGCCGGACGCCGCTGGACGTCGACCCGGCGTGGCTCTCCGTGCCGGTCGGCGCCGCCGCCGCGGCCGCCGTGGTCGCGTTCGCGCCGCTGTCCCCGGACGCCGCGACGATGCTCGCAATCACGCTGTTCTGCGTGAGCCTCTGGGTCGGGACGCCGGTGCCGCCGTGGTTCACGGGGCTCGTCGGCCTCGGCCTCATCGGCGTCGCGTTCTCGACGGACCTGGCGCTCGTCGGGTTCCACTCGGCGGCGACGTGGCTGGTCGTCCTCGGCATCCTGCTCGGGGAGGCCACGCGCCGCAGCGGCCTCGCCGACCTGCTCGAACGCCGCGTGCTCCGCGCGATGCCGGCGAAGGGCCAGTCGGACGCGCGGGTCGCCTACCGGTACCTGCTCGGCGCGATGTCGGCCGCCGGCCTCGGCCTCGTCGTCCTCGTGCCGTCGTCGCTCGTCCGGGTGCTCATCCTCGGGCCGCTGCTCGTCTCCATCGGCGAGGTGTTCGACGACCGCGGCCCGCGTATCGGCCTGTTCCTCGGGCCGCTGTTCGTCACGTACTACGCCGGGACGGGCGTGCTCACCGGGTCGCTCGCGAACATCATCATCACCGGCATCGTCGAGTCGACCGCCGGCGTCTCCATCGGCTGGGTGGAGTGGGCGATGTGGCTCGGCCCGGTGATGGGCGTCGGCCGCGCCGTCGCCATCACGGCCGTCGCCTACCTCATGTACCGGCCGTCCGGCGCCGACGGCATCGCCGACGCGGACGCGGCCGCCGCGGTGGACGCGGAGACGCTCGAAGGCGCCTGGCGGATGCTGCTGTTCCTCCTCGTCGGCGTCGCGGTCTGGGCGACCGACTGGCTCCACGGCCTCCACCCGCTGTACGGCGCGCTGCTCGTCGCGCTGCTCGCGTTCGCGCCGCGCGTCGGCGTCGTCGGCGTGGACGTCATCGAGGAGACCGACTTCTCCATCGTGTTCTTCCTCGGCGCCGTCTTCGCCATCGCCGAAGGGCTCCAGCGCACCGACTTCACGGACCTCGCCGCCAACGCCATCCTCTCGAACCTCCCGAGCGACGCCTCGCTGCCGCTCGTCCTGCTGTTCGTCGTCGTCGCCGCGCTCGCGCTCACCTTCGTGATGGAGGGGCTCGCCGTCGCGAGCGTTCTCACCCCGATACTCATCTCGTTCGCCGCCTCCGCCGGCGTCCCGATTCTCCCGGTCGCGCTCACGGAGGCGGTGGCGCTCAACACGTACTTCTTCCCGTACCAGTCCGCCGTCCTCGTCGCCATCCTCGGACTCGACGTCGTGGACACCCGAGAACTCGTCCGGATGGCCGCCATCTGCTCTGCGGTGACCCTGCTACTCCTGCTGCCGATTCAATTCGGCCTGTTCACGCTCGCGTTCTGACTTGTCCATTCTTTCGACCGCTTCGACTCACCCATTCCCGTCTACTTCGACTCGCTCGGAGCCGTGCTCTCTGACTCGCCGCTCGCCGAGCGAGTCGCTGACCGAAACAGGTTGTGAATCTGAAAACGCCGGGTCGCTGCGGCGGCTTACTCGAAGTGCTCGGCGATGACCTGTTCGCGCTTCACCGTCCCGGTGTCGGTCCGCGGCAGCGGCTCGGAGCGGAGCGCGTACTCGCGGGGGCGCTTGAACTTCGCGAGCGAGTCGTGGGTGACGCAGTGCTCGTCGAGGTCGTCGTCGTCGACGGAGCCGTCGGTGACGACGATGGCGGTGACTTTCTTCCCCCAGTGGCCGTCTTCGAGGCCGAAGACGAGCGCCTCGCTGACGGCGGGGTGGTCTTCGAGCGCCTCCTCGACCTCGGCGGGGTAGATGTTCTCGCCGCCGCTCGTGAACATGTTGTCGACGCGGTCGACGATGTAGAGGTAGCCGTCCTCGTCGACGCGGGCGACGTCGCGGGTGCGGAGCCACTCGCCGAAGTAGCTCTTCTGCTGGGCGTCGTCGTTGTCGATGTAGCCGTCGGACTTCCCGGGGCCGCGCGCGATGATTTCGCCCTGTTCGCCGGGGTCGACTGTCGCGTCGGGGTCGGGGTGCTCCGTGACCGGCGCCGCCTCGACGACGCGAATCTCCCACGAGAACGCCTCCTTCCCGATGGTCCCCGGGTGTTCCTCCTGCGCGGACGGGTGTGCGAACGTCAGGTCCGGGCCGGCCTCGGTCATGCCGTAGGTGTTGTACAGCTGCTCGGAGAGCAGTTCCTGGGTGCGCTCGACGAGGTCCTCGGTGACGATTGCGCCGCCGGTCCGGATGTACGACAGCGAACTCGTGTCGTAGCCGGCGTCGGCCTGCACGTCGTTGAGCGCGTTGAGCTGCGTCGGCACCGCGAGCAGCCCGGTCGCGTCGTGTTCCTCGACGAGTTCGAGCACCTCGGCGGGGTCGAAACTGGAGTGCAGCACGACCGACGCGCCCGCGAGGAAGTGCGGGTAGAGCCACGCGTCGGAGGTGACCATGTGGTACCACGGCGTCGTGACGACGGCGGTGTCGGTGACGTCGATACCGTGCTCCATGACGCCCTGGATGGCGCCGAGCCACATCTGCTCGCCGTCGAACTCGACGGCTTTCGGCCGGCTCGTCGTGCCGCTCGTGTAGAAGACGCTGCAGTGGCCGTCGCGCGGAAGCGCCTCCGGGAGCGTCGTCGAGGCCGCCGCGAGCACGTCGTCGTACGACTCGACGCCGTCGGCGTCGACGTCGCGGTCGCCGGCGTGAATCGCGACGTCGAACTCGCCGCGGTCGAGCATCGCGAGGGCGGTGTCGGCGTTCGCGTCGTCGAAGACGAGCGCCTCGGCGTCCGCGGTGTCGGCCATCTCGACGAGTTCGGCCGCCTCGCCGCGGAACGACAGCTGCACGGTCGCGGTGCCGCGCTTGTGCCCCGCGATCATCGACTCGACGGCGGTCGGGCTGTTGAGCGCGAGCACGGCGCAGCGGCCGTCGCCGACTCGCTCCTCGAGCGCGGCCGCCAGCCGGGTGCTCCGCTCGTCGAACTCCCGGTAGGTGAACTCCCGGCCGTCGTCGGTGAGAATCGCCGTGTCCGCCCCGTGACAGCGCACTGTCCGCTCGAACGCCTCTAAGTACTTCATAGGTGAATGCGGTGTGTGAGGAAACCCCATTTACAATCTTAACAGTTCCGATACCCCGAGTTCGCCGCCGCCGATTTCGCCGCCCCGGTTCGGCGTGACCGAACCCGACCGGCCGCGAATCGGGCGCGGAGCGAGCCGCGTGTCCGTGACCGGCGCACCTTTTTGGGCGGCCGGCCGAATCGGTCGGTATGCCCCGGCGAAGCGGCGATGCGCAGGGCGCGCAGGCCCGCGGCGCGGCCGGCGTCGCGCGAGCGCTGGCCGCGCAGGTGAAGCCGACGTTCATGCTGCCGGCCGTCGCCACGTCCGTCTTCGGGGCGCTGCTCGCGCCCGACGCCGACCCCGTGACCGCGGCGCTGCACGCCGCCGGCGTCGGGGCGGCGCTGTACGTCGCGCACGTCGTCGACGAGTACGTCGACACGCACCGGCGCGGCGAGGAACCGCCGACGCTCCCCCGACGCGTCCTCGCGTCGACCGCAGCCGCCGGGACCGTGCTCGTCGTCGCCGCCGCCGCGGCGCTGTGGGTCCGCGCAGACCCGGTCGCGACGGCCAGTCTCGCGGCGCTGTGGGCGCTCGCGGTGCTGCACGCACCGGTGCTCGACCGGAACACGGTCGCCGTCACGGTCGACTACCCGGTCGGTATCGCCGCCGCGCTCGTCGGCGGGTTCGCGGCCCAGACCGGGGCCGTCTCCGCCGCGGTGCTCGCGGTGGCGGCGGTGTTCGCCGTGCTGCTGTCGGGAGAGAAGGTCGCCATCGACCGGCTCGACGCCGCGTTCGACCGCACCGTCGACAAGCGGACCGTTCCGGTGGTGGTCGGCGACCGCCGGGCCGCCCAGGTCGCCGCTGGCGTGCTCGCGCTGTCCGGCGGTCTCGTCGCCGGATTCGCCGCGGTCGGGGTGTTGCCGCGGGTCGCGGCCGGAGCGGCCGTGTTTCCGCTCGCCGCGGCCGCCGTGACTGTCGTCGCGTCATCGCGGCGGGCCGTGCAGGCGGCGATGGCGCTGACGTACCCGTTCGCCGCGGCGCTGTTCGTCGTCGTCTGCACGGCCACACAGTGTCACGTCGCGCCGCTGGTCGAGGCGGTCCTCGCAGGCGTCGGCGACGCGGCGGTCCTCGCAGGCGCCGGCTGAGAGTTACCGGTAGGCGAGGTTCAGTTCGATGTCGTTGGTGGAGGCGCGGAGTTTGTCCGCGAGTTCGGTTTTACAGCGCTCCTCGCTGACCCGGTGGGCGGGGCCGGCGATGGCGAGCGCGCCCTTGACTTCCTCTTCGAACAGCAGCGGGACGGCGACCGCGTGGATGCCTTCGAGGTCCTCGCCGAGGTTGAGCGCGTACCCCTGCTCGCGGACCGCGGCGAGTTCCTCGGCGAGTTCGTCCGGGTCGGTGATGGTGTTCGGCGTCCGGGCGGGGAGGCCGTGGCGGTCGACGACCGATTCGACCGCCGAGTCCGGGAGGTGTGCGAGGATGGCTTTCCCGCCGGAGTTGCAGTGCATGTACGCCCACGAGCCGATGAGCGCGTTCGCGTTCACCTCCGTCTCCCCGGCGCCGCCGTAGAGGTACATGACGCGGCCGTTCTCGTGGGTGAGCAGCCACGCCATCTCGCCGGTCGACTCGACGAGGTCGTCGACGATGGGCGCGGCCGCCTCGTAGACGTCGTGGCGGGTGCGGACGGACTGGCCGTACGCGAAGAACTCGAGGCCGAGCCGGTAGGTGGTTCCGTCCTTCACGACGAAGCCGTGGTCGCGCATCGTCGAGAGGTGGTCGTGGACCGTGCTCTTGGCGAGCCCGGTGTGGTTCGCCAGTTCCGTGACGCCCGCCCCGCCGGACTCTCGGAGGTGTTCGGCGATGGCGAAAAGCCGCTCGTCGGACTTCACGCCGCCACCTCCTCCGTGTTTCCCGCCGTTCGCTGTCATGGTGGACGGAAGCGGCCGAGCGTACTAAACTCTTCAGACCGCGGCTGTCACCCCGGCGAAGCACGTTTGACATGTGAAAACAGTTTGTGAGCGAGGAAGCGACCAGTTCGGCAGTACCGAACGATTTCGCCGACTACCGAAGTCCATCACGAATATTCAACGAAACGGTGGAAAGAGCGGACGTTCCACCAGAATTCGTCCTGAACAATCATCGCTGTTCCGCACCGCCGAACACGGACTCCACAGCCGGCGGAAAACATTACAGAAATAGGATTGTAACCCTATTTCGATAGACCGTCGAATCACTCCGCCGGCCGTCGACGTCGAACCGCGAATACGACTCGGCTCGTCGGCAGTCGGACGGCCACGACCCGAAGCCGGCTGGCCCTCGTGAGACGGGGGTGCCTGAACCGGTCACACTCCGTTGAGCAGGCTCCCGCTACACGTCGATACGGTGCTGTCGGTGGTCGATCGGACGGGAACAGAGACAGAGGAGCGCAACCAGCACCGAGACCGGCGCCATCTCGCGTCTTCTCAGGATTGTTCGGTGTGGAGGAACACAGATGTGAATTGGTCGTTCGACGGAAATCTAACGACCGATGCGAATACACGGCCACCCGGTGGATGCGAGACTGGGAGGGCGCTAGTATCAAACTCCAGTATATCAAATTCTTCTGATTAGATATTTCGCTACGTACACCTATAATATATTTCTCCTCTAAAAAACAGAATTTATCATAAATTCCCCGTTGTCTCTGGAATATAGTGAAAAGTTAGAAGATAGTATCCAAATTCTCTTCATATAGTTAGACAGTAAAATGGCAGTAAAGTAGGTATTACCTGAAATAGTCGGTCTCAAATTGTTTCTATCGTCCGGTGCGTCGACGGACACTCGCCGTGTGGACCGCACCGGAGACCGCGTCTCGTGTCGCCCGCCGCTTCCCGGACGCTTATGCTGCGAGCGGCGGACGCGGGGCGTATGGCGACGAGACTCCCCGAATCCGAGTTCGACGCGCGGCTCGCCGAGGTCCGCGGCCGGCTCGCCGACAGCGGCGCCGACGCGGCGACGTTCTTCGGTGCGACCAGCATCGAGTACCTCACCGGGTTCCACCACATCCAGACCGAGCGTCCGGTGGTGCTCGCGGTCACGGACGACCGGCTGGAGATCACGGTGCCGCGGCTCGAAGTGGAGCGCGTCGAGCCGAATCCGCGCATCGACGCCGTCCACCACTACTTCGACTACCCCGGCGGCGCGCCGCTGGAGACGGCCGTCGAGATGCTCCGCGGCCTCGACGCCGACGCCGTCGCGACGGACGCCGACGGCGCGCCCGGGGTCATGGGCTACGAGGGGCCGCAGCTGTCGGAGTTCGTCGACGTCGAGACGCAGTCGTGGGTCGACCGGATGCGGTGGGAGAAGACCGACGCCGAGGTCGACCTGATTCGCGAGTCGGCGAAGTGGGCGAACCTCGGCCACCGCAAACTCGCGGAGTTCACGGAGGTCGGCGCGCACCCGGCCACGGTGAGTCAGCGCGCGTCGACGGAGGCGTCGCGGTCGATGCTGGACACGCTCGGCGACCGGTACGCGGTGCGGACCCGCGGCGGCGGCCCGGTGCACGCCGGCTACATCTCCGGCGCGGAGACGGCGCTGCCGCACGGCCACACGCCGAACGAGCGGCTCTCGGAGGGCGACGTGCTCGTCACCGGCGCGTCGGCGAACGTCGACGGCTACCACTCCGAACTGGAGCGAACCATGTTCGTCGGCGACTACACCGACGACCAGGCGCACTACTTCGAACTGATGCTGGAGGCGCAGGACATCGCCATCGACGCGCTCGGCCCCGGCGTCCCCATCAGCCACGTCGACCAGCGGGTGTGGGACTACTTCGAAGAGCAGGGCGTCGCCGACCTCGCACAGCACCACGTCGGCCACAACATCGGGCTCGGCGGCCACGAACCGCCGTACATCGACCGCGGCTGGGCGGACTACGACTACGTCGACGACGCCGACGCGGAGATGGCGCCCGGGCAGGTGTACACAATCGAACCCGGCATCTACACCGAGGACGCCGGCTACCGCCACTCCGACACCATCGCGATCACGGAGTCCGGCGTCGAGTGGCTGACGTACTTCCCGCGCGACCTCGAATCGAACGTCGTCGGGTAGCGACGCCGCGCCGAGAACGCGCGACCCCGGCCAGTTTCCGCCGTCGCCGGCGGCGGAACCGCCGAATCCGTCGGCGGAGCGCCCGCCGAACGCGGCGGTTTTCAGACCCCACAGCTCCGAGCCGCGTTTTTCCGTCTCACGCTACAATTCCGGCGTGGCTCGATGACTCGGACTGACTCGGAGGACGCCTCGCGGCTCCGCGGCGTCGCGTCGACGCTCGCCACCGGCGCGGTCGAGGTCGCGGTCGCCGCCGTCCTGCTCGGCTGGGTCGCGTCGTGGCTGCTCGTCGCGTACATCAACGTCCAGTACGGCGACTACGTCGCGGCGTCCGTGTCGCTGGCGACGATGGCGGTCCCGGCGGTCGCCTACCAGTACTACCGGCTGTCGGCGTACCTGCCGCTGCCGACGCCGTCGAAGCCGGAGCCGTCGCTCGACGTGCCGACGCCGTCGCTCGGCTGACGCGGCCGGCAACGACGCAGACCCACAAATTCCGCCGACGCACCGATTCCGCCGACGCACCGACTCCGCCGACGCGCCGGTCGCTCGCCACCTTCTTCGGGACGCGCCGCCGACACGGAGCCGTGTCTGTGTCGTTCGCGCTGTTCGGGACGCTCGTCGACGCCGAGTTGCCGGCGGACCCGGCGGCGGCCGTCGGCAGTGAACTCCGCGAGCGCGGCGTCGCGGTGCCGGACGACTGGGCGGCGGCGTACCGCGAACGCCACGTCGACGCGCCGGCCGGCGCGGCCGTCCCGGAGCCGGCGCACGTGAGTCGCGCGCTCGCCTCCCGCGGCGTCGACGCGCCCGGGAACGCCGCGCGGCGCGCCGTCGTGTCCGCCTACGACCCCGCCGTGGAGACACGGGACGGCGCCGTGGACGCCGTCGCGGCCGCGCGGCGCCGCGGCCCGGTGGCGCTGCTGACGAACTGCGCGGTGCCGGAGCTGACCGGCCGCGTGTTCGCCCGGTCGGCGCTCTCGCGCGACGACTTCGACGCCGTCGTCACGAGCGCCGCCTGCGGCTGGCGGAAGCCGCATCGGCGGGCGTTCGAGACGGCCGCCGGCCGACTCGGCGTCGACGCCGCGTCGCTGACGCACGTCGGCAGCGACCCGGACACCGACGGCGGCGTCCGGCGGGTCGACGGCGAGTTCGTCGACGTCGCGGAGACGCCGCTACCGGAACTCGCCGCGGCGTGGAGCGAGGAGCGCCGGACGCCGTGATTCGAGGTCGTCGCTGACGCGGTCGGCCGGCCCGCGAAAGCCGGGGCGGTTACGCGCCGGTGACGAAGAACAGCAGCACGGAGATGGCGAGCAGTGCGAGCGTCACGGCGATGGCGAGCGCGCCGCCCATCGAGACGGCGGCGTTGGCGTGGCTGGCGAGCGTCTCGGTGCGGTCGTTGCCGAACACGGTCACCTCGGCGTGTTCGGTCGCCATGCCGGCCTCGACCGGTTCGACGTCGGCGCGCGCGTCGGCGACGAGGTCCGTGACGACGGCTTCGAGTTCGTCGCAGTCGAGGGCGGCGCCGACCTGGTTCTCCGCCTCGACGGTGTTGACGACGTGCGTGTCGGTCGTGAGTACTTCGGCGTCGTCGACGCCGTCGCTCACGACCGCGTCGACGAGTCTGTCGCGCAGCCCCGGGTCCATGTTGTTGCCGTCGACGAGCACGTAGGCGGTGGTGTCGTCGCGCACCTCGGTGACCATGACGCGGATGCCGAGCGGGCCGACGCCGTCGGCGGGCCGCCAGTCGGTGCGCTCCCACGCGGTCCCGACGGAGAGGTCGCCGCGGGGGGCGGCGGCGAGTCGCTCGCCGGCGTCGCGGGCGGCCTGCAGCATGTCGAACGACCGCTTCGAGCCGGGGGTGACGTGGCCGAGGTCGGGGCCTTCGAGGCCGTTGTTGGAGTTGTGCGCGTCCGCGAGCAGCACGTCGTCGACGCCGGTGGTGCGCGCCTCCGCGGCCGCCGACAGGCCGACCGCGTACTCGACGTCGTCGGCGAACGCGGGCGCGAACGTCGAGACGAGCAGCGCGTCGTCGCCGAACAGCTGCCCGAGAATCGACGCCTCGCCGGACTCCCCGCGGACGCTCTCGGACGCCTCGGTCGCGTAGTCGATGCGGTCGAACGCGCGGTGGGCGGCGTCGATGACGACGTCCACCTCCCGCTCCGTGACGAGGTTGAAGTCGTGGCCTGCGGTGGCGTGCGGCGGGAAGCCGAGCCCGTCGGCCTGCTCTGCGACGCGGACCGGGAGGTTCCCGCCGCCGATTTCGCCCATCGGGCCCGGGTGAATCATCGGCAGCACCCACCGCGCCTTCTCCTCGCCGTCCGGGGTGCGGAACGCCAGCACCGTCACCGGGACGATGGCCTCCTCGCCGAGCTGCTCGAAGAAGTCCTCCAGTTCGCGGGAGCCCTCGGCGATGTGGCCGATGAAGCCGCGGAGGAAGTCAAGGACGGAGACGCCGAGCGAGTTCCGCCACGGCCGGTCGACGACGTAGAGGAACGTCCAGACGGCGCCGGCGTACAGCGCGCAGGTCAGCGCGAGCAGCACGAAGTGGTCCGGGCTGATGGCCGACAGCTCCGGTGGCGCCTCGCCGGGCCGCGACAGGTACGGCAACAGCAGCGCGCGCACCAGCGGGCCGCCGACCTCGATGAACCGCAGCGTCCCGCTGTAGACGAACAGCAGCACGGCCGCGACCACGGTCTGGATGCTCGCCGGCGCGGCCGCGACGAGCAGCGACGACCGCGACACCGCCATGATGACGAGCAGCCGCAGCGCGAACACCGACGACAGCGCGACGACGAGCACGTCGAAGACGAACCGCTGGTTCAGCGCCGTCGACAGGTGAGCGAGCACCGCGGCGACGACGAGGAACGCGACGATGAGGACCTCGCCGGCCAGCGCGAGCAGCGACGAGCGGTTCCGGCTGAGTTTCCCGCCGACGAACCGGTCGACCCACGCGGTGCCGAACGCCGCGACCACGGTCGGAATCCCGATGAAGAAGACGCCCTCCCACGCGTCCCGCCCGATGAACAGGACGCCGCGCCACACCTGCTCGACCGCCGGGCTCTCGAAGGCGCCGACGCCGGCGACCGCCGCCAGAAGCAGCGCGAACGCGACGCTCGTGTACCACGACGGCGCGCGGAAGATGAACCGCGAGAGGCCGGCGAGGTTGCTCTGCGTCGCGGTCATAGTCGTTGCCGAGAGTGAGGCGGCCGGTGAATAAAAAGGGCGGTACTTCAGCGCGGCGCGAACTTCAGCGCGGCGCGACCAACCCCCGACTGTGGCCGCGACCGCGTCGCCGGCGGACTAGCGGCAGATGTCGACGAAGTTCTCGAACAGCTCCTGGCCGCGTTCGGTGTGGGAGACCTCGGGGTGCCACTGGACGCCGTAGAGGTCGCGGTCGGTGTCGCTCATCGCCTCGACGCCGCAGACGTCGCTCTCGGCGGTGACGGCGAAGCCGTCGGGCACCGCGACGACCTCGTCGGCGTGGCTGGCCCACGTCCGGGTTTCGGGGGCGAGCGACCCGACGAGCGGGTCGTCCGGGTCGGTGATGCGGACGTCGACGTCGGCGTAGCCGCCGTAGTCGCCGCTCTCGACGGCGCCGCCGAGTTCGGTGGCGATGAACTGGTGGCCGAGACAGATGCCGAGGACGGGGACGTCGAGGCGGACGTAGTCGGCGCAGCGGCCGACGCGGTCGATGTCGGGGCCGCCCGAGAGGACGAGGCCGTCCGCGTCGATGTCGCCGGGCGGCGTCTCGTTGTCGACGACGTCGGTGTCGACGCCGGCGTCGCGGAGCGCCCGGCCTTCGAGGTGCGTGAACTGGCCGTGGTTGTCGATGACCACGATGCGCGGCTCGCTCATACGCCGTGTTGCGCGGACGTGGTGAAAAACGGTCCGTTTTTCGACCGGGGATGCACGAACGTGCCCGGCGCAGTCAGTGGAGAAGCGACGTCGACGGTGCCGCCGCCGAGGAAGCGACGTCGACAGTAGCGCCGCCGTCCGTCTCAGTCGTCCCGGCCCGCGGCGTCCGTGTCCGCGTCGCGGTCCGAATCCGCGTCGCCGTCGCGGTCCGAATCCGCGTCGCCGTCACTCGCTTCGTCGGCCGCGGCGTCGACGCCGAAGTCGTCGACCGGCATCACGGAGTAGTCGACCGAGAGCGTGTCGCGGGTCGCCCGGATTTTGCCGACGAACGACGATATCTCCTCCAGGTCGCCGTCGAGGACGAACAGTTCCATGCAGAGGTGGCCGCCGACGTGGCTGTGAAAGTTCGACGCGACGAGGTGTTCGTTCTCGTGTCGGAGATGCATCATGCGCTCTTCGACGTTCGTCGTCTCGTAGTCGAAGACGACGGTGACGACGGCCATCAGTTCGCGCTCCTCCAGGCGACGGTCCTCGAACTCGCCGAGGAGGTTCCGGCCGGCCTCCCGGAGCAGTTCGCTCCGCCCGGTGTAGCCGTGTTCGTCCGCGAAGCGGTCGAGGCGGTCGACGAGTTCCTCCGGCATCGAGACGCTGACGACGGTCATACACTATCTTGGCCGGTGCGAGTTATTAATCATTCCCGTTGAGTCGCCGATTTCGGCGGTTAGGTTACTAAGACGCGGGGCGGGAAAGGGCGGGAGCAGCGGCAGCAGAAGGCCGGTCGCCCGAGGTCAGCCGTCCGCGTCGCCGTCGGCGTCGTCGCCGAAGCGGTCGCTGGCCGTCGAGAACCCGAGTTCGTCGAGCTCCTTCCCGCGGCGCGACTCCCGCTCCGCGATGGCTTCCGGGTCGGGCGCGGCGTCGTCGTCGACGCGGGCGAAGCCGTTGTGGACCTTCGCGTGACACCACCGGCAGAGCCCGACCGTGATCTCGTGTGCGGGGTCGTCGCCGTCGCCGTCCGCGTCGCCGGCGTCCGCGTACGACAGGTGGTGCTCCTCGACGAGCGGCCGCGTCGCGTCGTGCGCCATCCGCACCTCTTCGAGCCCGCAGCGCGCGCACTCCTTCCCGTCGGTGGTCGAGCGGTAGTGCGGACAGTCCGGCCAGTCGGCGTCCTCGTCGGCGACGAGGCAGGCGTAGTCGTCGGCGCGCCGCTCCGCCGCGAACGCCGGGTCGTGGCCGGCGTGGTTCAGCGCGTACCGGCAGCGGCCGTCGCCGGTCAGGTGGTCGCAGGCGCCCGCGCGCTCGTACGGGTCGTCCACGCCGACCGGCGTCCCGTCCGGCGTCTCCTCCATACGCCACCTCCGTCGCGTTCGCCCAAAAACCCTGAGAAAATCCAGAGTTCCGCCGCGCTACAGCAGCAGCGTGAGGTTCCAGACGCCGACGAGTCCGAACCAGGCGGCGCAGCCGAGGTAGACGGCGGCGCGCAGCGTCGGGACGTACCACTCCGGGGCGTCGTCGGCGACGCGGGCGATGACGACGCCGGACTCCGCGAGCAGGCCGACGACCACCATGGTCAGCACCGTCAGCACCGCCATCCCGCCGACCTGGCCGAACTCCGCCATCAGCGCCCGCGACAGCGGCACGGTCTCGCGGGCGGACTCAACGAGCCGGAGGACGACGACCGTCGACGCCGCGTCCAGCCCCTTCCCGGCGAGCAGCGCGGCCGCCAGCGTCACTCGGCGCACGGCCGCACCGACGGCTGACGGCGACATAACTGTGCGGGCGGCAGTCGACGGAGGCGGCCGAGTCCGCGACGGTCAGAGTCGCGCCCGGCGGCGCTCCGGCGACGGCTTCGGGCGGAGCGCGGCCGGAACCCACTCGGGAAGCCGACGGGCGTCGACGAATGCGAGCGCGGCAGCGACCCGGTCGGCGTCGACGCGCGCCGCGGCCGCACGGTCAGCCGCGTACGTCCGGCGACGGAGGAGCGGGAACGCGACAGCGACGGCGCCGACCAGCCCGGCGACCACCGCGCCCGCGGTCCAGACGGAGCCGAAGCCGGACGGGTCGACGCCGACCGCGACCGCGAACGCGACGCCGAGTGCGAACAGCACCGCCGCGTACAGTTCGGGGAGCCGGGCGTCGTCCTGACCTGCGGCGACGCCGACCAGCCCGGCGAGTTCGGCGTCCGTCGCGTCCGACAGCGCCGCCGCCGACAGCACCAGCAGCCGGCGACGCGGCGTCCCGGCGAGCCCGACGAACGCGCGCGACTCGGTCGAGACGACGGCATCGAGACGGTCAGCGGCGTCGACGCCAGCAGTCTCGGCGGCGCGTCGGAGCCGGTCGCGTTCGGCTTCGGTCGGCGGGCGGACGTCAGCGGTCCGGCGGAACAGCGCCGCGCCGAACACGTACCGCGCGGCCAGCGCGAGCGGAAGCGCCGCGAGCACCGCGGTGCCGACCACGCCGAATCGGAGCAGGGAGGGCGAAGGCACGGTCGTCGGCTCGTTCGGGCGAAGCGCCGTTAACGGTACCGCTCGCTCGGAGTGCATCACGCCGGGACGCGAGAACGGCCGAGCGGCGAGGAACACGGGCCGCGAAACGAGGCGGCGACTCGCCGAAGTTCAGTCGTCGGCGGGCGCTTCCGCCTCGTCGTCGGCGTCGTCGCCCTCGGCGTCGGCGCCGCCGTCAGCGTCGCCGTCCGCGTCGACGGCTTCGTCTTCGAGTAACTGGTCGAGCGCGTCGACGGCGGCGTCGACGCTGGCGCGGGTGATGTCGGCGTCGGCGGCGGAGACGGTGATGCCGCGGTCGCCGCGGCGCATCTCGACTTCGACCGTGACGACGGCGTCGGTGCCGCCGGTGACGGCGTCGACCCGGTAGGATTCGAGGTGGGCGTCGTCGTCGCCGAGCGCCTCACGGACGGCGGCCATCGCGGCGTCGACCGGGCCGCTCCCGGTGCCGGCGGCGGTGCGCTCCTCGTCGCCGACGCGGAGCCGGACGGACGCCGCGGGCGTCTCGCCGCCGCTCGTCGCCGAGAGCCCGAGCAGTTCGACCTCGCGGTCGCGGCTCCGGCCGAGTTCGTCGGCGGCGAGCGCGCGGAGGTCGGCGTCGGTGACGCGCTTCCCGCGGTCGCCGAGTTCCTTCACGCGCGCGACGACGCGGCCGAGTTCGTCGGCCGACGGCTCGAACCCGAGGTCGGCGAGCGCGGCGGCGACGCCGGCGCGGCCCGCGTGCTTCCCGAGGACGAGTCGGCGCTCGCGGCCGACCGTCTCCGGCGGGTACGGCTCGTACATCCGGTCGTCCTTCAGGGTGCCGTCGGTGTGGATGCCGCTCTCGTGGGCGAACGCGTCGCCGCCCACGACGGCCTTGTTCGACGGGAGCGCGACGCCGGTGGCGTCGGCGACCGCGCGCGAGAGCGCGTACAGCTCCTCGAGGTTCAGCGTCTCGATGCCGTAACAGCGGTCGAGCGCGATGGCGACCTCCTCGAGCGCGACGTTGCCGGCGCGCTCGCCGACGCCGTTGACGGTGCCGTGAACGAGGTCGGCGCCCGCGCGCAGCGACGCGAACACGTTCGCGACCGCGAGGCCGAGGTCGTCGTGGGTGTGCGTCGACGTCGGCCCGAGCGCGGCGAGCCGCGAGACGACCTCGGCGGTGCGCTCGGGCGAGGCGGCGCCGACCGTATCGCAGTAGCAGACCCGGTCGGCGCCGGCGTCGAGCGCGGCGCCCATGAGGCGTTCGAGGAAGTCGAGGTCGGCGCGGGAGCCGTCCTCGCCGAGCACCTCGACCCAGAGGCCGTGGTCGCGGGCGTAGTCGACGAGCTCGACGGTGTCGTCGACGACCTCGTCGCGGGTCGTCCCGATTTTCGTCTCGATGTGGCGGTCGGACGCCGGGACGACGAGGTTGACGCCGTCGACGTTGCAGTCGAGCGCGTGGTCGATGTCGCGCTGCACGCCGCGGGCGAAGCTGGTGACGGTCGCGTCGAGGCCGAGGTCGGCGACCCGACGGATGCCTTCGCGTTCGCCTTCGCTGGTGCAGGCGGACCCGGCTTCGATGACGTCCATGCCGGCGCGGTCCAGGTGCTCTGCGAGGCGCGCTTTGTCGTCCGGCGACAGCGACACGCCCGGCGCCTGCTCGCCGTCGCGCAGCGTCGTGTCGAGGAACGAAACTGTGTCTAGTTCTGAAAGGTTCACGTCTGAATGGGGCTCATCGCACCCGAATAAAACGTCCACGAGTCATGAGTGGCTCAACGGCACTCCGCCCCCCGGAGGGATAAACCGCGCCGACCGGACAGACGGACCTGTCGGACGTGCAAAAATTGCGGACGGGCCGCACGGCGCAATCTGTCGGCCCGACCGATTCGGTGTCCCGTCGTGCCGCTGCTCCCTTGCCGCGTCGCCGCTTCCCCGCTGTGTCGCCGCTGTTTCGCGCCCGTCAGTCTTCGACGAGTTCGATGCGGTCGCCCGGTTCCACGTCGGCGGCGGCGCCCGCGGGCAGTTCGACGACCGTGTCGGCGGCGGCCCAGCCGACGCCGAGCCACGGCCGCAGGCGCTTCACCGTCCGCACCTCTCCGTCGACGAGCCACACCGCGTCGAGCGCGAACGGAACGAACAGCATGTGGAGGTCGCGGGTGTCGACGTCGTCGAACGGGAACACCAGCGCGCCCCCCTCGGGCGCCGAGAGCCGGAACATGAACCCGCGCGCCTTCTCCAGCGTCGTCTCCGCCACGTCGACGTCGGTGGCGAGCGTCCGCGGCGCAGAATCCGGCTCCGAGCCCGTGTCCGAATCCGGGCCTGAATCCGGGCCTGAATCCGAATCTGAATCCGAATCCGCCTCGACGTCGTCCGCGGCGCCCCCCGCCGGGTAGTGGACCAGTCGCACGGTGTTCTCTGTTCCGTCGGCCACTATGACTGTTCCCCTCTGCGCGGACCGGTCGAGAGGAAACGGCCGGCGGCGGACCGCGCACCGCTGCTGCCGGCCGTTCGGCGGCGCCGGCGCAGGTGGGTTGTTTGAAGTACGAAGAGGCGGTACTCGCCGCCGTGAGTTACGTCGTCGAAGTGAAGCCGTCCGCCCGGAAGGCGAACGGCGCCGTCGGCCGCGCCGTCGTCGACGCCGGCGTCAGGCGGGCGTTCGGTGACCGCGACGACGCCGAAGCGTGGGCGGCCTCGCTGTCCGACGCCGGCGCGCGCCCGGTGTGGATTCACGCCGCCCACCCGGCCGACCGGAGCGACGTCGACGCCTACCTCGTCAGCCGCCAGCGACAGCTGCTCGACCTCGACGGCGCCTACGACAAGCGGCGGCGTCGCCTCCGCGGCGACACCGACGAACCCGGGACGCTCTCTCCGTACATCGACGACTCCTGAAACGGGAACGGACGCGGACGGCGCGCTCGCCGCTCGTCACGATGCGCCTCTGAGAACGCCGAGGGAGAGATTTGAACTCCCGAGTCCGAATGGACAGCAGATTTCGAATCTGCCGCCTTGGCCAGGCTAGGCTACCTCGGCTCAGTTCCCACTCGGCGGTGCTGCGGTTAATCGGTTTCGGTTCCGGTCGGCGGCTCGGCGGCCGGGACCGCACGACGGAGCGCCCGTAGTGACGCCGCGACCCCGCCAACCCGGACGTTTAACACCGAAGCCGCGTCCACACCTCGCATGGACATCCCCGACGCGGGCGCGGCCTGCACGGACGTGCTCGACGCCCTCCGCGGCTCGATCATCGCAGACGACGACTTCTTCGAGGACATCCTGATCGGCCTGCTTTCGGGCGGCCACGTCCTCATCGAAGACGTCCCCGGCACCGGGAAGACGCTGACCGCGCGCAGCGTCGCGACGGCGCTCGGCCTGTCGTTCTCGCGGGTGCAGTTCACCCCTGACCTGCTCCCGTCGGACGTCACCGGGACGAACGTGTTCGACGAGAGCGCCGGCGAGTTCGAGTTCTCCGAGGGCCCCATCTTCGCGAACGTCGTGCTCGCGGACGAAATCAACCGCGCGCCGCCGAAGACGCAGGCGGCGCTGCTCGAAGCGATGGAGGAAGAGCAGGTGACCGTCGACGGCGACACCTACGCGCTCCCGGAGCCGTTCTTCCTCGTCGCGACGCAGAACCCCGTCGAGTCCGAGGGGAACTTCCCGCTGCCGGAGGCGCAACTCGACCGGTTCAACGTCAAGACGTCGATGGGGTACCCGGAGCTCGACGGCGAAATCGAGCTGCTGCGCCGGCGCGCCGGCCGCGTCGAGCAGGATCCCTCCATCGACCCGGTGCTCGACGCCGACAGCGTCGTCGACGTCCGAGGCGCGCCCGAGTCCGTCCGCGTCGACGACGACCTCCTGGAGTACATGGCGCGGCTCACCCGCGCCACCCGCGAGGACCGCCGCGTCGACGTCGGCGTCTCCCCGCGCGGCACCCAGCGGCTGTTCGAGGCGACCCGCGCCGCCGCGGTGCTCGCCGGCCGCGAGTTCGTCACGCCCGACGACGTCAAGCGGGTCGCAGCGCCCGTGCTCGCCCACCGACTCGTGCTCACGCCGGACGCGAAGGTCGACGACGTCGCCAAATCGGACGTGCTGCAGGCGGTGCTCGACCGCGTCGAAGTCCCGACGGTCCAGCAGGGCGGCAGCGACGCCGGCGCCGCCGCGGAGTGACGGTCGGACGCGGGGGCGCCGTCAGCGGAGCGCGCTGACGAGCGCGACGGCGCCGGCGAGCAGGAAGAACAGCGCGACGAGCGGCTGGCCGCCGGTCGCCGTCGAGTAGACGCCGAACGCGACGGCCGCACCGACCGCGCCGACCGTGACGCTGGCCGCGGCGTGAAAGCCGATGGTCCGGGTCGCGTCCGTTTCGGCGCCGAGCTGCTCGCCGACGCCGACGGCGTGTTCGCCGAGGTCCCACGCGAGCACCGTGCCGAGGGCGCCGACGAGCAACGGCGCAGCCCCGGCGCCGCCGACCGTGCCGGCGGCCAGGACGCCGAGCGCGAGGCCGACGGCGCCCCAGCCGAGGACGCGCCGAGACGAGCCGCGCGTCCCGACGACGACCAGCAGGAACCCGACGGCTGCGACGGCGCCGGCGGCCGGCGCGACGAGCGCGACCGACGCCGTCCCGACGGCCGCGGGGAGCGCCGCGACGGCGACGCCGAGCGCCGGCGGCGACCGCGTCACGGTCACTGCGACCACCTCGCGGCGGCGCGCTGCAGCTCCGCGGCCAGCGGCTCGTCGCCCCAGTCGAGCACCCGGAGCCCGGCGCCGCGGAGCCGCGACAGCCGGTTCGACCGTTCGACCGCCGCGAGCTGGCGGCCCGGCGTGTCGCCGGCGGTCGGGTCCGGGCTGATGACGGTGACGGCGTGGCCGTACGCGTCGAGCCGGCGAGCCAGCAGCGCGGCGTAGTCGTCGGTGAGCGGCGAGCAGAACACGACCTGCGCGTCCGCCGGGAGGCGCCGCCGGAACCGCTTCGTCCACGTCGTCGCGAGGAACCGGTCCTCCGACGGCGTCGGCGCGAGCGACGGATGGGTCGCCAGCACGTCGCGGAGTTCGGCGGCGTGGTCGGCGCCGGAGCCGGGCGGCAGCCAGCAGTCGCCGGCCGCGAACGCCGCGACGCCGACGCGGTCGCCGCTGTCGAGCAGCGCGGAGGCGGCCTGCATCGCCGCGTCGACGCCGCGTTCGACGGCGTTCGCCGCCTCCGCGGTCGGCGCGAGGTAGGCGTCCTCGCGGGCGTCGACGCACAGCACGACCGTCGCGGCGCGCTCCTCGCGGAGCTGCAGCGTCGACAGCTCGCCGGTGCGGGCGTACCGCGACCAGTTCACGCGCTTGGCCGGGTCGCCGTGGCGGTACTCGCGCGTCGAGTGGAACTCCAGCCCGGCGCCGCCGACGTCGGTGGCGACGCGGCCGGCGTACTGCGTCGTGAGTCCGCGCAGCGGCAGCGACGACGACGACGAAAGCTCCGGCCGGCACCGCATCGTCGTCTCGACGTCGACCCGGCTGCCGCGCTCGGTCGACCCGCTGACGTTCCGCGCGACGACGTGGACCGGGTCCCACTCGTGGGCGCCGCGGGTCGCGGTCACGGTGTAGCGGACCGTCGCGGACTTCCCGGGGCGCAGCGCCGTGCCGAGCCGCGCCGGCTCGTCGTTCTCGGTTGCGAGCCCGGGCGGGACGCCGTCGACGACGCGGAGGTCCGGGACGATGCCGTCGCCGACGTTCCGGACGCGCAGCGTCACGGTCACCTCGTCGCCCGGGTCGGGCGCGTCGTCCGACAGTTCCCGCTCGACGTCGACCGACGGCGCCGGCTCCGTGTCGGCGTGCGCGTAGGCGGCGTACGCGACCGCGACGGCGCCGGCGAGCACCAGCGGCGGATGCCGCAGCAGGACGCCGAGGCCGACGGGGAGCAGCGCGAACCCGGCGACGCCGGCCCACCGGCCGGTCGGAAGCACCCCCTCCGGCTGGAGCTGTTCGGGGAGCCGCGGCATCAGCGACTCACCTCGCGGAGCCGGCGGACGGCGCGAATCGGCCGCCGACCGGCTTCGACCGCGGCTTCGGCGAGCCGCCACCGCATCGACGACGGCGCCGGCCGCGGAGCGTCGACGCCGTCTTCCACGGCGGCGATTGCGGCGATGGTGCGGCGCACCACGAACCGGTACTGAGTGTTCGAACCGGCGAGGCTGCGGGCGCGCACCGACGCCGGGGTCGGCGGCGTCTCGCCGAGGAACCACGCAGCCACCGGGTCGTCCGTCCACGTACCGTCGCGGAGCGCGGCGTCGACGTCGTCGTCGCTGCCGACCGACCCGCGGGTCCGGAGGGTCGTCCGGGCAGCGTCGCCCAGTCGGTCGCGGAGTTCGCGCCGCTCCCGGACGCTCGCGTGCGAGGCCGCCGACGCCGTGCGGACGAACTCGTCGACGTCGTCGCCGGGCGACGGCACCTCGTACCGGTCCTCCGCGTCGGCGGTGGCGACGGCGCGGTGCTCGGTGTGCCGGGCCTCGTTGGCGTACCGGAGCCCCTGCACGACCGCGAGCGCCCCGACGCCGCTGACGAACAGGTCGACGCCGCCGATGCCGATGACGCCCGCCAGCCCGTTCCGCGCGACGACCGCGAACCCGAACACGACGGCGAACAGGCCGAGCGCCGCCGAGCGGTTCACTCGTCCACCCCGTCCGCGTCGTCCGTCGGTCGGTCGGTCGCGTCGCCCGCGGCGGTTTCTGCGTCGTCGCCGGCGACCCCCGCGTCGTCGCCGGCGCCGTACGTCTCCTCGATGGAGCGGAGCGCGTCGACGGCGCGCCGTTCGCGCTCCGGGGTCGGCTCGGCGTCGCCGTACCGCACCTGCTCGAACAGGTCGGTGATAGCGGACACGTCGTCCGGGTTCATGCCGGCGTCGACGGCGGCGGCGGCGAACTCGCCCGGCGTCGACGAGTCCGGGCCGTCGACGTCGAGGTGCGCGGTGAGTTCGCGCCACGCGCGATACACTTCGTTCTCCAGGTCGGCGTCCGCCTCCAGCCGGTCGGCGGCGGCGCCGGCGGCGGCCCCGACGGCGGCCGCGCGCTCCGGTTCGGGGAGGCCGGGCTCCTCGTCGGCGACGTCCGGGTCGTCCGAGTCGGTCGTCGACAGGAACAGCAGCGCGACGCTGCCGACGATTGCGACGAGCAGCAGCAGACCGACGAGCGCCGTCGGCGTCGACACCGCCTCGCCGGCGGCGTTCATCCCGGCGCTGCCGCCGCCGCTGCCGAGCGAGACGTTGCCGCCGGCCGCGCCCGGTACGCCGAATCGCGTCGGCGCCGACCCGCACGACGTCAACACGACGTAGAGGATGGCGAACGGAAGCGACAGCGACGCCACGGTCAGCCCCGAGAGGACGGCGGAGCCCATCGACCGGTAGAGGCCGGCGAACGCCGCGAACACGGCGAGCAGGAGGAGCGTCTGCACCCACCACTTCGTGAGGAACGGGAGACACAGCGACAGCGACAGGCCGCCGCCGGTGCCGCCGCTTGCACCGCCGAGTTCGACCGCGCCGGTGTCGTCGCCGACGCCGGTCCTGTCGTCGGCCGCGCCGGCGCCGAAGCCGCCGCTGTTCTGCGTCGCCGTTGCGGAGTCGAGCGTCGCCGCGGCGGCGGCCAGAGCGAGGACGGCGAGGAGGGCGAAACCGACCGTCAGGACGGTCCGGCGTTCAACCACGCCACCCCGTAGCAGGAACCGGTGGTTGAACCTTTCGACGGCCGTCGCCTCACGTACGTATCGGTCCGAAAGCGGGGCGGCACAGGGACACCCTCCGAGAAGCCCCTGGGTCGCCCGGTGGCCTCGGCGAGCCACGTCGGCACGACGAACCGCGTCAGGCAGTTCCGCCGGAACGCACTTCAGCCTGATTGCCGCCCGGGGTCGAGCGGCCACCGCTCGTTCAAGCGCTTTCGGCAGGTATCCGCGTCGTCGACGCCGTGAGCAGCCGAATGACGGGCAAACACACTACACAGCCGATTCGGTCGCTTCGCCGCTCCTGCCGTTCGTTCCCGACGGCATCACCGATAACTTGTGTTTTATGTGGCCGACCGCTGCATGGCCGGTAACGGCAACTCCGCCGCGCCGACGCCGCGCGGTGGCAGACGCCATCGACATCCATGAAAACTCGACGCTACATTCTGCTCATGCTCGGCGGAGCGGTGACGCTGACGCTCCCGTGGCTCCTCCGGAGCCTCGTGGGCGGCTACGAATCGACACTGGTGACCGTCGCGCTCAGCGGCGCCGCGGTGCTCGGCGCGTCGTTCCTGCTGGCGTGGGGCGCCGAGACCGCGGAGAAAGACGTGCCGCGCGCGTTCGCGCTCGCCATCCTCGCCGTGCTCGCGGTCGCGCCGGAGTACGCGGTCGACGCGCTGTACGCGTGGCAGGCCGGGCAGAATCCGGCCTCGGACGCCGCGCACCTCGCGGTCGCGAACATGACCGGGGCGAACCGCATCCTCATCGGCATCGGCTGGGCCGGCATCGCGCTGTTCTCCATCTACCGCGCAACCGCCGGCGGCGCCACCGACCACGCCATCAACGACCGCGGCGGCACGCTCGCCGACTCGGTCCAGCTCGACCGCAGCATCGCGACGGAGATCATGTTCCTGACGGCGGCGACCGTGTTCGCGTTCATCGTCCCGGTCGCCATCGGCGGCAGCGGCCTCGGCATCGACGCGTTCGACACCATCGTGCTCGTCGGGCTGTACGTCGCGTACATCCTCGTCGTGCTCCGCGGCGACGTCGACCAGGACGAGGCGCACGTCGGCGTCCCGGCGTACCTCCAGGAGCTCCGGAAGTCGCTGCGCATCCCGGCGGTCCTGGCGCTGTTCGCGTACGCCGGCTTCCTCATCTTCAGCGCCGTCGAGCCGTTCGCGCACGGCCTCGAACACATGGGGACCGAAGCCGGCATCCCGCCGTTCTTCATGATTCAGTGGATCGCGCCGCTCGCCAGCGAGAGCCCGGAGCTCGTCATCACGGCCTACCTCGTCAACAAGGCGCGGACGACGGCGTCGTTCAACGCGCTCATCTCCTCGAAGCTGAACCAGTGGACGCTGCTCATCGGGACGCTCGCGGTCGTCTACAGCATCTCGCTCGGCCGGTACGGCATCCTGCCGTTCGGGCCGAAGCAGGCCGCCGAAATCTGGCTGACCGCGGCGCAGAGCCTGTTCGCGCTCGCCATCCTCGTCAACTTCGAGATTTCGGTGCGGGAGGCGGTCGCGCTGCTCGTGCTGTTCCTCTCGCAGGTCGTCGGCGAGTTCGTCCTGATTCGGCTGTTCACCGAGGCGCGCGCCGACGAACTGAGCCTGCTGCTACTGTACGCCTTCACGGCGCTGTACCTGGTCCTCGCCGCAGGGCTGTTCGCGAAGCGGCGCGCCGCGCTCAGGGACGTCTTCCGAATCGCGATGGCGAACGCCCGCGGCCGCGACCCCGACGTCTCGCCGCCGGCCGACGACTGACCGTGGACGCGCACCGTCAGACCTCGAAAACCGAATAGACTTTATTCGCAGTTCGCTTCGTCCGTGGTATGTCTGGGCATGTGCCACGCGAGTCGTCCACGGAGGGCGGCTCGGCCCACCCGGCACTCCCGTTTTCGATTCCGCACAGTTCACAGCTCACCTGGGAGCTCGGCAGCCGCGTCGTCGACGACGAGGAGGCGACCGCGCTCGACGCGTGGCAGCACGCCGACTCGCGGTGGGAAGTAACGGCCTTCGAGGTCGCGGCGCACACCCGGGTTCTGCGGCTCCGAACGCCCGTCGGCCGGGAACGCTACTACGGCGTCGCCGACGACGGCTTCGACACCGCGACCGACCAGCTGGAGCGCGCCCGCGACTGGACGCGGCGGTAACGACCTCGTCTCGTTCTCCTCGGCAGTGCCGCCCTCGGTGAGCCGCGGCTCCAGCCCAGGCGGCACCCGTAACCAATCCGCCGAGTCGGAGAGTAATCGAACTATCTGATTCCCGTGTTTTCTTTCAACCCCTACTAATTTTGTCATCGACACAGGTATAGTCAGCTGACCAACCCAATCTAGGATGCACTCACGATACGGATTTTCAGCGTTTCAGACCAGCCAGGGTTGTGCGGAAATCAGTGGCACTTGCTTCGAAGTAGCCACTATTCGTAGATAATAGCGGAAAATACCCACGAAGTTAGCCACAGTTGCGAATTTGTCGAGGTTCTTGAGCCGAAAGCCGCAGTTCGGGGCACGAACCGACAGAGAAAGAACTAACAGACTTATTCTATAGATATATTTCTTATATTAGTTTGATAACCAGCGTGCTGCGGTCGGGAGACGGCCACGTTATTACAGAGTTAGTGTTGTAATGCCCAGAGCGTGCCGACTCCCGCGATATCGTTTTCAGAAGGAAAATCTGGTTGGCGTCGCGGGAGAGCCACCGGAGAGCAGCAGTCACTCGACGCGGCACATCGCCGGTTTTCAGACCTGAACAGAGCGGATCTCGGAGCGATTCACGTCTATCTGGTCGGCAGTCACGGGAAAAACCGCTGCCCGCAGAACCCCGTGTTTCCACATAGAAAACGAGGATGCCGGCCGTCCAGTCCCGGATGTGAGAGACGCGCGGGCGGGAGGAGCGAGCGAGAGGCGCCGGCGCAGCGCCGGGAGTTGCGGGGAACACGAATTTATTTGGCGGTGGCCGGTATCCGGGTGAGTATGCCAGTCGACGCGGACGTCCGCGAGGAACTCGCGGAGTCGCTGTACGAGGCGCACGAGTCGGCCGAGCCGATCAGTCGGCTGACGGCAACGCACGACCTGACGGTGGCGGACGCCTACGACGTCCAGTCGCGGTTCATCGACCGCCGACTCGACGACGGTGCGTCGGTAACCGGCCACAAGGTCGGCCTGACGAGCGACGGTATCCAGGAGCAACTCGGCGTCGACGAACCCGACTTCGGCCGGCTGCTCGATACGATGTTCGTCGAGGGGCGGACGATTCCGGCCGACGGCCTCATCGCGCCGCGCGTGGAGCCGGAACTCGGCTTCCTCATCGGCGAACCGCTCGAACCGCCGGTGACGTACCTCGACGTGCTGAACGCGACCCGGAGCGTCGTCCCGGTGCTCGAAGTCATCGACAGCCGCGTGCGCGACTGGGACATCAGGCTGCCCGACACCGTCGCCGACAACGCCTCGTCGGCGCTGTACCTCACCGGCGAGGAACTCAGCCCGGCGGACGCGACCGACCTGTCGCTGGAGGGCGTCAAGCTGTACCGGAACGGCGAACTGACGGCCTCCGGCGTCGGCGCCGCGGTGCTCGACCACCCCGCGCGTGCGGTCGCGTGGCTGGCGAACACGCTCGCCGACCTCGACCAGCGACTCGACGCCGGCCACCTCGTCTTGAGCGGGTCGCTCACCCCGGCCGTCGACGTCGAACCGGGCGACGCGCTCACCGCGGAGTTCACCACCGTCGGCTCGCTGACGGCGCACGTCGGCGAAGACTGAGACGGCGACAGCCCGCCAGAGAGTTTTGACTGTGAAAACATATATGTGCGGTGCGACCGATTCACACGTATGACCGAACCAGCGAACCACCCGGTGCGGACGACCGAGAAGTCGCTCCGGCTCGTCGAGCAGCTCCGGGCGCTCGACGGCGCGCGCATCCACGAGCTCGAAGCGGAGCTCGACATGACGAAGGGGGCGATTCACAACCACCTGAGCACGCTCCGCGAGCACGGCTACGTCGTCAAGTCGGGCGAGGAGTACCGGCTGAGCCTCAAGTTCCTCACGCTCGGCGGGCACGTCCGCCGCACCCACGACATCTACCAGTTCGGCCGGTCGAAGGCGAACCAGCTCGCCGACGACACCGGGATGCTCGTGAACCTCATGACAGAGGAGGACGGGAAGGGCGTCTACCTCTATCAGTCGCGCGGCGCGTACGCGGTGAACCTCGACACCCACCTCGGCTACCGCATCCACCTCCACAACATCGCCATCGGCAAGGCCATCCTCGCGAACCTCCCGCGGGAGCGCGTCGACGACATCATCGACCAGTGGGGGCTCCCGAAGGCCACCGAGAACACCATCACGCAGAAGTCGGTGCTGCTGGAGGAACTCGAACGGATTCGCGAGCAGGGGTACGCCACCGAACACGAAGAGCGGACGAAGGGGCTCGCCTGCATCGCCGCGCCGATTCGGCCCGACGACGAAATCCTTGGCGCGATCAGCGTCTCCGCGCCGACGCGGCGGCTCGGCACCGAAGGGTTCGACGACGAACTCGTCGGCGAAGTTCAGAGCACCGCGAACGAACTGTCGCTGGACATCCAGTACAAGTAGCTCGCCGCCCGCACCCCGGACGCTACGGTTCGTTTTCTCGAAGAAAATCCGTCGGAAGTCGGCGGCTGCGACCCTGAGCGTTACTCTGCGCGGAGGTGGACGGAGCCGATGTTCCCGAACTCGACGGTGTAGACGTCGTTCGGTTCGACGTCGATGGCGGCGGAGATGCCGCCGGTCATGACGAGGTCGCCTTCGCGGAGCTGCTGGTCGAGGTCGGCGAGCCGGTCGCCGAGCCACGCGACGGCGCGGGCCGGGTTCCCCATGATGTCGGCGCCGACACCGGTCGCCTCGATGTCGC
This sequence comes from Halobaculum sp. D14, assembly GCF_051195135.1. NCBI lineage: Archaea > Methanobacteriati > Methanobacteriota > Halobacteria > Halobacteriales > Haloferacaceae > Halobaculum > Halobaculum sp. D14. Next base: position 364,628 of record NZ_JBNTKA010000002.1, on the reverse strand, counting down.
CGTTCACGGTGACGGTGACGCCCTCGTGCGGGAGGTCGACGTCCGTGACGTCGCGGAGCGTCTCGCCGACGACGAGTTTGCCCGTGGAGGTGTTGTCCGCGATGACGTCCTGTGCGGACGGGATGGACCAGCCCTTGTAGCGGCTCTCGATGAGTTCGACGACCGGGACGAGCGCCCGGGTCGACGTGAGGACGTCCGTCGTCGACACCGGCGCGGAGAGGTCGTCGTCGAGGACGAGGCCGATTTCGGCTTCGAGCCGCGGCGAAATCATCTCCTCGGTCGGAATCGGGCCGTCGAGGACGTTCTCCTCGGTGATGGTGCCGAAGATGGGTTCGTCGATGCCGATCTGCTCCTGTTTCGCCTCGCTGACGAGGCCGAGTTTGCGGCCGATGACCTCGTTGTCGCCCGCGAGGACGCGGTCGACGACCGCGGACTGAATCTCGTACGCCTCGTCGGTCGTGAACTCCGCGTCCTCCGACAGCGGCGTCACCGGCTCCTTGTCGACGTAGGCGTCGTACAGCTCGTCGGCGAACGAATCGACCTCTGACTGGCTGAGTCCCATGGCTGGTACCTGCCGTACTCGTCACTTAGTCCTGCCGCTCCCCGCCGGCGTACCGACGCAGCCCGGTGCAGCGGCGCCGACTGACTCATCCCGCACGTATAAGTAGAGGTGAACGTAACTCGTAGCCGACGACTCATGCCCGAACACGAGACAGACGGACGCGAGTTCTCCGTGGACGCGGACTGGGACGCCCTCTTCATCGACGGCGAGTGGCGGGAGGTCCCGGACCGCGACCGGATGGACGTAGAGAACCCGGCGACCCGAGAGCTGTTCACGCAGGTGCCGGCGGGGACGGCGGCCGACGTCGACGACGCTTACGAGGCGGCGGTCGACGCCCAGGAGGACTGGGCGAACACGACGCCGGACGAGCGCGCCCGCGTGGTGCGGACGGCCGCGCAGCTGCTCGACGACTACGAGGAGGAGATCTGCGAACTGCTCGCCGTGGAGAGCGGCGGGGCGCCGTCCCGGCAGGCCATCGAACACGGCGGCGCGGTGACGTTCGTCCACGACGCGGCGTCGTTCGCGTTCCGGATGTCCGGCCGGCACAACCAGTCGAAGATTCCGGGGAAGGAGAACATCGTGCGGCGCGAACCGAAGGGCGTCGTCGGCGTGATTTCGCCGTGGAACGTCCCGCTGAAGCTGTCGATTCGCGCGGTCGCGCCGGCCATCGCGACCGGGAACAGCGTCGTGTTGAAGCCGGCGGGCGAGACGCCGGTCACCGGCGGCCTCGTCATCGCGAAGCTGTTCGAGGCCGCGGGGCTGCCCGACGGCGTGCTGAACGTCGTCACCGGCCCCGGCTCCACCGCCGGCGACCGGACGGCGGCCCACCCCGACAGCGACGTCATCGCGTTCACCGGGTCGACCGAGGTCGGCCGGCTCGTCGGCCAGAACGCCATCGACCACTTCGCGCTGCCGGCGCTCGAACTCGGCGGCAACAACCCCCACGTCGTCCTGGAGGACGCCGACCTCGACCAGGCGGTCGACGCCGGCGTCTTCGGGTCGTTCTGGAACCAGGGGCAGGTGTGCATCAGCATCAACCGCCACCTGGTCCACGAGTCGCTGTACGACGAGTACGCGGAACGGCTCGCCGAGCGCGCCGCCGAACTCCCTATCGGCGACCCGCGCGACGACGACACGGTCATCGGCCCGATAATCAACGAGTCCCAGCGCGACGAAATCATCGACTACGTGGAGCGAACCGTCGAGGAGGGCGCGACGCTCGAAACCGGCGGCGGCCACGACGGCCTGTTCGTCGAGCCGACCGTCCTGACCGGCGTCACGAACGACATGGCGGCGGCGTGCAACGAGCACTTCGGCCCGGTCGCCCCCATCATTCCGTTCAGCACCGACGAGGAGGCCGTCGAGTTGGCGAACGCGACGGAGTACGGCCTCGCCGGCTCGGTCCACTCGGCGGACCGCGGCCGCGCCCGCGACGTCGCCGACCAGATCGAGGTCGGGATGATGCACGTCAACGACCAGACGGTGAACGTCGAACCGCACGTCCCGTTCGGCGGGAAGAAGGACTCCGGGATGGGCCGCTACAACGGCGACTGGATCCTCCAGGAGTTCACCGAGGACTCGTGGACGTCCATCCAGCGCGAACCGCGCTCGTACCCGTTCTGACGGGGACGCAGCGCCGGCCCTGACGGGTGCTCTTTTCGGCGACGGCCGAGACGTCGACCGCGAAGACAGCCGATGCGACGACAGCCGAAGCGACGGCAGTCGATACGAGGACCGGTGCGTCGAACGACGTCCGGCGCGCGTGCTGCGGCCACCAGTACTGTTAAATATTCGACCGTGGCTTGTTGAGCCATGGGTATAGATGCCGCAATCGTGGGTCCCGGGAACATCGGGACCGACCTGATGTACAAGATACTCGACCGGAGCGACACCATCGACGTCGCCCGGATGATCGGAATCTTCCCGGTCGAGGAATCGGAGGGGCTCCAGGCGGCGGTCGACGAGGGTATCGACGTCGGCACCGACGGCCTGGACAGCGTCCGCGAGCACGCCGACGAGTTCGACGTCGTGTTCGACGCGACCAGCGCCGCCGTCCACGAGCAGCAGGCGCCGGTGTACGAGGAACTCGGCCTGTTCGCCATCGACCTGACGCCGGCCGCGGTCGGCCCGTACACGGTGCCGGTCGTCAACCTCGACGACGTCGTCGGCGACACCACCAACATCAACATGGTGACCTGCGGCGGGCAGGCGACCATCCCCATCGTCCACGCCGTGGACCGCATCGCTGACGTCCGGTACGCCGAGATGATTTCGCACATCGCCTCGAAGAGCGCCGGCCCCGGCACCCGGCAGAACATCGACAAGTTCACGCAGACGACGGCCGCCGGGCTGGAGGAGGTCGGCGGCGCCGACGAGGGGAAAGCCATCATCACGCTGAACCCGGCGGAGCCGCCGATCATGATGCGGAACACGGTGCACACGCAGGTCGCAGACACCGTCGACGTCGACGCGGTCCGCGACTCGGTCGGCCGGATGGAGGCGGAGATTCAGGGGTACGTCCCCGGCTACGACGTGACGCTCGAACCGGTCGTCAAAGACGAGTCCGACGTCGGGTTCGACCTCGGCGACACCGTCGTGTTGACGACGCAGCTCGAAGTGGAAGGCGAAGGCCAGCACCTCCCGCCGTACGCGGGAAACCTCGACATCATGACAAGCGCAGCACTCGGCGCAGCGGAACGAATCGTCGAACAGTCCGGTGAGCAGCGCGTCGTCGGAGGTGCGCTCGATGACTGAGTCGCCGCGGCTCGTCGATATGACGCTGCGCGACGGGATGCACGCCGTCGACCACCAGTTCACGCCCGACCAGATGCGGCGGGTCGCGGCCGCGCTCGACGACGCCGAGATGGACGTCGTCGAAGTGTCACACGGCGACGGCATGGGCGGCTCCTCCATCAACTACGGGATGGCGGCCGCCGACACCGAGGAGTACCTCGAAGCGGTCGCGCCCGAACTCACCGACACGGAGCTGTCGGTGCTGCTGCTCCCCGGCATCGGGACGGTCGAGGAGCTCGACATGGCCGCCGACCACGGCGCCGACATCTGCCGCATCGCCACGCACGTCACCGAAGCCGACGTCTCCCAGGAGCACTTCGAGTACGTGACCGAGCGCGGGCTGGAGGCGAACGGCCTGCTGATGCTGTCGCACATGGCGGAGCCGGAGACGATTCTGGAGCAGGCGCAGCTGATGGAGGAGTACGGCGCCGACGCCGTCTACGTGATGGACTCCGCGGGCGCGCTGCTCCCCGACGGCGTCCGCGAGCGCGTCGAACTGCTCACGGACGAGCTGTCCATCGACGTCGGGTTCCACGCGCACAACAACATGGGGCTCGCCATCGGCAACACGCTGACCGCGCTCGATGCGGGCGCCGTCACCGTCGACGGCTGCCTCCGCGGGCTCGGCGCCGGCTCCGGCAACGCCCAGATGGAGGTGCTGGTGGGCGCGCTGGAGAAGGCCGGCTACGACGTCGGCCCGGACCTGTTCGGCGTCATGGACGCCGCCGAGGACGTCCTGCTGCCGATGCTGACCGAGGACACGATGCCGGAGCTCGACAACGACTCGCTCATCCTCGGGTACGCCGGCGTCTACTCGTCGTTCCTGCGGCACGCCCGCCGCGCCAGCGACCGGTACGGCGTCGACCCGCGCGAACTGCTCATCGAACTCGGCGAGATGGAGGTCGTCGGCGGCCAGGAGGACCTGATCACCGACGTCGCCTCACGGCTCGCCGAGGAGTCCGGGTCGCAGTCCGCCGCCGCCGAAGGCGACGACTGACGACGCCGACTCCGAGACGGCCCCTCCCATATCCCAGCCCGCCGGTCCGCGGCGTCGGTGCGGCGTCGCGGCCGGCGGCTGGTTCTCACGTCCGCGAGCCGCCGGCTTCGCGGTCGAAAGCGCGTCTCCGGCGCGGCGACGCCGCAGAAAAAGCAGTCCGGCCGGTGCCGGCTCAGTCGTCGAACTCCTCGACGAGTTCGACGCCGTAGCCGTCGGGGTCTTCGATGAACGCGACGCGGGCGTTGGCGCCCTCGGAGGTGAGCGGGCCGCGCCGGACGGTGCAGCCGGTCTCCTCGACGAGCCGTTCGACCTCGGCGTCGGTGTCGTCGACCGCGACCGCGACGTGGTCGTAGGCGGTGTCGTCGGTCGCCGGCGGCTCGCGGTCCGGGTCGTACTTGAACTGGATCTCCGTGTCGCTCTCGCCGGCGACGTAGACGTTCCGCGCGCCCTCGCCGCTGACGAACTCGCGGGTCTTCTCGAGGCCGAGCGCGTCGACGTAGAACGCGAGCGTCTCGTCGATGTCCGACACCCAGATTGCGCTGTGAAGCACGTCCATACCCCACGGATGACCGTAATTTCGTATAAAACGACCGGATTCCGTGTCGTCGCCGGCGTCGACGACGGCTCACGGAACCGGGGCTCCTGTCGGTTCGCCGGCCGGCCGACCTGGCCGCGATGCCGGAGCAGGCGACGGCCACCGCCACGACCACACCTTCCGTGGTAACTGTTAACTACACTTGCTCGAAACGGGAGTTCGTTCATGAGAGCAGCACGGCTACACCGGTACACGTCGAACGTCGATGAGGCGTTCACCGTCGAGGACGTCGACCGGCCGGAGATCGCAGCGCCCGACGACGTCGTCGTCGAAGTGGCGGCTGCCGGGTGGTGTCACACCGACAACCACATCGTCGAGGGGGCGATGCGCGACATCGCGGACGCCGAACTTCCGTACACGCCGGGCCACGAGAACGCCGGCACCGTCACCGAGGTGGGAGACGCCGTCACGTCCGTCGAACCCGGCGACTCGGTCGTCGTTCATCCGCCGATGTCCTGCGGGACGTGCCGGGCGTGCCGGCAGGGCGAGGACATGCACTGCCCGGACCACGTGTTCACGGGGCTCGACACCGACGGCGGCTTCGCGGAGTTCCTGCGGACGAAAGCGCGGTCGGTCGTCCAGCTCGACGGGCTCGACCCGGTGGAGGCGGCGCCGCACGCGGACGCCGGGCTGACGGCGTACCGCGCGGTCAAGCGGGCGGCGGCCGACCTGGTCCCCGGCGACTACGCCGTGCTCGTCGGCATCGGCGGGCTCGGCCACATCGGCCTGCAGGCGCTGCACGCCATCAGCCCCACGCGGACCATCGCGGTGGACGTGAAAGACGAGGCGCTCGCGCTCGCCGAATCGCACGGCGCGACCCACACCGTGAACGCCCGCGAGGCGGACGCCGCTGCGGTCGTCGACGACCTGACCGACGGCGGCGCCCGAACGGTGGTCGACTTCGTCGGCTCCGAGGACACGCTGTCGGACGGGCTCGGGATGCTGCGGACCGGCGGGGACCACCACGTCGTCGGCTACGAGGGCGACCTCCACGTCCCGGCGCAGGCGCTCGTCGGCCAGGAGGTGGACTTCCGCGGCACCCTCGTCGGGACGTACACCGAACTGCAGGAGCTCGTCGCGCTCGCCGAGGACGGCGAGATTTCGGTCCGGACGTCGACGCACGACCTCGGGGACATCAACGAGGTCGCGCGGCGGCTCCGCGACGGCGACGTCGAAGGCCGCGCCGTGTTCACTCCCTGAGTCGCCGTCGAGACGCCGCTTCCGAGCCGGTCGGCGGCGCGCACCCACCGCACCGAATGATTTATAATGTTATATAGATACTGACGATTGTCAGCTAATGACACGAAGACAGCGACGAGCGTTCCTCAGAGCCAGCGGCATCGCCGGCGTTTCAGCCATGACCGGACTCGCCGGCTGCACGCTCGGCGGGAACGACAGCGGCGACACGGACAGCACCGCCGACGGCGGCGGAGACAGCAGCGGCGGCGGCAGCAGCACCGACTCCGGCGGCGGGTCGAGCCAGGAGTCCATCACCATCGCGGCGACGGTGCCGCTCAGCGGCCAGTTCTCGTCGGTCGGCCAGGACCTGAAGCGCGGCTACGAACTCGGCGCCGCGCGGATGAACAACAACGACGAGCTCGGCGACGTCAACCTCGTCCTGCAGGACGACCAGAGCGACCCGAAGACGGTCCGCGACAAACTCACCAAGATCATCTCGAACAACGACGTCGACATGATCTGGTCGACGTTCGCGGACCTGCTCGTCGGCAGCCAGATTCAGATCGCCGAGCAGAAGGGGATTCCGCTCATCGCCATCGCGCAGTCGAACGAGAAGCTCCACACGAACAGCGGCACGAAGTGGCTGTTCTCGCCGTTCCCGCAGACGAGAGACCACGTCGCGTCCACCAAGCGCGTCCTCGACTCGATTCCGGAGGCCGACCGGCCGACGAACGTCGGGCTGTGGGTGCCGAACGAGTCGTGGAGCGTCGCGATGGCCGACGAGTGGGAGAAACAGCTCTCGGGCGACTACGACATCGTGCTGCGCGAGACGCACCAGGTCGCGGCGAGCGACTTCTCGACGCTCATCCAGCAGTCGAAGAGCGCCGGCGTCGAGGCGCTGCTCGGCACCGAGACGCCGGTCGGCGGCATCACCGCGATGAAGCAGATCAACGAGGCGGACTTCTCCCCGAAGTTCCAGGAGTTCGTCCGCGCCGCCGACACCGTCGGCTGGAACTCCGCGCTCGGCGAGCAGGGTCGGTACGTCTGCATGAGTCCGGGCTGGGTACCTGGCCTCACCGGCAACGGCAACGCGGATCTCGTGCAGTCGTACCACGACGCCTACGACGTCGGCTCCGGCGAGACGCTCCCGGTGATGGTCGGCGCCACGTACAACGCGACGCAGGTCGCAGAGCAGGCGTTCCTCGAAGCCGGCACGACCGACAAGGCCGCGGTCCAGGAGACGCTCCGCTCCGGCACCTTCACGTCGGTCTGCGGCGAGTTCAGCTTCGACGACGTGGGCCGCCCCGTCGACTTCGTCGCGCCGATGGGCCAGTGGCAGGAGGGCGCACAGCACCTCGTCTATCCTGAGACGGACGGCGAGGAGTACCGCGACCTCGTCTACCCGATTCCGACCTGAAACGACCGCCGACGGCACCGCCGGAACCGCACCGACGACGCACACCAGCGGCGAAACAGCAGCGCCACAGCACCGACGAACAGCCACACTCCCGGCCAGCTTTCTTCGCCGCCGACCGCTCCTCGGAGCGACGCAGCCACGCTCCGCGCCGTTGGACGCCGACGACGCGCGAGCGGTGTCCGCCCGCGACGGGCGGCCAGCGAGCCGACATCGGCCCGGTTTTCGTCGCCACCGCCGCCCCACTTCCGCCGATATAGCCTTTCTCCTGATACTTCGCCGAACATGGTCGGCGGTGCGTCGTCGCCGGCGCCGCATCGCCCCCGCGGTGCACTGTCGTCCCAAAACATATATGATGGTTTAGTCTGGAGTAGTCGTTGATTGTCGATGAGGGACACGACCGCAGCGAGGGCAGCATCACGTACAGCAGACGCGCGGACGGGGCGGGGAGCCGTCGCCGGAGGGCTCCGATGACCGCGCACGGCGCGGCGGTCGCGAAACTCGGCCACGTCGCCGCGCACACGCCGGACCTCGACGAGTCGGTGTGGTTCTTCCGGGACGTCCTCGGGTTCCAGCTCACCGAGCGAGCGGACGGCGTCGCGCACTTCCGCGGCCTCCGCGACTGGGAGCACCACACGCTCAGCATCATCGAGTCCGGCCAGACCGGCGTCGACCACGTCGCCTTCCGGATGGTGAGCCAGGAGGCGCTCGACGACCTCGCAGAGCGGCTGGAGGCCGACGGCGACGACGTCACGTACGTCGACGAGGGCGACGAGCGCGGACAGGGCGAAGCCATCCGCGTCGAGAAGTTCGGCCACCCGTACGAGTTCTACTACGACGTCGAGAAGCCGGAGGCGCCGAAGGAGAAGCGGTCCCGGCTGAAAAACCGCGTGTACGGCGAACACGTCGGGAACCGGATTTCGCCGCGCCGCATCGACCACGCACACGTCCAAGACTCCGTGTCGCCGGCGCACGCCGAGTGGCTGCAGGAGGCGCTCGGCTTCCAGATCAACGAGCAGTACCGGACGAACGACGACGAACTGTGGGGCTGGTGGTTCTCCGTGACGCCGCTGCCGCACGACTTCGCCATCCACCGGCTGCCGGAGGGGGAGGCGCCGCAGTTCGACCACGTCTCGTACCACCTCGACAGCCTGCAGGACCTCTGGGAGGCCGCGAACGTCCTCGCGGAACACGGCATCGAGCCGGACGGCGGCCCCGGCAAACACGCCATCACGAGCGCGAACTTCCTGTACGTCTCCGACCCGGCGAGCGAGCTCTGCATCGAGTTCTTCGCCGGCCCCGGCTACCTCAACTTCGAGCCGGACTGGGAGCCGATCGAGTGGACCGAAGCCGAAATCGGCGGCGAAACCAGCCACCAGTGGATCGGGCAGGGGCCCGGCTGGGAAGGGCTTGACTACCCCGACGAGTAACCCGGAGCCGACCCGTTTTCCGCGGTCGCCGTCGGCAGTTCAGCGACAAGCCTACGAGTTCCTCAGCGGCAGCCGACGACCGGTCGTTCAGCAGATGCGACTCGGCGGCGAGAACAGAAGTATCGACCCGGGCCCCGAGGCCGGCGAGTCAGATGATGCTGTGGAGGTTGCCGGCGAAGATGTCCTCGCGGGCGTCCTCGTGGACGTCCATGTCGTTGACGGCGTCGATGGAGACGTCGATTGTGCGGCGGCCGCGCTCCGGGCTGAACGGGTAGTCCGTCCCGAAGATGACGTTGCTCGACCCGAAGAAGGAGTCGGCGCACTCCAGCGCCGAGACGGAGCCGGAGACGGCGGTGTCGGCGTAGAAGTCCTTGAAGTAGTCGGCGGCGGGGCGGTCGAGGACGGCGGCGTTCTCGTGGAAGCTGGCGTAGTTGTCCGGGTACGCCTGCCGCTGCTCGTAGAACATCGCGATGCGCTCGCCGTAGTACGGCACCATGCCGCCGCCGTGGTGAGACACCAGTTTCAGGTCCGGGTAGGCGTCCATGACGCCGCCGAACACGAGCCGCGACAGCGCCAGCGTCGTGTCGAACGGCCAGCCGAACAGCCGGTGTTCCATGTACTCGGACGCCCAGTCGTACCACTCCCAGAGCTGCGGATGCATCCACAGCGGCGTGTCCGTCGCCTCCGCCTTCTCGAACAGCGGCCAGAACACGTCGTCGTCGAGCGGCCGGCCCTCCACGTTCGAGAATATCTGGACGCCCGCCATGTCGAGGTCGTCGACGCAGCGGTCGAACTCCGCGAGGAACTCCTCGCTCACCATCGGCAGCGTCGCCACCGGGATGAAGTCGTCCGGGTGTTCGTCGGCCAGCCGCCGAATCTCGTCGTTCGCCAGCCGCGTCAGCTCCAGCGCCAGGTCGTGGTCCATCCCGCGGAACACGGTCGGCAGCGCGAGCGTGATGACCTGCTTGTCGACGCCGTAGTCCGCCATGTCCTCCTTCCGCTTGTCGATGCCGAACAGGAACTCCGGCCGGCCGGACAGCCCCTGGAAGCCGTACTTGTCCACGAGCGCGTCGTAGAACGGCTCGGTCAGGATGTGGGTGTAGCCGTCGATGATTTCGGGCATGCCTGACGGTATCGACAACACCGGCATAGTTCTTTGGCTCTCCGCGGCGCGCGTCGCCCCCGGCGGATTCCCGCGGACTACCGACAACGACGACGCCAGAAAAGCGTGGTCCGGCGAGTCGTCGCCGGCTCAGCCGTCAGTCGCGTCGCGTTCGGCGGCCTCCGCTTCGAACCGGGAGCGGTGTTCGTCGAGGACGGCACGGCGCCGCCGTTTCGCCTCGTCGCTCATCAGCTCCTCGGTCCACTCGAAGCCGCCGTCGGTAGTGAGTTCGACGGAGTCGACGCCGGGGAGGTCGCCCACGGCCGACTCGACCTCCTCGGCGAAGTACGGAACCATGTGGCACAGCGGCGTCGTCAGCCGCATCTCCACGTCGACGTGGCGGTCCGCGACGTCGACCGACTTCACCAGCCCCATCTCGACGATGTCGAGGTTCGACCCGGTCGCCGCGCTGCACGGGTCGACGACCGATTCGAGCGCCTCGCGGACGCGGTCCGGGCCCGGTGCCGCGTCGCCGTCATCGTCGCCGGTGCCGTCGCCGTCCACGTCGGGGTTCGACGCCGGGGCGCTCATTCCGCCACCTCGAACTCCGTCGTCGACCACGGCTCGTCCGCGAGTTCGACGTCGCTGTACTCGTCGTCGCGGGTCTGCCGTTCGAGTTCGTCGATGTCGAAGCCGTGCGCTTCCGCGAAGTTCTCGCCGAGAATCTTCCGTTTGTCCTCCTGGGTAATCTGGAAGCTGCCGCTGAAGCTCTCCATCTCCGGGAAGTCGTACTCCCAGAACCGTTCGAGCAGCAGCTGCGGGTGGAAGTGCGGCGCGCCGGTCCCCCACAGGATCTTGTCGATGGCCTGTTTGCCGCCGCCGAACAGCAGGTCTTGCATCGCGTCCGCGAACGACGTCGGCGTCGTCACGATCTCGGTCAGCGTCAGCTCCAGGTTCACGTAGACGTTCGGGTGGCGCGCGATCTGCCACCCGGTCTCCTCGGCGAACGTCAGGCCGCCGTGGACGATTTCGAAGTTCAGCTCCGGGAAGCTGGCCGCCGCCTCCTCGACGTCGCCGACCTCGTACGACTCCGCCGGAACGGCGCCGAACGGGAACGCCTTGTGGACGGCGACGACGTCCAGGCCGAGGTCCGCCGCGTGCTGCCACAGCGGGAACGCCACCTCCGGGTCGTCCATCTTGAAGCCGTGGTGCTCGCCGTCCTGCTCCCAGTACGACGGGTACACCTTGACGCCGTGCGGGTCGAACTCCTCGACCTGCCGCGTGAGTTCCGCCTGCGGGTCGTCCATCCCGATGGCGTCGATGCTCGCCAGCGCCGACGCCCGCGTCGGGTTCCGCTCGACGAACTGCTTCGCCTTCTCCTCGGCGGTCAGCCCGTCGTGGAACACCGTAATCGACTGCGGGTGGAAGTTCGCGAAGTCCGTCTGGCTCTCGCGGAACAGCGCGTTCTCGGTGTTCTGAACCGGCCAGTCGCCGAGGAACGACTCCCTGGTGCGCTCGTACCCCGCCGGCATCTGCTGTTCGAGGCCGACGCCGATCTCCGCGATCTGCTCGGCGTACCGCGGCACCCGGAAGTTCGACTCGGTCTGGTTGTACGCGTGCGTGACCGCGTCGATCACGAACACGTCGTCTAACGTTACCATACCACTCGGCTCTGGTTCCACCTAAATATGTATTGTGGTGAAAATTCGCGATAGTTCCGCAGGAGAATCGAGCGACGGCGAACCGAACCGGCCCACGCTCACGGCGACCGCCGCCGCTGACCTCGAAGCGCCACTCGCCAACCCTGCGTCGCACGAGCGGTCCGTGAATCCACGTGGCGAGGCCAGACACAACAACGAGCAGTATATAACAGAATTAATATAGTTTTTAGCTATCGAGAGTTTACCTGTTATTACCGACTCGTCGTTTAGGAGCCACATAACCCAAATATCCGCCTGCTGAACGAGTACGCCACGACAGGCGCATCCTCATAACGAGCCGGGAGAAATATTCCAGAGACGCAGATTTAGCGCTTGAACCCCCGATATTCTCGATATTTAAGATTCCGCGTTCGAATCCGCGAAAACCGAGACGAAACCTCAGATTTCGTTGTGTTCTGGTATAGAGATAAATATTCGATAGGTATTCCGATGAGGCCCGGTGGCTGGCTGAGGCTTCGGCCGCGCCTCCCCAAATAGAATCAATCCTGTTCACATACGAAATTTTATAGTGTGGTAGGTGACAGACGGCGTATGCAATCGACCGACCGGCGGGACGTGCCGCCGCCACCGCCGCCCGGTGACCCGGACGCGTGGTACGCGCCGGACGTGCACGAACAGTACGCTGTGCATCCGGGCGTCGTCGCGACGGTTCGCTCCGACGACGCAGCCGCCGACGCATCAGTCGCCACACACGCGAACGGAGACGGCGGCGGCGACAGCGACGCAGAAACCGCCGGCGACGTGGTCCGCGGCGCCGGCCGGACGTTCCGGTACGAGACCCGCGAGCCGACGCTGGGCGTCGTCGGCGACGCCGCGACGCGGCGCGTCGCCGCTCACTTCGACGCCGGGCAGCACCGCCGGCCGCTGACGCGGGCCGGCGCCGTCGACCGCGCCGCGCGCGGCTTCGAGCCGAAGTACGAGCGCGCAATCGACCGCCTCGTCGACGCCTCGCCGGCGCTCCGCCGCCGCATCGACTACCACGCGCTCCGGGAGTTCCGGCTGCTCGACGACGTGACGCCGCTCGCGCTCGACGACCGAATCGAGGTCGCCGACGCGGGCGGCCCGGCCGACGACGGCGCCCTCGTCGTCCACACCGCGGACTTCGCGCCGGTCCGCACCGACGTCTCCGTCGACGCGCCGTACGCCGGCCGCGTCGCCAGCGAGCGGCTCCGGCTGTACACCGTCCGGTTCGACGCGTTCGCCGTCGACGTCGAGGTGTACCGCGACCACCTGCTCGGCGACGACCGGTTCACCACGAAGTACGCGGTCCGGGAGCCGCCGCTGCTGCCCGGCGACGCGGCGCTCATCGACGAGTGCAAAGAGCGCATCTGGGAGGCCAACGTCGACTCCGTCGTCGACGACAGGGCGGCGCTCGTCGACGAACGCACCCGTCGGTTCCTCTCGCGGCGCCTCACCGCCCGGAACACGCGGGCGTGGCTGGCCGCCGCGCGGTACCGCGTCCGCGACGCGCTCTCGGAGTACGGGCTGTCGGTGCCCCCGGTCGACTCCCGGTTCGCCGCCGACCGCCTCGACGACCTGACGTACTACGTGATGCGCGACTTCGTCGGCGAAGGCATCCTGACGGTGCCGCTCCGCGACCCGCACCTCGAGGACGTCGAGGCGAACCGGGTCGGCGAGCGCGTCAAGGTGGTGCCGCGCCGGGACGTCGCGGCTGACGGCCGCGTCCCGACGAACCTCGCGTTCGACGACGAGGCGCAGTTCGTGAACGTCGTCACGCAGCTGGCCGCGATGGACGGGACGGAGCTGAACGCGTCGACGCCGAGCGGGAAAGTCAACCTGAATCTGCCCGGCGTCTCCGACACCATCCGCGCCGCGGTCGCGCTCCCCGTCATCTCCGAGGGCGGCCCGCACCTGTCCGTGCGGAAGCAGTCCAGCGATGTCCTGACGCCAGCTGACCTGGTCGCCGACGACGCGGTGTCGACGGAGCTGGTGACGCTGCTGTGGTTGCTGTACGAACACGGTGGCGTCGTGCTGTTCTCCGGGCCGACCGGCGCCGGCAAGACGACGCTTCTCAACGCCCATACGCCGTTCATCCCGTTCGATTCGCGGCCAATCTCGATCGACGAGGGGAGCCGCGAGGTGCGGCTGCCGCACGAGACCGGGGTGTCGCTGACGACGCGCGACCACGAGAACGAGTACAAGCGCGTGACGATGGCGGACCTGATGACCGAGACGAACTACCTCAACCCGGACGTCGAGGTCATCGCGGAGATAAACACGCCGGCGTCGTTCCGGACGTTCGCGGAGACGCTGAACACCGGCCACGGCGTGCTCGGGACGACGCACGCCGAGACCGTGGAGACGCTGGTGAACCGCGTCATCGAGCAGGGGCTCCCGTCGTACCTGCTCGGCGAAATCGACCTCGTGGTGTTCCCGCACCACGTCGACGGCGACCGGTACGTGAGCGAGGCCGTCGAGCTCGCGTCGACGCCGGCGTTCGACGACTGCGGCGGCGCGGGCGGCGTCGTCGAGAAGAACGACACGGCGGTCTACTGGAACCGCGTCGTGGACCGCGGCCCCGACGGGTCGTTCTCGCACGCGTACAGCCACCCCGAACTCGGCGACGCGGTCCGCCGCGTCGACCACCGCGTGTTCCACCGGCTCGCGCGCCGAACCGACCGCGCCGTCGACGACGTCGAAGCCGAGTTCCGCCGGAAACACCGGTACGTCAGGTACCTCGTCGAGGCGGGCGTCACGGACTTCGAGGAGACGTTCGACTTCCTCGCCGACCTCCGGACCGACGAGGCCGCGACCGTCGAACGGGTCCGCCGCACGCTCGCCGAGCGGGGCGGAGGGGGCGCGGACGCGGACCCAGGTCCGGGGGCAGACCCGGAGACGGACACGGGTCCGGAACCGGACACTGACCATGCTGCCACCGACGGCGGCCTGCCCGGAGACGGCGACTCGTCGGAGCCGGAGGGGGACGGTGACTGAGCACGCCGGCGGCGCCGTCGAGTCGGGGGGCGACGCGGCGAGCTACCGGCTCTCGGTTCCGGACCGGGCGCTGTACGCGCTGTTCGCTCGGCACGCGGACGCCGGGCGGCACGCCGTCGACCGGAAGCGGTCCCGCGGCGCGGCGATGCGGACGAGCTTCGACGTGTTCCTCGCGCGGACGTACGGCCTGTCGTGGCTGGTCTGTCTCGCCGTGGCGACGTGGCTGTTCGTGGTGCTGTCGGCGCTGCCGGCGGCGACGCTCGCCGCCGCGGCCGACGTCGTCGCTGCGACCGGCGTCCCGGTGCCGGCGATGCCGCGGCTGTACGCGACCGGCGCGGTCGCCGCGGGCGTCGCGCTCGCCGCAAAACGCGCGACGATTCGGCTCGCCGGGACGTATCTGCGGTTGCGCGTCTCCGCTCGCCGGACCGGCATCGACCGGACGCTTCCCGGCGCGGCGCGGTACCTGCACGCGCTCTCGTCGGGCAGCGACGGACCGCGCGAGATGCTGCGTCGCATCGCCGAAAACGACGCGTACGGCGAGACCGCGGTGTCGTTCCGGGCGGCGCTGAACACGACGACGCTGACCGGGAGCCTCCGCGCAGGGCTCGGCCGGGTCGCCCGCGACACGCCGTCGCGGAACGCGCTGGCGCCGTTCCTTTTGAAGTTCCGCGAACACGCCACGCAGGGCGACGACGCGCTGTCGAACTACCTCCGGCTCGAGTCGCGGATGCTCGGCCACCGACGCGAACGGGCCCGCGACCGCAACGCGGACTTCATGGAGCTCGTCGCGGAGCTGTTCGTGGTCATGCTGGTGCTACCGGCGCTGCTCGTCGTCGTGTTGACGGTGCTGAGCGTGCTGGCGCCGGGGCTGTCGGAGGCGGTCGTGACGCCGCTCGGCACGACGACGCTGCGCGCGCTCGTCGTGTACGGCGCCGCCGCGTTCGTGCTCGCCGTCGGCGCCGGGGCGGCCGCGATGGTCGGCCGGCTCCGTCCGTCCGACCAGCACGTCTCCTACCGCGCCCCGCGGACGCCGGCGGCGCTGCTTCGCGCGGCGCCGTCGAACCCCGCGGCGGCCGCGGCGGTCCTGCTGGTGCCGGCCGTCGCGGCGACCGCCGCGCTGTGGTCGGCGCTCGACGACCCGGTGAACGCGCTGCTGCTCGGCTACGCCGCGTACGCGCTCCCGGTCGGCTTCGTGTCCGTGCGGCGCGCGCGGCTCGACGACGCCAAGGACCGCGAAATCAAGGACTTCGTCCACGCCGTCGCGGGCCACGTCGGCCTCGGTCGGCCGCTGCCGGCCGCCGTCGAACACGTCGCCAGCGACATCGACCTCGGGCCGTTGAACCCGGACGTCGCCGACCTGGCGTTCAACCTCACGCTCGCCGGGCGGGCCGGCGGCGACCTCAGGACCGACGCGCTGGAGCGGTTCGTCGACCGGGTCGGCACGCCGCTGGCGGCGCAGACGATGGGGCTCGTGACGGGCGCGCTCGACGCCGGCAGCGACGCGGAGGCCGTCTTCGAGACGCTGCAGACCGAAATCGGCCGGCTGCACCACGAAAAGCAGGCGCTCCGCGGGAACATGCAGGTGTACGTCGCGGTCGGCTGGACGACGGCGCTGCTCGTCGTCGCTATCGTGGTCGGGCTCGACGTCACGGTCATCGGCGGCTTCACGGACCTCGCCGGGCTCGCCAGCGTCGGCGGCGCGGGGTCGCTGAACCCGGACGCCGTCGACCCGGCGCGCGCCCGGCGGCGGTTCTACGTCGTGACGCAGGCGACCGTGTTGGCGTCGGGGCTGTTCGCCGGCGCCGCCGAGCGCGGCGGCTACGCGATGCTGCTCCACTCCGGAGCGCTGGTCGTCCTGTGCTACCTCGGGTTCGCGGGCGCGGGGCTGGCATGAACCGGCGGGCGCAGTCGCACGTCGTCGGCGTCGCGCTACTGCTCGGCGTCACGGCGCTGTCGCTCGCCGCGCTGACCGCCACCATCGGCGCCATCGTCGACGAGAACGCCGCCGGCGTCGACGCGGACCGGGTCGCGGCCGACGTCGACGCGGCGCTCGCACCGGCGGCGGTCACCGGGCCGCACAGCGGCCGCGTCGCGTTCACCGCCGGCCGCCTGTACACGGAGCCGCGAACCGTTCGGCTGCTCAACGACTCCGGCGTCGTCGCCGCGGTACCGGCGGACGCGCTGGTGTACGACGCCGGCTCCCACCGGGTCGCGTTCCTCGGCGGAGCGATGGTCCGCGGCCGCCCGGGCAACGCGGTCGTCACCGGCGACGCGCCGGTCGCGGTCTCTGCCGGCACCGTCGTGGTCGGCGTCGCGGCGCTCGGCGGCGAACGCGTCGACGTGTCCGGCGACGGCCGACTCACGCTCTCCACGCGGGTGAGCCACGACCGGACGTCGATGCCGCGTGGGAACTGGCGCGTCGCCGTCGAAACCGCGACGCCGGCGGCGTGGGAGCGCTACTTCGGCCGGTTCGGCGCGTCCGTCGACCGGCGCGACCTCGACGGGGACGGCGACGCCAGCGTCGTCGCGTCCTTCCCGGGGGAGCGGCGCGCGCACCTCGTCGTCCACCGGCTCCGCCTGGAGGTGTACGGCAGTGCGTGACCGACGCGCCGTCACGCCGGCCGTCGCGAAGACGCTCGAACTCGGCGTCGTCCTGCTGTTCATCGGCGCGGTCTCCGCGTCGCTGGTGGGCGGCGTCGCGCCGGAGTACCGGGCCGCCGCGGGCGACGAGGCGGCCGGCCGTGTCGTCGCCGCCGCGGCGACGCACGTCGAGGCCGCGGTGCCGGTTCCGGTCGACGCGTCCGCCGTCAGCGTCGAACGGCGCGTCGACCTGCCGCCGACGATTGCCGGCGCGGCGTACCGCGTCGTCGCCGACGGCGGACGGCTCACGCTCTCGCACCCGAATCCGGGCGTCGCGGCGTCGACGCCGCTCGCGCTCCCCGACCGAGTCGTCGTCGACGGGACGTGGGAGAGCGGCGCGGAGACGGTGGTCACAGTCGAATCGTCCGCGAACCGACTGCGCGTCCGGCTGGTGAGCAGATGAGCAGGCAGCGCTCCGCCGTCGGATTCCCGGCCGGGGGCCGCGGGCAGGCGTCGCTGCTCGCGCTCGCGGCGGCGCTCGTCGCGCTGACCGCCGCAATCGGCCTGTCGGTCGCGTTCGCGGACGCGGCGCTCGCGAGCGCGGACCGCTCCCCGGTGGAGCGCCGCGCGGCGGTGACGGCCACCGACCGGGTCGTCGCGCCGGATTCGCCGCTGACGCGTCGGGCGAACGTCCTCGACCGCGGCGCCGTCGACGCGCTCACCGCGGACGCGCTCGTCGACCTCGTCCCGCCGCTCGCCGACGCGGCGTTCCGGGTTCGGCTCGGCGGCCGAACCGTCGTCGAACGCGGCGACCCGGTCGGCGGCACGGCGTTCCGCCGCATCGTCCTCGTCGCCGCCGACGCCGAACGCACCCGCAGCATCGACGCCGCCGCCGGCGCCGTGACGCTCCCGCGCCGCACCGGGACGCTCCGGTTCGACTTCACGGACTCCGACGTCGAGACGGTCCGGGTGAACGGCCGCGTCGTCCTCCACCGCGACGGCGGACTCGCCGGCACCGAATCCGTCGCAGTCTCCCGGTTCGAGACGGCTCGCATCACGGTGGATGGGAACGCGACCGGGACGATCCGGGTGTCGTCGTACCCGGAGCGGACCGTGAAGGCGACCCTGGAGGTGACCGTCGATGCCTGACCGGGACCGGGGGCAGCTCTCGCTGCCGGCGCTCGAAGCCGCCGTCGGCGTCGCGCTGCTGCTCGCCGTCACCGCCGGGTTCGGCGTGGCGCTCCCCGACGCCTGCACCGCGGAGGCGCAACTCGACGCGTACGCCGCCGACGCCGCGACGGTTCTCGCCGAGGAACCACCGCGGCACGTCGACGCGTCGCGGCTCGCGGAAGCCGGAGCGTCGGCCGCCGCGTTCGACCGGGAGCGCGACGCGCTGCGGCACCGAGTCGAACGCATCCTCGGCGACAACCTCATGTTCCGGGTGGAGACCGCGTACGGTGCCGTCGGCTTCGAGCGGCTGCGCCGCGTCCCTATCGGTCGAGCGGTGGTGCCGACCGGAAGCGGCGAGGTGACCATCGAGGTGTGGTTCGCGTGACCGCCGGCGAACCAGCGGGCGGCGGCCGGAGTCGCGGGCAGTTGGTGCTGGTCGCCGCGGCGGTCGTCGCGGTCGCGCTCGTCCCGATGACGTTCGCGTATCTGTCGCTGAGCGCGCACCCCGACGTCGACGCCGACGCGGCGTCCCGGCCGGGGGCGTCGACGGTGCCGGCGGTCGAGCGCGCCGTCGCGAACGCCTCCCGCGGCGTCTCCGGGTCGTATCCCGCGTCCGACCGTGGCGCCGCGCTCGACGCGTTCGACGCCGCCGCCGCCGGAGACCTTCGCGCCATCGAGCGGTCGCGGCTCCGCGAATCCGTCGCGGTCGACGTCGCCCGGAACGCCTCCGCGGCCGCGACGTGGTCGGCGACGAACTGCCCGGGCGGCCCGAACCGCGAGTTCGGGGGCTGTGCGGCGACCGACGGCGTCGTCACGCAGCGACGCGTCGGCGACGTTCACGTCGTCGCGGTCGCGGTGACCGTGACCGTGACCGAGCCGCGCGGCGTCTCGCGACTCACCGTCGTCGTCACGGTTCCGTGACCCGACGCCCCGGTCGGCCCGGCCCGTCGGTTCGCCGATAGCCGCGCGCGGATTCGCGGGAGGTGATACAGATTCCACGGAAGATACCGCCGAAGCGACGAGAAGGAGGAGTAGATTCTTCCGGGAATGCGACAAATAACCCTGACAGTGAACCGCATCTCAGCTCGGACGGGCGGCCTCGTGCTGGCCGCGTTCGGCGTCGCTCTGTCCGCGTTTCACCTGCGGACCTCGGTGGTGCTGCGGGACGCGCCGACGCTGGCCGTGGTGGACGGCGTGCTCCCGTTGCTGCTGTCGGCGATGCTGGTCCTCACCGGGGTGCGGATGGCGCGCGGCGCCCTGGTCCCCGACCAGTTCGTGGGGTGGGCGCTGGCGTGGACCGCCGTCGGTGCGGCGGTGCTGGTCGCGGCGGCCGGGTGGCTGGTTTCGCACGCCCTAACGAGGGGGCCGCTGCCGGTGGACGCGACGCTGACGCTGCTGAACGCGGCGACGCTCGGCGCGCTCTTCGGGACGCTCGTCGGCGTGTACGACGCCCGGCGACGACAGCAGCAGCTGCAGGTAGACCAGCTGAACCGCATCAACAACACGCTGCGCATCGCGACGCAGGAAATCGTGGACGCCGACAGCCGGAGCGAACTCGAACGGCGGGTGTGCGAGCGGCTGCAGCAGTCCGAGCCGTACGAGTCGGCGTGGATCGGGCGGTACGACCCGGAGACGGACGTCGTCCGGCCGGACGAGTGGGCGGGGCTCGACGACGAGTACTACGAGTCCGTCGTCATCACGGTCGAAGCGGACGACGAACACGGGCAGGGAGCCGGCGGGAAGGCGATTCGGAGCGGCGAGATTCAGTGCTCACAGGACGTCACGACGGACCCGTCGATGGAGCCGTGGCGCGACCTGTTCGCGGAGCACGGCGTCGAGTCGGTCGCCGTCGTCCCCATCGTCGACGGCGACGACGTGTTCGGCATCCTGAGCCTCTATGCGGACCGGCCGTACGTCTTCGACGAGGCCGAGCGGCAGGTGCTGACCGAGCTCGGCGAAACCATCGGCCACGCCGTGCGGTCGCTGGCGGCGCGCGAACAGCTCAGCAGGCGCGAGCGGGAACTGGCGAACCAGAACAAGCACCTCGAGGAGTTCGCGTCCGTCGTCAGCCACGACCTCCGGAACCCGCTGAACGTCGCGCAGGGGTTCGTGTCGCTCGAACTGGAGCGCCGCGACAGCGACCACCTGCGCCGCGCGGCGGACGCGCTCGACCGGATGAACGAACTCATCGACGACATCCTGACGCTGGCGCGGACCGGCCGAGCGGTCAGCGAGTTCGACCGGGTCGACCTCGCTGCGGTCGCGGCGGACGCCTGGGCGACGACCGGCACCGCGGCGGCGACGCTCGAAACCGAGCCGTCGCTCGGCGCGGTGTCCGGCGACGAGAGCCGCATCCGGGAGCTGTTCGAGAACCTGTTCCGGAACGCCGTCGAACACGCCGGCGACGACGTCACCGTCTCCGTCGGCGGCCTCGACGACGCCGACGGCTTCTACGTCGCCGACGACGGCCCCGGCATCCCCGAGTCGGACCGCGAGTCGGTGTTCGAGGCGGGCTACTCGACGAACCCCGACGGCACCGGCTTCGGCCTCAACATCGTCCGCAGCATCGCCGACGCGCACGGCTGGGACGTCGCCGTCACCGACAGCGACGCCGGCGGCGCCCGCTTCGAGTTCACCGGCGTCACGGCGGTCGACGGCGGCGCGGCGGCCGCTGACACCGACGCCGATGCCGACGCCGACGCTGCAGGCGGCGATTCGGACTGCGGCGCGGCCGGCGGCGCGGACGCCTGAGTCTGCGGTCGTCGCGGTGCGGCGTCAGTAGGCGTCGCCGGCTTCGATCGGGCCGCTGAAGGCGCTGTACAGCACGCCGAAGTAGGTGAGGACGAGCGGCAGCAGCACGGCGGCCGCGACCGACATGAGGTTCAGCGGGATGGTGGAGACGACGGCCTCCTGGACCGTGAGGTCGGTGGCGGGGTCGGCGACGGGGGACAGCAGCGCGCAGACGAGCGCGGCGAGCGCGTACACGACGACGCCGCTGGCCGCGAACGCGACGAGGTCTGCGTCCCGCCGCATCGCCGCGACGGTGCCGCCGGTGGCGGCGACGGAGACGGCGACGAGCGCGACGCTGACCGGGGCCGTGACCGCGGCGGCGACGCGGGGAGCGGCGGCCGCGGCGGCGGCGAGCGCGGCGACGACGGCGACCAGATACGCCGCGGCGGCGCGTTCGCCGTACCATCTGACGTCGTCGCGGAGCGCGCCGCGGGTCTTCAGCCGGAGGAACGCGGCGCCGGTGACGACGGTGAGCGCGACGACGGCGACGCCGACGACGGCGCCGACGAGCGTGACCGTGCTCCGGGCGCCGACGAGCCAGTTCCCGACGAAGACGCCGAGCAGGAACGGCGCGGCGACGCTGCCGACGACGAACGACCGACCCCACCAGCGCTGCCAGCCGTCGTCGTGCCGCTGCTCGTACATCTCCGGGGCGAGCCCGCGGAGGAACAGCGCCGCGAGAATCGCGAACATCAGGAGGTAGTGCCGGCTGAACAGGTTCGCGTACACCGGCGGGAACGCCGCGAACGTCGCGCCGCCGAAGACGACGAGCCACACCTCGTTGCCGTCCCAGAACGGCCCGATGGCGGCGAGGATGGTTTCGCGCTGCTCGTCGTCCTCGCGGGTGGCGAACAGCGCGCCCGCGCCGAAGTCGAAGCCGTCGAGGAACAGGAACGTCCCGAGCAGGAAGAACAGCAGCGCGAACCACAGGTCCGCGAGCGGCAGGCCGAACAGCGGCCCGTCGGACAGCGACACCGCGAGCGGCGCGGCGAGCGCGTCGGGCAGAGCAGCGAGTCCGGTGAGGTGTGCGGCGAGCGCGCCGAACAGCGCAGCGTCAGTCATCGTCGCCACCCCCGGCCGAATCCGGTTCGGGAGCGTCGCCGGGGGCGCCGGCAGCAGCGGCGTCGCCCGCGGCGGCGTCACTGGTCGTGCCGCCGGCGTCCGGCTGCGGGGTCGCGCCGAGTTCGTCGAGCGACGGCGGGCCGCCGCGGAGGATGCGGAGGATGACGTACACGTACAGCGTGAGCAGCGCGAGGTAGCCGGCGGCGAAGCCGGCGAGCGTCAGCGTCGCCTCCGCGGCGGTCAGCCCCGGCGACACAGCCGCGGAGGTCTTCATGACGCCCTGTATCACCCACGGCTGCCGCCCGACTTCGGTGACGATCCAGCCGACCTCGACGGCGACGAAGCCGAGCAGCGACGACCCCATCAGCGCCTTGTGCAGCAGGTCGTCCTCGACGAGCTCGCCGCGCCACCACCGGTAGGCCGCCCAGAACGCCAGCACGATGAACCAGGTGCCGAGCGCGACCATGATGCGGAACGACCAGAACACGATGGCGACCGGCGGCGCCTGCGTCTCGAAGGAGTTCAGGCCGCGAATCGTCGCCTGCGGGTTCCCGCCGCTCGCCAGCCACGACGCGCCGCCCGGGATGCCGATGCCGAACAGGTGCTTGGCGCGCGGCGTGAACAGCCCGGAGATGCTCGTCGGGAACGCGACGATGTACTCAGGGACGTACGACGAGGTCTCCCAGACCGCCTCCATCGCCGCGAACTTCTGCGGCTGCGTCTCGAAGACGTGCCGTGCGTACGCGTCGCCGTGGAGCACCTGCAGCGGCGCCGTGATGACCAGCGCGACGATCGCGATTTTCAGCGTCGACTCCCAGAAGTCGACCTGCTGCACCGGGTAGCCCCAGACGTGGTGCCGGAACACGTGGTAGGCGGCGACGCCCGCCATGAACAGCGCCACCGACTCCACGGCGGCGTTCTGCATGTGAACGAACATGTAGGTGAACCGCGGCGTGAAGTACGCCGCCATCGGGTCCGTCAGGTGGATGACGCGCTCGCCGTTCTCCACGACGACCTCGTAGCCGCGCGGCGTCTGCATCCACGAGTTCGCGATGAGAATCCACACCGCCGACAGCCACGTCCCCAGCCCGACGGCGACGCTCGACGCGAAGTAGAGCCTGTCGGACACCCGGTCGCGGCCGTACACGAAGATGCCGAGGAACGTCGCCTCCAGCATGAACGCCATCATCCCCTCGGTCGCCAGCGGCCCGCCGAACAGGTCGCCGGCGAACGCCGAGAACGCCGCGAAGTTCGTCCCGAACTCGAACTCCAACACGAGCCCGGTGACGGTGCCGACGACGAAACTCACCGCGAACACCTTCGTCCAGAACCGCCGCAGCTGCTCGTACACCGGGTCGCCGCCGCGCACCTCCTTCCACGTGAAGTAGACGAGGAACGGCGCCAGCCCCATCGACATCACGGGGAAGATGATGTGGACGATCGTGGTGAGCGCGAACTGAAGCCGGCTTGCGAGGACTGGGTCAACCATTGTGTCGTGTGTGGGAGCGTCGTGGTTCGGGTCAGGTCCGATTCGAGTCCGGGTCGGTTCGAATTCGGGTCGTGCGCCGACGGCCGAGTCTCGTGACGGCCGCGTCTAGACGGGGGTTTCACGCGGATGCACAAAAGCCGACTCCCCGCCGGACCGGTCAGTGCGCGTGCGCCGACTCGGCGTCGGTGGGGCCGGCGCCGTCGTCGGCGTCGTCCCCGGCGAACGTGATGTACGCCTGCACCGCGAACACGACGGTGAACGCGGCGTTCAAGTAGAGCGTGTAGCCGGACGGCGCGGTGCCGCCGGCCTCGCCCTGCGGCGGAATCAGCCCGAGGCCGCTCCAGGCGTAGTGGATGGCGACGCCGGCGATGACGGCCGTCACGAAGATGCTGACGAACAGGACGGCGGCGAGCCGAAGCCCGTAGTAGCGCCGGTAGGCGTCGTCGATGGTCGGGACGATGAGGTCCGCGAAGATGAACGACATGACGCCGCCGAACGCGATGCCGTTGTTCCAGAGGATGACGGCGAACGGGACGTTGCCGACCGAGCAGACGAACGTGACGACGCCGACGACGACGCCGATGACCGCCGACGCGACGACCCAGCCGAGCGTCCCTTCGGCGCCGACGCCGAACAGCGTCGTCCACCACTGCCGCGGCACCAGCGCGCCGATGAGCCCGGCGACGAGGAAGCCCGCGGCGATGTCCTTCCAGAGCATGTCCCACTCGCCGATAGCGTTCTTCGCGGCGAGCCGCCAGCCCTGCGCGGTGAGCAGCCGCCGACCGCCTGACTCGTCGCTCTCGTGGCTCTCCCGGTAGGCCGACCGGCACGACTCCGAGCAGAAGTACTCGGTGCCGTCGTCGGTGTCGAGCGTGACGACGTCGTCGCTGGTCGGGTCGACCTCCATGCCGCAGTTCGGGTCGCGGACGCCCTCCGTCGACTGGAGGTGCGTCCGGGCGGCCTCGAACCACGACGCCGGGACGACGTACTTGAACGTCGCGGCGAGCAGGACGATGAGGAGGAGGCCGGCGACGTAGTCCGCGACGACGAACTGCCAGCCGAGCAGAATCCACATGACGAGCCCGAGTTCGATGACGAGGTTCGTCGACGCGAACTGGAACGCCGCGAGGCTCGCGACCGGCGACGCCCCCTTCTTGAACAGCGACTTCGTCGTCGCGACCGCGCCGAACGAACAGCTGGAGGAGGCGGCGCCGAACGCGGTGCCGAGGCCGAGTTCGCGCAGGCCGTCGCCGCCGAGCGCCGCCGTCATCTGCTCTTCGCTGACGAACGTCTCGACGGCGCCAGCGATGGTGAATCCGAGCACGAGCGCCCACCACGTCTCCCAGAACATCTCGCCGGCGAGCCGAAGCCCCTCGACCGCCGCGTCGGCGAGCGTCACGGCCGCTCACCTCCCGGTTCGCCGCAGCCCCGTCTCCCGCCGCGGCTCCCGCTGCCGCGGGGTAGCAATCCGCCGTCACGGCTCCGCCCGTCGGTTCCTCGTCGGCTCCGCGACCGACAGTCGGTTCGGCTCTGGAACTGTCGCACGGGAGACCGTACGCGCTACTCGGTTACGTGGATTTCCCTTTCAGCGGTTCGACAGGACGGCCCGAGTTCTTCAGATTCCAAACCGAGCGGGCACGACGCTCTCGGAACGAAAAGTGTCGCTGGCGTCGCAGTCCGAAACGACTGATGGCGCAGTGGCTCGCGGTGTGGTCGAGTTGAGGAGTCGAGAAGTGCGGCGCACGTCCCCTCGCGGTCGCGCCGCGTTCCGCCTCGTATCTACCCGTTGTGACGAGAACTACTTAAACGGGGTCGGGTGGCCGAGCCGGTCAGAACCCGGCGAACTTGTCGCGCCGATACAGGTTCAGTTCGCTCACGGTGTCGGTGGCGTCCTGCTGGAGCGAGAACCGGATGGCGTCGGCGATTGCGTCCGGGCTGGTGGCTTCGTCCTCGCCGTACTGCTCTTCGAAGGCGGCGCCCTGCTCGGAGGCGAACTCCGTGCGGACCTCCGTCGGATTGACGACCGTGACCGCGACGCCGTCCTCGCCGACGACGCCCTCGAGGCTGTGGGCGAACCCGCGGGTCCACCACTTCGTCGCCGCGTACACCGGATTCCCGGGGCGCGGGTACTGCCCCGCGAAACTGCCGAGGAACACCAGCGTCCCCTCGGACTCGCGGAGGTGCGGGAGCGCGGCCCGCGTCGCAAAGAACATCCCGTCGATGTTCACGTCCATCATCGTGTGGAAGTCCTCGTCGGACATCGACTCCACGTCGCCCTCGAGCCCCACGCCGGCGTTGTTCACGAGCGCGTCGACGCCGCCGTGCTGCTCGACCGCCGCCTCCACGAGCGCGTCCACCTGTTCGCGCTCGGTGACGTCGGTCGGCGCCGCGGACGCCGACACGCCGTACTCGGCTTCGAGGTCGGCCGCCAGCGTCTCGAGTCGCTCCGCGCGGCGCGCGCCGAGCACGAGGTTCGCGCCCGCGTCCGCGAGGCTGCGTGCCGTCGCCGCGCCGATTCCGCTGCTCGCGCCGGTGATGACCACCGTGTCGCCGTCGATGTCCTGCATACCAGTGGGCTACGGCGGCACCGGCAAAGGGATTCCCCTCCGGGCAGACGGCACCCGCGGCGAGCGGTCAGTCGGCGCTGCTGGCGGTGCCGCCGCGGACCGCGGCGGGCGCGGATTCGGTGACGCGGAGGCCGACGAGCAGCGACGCGCCGAGCGCCAGCACGGAGCCGGCGGCGAACGCGGCGGGGTAGCCGGCGAGTTCGGCGGCGCCGCCGACGAGCAGCGGGCCGACGACGCCGCCGACCGACCGGCTGGTCGACGCGAGCCCCATCAGTTCGGACTCGCGGTTCTCGGGGGCGACGTCGCCGACGAACGCCACCGCGCCGGTCCACATCGCGGAGTAGGCGACCGCGAGCACGACGTAGCCGACGGCGACGACGGCGGCGGTGAGCAGCCGCGAGGGCGCGAACACCGCGGCGGCGACGACGAGCCCGAAGCCGGCCGAGCCGGCCATGCCGAGCGTGATGAGCGGCTTCCGCCCCGCGTCGTCGACGACGCCGCCGAGGTAGTACATGAGGAACGTCTGCGAGACGGGGTTGAACGCGAGCAGCACGCCCATCCAGGCCTCGGGCAGCGCGAGCGTCGTCACGATGTAGACGGGCATCAGCGCGCCGACCCCGGAGACGGTGGCCTGCCGGACGCCGAGCCCGAGGTAGAGCCAGCCGAGGCCGTTCGTCCGGAGGTGGCCGCGGTCGCCCGCCGGCGGAAGCAGCCGGGTTCTGACCTCGGTGGCGAGCGAGTCGGCGTCCGGGTCGGGCGGCGAGTCGCCGGTGTCGACGAGCGCGACCGCGACGGTGGCTGCGGCAGAGACCGCGGCGATAACCGCGTACAGTTCGGTCGGGGCGAGCGCGCCGAGCAGCAGGCCGGCGACGAACTGGCCGGAGCCGGCGCCTGCGGCGCGGAAACTGTTGAACGACCCGACGGACTTCCCGCGGCCGTCGGCGCCGCCGCGTTCGCTGGCGACCGTCAGCATCAGCGGCCCGAACCCGGCGATGAACGCCGCGTACAGCCCCCGAATCGCGACCGGGAACAGCGCCGCGATTCCGACCGGGCCGACGCGGACGGTGCCGGCGAACGACGGCGCGACGAGCAGCGGCGTCACGGCGAGCGTCGCGCCGACGCCGGTGCCGACGAGGATGAGCTTCCGCCGGCCGGTGACGTCGGCGAGCGCGCCCCACACCGGCGCGAACAGGATGATGCCGAGCGAGAACGCCGTGGCGAGCAGCGACACCGCGACGGGCGAGCCGTTCCGGCCGACGTAGACGGCGAGCGACGTCCCGAGGAGGGCCCCGCCGAGCGTCCGCGTGACGGCCGCCAGCCCGACGAGCCCGGTGGCCCGGTCGAGACGCGGCCGCTGGAGCGAGGTCATACGTTTCGAAACGTAGGGGGCGGTGAGTAGGCTCGCGTTCCGGCGACGGTCGCCGGAAAGCGCGCTGACCGCTCACACACCGCCCGCCAGAAGCCGTTGACGACGCCGGGGCGCGACCGGACGCCA
This sequence comes from Halobaculum sp. D14, assembly GCF_051195135.1. Lineage (NCBI taxonomy): Archaea > Methanobacteriati > Methanobacteriota > Halobacteria > Halobacteriales > Haloferacaceae > Halobaculum > Halobaculum sp. D14. Next base: position 336,727 of record NZ_JBNTKA010000002.1, on the reverse strand, counting down.
GGACACCGGAGCAGTCGACGGCCACAGGACGCCGGCGTGCCGCCGTGTCGACACGGCTCACTACGGCTATATCTACTCGGAGCGCGTCTCTCGGCCATGGACCGATTCACGCTCTTCGAACTCCACGTCGACAACCCCGAATTCAGCAGCGACGTCAGTTTCCCCGCACCCGACGACGAGGAACTCGGGGGGAACCGCGGCGGCGACACGGCCGCTCCGGGCGTCGCATCCGGGTCGAGCGGGCGGTCGCGCGCCGCGTGGCTCGCGCCGGTCGTCGGGCTCGCGTTCCTCGTCGGGGCGGGCGCCGTGGTCCGCCGGCTCCGGCGCGGCGGCGACGCGGAGCAGGACGACGACCGCGACGTGGAAATCGAGCTGTCTTCGGCCGGCCCCGAAATCGAAGACTGAGCCGAACCACCGAAACGCGCTCAAATAGTCCGATAAACTGTCTCGTCTGTTTTCAGCGGTTCGTAAAACGTGAGAAACCGTCCGCGGAGCCAGCGAAAACCGTGTAAAACCAGCGGCGTCCGCGTGAACGGAGCCGAAGGGGCGCCAACGGTCTGGACGGTATATGGGGTCGGCCGTCCATGGCTGAACTGGAACGAACCCATGTCCACCTCCAATCAGTCCCCCGCAGACCGGCTCGCTCGCCACGCAACCGACGCCCCCGCCGTCGTCCGCGACGCCGCACAGACCGGCCTGTTGCAGCCCGCCCGCGCCGCCGCGTTCTGGACGGCGTCGCTGCTCCCGCTGACGTACCTCCCGCTGCTCGCCGCCGGCGTCGCCGGTTCGCACACCACCGCGTTCGCCGCACTCGTCGCCGTCAACGTCGTCGCGGCCGTCGCCGGCCACGACTACGAGCCGTAACGGCGCGGTTCCGGACGCGACCGAGCCGAGTCGCACGCGCCCTCCGATTCCCTCCACCGTCCCTCCGACGGTCCTCCGACCGCCTCCGCTCTCCACCGGTTCGCTCCGTCCGCGGCTCCGTCGCTCGCCGTTCCACCGCTTCTTCCGTCCTCGACCGACCGGCGACCACGACACTGGGTCGGTCGCGGCGGAGTTCGTCGACCGCGACGAAGCCTGTCAGTCCTGCTCCGAGTCGTTCGCGTCGCCCGCGGCGTCCGCGTTGCCCTCGGCGTCCGCGTTGCCCTCGGCGTCGCCCGAGTCGTCAGCGTCGGCTGCCCCGTCTGCGTCGCCCGCGCGAAGCGGGCCGTCGGTGAGCAGCCCCGGGAGGCTGTGCGTGGAGACGCGAACGACCAGCACCGCCAGCAGCGGGCCGAGGAACAGCCCGTACCAGCCGAACAACGCGGCGCCGAGCACGTACGCGAACAGCACCAGTCCGGTGTGGAGCGAGCCGCTGGAGAGGTACGGCCTGAGCACCGCCTGCGGCAGCACGTCGAGCAGCACGAACGAGAGCGCGAGGAACGTCACCGGGTACGCGACCGCGGCGTCCGTTCGGACGGCCTCCCCGAGCAGGTAGCCCGTCGCCGGCACGTACACCAGTTTCCCGACGACCAGCGGGACGAACGTCGCGAGCCCGGTGAGGAGCGCGAGCAGCGTCGGCGCCGGCAGCCGGACCGCCGCGGGCGCCACGGCGTTGTAGCCGTTGTAGACGCAGACGGCGGCGACGCCGACGAGGACGACCGTCGCGACGTTCCCGAAGTACACCCGTTCGAGGTCGGCGTCGACGCCGGCGAGCAGCTCCCACAGCCCGCTGTCGCCGTCGGCGACCCGGTCCCGGAACCACCGGTCGAGCCGGTCGCCGTCGCGCAGCAGGAAGAACGCGAACGTCAGCGACAGCGACAGGTGCAGCGCGGCGTTGCCGGCCGTCGCCACCGTGGAGAGCGCCGCCGCGAGCCGCTCGCCGAACCGCTGAGGGTCTTCGAGCCGGCTGAGGAACCGAATCGGGCGGCGGACCGCCGTCAGCAGCGACGACGGCTCCGCGCCGAGCATCGACAGCAGCACCGACACCGCGTCGCCGCCGGCGACCGCGGCGAACTCGCGGAACGCGACGACGCCGGTGTAGACCACGACCGCGAGCGCCGGCAGCACCACCGCCAGCATCGTCAGCGCCGCCTCGACGCCCGACGACGACAGGCCGAGCCGGCGGTGAATCGCGTCGTGCAGCGGCCGGACCGCGTAGTAGACGAACAGGCCGACGACGAGCGTCCCGACGAACGCGTACAGGAACAGCGCGACCGTCGCGAGCGCCCCGAGCAGCGCCGCCCACCACCCGGCACGCGACCGGTCCGGCAGCGCGGAGTCCATGCGCCACGGTTACCGCCCCCGCCACCTGTGTCCTGTGGCTCACGCGACCCCCGGGCGGCCGCCGAACAGCGGCGGCGGGGCCGTCGCAGCCGAGCGGTCAGCCGTCGGCTCCGCCGTCGGAGCGGCGTGAATCGTCGCCGTTGGCGCGGCCGGCGCTGCCTGAGTCGCCGCCGTCGCCGCTGTCGGCGAGTTCGTCGGTGAGTCCCCACTCGGCGGCGCGCGCCTCGGCTTCGGCGCGGGCCTCCCGCTGGATGGCCGCGACGCGCTCCTCGTCGGCGAGGAACGCGGCGAGCGCGTCGTGGCTCCCGGCGCCGGACCGCGAGTCCGGGGCGGCGTCGCGGGTGCGGGCCGCGAGGTCGTCGTCGCCGGCGAGGTCACGGGCGGGCGCGTCCGGCGCCACGCGCAGCGCGTCGCAGTCGTGCGCGGCCGCGAGCGCCGCCGCCGGGAGCCGGTACAGTTCGGCGCGCACCGGGCCGACGCCGGCGAGCGCCGCGAGCGCCTCCGGGCCGGCGACGTCCGCGGCTGCCTCGTAGGCGACGACCGGAACGCCGTCGGCGAACGTCAGGACGCCGCGGCGGTCCGCGCCGAACAGCATCGCCTCTGCGGGGCGCAACACGGCGTAGCCGGTGAGGCCGCGGTCGAGCGCGGCTTCCAGCGGCGCCGCGACGTCGGCGGCGACGCGGGCGCGAACGACGTCGCCCACCGGGATGCTGACGGCCGCGTCGGGCACGGTGCCGGGTTCGGCGGCGAGCGCGTCGCCGGCGCGGCCCGGTCGCTCGGTCATGGCCGCTCCGGGACGACCGCGCTCCGGAAGCGGTCGGCGACGTCGCCGGCGCGGCCCGGCCGCGGATCGATTCGGGCTGCCGCGTCGCGGAACGCCGCGGCGGCTTCGCTGTCGGGTGCGTGCGCGAGCAGCGGTTCGCCGGCGTCGCGGGCCTGCCGGGCCGCGTCGCTGTCCGGGACGACGCCGAGCGTGCCGCCGCCGAAGTAGCGGTCCGCCTGCTCGGCGACCGTGCCGAGGTCGCCGTGGACCTTGTTGAACAGGACGCCGGCGGTTTCGGTGCCGTACGACTCCGCGTACTCCTGCACTTTCAGGGCGTCGCTCAGCGACGGAATCGTCGGCTGGGAGACGACGACGACGCGGTCTGCGAGCACCACGGGCAGCACCGCGGACTTCGAGGCGAGCGTCGCCGGCGAGTCGAGCAGCAGGACATCCGCGTCGGCGGCGAGGTCGGCGACGACGTCGCGCAGCAGCGCCGGGTCGGACTGCTCGAAGGCGGCGAGGCTCGTCCCGCACGGGACGACCCGCATCCCGTAGCGGTCGTAGGTGGCGTCGGCGACGTCGACGTCGGCGCCGGCGACGAGCAGGTCGTGCAGCGTCGTCGGCGCGTCGTCGAGGCCGGCGTGGAACAGCAGGTTCGCCATCCCCGTGTCGACGTCGACGACCGTCACGTCGTACTCGTCGGCGAGCGCCATCCCGAGCGCGAGCGTGCTCGTCGTCTTCCCGGTGCCGCCCTTCCCGCTCGCGACGGCGAACGCCTCGACCATGCCCCTTCTCTCGCTCACTCACGCATATAATTTCGGGCGTCGCCGCGGCGAACGCGCCGGGTTCGGGGCCGGGTTAGCGGCAGCCGCCGCCGGCGAACCCGCCACAAACCTGCTCACACCGGGTATTTTTCCCGAAGCGAAGGGCGAGAGTGTTATAACACGGCGCACCAATTCGCGCCGCATGGCCCGAGTCGTCGACATCGCGACAGCAAGCGCCGGATTCATGCTGACCTCGACGCTCCGCGCGACCGGGGCCGAAGTCGTTCTCGAAGAACTGGTGCCGACCGCAGACCAGATCGTTCCCACCGTTCACGTGACCGATACGTCGACCGCAGCATTCGAGGCCGCCGCCGACGAGGACCCGTCGGTGGCGTCGGTCGAGCGGCTCGCGGCCGACAGCGACGACGCGCTCTACCGGGTCACCTGGTCGTCCGTCGACGGCGGCGTGCTCGGCCCGATTCGGGACGCCAACGGAACGATTCTGTCCGGCCGCGGCTCCGAGGACGGCTGGGAGTTCACCGTCCGGTTCGCCGAAGGCACCGAACTGTCGTCGTTCCTCGCCGACTGCGTCACGCACGACGTCGACGTCGACGTCCAGCGGGTCGCCAGGACCGACGCGGACCCGAACGGCCGGCCGTTCGCGGACGCGCTCACCGACCGGCAGCACGCGGCGCTCACCACCGCCTACCACGCCGGCTACTTCGACGTCCCGCGGCGGGCCACGCAGGCCGACCTCGCGGAGCAACTGGACGTCGCCCCACAGTCCGTCTCCGAACTCATCCGCCGCGCCGTCGGCAAACTCGTCGACGAGACGCTCATCGCCGACTCCCCGTGACCGACGGGAAGCCGGTCGCGGTCGGCGTCACTCCAGCATGCTGAGTTCGCGGCGGGCGACCGCGCCGCACCGCGGGCAGACGTGGCGGTAGACGACGCGTCCGTCGCGGAAGCCGGTCGTCCAGTCGGCGCCGACGTCGACCCGGCCGCATTCGACGCAGCGCACGCGACTCCGGAGCCGCTCCTGGTAGCCGCTCAGTGCGCTCGGCCCGTCACCTCGTATTGCCATATGTTATCATAGTCCTGTACCGGCAAAAGTCTCTAGTACCGTTCAACGGCGGGACGCGGACCGGATTCGAGGCGTTCCGGCGACCGGCCGTCCGGCAGCGCCGCCGCTCCTCGATGAGTCACGCGAGAAGCGGCCGCCGAGAAACGCAGGTGGACGCCTACGCCTCGTCGAACAGGTCGTCGACGGCGTCGCCGGCGGTCTGCGCCGCCTCCTCGGCGACGGCGTCCGCGTCGGCGTCGGCGTCCTCGGGCGGATTGATGTAGACGTCGACGTCGAGCACGCCGTCCTCGAAGGTGACGGTGACGTCGAAGTCCCGCAGATCAGCCTGCTTGTACCGCGAGAGGATGACGCCCTCGGCCGCCTCCGCGGCGGTCCGGACGACCTCCTCGTCGCTCGGCTCGTCGTCGGCCGATGCGTCGTCGCCTGCCATTTACGCGCCGCCGGCGCCCGGACCCATGCCGGCCGGACCGCCGCCCGCACCGCCCTGAAGCATCTGCTGCAGCTCCTCTTGGAGCTCCTCGAACTGCTCTTGGACGTTCGACTCCTGCTTGTCGAAGCGCTCGGCGCGCATCTCCAGCGTGTCGACCTTCTCTTCGAGGTCGTCGTACGCCTCGTCGTAGTTCGTCTCGATGAGGACCTCGCCGACCTCTCGGTACATCGTCGAGTCCTCGTCGACTTCGTCCATGGCGTCGAGCGCCGTCCGGGCCTCCGCCAGCGACGACTCCGTGGACTGTTTCTGCTCGGCGAGCTGCTGGGCCTGCTCCTGCAGATCCTGCAGTTCCTCGATCTTCTCCTGCGCCTCCGGCGGCAGATTACCCTGCATACGTGGGCCGACGTGCTTCGGCGTGAAAAACCCGGTTATTCAGTCGTCTGCCGAATCCGCGGCGTCCGCACCGCCCCCGGCCGGCGAATCCGGGGGCGCTGCGTCGTCAGCGACCGCCTCCGCGACGCCGACCAGTCGGAGCCACGTGTTCGTCCCCGCCCTGAGCGCGACGAGGTCGCGGGCGCGGACGGTCACCTCGACTGCGTCGCCGACGCGGTCGGCCTCTGCGGTCGACCGGTCGTCGTCGATTTCGCCGCGCTCGACCGCGACGGCGTCGTGGACGGTGCGGGCGCGCCGCTCGTCGGCGTATGGAAACGTGAGAACGGTCCGGTGGTCGTAGTCGGCGGGGTCGACGTCCGCGTCGTCGGCGTCGTCGGCGCCGCGGTCGGTCGGCGCGGGCATCGGCGCGCTACCTGACGTCGACTTCCTTCACGTCGCGGGCGCGCTCCTTCAGGAGCACGCGGTGGCCGCAGTAGGGGCAGCGAACGCCGCCGTACTCGTCGAGTTCGACGTCGCGCTTGCACCGGGAACACTTGTAGCTCATCTGGTGGAGATATGTAACGGAGGTACTTGGGTTACTCGTCGGCGTCCCCTTCCTCTTCGAGCGCCGCGCGGATGCTGCGCTTGACGCTGCGGCCGCCCGGGGTCTCCGGCCGGTACGCGCCGCCCGTGAACTTCTCGCCGGTCTCCTCGTTCACCCAGACGCCGGTGCCGACTCGCTTCACGGAGTCGCCGTCGACGGTTGCACTGTTCATCTCGTCTTCGATGTCGGAGACGCGCCGGCGAGCGACGCGCCCGTAGCGCGCGCCGAAGCGCCCGGCGCTCCCGACGGTTCGCGCCTTGTTCTCGGCCATAGTACACGCCGATTCGCCGGACGAGCCTAAAAACCCCGCGAAGTCGACGCGCGTCCGCGCCGCCGCGACACCGCCACGCCGACCGTCGACCGCCGGCTACGCGAACCCGGCCTCTTCGAGCGCGACGTTGAGGTCGTCGCGGACGCGTTCGCCGACGTCGCGTTCGCTCGCGGTCGTGACGACGCGGTTCTCCTGGACGCTCGACCCGTCCCGGAGCAGCAGCCGGACGTTGCCGTGCTGGTCGGCGCGCGTGACTTTCGCGCGCAGCCCGGTCCGCGACCCCTGCCCGCCGGCGTCGATGGGGCCGGGGATGATTTTCTTGACGTGCGGGTGTTCCGCGACCGTTCGGATGGCGTTCCGGCCGGTGCGGCCGCCGATGAGCGTGGAGTGCGAGCCGCCGAGTTTCTCGGCGGGCGCCTTCTCGACGACGGCGAGCGACGGCTCCCCGCGGCTCTCGATGGTCGCCTCGACCGGGTCGTCGTCGGGGACGCGGAAGAACTCGTAGTGGAGCTGTGCGCGCGTCTCCCGAATCGGGGCGCGTTCGCCGGCGGCGTAGACGGTGTCGGGGCGCTTGCGCCGAATCTCGTCGGCGACGCGGCCGGCGAAGTTGCGGAGCTGGGCGGGCCGGGTGCGCGCCCCGTCGTCGGGGACGGTCGTCACCGTGGTTTCGCCGACGACGTCGTCGCCGTCGAGCATCGTCAGCGTGGCGCGGTCCGAGTCGAACGCCGCGACGACGGCGTCGCAGTTGGCGGTGTCACAGCGCAAGCAGTAGTCGCCCGGCTTCTCGAGCGCCGAGCCACACCGCCGACAGTTCATATCGGCGCGACGCCGCCGCGGCAGATAAGCCCGTTCGTTCGACCCAGCGGCGGCGCCGCAGAGCCGTTCTGTCAACTGCGAGGTGAAGTCGTCGGGGCGTCGTTCGCCGCGGCGGTCGGGGCGGCCGACACCGGCTCCGGCAAGCGATTCCGGCGGTCGTCGCCCGCTTCCGGTGGGCGTACATTTAAGTTTCGACGTGGCAACTTATGACACATGCCATTCGGAATCGACCTCTTCCGGTTCGCGCGCCGAGCCGGACAGGAAGTGATCGTCGGGCTGTCCTGGGACGTCCTGCTCGTCCTGGCGTTCGTCGCGACGCTCACCTTCCTGGGTCACTACATCCTTCGGGAGCTCTGGAACCCGACGACGCCGTCGGCGACGGGGGACGAGCCGTCGAAGGACGAAGTCGTCGAGTCGCTCCGGTCGCAGGGGATAGACGAGATTCAGCGGTTCACCGTCGCACAGCGCGCCTCCCACTGGATTATGGCGCTGTCAATCTTCGCGCTGATGCTCTCGGGGTTCATCATCATGAACACCGAGGTGACCGTGAAGATCGTGCCGGGGCTGTCGTGGCTGACCGTCCACATCGTCGCCGCCGTCGTCCTCATCGGCTACGTCATCTTCCACGTCGCTCACGTCGCCTCAAAGGGCACCTGGAACAAGATGTTCATCGGGACGAAGGAGCTGAAAGACCTCTGGGTGCGGTTCAAGAACCTCATCGGCGTCACCGAGAAGTACCCGCGGCAGTTCGAGTACCCGAGCGCGCAGAAGTTCCTGCACCTCGGCGTCACCGGCGCGACGTTCGGCGTCATCCTCACCGGGTTCGTGCTGCTGCGGCGCGTGAACCTGAAGCCGCTGTGGGAGGCGACCCGCGAGTTCTCGTTCCTCGGCGTCCAGTTCGGCCTCGGCACCGCCGACGCCCCGGGGCTGGTGTCGTGGAGCTTCGTGTTCCACGACTTCTTCGCCATCGGCCTCGTCGCGCTCGTGATGGGCCACGTCTACTTCGCGCTGCGGCCGAACGAGTGGGAGATCACGGCCAGCATGATCACCGGCACGGTGTCGGTGCAGGAGTACGCCGAGAAGTACTCCCCGAGTAGCTGGCAGGTCGGCGCGCAGAAGGCGCCCGACGGCGGCGACCCTGACCCGCGGACCGAGGATGAGTAAGCGGCCGGGGCGCCGTTCGCGCTCCGGGCCGGCTGCGCCGGGCCAGCGCAGATGACGCGGGTCGACGCGGACCTGTTCTGCGACCCGTTCGCGGCGGCGCAGTGGCGCCACCAGCCCGTGATTCGGCACGTCGAGTACGCGTTCCCGGAGGTCGCGTGGACCGTCCGGCCCGTCGTCGCGCACCCCGAACCGCTCGACGGCCCGGACGCCGACGCGGCCGCGACGGACGCCGAGCGGGCCGCCACCGCGGCGGGGCTGCCGGTCGACGCCGACGCGCTCCGCGACGGGGTTCCGTCGTCGTGGGCGGCCTGCGAGGCGCTGGTCGGCGTCCGCGACGCCGCGGCGGACCGGGCGCTCGCGTACCTCCACCGGCTCGCCGGCGAGGCGTTCGCCGCCGGTCGACCCCCGGCGTCGGCGGAGGCGCTCGCCGACGTCGCCGCCGACGTCGACGGCGTGGACCCGGACGCGGTCCGCGACGCCGTCGGAAGCCGCCGTGCGGCCGCCGCGGTCGGCCGCGACGCCGAGGTCGCACGCGGCCTGCTCGCGGACGACGACGTCGGCGTCCGCGGCGACCCGGCGACGCTCCCGCTGGCACCGCGGCTCTACAGCGACGGCGACCCGACCGCACGAGCGAGCCGCGACGACGACCGCGACAGCGACGACGACCGCAGCAGCAACGACGACCGCGACAGCAACGGCGACGAGGCCGGACGCGGGCCGCAGGCGACGGTGCCGGCGCCGCCGCTCGTCTGTATCCGGTCGGGCGAGTACGTCGACGTCGTCGACCCGGCGACCGGGTTCGACGAGTTCGTCGACGTGCTGCGCCGAATCGACCCGGACCTCGGCGACCTGAACTGGCGCGCGCAGATTCACGGCCGGTCGGCGATGGAGTCGTACGGCGTCGAACAGCGCGCCGCCGAGCAGTGGAGCAACGAGGACTACGCGCCGCAGGTCCGGGAGGTGCTGTCGACGTTCGGCGAGGCGTACCTCGCCGACGTCGCCGCGGCGGCGAACCTGTCGGCGGACACCTGCCGGCTGTCGCTCCGCGAACTCGACGCCGACGGCGACGTCGCCCGGACCGAGACGGGGGCGTGGCGGCTCCGCACCGAAGAGTCAGACTGAACACCGCAGCGACCGAATCCACACCCATGACCGACACACCAGTTTCAGATCTCCGCGACGAAATCGAACGAATCGAGACCGCCTACGAGTTCCTCATCTCCTTCGCCGGCCAGGGCGTCGGCCGGGAGGCCGTCCAGTCGCCGAACGACCAGGTCCGGAAGTTCGTCTCGCAGTTCGAGGAGGCGCTCGGCGCCGGCTTCGACGCCGCGACCGCCGTCCCCGACGAGCACGACCAGTTCGACACGGAGACGTACGAGCGGTTCACGGCGACGATGGCCGACGAGGTCGAGGAGGCGCGGACCGTGCTGTCGCTGCTCGGCGAGCAGGACAAGATCACGTCCCGGCAGGCGGACAACCTCAACGGGATGTCCGTGTTCCAGTCGGTGCTGATGAAGTTCTTCTTCCTCGACGAGCTCACGAACCACCTCGAACGCCCGGACGGGGACGCCGAGGACGCCGACGCGGACGCCGACGGGGTCGCGGCGGACGGCTCGGATGCCTGACCGCCTGGTCGGCCTCGTCACGGCCGCCGGGGAGTCGACGCGGATGGGCGGCTTCCCGAAGCCGCTGTTGACGGTCGACGGCCAGCGATTCGTCGAGCGGCTGGTCGAGACGTACCGGGCCGCCGGCGTCGACGACGTCGTCGTGGTCGTCGGCCACGAGGCGGAGGAGGTCGTCGCCCGCGCGGACCTGTCGGCGGCGACCGTCGTCCGCAACGACGACTACGAGTCCGGGATGCTGTCGTCGGTGACCGCCGGCGTCCGCGCCGCGCGGGCCGCAGACGCGGACGGGCTGTTCCTGTCGCCGGTCGACTACCCGCTGATTCCGGTCGGCGTCGTCGAGCGGCTCCGCGAGGCGTTCGCGGGCGAGCACGCCGACGCCGACGTGGTGCATCCGACCGTCGACGGCGGCCGCGGGCATCCGCCGCTGTTCGCCGCGAGCACGTTCGACGCCCTGCTGGACGCGCCGGCCGACGAGGGCGCACGCGCCGTCGTGTACGCCGACGACACCGACACCCGCGACGTCCCGGTCGGCGACGAGCGAATCTTCGTGGACATCGACACGCCGTCGGAGTACTGGGACGCCGTGAAGCGGTACGAGCCCCGCTCCGAGCGCGCGGACTGAGCCGTCGACGCGACCGCCGCGAAACCCTCGATTCGGGAGACGGCGGCGACGTTCGGGGGCGGTACGTTTATACTGCTTCCGGGGGAACCTAGACGCATGGCAACAGACACCAGCCGTTCGCGTCCCGACGCGCTTCCCGCGCCGCCGGACGTCATCGGCGGCGGGGTCGTGGCACTCCTCGGCCTGCTCCACGTCTTCGTGCTGCAGGTCGGCGACGTCGTCGGGTTCGCCGTGTTGCTCGTCGGGTGGCCGCTCGTCGGCGGCAGCGTCGCCGACCGGCTGTCGACCGACGAAGAGACCGGGCACCTCCGCGGCGCCCTCTCCGGCGCCTTCGGCGCGCTGACGGTCGCACTAGTCGTCCTGCTCACCGGCCTCGCCGGCGTCTGGCCGACGTTCATCACCGCGAACATCGGCGTGTCGGTGTGGCCGGTGACGTTCGCGGTGCTGCTGATGCTGCTGCTGTCGTGGACCGTGTTCAGCTACGTCGGCAGCCACCTCGCAGAACGGCTCTCCTGACGGACGCGGCCCGTCTCGCCGCGAACCGCGAAACTGAAGCGTCCGTTTTCTCCGTCCGTCTCGTCCGCTACCCGTCGGGTTCGACGCGCTCGCCGCCCGCAGCGACCGCGGCCTCAACGGCGTCCTCGTCCGGGCACAGCACCGTCGACGAGACGGGGCCCTCGTCGACGAGCAGCGCCGCGTCGGCGACGTCCTCGGGCGGGTCGCCGCGGAACGACACGCGGAAGCGGTCCGGGTCGTCGACGCGGTCGTACGCGACGGGCAGGTCGTCGAGCGCGTCCGCCGTCGGCAGTTCGTAGCGGTCCTCGCGGTCGTTGTAGTGGCGCGCCAGCGACGGCGGCACGTCGCCGTCGAACCGGAACACGTAGACGCCGCGCAGCTCGAAGACGCGGACCGTCATTCGACCGGGGCGTCCCGCTGCCCGGACGCCTCGGCGCCCGGCGTCCCCTCCGCTCCGTCACCGGCCGGCTCGTCGGTCGCGTCGGGCTCCTCGTCGGCGACGTAGTCGGCGGCCCGGAAGAACGGCTCCGACGCGAACGACCGCTCGACGACGTCGTCGTCCGCGCGGGCCTCGTCGGCGGCGTCGTCGTACGACTCGCCGGTGAGCGCCGTGAGTTCGGCGGGCGCGAGCCAGCCGGCCGCGGAGTACCGGTCGAGCGCCTCCGCGACGGTCAGCGACGGGGACGGCGGCGCCGACCCGGTGGCCGCCTGCACGACGTGCGCGAGTTCGTCGAAGTCGGCCCACCCGGAGACGCCGCGTTCACCCTCGTCGCCGCGAACCACGACGGTCGGCAGCGCGGGGCGGTCGCCGGCCGCGTCGACGCCGGTGACGTCCAGCACCGACGCGTCGGGGTCGGGGACGGCCGCGTCGGCGACGTCGTCCGCGAAGCCGTCGGCGTCGACGCCCGGAACCGACGCGGCGAGGTCGACCACGGCGGACTCGGTGTCGAGGTTGGTGCGCCGCAGGAACGTCGCCTCCCGCGCGGCGCGCAGGAACCGCCGCTCCGCCTCGGCGCCCTGCTCGGCGGCGGCGACGACGCCGCGGCACGCGGGCGCGGACGTCGCCGGCGGGTCGTCGAACCACAGGAACTCGTCGATGGGCATCCCGCTCTCCTCGCTGACCCGCGAACACACCGCGGCGACCGACCCCTTCCCGCCCGGGAACTCCGGGCCGTCGTACGCCGCCCAGTCGGGGACGAGCACGGTCGGGTGGAACCGCCAGTCGGCGTCGCCGAGCGCCGCGTCCAGCGCGCGGAGCGCCGGCTCCGTCACCCAGCCGCGAGGGTCGAGCGGGTCGCCGTAGACGTGAATCTCCGTCTGCACACCCGTACACCCGGCCGACGCACCAAAGAATCCACCGTCCCCGGAACGTCGCGGCGGCGGCGGTCGGTCGTCCGAACCGCCGGCCGTCCGGCCGGGTCGCGGTTCCGGGACCGGCAGCCCCACGGCGCTCCGGCACGTACCCGGCTCCATGACGAACTACCGGGTCGTGCTCGCGGCCGCGGTCGCCTCGGGGCTGCTCGTCTACGGCGGCTTCGTCGGCATCGAGGCGGCCGTCAACGGGACGGTTCCGGCCGCGCCGACGGCCGGCGAGGTGTCGGTGCAGGGGTCGACGGTTCACCTCGACCGGACCGGCCGGCCGACCGTCGTCGGCGAGGTCGCGAACGGCCGGAACGGACCGATAACGAACGTCACGGTCACCGTGACGGGCTACCGGAACGGCGACCGGGTGGCGTCGGCGACACAGCGGACGCTCCGAACGACGATTCCCGCCGGCGCCACCGCGCCGTTCGACGTCCACCTGCCGACCGAGTCCGCGGTCGACGACTACGACGTCTCCGTGTCGTTCCGCGAGGGCGGCGACGTCGACTCGGCGCTCGTCGTCCGGAACCAGCACGTCGAGAGCCGCGGCCAGGACCGCGTCGTCGTCGGCGGCACCGTCGTCAACATCGGCGACCGGCCGCGGGAACTCTCCCGGGTCGTCGCGACGTTCTACGACGCGAACCGGTCGGTCATCGGCGCCCGGCAGTCCCGGCCGACGCGGACGCTCCGGCCCGGCGAGTCCGTGACGGTCAGCGTCCGGTTCCGGACGCTCGGCGACGTGCCGAGTTACGCCCGCCGGTTCGACGACTTCGACCTCGCGGCGGTCGCGAACCGGACGGACGCGTGACTCCCCGGGACTCGAAGAACCGGAAGCGGCGGCAGCGAAAAACGGAGCGCGGGAGGCGTGAGGCGGGACGACGCGGGACGCAGCGCGGACGCGGCGTGAGTCGGCGGGCTACTGGACGCCGGTCAGGGCGCGCTTGACGAGGTTGTCCGCGAGCTGCACCTTGAACTCGTTGTCGGGCTGGGGCGCGGCGTTCGGCAGCACCGTGTCGGACGCCTTGTCGGCGGCGCCCTCGGTGAGCGGCTTCCCGGTGATGGACCGCTCGGCGTTCCGGAGGCGCTTCGGCGTCGGCGCCAGCCCGTTGCTGACCAGCCGGGCGTCCGAGACGGACCCGCCGGACGTTTTGACGGCGGCCGCGATGTTGACGATGGGGAAGTCCCACGACTCGCGGTCGGTGACCTTCTCGAAGTAGAACTTGGCGTCGCGCCAGTCGCTCGGCACCTCGATGTGCGTCAGGATCTCGTCGTGTGCGAGGTCGTTCATCACCGTGATGTTCTCCTCGGGGCCGACGAAGAACTCCGAGAGCGGTTCGCGGCGCTCGCCGCGGGCGCCCTTCACGACGACCTTCGCGTCGAGCGCCATCAGCGCCACCGCGCCGTCCGACGGGTGCGCCGTGATGCACCGCGAGTAGTCGGTGACGGCGTGGTCGCGGGACTCGCCGGTGATGGCGTAGCAGGTGTTGCCGCCGGCGCGGTAGCAGTCGAAGCCGCTCCGGTAGTACCAGCAGCGCGAGTCCTGCGAGAGGTTCCCGCCGATGGTGCCCTGGTTCCGAATCTGCGGCGTCGCGACCTCGCCGACGGCGTCGGCGAGCACCGAGAAGTGGCCGCTGACGGCGCCGTGAGACTCCACGTCGGACAGCGTCGTGAGCGCGCCGATCTTGAGGCCGCCGTCGCTGGTCTCTTCGATACCGGCGAGTTCGTCGATTGGCTTCAGGTCGACGAGTACCTCCGGCATCCGCATCCGGTTTTTCATCCAGTTGATCTCGTCGGTGTTGCCGGCGATGGTCGCGGCGTCGTCGCCGTGTTTCCTCAGCAGTCGTACCGCCTCGTCGACGCTGGTCGCGTCGACGTGCTTCAGCGGCGGAATCATGTCCTGTTGCATGGTCAGATGTCGACCTCCTCGCTTTGAATCTTCTCGAGCACCTCGCTCGGACTCAGCGGGAACGTGTCGAACGTCACGCCGAGCGCGTCACGCGTGGCGCTGGCGACCGCGGCGGCCGCTGCGCCGTACGGCGGCTCACCGACGCCTTTCGCGCCGTGCGGCCCGTACGGGTCGGGGTTGTCGACGCCGCCGGTCTTCAACTCCGTCTCCGAGTAGTCCTGAATCGCCGGCGGCTTGTTCTTGTAGAAGTCAGTGTTCAGCGGAATCCCGGTGTCGTCGTCGTGGAGGTAGTGCTCCATCAGGACGTAGCCGATGGCCTGGACGGTCGCGCCCTCCACCTGCGCTTTGTGCCCCTCCGGGTGGATGATGCGGCCGGAGTCGGCGTAGTTCGCGATCTCCTCGACCGCGACTTCGCCGGTCTGCAGGTCGACGGACACCTCCGCGATACAGCCCGCGAACGACGTCACGAAGCCGTCGAGGTCCTCGGACGTGGACTTCCCGAACGCGACGAGGCTCTCGCCTTTGATGTCCTGTGCGGCCGCGATGGTGAGCGGCACCAGGCTCTCCTGGTACTTCGTCGGCACCGTCTCCGCGGTGTACTTCCCGCCCATCTCGACTGCGGCCTGCGCCGCCTGCGCCAGCGTCATGCTGTCGCCGGTCTGGGTGTTGACGACTTCGCCGCCGGTGACCTCGTAGTCGTCCGGCGCGCCGCCGAGCGTCTGCGACGCGATTTCGCGGAGGTACTCCATCGCGGTCTCTGCGGCCTTCACGTTCGCCAGCCCCGTCGTGAACGTCGTGTTCGAGGAGAACTGGCCGAGCGTGAACGACGCCTGGTCGCTGCGGCCCCACTGCACCTTCACCTGGTCCCACGGGACGTCCATGGTTTCGGCGACCATCCGGGCGACGGCGGCGAACGACTCCGTCCCGAGGTTCCCGGCGCCCTGCCGGACCTCGACGGTGCCGTCGGTGTGGACGGCGACGAGGCCGTCGAAGCCGATGTAGCCGGAGTGGTGGGAGGCGGTGCCGGCGCCGACGCCGTAGATCTTCGAGCCCTCCACGGTCCCGGAGCGCCGGCGTTTCTCCTCGTAGTTGATGTCCTCGGCCGCCATCTCGTACGCCTCCTTCAGGTTGGCGCTCGTGATGGGTGCCCGCGTCGGCCCGGCCGGGTCGCCCTGCGACGGCGTGTTCTGCATGCGGAGCTCCAGCGGGTCGATGCTGGCGACCTCGGCGAGTTCGTCGATGACCTGCGACATCACGAGTCCGCCCTGGTTCTGTCCGGGGCCGCGCTGTGGCCAGCGCTTCGGCGTGTTCGTGAAGACGCCGATGCCGCGGACGCGGAGCGTCTCGGGCTGCCAGCACTGCGAGATGGAGTTGTACGCCGAACTGAGCGTCGAGAGCGCGTCGGCGGAGTACGCCCCGGAGTCCGCGATGCCCTGGATGTCGAGGGCGGTGATCGTGCCGTCGTCGGTGATGCCGACCTTGATTTTCGCGATGAGCGTCGACCGGCCGTTCCCCCAGTGGAACTCCTCTTTCCGGGTGCCGCGAATCTTGACGGGGCGGTTCAGCTCCTTCGACAGCAGCGCCGGGACGCCCATCTGCGGGTAGCTCGTCCCTTTCGACCCGAAGCCGCCGCCGGTGAAGTTGTTGATGAAGGTGAGGTTCGCCGGGCTGACGCCGATCATCGACGCCAGGCCCGTGTGAGTCATGCTCATGCTCTGGCTGGACCCCCACACCTTCACGGAGCCGTTCGACTGCCAGTGCGCGACGGTGGACCGCGGTTCGAGCGGGTTCGTCGCGAACGGCTGGGACTCGACGGTGTCCTCGACGACGTGGTCGGCTTTCTCGAAGCCTTTCTCGACGTCGCCCCACGACCACTTCAGCGGGTACTTCCCCGGGTTCTTCGGGAAGCGCTCGCTGAAGTCGGCGTTCTTCCACTTGATGGTGCCGACGGCGTTGGTGGCGCCGCCCTGCCCCTCGGCGCTCTCGCCGCCGGCTTCGCCGGTCGGCGCGTTCCCCTCCGGGCGGGCGTTCGGCGACCCCGGCTTCAGCGTCTCCACCGGGTCGACGACGTGGTCGAGCACCTCGTACTCGACGTCGATCTCCTCGACCGCCGCCGCGGCCGTGTACTCGTCTTTCGCCGCGACCGCGGCGACCGGGTAGCCGTACACGAGCGGCTCCTCGGCCAGAATCGGCTGGCCGATGTCTGTGCCGGGCACGTCCTTGTACGTGATGACGGCCTCGACGCCCGCCATCTGCTCGGCGGCCGTCGTGTCGATGTCCTGCACCTTCGCGTGCGCGTACGGCGACTTGACCGTCTTGGCGTCGAGCGCGTTGTCGAACAGGTAGTCGTCGGCGTACTTCGCCTCGCCGGTGACTTTCGCGCGGCCGTCCGGAATCTCGAAGTCCTGGCCGACGTACTGGTTGTCCGCCATGAGTTACATCTTCTCCGCTGCGTTCAGCACGCTCTGAATCTCGTTCTCGTAGTTCCCGCACCGGCAGAGGTTCCCGGAGAGCGCCTCTTTGACCTCCTCGCGGGTCGGGTCCGAGTTCTCCTCGAGGAGGTTCTTCCCGGACATGATCATGCCGGGCGTGCAGTAGGCGCACTGCCCGCCGAGCTCCTCGATGAACGACTCCTGAAGCGGGTGGAGTTGGCCGTCGGACTCCAGCCCCTCGATGGTCGTGACGTCCTTCCCGACGGCGTCGCGCGTGAAGTACGTGCAGCCGTAAATCGGGTCGCCGTCGACCTCGACCGTGCAGGCGCCGCACATCGCGCGGTCGCAGCCGAACTTCGTCCCGGTGAGTCCGAGCTTGTAGCGGAGCGTCTCCGCGAGCCGCTCTTGGTCCTCCACCTTCACGAACCGGGTCTTCCCGTTGACGTTCAGTTTGAGCTGGTTCGACACCCGCTCGCGGACGCCCGGCGCCTCGCCGTCCGTCTCCGCGGACGCCTGCCGGATGTTGTTGAACAGGTAGGCGTTGGCGGCGACCAGCGTTCCGCCGATTACCCCCTTGATTATCTGTCGTCGGGAGGGGTCGTCCATCCCTCCGTCCTCACCACCCGCCGGCGGCCCATCACCCGAGGCCTTGCCATCAGCTGCCATGTTAATTACTACGGGAGCGTCGGCTTTAAAGTTGGGTAGCCAGAAGTTCGTGGAGGGAATCCGCGTGAGGCGTCAGGATTCCGCGTCGACGGACGCCGGCTTCCCGTGGCGGACTCGGTTGAGTTCCGCGAGGATGGAGAGCGCGACGTCCGCCGGGTCGCCGCCGCCGACGTCGAGTCCGACCGGGGCGTGCAGCCGCTCCAGCGCGTCCTCGTCGACGCCGTCGTCGAGCAGGCCGTCGCGGACGTGGTCGGCCTTGTCGTCGGAGGCGACGAGGCCGACGTAGTAGGCGTCGCGTTCGAGCGCCTCCTGGGCCGCGATGCGGTCGAAGGTGCCGCTGCGGCTGGCGATGGCGACGGCGGTGTTGGAGGTGACGCCGAACTCGGCGATGCCGTCGTCGTAGTCGCCGCAGAACACCTCGGCGTCCGGGAACCGCTCGGGGTCGGCGAACTCCTCGCGGTCGTCGACGACGCACACCTCGTAGCCCATCTCGTCCGCCATGCGCGCGAGCGGCACCGCGATGTGGCCGCCGCCGGCGACGACGAGCCGCGGCGCGCCGACGACGACGTCGATGAACACGGTCATCTCGCCGCCGCACACCATCCCGGTGTTGCCGTCGCGGCGGAGCTCCCAGTGTTCGGTTCGCGGCTCGCGCTCCTCGATGGCTTCGACGGCGGCCGTCCGCGTCAACTCCTCGACGGTGCCGCCGCCGATGGTGCCGTCCGTAGAGCCGTCTTCGCGGACCAGCATCGTCGCGCCGGGGTCTCGCGGCGTGCTCCCCTCGACGGCCGTGACGGTCGCGAGCGCGACGGTCTCGCCGGCGTCGGCGAGGTCGGCCGCGGTCCGGTAGACGCTCATTACCGTACCGTGGTGTCGCCGCGGACAAATACTGTGGGATTGGCGGGCCCTTCGCCGGCACCGCGCGACGCCCTGCGGGTCGCGGGGGCGCTACAGCCGCTCGGGGTCGCACTTCAGGTACTCGCGCAGGAGCGCCGTCGCGTACGACCCGGAGGGGAGCGCGAACGAGAACACCGGGTCGCCGTCGCGGTCGCCGACGGTCAGGTCGGTGGTGACGAGGACGGCGCGGCGGGTGCCGCTGGACTCGAAGGCGTCGGGGAGCGCGAAGTCGCCGGGGGAGACGCCGAGGTCGTCGAGCACTTCGCGTTCGATGTCGCCGGGTTCGCCGTCCGCGAGTTCGGTGTCGGTGCCGACGAGCGGCGCCGTGACGAACGCGCGGCCGCGGCCGCAGTGCCGGGCGAGCACGTCGACGCGGTCGTCGGTGGCGTGCTGTATCCGGTCCATGTCGGGCTTCGGGAACGCGACGTCGCGTTCGGCGAAACAGCAGACGTCGCCGGCGACGGGCTCCGTGAACGGGAGGCCGCGCCGGAGCCGCTCGCTGAGGATGCGGTTGAAGATGTACGACTGGGCGGCGTTGACGAACAGCCGCTGGAGGTTCGACGGCACCGCCTCCAGCGCCTCGCGCCAGCCGGCGCCCTCGTCGAGCCGGTGGAGCATCGACCGCTCGTACCGCAGCCGGCTCGGCATGGCGTCGAGCGCGGCCGCCCAGTCCGGGTCGTCGGACGCCGCCTCGGCCTCGACGACGCGGCGGGCGCGCTGGGACGCCTCCGGCTCGGCGTCGTGCGGCGACCCGCAGTAGGCGAGGACGGCGCCGCGCCAGTCGCCGCGGACGGCGGCGAGGCCGACCTCGTGCGTGATGGGTCGGCGGCTCCCGAACCGCTGGTGGCCGAAGACGTTCGGGACCGCGACGTCGCCGTCGCCGAACTCGCGGAGCGCCGCCGTGACGGGCGCCGGATCGCCGTCGGCGTCGCGGACCCGAATCTCGAACTCGTTGCCGGCGAGGTCGCCGAACGACAGGGCGCGGCCGACGCGGCCGAGCACGTCGACGTCGGCGCCGCTGACGTCCGGGAGGTCGTCCGGGTCGGCGCCCCGGACCGTGAACAGCTGGGTCGTGACGGCGTGTTTGTCCTTCGTGCCGGCCCACGACACCCGTTCGCGGCTGGCGCCGAGCGCGTCGCTCAGCCGGCCGGCGAAGTCGTTCGTGTCCCAGCCCCGCAGCGTCACGCGGAGCAGGAGGTGCGGGTACGACCCGGGGTCGGCGTCGACGGGCTCGGGCTCCATCCGTTCGCGCTCGCGGACCCGGAAGTCCTCCGGGGCGGCGCGGAGTCGGCCGCCGATGCCGTCGGCGTCGCTGACGTAGAAGTCGACGCCGGTCGCCTGCTCGCGGGGGTGCGCCTCGCGCATTACCGGCCGTTCACGGCGCGCCGAGAAGTGCCTTGCCTGTCGCGGCCGCGGACGGTCCGCGTCTCGTGGCGGAGGTCGCTCTCCCACCCCGCCGCCGGCGCCACCGCGCATCACCGCACGTCGCCCGCTACGTCGAGCCGAAGCCGTCGGCGCCGTTCTCGGCGGCGTCCCCCGGAGCCCCGCCGTTGGTGTCGTCTTCGGCGCCGGCGAACGTGCCTTCCTCCTCGTCCGGGAGGCCGGAGAGCGCCGCCTTCATCGACTCGTGGTCGACGTCGCCGAGCGTGTCGTCGGCCGCCTCGGCGGCCGCCTCCAGTTCGGCTTCCAGCCGCTCGAACGCCTCGCTGTCGGCCAGTTCGCTCTGCGGCTTCGACTGTTCGAGGGTCGCGCGCTTCTCCGCGAGCGAGAACTGCTCGCGCACCGCGTCGTCGTAGTTCGACAGCGCCACCAGCTCGTCGACCGTGTCCAGCAGCTCCTCGCGGCTCACCGGCTTCGTCAGGTACGTGTCGAACGGCATCTCCAGGACGTCGAAGTCCGGGTCGACCGCCGTCACCATCGCGACCCGGGCGTCGTAGCCGGCCTCGCGGATGCGGTCGAGCGCCTCGTCGCCCGACAGCCGCGGCATCCGCCGGTCGAGGAGGACGACGTCCGTGTCGTCGTCGATGGCGTCGAGCGCCTCGTCGCCGTCGTGCGCCGTCGTCACGTCGTAGTCGTCGCCGAGCCAGAGCGCGTACGCCTGCGTCACGTCCTCCTCGTCGTCGACGACGAGCACGGACGGACGGTCGTCTGATGGCATCTCCGTACCGGACGGACGCCCCATTCACTCAAAACGTTAGGGGCCCGAGAAAACGGCACAGGGTTCCGGAGCAACCGCCGAGCGACGGCGGAGTTCAGTACAGCGGGAGGTCGCCGGTGACCTTGTCGACGAGGCTGTCCGGGCCGGGGCCGACGGCGAGCGCCGTCACGGTCCCCGGTTCGAGCTGGGTGTGGCCGGCGTCGCGGACGACGGCGTACGGCAGCCCTTCGCGTTCGGCGACGTCCGCGAGTTCGAACAGCTGCGACTCGCTTTCCCCCTTCAGGACGACCTTCTTCTGCCCGGAGCCTTTCCACTCGCGGCGCGTCCGCTCGTCGGTGTCCTCGTACGCCGACAGCGCGGCGTGAGCGACCTGCGCGGCCAGCTTCCCCTTCCCCATGCCGATGTCGGTCCGCGCGACGATGGCCTGCTTCATACCGGACGTGGCGACGGAGACGGTATAGCTCCTGTCATCGACGCGGTCACCGGTCCGCGTCGCCGGCGGCGGTTCGGCGGCCGTCCGCCCGAGAACTCCAAACACATTTGGCGGGTCGGGAACATCGGTGCGACCATGGCAGGTCCCCGGACGCCCCTCCTCCACCCGCAGGAATACTTCGCCGAACAGTCGTCGGCGCCGCTGCGCGACGCGACAATCGTCGTCGGCGCCGTCGCGGTCTTGTCAGCGGCCGGCGCCAGCGTGCTGCTCCACGAGTTCGCGGCGACGCTCGACGTCATGGTCGAGGTGCAGAACCCGGCGCACACCCCGGAGTGGGTGTGTGAGGGGCCGAATCCGCTGAACACGACGCGCACCGGCTGTGACCCGTCGGTGCCGGAGACCATCGAGCGGCCGCTCGGCGCGCTCCTCCTCGAGGAGTACTCGTGGCTGCCGTGGGCGACGCTCGTCGTGGTGCCGCTGCTGTGGCTGGTGCAGGGCGTAGTGCTCCACGTCGGCAGCGCGATGTTCGACGCGGAAGGCGAGTTCGGGCGGTCGCTCGCGGTCGCGGGCTGGGGGATGGCGCCGAGCCTGGCCCGGCTGTTCGCGGTCGGCGGATTCCTCGTGTACAAACTCCGGACCGCGTCCATCGGCGGGACCCCCGAGAGCGCGGTGCAGGCGCTCGAAGCGGTCGTCGCGACCGTCGGCCCGGCGTCGATGGGCGGCGCGGTCGTGGTCGCGGTGTGGGCCGGCGTGATTCGGACGTACGGGCTGGCCGAACTCCGGGACATCTCCGTCTCGGACGCCGCGGCGCTGGTCGTCGTCACGACCGTCGTCGGGCTGCTGTTCGAACTGGTCTGACCGGCGGCGTCCGAGCGGCGGAAGCGCCGCGGAACGGTTGGTTTACGTCCCCGTGGGCCGGTCGTGGAACCATGATACTGGCGGACACCGACATCCTCGCGCGGCTCCGCGACGGGGACCTCGTCGTCGACCCGCTCGACGACGTCGACATGCAGGTGCAGCCCGCGAGCGTCGACCTCCGTCTCGGCTCGGAGTTCCTAGAGTTCCGCCGCACCAACATCCCGTGCATCCACCCGAACGACGAGCGCGAGGTGGACGAGTACGTCACGGAGACGCACGTCCCGGAGGGCGACGACTTCATCCTCCACCCCGGCGACTTCGTGCTCGGCACCACGAAAGAGCGCGTCGAGATTCCGCCGGACCTCGTCGCGCACGTCGAGGGCCGGTCGTCGCTCGGCCGGCTCGCCATCGTCGTCCACGCCACCGCCGGCCTCTGCGACCCCGGGTTCGAGGGCCGCATCACGCTCGAACTGTCGAACCTCGGGAACGCGCCGGTCGCGCTCTCGCCCGGGATGCGCGTCTCACAGCTCACCTTCACCGAACTGAAGTCGCCCGCCGAACGGCCCTACGGCGTCGAGCGCGGCTCGAAGTACCAGGGGCAGGGCGGCCCGCAGGCCTCCCGCATCGGCGACGACCCCGAGTTCCACGTCGACGGCGACGGCGACGACGCTGTCGGTGCTGGCGGCGGTGCCGGCGGTGCCGCTGACGGCGACTCGGCGGGGGCCGACGGATGAAGTTCGTCGAGGAGGTCGTCGTCGACGAGTTCCTGCCGACGCTCCGGTCGATGCTCGCGGAGGACCTCCGCGGCCGCGGGCTGACCCAGCGCGAGGTCGCCGACCTGCTCGGAATCAGTCAGTCGGCGGTGTCGAAGTACGCCCACGGCGAGGTGAGTCGGCGCCGGGAGGTGCTGGCGGACGACCGCGTCGGCGACGTCGTCGAGCGGGTGGGCGAGGGGCTGGCGTCCGGCGAACTGAGCCGCGTCGGCGCGCTCGTCGAACTGGAGGTGTTCATCCGGCGGCTGGAGGACGGCGACCTGCTCGCCGACCTCCACGAGGAGGCGATGCCGGAGCTGGCGGACGCCGAGTACGACTTCTCGGTGCACGACCCCGAGAGCGGGCTGCGCGAACGCGAGCGGGTGCTGGCGTCGCTGCGCCGCGGCCTCCGGACGCTGACGAACGCCTCCGGGTTCGCCGGCCTGGTGCCGAACGTCGGGTCGAACCTCGTCGAGTGCACCGCCGACGCCGACGACATCGAGGACGTCGCCGCCGTCCCGGGCCGCATCTTCGACGTGAAGGGCCGGGCGTCGGTGCCGGGCGACCCGGAGTTCGGCGTCAGCGAGCACGTCGCCGGCGTCCTGCTGTCGGTGCGCGCCGCCGGCGTCGACGCCCGCGCCGCCGTGAACGTCCGGTACGACGAGGACGTCGTGTCGGCGCTCCGCGACGCCGACGTGCCGACCGTCGAGTTCGACGCGCGCGGCGGCGACGGCGCCGACGTCGAACCCGGCTCGGAGACGAACCCTATCGCGTCGGCGCTCCGCGACGCCGCCGTCGACGCCGACGAACCGTTCGCGGTGTACCAGTCCGGCGGCTTCGGCATCGAACCCATCGTCTACGTGGTCGGCCCGGACGCCCCGACCGTCGCGCGCGCCGTCCGCGACCACCTGCTCTGACCGGGGGACGCGAGTCGCCGCTTCCGACGGCGGCGAGGCGTCGACGGCGACGGGATGCGACGGCGCTGGGTCGCCGCGGCGGTTAGCCGCGGTTCGCTCGCGCCTCCCTGACGTCGGCGCCGTCGCGAACCATGTCGTCACAGCGCGGACACACCCGCGGCCCGGCGGTTTCGTCCGGCGCGAACACCCGCGCGTACCGTTCGGTGACCTCGGCCCCGCAGTTCTGGCACTCGTGCATCACGACTGTCGTCGCGGTGAGCCGCCATAAATTTCAGTGAAAACGGTTTGAAACTCCGTCGGGTGCAGTCGTCGCGGGCGTCTCGGGGCGGCCGCGGCGCCGACCAATTTTTGCCGCGAGGCGCCGAAGGTCCACGCGATGAGCGACGCGACAAACATGCTGGTGGACGGCGAGTGGCGAACCGACGTCCGTCGGGACACGGGCGGCGGCGGGGAGTTCGAGCGCACCGAGACGTCGTTCCGCGACTGGGTCGACGGCGCCGTCCGGGAGGCGGGCGGAGAGCGCGTGGACAACCCGGAGTTCCCGGCCGAACCGGGGCGGTACCACGTCTACATCTGCCGCGCCTGCCCGTGGGCGCACCGCGTCGCGCTCACCCGGTCGCTGAAGGGGCTCGAAGACGAGATATCGCTGTCGCTCGTCCAGCCGGAGCGGTACGACGACGGCTGGGAGTTCAGCGAGGCGCACCCGGACCCGCTGAACAGCGCGCACTACCTCCGAGACGTCTACACGAAAGCCGACCCGGAGTACACGGGCCGCGTCACCGTCCCGGTGCTGTGGGACAAACAGCAGGAGACCGTGGTGAACAACGAGTCCGAGGAGATCATGCGGATGCTCGACACCGCGTTCGACGACCTCGGGAACGGCGTCGACCTCTACCCGGAGGGGTACCGCGAGGAGGTCGACGCCCGCATCGACGACATCTATCCGACCATCAACAACGGCGTCTACCGCGCCGGCTTCGCCGGGACGCAGGAGGCGTACGACGACGCCGTCGACGACCTGTTCGACGCGCTCGACCGCTACGAGGACCTGCTCGGCGAGCAGCGCTACCTCGCCGGCGACCGCCTCACCGAGGCCGACCTCGCGATGTTCGCGACGCTCGTCCGGTTCGACCACGTCTACCACACCCACTTCCGGTGTAACCGCCGCGCGGTCCACGAGTACCCGAACCTCTGGGAGTACACGAAGGACGTCTACCAGACGCCGGGGGTCGCCAAGACGGTGAACGTGGACCACATCACGCGGCACTACTACAAGAGCCACGCCGACCTGAACCCGAAGCGGCTGGTGCCGACCGGCCCCGACATCGACTTCTCCGCGCCGCACCGCCGCGACAGCCTCCCCGGCGGCCCGCCCGAGGAACTGACCGGCGACGCGGCGTGACCCGGCTGCACACCGGAGAACTATGCCGGTAGCGCCCGAACGGCGACCGTGCTTCGGTCCGTCCTGGCCGCGCTGACGCCGCCGCCGCGCGTCGTCGACTGGGCGCTGGCCGTCGGCGTCGCCGTCGCGGTCGGCTCCGGGCTCGCGTCGTTCACCGCGGGGACGCGGAGCGGCGCGTGGCTGTTCTGGCTGCACGCGGCCGTCGGGCTCTCGCTCGCCGCGCTGCTCGCCGCGAAGCTGTGGCGGGTGCGGCGCCGCGTCGTCGACCGCGCCGGCTGGGACGCCGCGACGCCGCTGTCGGTGCTGCAGGCCGCCGTCGCCGTCGCGGCGGTCGCCACCGGGCTGTTCTGGGTGCTCGGCGGGAACGTGCCGCTGTGGGGCTGGACGACGCTGAACCTCCACGTCGGCCTCGGACTGCTGCTGGTGCCGCTCGTCGTCGTCCACCTCCGGGCGCGGTACCACTCGCCGCGCCGCGTCGACGCCGACCGGCGCGCGGCGCTGAAAACCGGGGCGGTCCTCGTCGGCGGCGCGGTCGCGTGGCGCGCCTCCGAGACGGCGGACCGACTCCTCGGCGGCGCCGACCGCCGCTTCACCGGCTCGAAGCCCGTCGGCGACCTCTCCGCGGCCGACACCCGCGGCGGCGACTTCCCGGTGACGTCGTGGGTCGCCGACGACCCCGATCCCGTCGACCGCGACGCCTGGACGCTGACGGTCGCCGGCGCGGTCGACGCCGAACTCGACCTCGGCGTCGACGACGTCGACCGCGCGGGCAACGCGGCCCGCGGCGGCGACGAAGCAGCCGGCGCGGACGCGAGCGCCGACAGCGACGAACCCGCCGACGATGAACCCGCCGTCGGCGGCGCCGCGACGCTCGACGCGACGCTGGACTGCACGAGCGGCTGGTACACGGTGCAGCGCTGGGGCGGCGTCCGCGTCGGCGACCTCCTCGACCGGGCCGGCGTCGCCGACGACGCCCGGTTCGTCCGGTTCGTCTCCGTGACGGGCTACCGGTGGTCGCTCCCGGTCGCGGAGGCGCGCGAGGCGCTGCTGGCGACGCGCGTCGGCGGCGACGAACTCAGTCACGGCCACGGCGCGCCCGCTCGCCTGGTGGCGCCGGGGCGCCGCGGCTTCCAGTGGGTGAAGTGGGTCGAGCGCATCGAGGTGCGGCGGCGCGGCGACCCGGCGCAGTGGCTCGTCACGCTGATTTCTGGGTTCGACTGAGCCGCCGCGCCGGCGGCCGTGCGAGTGCCCGAACGGCCCGCAGAACTACTCCAGGTCGCCGTCGCGGATGGCGCGCTCGGCGTCGCGGAGCGCCGCCTCCCGGTCGAACTCGTCGACGATGCGCCGCAGCGTCTCGTCGTCCGCGTCGGCGAGGTCGCGGGCGTGCGCCGCGATGTTCGGCACCGCGCGGATGATGTTGTCGATGACGGGGACGGCGGCGACCTGCGCGGACCGGCTCATCGGGTTCAGGTCGATGACGATTTCGGTCTTCCCCATCTCGCCGAGCGCCGCGGCGCGGTCGCCGTCCTCCAGCGGGACGACGACGACGTCGGCGTCGCCGATGCCGTCGGCGTCGACCTTGGCGCGCTCGTGTGACAGCCCCGGGATGCGGCCGTCCGCGGTCAGCCCCTTCACCTCGTCGGCGCCGTGCTCGCGGAGGTGGTCGGCGATGGCTTCGACGCGCTCCTCCGTCCGGTTGAACAGGTTCACTTCGACGTCGGCGCCGACGACGTCCGCGAGTTCGACGACCTCCGCCGGGACGAGCGCCGCGACGTTGCCGTTCACGGACACCACCGGGTGGTCGGCGAGCAGCAGGTGGGCGGCGGCGGCGCGCTCGGCGCGGTCGGCGCTGTCGATGGTGCGCTCGCCGAGCAGGTAGTCGAACGCCTCGCCGCGGCCCTCCGCGATGAGCCCCTGCGTCGACGTGATGCCCTTCTCGACGCCGGCCTCGATGCGGTGGCGCGTCAGCAGCGACTCGTACCGCGGGTGGTCTTCGGGGATTTCGGACTCGTGGTCG
This sequence comes from Halobaculum sp. D14, assembly GCF_051195135.1. Taxonomy (NCBI): domain Archaea; kingdom Methanobacteriati; phylum Methanobacteriota; class Halobacteria; order Halobacteriales; family Haloferacaceae; genus Halobaculum; species Halobaculum sp. D14. The sequence goes on along the minus strand of NZ_JBNTKA010000002.1, from coordinate 309,631 downwards.
ACCTCGCCGGGGGCGTCCGGGACGTCGGCATCCTCGGCGTCGGAGTCGTCGCCGCCGGAGGTGTCGTCGCTCATGGCTCGGTCTCGGAGACGCGCCGCGAAAAAGCCGGCTATCGGCGACGCCGGTCGGTTCCGGCGCCGCCCGCAGCGCGACCGGGTCGCCGCCGCGCGGCAGGCCTATCGGCCGTCGAGGACCGTGGCGCCGGTCGGGTGCGTCCCGCACCGTTCGGCGTCGTAGCCGGCGTCCGACAGCCCCGTGCCGAGCGCGAACGCGGTGCGGCCGAGCATCGCCATCGACGCCAGGCCGCCCTCCGCCTCGACGGCGTCGACCGCCTCCGCGACCTCCGGGACGAGCAGCCCCGCGTCGCCCGCGAACTCCCGGGACGCCGCGAACAGCTCCTCGACTGACGGCCGACGCATCAGCCGCGTCAGCGCCGCCTCGCCGGCCTCCCGGACCGGGTCGAGGTCGCCGTCCAGCACCTCCGCGGTCGACAGTTCGCCGAACGTGACGTACTCGACGGTGGGCCGCGCCGGCAGCCCGTCGAAGTGGCCGTACGTCGGCGCGCCCGGCTCCAGCCGAATCGGGAGGCCGCCGCGGAACTGCGCGACGACGTCGCCGAGCCCGGTTCCGGCCTCCACCTCCGCGACGTGCGCAGCGTTCACCAGCCCGTTCTCGGAGCGCTGCAGGTCGAACAGGTCGTTCGCCGCGAGCGCCGTCGCGAGCGCCGCCGCGCCGGAGACGCCGAACCCGGCGCCGACCGGGAGGTCCGTCGTCACCTCCACCTCGGCGGGCGCCGTGTCGGTGCCGACGCCGAGCGCGTCCAGCGTCAGCGACACGGCCTCCATCTCCGCCGGAACGCCGTCGAGGACCACGTCGCTGTCGCGGTCGCCGGCGGCGCCGCCAGCGCCGCTCCCGGTCTCGTCGGCCGCGTCGTCGCCGCGGCGCACCGTCACCTCGACGCCGTCGGCGAGTGCGAGGCCGGCGCCGCGCGACCCGGCGCGGGCCGGCGAGTCGTCGGGGTACGGTGCGAAGAAGGCCGTGACGTGTCCCGGCGCGAACGCGGTCGCCTCGTCGGTCATCGTCCGTACCTGACGCGGCGGGTAAGTATCGGTTGTGGAACGCGACGGCCGACCCGGAACCGAAATCAGGGGTCTGAGTCGGCGTCGAAAGTCGGTTCGGCGAGCCGAGCCGCCGCCGGAAAACCGGGGCGTGGCGGGCGGCGCTACGGGCTGAGCCGCTGGCGGTCGCGCGGGAACAGGACGGCTTCGCGGATGTTCTCCAGCTCGAGGACGGTCATGACGAGCCGCTCTGCGCCCATCCCCCAGCCGGCGTGCGGCGGCATGCCGTACCGGAACATCTTCGTGTAGTACTCGAACTCCTCGGGGTCGAGCCCCTGCTGTTCGAAGCCCTCGATGAGCTTCTCGTGGCGGTGTTCGCGGGCGCCGCCGGAGACGAGCTCCATCCGCGGATGCATCATGTCGAAGCCGGTCGACAGCTCCTCGTCGTCGTCGTGGTCCTTGATGTAGAACGGCTTGACCTCGCTGGGCCAGTCGGTGATGAAGTAGTGCTCGCCGACCTCCTGCCCGAGGACGTGTTCGGCCTCAGTCGACAGGTCGTCGCCCCAGACGAGGTGCTCGTCGAGTTCGCCGGTCGCGTTGATGCGTTCGAGCGCCTCCTCGTAGCTCAGCCGCGGGAAGTCGCCGTCCGGCACGTCGAACTCCTCGGCCATGCCGAGCGCTTCGAGCTGCTCCTCGCAGTTCTCCGCGACGGCGTCGTAGGCGGCGGTCGTGACGGCCTCCGCGGCGTCCATCGCCTCGTGGTGGTCGCAGAACGCGCCCTCGAAGTCGATGCTGTGCGCCTCGTTGAGGTGCCGCGGCGTGTTGTGCTCTTCCGCCCGGAAAATCGGGCCGATTTCGAAGACGCGCTCCAGCCCGGAGCCGGCCATCAGCTGCTTGAACAGCTGCGGGCTCTGGTTCATGAACGCCTCCTCGCCGAAGTACGTGATGGGGAACAGCTCCGTGCCGCCCTCGGTCCCGGTCGCGACGATTTTCGGCGTGTTGATCTCTGTGCAGCCGAGCGCGCGGAACGTGTCGCGGGCGGCGCGCAGAATCTCGGCGCGAATCTCGAAGATGGCTTTCACTTCGTCCTTCCGGAGGTCGAGCGTGCGGTTGTCGAGCCGCGTCGGAAGCTCCGCGTCCACCTTCCCGGACGGGTCGAGCGGCAGTTCGGGGTCCGCGGCGGCCAGCACGTCGATGGACTCCGGGACGACCTCGACGCCGGTCGGCGCCCGCGGCTCCTCCTTGACGGTGCCGGAGACGGACAGCACCGACTCGCGGTGGGCGTCCAGCCCGGTTTCGACGAGGTCGTCGTCCATCTCGTCCTTCTCGAATTTCACCTGGATCTTCCCGGAGGTGTCGCGCAGAATGAGGAACGCGATGCCGCCGAGGTCCCGCTTTTCGTGCACCCAGCCGGCGACGGTGACCTCGTCGCCCGGCTCGGCGTCGGCCGTGTAGGTTCGACCTTCCATACGAGGCTGTTCCGGCGTGCGGGGCTTAAAGTCGGTCGATTCCCGACACCGACCCTCCCGAACGACGATGTGAATCAGCGACGGCCGCGACGACGCCTATTCGTATGCGTCCTTGACGCCGTCGACGGTTTCGCGGACGGCGTCGACGCCTTCGTCGTGCAGCAGGTCGCCGACGACGACGGTGTCGGCGTAGCGGCCCATCTCGTTCGCGGAGTCGTAGTCGTGGATGCCGCCGCCGTAAAACAGCGTGGCGTCGTCGAGCGCGTCCTGCGCCGCGCCGACGACGTCGGTGTCGCCGAACGTGCCGGAGTACTCGACGTAGACGATGTCCTGGCCGAACATCCGCTCGGCGACGCGGGCGTACGCCGCCACCTCCTCGGCGTCGAGGTCGCAGTCCGCGCCTGTGAGCTCTGCGACCGACGCGTCCGGGTTCATCACGATGTACGCCTCCGTGTGCGTCCGGTCCCAGTCCATCTCGTCGGCGATGCGGACCCACTCCTTGTGCGCGCCGGTAATCCAGAACGGCTCGCCGGCGTTGAACACCGTCGGAATCAGGTAGCCGTCGAGCGCGTCCGCGCCGGTGACGACGCCCGGATTCGACGGCTCCTGAAACAGCGGCACGTCGTGTTCGGCGCAGGCCGCCACCACCCGGTTCATCTTCTCCTCCGTGATGTCGAGGGTGCCGCCGATCTCGATGGCGTCGGTGCCGGTCTCGCAGACGTCCGCGAACGTGTCGTCCCCGTAAAGCTCCTTGTCGGGATCCACTTTCAGAACGTGGTCCCAGTCGTCCCACGGCGTACTCATTCGTGGCGAGGCATGGTCTGAGGAGGGCTAAAAAGGGCGCGGATTGCGGGTGTCCGGCGGGCGTCGCGGACGACGATTCCCGGTCGTCCGGCGACGGCCGGCGCAGGTGTCGACGAGGCGCGGAGCGGGTCAGTCCGCTTTCGCCTGCCAGTCGCGGACGGTGTCGGGGCCGATGCCGTCGACGTCGGCGGCGAGTTCGTCGGGTTCGACGTCTTTGAGCGAGGAGACGTCTTCGACGCCGGCGTCTTTCAGTTTCTCTGCGGTCTTGGCGCCGATGCCGTCGATTGTTTCGAGTTCGGAGCCGGCCTGCCGGGACTGGTACTCGCGGTAGTTGCAGATTGGGCAGCCGAGCTCCCAGGGTTCGTCGCCGGAGTGGACGACGAGGTGCGGGAGGCCGTGTTCGTCGCACTCCTCGTCGGTGACTTCGATGTCGCCGCGGCGCGGCAGCGGCAGCGAGTACTCGCAGTCAGGGTAGCGGGTGCAGCCGACGAGGCGGGCGCCGCTGCGGAGCCGCTTGATGGCGAGTTCGCCGGCGTGCTCGTCGCCGCACTCGGGGCAGTCGCCGATGACGATGTCCTCCTCCTCGTCGGCCTCGTCGGCCTTGCACTGCGGGCAGCCGTGGACGAACGTCTTGCGGCCGGCGAGCATCTTGACGTGGTGGAGGCCGTGTTCGTCGCACTCCTCGTCGAGGATGAGCGGCTTCCCGGTGGAGGGGAGCGGCAGCGTGTACTCGCAGTCCGGGTAGCCGTCACAGCCGACGAAATAGGAGCCGTGACGGCTCTTCCTGACGAGCAGCTCCTCGCCGCAGTCCGGGCACGGGCCGAGCTGCTTGTCGGCTTTCAGCGACGTCTGGAGCAGGTCGCCGACCTCCTCGCGGGAGTCGGTGAGGCCGTCGAAGACGGCGTCGAGCATCTCGCGCGACTCGTCGGCGACCTCGTCGTACGTCTTCTCGCCGCGCGCGATGGCCTGCATGTCCTGTTCGAGCTGTGCCGTCATCTCGTCGCTGACGATGCGGTCGGCGAACTGCTCTGACGCCTCGACGACCGCCTCGGCGAGCTTCGTGGGCCGCGGCGGGTCGCCCTCGATGTAGCCGCGGTCGTACAGTTTCTGGATGACGTTGTGGCGGGTGGACTTGGTGCCGACGCCGAGGTCCTCCATGGTTTCGATGAGCCGTGACTGGCCGTACCGGCGCGGCGGCTGCGTCTGCTTCTCCTCCAGCCGGGTGTCCGACACGGAGAGCGTCTCGCCCTCTTCGACGCCGGGGACGTAGCTCTCGTTCGTGGAGAAGTACGGGTAGACGTCGTGGTAGCCGGCCTCGACGAGCCGCTTCCCGTTGCTCTTCAGCGACAGCGTGTCGTCGTCGTTGACGCCGGCGTCGGCCGCCGGGACCTGCGTGACGACGCGGAGGTGCTCCCACGTCGCGTCCGCGGCGACCGTCGCGAAGAAGCGCCGCACCACCAGCTCGTACACCTCCCATTCGTCCTCGGAGAGCTCGGACGCCGACGGGAGTTCGCCGGTCGGGTGAATCGGCGGGTGGTCGGTGGTCTCCTCGTCGCCCTCGGTCGGCGTGATGTCCTCCTGGTCGAGCAGCGACTCGGCGTCGTCGCCGAACTGCCGGGCGCCGCTGAGGTCGTCGAGCAGGTCGCGCTCGTCGAGGTCGTCCGGGTACACCGTGTTGTCGGTCCGCGGGTACGTGATGTAGCCGGCGGTGTAGAGGTCCTCGGCGATGCTCATCGCGCGCTGAGCGGAGTAGCCGATGGAGGAGGCGGCGCGGATAAACTGCGTCGTGTTGAACGGCGCGGGCGGCTCGTCCGTCCGGGTGCGGCGCCGAACGGAGTCGACGGTCGCGGAGTCGGCGGCCGACAGCGCCTCGTACACCTGCTCGGCGACGACCTGGTCCCAGACGCGTTCGGCCTCCGTGCCGTCGTCGTCCTCGTAGAAGTACTGCGCCTCGAACGCCTGGTCCGCGGCGTCGTCTGCGTCGTCCGCGACGTTGCCGTCGCGTTTCAGCAGGTCGGCGAACAGCTCCCAGTAGTCGTCGGGGTCGAACGCCTGGATTTCGCGTTCGCGGTCGACGATGAGTTTCAGCGTCGGCCCCTGCACCCGGCCGACGGAGATGAAGTCCTCGCCGAGCTGCCGCGCCGACAGCGACAGGAACCGGGTGAGCGCGGCGCCCCACACGAGGTCGATGACCTGCCGTGCCTCGCCGGCGGCCGCGAGGTCGAAGTCGATGTCGTCGGGGTTCTCGAACGCCTCCGTCACCTCCCGCTCCGTGATGGAGGAGAACCGGACGCGGTCAACCGGGACGTCCTCGTTCACTTCGCGGACGAGTTCGTACGCCTCCTTCCCGATGAGTTCGCCTTCGCGGTCGTAGTCGGTCGCGATGACGACCCGGTCGGCGTTCCGGGCGAGCAGCCGCAGCGCCCGGACGATGTTCTCCTGAGTCGGCCGCTTCTGCACCGGCGCGTCGATGAGTTCGACCGGCTCGACGTCCCGCCAGTCGTCGTACTCCGGCGGGAAGTCCACGCCGACGACGTGGCCGGACAGCCCGATGCAGCGCGTCCCGCCCCACCGGTAGACGTTCACCCCGGCCTGCCGCTCGGAGTCGTACGACCCGCCGGAGAGGATTTCGGAGATCCGCCGCGAGGCGTTGTCCTTCTCCGTGATGATGAGCTCCATTCGTTGCGGGAAGATAGGCCGATTCACCTTCTAAAGGTTTCGCGCTCGGAACTCCCGCCCCGGAACGACCACGGAACGGCCACTGAAGGGTCACGCGAGTTCGTCGGCGACCTGGTTCGCCGGCGGTTCGGTTCCCGCCAGCCCGATTCGTCGGCGGTCCGGTTCCCCGCCAGCCCGGTTCGCCGGTGGCCCAATCCTTTACCCGCGGCCCGTCGGCGGTACAGCCATGAGCGACTCCGACACCGACGACGCTGGCGGCGGCGCCGCCCCCGACTACGGCGTCGCGCGCTTCCTCGCCATCGAACACGTGGACTCGCCGACGTTCACGCCGGCCGGCCGGCTGCTGTTCCTCGCGGACACGTCCGGGACGCCGCAGGTGTGGACGACCGAAGCCGCCGGGACGTGGCCGACGCGGCTCACGCCGCACGAGGAGCGCGTCTCGGCGGTCGCGGCGTCGCCGACCGACGAGGCGTTCGTGTACGCGATGGACCGCGGGAGCGACGAGCGCGACCAGCTCCGCCACTACGACCTCGACACCGGCGCGGACTCGGCGCTCACCGACGACCCCGAGTCGAAACACGACTGGGGCGCCTGGGGGCCGGACGGCGACCGCGTCGCCTACACCGCGAACCGCGACGCGGACGGCCGGTTCGACGTGTACGTCCAGCGGCTCGACGGCGACCCCGAACTGGTGTACGAGGGGCCGGGCGGCTGGCTCTCCGTCGAGGCGTTCGGCCCGGACGGCGAACTGCTCGCCGTGACGAAGCCGCACAGCAGCTACGACGACGAACTCGCCGTGCTCGACCTCGACATCGGGGCGTCGACGACGCTGTCGGACGGCTCGGAGGCGACGTACAGCCACGTCCACTTCGGCGACGACGGCGGGCTCTACTGCGTCACGAACCACGGCGCCGACACCGCCTACGTCGCCCGCGTCGACCCGGCGGAGAGCGCCGACGGCGCCACCGCCATCACGCCGGTCGCCGGCCACGACGACGCGCTCGGCGAACCCGGCACCGACGCCTGGGACGTCGACTCGTTCGCGTACGACCGCGAGACGGGCCGCTGCGCGTTCACGGTGAACGAAGGCGGCTACTCGGCGGTCCGCGCCGGCGTCCTCGACGGCGACGAGTTCACCGCGGCCGCGGCGCCGACGGTCGACGGCGTCGTGCAGGGAGTCGCGTTCGACGGCGACGCCGCGCGCTACGCGTACACCCACACGGCGCCGACGGAGCCGTACGGCGTCCACGTCGCCGCGTTCGACGACGCGGACGGCACGGACTGGACGCCGGTCGGCACGAACGGCCTGCCGTCCGCGGCGTTCCACGACGCCGAGACGGTGCACTACGAGACGTTCGACGGCCGCGAGATTCCGGCGTACTGGACGGCGCCGCCGGCGGCCGACGCCGACGACCCGGCGCCGGTCATCGTCGACATCCACGGCGGCCCGGAGCACCAGCGCCGCCCGTGGTTCTACCCGGTGAAGCAGTTCTTCGTGAACCGCGGCTACGCCGTCCTCGAACCGAACGTCCGCGGCTCCGCCGGCTACGGGAAGGCGTACAGCCACCTCGACGACGTGGAAAAACGGATGGACTCGGTCGCGGACGTCGCCGCCGCCGTCGACTGGCTCGCCGACCGGCCGGCGGCCGACACCGACCGCGTCGTCGCCTACGGCCGGTCGTACGGCGGCTTCATGGTGCTCGCCGCCATCACCGAGTACCCCGACCTGTGGGCGGCCGCCGTCGACTTCGTCGGCATCGCGGACTTCACGACGTTCCTCGAGAACACCGGCGAGTGGCGGCGCAGCCACCGCGAAGCCGAGTACGGCAGCCTCGACGACGACTACGACTTCCTCAAGTCGGTGTCGCCGCTCACCCACATCGACAACGTCGCCTGCCCGCTGTTCGTCCAGCACGGCGCCAACGACCCGCGCGTCCCGGTCGAGGAGACCGAGCAGGTCGTCGACGCGGTCCGCGAGCAGGGCGTCCCCGTCGAGCACCTCGTGTTCGACGACGAGGGCCACCACACCACGTCCCGCGAGAACCGCATCGAGGAGTTCGAAGCCATCGCGTCGTTCCTCGACGAGCACGTCTGACGGCGCCGCGACCGCAGCGACGACCCGCCCGGATTCGCCGCGCAGCAGCGGGCTGCGCCGAGATAGCACGCATCCGACGCTAGTTTATCGTCTCCAGCGGCGTCGGGACAGCCGAACATGAACCTCTCCGTTTCGCGGCTGTTCGCGGTGCTGTTCGTCGTCCTCCTCGTCGCCGTCGCGCCGGCGGCGGCCGACGAGCGGGTCGGCGGGGCCGTCGTCGTCGCCGCCGGCGAAACCGTCGACGGGACCCTCGACGCGGTCGGCGGCACCGTCGTCGTCTACGGGACTGTCGACGGCGACGTCAACGCCGTCGGCGGCACCGTCCAGATTGCGCCCTCCGGCGTCGTCACCGGCGACCTCCTCGGGTCGGGCGGCGCCGTCACCATCGAAGGCCGCGTCGACGGCGACGTCGACGTCGGCGCCGGCGCGTTCGCGCTCCGCGAGTCCGGCGTCGTCGGCGGCGCCCTCGACGTCGGCGCGGGCGACGTCGTCATCGACGGCGCCGTCGCGGGCGACGTCCGAATCGGTGCCGACCGCGTCCGCATCGGCCCGACCGCGGCCGTCGGCGGCAGCGTCACGTACGACTCCGACGACTTCGCGTACGCCGGCAGCGGCGTCGCCGGCACGGTCAGCCGCGCCGACCTCGGCTACGGCGGCAGCGTCGTCGGCTTCGACGGCGGCCCCGGCGGCCTGTTCGCCGTCCCGTCGTGGGTCGGCGTCGCCTACCGGACGCTCGCCCACCTCGCGCTCGGCGCGCTGTTCGTCCTCGTCGCCCCGAAGTTCGCCGCCGACGTCCGCGACGCCGGCTTGACCGACGCGGCGCGCAGCGGCGGCATCGGGCTGCTCGCGCTCGTCGGCGTCCCGCTGGCGCTGGTGCTGGTCGCAGTCACCGTCATCGGCATCCCGCTGGCGCTGCTCGGCGGCGCGGCGTACGCGCTGCTGCTGTGGGCCGGCCTGGTGCTCGGCGCGTACACGTTCGGCGCCTGGGCGCTCCGCGCCGCCGACGCCGACGCCGACGCCGACGCCGACAGCGACTCGGCGTGGCGGGCGCTCGCCGTCGGGCTGCTCGTCGTCGCACTCACACAGTTCGTCCCCGGCGGCGGCCTGCTCCGACTCGCCCTGACGCTCGTCGGCGTCGGCGCCGTCGTCACCGTCGTCCGCGCCCGCTACGACGGCCGCGACGGCGACACCGGCACCGGCCCCGCCGGCCGACCCTCGAACCCCGAAGGCGACGACGTCGCCGCCTGAACACCCGCAGAACTAATTTCCGGACTCGCCGCGTTTCGCTTCCTCACGCACCGCCACGCACCGCTACGGACCGCTCCGCGCGTCGGTCGCCGGCCGTGAGTTCCCGTTCGCGGTTCACCAGCCGTCGTCGATGTCGTCGCGCAGCGCCGAGAGGATGCTGTCAGTGGTGTCGGCGACGACGTCCTCCATGAACTCCGGGTCGGAGTTCGTCGGGTCGCCGAGGCCGCCGAGTTCGGTGACGTCGTCGAAGTACGTCCACGACCGGGTCTTCGGCATCTCGGCTGCGTCTTGCGGCTGCTTCTTCTCCTGTTTGACGAGGTCGGGGCGGAACAGTTCCACGAACGATGTCTCGTGGTCGCCGGCGTGCCCCCAGTCGTCGCCGAACTCGGCTTCGAGTTCGTCGCGGGCGAAGTCGGTCCAGTGGACGAAGTGCGCCGCGAGGTCGGTGTCGCGGTTCAGCCGGTCGGTGGCGAGGTCGAGCGCCTGCTTGTTGCCGCCGTGGCAGTTCAAGAACAGGACGCGGTCGACGCCGTGGGCGGCGAGCGACTCGCCGACGTCGACGAGGACGGACTTGTAGGTGTCCTGGCTCAGCGTCACGGTGCCGGGGAACCGCATGTGGTGTTCGGAGTCGCCGTACGGCAGCGTCGGCAGCCGGACGAACTCCAGGTCGTGGTCGGCGGCGGCGTCCACCAGCTCCGCCGACAGGTGGTCCGCGCGCAGCGTGTCGACGGACACCGGGAGGTGCGTGGAGTGCTGCTCGGTGCTGCCGGTCGGCTGAATCACGCAGTCGGCCGACAGCAGCGACTCGCCGGCGTCCTCCCACGTCATCGTGTGCAGGTCGTCCGCGGTTTCGGGCATACCGGTCCCGGCTCCCCCAGCACCCAAAACCCTCCGGGAACCGGCGACCCGTCCGCGACGCCGCAGAACAGCCGAGAGAAGCGCCGCGACGCGCCGCAGGAGAAATCGAGTCGCCACGGGGCGAATCGACACCGCGGGACGGCCCGGGTCGCCGCGCTACGATTCGAGTTCGTCGCGGAGCAGTTCGTTGACGGTGCCGGGGTCGGCCGAGCCGCCGGTGCGCTGCATCACCTGGCCGACGAGGTAGTTGAGCGCGCCGCCTTCGCCCTCGTGGTAGTCCTCGACGGCGTCCGGGTTCTCCTCGATGGCGTCGCGGACGGCGTCGACGACTTCGCTCTCGCCGGCCTTCCCGAGCCCTTCGCGTTCGATGACCTCGTCCGGGGCGACGCCCTCGTCGAGCATCGCGCGCAGCACGGTCTCCTCCGCGTTCTTCACGGTGAGTTCGTCCTGGTCGACCAGCTCGATGAGCCGCATGAACTCGTCGAGCCGGTCGTCGACGTCGTCGATTGTCATGTCGCGGTAGTGGAGTTCGCCGAGGAGGTTGTCGGCGACCCAGGTCGCGGCGACCGACGGGTCGAACTCGGCGGCGACCGCCTCGAAGAAGTCCGCGACCTGCTTCCGGGACGTGAGTTTCGCGGCGGCCTCCTCGTCGAGGCCGTACTCGTCGCGGAACCGGGCGCGGCGGGCGTCGGGCAGCTCCGGAATCGCGATTTCCTCCTTCCAGTGGGCGACCTGCAGCGGCGGCAGGTCGGCCTCCCGGAAGTACCGGTAGTCCTTCTCCTCCTCTTTCGACCGCATCGAGATGGTGTTGCCGTGCGTCTCGTTGAAGTGCCGCGTCTCCTGTTCGACCGCCTTGCCGCGGCGCAGCAGGTTCTCCTGCCGGCTCTCCTCGTAGCTCAGCGCGGTCTGGGCGCCCTTGTGGCTGGAGATGTTCTTCACCTCGGTCCGGTTCGCGGATTCGAGCGTCTCCTCCGGGATGGTGCCGTCGTCGCGGATCTCCGACTCCGGAATCATCGAGAGGTTCGCGTCGATGCGGAGGCTGCCGTCGCGGGACGCGTCGAACACGCCGAGGTACTCCAGCACCTCCTCCAGTTTCTCGAGGAACGCGCGGACCTCGGCGGGGTCGCGGAAGTCCGGCTCCGTGACGACCTCCATCAGCGGCGTCCCGGCGCGGTTGTAGTCGACGAGCGTGTAGTCCGCGCGGTCCACCGACGTCGTCCGGACGTCGAGGTCCTGCGTCCCGTCGCGGACGTGCCGGATGCTGCCCGGGTCCTCTTCGAGGTGGGCGCGCCGAACCGACACCTCGTGCCGGTCGCCCTCGTGGCTGAACGACAGCGTGCCGTCGGCGCACAGCGGCGCGTCGTACTGCGTAATCTGGAAGTTCTTCGGCAGGTCGGGGTAGTAGTAGTTCTTCCGGTGGAACCGGGTCTGCTCGGGGATGTCGGCGTCCAGCGCCTTCCCGACTTTCACGGCGGCCTCCACCGCCGCCTCGTTCAGCACGGGGAGCGCCCCGGGGAGCCCGAGACAGACCGGGCAGACGCGCGTGTTGGGCGCCTCGTCCTCGGCGGGCTCCGTCGAACACCCGCAGAACACCTTCGTCTCCGTCTCGAGCTGGACGTGGACCTCCAGCCCGATGACGGGGACGAGTTCGCCCTGCTCGGCTGCTTGTGCCATTACGGCGGCGTTTGCGCCCACGCAGGTAAAGCCTGACGAGATGACGCGCCCGAATCCGCCGCAGAGACCGGGCGGCGAGGACCGGTCAGTGTTGGGGGTTGCGGACCGTCGACCGAACGGGTCACCCGTTCCGGTCGATCCAGTCGCAGAACGCGTCGAAGTCGTTCGCTCCGGCTTGCTTCGCGATACTGCGCAGCGTCCCCGTCCGGAGTTCGTCGTGCAACGGAACCGTGACGCGCCGCTGGTCACTGTCGTTCGACGGATGTTCGTAGGAGAGCTGTGCGTGGTCGCCAGCGGTCCGTCGCCACTCGAAGCCGCCTGCGTTGACCAGCGCCTTCACGACCTCCCGCCCCGAGAACGCCCGCCCCCCATCAGTCGAGTACGTCCGGCGGTTCGTCTTCTCCCGTCGTGTTGTCCGCCGGGTCGATGCCGAGTTCACGGAGTTCCTCGTCGCTCGGCTCGGTGCCGACATCGCCTTCGTTCAGCGCAACTGCCTCGTCGAGGTTCTCCAGCGCGACCGCCCGAGACTGTCCCTGTGTCGTGACGCCGGTTTCGACGTCTTCAGCCACCCACCAGTCGTCTTCACGCCAGAGGCGAATCTCGTCGGTGTGGTCCCCGCCGTCTCTGGTCGAACTGGCCATCTTAGCTACGAATAGCGGTAGGCGTCGAATAAGCGTTTGGCCGGGTAGTCAACGCTCCAGAAACGCTAACTCGAAGCAGTCGGCACTACCGTCGATACGGTCGGTTTCGAGCATAGAACACTCATAAATCGTTCAGCCTCACCCTTCATCCGTATCTGAACACTATCGGTGCCTGAAACTGAAACGGCTAAATCGGCAAGTAGGTGTGCGAACGTACCGCTCACACGCCTACCAGTTTACGGTCATCAAAACTGGTGGCCGACAATACGGTCGTGCTGTCAGTCGAGGGGCCGTGCTGTCAGTCTGCCCGGTCAGTATTCTTCGACGTCAACGACCTTCTTCGTCTCCTCGTGGGTGAGGTCACCGTCGGCAGAAACAACCGGCGCGTCCAGTTCACGCCCGACCGCTGCGATCAGTGCGTCGAGACCGTCTAGGTACGGCCCGCCCGGGGCGACCTCGTCCGCGATCTCCCCCGCTGTCACTGCCGTCCTCTCGTCCACCTCGTACTTCTCTCCCCACGAGAAGTCAGCACGAACGCCGGCGACGTCGCCGTTCGGGAGGTTCCCCTCACCGACAAGTGCCTCGGCGTACGCCGGGACGGGCATCACCCAACGCTCGTTCTGGGCTCCAGCCGCCTCGTAGAACTCCTTCGTCGCTTCGACGCCGTCCAGGTAGTCGATGAGAAACGTCGCGTCGAGGACCTTCATGTAGCGTCCTCAGTCCGCTCTCGCATCCGCTGCTTCCGCTTCTCCTTCGACTTCCGACGCCCTTCACGGACGCGCTCGGCCTCCTCGTCGGACCAGCGGCCGAACCCGTCGTAGAAGTCGCCGACGCGGTCCTCGTCGAGGACGCGCTCCAGGACGTCGTTGTAGCTCTCTCCCTCACGCCGGAGGCGGTTGAGTTCCCGCTTCACACGGTCGCTCACCCGGATCTGCTCATCAGCGGTCGCCATCGTCACGTCAACGTTAGCGTTGACACGGCTTAGCCCTTGGGTCAGGAGTAGTCAGTGAACCACTCGGGCGCTCCGTACGCATCGGCCCAACAGCGCCTGTACCAAACGTCAGTATACCGAGAATCAATCCGGGAAGGCCCATTGCACGCGGATAGAAGGACGTTCAAGCCATTTATCTGGGTGGAATAGGCGCTAAAACCTCGCCGTTTACGGCGGAGAGGATGTCACTCAGAATGGTACTGAAGCTGGAGCAGTTGAATCGGTAAGCGCACGCGATTCTTGAGTGTTTGGCTGAACGCCCGGAAGAATACGGCGAGCGCCGTGGATGGACGACTGTCGTGACGTGACCCTACCGCGAGTACAGTTTCTCGCCGAGCAGCCCGGCGAGCCGCGATTCGTCGGTCGGGGTGACCGCGACGTACGGCCGGTCGACCGGTCCGAACACGTCGACGACCCAGCCGACTCTGGTCAGCGACTCGTCGACGACTTCCGCGCCGACGTCGACCGGGTCGGTGTCGGGCGGGACGCGGACGACGGCGAGCCCCTGCGCCGTCCGGACGACTTCGCCGACGCGTCTCATCGGGGCACCTCAGTCGCCTCGGATGACGCCGAGGTAGGCGCCGACCGCCTGCACCAGGTCGTTCTTCGCGGTCTCTTCGGTGCCGGTGACGAGGACGCGGCCGCGCTGTTCGTACTCGCGGCTGTACGTCGCGTCCCGCTCGATTTTCGCGTCGTAGCCGACCTGCTGGACCGCCTTCGCGATCTCGTCCACCGTCGGCTCCGCGACCGCGAGGTCCGCCGGGACGCGCCGCCCCGCAGAGCGGGTGAGCGCCGCGTCGAAGTACGCAGGCCACAGGACGTTTTCGACCATACCGGGACGCCGTGGCCCGCGCGGAAAAAGGGTGCTATCGGCGGCGTGCGAGCAGCGCCGCGACGGCGACGGAGAGCGCGGCGACGGCGAAGCCGAAGCCGGCGCCGGTGGTCGCGGTCGACTCGGCCGGCGAGTCGGTCGTCGCCGTGGTCGAGGCGGCGGTGGTCGGCTCGGGCGTCGGCGTCGACATCGACGCTTCGACTTCGGCGCGCGTCTCGAACTCGGCGGATGCGGCCGCCTCGGGGTGGAACGCCTTCGTCATCGTCCGGACCGCCATGACGACCGACCGCGGCGCCGGCTGGTTCAGGTAGTTGGCGTTCACGGTCACCGTGTTGTTGTTCTGCACCGCGGGGGTGCTCGCGTACGGCTCCTGCGAGAGCAGGTACGACGAGCCGCTGCTCAACACGAGCCAGTCGGGCTGCAGTTGCAGAATCACTTCGCTGCTGAGCTGCGGATACAGCTTGGAGACGTTCGCCTCCGCGACGACGTTCTCGGCGCCGGACGCCCGCATCATCGCGGAGATGAACGTCCCGGTGTTGGCGACGTAGCCGCCGCCGAGCGGGTAGAGCGCCCGCACCGGCTCGACGTCGGCTGTCGCCTGCGCCGCCGCGTCGACGTTCGCGGTCATCCAGGCGTTCGCCTCGGCGGCGCCCCGGCAGTTCCCGGTGAGGCGGCCGATGAGCGTCGTCTTGTTCCGGACGTCCGCGACGCTGGTGGCGGCGGACATGTAGAACACCTTCAGCCCGGCGTTCCGCAGCGCGGTCACCGTGTCAGTCGGGATGACGTTCGGCGCCAGCACGAGGTCCGGGTTCGTGCCGACGACCGCCTCGACGCTGACGGAGAAGCCCGCCGAGACGTTCGTCCGCGACTCGGCGCCGTCGAGGTAGGTCGCGTGCCTGGAGACGCCGACGACCTGCGATTTCCCGCCGATCTCCCACATCGTCTGGGCGGCGCTGGGCGCGAGCGTCGTCACGCGCTCGGGCTTCTCCTCGACGGTCACTTCGGTCCCGGTGGCGTCGGTCGCCGTGAACGGGAACGAACACTGCGCCGCGCCGCCGCTCTGCTGGAGCGGGGCGTCCGTGCCGGCCGGTGCTGCGCCGGCCGCTGTGCCCGCTGCGCCCGCTGCGCCGGCCGCTGGCGCGACGCCGGCGAGCAGGACGGCGGCGGTGACGAGAATCGCTGTGAACTGTCGCATACTCGTTTCTACGGAGAAAGCAATAAATATGTACCTAAACCAACTCTGGTTGAGTTATCGATGCGTCCCTGGAGCCGCGCCGCGGCCTACTCCGCGGTGCTCGCCGGCGTGCTCGCCGCCGTCGTGACGGTGAGCGCCGGCGTCGGCCCGGTGTCCATCCCGGCGCGCACGGTCCTCGCCGTGCTCGCGAACAGCGTCGCCGTCCCGGTGGGCGTCGACCTCGCGGGCGGCGTCGGCGCGGACGCCGCCGGCCTCCCGGTCCGGCTCCGGTACGCCCACCCGTTCTCCTTCCCCGTCTCCGACGTGAACAGCACCATCGTCATGCAGGTCCGGCTGCCGCGCATCCTGCTCGGCGCGTTCGTCGGCGTCGCGCTCGCGTCCGCCGGCGCCGTCATGCAGGGGTTCTTCCGGAACCCGATGGCGGACCCGTCAATCGTCGGCGTGTCCTCCGGCGCCGCGGTCGGCGCGGTCGCCTGGATCGTCGCGCCGAGCGCCATCGTCGCCGCGCTCGGCCCGCTGGGGAGTCTGCCGTTCGTCGGCCTCGGCGGCGCCGCGTTCGTCGGCGCGCTCCTCGCCGGCTTCGGCGTCTACCTCGTCGCCACCCGCGACGGCCGCACCCCGGTCGCGACGCTGCTGCTCGCCGGCGTCGCGGTCCAGACGTTCCTCGGCGCCGTCACGTCGTACCTGCTGCTCCGCAGCGGCGAGTCGATGCGCCGCGTCGTCTACTGGCTGATGGGCCACCTCGACAACGCCTCGTGGGGCGACGTCGGCGCCGTCGCGCTCGTCGTCCCGCCGCTCGTCGCGGTGCTGTTCGCGTACAGCCGCGACCTGAACGTGCTGCTGCTCGGCGAGTCCGACGCCGGCGCGCTCGGCGTGAACGTCGAGCGCAGCAAACGCGCGCTGCTCGCCGTCTCCTCGGTTCTCACGGCGGCCGCCGTCGCCGTCTCCGGCGTCATCGGCTTCGTCGGCCTCATCGTCCCGCACGCGCTCCGGCTCGTCGTCGGCCCGGACCACCGCGTCCTGCTGCCGACCAGCGCGCTCGCCGGCGGCGCCTTCCTCGTCGCCGCCGACACCGTCGCCCGCTCGGGCGCCGCCGAACTCCCCGTCGGCATCGTCACCGCCGCCGCCGGCGCCCCCTTCTTCCTCTACCTGCTCCGCAAGCGCGAGGTGTACGAACTGTGAGCCGCGGCGACGCCGACGCGAGTCGCGATACCCCCGCGACGAGCCGCGCCGGCGACGCTGCCGGCGGCGCTGACGACGGCGCCGGCGACGCGGAGCAGCCGCGCATCCGCGCCACCGACGTCTCCGTCGCGCTCGGCGGCGACACGGTGCTCGACGGCGTGTCACTCGACGTCGACGCGGGCGAACTGGTGGGGCTCGTCGGCCCGAACGGCGCCGGGAAGACGACGCTCATCCGGGTGCTCAACGGGACGCTGACGCCCGACGCCGGCCGCGTGGCGCTCGCCGGCGACGACGTCGCGGGGCTGAGCCGCCGGGCGACGGCGCGCCGCGTCGCGACGGTGCCGCAGGACGCGACGTTCAGCTTCGAGTTCACGGTTCGGGAGGCCGTCGAGATGGGCCGGACGCCGTACGTCTCCCGGTTCGGGCAGGCCGGCGACGACGACGACGCCGCGGTCGAGCGGGCGATGGAGCGCGCCGAAGTCGCCGCGTTCGCCGACCGGGCCGTCACGACGCTGTCGGGCGGCGAACGTCAGCGGCTCCTGCTCGCACGGGCGCTCGCGCAGGACACGCCGGCGCTGCTGCTCGACGAGCCGACGGCGAGCCTCGACATCAACCACCAGCTCCGGACGTTCCGGCTCGTCGCCGACGCCGTCGCCGACGGGAAGGCCGCCCTCGCCGCCATCCACGACCTGAACCTCGCGGCGCGGTTCTGCGACCGGCTCGTCCTGCTCGCCGGCGGCCGAATCCGCGCCGCCGGCGACCCCGAAGCCGTCCTCGCGGACGACGCGCTCGCGGAGTCGTTCGGCGTCGACACCGCGCTCAACCGCGACCCCGCCGTCGACACGCCGCTGCTCACCGCGCTCGGCGAACAGCGGCCCGACGCCGGCAGCCGGGACGCCGACGGTGACGTCGACCACGCCGGCCACGACGACGGCGACGGCGACGACGCCGGCGACGATTCGAACCGGTAGCCCTTTCGCCGCCGCCGGCCGATTTCGCGGCATGAGCGTGCCGTGCGTCCGCGTCCCCGTCGAGGACGGCGAAGCCACCCGCGAGCGGCTCGCCGAGCGCGGCGTCCTCGACGGCGACCGCGAAATCGAGGTGGAGGACGGCGACATCTACATCCCGGTCACCGACGCCGACGCCGTCGCCGACGACTACGACGTCGTGGCGCGCGACGCCGCCGAGCGCGACCGGCCGCGGACGCCCGCCGAGATTCTGGGGTACGAGCCGACGTACGAGCGGCTCGGCGACGTCGTCATCGTCGACGAGGACGACCCGGAGACGGCGCAGGCGGTCGCCGACGCCGTCATGGCCTCCGACGTCCCCTGCAAAACCGTCGTGAACCGGGCGTCGAAGGTCCGCGGCGAGTACCGCGTCCGCGACTGGGAGGTGCTCGCCGGCGACGGCACCGAGACCGTCCACCGCGAGTACGGCCACGAGTTCCTCCTCGACATCGCCGACGTCTACTTCTCGCCGCGGCTCGCCACCGAGCGCCACCGCGTCGTCACGCAGGTCGACGCCGACGAGCAGGTCGTCGACATGTTCGCCGGCGTCGGGCCGTTCGCGGTGCCGATGGCCGCCCGCGGCGCCGACGTCGTCGCCTGCGACCTGAATCCGCGCGCCGTCGAGTACCTCCGCGAGAACGCCCGCCGCAACGACGTCACCGACCGCGTCACCGCCGTCGAGGGCGACGTCCGCGACGTCGCCGCCGACTACCCCGACTGGGCCGACCGCGTCGTCATGAACCTCCCGCACACCGCCACCGAGTTCCTCGACACCGCCGTCGCGTTCGCCGGCGACGACTGCGTCCTCCACGTCTACGACATCCAGCACGAATCCGACCCGTACGGCCCCGCAGAGCGCGCCATCCGCGACGCCGCCGGCGACGACTACCGCGTCGACGTCCTCACGGAACACGACGTCCGGTCGTACGCGCCGCACGAACTGAACGTCTGCGTCGACGCCCGCCTCCGCCGGATGTGAGAGCGGGACACGGCGCCGCGGTTCCGGAATCCTTATTTCCGTCTCCCCCCGACGAACTGATACACGCGCCGGTGTAGCTCAGCTGGCAGAGCGATTCCTTCGTAAGGAATAGGCCGAGGGTTCAAATCCCTCCACCGGCTTGCCTTCTGACGACCGTACCGTCGCCGACGAGCCGTTTTCGAAGCGCCGAATTGTGGCAGCGCGCAGCGCCGGCTCAGTTCTGCCGCCACTCGGCGTCGCCGCAGCGGCCGCACTCGACCCGGCCGTGCGTGACTCTGAGGTCGGTGGCTTCCCAGTCGTGGCCGACCACTCGGCAAAGGATTTGTGTTCCCTTCATCGTTCTGCGCCTTCAGTGACTACTCATACACTAATCTCGAATAAGTCTTCTCTGTATTCACCTATATAGCGATATTATCTGTTAATTGCACACAGAGACTACAAGGTCATGTTTGGGTGTGCCAAGGACGCCTCTTCAGGTGTGAACGCTATCGGGAAGGGGCAGGCTGGACCGCGAGCGGGGGAGTAGCGCCCGAGTACCTGTAGACTCCCCGGTGTTTTTGTGTTGACAGAGGAATCGCGGGCGTATGGCAGGTGCCCTCCACCTCGCAGTCCGGACAGTCCACGTGCTCGGCATGGTCGTGCTGCTCGCCGGCTCCGCGGCGGTGTGGGCGGGGCTCCGGGTCGGCGACCGCGCGGCCGGCCCGCTGCTCAGGCAGTTCGAGTGCGTGTTCTGGGCGGCGATGGGCGTGATGGTCGTCACCGGCGTCGGGAACCTCGGGGCGCTCGGCGCGCCCGGCCCCGGGACGCGCTGGGGCGCCGTGTTCACCCTGAAACTCGCCGTGGTCGCGCTGTTCGTCGCCGGCTCGGGCGTCCGGTCGCTGGCCGTGTTCCGCCTCCGCGACGTCGACGACCCGGACGACGCCGTGTGCCGGCGCATCACCGCGTCCTACGGTGCGACGACGGGTGCGCTGCTCGTGGTCGTCGTGCTCGCGGAGGTGCTCGCACATGGCTGAGTTGCCGGACGCGGAGACGTGGTCGGTGGCGACGTTCAACGTCGTCGGCTTCGCGCTGCTCGCGGTGCTCGCCGGGCACGCGGCCGGCGCGCTCACCGGGGCGCTCTCGGGGCTCGGGACGCTCCCCGGGTTCGCGGCGTTCGGCTACCTGTGGCTGCTCGTCGTCGCGACGACGCGGTGGGTGTTCGCGCTCGGCGGGCTCCGGCGGAGCACCGACGGCGAGACGCTGCACCTCCTCGGCCGCGGCGCGGTCGGCGGCGCCGTCGTCGGCATGGGGTTCGCCGTCGCCGGCGCCGTCGTCCTCGCCGGCCTCGAACTGCTGGAGGGGACCGGCGACGTCGTCGTGCTGGCGTACCTGTTGCTGCTCGGCACCGCCGGCGGCGCCGTCGTCGGCAGCGTCGTCGGCACCGCGTTCGGCGTCGTCGACGTCGCGTGCTACCGGGCCGCGGCGCTGGTCGCACCGGAGACGGGGCGGGCCGCCGCACCGCCCGCGGATGCTTCTGAGTCATCGTCCCGCGGCCGCTGACGAATCACGCCGCACCGGCCTCGGCAGCACAAATTTCTGCTTCTATGTGTTGATGGATTAACTCATACATCTGCGGTGAGAATCGTCGCGTCGGGAGAGTATTCGCCGGATGCACCGAGTCAGCGCGCCTGCGACGGCGACAAGCGTTTTCCGTGTTTCCAGTGTATTTTCTCGAACACGTGTCAGACACCGGGCGATACCGGGTCGTCGCGCGGGCCGCGGTGGTCGGCACGCTGGTCGTCGCTGTGGTCGCCGCGGGGGCGGCGCCCACGGCAGGGCAGACGGTCAGCGGCGCCGCGGCACACCTGACGGGCGACCGGGCGAGCGACGGCGCGGCGGCGCTCAGCGCGCCGCTCGCGGCGACGGAGAACAGCGTTTCCGGCGGGACCGTACAGTTCGCGTACGTCAACAGCAGCACCAGCGAACTGACGCTGGTCACCACCGACGGCGACCGCATCGGGACGGGCGTCTCAGCCGAAATCATCGGGAAGGGCGCAGATATGGACGGCGACTGGTACGCCGAGATACCGTACGTCAACAGCAACGGCGAGCTGTACGTGGTCGACCGGACGGGTGAGAAGAAGTTCCTCGCGTCGGGTGCCCCGAGCTCAAAAAGCAAGATTGCCGTCGGCGACCTCGATGGCACAGGCAACAAGAGCGTCTTCTTCGTGGAAGATGGAGAGAAACAGGTGAAGCAGGTGTGGTACAACGGGACCGCACAGACCGTCGTTGAGGCCGGATCCTCGTTGTCTGGCGTCGCGGGCGTCGGCGACGTCACCGGAGACGGCGCCCGAGAAGTCGTCTACAATGCTCAGGGTACACTGTACTACTACAACAGGAGCGCCAGACAGGAGAGAGAACTGGACCAGGCGCCGTCCGGTAGCGGCACGGTCGGTGATCCACGTGACTTCGACGGCGACGGCATCGCTCGTGTCCCGGTCGTTGACGGGTCGGGTAACGTGGAGCTTGTCGGTGTTGACGGAGTCAAAACCCTGACCAGCGGCGCCCAGAAAGTTCCGGTCGCCGCCGTCAACTGGACCGGCGACGGCACCCCGGAGGTGCTGTATCTCACCTCGTCGCCGCCGAGCAACGTCGGCTACGTCACCTACTCCGGCACCACCGGGACCGTCGACGGCGTCAGCGCGGCGACCAGCGCCGGTATCGCGCTGGTGAACGGGCAGGACGAGCCGCTCTCGCTGTCGAACTTCACGGTCTCGAACCGCTCGGAGGTCGGCGAGCCCGGGACGCTGAACGTCTCGTTCACGGCGACCGAGCCGCTGAGCGCCGTCACCGTCGACGTCGCCGGGCCGGACGGGACGACGCTCCACCTGTCGAACTTCACCGAGACCAGCGACGGCGGCGACTACGTCTACAACGCGACGTACACGCCGGACGCCGACGGCACCTACGACGGGACGCTCGAATCCGCAGCGTCGACTGACGGCGACGCTGCGTCGCCGGGGCTCACCGACTCCGGCGTCGTGGACGCCAGATTCAACGTCTCCGACCTGGACGCGACGACGCAGAGCGGGACCGACATCGCCATCGGCTTCAACGCCTCCGAACCGCTGGGCGGCGTCGACGTCGCCGTGACCGGGCCGGAGGACGCGATGCTCGACCTGTCGAACTTCTCGACCGACGACGCGGCGGCGCCGTACCGCTACACCGGCGTCTACGAGGACGCCGCCAGCGGGAACTACACCGTGACGGTGGACCGGGCGGAGTCGCAGGACGGCCAGGTCGACGACGAGAACCTCACCGACGACGTCTCAGTACCGGACTTTTCGGTGTACAACCTCACGCTCGAAACCGCGGCCGACGGGAATCTGACCGCCGGCTTCAACGCCACCGACGACGTCTCCGACGCCGACCTGACGCTCGACGGCCCGGACGCTCCCGCGGTGTCGTTCGGCGACTTCGACGAGGTCAGCGCCGGCGACGACTACCGGTACCGGGCGAGCCTGAACGCCACGACCGACGGGAACTACACGCTGACGCTCGGTGGCGCGACCGACGACGACGGCCAGACGGTCACCGAGACGCTGACGGTGAACGAGACGCGCGACGTGGCCGTGCCGACGGTCGTCTCGGCGAACCTGACGGACGCGACCGACGGGAACGGCGTCGTCAACGAGACCGACCGGCTCACCGTCACCGCGAACGTCTCCGGCGACGTCGACGAGGTGACTGCCGACCTCTCAGCGTTCGGCGCCGGCACCGTCGTGTTGACCCGGCAGGACGGCGCGTACCGGGCGACCGTCGACGTCGACGGCGGCAGCGACGGCGCACACGCCGTCACCGTCACCGCGGACGACGGCCAGGGGAACACCGACCAGGCGACGACCGACGAGGTGGTGCTCGACACGACCGCGCCGCAGGTCGCCGTCGCGAACCGCACCGTGACCGTCGACGAATCCGCGACGTACGCGCCGAGTCAGGACTCGGACGCCACCACCCGCATCGTCTCGTACACGTGGCGGTTCCCCGATGACACGATGAAAACCGGGCGGACCGTCTCGTACACGTTCGACGCGACCGGGACGTACACGGTCCGGCTCACGGTCGCCGACGCCGCCGGGAACACCGCGTCCGACACCGCGACCGTGACGGTCGAATCCGCGTCGACCGCGACGCCGACCGACACCGCGACCGCAACACCGACCGACACCCAGACCGCGACCGCAACACCGACGCCTTCGTCGGGTGGCGGAGGCAGCGGCGGCGGACTCAGTGGCGGCGGTGGCGGTGCGGTCTCCACCGCGACGCCCACACCGACTGCGACGCCGACGGCCACGCCGACGCCGACTGCGACCGCGACGCGGTCAGCGACGCTGACGGCGACTCCGACGGTGACCGCGGTGACGACGACGGCAGCGGGAGCCGGGGTCGGCGGTGACACCGCGACGGCGACGAAGCAGGGCGGGAAGCCGCCGGCGACGACGACGCCGGGCGGCGGTGCGACGAGCGTCTCGCCGATTCCGGTGCTGCTGCTCGGGATGCTGGCGCTCGCCGCCGCGATTCCGGTCGTGCCGCCGCTCGTCGGCGACAACCAGGAGGAGGAAATCGACGCACGCGGCCAGTGGATTGCGCCGACGCCGCGGCACTCGCCGGACGACGACGGCTGGCGGCGGTTCCTTCCGGCGTCGCTCCGCGGCGACGACGACGAATAGGTCGGGCGGGACGCCGCGAATCCGGGGGCGGCCGCGAGCGCCTGTACGGCAAGCGAAACCGGGAAGCGTCGCGGCGCCGCACCTGCGGCTATGCTCACGTTCATCGGCCTCGGCCTGTACGACGAACGCTCCGTCACCGTCGAGGGCCGGGAGGCGCTCCGCGCCGCCGACCGCGTGTTCGCGGAGTTCTACACGAGCCGGCTCGTCGGCACCACGGTCGACGACCTCGCGGCGCACCACGGCGTCGACGTCGAGGTCCGCGACCGCGAGGGCGTCGAGCAGCGCCCGGAGCCGATTCTCGACGCCGCCGAAGACGGCGACGTCGCGTTTCTCACCGCCGGCGACACCATGATTTCGACGACGCACGTCGACCTCCGGGTGCGCGCCGCAGAGCGCGGCGTCGACACCCGCGTGATTCACGGCGTCACCGCCCAGTCCGCCGCGTCGTCGCTGACCGGGCTGCAGAACTACCGGTTCGGGAAGGCGGTGACGCTGCCGTTCCCGTACGCGCACGGCGCCGACGGCGTCCCGCAGAGCGTCCGCGACGGCATCGACGCGAACCGCGACCGCGGGCTGCACACGCTCGTCTACCTCGACATCAAGGTCGCCGGGTCGTCGCCGGCCGGCCCGCAGCCAGGCGAACCGGACGAGTACATGTCGGCGTCGACGGCAGCCGAGATGCTCGCGGACGACTGGGACGCTTCCGCGCTCGGCGTCGTCGTCGGCCGCGCCGGCAGCCCCGACCCGGTCGTCGCCGCGGACCGGCTCGGCGCGCTCGCCGACCGCGACTTCGGCGACCCGCTGCACATGCTCGTCGTCCCCGGCGACCTCCACCACCTCGAAGCCGAAGCGCTCGAAACGCTCGCCGGCTGCCCGGCCGAGGCGCTCCCGGAGTTCTGAGTCGACGGCGAAAAAACGGCGTCCGGTGGGGCGCGAGGGCGAGGCTGGGTCAGCCGGACCGTCAGAGGCGCTGTGAGCCGGAGTCGGCCGCCGCGTCGTGCGCCGGGTCGACCTGGCTCCGGAGGTCATACTCCTCGTTCGTGAGGAGGTACAGCACGTCCTCGACGACCGTGAGCAGTTCGGGGAGTTCGCGGACGACGAGGTAGGTGATGCCGACGAGCGCGACGACCGCGAGCACCTGACTGAGGATGCGGTCGGCGACGAAGTACGACACCTTGTAGACGTTGTCCGAGCCGAACAGGAACAGCACCTCGTCGACGAACACCTGGAGGTACTGGTTGCCGAACGTGACGCCGATGAACGTGGTGCGGACGAGGTTGAGCGCCCAGATGACCGGAATCGACACGGCGAGCGCGCGGAGCTTCCGGGCGAGCGGCGCGCGGACCGCGGCGATGAGCCCGACGAAGATCGCCATGCTGCCGAGCCCGGTGCAGGCAAGCAGGATTTCGAACAGGAGCTTGTGGCCGCCGGCGGTCGTGAACTGGTAGGCGTTCATGTAGCCGAGCACCGGCCCCTCGACGCGCTCGGGGTGGTAGCCGAGCAGCCGAATCACGAACCCGGTCTGCTCGGTCACCGTCAGAATCAGGACGCGCTTCGGCGCCGGGACGTGGACGCCGGCGACCGTGAACGACGGAATCGTCTCGAACGGCAGGTACACCAGCCCCATCGCGGCGACGGCGCGCGACAGCACGAACAGCGAGTCGCGGCCGTTCCACAGCAGCCAGCCGGCGTACAGACACGCCGGTACGGCCGCCAGCGCCAGGACGCCCTCGACGTAGCTCTTCTGCGTGAACGCGAAGTGCGGGAACAGCACCAGCCAGAACGCGGCGAACAGCGCCCACGCCGCGGCCGTCGTCGCCCGCGCCGGGTCGACGCCGGCGGAACTGAGCCGGTCTGAGAGCGCGGCCAGCCAGCCCCGCCCGGACTGCCGGAGCCCCGCGGCGGACCGACGCTGCAGCCACTCGAACGACGCACCGACGAGGAACGCGGCGATGACGAGCCACGCGAACAGGTCGGTGAGTACGCTCGGCATGTCCTGAAACCAGGCGTCCGCACAGTAAAGCCCTTGTCGTCTCACCCGACCTCGGCGGCGTTGTCCCGAGCAGTATTCTGGTCGGAGAGTGCTGCGGCTGTCGGGCGGGAGCGTCCGAAAGAAAAGGTCCGCGTGAAGCGGAGTTGAGTGACCGGTAACGCCGGTCAGTCGTGGTTCACGTTAGTCGCGACGGATCGCGAGCAGCGCGGCGCCGAGCAGCGCGACGATCCCGAGCACGGCCGTGAAGCCGGGCGTCGTGGTCGTCGTCGTCGTCGCCGGCGGCTCAGTCGTCGTCGAGGTCTGCGGCGGCTCCGTCGTCGACGTCGTCGACGTCGTCGTCGGCGGCTCCGTCGTCGACGTCGTCGAGGTCGTGCCGGCCGACGTCGTCGGCTTCGGCGTACCCTCGATGACTTCACCGTCCGCGGTGTCCTTGACGGACTGGCCGTTGTTCGCGGTGGCGGTCACACCGAAGGTGTCACCGGCGTTGATGCCGTCCGGCGTCGTGAAGTCGAAGTCAGCGGACCAGGTCCCGTCCGGCTTGACCTTGACCGTCTTCGACTTGAAGAACGCCGGCTGGACGCCCTGGTCGGACTGCGCACGGACCGTGACCTCAGTGCCAGGCGCCAGGCTGGTGTCACCAGAGATGGTCTGGTTCATCGCAGCGTTCACCTGAACCGGGTCACTGCTGATCGAGAGCGACCGCTCAGCGGCCTCGTACGTGCCGTTGACCGCCTGGTGGTCGTCGGAGTCCGTGCTCTTCAGCAGGAAGTCGTCCGAGACCGTGTAGGTGGCCTTGTACGTCTCGCCGTCAGACGGCGACACGGAGGCCTCACCGGTCGTACGGTCGAAGTCCGCCGAGCCGGTGTCGATAACGAAGTAGTAGTTATCGGTGTCCCGGTCGGCGACGACAGAGATGCTGGAGTTCGCGATGTCGATGACCTTCGGCGCGAAGTTCCCAGTGCTGCCCGACTGGTTGACGGTCAGCTGACCACCGACGTCGGAGCTGTTGTAGAAGTGCGCACCGAAGACCTCGGACATCCCGCCGAGACCGGACGCCGAGACCTGCACGATGACGTAGTCACCGTTCGCGATCTGGTTGTCCTGCGTCACGACGTTGTTCTCGACGTGCGTCGTGATGTCCGACGCCGTCACGCTCGAACCGTCGTCCTTCGTGTCGAGGTCCGACAGCGAGCCGGGCGCCGTCCAGATCTGCGCGGACGTGGTCGACCGCTGGTTCAGCACCAGCGTCCCGACGTCGTCGGGCGACTCGTCGAGCGTCGAGTAGACCTGCTGGCCCGCAGCCGTTGCGAGCTCGTAGTTACCCGTCGCAAGAACCTCGGTCAGTCCGTTGCTCGGGTGCTGGGAGATGTTCGTGATCGAGTCGTCACTGTCGCTGGCCAGGTAAACCGTCTCCTGGTCAGTCGCATTCGGGTTGCCAGCGGCGTACGTGTTGAAGTAGACGGTCACGCGACCGTCGTTGTTCTCGTCGTAGACCGTGAAGTTCGCCTCGTAACCGATCGAGGTGTAGTCACCAATGCTGACCGACGCGTAGTCGGACGCACCGGAGACCGAGACGTTGAACTTCGCAACGTCGCCCTGGTTTGCGGTCACCGTGTTCGAGACGAAGCCGGACGTGCCTTCGCCGACGTTCTCGACGGTGATGGACGCGTTGTCCTCGGCCGTCGTGTCCGTCACGTCGAACGTGAAGTTGTACGTGCCGGCGTCGATGTCGGTGAAGTTCGCGGTGAACGTCTTCGTCGTCGCGACCTTGTCGGTCCCGATGAGGATACCGTCGTCGTCAGCGACGTCGCCGTCGTCGTCAACGTCGACGTCCTTGACGGTGTACGTACCGGGCTGGCTGGCGTTGTTCCGAGCGAAGACGCTGAACAGCTCGTCGTCCTCGAGACCCGCGGAGGTCACGTACATGTCGTACGCGCCGGGGCGCTGGTTGGACGTCACTTCGAGGTCGACCGTCCCGGGAGCCGCGTTCCCGACGGTGTCCTCAGCGAACTCGGCGGTGAGGTCCTGCGTCGTGACCGTGAAGTTCACGTCAGGACTGCTCGCGCCGTCGTTCGAGATGAAGTACTGCGTGTCGTCAGCGAGGTTCGCCGTACTGACCGTGACGTAGCCAGCCGTCTGGTTCTTCACCAGCGGCCGCAGCTGCGTCGGGGTCTCGCCACCCTTGTACAGGTAGTACTTCCCGGAGCCAGTGTTGTCGTTATCCTGCGCGATGTAGTCCCACTTCAGCTCCTGGCCCTTGTAGACTAGACCATTCGGGTCGAAGTTCGTGTCGTCGCCACCCGTCGGGTCAACGACGTCGAACTGGAACTGTGCGTCGGTCCCTGCGTCGGTCGCAGAGATCGTCAGCGACGTGCCCTGGTTGGTAGATGCACCAGTGGTGTCGAGCGTCAGCGTGACCGTGACGTTAGCGGTGACACCGTTCGTGTTGGTGCTGTTGAGGTCGAACGTGAACTCACTATTCGCGGTATCCAGGTTCTCGTTAGACACCGTGAGGTTAGCCGGATCCGCAGAGGAAGCACTAGCGCCAGTGACGCTGATCGCGCTCTGGAACCCGCTAAGGTCGAGAGTCACGTTCTCTGTGCCGTTACTATTGAACCCTGCTTTGACCACAAGGTCCTGGCTATACGAGGACTGGCCGATTTCGACGTCTTCCGACGTCACGGCAGTCCATGTGGACGCATTCGCGGCAGCCGCACCCGAGAACGCCACAGTACCAGCGAAGACGCTGAATACCATGAGCGCCGTCAGGAACAGCGCGCGGATTTTGTCGTTATAGTCTGTCATAGTTTGGATCGGATCTGCACTGCATCGGCGACATCACCGTTCGCCCACGCCTGCTCCAGACCGCCCGCGGAGCGGACTTGGCGAGGGATACTAGTTGCTGTCACCATGGGTAGGGGTACGGGCGAACGAAACACCGCTCGTTATAAATGTCTTGTGGTGAGCGCCGTGTCGCGTCAACGCTTGACACACCCGAAATCCGGGGGTAGACGGCTACTCGTCGAATCCGCGGTAAATACTTTGTGGAGCCGACGCCGGCGCCGGTCGCTCCGGCCGGAACGGCGGTGCTCGGAGCACGACGCCCGCCCCGGGTGCGTCGGAGACGGACACAGCCGCGAACACGTGTAATCGTTCTCGCGTGTGCGGACGTCTCGGGCGGAGAAGCGCCGAGAACCGTGCTGGTCGACCCAGCGGGGCGTTTCCAGATGGAGCGGCCGCCGAACGGCCCGTTCCGAGTTCGGCTCCGCGTTGTCCAGCGGGCACGCGCGCTGACAGGTGTAGCGCCTCGTCGAGCCCTGTCTGACACACGTTAATAAGCGTCCGTACCGAAAGGTCGGCACTACATGGTCTCAGTGATCCCCCGCCGAACGACGGAACCGAGCCGCGTCCGACAGTCCCAGATTCGGGCCGCCGACCTGGAACACCGATGAAACTGGCAACCATCGGCGTCGGAAACGCCGGCAGCAAACTCATCGACCGGATGATCGAGTTCGAACAGGACACCGGCCGGAACCTCTGCCGGCACGCGCTGGTCATCAACACGGCTCGCACCGACCTGGCGAAGCCGGAACACATCCCGGAGAGCCGCCGCGTCCTGATCGGCGAAACCCACAAGAAGGCACGTGGCCACGGCGTCGGCGGCGACGCGGAAGTCGGCGCGGAGGTCGCGAAGACCGACATCGACGAGATTCGGCGCGTGTTCGACGACGTCGAAATCCACGAGGTCGACGCGATTCTGGTGGCCGCCGGGCTCGGCGGCGGCACCGGGAGCGGCGCCGCGCCGGTCGTCATCGACGAGCTGCAGAAGATGTACGACGAGCCGGTGTACGGGCTCGGCGTCCTCCCCGGGAAGTACGAGGGCGGTCGGCCGGCGCTCAACGCCGCGCGGTCGCTGCAGTCGTTCGTCAACAAGGTGGACAACTTCATCGCGTTCGACAACGACGCCTGGCGCGCCCGCGGGCAGACCATCGAGCAGGGGTACGAGGAGATGAACGAGGAGCTCGCGGCGCGCATCGTCACGCTGCTGGCCGCCGGCGAGGTCGACGAGTCCGACGTCGGGGAGAACGCGATGGACTCCAGCGACATCATGCGGACGCTCGACACCGGCGGCGTCTCCTCCATCGGCTACGCGTCCACGACGCTCGAAACCGCCGAAGAGGGGCTGCTCTCCCGGTTCGACGGCGCCGAGGAGGCGGAGATGGAGTCGACGGACGCCGCCAAAATCAAGGGGCTCGTCCGGCGCGCCGTGAACTCTCGGCTCACGCTCCCCTGTGAAGTGTCGAGCGCCGACCGCGCCCTCATCGTTTTCGCCGGGCCGCCGGCGGCAATCTCGCGGAAAGGCGTCGAGTCCGCCCGGGAGTGGCTGGAGAACGAAGCCGACACCGTCGACGTGCTTGCCGGCGACGACCCGCGGCCGGAGTCGGCGACGCTCGCCGCCGTGGTGCTGCTGTCGAACGTCACGGAAACGCCGCGGATCAAGGAGATTCAGAACCAGGCTGTCGACGCGCAGAACAAGATCCAAGAGCAGGACGCCGTCCGCGACGAGGAGATCGAGTCGCTGATCACCGACGATGACAATGACCTGGACCCGATCGTTTGAGCCGCTCCGCGGAGCGGCTGAGGCGAGCGGATGAAGCTCGCGCTGCTCGGCGCCGGCAACGCGGGCACCCGCATCGTCGACCGGCTCGTGACGGCCGAAGCCGACACCGGCGTCGATTTCACCGCCGGCAACGTCCTCGCGTTCGACACGACGACGGCGGCGTTCGCCGAGGCGACGGCGCTGCCCGACGAGCGCCAGATCCTGCTCGGCGACACCCATCCAGCAGTAACGCAGCCCGCAGCCGACGACGACGCTGAGCGCGACGACGCAGAACCGGCGGCAGACGGCGACGCTGACGGTGCCGCCGGTGGAGCAGTTACTGATGCAGGTGTCGGTGGCGACCCGGACGCCGGCGCCGCCGTCGCGACCGACGAACTCCCGGAGATTCGGCGAGCGCTGGACCTGGTCGACGAGACGGAGGTGGACGCGGCGATGCTGGTCGCCGGGCTCGGCGGCGGCACCGGGAGCGGCGTCGGAAGCGTCCTGCTCGAGGAGATGCAGGCCGTGTACGAGTGCCCGGTGTACGTCCTCGGGGCGCTTCCGGCCGAAACGGAGCCGGACCGCCGCGCGCTCACTGCCGCCCGCGCAGTCCGAACGATGGTGCCGCTCGCAGACACCGTGTTTCCGGTCGACAACGAAGCCTGGCGGGCAGGCGCCGACGACGTTTCAGATCGGTACCGCGAGATTAACGACGAAATCGCGACCCGAATCGTGTCGCTGTTCGCCATCGGCGAGTCCGGCCCCGCCACGGCCTCGGAGATCCGGATCGACCCGGCGGACGTCCAGCGGACCCTCGACGTCGGCGGCCTCGCCACCATCGGCCAGGCCACGATCGAAATCGACGTCGACACAACGGGGTGGCTGACCCGACTGCTTCGGCAACTCGGGCTGGCGGCCGGCACACCGTCTGATGGGCCGACTGACGCAGCCACGATTAAACGGCTCGTCCGCCAGGCGCTCGAATCCAGGCTCACGCTTCCGTGCGAGATCGCCTCGGCCGACCGCGTCCTGCTGCTGCTGTCCGGGCCGCCCGAGAAGATCTCCCGAAAAGGATTCGAAACCGGCCGCTACCTCCTCGAACAGGAGACAGACACCGTCGAAGTGCTGGCCGGAGACGAGCCAAGACCTGACGCGTCGACAATCACGGCGACCGTGCTGCTGGCGAACGTCACCGATGTCCCACGGATCGACGACCTTCAGCAGCGGGCACTCGCCGCCCGAACAGACGGGTCAGGTGGGGAGTCCGCGGACGGCTACGGCTTCGACTTCGAGGAAGAGCCCGTCGACGAGGCGGCCGGAGAAGCGGAGTTCGAAACCAACTGATGGGGAGCTAATCCAGCAGCTTTTGCGGCGACTAACGTTCGTGTGCACGGTGAGTCACGCAGGTGTGCTCCTGCACACCCCCACCTCAATCTGCACGACGACCAGCGCCCCAGCAGCGACGGCGCGGGCATGACGTTCCCCACACTGGAGATGGGAAGCCACTCGAAGAGGCCCTGTATCGCCCCGACGAGCAGCGGTGAGCAACCCCGATGGGCGTTCGGATTCACGCTGCCCGTCGCCGTCGCCTCGAAGGACACCTCCCACAGCCGGTGCGGCACCAACGAGGTTTTAGCCGGTGCAAAGGCAGTACTCGATATGTCCGAAGAGCGCGACGGCGACCCGACGGTTCCGATTATCTGTTCGAGGTGCGGAACGGAGTCACGACTGCCGGTCGACGACATCGCCGACGCCATCGCCACCCACAACGATCGGGTTCACGACGGCGAGGAGCATGCCGAGGTGGACCCGGCGTTCCGCGAACAGATCGCGGACCTCGCTGCGTCGGACCTCGAACTACTGTAGAACAGACTCCCGGCAGACAGACGGATTCGTTCTTCCGCGTCCGCGACCGCTGTCTTCTCGCAGCGAACTCCGGCCAAACAACGGACAGCAGTACCGCCGGTTGGAGGCAAATCCGGACGGCTCGGCATCGACACCGGCTTGCCGGCGCGGAGTCAGCTCCGAGTGTGTCGGAGACGTTCAGCGGCGACGTACTGCACGTGATTCCACCGGGCGAACTCGGCGAGCACGACCGAACCGCAGAGCTGCAAGCGCTCGCCGAATCCCGGTACGTACTGGTCTGCCGGGCGGGTGGGCAACCGTCCTGGCTCGGCCTCCTTTGGGCAACCATTCGTCGCGACCCGATCGAAGCGACGACGATCGTCACCGACGAGCCGGCAGCGGAAGGCGACCAGATCGCGGTGCCAGTCGAGGAAACGGAGCTCCCCGGCGTCTACACGGCAGTCACAGAGTGACGAGTACCGCCGACTGCTGATTCCTCTCCGAGCCTCGTCGAGTAGGAGCCGACCTCACTCCCCGGGGACGAACACGTCGCTCCGAACGGCTGTTTCGACGCCGTACTCCGCGTCCTCGACCGACCGGGGCGGCTCCGCGTCCCGGTATCGCGAGTCGAGAGTGGCCTGCAGCGCGTCGCGGACGCAGGCGCGTGCGGCGGCGCCGACTCGCGTGGCGCTTCCGGAGTACCGCGACGGCTCGCCGTCGGGGTCGGTGGCGGCGACGACGGCGTCGGTCGTCGTCCCCGGGAAGCCGGTTTCGTGAAGCAGCGTCGCGGTCTTGGCTTCGGCGGCGACCGCGACGAGGTTCGCGAGCGCGGCGTCGCCGAGCGCCCGGGTCGTGCCGACGACGACGTTGACGGTGCCGGCGTCGGCGTCAGCATCGGAATCGGCATCGACGTCGTCGGCGTCGGCGTCGGCGTCGGCAGCGGGGTCGGCCGGGAGGTCGCCGCCGGCGGGCGTCATCGGGAGCGCGGCGGGGTTGGAGACGCCGGCGGTGACGACCGCTTCGACCGGGCCGCAGCGGGCGCCGCGGGCGTGTCGCTGGTCGACGCCGGTGAGCAGCACCGGCCCGGACGCGGGCGCGGCGTCGAATCCGGCGGCGGCGAGGCGTTCGTCGACGTACGCCGCGAGGTCGTCGCGGTGCCAGCCGTCCGGGACCGTGACGTTGTACGCCGCGTCGGCGTCGGCGAAGCCGCCGTCCCAGCCGGTCGACAGCCACCGCGTGCCGGGCCGCCGCAGCCGGAGGACGCCGTCGCGCGTCGTCGCCTCAAACATCGGCGTCGACATCGGCGAGCACCTCCAGAAGCCGGTCGTTGTCGTCTGGCGTCCGGACGGCGACGCGGACGTGCGAGTCGAGGCCGCGGAACGTCGTGGCGTCGCGGACGGCGACGCCGCGGGCGCTGACGGCGGCGGTGAGCGCGTCGACGTCGCGGTCGCCGACGTCGACGAGGAGGAACGGGGCGTCCGACGGCGCCACGTCGAAGCCGTGCCGCTCGGTGAGCGCGGTTCGGAGGCGGCGGCGTTCGGCGGCGACGCGGCGCCGGGTCTCCGCGACGAACTCGGTCTGCCGCATCGCGTGCGCGCCGACCGCGGCGGCCGGGGCGCCGAGGTTCCAGGCGCGCCGCGCGGTCTGGAGGTCTGCGAGTCGGTCGCCGGCGGCGACGAGGAATCCGGCGCGGAGCCCGGGGAGCCCGAACAGCTTGGTGAGCGACCGCACGACGACGACGCCGTCGGCGCCGGCCAGCGAGTCGACGTCGGTGAAGCCGAGGAACGCCTCGTCGACGAGCAGTTCGGCGTCGGCCGCGCGGCAGCGTGCCGCGAACTCCCGCAGCGCGTCGGGGTCGGCCGCCTCACCGGTCGGATTGTTGGGCGTGCAGACGACGGCCATCGCGTGCCCGGCGGGGTCGGCGTCGAGGAGTTCGTCGTGCGGGACGAACACGGGATCGGCGCCCTGCAGCTCGATTTCGCGGGCGTACTCGCCGAAGCTCGGCGCCGGGACCAGCACGGTGTCGCCGGGGCCGACGCGGGTCTCGATGGCGAGCCGGATGCCGGCGAGGCCGCCCGGCGTCGGCACGACGCGGTCGGGGTCGCAGCCGACGTAGTCTGCGGCGGCGGCGCGGAACGCCGGCGCGTCGTCGTCGGGGTACCGGGTCGCGTCGTCGAAGGCGGCCTCGTACACCTCGCGGGTCCCCGGCGGCGTCCGCGGATTGACGTTCGCGCTGAAGTCGAGGACGTCCGGGTCGTCGGCGCCGCCGTGCGGGACGCGCGCCGCGTCGCGGACGGCGTCAGGCTCCATCGGCCACCTCCCCGCCGGCCGGCGCGCGTCGGGCCGCGAGCAGCCGTTCGGCGACCGCGGCGTCCGCGCGGCGGTTCACGTTCACGGCGAGCCGCGCGTCGTAGCTCCGGACCGCAGTGTCGCCGTCGTCGGCGACGACGTTGACGCCCGTCGGCACCCACGCCGCAGCTGCGTCGGCGGCGTCCCCGGCGTCTCCGGCGTCTCCGGCGTCGACGCTGTCGACGCTGACGCCGAGTTCGCGCTTCAGCGCCGCCGGGACGCGCACCGTCGTCGAGCCGTCGGCGGCGACGAGCACCGCGTCGACCGCGTCGCCGGCGAGCAGCGGCAGGTCGGCGGCGACGGTCAACACCGGCGTCCCCGTCACGTCGAGCGCCGCCTGCAGGTCGGCGACGTAGCCGTCGCCGGGCGTCCGAATCACGGAGACGGCGTCGTCGTCCGCGAGGTGGTCGCGCGTGTCGGGCGTGTGCGGGGAGACGGCGGCGGAGACGGCGTCGACGCGGTCTGCGGCCGCGAGCGCGTCGCGCACGCGGTCGACCATCGGTGCGCCGCCGACCGCGAACAGCGGCTTCTCCGCGTCGGCGTCGAGCCGGGTGCCGCGGCCTCCGCACATCACGAGAGCGTCCACACCATCACCCCCGCGTGCAGCCCCGCGATTCGCCCGGCCTCGTTGACGGCGCCGAACACGTCGCCGCTGACGCCGCCGAGCAGCCGCCTGACCCGCCACAGCACCGCGCCGGCGCCGACGACGGCGCCTGCGAGCGCGCCCGCCGCGGCCGGTGACGGCGCCGAAAGCAGCGCGGCCGGCACCGCCACGGCGACCGCCGGAAGCAGGTCGCTGCGGGCGGCGCGGCCGGTGAACTGCGACCCGAGTCCGTCGTGGGTCGCGGTGCCGACGCAGGCGACGGCGGCCTGCCCGAGTTTCGCGCCGACCTCGGCGGCGACGACGACCGCGGCGGCGACGCGGAGCGGGAGGCCGGCGGCACCGACGGCGCCGAAGCCGAGCGCGAGCAGCGCGACGCCGACCGCGGCCGCGGCGCCGACGCCGACGGTGGTGTCTTTCAGCGCGGCGTGCCGGTCGGCGGCGTCGCCGTGGACGACCGCCGCGTCGGCGACGTCGGCGACGCCGTCGAGGTGGTTGATGCCGGTGAGCAACAGCACCGAGCCGACGTACGCGGCGGCGCCGACCGTCGCCGGAAGCCCGGCCGCGACGCCCGCAGCCACCGGGACGGCGAGCAGCGCGCCGACGGCGTAGCCCGTCGCCGGGAACGCCCACGGCGACCCGCGGAACGCGGCCCAGCCGGCGTCGTCGTGGCCGACGCGGAGCCGCGTGAGGAAGCCGAGCGCGCCGCGGACCGCGTCGGCGGCGTCGCTCAGGGCCACGTAGCCACCCCCGCGGCGGCGAGCGCGGTCGCCAGCAGCCCCGCGGCGCCGACGACGTGAATCCCGCGTCGCGCCGCCGCCGCGGTCGGCAGCGCCGGCCCGCACGGCAGTTCGTACGCGCCCGGCTTCTCCAGCCGCACGTCGAGCGCGGCGGCGAGCGTCGCCATCGGCCACCCGGAGTTCGGCGACGGCGGCGTCGACGCGTGCGGCCACGCCCGCCGGAGCGCACCGGGGTCCAGCGCCGCCGCGGCGACGAGGGCGGCGCTCAGCCGCGCCGGGAGCCACATCACGGCGTCGTCGAGTCGGGCGCTCGCGGTGCCGACGCGCTTCGACCGGTATCCGAGCATCGAGTCCAGCGTGTTCACGGCTTTCACCCACGCGGCGGCGCCGGCCGCGACGGGCAGCGAGACGGACGCGCCGACCGCGAACGCGGCCAGCGGCGCGACGAGGCCGTCCGCGAGGTTCTCGGCGGCGCTCTCGACGGCGGCGCTCCGAATCTGGCCGGCGGACAGCCCCGCGGGGTCGCGGCCGGCGAGCGACCGGAGCCGGTCGCGGGCCGCGTCGACGTCGCCTTCGGTCGCCGCGACGACGGCTCGGGCTTCGTCGAGCAGCATCCGGAGGCTCGTCGCGCTGAACAGCGCGAGCGCCGCGACGGCGACCGCGGCCGCAACGTGGAGCCGTCCCGCGGCCGCGACGACGCCGGCGACGGCGACCGCGGCCGCGAGCGGGAGCGCGACCGCGACGGCGACGCCGACGGCCAGCGGCCGGGACCACTCCCGGTCGAACGGCGCGACCGCCGCCCCGAACCAGACGACGGGGTGTGCGCGCGTCGGGAACTCCCCGACGGCGGCGTCGAGCAGCGCCGCCACAGCGACGGCCGCCGCGGCGGGCAGGCTCACGGCTCGCCCTCCGCCCGGAGTTCCCGGGCGACGGCCGGAAGCGACCGGGACTCGTCGAGCAGCACCGCGCGGCCGCCGACCACCTCGACGCCGCCGT
Organism: Halobaculum sp. D14; assembly: GCF_051195135.1. Classification (NCBI taxonomy): domain Archaea; kingdom Methanobacteriati; phylum Methanobacteriota; class Halobacteria; order Halobacteriales; family Haloferacaceae; genus Halobaculum; species Halobaculum sp. D14. The sequence goes on along the minus strand of NZ_JBNTKA010000002.1, from coordinate 273,086 downwards.
CCGCGTCCGGGTCGTCGCCGACGTGAACCAGTTCCGCGGAGTCGACGTCGAGCGCCGCGGCGACGGCGTCGAACGCCCGCGGGTCCGGCTTCCGCCAGCCGCACCCAACGCTCGTCACGACCGCGTCGAACCGGTCCGTGCCGACGCCGCAGCGGTCGAGGACACGCTCGGGGAGCCCGGGGACGCTGCAGTTCGACAGCAGGCCGACTGCGCCGCGGTCAGCGGCCGCAGCGAGCGCGTCGCGGGCGCCGTCGCGGACGGTGACGGGCCGGTCGAACGCGTCGCGGACGGCGGCCGCGGCGACCGGTTCGGCGACGTCGACGTCGCGGCTGTCGAGCGCCGCCGCGACGTGCCGGCCGAGCGAGCACTCGGCGCCGGCGGGCACGTCGACGTGCGGCTCGCGGTACGCCGCCGCCCAGTCGTCCGGGACCGGGACGTCGCGGTCGCGGAGCGCGTCGGCGACCGCCGTCGCGGGGTCGGCGGGCCGCGCGACCGCCACGAGCGTCCCGAACAGGTCGAACGAAGTTGCCACTGTGGTTGGATTCCTGCAACTGGACTTGAATCACTCGGTCAGCGCGGTCGCCGGGGCGCGCCACGTACCTCCGCGGCACGACGGGGCGACTCGACGCGTCGTGTGTTCGTCAGCGGTCGTCGTCCCGGCCGCTGGCCGTCAGCGGTCGCCGTCGCGTCGCGCCCGGTGGAAGACGGTGCTGCCGAGCGTCCAGGTCTGGTAGACCGCGGAGGCGACGACGACGGCGAGGAACAGCGCCGCGACCCACACCGACGGGAGCGCGGCGAACCCCGGAACGCCGACCTCCACGGCGAGCACGGCCAGCAGGCCGAGCAGGCCGACGCCGACGTAGTACTCGCTCCAGGCGATGTCGTACCCGGAGACGACTTCGAGGTGGACGGTGACGTCGTCCGCGCGGTCGCTGAGCCGGATTCCGTCCCCGTCCTGCTCGACGATGCCGAGCCTGACGAGCTTCGGGATGTGCGTCTGCTGGAGGGAGACGTAGACGCTCTGCCGGACGTCGCGCGGCGCCGGCACCTCGTCGGACTCCTGTTCGGCGATGCGTTCGGCGAGGTCGCTCACGGACGCGGTCGCCCGGTCGGTGAGCAGCGAGAGCAGTCTGCGCCGCCGCTCGTTGCGCAACACGTCGTGGATTGCTGTCTCCGGGAGCTCCGGAGTGTCGGTGCTGCCGCGGTAGTGTGACGCACCGGCGATCATTGTGCGGAGAATAGGTCACCCGAGTAATCAATCTGTGTGATTTGCTCACGCAGAATACAGCTAAATTTTCTGCTTCTCGCGCCGACCGCTCCGGAGGCGCTCGATTAAACGGTCCGTTCAGCCGCTCACGCCACGCATAATCAGCCGTTAAGCGGGGGTTAACTGGCCATTGAATAAGCCGTCGGGGATCTGTGGGTGTGTTGATACCAGATGTCTCCCCTGCACAAGGCTCGGCAGCCGACGCGGCCCGCGCCGCCCGACGACGGGCCGCGGACGCGCGAACAGCTCAGACCAGAATCGACGGTCCCGACCAGACCAGTATCGGCGGCGAACAGACCGACATCGCCGGCGGACAAGCGGCCTGCACCGCCGGAGGACCGATGACGCGCTCGGACGCCAGCGCGGTTCGGCGGGCGGTGCTGCTCGCCGCGGTCGCCGCGCTCGCGACGCTCGCCGCCCCCGCCGCCGCGGCCGACCCGACGACCATCTACGTCGACGACGACTGGAGCGGCGCGAGCGGCGGCGACACCGTCGGCGACGGCTACGTCGTCGGGACCAACGCGACCGCGACGATACAGGAAGCGATGAACCTCGCCGACGCGGGCGACACCGTCGTCGTCCGCGACGGCACCTACGACGGCCAGGTGGTCGTCGACGAGGACGTGACGCTGACCGCCGAGTCGCCACACGGCGCGACGATTCGATACGCGCCCGGGAGCGCCACCGGCCAGCCGGCGGTGAAAGTCACGCACGACGGCGCCACCGTCTCCGGATTCACCGTCGAGCGCGTCGCCGCCGCGGGCCGCGGCTCGTCGGCGCCGTTCGCGCAGGGCATCCGGGTCTCCGGCAGCGACGTCCGCATCGAGAACAACGTCGTCGTCGGGTCCGGATTCACCGACCTCCACAACAAGGGCATCATGGTCCTCGACGACGAGAGCGGCGACGCGACCGGCGAAACCGTCGCGAACGTCACCGTCACCGGCAACGACGTCTCCGGGTTCGCCGGGCCGCTCGCCGTCGCGGCGAACTACGGCGGCAGCGTCGACGGCGTCGACGTCTCCGGCAACACGCTCGCCGGCGTGAACTCGAACGGCATCTCCGTCGGCGCAATCTCCGGGACGGTCAGCAACGTCTCGCTCGACGGCTACGGCTACGAAGCCACCACCAGCGCCTACCCGAACACGACGGTCTACTTCGCCACCGAATCCGACGCGCTCTCCTTTGGCGCCACCATGCCGGACGCCGTCGTCACCGACGGACAGGGAACGTACCTGGTCGGCTCCGGGATGTCGATTCAGGACGCCGTGAACGCCTCCGGGGACGGCGACACGGTCAGCGTCGCCGCAGGCACCTACACCGAGCAAGTCGTTATCGAGACGAACGTGAGCATCGTCGGCGCGGGCGAGGAAGCGACGACGATCAAGTCACCGTCTTCCCTCGCCCACTCGTTCACGACGGCTGGCGGCGAAGCCGGGTACGCCGCCCTCGTCGTGGAGAACGCTAACGCTGACGTGCGGAGGCTGACTGTCGACGGCGCAAACAACGGCGACGGAAACGTCGAGTTCCACGGCATCGCGTATGCGAATGCGAGCGGCACAATCGCGAACGTCACCGTGGAGAACGTGATGAACTCTCAGTTCTCGGGCAGCCAGCATGGCACCGCCGTCGCGGTATACAACCTCGACGGTCAACAGCGGACGTTCACGATGAAAGACTCGACGCTCGTCGATTATCAGAAGGGCGGCTTCGTCGCGAGCGGTAGCGGGCTCACCGCGCGCGTCATCGACAACGACGTAACGGGTCAAGGGCCGACGGACGTCACCGCGCAGAACGGCATTCAGATTTCTGGATCTGCAGTTGGTATAATAAAGGAGAACACGGTCAGTGGACACGACTACACACCCGGAAACTGGCTCGCGACGGATATCCTCCTATCCGGTCACAGTACAAACGAGACAACGGTGGTCGCGAACAACACGCTATCGAACAGCATGGGTGCGCTCGCTGTGTCCGGTTCGACCAACGTTGAGGTAACCGGCAACAACTTCTCGAACAACACCTGGCACCTTGCGGACTACACCGGGGGCCTCGACACGACCACCATCTTCGAGAGCAACGACTTCGACACCGCAGCGTACGCCGGAAACGCCACCGGTACGACAGGTGCGTCCATCGTAGGGACGCTCAGTGCCGCGGTCAGCGGTGCCAGTTCCGGCGACACCGTTCACGTCGCGAATGGGTACTACGACCTCGGCGGCGACCGGGTCGACGTGTCGAAAGACGGCATCACCATCGAGGGCGAGTCGAAGTCCGGCGTCGTCGTCGACGGCTCCGGCGCGTCGTGGCCGATATACGTCCACAACCAGAGCGACGTCACCCTGCGGAACCTCACCGTCTACGGCACCGAGCAGTCCGGCTCCGACGACACCATCAAGGCCGCGTTCGTGGACGGCCTCACCATCGAGAACGTCGCCGTCAACGGCTCCGCCGGCAACGAACTCGACTTGAACAACGTCGTAAACGCGACGCTGCGGAACGTCGACGCGGACGGCGAAGGCACCGGCGGCGTCGGCGTCGCGCTCTCGGGGGTCCGGAACGTGACGCTCGACGACGTCGACACGACCGGGAACGGCTGGGGCGGCGTCGGCCTGTACGACGTCTCGACCAGCGTGAAGAACAACTACCCGAGCGGCTGGACGCTCGTCGAGAACACCTCCGAGGTCACCGTCGCGCCGTCGAGCGACCTCAACGAGTCCATCTCGCTGTACTCCGACCAGGCGTTCGGCGGGACGCTCGGCGCGCTGTACGCGCCCGCGTACGACTACGCGGTGCAGAACCCTGACCACCGACCGCGCGGCGACGACTTCGTGTTCTACACCGAGACGGAGTCCGAAGCCGTCTCGCTCGCGCGCGGCCTCGCGAACAACAGCAGCTCGACCGTCCGGACGCTGACACACAGCGCCGGCGACGAGGTCGACCTCGGGTCGACGTACGTCGTCGCGGACGGCCTCTCCATCCAGACGGCCATCGACGCCGCGGACGCCGGCGCCACCGTCCGGGTGGCGAACGGGACGTACGACGAGTCGCTCACCGTCGACGAGCCGCTGTCGCTCGTCGGCGCCGGCGCCGTCGTCGTCAACGGCAGCGGCGGCGGCGACGGCATCTCGCTCGCCGCCGACGACGTCGTCATCCGCGGCGTCACGGTCCGGAACTTCAACACCGGCCTCGACGTCGCGAGCACGCAGTCCGTCGACGGCCTGCGCGTCGCCGACAGCCGCTTCGCGAACAACACGTTCGGCGTCTACTTCGCGAAGAAGTACGACACACCCGGCGACTCGACCGTGAGCAACGTCAGCTTCGTCGACGTCACCTTCGCCGACAACGACAAGAAGGGGCTGTACGTCGAGAAGCTCGAAGACGCGGTGTTCGACGGCATCACCGTCGAGGACAGCGGCGTCGACGACACCTACCAGTACAACAACGGCTTCGACATCAACCTCAAGGCCGGCGACTACGAGAACGTCACCGTCCGCGACTCCCGGTTCGTCGGCTCCGGCGAGTTCACGTCCGCCGTCTCCGGCCGGGACTTCTCGGGCGCGCTCGCCATCAAAGCCCGCGACGACGGCGACTACAACGACAGCGACACCCCGGCGGCGACGCTGACCGGCGTCACCGTCGTCGACAACACGTTCGTCGCAGAGGACGACTCCGAGCGCGTCGCGCTCCGGTTCGGCGAACCCGGCGCCGGCAACGCCGGCCCGACCGACGTCACCGTCGCCGGAAACACGTTCACCGGCTACGACGTCCCGGTGTACGACGTCACGACCGGCTCCGGGCTCGACGCGGCCGCGCTCGTCGCCAGCAACAACTTCACGGGCGGCGTCGCCACCGTCTCCGGCGGGTCCAGCGTCTACGGCACGATTCAGGCCGCCGTCGACCACGCCGCCGCCGGCGACACCGTCCGCGTCTCCGCGGGCACCTTCACCGAGAGCGTCGTCGTCGACACGTCCGTGACGCTTGAGGGCGCCGGCGCCGGCCGGACCGTCATCGCGCCGGAGAGCGGCACCGCCGTCAGCATCGAGAACGTCACGAGCGGCGACCGCATCAGGGTCGACGACGTCACGGTCCGCGACCTGACCGTTCGGGCCGCCCCGGGCGAAATCGGGCTGCACACCGTCTCGAACACCGACGACGACTACGAGACCGGGAACGTCACCGTCGAGGACGCCGTCGTCGAGGGCGGCGTCGCCGCGGTCGGCCTGTTCGACACCGAGCGGGCGACGTTCGAGAACGTCACCGTCCGGAACGTGACGAGCGACGTCGGCGCGTTCGAAGTCGGCGGCGTCGGCAGCCTCGTCATCGAGGACAGCCGCGTCGCGAACACGACGACCGGCGTGAAGTTCAACGACTTCACGGGGCTCGGCTACGAGCCGACCGGGTCGCTCACCGTCCGCCGCACGACGTTCACGCACACCGACGTCGCCGTGAACGTCACCGCCGGCATCGACGCCGCCGCGGTGACGCTGCAGTTCAACGACTTCGGGACGACCGGCCAGTCCGGCGGCGACGCGGTCGCCGTCGCGAACAACGGCGCCGGCGAACTGAACGCCACCCTGAACTACTGGGGGAGCGCGAACGGCCCGGCCGCCGACGCGAACCGCTACAACGCCGGCAGCCAGGGCGCGGCGGTCACCGGCGACGTGGCGTTCGCGCCGTGGCTGAACGCATCGCTCACCGGCGCGGGCACCGCGTCGACGGTCAGCCCCGTCACGAACACCGACACCGGCGACTCGTACGCCTCGATTCAGGCCGCCGTCGACGACGCCGCGTCCGGCGACACGATCCACGTCGCCGCCGGCAGCTACGACGAGTCCGTCGCGGTCGACACCGCGAACCTCACGCTGGTCGGCGCGGACGGCGCGACGATTCACGGCGGCATCGGCTTCACGGGTGCCCACCCGGACGGCGTCACCGTGACAGGGTTCACGTTCACGGACACCGAGAAGGCCATCAACGCGAACAACGCCGGGGACGACCTGACAGTGACGAACAACCGGTTCGTCGACGTCGCGAACCCCGTCATCCACGGCGGCGAATCCGGCGGCCAGGACCACGTCAAGACCGGGTGGACGATCGCCGACAACGAGGTGACGAACGCCTCGACTGGGTTCCGTCTGTGGAACCTCGGTGAACTCACCGTCACCGAAAACGACTTCACGAACGTCTCCGGGTCCGCCGTGTCGCTCATCAGCGTCGACGGAGCGGTCGTCGCGCAGAACACGGTGACGAACTCCACGAAAGCCGGCGTGTTCGTCGAAGGGCCGTTCAGCGCCGTCTTCGACACGGCGACACGGGACGTCGACGTGGTGAACAACACGTTCACGAACGCCGGCGCCGCGAACACGACGTATCCGCAGGCAGCCGTGAAAATCGGCTCGAACCTCGCCGACCGCGACGAAGTGGAGGTTCACCAGAACCGCATCACCGCCTTCCGGACGGACGGGCTGTTCGTGGCCGACTCGGCGAACGCGACCGGCACGGTCAACGCCACGCTGAACTACTGGGGCGCGCCGACCGGACCGGGCGGCGCCGGACCGGGCGACGGCGCGAACGTCACAGCGAACGTGACGGTGTCGCCGTTCTACGTGGACGCCGCGATGACGACGCTGTCGACGGAGCCGCCCGCCGTCAGCAACGCGACGCTGGTCGACGCGACCGACGGCAACGGCGTCGTCGGCGACGGCGACCGACTCACCGTCTCCGCGCGCGTGACCGACGCGAGCGGCGTCGACTCGGTGCGGGTGGACGCCGGACCGTTCGGCGCCGGCACCGTCACGCTCACCGACGGCGACGCGGACGGCGTCTACGAGGCGACGTTCACCGTCGACGCCGCGGCCGCGTCCGTCGACGCGAGCTACGCGCTGTCCGTCGTCGCGACCGACCGCGGCGGCGCGGTCGGCTCGGCGTCGACGAACCCGGTCGACCTGTCGACCGACTCCGAGACGACGACGACGTTCAGCGTCTCGGACGCGACGCCGCTGAACACCGACGTCGTCGACGTGACCGTCACGGTCCGGAACGTCGGGAACCGGTCGGCCGACCGAACCGTGCGGCTGCTCGTCGACGGCGCCACCGTCGGCACGAAGGCCGTGACGGTGCCCGCGAATACCTCGCGAACAGTGACGTTCCAGCACCGGTTCGCCGTCGGCGCCCACGCCGTCACGGTGAACGACTCCGTGAACACGCTGGCCGCGAAGACGGTCGTCGCGGACCGCGCGACGAACCCGCAGGCGTCCGTCTCCATCACGTCGCCGACCGCCGGCGCCACGGTCAGTGACGGGAACGTGACGCTGACGTACGCGCTGCGGAACGCCGACGCCGGCATCGCTGCGGTCAGGTACGCCGTCGACGGCGGCGCCACCCAGTCCGTCACGGACCTGAACCGGACCGCCGTGAACCTCACCGGGCTGAGCGACGGCAGCCACACCGTCACGGTGCGGCTCGTCGACAACCTCGGCAACGCGATGCCGCCGAAGACGCGGACGTTCACCGTCGACTCGACGCCGCCGACGGTCGACGTGACGCCGAGCCGCACCGACGCGGTCGGCGCGAACCGCGGCGTCGCCGTCGACCTCTCCGTCACCGACGCGAACCCCGGCGACGCGACCTTCGTGGTCCGCGACGCCGGCGGCGACGCGGTGTACGCGGCCGACGTCGGCGACGAACTCGCAGACGGAACCGCCACCGTCCGCTGGGACGGCACGAACGCGACCGGCGACCCGGTTCCCTCCGGCACCTACACGCTGGCGCTGAACGCCAGCGACGCCGGTGGGCTCACCGCGGAGGCGAACGCGACGGTCGCCGTCGACAACGCGGCGCCGTCCGTCGGCGTCGACTCGGTGTCGCCGCTGCACCTCGGCGGCGGCGGAACGGTGACAGTCGACGTCACCGCCGCCGACGCAGCGACGGGCGGCTCCGGCGTCGACGCGGTCGACGTGACGCTCGTCGCCGAAGACGTGAACTACCGGACGACCAGGGCTGCGACGAACGGCTCCGGGACGTGGACCGCGACGTTCGACGCCGCGAACCTCACGGTCGACGGCAACTACACCGTCCGCGTCACCGCGACCGACGCCGCCGGCAACGACGCGGCGGCCGTCGGCAGCGACGAACTCGCCGTCGACACCTCCGCGCCGACCGTCAGCGCGGTCGTGAAACCGAAGGACGGCACCACTGGCTACGTGAACGTCACCGTCTCCGAGGACGTCCCGTCCGCGCCGACGCTCAACCTCGACGACCCGGACGGAAACGACGTCACCGTCAACGGATTCAGCGAAGTCGGGTCGACGAACGTCTACTCCGGCACCTTCAGCTTCACCGGCAGCGGCCAGTACGAGCTGAACGCGAGCGCGGCCGACGCCGCCGGTAACGCCGGCAAGTCGACCGCGACTGCGAACGTCTCGACGGCGCTCACCGGGCGGCAGTTCACCATCCGCGGCGGCGACGGCACCGTCGTCGTGCTGAACACGAGCGCGAGCGTCTCGAATCAGTATGCGGCGTTCACCAGCTCTGACACGCCGCTCGCCGAACTCGGCACGAACGTCGGGTCGACGTTCCTGAACGGCGAACTGAGCCCGGGGCTCACAGCGAACCTCGACAACGCCTCCATCCGCATCCCGACCGCCGGGAACACGCCCGCCGGCGTCGACACGGAGGACGTCGAAATCCGGCGGTACAACGCGACCACCGGGTCGTGGGAGGCCGTCGGCACCACCGAGGTCCGCGTCATCGACGGCACCGAGTACTTCGTCGCGACCGTCGAGCACTTCTCGACGTACGGCCCGGTCGCGCCCGACACGACCGCGCCGAGCATCGACTCGACCGCCGTGTCGCCGACGAGCCCGACGTACAGCACCGCGACCGCGACGGTGACGGTGCAGTACAGCGACAACAAGCAGGTCGACGCCGGCAACGTCACGGTGCGGTTCGACGGCGCCGACGTCACGGGGAGCGCCGCGACGAGCGTCTCCGGGTCGCAGGTGACGTACACCGCGTCCGGCCTCGTCGGCTCCGGCACCCACTGGCTGAACGTCTCCGTGCCCGACACCGCCGGCAACGCCGAGACCGAGAACGTCTCGTTCACGGTGCCGCGCGACACGGACGCGCCGCAGGTCACCGAGTCCATCACGGACTCGCACCCGTACGGAACCACGTCGGTCCCGCTGTCGTTCGGGCTGACCGACAGCCTGAGCGGCGTGAACGTCTCCGCCGTCACGCTGTCCGTCGACGGCGTCGACGTCACCGGGCCGGCGACCGTCACGGCCTCCGGCGTCCAGTACACGGCGACCGGTCTCGGGCCGGGCACGCACACCGCGACGCTGACCGTCGCCGACGCCGCCGGCAACACCGACACCGTCACCGAGTCGTTCGTCGTCGCCGGCGACACCGACACTCCGACGGTCACGTCGACCACCATCTCGCCGACGCCGACGAACGGCGAACTCCCGATGGGGACGACGCAGGCGACCGTCGAGTTCGAGTACACCGACGCCACGAGCAGTATCGACGCCAGCAACGTCACGGTCCGGCTCGACGGAACCGACGTCACCGGCGACGCGGTCGTCACCGCCGACGGCCTGACGTACACCGTCCTCGGGCTCACGAACGGGTCGACGCACACCGTCACGGCGACGGTCGTCGACGCCGAGGGCAACACGGTCACCGAGTCCGTCACCGTCGAAGTCGCCGCTCCCGCGACGGACTCGCCGAGCGCCCCCGGCAACACCGCCGACGATGACGACGACTCGCCGTCGACCGGCCCGTCGACGCCGACGCAGGTCCGCGTCTCCGACGTGCTGCAGGGCGGGGTCGCGAGCGTCGACCTCGGCACGAGCGTCTCCCGAGTCGACATCACGTTCGACGACGCCGGCGCGTCCGGCATCGTCACGGTGCAGCAGCTCGACGGCCGGCCCGCGTCCGTCCCGCCGCTGCCCGACGGCGCCCGCGACGTCGCGTTCATCGACGTGACCGTCCCGTCCGGGCTCACCGACTCCAGCGCGACGGTCCGGCTGACCGTCAACCGCGACGCGGTCGGCACGGCCGACCCGAGCGGCCTCGTGGTGTACCACTACCACGACGGCTCCTGGTCGACGCTCGACACCAGCCTCGTCTCCGCGACCGACGAAACGGTCGTGCTGGAGGCCCGGACGCCGGGCTTCTCGCTGTTCGCTGTCGGCTCGACCGCCGAACAGCAGCCGACGACGGACACGCCGACCGACGGCGAGACGCCGACCGAGACGCCGACGGACGAACCGACTGAGACGCCCGCGGACACGCCGACGGACGAGCCGGCGACGAGCGAACCGGTGCAGGAGCCGGCCGGCTTCGACCTCGGCGTCGTCGCCGCGGTGCTGCTCCTGCTCGTCATCGTCGGCGCGTTCGTCGCGCTCCGCCGCCGCGAGTAAGCCGCACCGGCCGCCGCCGACAACGCCGACGACGACGCCGCTGCGGCTCGGCGGTCTCCGACCCTCTTTTTCGACAGCGAACCGGAAGCGGCCGTTCGTTCGCGTCGGGCGTCGACGAACGCCGCCGTCAGGCGCCGACGTGCGAGTCGGCCAGCGGCGTGAGGCGGAACGCGACGAACGGGACGATGTAGCCGAAGCAGTAGCCGAGCAGGTGCGTGAACACGTTCAGAACGGTGCCGTCGCCGGGCGAGACGGCCGGGAACGCCGGGAACAACAGCAGCACCGACAGCGCCGCCGCGACCAGCACCACGCCGCCGTATCCGTCGCCCGTTCCGGCCGGCGCGACGACGGTGTCGGCGATAGCACCGCCAGCCGACCGGAGGACCGCTCGGCCGTACACCGCGACGGCGACGACGCTCGCGACGCCCGCCGCGGCGCTCGCCGTCGACAGCGGCACCGCCCAGAACGACACCACGGCCGTCCCGACGAAGAACAGCGCCGGCGACGCGTCAGCGACAGCGGCGACGGCGGCGCCGCTGACGGGGGCGTCGGTGTCGGTAGTCGCGTACGCGCCTTCGTCGGCGTCTGCGTCCGCGTCGACGTCTCCAGGCGCGCCGTCGACGCAGTCCGCGACCGCCCAGGTGATGGCGTGCGGCAGGAAGCCGAGGAACGCCATGTTGAGCCCGGAGAAGCCGTAGCCGATGCTGTGGCGCGGGAACAGCATGTTCAGCGCGGACAGCGCCCACGGGAACGCGACGAGCACCGCGACGAACGTGACGAAGAACAGGCGGCGGCGGCCGCTCCGGGCGCTCAGCGCGAGCGCGACGGGGACGACGGCGAGGTAGACGAGGAGGTTCGACGCGAGGTGGCCGACCGAGAGGTGGACGAAGTGGGAGGCGTACATCGCCGGCAGCGTCGGCTCCGCGTACGCGAGCGCGTACGACAGCTTCGTCGGTCGCGGCAGCGCGAACACGGCGAGCAGCACCGCCGGAACTCCGGCGACCACCAGGACGTCCGCGGGGCGAACCCGGTGGGCGACCGCCGCGACGGCGGCGTCGGCGCCGGAAATCAGGCGCGGGAGCCAGCCGGCGCCCTCGTTGAGTGAGTCGGTCATAGCAGTCGATGGCCGAACGGGCCCACCGCCGAATCCGGGCGGCGCGCCGTTCAGCAGGTGTGGCTGGCCGGACGACGCCGACCGGTATGTACGCTTGGGCCGAACTATTACGCGAGATAATTAGCGGGGGTGCGGCGCGAAACCAGGTCAGCTTCGGGACGGAACCGGGTCAGCAGGTCGCGGAACGGCGGTCGGCGTCAGACCAGTTCGATTTCGTGGCCGTCCTGGTCTTTGGTGAACGCGTAGCGGAAGTCGCAGGACTCGGGGTCGCGGTAGTCTTCGGATTCGCGCTCCAGGACGGTCGCCCAGTCCTCCTCTAGGTCGTCGACGGAGACGGCGAGGTGGCCCCAGGCGTCGCCGAGGTCGTAGCTGCGGCCGTCGTAGTTGTAGGTGAGTTCGACCGACATCGCCTCCTCGGCGGCGCCCTCGGCCTTCATGAAGTAGTTCGCGAACGTGTCCGCCTCCCAGCGGCCGGTGTGTTCGTACTCGAAGGTGCGGAGCCAGTAGCCGAGCGCCTCGGTGGCGTCCTCGACGCGAATCATGGTGTGGTCGAGGCTCCAGCGGGCGCCGTGGTCGCGCTGCACCAGCTCGATTTCGTGGCCGTCCGGGTCCTTCACGAACGCGTAGTTGCCGCCGCAGGACTCGGGGTCGCGGTAGTCCTCGACGCCGGCGTCCATCAGCTCCTGGTAGGACGCTTCGAGGTCTTCGACGCGCACCGCGATGTGGCCCCAGGCGTCGCCCATGTCGTAGCTGCGGTCGTCGTGGTTGTAGGTGAGTTCGAGCGTCGACCCCTCCTCGTGCATGTCCTCCGGGCCGAGGTGGACGTTGGTGAACGTCTCGGCGTCCCACCGGCTCTTCTCCTCGTAGCCGAACAGCTCGGTGTAGAACTCCATCGCCTCGTCGAGGTCCTCCACCCGCATCATCACGTGGTCGAGATTGAACGTCATACGCGATGCGTCGGGCGCCGGACCCATATCCCTACCGGAGCCGGGCGACGCCGCCGCGACGTCACAGGCCCGGTTCAGAAGCGCTGCGGGCGGCGGTCGGGCGTGAAGTTCGGGTCGACGTCGTCGACGGTCGCCTCGACGGTGTCGGCGGCGAAGCCGGGCGCCTCGTTCAGTTCGTACGTGTCGGCGCGGGTCGCGGTCGCCTGGCGGAGTGCGGCGCCGTACGACCCGGCGGAGAACGGCGCGAGCGCGTCTCCGTACGTCGATTCGAGGTCCGCGAACAGCCGCGCGCGGGCGGTCTTTCGTTCGTCGGCGAGCGTCCGGTCGGCGGCGGAGCGGCCGTCGACGTCGACGAGCCAGTCGTCGTGTTCGCCGTGCCGGACCGCCCAGAGGTGCCGCGCGTGCCGGTACCGGAGCCGAGCGGTGCGGCGGAGGCCGTCGGTCACCCGGTCGTCGAGCGAGGCGTCCGCGCCGGCGACGTCGCTGACGCGGTAGTTCAGGTAGACCACGTCGCGGCAGAGCCGCTGCAGCGGCGTCTTGTCGAGCACGTCGACGCAGACCACGTCGCCGCCGTGGCGCACCCGCATCGTCGGCGCGTCGCCGTCGGTGTCGACGACGCCGGTCCGCGGGCCGACGAGCAGCCGGAAGCCGGCGCGGAGCGCGAACAGGTGCCACCACTCAAGCAGGCCGTCCGCGGCGGCGTCGCCGGTCAGCGGCCAGCCGAACGCGTCGGCGTCGACGGTGCGGGTCGGCGTCGCGTCCGCGGCCGGCGCGAGCGTCTCCGGGTCGCAGTCGTCGGCGGCGTACTCGCGGGTGCGGATGCCGTCGGCGAGCGCCGGAATCACGTCGACGGCGAGCGGAACCGCGAGGAACGGCCGGACGCCGTCGCGGGTCACGACGAACAGGTGGAAACCGGCGAACGGGACGAGTTTGTCGCCGATGTCGGCGAGCCGGGCGTCCATCACCGCGGAGTCGGTGTCGAGCCAGTGCGGCGGCGTCACGCCGTCGCGGAACGTCTCGCGCGCGACGTAGTCGTCGAGCCGACCGACGAACTCGTCGACCGAGGCGTCCACGTCCACGCGGTACACCTTGAACCGCCTGTCACCGCCGCCGCGACGGTTCTGCTGAAAACACACGAGGGCGTCCGAGTCCATGCGTGCCCATCGCCCGCTCGGCCGGGATAACCGTTGCCCGCCGAGTACCGCGATTGATTCTCGGTCCCGGTGGCCCGAGCAGTTCAGGCGTCGGAGCGAGCGGCGCGAGCGGCGCGGTAGCGCCACGCCGCGACCGCCCACAGAAGCAGCGAGCCGACCGGGTATGTGCGCTGGGCCGGCGACGCCGCGAACGACGACGCGACCACGACGTTGGCGGCGCCGGCGACGGCGAGCAGCCCCGCGGTGACGCGGCCGTCCTCGGCGTCGACGAAGCCGAGCGCGGCGGAGCCGACCGCGAGCAGCCAGCAGGCCGCCGCGGCGACCCAGCGGCCGAGCAGCGGCGACGACGAGTACGCGAGGTACGTCAGGAGCGTCCGCGCGACGACCGGGTCGAGGCTGACGCCGCCCCACGCGAACCGCAGAAACGCGCGGCTCCCCGGCGAGACCTGAATCGACCACGGAACCAGTCCGCACAGCAGCACGGCGGCCAGCACGCGGCGCGGCGACGACGCCGGCAGCGCCCGCGCGAATCGGTCGCGGAGCCGCGCCGAGTCCGCCATCACTTCCGGGCGACGATGCGGAGCACGTCCTCGTCGGCGAGTTCGTGGTCGCGGCCGACCTGCTGGTCGTCGTGGACCGCGGAGTCGCCGGAGACCCGCGCGAACTTGAATCGGTCGTCGAAGCTGCCGCCGAGTTTCTCGCAGGCGTCGCCGACCGTGGCGCCCTCCCGGAGCACCAGCGGCTCGTCGTAGTCGACGCCGCGGCCCGGCTTGTCCATGTAGATGCGGATGAGTCCGAGCGCCTCCCAGATCTCCTCTTTCAGGCCGTCGAGCCCCTTCTCCTCCGCCGCGGAGATGAAGATGGCGTCCTCCGGGTCGATGTCGTGTTCGCGGAGGTTCTCGTGGACCGTCGGCAGGTACGCCTCGTCGATGAGGTCGGCCTTGTTGACGGCGACGATGGACGGCACGTACTCGCGGTTGTCCATGACGCCGTCGACGAGTTCGTCGATGGTGAGGTCGTGCGGAATCGTGACGTCGGCGTTGACGAAGCCGTGCTCGCGGAGGACGCTCTTCACCGTCTCCTCGTCGAGCGAGACGTCGTCGCGCATCGTCACGCGGATGCCGTCCTTGTGCGTCTTCCGCACCGAGATGTTCGGCGGCTCCGTGTCCAGCCGAATCTTGTTCTCGTACAGTTCGTACCGCAGCCGCTCGTACTGGTCGATTTCGAACACCGAGAGCATGAACACGACGAGGTCGGCGGTCCGAACCACCGACAGCACCTCCTTGCCGCCGCCGCGGCCGCCGGCGGCGCCCTCGATGAGCCCCGGGACGTCCAGAATCTGGATGTTGGCGCCGCGGTACTGCAGCATGCCGGGGTTGACGTCGAGCGTCGTGAACTCGTACTCGCCGGTCTCGCTTTCGGCGTTCGTGAGCGCGTTGATCAGCGTGGACTTCCCGACCGACGGGAATCCGACGAGGGCGACGGTGGCGTCGCCGGTCTTCTCGACCGCGTAGCCGTGGCCGCCGCCCGAGGAGGACTGGTTTTCGAGTTTCTCCTTCTTCTGCGCGAGTTTCGACTTCAGCCGGCCGATGTGCGCCTCGGTCGACTTGTTGTACGGAGTCTCCGCGATCTCCTCGCGCAACTCCTCGATCTCCTCCTCCAGTCCCATCACTGAACAGTCGGCGGTCCGGCCGCCTAAACGCTTCCCTTCGCCGTGGCCGCATCTCCGGGTCGCTGCCGGCGAGCCGCTCGCGAACCGGTTCTCCTCGGAGTCTCGCCGCTGAATACTTCGATACGGTTATACGTGGTGCTGGTCAGATTGCTGGTACGAACGAGATGCCGGACCCGTCCCGTCTCCGAGACAGCACGCAGATCGTCCTCCCGTGCGACGCGCTCGACGGCGTCCGCACCGATCTCGAAGCGGAGTTCACAGTGACGGTGTTCTCGGTGGACGACGCGGAGTGCCGCATCATCGGGAGTCCGGTCGAAATCAAGGCGGTCTCCGAGTTTCTCGCGCGCCACGGCGTCACGCTCCCCTGACCCGACGCTCGCCGCCCGCCGTCCGGGCCGCGACACCGATGCGCTTACCATCCACAGGACGTAACCACCGGTATGGACGAGACTCCGGGGCTGAGCGACCAGTACCGGATGGCGAGCCCGTGGCCGCTGTTCGTCGCGCTCGGGCTCCCCATCGCGGAGCTCGGGCTGCTGCTCGGGCTGCTTCCGCTCACCGTCGGCGGGCTGTTCCTGTTCTGCGGCAGCATCGCCGGGATGGTGCAGGAGGCGGGGTACACCGAGACGCCGTGGCGCGCGCTCGCGGTCGTCGCCGTGCTGACCGTGCTGCTCGGCGCCGCGCTGGTGTACGCCGAATCGTACACGTCCGTCTCGGTGGCGGCGCGCGGCTACGCCGCCGTCGGCGCGGGCGCCGTGATGCTGCTCGCCGGCGTCGTCGGCGAACTGTTCAGCTACGACACCGACGTCGCGGTCTGACGCCGGAGCAGCCCCAGCGTCGACGCGACGCGGCGACGCCGGATTTTCTCGACGCCGACGCGGAGTCGCGACCGTCGGCCGCGGCGTTCACCGGGGCGGTCGCGACGCCCGCCGAATCAACAAGGTATTTGGCCGCGCTGTACGAGGTCCGCGTATGGCCACCATCTTCGACAGGGACACCCTGCTGGACCTGACGGTGAACGCCATCCCGCTGGGCATCATCCTGTTCTTCGTCGCCGTGTTCCTCGCGCTCGACCCGTGGGGAGGCATGGACACGCTCGGGAAGGTGCTGCAGATGGGTCTGCTCGCGTTCCCGTTCGTCGCGCTCGCCATCCTCACGTACGTCTCCGGGAAGGCCGTCGCCGGCGACGAACACCGCGCGAAGGTGTTCTTCCAGGGGCAGGCGACCCTCGAGGACGCACCGACCAAGGAGGAAGCCGAAGCGGAGACGCACGTCGCCGACGAGGCCGAAGAGGCCGCCGACGGCGACGACGCGGACGACGAGGAGAAGGACGCCGCTGCCGACGCGGACGACGAGGACGACGAGGAGTAACCGCCGGCCGGGCGGCGGCCGCGCCGGACCCGAATCTTTCTTGTGCTTCCGATTCTGACCGTTTCCCATGGAGATTACCGGCCAACTACTGCTGACGGCGCTCATGGGGCTGCTCCTCGTGGGCGTGGCCGCCTTCCTCGCGAGGGTCGAGGACTGGCGGTCGTACACCCCCATCGGCGCCGGGGGGGCCGTCGGTGAGACAGAGCACGGCCACGGCGAGAAGCCGGCTGGACTCATTCGCTGGCTCACGACCGTCGACCACAAGGACATCGGGCTGCTGTACGGGACGTACGCCGTCATCGCGTTCGTCGTCGGCGGCCTGATGGTCATCGGGATGCGGACCGAGCTCGCGACGCCGTCGATGGACGTGCTCGGCTCCGCGACGTTCTACAACTCCCTGATGACGAGCCACGGCATCACGATGCTGTTCCTGTTCGGGACGCCCGTCATCGCGGCGTTCTCGAACTACCTGATTCCGCTCGTCATCGGCGCGGACGACATGGCGTTCCCGCGCATCAACGCCATCGCGTTCTGGCTGCTGCCGCCGGGCGCGCTGCTCATCTGGGCCGGGTTCTTCCCGATTCCGGACGTCATCCCGGCGCAGACCGCCTGGACGATGTACACGCCGCTGTCGGCCGGCGTCGGCAACGGGAACCAGGCGAACGTCGGCGTCGACCTGATGCTGCTCGGCCTCCACCTCACGGGGGTTTCGGCGACGATGGGCGCCATCAACTTCATCGCGACCATCTTCACCGAGCGCGCCGAGGAGGTCACCTGGGCGAACCTCGACATCTTCAGCTGGACGATTCTGACGCAGTCCGGCCTGATCCTGTTCGCGTTCCCGCTGCTCGGCTCCGCGCTCGTCATGCTGCTGCTCGACCGGAACTTCGGGACGACGTTCTTCGCGGTAGGGGGCGGCGACCCGATTCTGTGGCAGCACCTGTTCTGGTTCTTCGGCCACCCCGAAGTCTACATCCTGGTGTTGCCGCCGATGGGCATCGTCAGCTACGTCCTCCCGCGGTTTTCGGGGCGGAAGCTGTTCGGGTTCAAGTTCGTCGTCTACTCAACGCTCGCCATCGGCGTGCTGTCGTTCGGCGTCTGGGCGCACCACATGTTCGCGACCGGTATCGACCCGCGGCTCCGCGCGAGCTTCATGGCGGTGTCGCTCGCCATCGCCATCCCGTCCGCCGTGAAGACGTTCAACTGGATCACGACGATGTGGAACGGCCGGCTCCGGCTCACCGCGCCGATGCTGTTCTGCATCGGGTTCGTCAGCAACTTCATCATCGGCGGCGTCACCGGCGTGTTCCTCGCGTCCATCCCGGTCGACCTGGTGCTGCACGACACGTACTACGTCGTCGGCCACTTCCACTACATCGTCATGGGCGCCATCACGTTCGCCGGCATGGCCGGCATCTACTACTGGTTCCCGCTGGTCAGCGGCCGCTGGTACCAGCGCCGCCTCGCGAAGGCGCACTTCTGGCTCTGGATGGTCGGCACCAACGTGACGTTCTTCGCGATGGTGCTGCTCGGCTACGGCGGCATGCCGCGCCGGTACGCCACCTACCTGCCGAAGTTCGCGACGCTCCACCAGATCGCGACGCTCGGCGCGTTCATGCTGCTGCTCGGCGGCATCATCTGGGTGTACAACGTCGTCGTCTCCTGGCTGGAAGGCCCGCGGGTGCAGAGCGGCGACCCGTGGAACCTCGAAGCGGACGACCTCAACACCGCCGAGTGGGACTGGTTCGAACAGCAGCGCGACTCCGACGTCCCCGCGGTCACCGACGGCGGCGAGGAGACTGACGTTCGGACGGACGGCGGCAGCGACGAGTAAGCCGCGTCCGACGCGGACACCGCGGTTTTCTGCGATTCAGGGCGACTTTCGTGCCGGAGCCGACGATGCACGGACAGCCAGCCGCGGCGCTCCAGGCTGACTGAGACGAGAGAAGCGACCGGCGGGTCCACGACCGCACCAGCGACCCGCCGCGTGACGGGGCTACGCGAGCACGAGGACGAGTCCGGTCGCGAACATGAGCAGCGCGACGGCGCCGAGGATGACGCCGAGGAGGTCCTTGTCGGTCATCGTCGGCGGTTCGACGCGGAGCAGCAAAGGCGCGTCGGTGTGGCCGCTCGGCGCCCCCGGGAACGTAAACCCTATTCGCGGACACACCGAATTTCGGCCGTGACCGACTCCGAGCAGGCGGACGACGCGCGCGGGCGCCGCGGGCCGAGACTGGTGTTGGTGCTGTACGGCGCGCTGGTGAGCATCGCCGGCGTCGGCGGCGCGCTCATCCCGGTGTTCGTCGACGACCTGTCCGCGCCGGCGCTGTTCGGCGTGTTCGCACTCCCCGTATCGCCCGCCGGATTCGCCGTCTACGGCGCCGTCACCATCGCGTTCGTGCTCGGCGTCCCGCTCGCGCTCGTCGTCTACGTCTCCCACCGCGTCGACGACCCGGACGCGGTCGGCCGCGACTGACCTCGACCGAATCCGTCGGCACCTGCCCGGGCGGCGCGGCCGGCGTGCTTCGCTCCGGCCGCTCTCACGGCGCGGGGTCCGTCGAAACGACTAATTCGGTGCCGACTGAACAATCGAGTAGAAATGTACCACATTGTGCTCGGCGTCGACAAGGACGAGGAACACGCCGCCGCTGCCGCCCGCGAAGTGACGGAACTCCCCGGAACCGACGAGATCGAAGTGACGCTCGTCCACGTCTTCCAGGACAACCCGAGCGGCGCGTCAGCCGGGCAGGTCGGCGCGGTCCGCGAAGCCGAGGACGTCCTGACCGAAGCCGGCATCGAAGTCGACATCGCGGAGTCCAGCGGCGACCCGGCGGACGCCATCATCGAAATCGCGGACGACGTCGACGCCGACCTCGTCGTCGTCGGCGGCCGGAAGCGCTCGCCGACCGGGAAGGCGCTGTTCGGCTCCGTCACGCAGGCCGTCATCCTCAACGCCGGCCGCCCGGTGATGGTCACCGGCGTCACCGAAGAAGCGTAGCCGGCGCCGCAGCGTAGCCGGAGACTCGAACTCGAAGAAGAAAAGAAGAGACGCAGCGGGGACGGAGCGGCCCGAGCCGCGGTCAGTTCTCCGCGTCGCCGTACACGCGGTCCGCGGCCTCCTTCACGTCCAGCGGCTGCTGCCGGCCTTCGAGCCGGTCTGCGACGTCGCCGTCGCGGAACAGCAGCAGCGTCGGCGCCTTCGAGACGTCGAACGCCCGGAGGAACTCGGTGGCGTCGTCGCCGACCGCGACGCCCGCGGATTCGACGTCCGCGGGGAGCGCGTCGAGTATCTCCGGCAGGTCCGCTTTCATCGCCTCACAGGGCTTGCAGTCGCGTTTCCAGACGAACACCGCGGCGTCCGGGTGCTCCGTCCGGAACATCTCGTACGTCTCGTCGGTGAGTTCGTGCTGGCCGTCCGGGATGGGGGACGCCGGCTCGATTTCGACGACGAGCGCCGCCATCGTGGCGAGCGCCGGCTGCGCCGGCGGGTCGTCGAGGAACGACTGGAGCGCGAGGTAGGCGGCGAGTTCGGCGCGCGTCACGCCGAGTTCGTCGACGCGCCGCTCCGCCTCAGACCGGTCCAGCCCGAACGCGTCCGCGACGCTGTCGTGGAACCGCGCGTCGTCGGCGTCGAGGTAGCTGTCCCGGTACACCGCGTGCGTCGACTCGAACTCGTCGGTCGTGACGAGCGTGCCGTCGTCGAACTCGTCGACGACGCCGGCGGCGACCAGTCGGTCGAGCAGCGCCTCCGGGTCGACGTCGGCGGCCGGGTCGGTGCTCATACGCCGAGGTACTGTTCGCGGGTCTCTTCATCCTCCCGGAGCGTCTCGGCGCCGCCGGAGAACACCATCTCGCCCTGGTCGAGCACGTACGCCCGGTCGGCGATGTTCATCGCGGCGACGGCGTTCTGCTCGACGAGCAGGATGGTGGTGCCGGCGTCGGCGATGCGTTCGATGGCGTCCTCGACGGAGGCGATGATCTGCGGCGCCAACCCCTCGTACGGCTCGTCGAGCATCAGCAGGTCGGTGTCCTGCTTGAGCGCGCGGGCGATGGCGAGCATCTGCTGTTCGCCGCCCGACAGCGTCCCGGCCTTCTGGCTGGCGCGCTCTTCGAGCCGCGGGAACTCCTCGAACACCTCGGCGGTCGACATCCCCTGCCGGCCCATCGTGATGTCGCGGCCGACCCGGTTCGACCAGTTCCGGGAGACGTCCGACAGGTGCAGGTTCTCCTCGACGGTCAGGTTCGGGAACACGCGGCGCTCTTCGGGCACCAGCGAGATGCCGCGCGAGGAGATGTCCTCGGTGGTGTCGTCGGTGATGTCGTCGCCGTGGAACCGGATGGCGCCGTCGCGGACGTCCGGCGGCCGCGCGCCGGCGATGGAGCGCAGCGTCGTCGTCTTCCCGGCGCCGTTCCGGCCGAGGAGGGCGCACACCTCCCCTTCTTCGACGTGCATCGACAGGTCGCGGAGGATGTGGCTCTGCCCGTAGTAGGCGTCCACGCCCTCCACCGACAGCAGCGCGTCGTCGCTCATAGCTCCACCCCGCCGAGGTAGGCGTCCTGCACGGCGTCGCTGCCCTGCACCTCGTCCGGCGTGCCGTCCGCGATGACTTCCCCGCGGTTCAACACCAGGATGCGGTCGGCGATGCGGAAGATGACTTCCATGTCGTGTTCGACGATGAGGATGGTGAGCCCGAGTTCGTCTTGGAGCTGCTCGATGAGCTCGACGGTCGCTTCGGTTTCGTCGGGCGACATGCCCGCGGTCGGTTCGTCCATGAACAGCATCTCCGGGTCGGAGGCGAGCGCGATGGCGATCTCCAGTCGGCGCTTGTCGCCGTACGGCAGGCTGCCGGCCTCCTCGTCGGCGACGCCGCTGAGCTCGACGGCGTCGAGCATCCGCGCCGCGGTGTCGTGCACCTCGTCGAAGCCGCCGAGTTTCTTCAGGAAGTTGAACTGGAACGAGCCGTGTTCGGCGGCGAGCGCGGCGATAGTGACGTTCTCCTCGACGGTCATCTCCGGGAAGATGGACGCCGTCTGGAACGACTTGCTGATGCCGCGCTGCACCGACTCGTGTGGCGAGAGGTGCGTGATGTCCTCGCCGTCGAACTCGACGGTGCCGCGGGTCGGTTCGAGCATCCCGGTGATGGAGTTGATGAGCGTCGACTTCCCGGCGCCGTTCGGCCCGATGACCGCGCGGGTCTCGCCGGATTCGACCTCGAAGGACACCTCGTCGACGGCGACCAGCCCACCGAACTCCTTGGTGAGCCCGTCGGTTCGGAGCAGACTCACTGCTCGTCACCTCCGTCGTCGCCGCCCGGGCGAGCGAACCCGTACAGGTCGTTCAGCGCCCCGTGGACGCCGCGCGGGAACACCCACACGACGAACACGAAGATGGCGCCGAGGACGAGCCGCCACAGCGACCCGATGGCGCCGATGAACGGGAGGCTGACGCCCTGAATCACGTTCGAGACGTACTCGAAGATGAACGCGCCGAACACCGGGCCGACGATGCTGCCGGTGCCGCCGAGCACGGTCATGATGACGAAGTCGCCGGACGTGATCCAGTACAGCACGGTTCCGGGGTGGATGTACGACTCGTGGATGGCGAACAGGGCGCCGCCGACGCCGGCGAACACCGCCGAGATGACGAACGCCATCAGCTTGTAGCGGAACACGTTCAGCCCGACGAACTCGACGCGCTGTTCGTTCTGCCCGAGCGCCTCGAAGATGAGGCCGTACGGCGAGTTCACGATGCGGTTCGCCGACCAGATGGCGAGCAGCATGAACGCCGCGACGAACACGTACATCCAGGTGCCGAGGAACGGCAGCTGCGCCTCCAGCTCGATGACGCCGAGCAGGTGGCCGACCTGGACGTTCGAGAAGCCGTTGTCGCCGCCGGTGAGCCACGCGCCGGGTGCGAGCGCGTAGAAGTACAGCGCCTGCCCGAACGTCAGGGTGAGCACGGCGAAGTAGACGCCGGAGCGCTGAATCGACACGTAGCCGATGGGCCACGCGAGCAGCGTCGCGACGATGGCGCCGGCGATGACCATGACGATTGGGCTGCTGCCGACGGTGGCGAGCAGCGGCAGGTCGCTGGAGCTGACGATGCCGGCGGTGTACGCCGCGGTGCCGAAGAACGCGGCGTGACCGAACGACAGCAGCTCCGTGTAGCCGAGCAGGAGGTTGAAGCCGATGACGACGACGCCGAACGCGAGCACCAGCGCCGGCAGCCCGGCGTAGCCGCCGATGGAGAAGCCGGTGAGCGCGCCGACGAACCCGAGGACGTCGATGAGGACGAACGGGAAGAACAGCAGCGCGACGGCGGAGCCGATGACGACGGCGTCGTCGCGGTCGCGGAGCCGGCCGACGAGGCTGGCGGCCGCGTTCGTGTCGCTACTCATTCGGACACCCCCGTACTGCCGAAGATGCCCTCGGGCCGCACGATGAGCATCAGCGCGACGAACAGGTACAGCACGATCTGCGCCCACTGGGAGTACGTCTGCGTCATCGCGGCGACGATGAGTCCGAGCACCATCCCGCCGGCGATGGCGCCGCGGACCGAGCCGGCGCCGCCGACGACGATGGTGAGGAACGCCGGCACGAGCGCGCGCTCGGTGCCGACCTGCGGGCTGACGGTCTGAATCGACGCGCCGATGAGTCCGGCGAACGCGGCGAGCGCCGCGCCGAGCGCGAACACGAGGCTGTACGACCGGTTGATTTTGATGCCGAGCAGCCGCACCATCTCGGAGTCGTGCGTCCCCGCCTGCACCACGAGGCCGAAGTCGGTGCGTTCGACGATGATGAACGTCACGAGGATGACGACGGCGGCGATACCGACGATGAACAGCCGCCAGGACGGGTACAGCCCGATGATGGGCAGGTCGACGGGCTGAGCGATGTTGACCCCGAACACTTGCTGGGGCGTGATCGACTGGAACGTGTTCCCGCCGATGACGTTCCGCACCAGCTCTTCGGCGATGAGCGCTAACCCGAACGTGACCAGTAGCTGGTCGGTCTCCGGGCGGTCGTAGAACGGTTCGGCGACGAACTTCTCCATGCCGAGCCCGACGACGAACCCGACTATCGGGACGACGACGAGCGCGGCCAGGAAGCCGCCGTCGACGCCGAGAGTCGTGATGCCGAAGCTGTGTAAGAGCCCGGTCGTGAGCGACACCTCGCGGAACACCAGCAGTCCGGTGTACGAGCCGACGAGGTAGAGCGCGCCGTGGGCGAGGTTAAGGAACTCCATCGTCCCGAGGATGATGGTGAGCCCGATTCCGAGGAGCGCGTAAATCGCCCCCTGCTGGAGCCCGTTGAGAAGAATCGTTGCGATGTCAGCTTGCAATATCATGATTATTGTTTCTGTTCGACCGGATTTCCCGGCCGGTTGTTAGTAGTTGTCGGTAAGGTCATTCATTGACACTACGACGGTGGAAAGAACGGTCGAAGACGGCGACGTGGGCTATCCGCTGTTCTCGCCGCCGTAGTTGCCGAGGGTACAGTTCGCCGCCGGCCCGGCGTCACACGCGTACTGGACCTTGTCGCGGGGCGTCCGCTCGACGATTTCGAGCAGGTTCTTGTCGGTCTGCTCGCTCGGCGGTAGGCCGCGGCCGACCAGGACGTCGCGCATCGCCTGGTGGTCGCACTTCCGCATCAGCTCCTCGCCGAGACCCGCCTCGTTGTACGAGTAGCCTTCGAGTTCGCGGATGACCTCCGGCGGGTAGAACGTCTGGGCGCGCTCGACGGCGGCGGAGTACTGCAGCGCCTGCGTGTACGCGATGCGGGCCGCGTACGACGGGACGCGGTTGTACTCGTTCTGGAACGCGCTGAGGAACGACTTCGAGGCGTCGTCGTTGAGCTTCCAGTTCCAGTCGACGGTGCCGTACACGCCGCCGATGGAGTCGCTCGCCGCCTTCAGCATCAGGCGGTTGTACAGCGGAACGACGATCTTCATGTCGTTGTCGAGACCCGCCTGAATCGCCTGCGGCAGCGAGTTCGCGCCGTCCAGCCCGTAGTGGTTCAGGATGAGGACGTCGGTCTTCTCGCGCGGGACGTCCGAGAGGTACGACGAGTAGTCGGAGGTGCCGAGCGGCGTCGGCACCGAGTTGATCTGCGACCAGCCCGCCTCCGTGAGGAACTTCTTCATCGACTTCTGCTGGGACTGCCCCCACGTGTAGTCGGCGTACAGCTGGTAGAACTGCTTGTTCGCCCCGAACTCGCTTTTCAGGATGGGCGCCAGCGCGGCGCCGGTCATGTAGGCGTTGAACATCTCGCGGTGGCCGTACCGCTTGCACTCCGAGCCGGTGGTGGCGTTGGAGTGCGTGATGCACGCCATGAACTGCACCTTCTCCTGCTGGCACAGCTCCTGCACCGCGATGGCGACCGCCGAGGACGACCCGCCGGTGATCATGATGGCGTTGTCCCGCGAAATCATCCGCTGGGCAGACTGCCGGGCGGTGTCCGGCGAGGTCGCGGTGTCGCCGGTGACGGACGCGACCGTCTTGCCGAGCACGCCGTCGCCGCTGAGGTCGTTCCAGCTGTCGACCCAGCCGCCGCCGTTGTTGAGGTGTTTCTTCGCGAGGTTGTAGCCGCGCAGTTCGTCCTGTCCCTCCTGGGAGTAGGAGCCGGACTGCGGGACGTTGAAGCCGTAGACGACTTCGCTGCCCTCGACCGGGTAGTTCCCGAGCGCCGGGTATTCACTGCTGCCGCCGCCGGTGACTCCTGAACAACCGGCGAGGCCGGCGAGTCCTGCGGCGCCTGCTGCACCTGACGTCTTCAGCACATCACGCCTGCTAAGCGCTTTGGTATCCCGTGCCATGCCCCTACCGCAGGCCACATTCTTAATGAACTTTTTGTGTATATCCCCTTAGATAATGTTAATATTGATTATAGTCCTTCGCCAGCATATAATGAGGATAGATAACACACCACAGCGTTGAAGTCGGCAGGTTTTGCGGAAAACGGCGCGGGGCCCGCGCGTCAGCCGAGGTGGTCAGCCACGCCGGCCAGCCCGCCGACCTCGAGGTCGGGTTCGACGCCGAGGCGCTCGAACGGGTCGTTCGCTCGGTTCACCCAGGCGGTCCGCAGCCCCGCGTTCGCGGCGCCCGCGATGTCCCAGGCGTTCCCGGAGACGAGCCGACACGACGACACCGCGGTGTCGGTGCGGTCGGCGGCGTTCTCGTACACCGCCGGGTTCGGCTTGAACGTCGCCACCTCGTCCGCGCTGATGACGTCGTCCAGTTCGGGCGCGAGCCCGGCGTTCTCCGCGAGCGCGTCGAGCATCGCCGGGTTCCCGTTCGACAGCACCGTCACGGTGTGGCCGGCGTCCGACAGCCGACGAAGCGTGTCGACCGCGTCGGGGTACGGGTCGAGACGGTCGTACGCGTCGATGAGCGCGTCCTCCGTCGCCGCGTCCGCGTCGACGTTCCACTGGTCGAGCGCGAAGCCGAGCGCGTCCCGCGTCACCGACTGGAACGGCTCGTACGCCCCCATCAGCCCGCGCTGGTAGGAGTACTGGAGCTGTTTCGACCGCCACGTCGCGTCAATCTCCGCCACCACCGACTCGGGCGCGTCGAGTTCCGCGCTGAGCGCCGCCGTCACGCTGCTCGTGTCACACAGCGTCCCGTACATGTCGAAGCAGATCGTCTCGGTCTCGGCCATACGAGTGAATGGGACTCACGGTACAAAGTAGCACCCCCGGCTCCGCCCCGGGAGAACGGCCACGACGTTTAGTGTGGTCGGGGAGAGACGTGGCCCGTATGGACCTCCGAGATGCTGCGCAGGAAGACGTCGACGGGATTCGGCGCGTGGCGCGCGCGTCGCTGAAATCGTCGTACGGTGCGCTGGACGACGACGTCATCGACGACGCCGTCGAATCGTGGTACGGCGCCGACACCATCGCCGACGAACTGGCCGACGACGACACGGTGTTCGTCGTCGCGGTGGACGACGGCGACGTCGTCGGGTTCGCACAGAGCCACGCCGTCGAGGGCCGGACCGCCATCGGCGAACTGGACTGGCTGCACGTCCACCCGGACTACCGCGGCCGCGGCATCGGCGTCGACCTGCTGCGGCGCGTGGAGACCGAACTGCTCGACCGCGGCGCCGACCGCATCAAGGGCCGCGTGCTCGCCGCGAACGAGGCCGGCGCCGCGTTCTACGAGGAGGAAGGGTTCTCCGAGACCGCCGAGCGCGACGTCGACATCGGCGGCGAACGGTTCACCGAGCGCGTCTACACGAAGACGCCGGCCGACGTCGGCGACGACGAGGTGCTGGTCGAAGAGCGCACCACGGACGACGGCGACACCGTCTACGTCGCGTACGACGAGAGCCTCCGGGCGACCGAGGCGCCGTTCTACGCGACGTACAGCGACCGCGACCGCGACGACCGGTACGGATACCTCTGCGGGAACTGCGACTCGCTGGACACGGCGATGAACACGATGGGCCGCGTCGAGTGCAACGACTGCGGCAACCACAGCAAGCCGACGCGGTGGGACGC
Source organism: Halobaculum sp. D14 (assembly GCF_051195135.1). Taxonomy (NCBI): domain Archaea; kingdom Methanobacteriati; phylum Methanobacteriota; class Halobacteria; order Halobacteriales; family Haloferacaceae; genus Halobaculum; species Halobaculum sp. D14. The sequence continues at coordinate 245,638 of NZ_JBNTKA010000002.1, read as the reverse complement.
CGCGTACCTGTAACCGCCCGGCGGCCACCCGAGTCCTCCACGGACCCTCGGTTCTCCATCGCGGCCGCCCCCCCCCCCGCGACGGCCCACGACGCCGCTCCGAGTCTCAGCGTCGATAGCTGCGGGGCGTGAGTTAAGGTGTCGACGCGTGCCGGTGCGCGTATGGACGGACGGGTGCTCGCCGTCGTCGGCGCGAAGGGCGGAGTCGGCAAGACGACGACGAGCCTGAACCTCGCCGCCGCGCTCGCCGAGGACGGCCGCGCGGTCGTCGTCGTCGAGGCGGACCTCGCGATGGCGAACGCGGTCGACTTCCTCGACGTCGACGTGAACGGCGGGAAGACGCTGCACGACGTGCTCGCGGGCGGCGCCGGCGTCGGCGACGCGACCTACCCGGCGCCCGGCGGCTTCGACGTCGTGCCGAGCGGCGTCGACCTCGACGGCTTCGTCAACGCCGACCTCGACCGGTTCCCGCCGGCGCTCGACACGCTCCGGGCGCGCTACGACGCGGTCATCATCGACACCGGCGCCGGCGTCAGCCGCGAAACCGTGGTGCCGACGGCGAGCGCGGACGGCGCCGTGTTGGTGTCGACGCCGCGGGTCGCCTCCATCCGCGACGCCGACAAGACGATGACCGTCGCGGAGCGCGCGGACGCGCCGGTCGGCGGCGTCGTCCTGACGAAGTCCGGGACCGGCCGGTCGCCGCCCGCCGAGCGCATCGCCGCGTTCCTCGGCACCGAACTGCTCGGGCACGTCCCGCACGACGAGGCGATTCCGGACGCGCAGGACGCCGGCGTCCCGACGGTCGCGCACGCCCCGCACAGCGACGCCGCCTCCGCCTACCGGCAGGTCGCCGCCGCGCTCCGCCGCCGCCCCGACATGCTCGGGATGACCGTCACCGCAGACAGCGGCGGCTTCCGCTTCGGCGACGACGCCGCCGCAGACGGCGGCACGGACCGGTTCTTCCGATAGAGAAAGCGGCGCGCGACGAGCCGCCGGAATCGGCGGCAGCGGTCGAGAACAGTGCAGGGCACCGCGTGCGAGGCGGGACGGCGGTCGCGTTATCCTTCGCCGACCATCCGCTCTTCGTCGTCCCACTCGCGCTCGCGGAGTTCGTACTTCTGAATCTTCCCGGTCGCCGTCTTCGGGAGCTGCGAGACGAACTCGATTCGTCTCGGCACCTTGAACGACGCGAGCCGCTCCCGGCAGAACGCGAGCAGGTCCGCCTCGGTGACGCCGGGGTCGTCAAGGTCGCCGTTCGCCGGGACGACGAACGCCTTCGGCGTCTCGCCCCACTCGTCGCTCGGCGCCGGGATGACGGCGACGTCGCCGACGGCGTCGTGGTCGAACAGGACGTCCTCCAGTTCGATGGAGGAGATGTTCTCGCCGCCGGAGATGATGATGTCCTTCTTGCGGTCCTGAATCGTCAGCATGCCGTCCTCGTCGACGACGGCGAGGTCGCCGGTGTGGTAGTAGCCGTCGACGCGGTCGTGGAACGCCTCCTCGGTGGCCTCGGGCTTCTCCCAGTAGCCGTCCATCACCTGGTTGCCGCGCACCACGATTTCGCCGACGGTCTGGCCGTCCTCGGCGACGTCGTCGCCGTCCTCGTCGACGACGCGGACCTCGGTGCCGAGGTAGCCGAACCCCTGCGTCTTCTTGACGGCGAACCGGTCGTCGGAGTCGTCGTCGAAGTAGCGGCGGGCGTCGCTGGTCGTGATGAGCGGCCCGGTCTCGGTGGCGCCGTAGACGTGTTTGAGGTACCAGCCGAACTCGTCTTCGACGGTCCGAATCGTCGCTTCAGGGGGCGCGGCGCCGGCGGTGGCGACCCGGACGTCCTGGCCGGCGTCGACGGGGCCGCCGTGGTCGTCGTAGTGGTCGCTGAGCAGTTTCAGGACGGTCGGCGCGGCGCAGAAGTACGTCACGTCGTTTTCGCGGAGGCGGTCGAACACCTCGGCGGCGTCGACGCCGCGGGTGCAGACGTGCCGGGCGCCGATGCCGGTGACGGCGTAGATGTGGCCCCAGCCGTTCACGTGGAACATCGGCAGCGTCCACAGGTAGGTGTCGTCGTCGCTGAGTTCCTGGTGGACCGAGATGAGGTAGGCGTGCAGCGTCTCGGTGCGGTGGGTGCGGCAGACGCCCTTCGGGTCGCCGGTGGTGCCGGAGGTGTAGTTGATGGTGATGACCTCGTCTTCGGCCATCTCCGGCCGGTCGTGGGCGCCGTCGTTGTCGACGGCGTCGTCGAACGACTCCCAGTCGCCGTCGACGGCGTCGGCGTCGTTCGTGATGAACACCTCCGTCGGGACGTCGTCGCGGATTTCCTCGATGGCGTCGGCGTACTCGGCGTCGGCGTAGACGGCGGTGACGCCGGCGTCGTTGAGGATGTACTCGAAGTCGGAGGCGACCAGCCGGTAGTTCAGCGGCGTGTGGACGGCGCCGACCTGGAAGCTCCCGTAGGCGGCTTCGAGGTGGTAGTGCGTGTTCGGGTCGAGCACCGCGACGCGGTCGCCCTTTCCGACGCCGCGTTCTTGGAGCGCCGCGGAGAAGCCGTCCGCGCGCCGCCCGAGTTCGTCGTAGGTGTACGTGTCGCCGTCGACGGTGACGACCGCCTCCTGGTCGCCGTAGTTCCGTCGCGCCCGGTCGAGGAAGTCCGTGACTAACAGCGGTTTCTCCATGCTCGGTGGAAACTTCCGGTACGTTCATGATAATCCTTGCGGGGATTGCTACCACACACCACTTTCCTCCAGCGGTTCCGTGCGCGTACGAACCGCTCGGGAGCGCTCGGGACTGCAGGGGAACACTACCCAGAAAAGTGACATATGCGTGCGGGTCGAACGCGGCGTATGGAGCTCACAGAGTACGTGGGAACCCGGCACCCGAACGAGGAGGCGACCGTCGCGCGCGCCACGCCGCACTACCGCTGGAAGCCCGCCGGCGTGGTCCGGGCGCGCTGCCGCCACTGCGGCACCGAACTCGAACTGTCCCAGCGGCACGTCCTCGTCACGCTCTCACAGCCGGTCGGCGGCGACGAACGCCACCACCTCTGTGACGAGCAGTGCGTCGACGGCTGGCTCTCGGAGGACTGACCCGGCAGCGACAGGCGATTACGCCGGGTCGTCTCCGCGGTCCGCGCCGCCGGCGTCGTCGCCGCTCTCCGCTTCCTCGTCGCGGTCGGTGTCCACGGTCGTCTCGTCGCCGGCGGCGTCCGTCTCGCCGTCGCTCCGCTCAGCGCCGTCGTCGCTGCCGGCTGTCCCGCCGTCGCTGTCCGCTCCGTCGCCGCTCTCCGCTTCCTCGTCGCGGCCGGTGCCCACGGCCGTCTCGTCGCCGGCGGCGTTCACGCCGCGGGACGGGAGCTGTGCGGCCTGCTGTTCGGCGCGGGTGTACGCGTCGTAGACGGAGAACAGCCAGACGGCCGGGTACAGCACGAAGCCGACGAGGACGAGCGCGGACAGCACCGAGACGATGCTGGCCGCGACGAACGCGAGTCCGCGCATCGGCTCGCGGTTGTAGAACTGGCCGAGCCCCGGCACCAGAAGCGAGAGCGCGGCGGCGACGAACGGGTTCCCGCCGGAGACCAGTTCGTCCAGCGCGCTGTCCAGCGACGACGCCGACGACGCGGGCCCGGACTGGCTCGCGCCGCACGACGGACAGAACGCCGCGTCGGCGTCGATTCGGTCGCCGCACGACCGGCAGAACGCGGTGTCCCGCTCGTCGGCCGGGGAGGCCGTGTCCGGGGCGTCGTCCGCTGAGTCCCCGGCGTCGGGGTCGTCGTCGGCTGTGGAGGGCGAATCCATGGGCGGCCCGACGCCCGCCAGCGCCTAAAGCTTCTGCTCTCCACGAAGCCGGCCGGTGCGCCCCGGTTGCGGCGCGCGAGCAGAACGCGCGGAGAGAAACCGGGAGACGGAACGCGGAAAGAAAACGAACGCGGAGACGGCGCGGCGGCCGGTCGTTACTCCTGGACCTTGACGCGGATCTCCTCGACGATGTCCGGGTTGCGGAGCGTCGACGTGTCGCCGAGTTCGGCCTCGTTCGCGATGTCTTCGAGGAGCCGACGCATGATCTTCCCGGAGCGGGTCTTCGGGAGTTCGGGCGTGAAGATGACCTCCTGCGGCCGCGCGATGGGGCCGATGGCGTCCTCGACGGCGCCGACGATCTCCTGGCGGAACTCGTCGGATTCGTCCTGGCCCTCCTCGACGATGACGTACGCGTAGACGGCTTCGCCCTTCACCGGGTGGTCGCCGCCGACGACCGCGGCCTCGGCGACGCCCTCGACGCCGACGATGGCCGACTCGATCTCCATCGTTCCGAGGCGGTGCCCGGAGACGTTGATGACGTCGTCGACGCGGCCGAGCACGGTGATGTAGCCGTCCTCGTCGATTTTCGCGCCGTCCTCCGGGAAGTACACCCAGTCGTCCGGGTCGTCGGAGTCGGTGTCGGAGTACTCAGCCCAGTACTCCTCGATGAACCGCTCGTCGTTCTTGTACAGCGTCCGCAGCATCCCCGGCCACGGCTTGTTCACGGTGAGGTAGCCGGCGCGGCCCGGCTCCACCTCGTCGCCGTTGGTGTCGACGATCTGGACGTCGAGCCCCGGCAGCGGCGGCCCCGCAGAGCCCGGCTTCATCTCGTTGACGCCGGGCAGCGTCGTCACCATCATGCCGCCCGTCTCGGTCTGCCACCACGTGTCGACGATGGGGCACGACTCGTCGCCGATGTACTTGTAGTACCACTTCCATGCGCGAGGGTTGATGGGTTCGCCGACGGTGCCGAGCAGCCGGAGGCTGGAGAGGTCGTGGCGGTCCGGGTACTCAGAGCCCCACTTCATGAACGACCGGATGGCGGTCGGCGCCGTGTACAGCTGCGTCGCCTCGTACTCCTCGATGATCTCCCACAGCCGGTCGCGTTCGGGGTAGTCCGGCGTCCCCTCGTACATCATCGACGTCGTGCCGAGCGCGAGCGGCCCGTAGACGATGTACGAGTGACCGGTGATCCAGCCGATGTCTGCCGAGCAGAAGTAGGTGTCCTCCGGCTTGATGTCGAGCACCGACTGGCTGGTCCAGGCGGTCCACGCGAGGTAGCCGCCGGTGGTGTGTTTCACGCCCTTCGGCTGCCCGGTCGTCCCGGACGTGTACATCAAGAACAGCATGTCCTCGGCGTCGCGCTCGACCGGGTCGACTTCGGCGCCCTCGTGGGCGGCGAGCAGGTCGTCCCAGTCGCGCTGGTCGTCGGTGAGGTCGTGCCCGAAGTCGTCGCCGTTCGGGCCGAGCCGGTCGACGACGACGGACGTGACGTCGTGGTCGACGCCTTCGAGCCCCTCGTTCGCCTTGTCGAGGTGGTCGAGCGGGTCGCCGCGGCGGTAGTAGCCGTCGCAGGTCACGAGGTACTCGGAGTCCGCCGAGTTCATCCGGGTCGCCAGCGCGTCCGCGGAGAAGCCGGCGAACACGACGGAGTGCGGCGCGCCGATGCGGGCGCACGCCAGCATCGCCACCGGGAGCTGCGGAATCATCGGCATGTACATGGTGACGACGTCGTCCTCCTCGACGCCGAGGTCGCGCAGCGCCGCCGCGCACTCGTTCACCTGCTCGTGCAGCTCTTCGTAGGTCAGCGTGACGTTCTCCTCGTCGGTCGGTTCGCCCACCCACTCGATCGCGGCTTCGTCGCCGCGTTCGTCGAGGTGGCGGTCGATGCAGTTCGCGGAGGCGTTCAGCGACCCGCCGGTGAACCACTCGTAAAACGGCGGGTTCGAGTCGTCGAGCACCTGCTCGTAGTCGTCGTCCCAGTCGAGCAGGTCGGCCGCGGCCTGCCAGCACTCCGGCCAGTTCTCGTCGAACTCCTCGTAGATGTCGGGGTCCGCGACGTTCGCCTGCTCGACGAACTCCGCGGGTGGCTCGAACTCCTCCTGTTCTTCGAGCCGCGCCTCGAGTTCCACGTCATCGTCTGACATAGTCACCGGAAAAGTAGGAATCGACCGTGATAAACCTACCTCACTTCGCGAAGCTAGCCGCTTGCTTGCGGTTTCGGCGGGCTCGGCCGACGAACCGGCGAAAGCGGGCGGCGGGGCTACGACGCGAGCCCGATTTTCTCGCGGTACGAGCCGTAGCGCGCCTCGAAGACGTCCATGATTTCGCCCATCGTCGCGTACGCCTTCACCGCGTCGATGACCGCCGGCATGACGTTCTCGTCGGCGTCGATGGCGTCGTCGAGCGCGGCGAGCGCCTCCCGGACCGCGTCGTCGTCGCGCTCCGCTTTCACCTCCTCCAGCCGGGCGAGCTGGCGGTCTTGCACCTCGTCGTCGACGTGCAGCAGGTCCGGGTCCGCGTCGTCCTCAACGGCGTACTTGTTGACGCCGACGACGACCTCTTCGCCGTCGTCGACGCGCTCTTGGTACTCGTAGCTCGCCTCCTGAATCTCGCGGTGGAAGAAGCCGTTCTGGATGCCGGCGAGCACGCCGTCGCGGACCGAGCCGTCGCCCATCTCCCGAATCTCTTCGAGGTACGCCATCGTCTTCTCCTCCACCTCGTCGGTGAGGCTCTCCACCATGAACGACCCGGCGAGCGGGTCGACCGAGTCGGCGGCGCCGGACTCCTCGGCGATTATCTGCTGGGTGCGCAGCGCGACCCGGACCGCCTCCTCGGAGGGGAGCGCGAGCGCCTCGTCGAAGCTGTTGGTGTGCAGCGACTGCGTGCCGCCGAGGACGCCGGCGAGCGCCTGAATCGTGACGCGGACGACGTTGTTCAGCGGCTGCTGAGCCGTCAGCGACTGCCCGGCGGTCTGCGTGTGGAACTTCAGCCGCTTCGCCGCGTCGGCCTCGGCGCCGTACCACTCGTCCATGACGTTCGCGTACACGCGGCGCGCGGCGCGGAACTTCGCGACCTCCTCGAAGATGGAGTTGTGCGAGTTGAAGAAGAAGGAGAGCTGCGGGGCGACCTCGTCGACGTCGAGTCCGCGCCGCTCGGCGTCCTCGACGTACGCGAAGCCGTCAGCGAGCGTGAACGCCAGCTCCTGAATCGCGGTCGAGCCGGCCTCGCGGATGTGGTAGCCGGACACCGAAATCGGGTAGAGCTTCGGCGTCTCCGCCACCGCGAACTCGACGGTGTCGGTGACGAGGTCGAGCGACGGCTCCGGCGGAATCACCCACTCCTTCTGCGCGATGAACTCCTTCAGCATGTCGTTCTGCAGGGTGCCGCGGAGCTCCTCGCGCGGGACGCCCTGCTGGTCGGCGAGCGCGACGTACATCGCGTAGACGACGGGCGCGCTCGGATTGATGGTGAACGACGTCGACACCTCGTCGAGGTCGATGCCGTCGAACAGTATCTCCATGTCTCGCAGCGTGTCCACCGCGACGCCCTCGCGGCCGACCTCGCCGTCCGACAGCGGGTCGTCGGAGTCTTTCCCCATCAGCGACGGCATGTCGAACGCCGTCGACAGCCCGGTCTGCCCGTTCTCGATGAGGTAGTGGAACCGCTCGTTCGTCTCCTCCGCGGTGCCGAACCCGGCGAACTGCCGCATCGTCCACGTCCGCCCGCGGTACATCGTCGGGTACGGGCCGCGCGTGTACGGCTCCTCGCCCGGGAAGCCGATGTCCTCCTCGTAGTCGATGTCGGCGACGTCCTCGGGCGTGTACAGGTCGTCGATTTCGAGGTTCGACACCGTCGCGAACCGGTCTTTCCGCTCGCCGCGCGCCTCGACGGCCGGGTCTCGGGTCTCGGCCTCCCACTCTTCGCGTGCCTCGCGGATATCGGCGAGGTCCTCCTCGTCGTACATGACCCAAGAATTGCCGGAACAGCCATTAAGGATTCGGGTGGGCACCCCGGCTCTCCGGGGGCGTCGACGCCGCGGCGACTGACGGCGGAGCGGCGCCGCCGCAACGAAGCGGAGAACGGAGCCGCGACCGGCGGGTCACGTCCCGTCTCGCCGACACACAAAAGAGCCGGACCGCCGTAGTCCCGGCAAGACAGTGAAAGAGTTTCAGCGCAAGCAGCTCCTGGAGCGCGTCAACAAGGAGGGCGCGACCATCGGCGCGGACATCCCGGAGCGGCTGGAGGTGCAGGGCGAACAGGTCGACCTGCGCGAGTTCGTCTTCGAAATCAAGCGCCGCGACACGGTGCCGGCGGGCGAACGCGAGCGCGTCGAGCAGGCGAAGCGGAACCTCCGGCGCGAGCGGCTGGAGCGGCTCGAACCCATCGAGGAGAACGAGGTCGACTTCGAGACCGGCGAGGAGCTGGCGGCGAGCATCATCGGCATCGACCGGGCGCTCGAAGCGCTCGAACAGCTGGAGCCGGCGGACATCGAGGGCGAAATCGAGCGGCAGGAGACGATGGACCGGAAGCGCTGGATGCGGTTCCTGAAGAAGGCGCTCGGCCACGACGACGCGGACTCGGCGCGGAGGGCGCCATGAGGAACGCCGAGGTCGCCGAGCGGCTCGAGGAGTTCGCGGACCTGCTGGAGGCGAAAGACGTCTCGTACAAGCCGAACGCCTACCGGCGCGCCGCCGACAACATCCGCGACTACCCGAGCGCCATCGAGGAGCTCGCCGCGGAGGGAGAAGACGCCGTCGGCGAAATCGACCGCGTCGGCGACGCCATCGCCGCGAAGGTCGTCGAGTACTTCGAGACCGGCGAAATCGAGGAGCTGGCGGAGCTCCGCGAGGACCTCCCGGTCGACATGGAGGCGCTGACGCGCGTCGAAGGCGTCGGCCCGAAAACCGTCGGGACGCTGTACGAGGAGCTCGGAATCACGACGCTCGACGAGCTGAAGGCGGCCGCCGAAGCCGGCGAGGTTCAGGAGGTGAAAGGGTTCGGCCCGAAGACCGAGCAGAACATCCTGGAGAACGTCGACTTCGCGCGGCAGGCCGGCGAACGCGAACGGCTCGGCGACGTCAAGCCGCTCGCCGACGACGTCCGGTCGTACCTCGACGGCGTCGACGCCGTCGAGCGAGCCGAAATCGCCGGGTCGATTCGGCGGTGGAAAGACACCATCGGCGACGTGGACGCGCTCGCCGCCAGCACCGACGGCCCCGCAGTCGTCGACGCGTTCCAGGACCTGCCGAACGCCGACGAACTCATCGAGGCCGGCGACACCAAAGCCAGCCTGTGGGCGAACGACGTCCGCGTCGACCTCCGCGTCGTCTCCCCCGACGAGTTCGGCTCGGCGCTGCAGTACTTCACCGGGTCGAAAGACCACAACGTCGTGCTGCGGAACCGCGCCATCGACCGCGGCCTGAAGATGAACGAGTACGGCGTCTTCGACGTCTCCGACGTGAGCGACGCCGACGACCACCAGCGCGCCGGCGACCGCGTCGGCGGCGAGACGGAGGCGGAGATGTACGACGCGCTCGACCTCCCGGTCATCCCGCCGGAGCTCCGCGAGGACGACGGCGAAGTCGAGGCCGCGGCCAACGGAAATCTCCCCGACCTCGTCGAGCGCGGCGACGTCCGCGGCGACCTCCACACCCACACCGACTGGTCGGACGGCTCGAACACCGTCGAGGAGATGGTCGAGGGCGCCGCCGAGCGCGGCTACGACTACCACTGCGTCACCGACCACGCGGAGGGGCCGGGCGTCTTCGGAGACACCGGGCTGTCGGACGACGACGTCCGCGAGCAGGCCGACGAAATCGAGTCGGTCCGCGACGACGCGGACCTCGAAATCTTCCACGGCGTCGAGGCGAACGTCGACGCCGACGGCGACGTCACCACCAGCGACGACCTGCTCGCCGACCTCGACATCATCGTCGCGTCGCCGCACGCCGCACTCGACCAGGGCGAGGCCACAGACCGGCTCGTCCGCGCCGTCGAACACCCCGAGGTCGACGTGCTCGGCCACCCGACCGGCCGACTCATCAACGAACGCCCCGGGCTGGACGTCGACTTCGACCGGCTCGCCGAGGCGGCCGCGGCCGCCGGGACCGCACTGGAAATCAACGCGAATCCGGCGCGGCTCGACCTCAACGGCGACGCGGTCCGGGCCGCCGTCGACGCCGGCGCCACCGTCGCCGTCAACACCGACGCGCACTCGCCGCCCGAACTCGACAACGTCGAATTCGGCGTCCACACGGCTCGACGCGGCTGGGCGGAGCCGGCTGACGTGCTGAACGCGCGCGACGCCGACGGCCTCCGCGAGTTCCTCGCCGACTGATGGCCGACGGCCGCCGCGACGCCGCGAACCGAGACGGCCCCGCCGACGGCCCCGACGACGACGTCGTCGCCCCCGACGAGTCGGCGCTGCTGCTCGACGTCATGCTCGGGAAGCTGGCAACGTACCTCCGGATGTGCGGCTACGACGCGGCGTACGCGCTCGACCGCGGCGTCGAAGCCGACGACCGAATCAGGGCGCTCGCGGCCGACGAGGACCGACGGCTGCTCACCCGCGACCGCGACCTCGCGGACCGGACGCCCGGCGCGGTGCTGCTCACCGCACGCGACGTCGACGACCAGCTCCGCGAACTCCGCGACGCCGGCTTCGCGCTGTCGCTCCCGGACGAGCCGACGCGGTGTAGCGCCTGCAACGGCGACCTGCGCCGCCTCCGCGACGACGAACCGCGGCCGGACCACGCCCCGGACGACGGCCCGGTGTGGCGCTGCGTCGACTGCGGGCAGTGCTTCTGGCGCGGAAGCCACTGGGCCGACGTCGAGCGGACGCTGGAAAAACTGTGAGAGCGACCGCAGTCGTCACCGCGGCGTCCACTCGTCGCACGCCTCCATGTCGTCCATGAGGTCGTCGTGGAGCGCGCAGTACGGCTGCATGCCGTTCTCGGTGCGGACGTACTGGAAGTGCCCGCAGCTGCCGCAGTAGGCGTCGCCGGTGTTCTTCGGCTTCGCCGCCCCGCCGCGCTGCTCGGACGCCGAGTCGCCGCCGGCGGCCGGAGACGACGCCGACGGCCCTGACGGCGACTGCGGCGAGTCAGCGGTCGGCGGTGACCCGGCGGACCCGGAGTTCGTCGACGACGATGCCGACCGAGTGACGGTGGCGTCGTCGGCGAGCGACGTGATGTCGTTCGTGGAGGCGCCGCCGTCGCTCACCGTCGAATCCGTCGCGGCGCGGTCGCCGGCGCCTCGCTGGTTCGTCTGGGTTTCGACGTTGCCGTCGGGCGTGCTCCCGAGGAAGCCGACGCCGCCGACGGACCCGGTGGCGCCCTTCGCTCCCTGCACGTCTTCCAGTTGGGACTTCGGCACCTCGATGACCTGCGTTTCGCCTTCGCGGGTGATTTCGAGCGACACCGTCCCGCCGGGGTCGTTCCGCGACTTGAAGTTCGCGACGCCGGCGAACAGACACCAGAACGTCGTGATCGCGCCGAGGAAGTAGACGCCGACGGTCGGAAGTGTCAGGTTCGCGAGGCCGGCGCCGCAGTTCGTCCCGGACCAGTGACACGGGTACGCGTGCGAGAACAGCGCGACGCCGAGCACCGCGACGCCGGTCCCGACGACCGCCGCCGCCTGCGTCCGCCGGCCCGCCGGCAGCACCGTGAACACGCCGAGGAACGTCGCCGGGACGCCGAGACCGGCGAGCACGCCGCCGTACTCGCGGGCCATCGTCAGCCCGAACGTGCCGACGCCGAGGTCGGTGGCGGCGACGACGATGCCGCTGATAACGAGGAAGGCGCCGAGCGAAAACAGCCCGACGCCGAGGTACAGTCGCCGGAGGCTGGCGTACTCGCCTACTTGGCCCTCGTACACCTCCGAAAGACTGGTCATACACCCGCCTACACAGTCATCACACAAAACGGTATGTCAGACGCCGCGATGACGGGACAGCGACGGACGGCATAGCGACTGACGGCGCCGCGACGCCAACGGCCGCGTCCCCGATTCGCGCGGCCACCCGCCGGAGCCGTCCGGTTCGAAAGGATTACGCCGCCGGTCCGCGAACCCGGAGCCATGGCCGACGACGAATCCGAGGAGGAAGAGGCGCCCGCCGTCGAACTCGGCGACGGGCCGGACGTGGAGGGCGCTCCGCTCGCCCGCGTCGCGTCACGGCTCACGTGGCCCCAGGAGAAGTCCCGCATCGTCGAGAAGGAAGGCGACGCAGTCATCCGGACGCCCGACGGGCCGCGCGAACTCGCAGACGTCCTGGAGGCCGTCGACGTCTCGTACTTCGACCGTCGGCAGACGTTCGTCGACGCCGTCGAAGACGAGGTCGGACGCGGCCCGGTGCAGACCGCAGAATAGTTTTCCCGGCGTCGGCCGAACCGACGCCCATGACGCTTCCAATCGACCCCGACGCGATTCGCGCCGGCGACTACGGCGAGAAGCGCGCGACCCTCGAAATGGCGCACGACGAGGCCGTCGAACACGTCCGCGAGACGTTCACCGACCACGGCTTCGGCGTCCCGGTCGAGTTCTCGCCGTCCGAACTGCTGAACGAGAAAGTCGACGCCGGCCGCGACCCGTACTACGTGCTCGGCGCCTGCAATCCGCAGATGGCCGACCGCGCGCTCGACGCCACCGACGGCCGAATCGGCGCGCTGTTCCCGTGTAACGTCGTCGTCTGGCAGGAGGCGCCGGGCGTCCAGGCGGTGTACCACGTCAGCATCATGCGGATCGCGCGGCTGCTCGGGCTCGACGCCGACGAGGACGCGATGGACGAAATCATCGCGGACACCGGCGAACTGATCGACGCCGCTTACGCCGACCTCGACTCGTCGTAGCCGGCGTCGCCGTCCGGTTCGGCGTCGTCGCCGCCGCGGTCTGCGTCGTCCTCGTCCTCGGCGTCGCTGCCGCGGTCCTCGCGGAGTTCCGCCAGTTCCGCGCGCGTCGCTTCGAGTTCGCGCTCCAGTTCGTCGACCCGGTCGTCGCGGCCGGCGGACCCGCCGAAGAGCCGGTAGCCGCCGACGCCGAGCACGACGAGGACGAGGGCGCTCCCGCCGAACAGCAGGAGGAGGACGAGCAGGATGACGAGCAGCTCCGGGCCGCCCGGAACCGCGCCGAACAGTGGGACCATGGCCGGCGCAACGGCGTCCGAGCGGTTAGTTCTTGCCCGCGGTGAAGTCGCTGAGGCTGGATTGGAGCCCGGCCGCCATGGTGGATTTCTGCCGGAGCCGCCCCAGCGACGCCGGCAGGTGCTCCGTGACGGAGCGGACGGCGTCGGCGAACGTCTCGGCCTCGCCGTGTTCGCCGTCGAACGCGTTCCGGACCGCTTCGCGGATCTGCCAGACCCCGACCGGCCCCCAGTAGTCGTCGGAGACGTGCCGGAGCACCAACACCTTCGCCTGTCGGCCGACCTCGGAGAGGTGTTCGAGGACGCCGAGCCGCGCGGCGTAGTACGCGCCCGCCGTCTCGTCGACGTAGCCGGTTCGGCCGTCGCGGTTCTCGTGCGCCGACGACAGCGCAAGCCCGGCCTGCGGGTCGGGATTCCAGATGCTGCCCGGCGACTTCATCTCGACGAGTTCGTACTCCCAGTCGCCGGGCGCGAGAATCACCCAGAAGGCGTTGCCGAGGTAGTCGTTGCGCCACACCTGGACGGAGTCGACGCTCTGAGCACCCCGGATGGTGCCGCGGAGATACTTCCCGACGGTGTCGTCGACGGCGGTGATGGACCAGCGCGTCGGGACGAGCCGTCGCTGCTCGCCGCGGCCGAGCGCGCCGGCGGACAGCACCGTGTTGATGTCGTAGACGTCGAAGCCGCGCCGGTAGAGGTAGTTGATGGCGCCCTCGGCGCGCCAGTCGTCGTCCTCCAGCGTCTTCTTGACGGGCCGCGGGACGTGCGGGTTCTCCGCGAGGTCGGCGGACTCGGCGCGGGCGCGCGGCCCGGTCGGCGTCGCGATATCGTCGGCGGTGACGTCGAAGTCGAGGTTCGGGCCGTCCTGCAGCCCGATTTCGACGTCGACCGGCCGGTCCGCGATGGCGACTTCGCGCTGGACGCCGAGGAAGCCGTCCCAGGCGTCGTGGACGTTCGTGGCGTCGACGGACCGGTTCGAGTTGAGCAGCGAGGTGCGCCGCTGGAAGACGTCCGAGATGGAGACGCCTTCGTCGTACCAGGCGGCGCTGGTCTCGAACGCCTCGGCGTCCGCCTCGTGGCCGACCGGCGAGAGGATGCCGGTCGACAGGTCGGGGTAGTTGGACGAGCCGACGAAGATGCTCGGCGAGACGGAGCCGAAGACGGCGTCGCCGCTGGTCACCTCGTCGAAGCGGTGCTGGAACGACTCGAGGTGGTCGATGAGTTCGTAGGACTTCTCCTCGGCGAGGCGGCGGCGCTCGGCGCGCTCGTTCACCTCGAACTCCATGAAGTCGTCCAGCTTCACGCGCGGCAATTACGGCTACGCGGGCTTGAACGTTCCCGTCACCGCCGGTTTCAGCGCTGCGCTCGGTTCAGAGAGTGGCGTGCAGGCGACGCGGAGTCTGGGGAGTCGACGGTCGACCGCCGCGTCCGGGCTGCGGTCCGCCGATTCGGCCGTCGGTGACGAACGGCGCTGCGTCGCGCAGCCGCGGACGCCGTCCGGCGATAGTCAGCGCATCTGCGGGTGCTGGGCGCGGTATCGGAGTTAAAGGTACGCCGGCGTCGACGCCGCGGGGACGATACCGACGCGACAGAAGGGGTAGACGCGGCGGAGACGGAACGGTCGATTCGCCGGAGCGAGACGGGCCGTCGAGGGCGGTCCGCGCCGCCTAGCTGTGGATGCCCATCGCTTCGATCTGCTCTTGATACCGGTTGCGGATGGTGACCTCGGTGACCTGCGCGACGTCAGCGACTTCCCGCTGCGTCTTCTTCTCGTTGCACAGCAGCGACGCGGCGTAGATGGCGGCGGCGGCGTAGCCGGTCGGGGACTTCCCGGAGAGCAGGCCCTGTTCGGCGGTGGTTTCGATAATTTCGTTCGCCTTCGACTGCACCTCCTCGGAGAGGTCGAGTTCGGAGGAGAACCGCGGAACGTACTTCTTCGGGTCGACCGGCTTCATTTCCAGCCCGAGTTCCTGGGAGATGTAGCGGTACGTCCGCCCGATTTCCTTTCGTTCGACCCGCGACACGTCGGATATCTCTTCGAGGCTGCGCGGGATGCCCTCCTTCCGGCAGGCGGCGTACAGCGCCGACGTGGCGACGCCCTCGATGGAGCGGCCGCGAATCAGGTCCTCCTTGAGCGCGCGGCGATAGATGACGGAGGCGACCTCCCGGACCGAACGCGGGACGCCGATCGCCGACGCCATCCGGTCGATCTCCGAGAGCGCGAACTGGAGGTTCCGCTCGCCGGCGTCCTTCGTCCGGATGCGCTCTTGCCACTTCCGCAGCCGATGCATCTGGCTGCGCTTTTTCGAACTGATGGACCGGCCGTAGGCGTCTTTGTCCTTCCAGTCGATGGTGGTCGTCAGCCCCTTGTCGTGCATCGTCTCCGTGACCGGGGCGCCGACGCGGCTCTTCTCCTGCCGCTCTGAGTGGTTGAACGCGCGCCACTCCGGCCCCGGGTCGATGCGCTCCTCTTCGACGATGAGCCCGGTGGGCTCGTGCATCAGTTCGCCGTCCGCCGTCCGCACCAGGTCCTCCTCGTCGATGTCGTCGAGGTCGAGTTCGTCGTCGCCGTCCGCCTCCTCGGATTCGTCCTGTTCTTGCCCCTGCCACTGTCGTCGCTCACGTTCCTCCCGCTGGCGAGTGGGCCGTGTCATCGCATTTTTACGCTCTCTCGCGCGCCGGCCTTAAGACTTTGTCCCGCTATAGCGTGCCACAGTTCCGGCGGTCGGCTGCGGCGACCGCGGAGTCCGGGGCGGTCCGCCGAACGGAACGTTTTCGCCGCGTCGCCGCCGACTCCGTGGCATGCCGGTCATCGAGTGCGACCCCGACGCCGCCCGCCGACGGCTGGCGGACGCCGGAGTCGACGTTACCGACGGCAACACCGACCACGAGCGGTGGCGCGCCGAACGCGACGGCGCCACCGCGGTCGCGTACGACGACAAGGTCGTCGTGCAGGGCAGCGACCCCGAGCGGCTCGCCACGCTGCTTCGAGAGGGCGGCGGCCGCGGCCACGTCTACTTCGACGGCGCCTCGCGCGGCAACCCCGGCCCGGCGGCCGTCGGCTGGGCCATCGTCACCAGCGACGGCGTCGTCGCCGACGGCGGCGAACGAATCGGCCGAACCACGAACAACAAAGCGGAGTACGCGGCGCTCGTTCGCGCGCTGGAAGCCGCCCGAGACTACGGCCTCGACGAGGTCGACGTCCGCGGCGACTCCCAGCTCATCGTCAAGCAGGTGCGCGGGGAGTGGCAGGCGAACGACCCGGAGCTCCGCGAGCAACGCGTCCGGGCGCGGGAGCTGCTCGACGAGTTCGACCGGTGGAGCATCGAGCACGTCCCGAGGGAGATAAACGAGCGCGCCGACGAACTCGCGAACGAGGCTTTCGATGAGTGAGGACGACGACGCCCGAGGAGACGCAGACGTGGCGGACCGCTCAGTCGGCGGCACCGACGGTGCCCGCGGCGCGGACGCCGACCCGAAACAGCCGGTGAAAGTCGAAGAATCAGACGGCGACGCCGACGAGGAGCCCGAGGTTCCGCCGGCCACGGTCGACGAAGTCGAGCGGCTGACGCGGCTCGCCCGCGACGCCGTCGTCGACGAGGAGGCCGAGGCGTACCGCGCGGACCGCGAGTCCCGCCTCGACGCCCACGGCTTCACCGCGCGGGTCCGCGACGAGGACGACACGCTGGTGTTACACCCCGAGGAGTGGCTGGAGGACGGCACCGTCCAGTTCGACCGCATCGACGACACCGACCGCGCCATCGAGGTGTCGCTGTCGGGCGCCGGCGACCCCGACGACTGGAACGACGTCGAATCGCACAACTCCGCGGTGGTCGAAACCGTGAGCGACGAGTACGGCTCGGTCCACGGGGCGAACGCCCGGGCGTTCGCCGACTTCATGGGGAACCACTACGCGCGGCCCGTGGAGTCGGCGACGGCCGCGGAGGTAGAGGAGTTCCTGACGGAGTACTATCCGCGGAACGCGTGGCCGTCCGAAGAACAGCGCGACGCGGTGCGCGCGTCGCTTCGCTCCGTGTTCGAGGCGGCGGACGAGCCGTTCCCCCTGTAGCCCGGCCGCCGTCGGTTTCGCCTTACAGCGCGGCGTCGATGACGTCGCGGACGTCGTCGGCGCGGTCGTCGTCGGTGACGTACTTCGAGAGCACCCAGTCGATGCGGTCGAGCACCGCCTCGCGGCCGGTCTCGGTCAACTCGTACTGGTTCGTGCGCTTGTCGAGTTCGCTCTTCTCCACCAGGTCCATCTCGACGAGCTCGTCGAGGTTCGGGTAGAGTCGGCCGTGGTTGACTTCGGCGTCGTAGTACGCTTCGAGTTCGCGTTTGATCGCGAGCCCGTACATCGCCTCCTCGGAGAGGATGACGAGGATGTTCTGCTGGAACGCCGTGAGATCGCGGGCGATCCCCACGCCCGTACCGTCAGTTTGTGCCTCTGACATGGTATACTGGCTGAAAGGTTGGCTGGATATTTAACGCTTGGCAACTCGGAATCCCGATTCGCCTTCTGAGCGGCTGTAGCTGCCGCTCACGGATGTTCCGACGGAACGATCCCCCCGTTGCGCCGGACGTGTGCGTACGCTGAACGAAGACGCAGGTGACAGATAAATGCTCGGACGTGCAGGGGCCGCGTCAGACCCCGCAGCGCGCCGGGAGCGGCATCCCGAAAGGCATTTGCGGCCGTTACCGGAATCATCCGGCGCATGACGAACCTCTGGGAAGACCTCGAGACGGGCCCGGACGCCCCCGACGAGATTTACGCCGTCGTGGAGTGCCTGAAAGGCGAGCGCAACAAGTACGAGTACGACAAGGACGTGCCGGCGGTCGTCCTCGACCGCGTGCTGCACTCGAACGTCCACTACCCGTCCGACTACGGCTTCATCCCGCAGAGCTACTACGACGACGAGGACCCCTTCGACGTCCTGGTGCTCGTGAAAGACCAGACGTTCCCGGGCTGTATCGTCGAGGCGCGCCCCGTCGCCCTGATGAAGATGGACGACGACGGCGAGAAGGACGACAAGGTCATCGCGGTGCCGACGGAGGACCCGCGGTACGACCACGTCGAGGACGTCGACGACATCACCGACCAGAAGAAGGCCGAAATCGAGGAGTTCTTCGAGACGTACAAGAACCTCGAGGAGGGGAAGGAGGTCGAAACGCTGGGCTGGGAGGACGCGCAGTCCGCGAAGGACGCCATCGAACACGCCCAGGACCTCTACGAGGAGCACTTCGGGTAAGTCGGCGCCGCGTCGGCGACGAATCCCCGTTTTTGCCGCGCTCGCCCGGCGAGCCGCCGCGTTCGCCGTCCGGGATTAGCCGTGGACATGGAACGCTGCCGCCGGATGTGTTATGATTATGGGTAATCTTTAGTCGGTGTGCCGGCAATGGTTGCCTGAGATGGCAGCGAAACAGCCGACCCACGGGATGAACCACCTGACCGTCGTCCCCACGAACTTCGACGCCGGCGACGACGGGGCAGGCGAGGACGCCGGCAGCCACGACGACGAGCAGTCGGCTGCCGACGCGTAACGCCGCGCCGGGGAGGCGAAACCATATAACCGGGCCGCGGCAACTCCCGGTGATGGCTGAGTGCGACGAGTGCGGCGCCTACGAGAACATGCCGTACCAGTGTCGGCGCTGCGGACGGACGTTCTGCGCCGAACACCGGCTGCCGGAGAACCACGACTGCCCCGGGCTGAACGAGTGGAACGACCCGAGCGGCGTCTTCGACTCCGGGTTCGACGACTCCGTGAACTCCGGCGGTGGCTCCGGCGGCGTCGCCGCGAAGGCGAAGTCGTACCTCGACCGGCAGACCTCGACGGGCGGCACGATGGGCTTTTTCCGCGGGAACATGACGTTCACGTTCCTCGCGCTGATGTGGGTGACGTTCGCCTTCCAGTATCTCGTGTTCCCGTTCCTGCTGGGCATCGAGGTGCCGACCCGCGCCGACCCGTCGCCGCTGTGGGACGCCGCGTTCGTCCTGTCGAGCAACCACCCGCTGTACGTCTGGACGTGGGTGACGTCGGTGTTCTCTCACGGCGGCTTCACGCACATCCTGTTCAACAGTATCGCGCTGTACTTCTTCGGGCCGGTCGTGGAGCGCCGCCTCGGCTCGAAGCGGTTCACGGCGCTGTTCATGGGCGCCGGCGTGCTCGCCGGCCTCGCACAGATCGGCGCCAGCAGCCTGCTCGCCCCGGGCGTCGCCACCGGCGTCGTCGGCGCGTCCGGCGCGATTATGGCGATAATGGGCGTCCTGACGATTCTCCGCCCGAACCTCAAGGTGTACCTCTACTTCATCATCCCGATGCCGCTGTGGGTGCTGACGGTCGGCTTCGCGATACTCTCGATTATCTGGGGGCTGTCGTCGGTGTCGTGGCTCGGCGGCGGCGCCGGCGTCGCGAACTGGGCGCACCTCGTCGGCCTCGGCATCGGCTTCGCGTACGGCGCCGTCATCAAGGGCGAACGGGAGGCGCCCGAATCGATTCAGTTCGGCGGCGGCCGCGGCCCGGGCGGCCCCGGCGGCCCCGGCGGGCGGTTCTGAATGCCCGACGTCGTCCACCCGGAGTTCCGCCCCGACCCGTCGCTGAGCCACGACGAGATGGAGACGCTCCAGCGCGAACTCGCCGCGGAGGCAGTCTTCACCGACGACCTCCCGTTCGACCCCGCCGCAGTCGGGCTGTCCGACCCGGACGCGACGACGCTGACCGGGAGTGACGCCGCCGGCGCCGAAGACGCGGGTGGCGCCGACGCGCCGCTCGTCGCCGGCGTCGACCAGGCGTTCCTCGACGAGCGCGTCGTCTCCGCGGTCGTCGTGATGCGCGGCGGCGACGTCGTCGAGCGGACGTACGCGGTGTCGCCGCTGACGATTCCGTACATACCGGGGCTGTTGGCGTTCCGCGAAGGTGGCCCGATTCTGGACGCGCTCGCGACGCTGGAGGCCGACCCCGACCTGTACGTCTTCGACGGCAGCGGCCGCATCCACTACCGGCAGGCCGGCATCGCGACGCACATCGGCGTCACGCTGGACGCCCCCGCGGTCGGCGTCGCGAAGAGCCTGCTGTGCGGCGAACCGAAGGCGGACGTCGACGGCCACGAGGCCGGCTGGCGCACCCCGGTCGTCGCCGACGACTCCGTGGAGGCGCCCGACGGGACCGTCATCGGCTACGCCTTCCAGTCGCGGCAGTACGAGAACCGCCGCATCATCAATCCGCTGTACGTCAGCCCCGGACACCGCGTCGGCGCCGACACGACCGTCGACCTCGTCGAGGCGCTGTGTGGCGACTACAAACTGCCGGAGCCGACGCGTCGCGCGGACGCGTACGCGGACGAAGCCAAGACGGACGTGCTGGAGAACTGACCCAAGACGGACGTGCTGGAGAACTGACCCAAGACGGACGTGCTGGAGAACTGACCCAAGACGGACGTGCTGGAGAACTGACGGCCGAAGAAGCCACAGGTCGAGGCGACGCTCGAAGCGACGAACCACCCGAAAAGCGGCGAATCCGGGCCGAGTCCACGGCCCGACTCCCTGTCGTATCTATCCCTTGTGACGAGAACAACTTAAACGAACACGCGGCCCGGTGCCGGCCGTCGTCGCTCGCTGCCCTCCCGAACGACGGCGCCGTCGGAGACGCAGGGAGTTAACAGGGCGGCCGACGATTCGCGGGTATGGAACGGACGGTTCTCATCACGGGCTGCTCGTCCGGCATCGGCCGCGCGACGGCGGCGGCGTTCCTCGACGAGGAGTGGACGGTGTACGCGACGGCGCGGAACCCGGCGGACGTCGAGACGCTCGGGGAGCGCGACGGCTGCCGAATCGCGACGCTCGACGTCACCGAGTCGGACGACGTCGAGCGCGTCGTCGAGCGAATCCTCGACGAGGAGGGCCGCATCGACGCGCTCGTGAACAACGCCGGCTACGGCCAGTTCGGCGCCGTGGAGGACGTCCCGACGCCGGCCGTCGAGTCCCAGTTCGACGTGAACGTGTACGGGCCACACCGGCTGATTCGCGCGGTGCTGCCGGCGATGCGGCGCCGCGAGGACGGCGCCATCGTCAACGTCTCCTCGGCGGCGGGCCGCGTGTCGATTCCGGGCAGCGGCGCGTACTGCGGCTCGAAGTTCGCGCTGGAAGCGATGACGGACGCCCTCCGGAACGAGGTGCGGGAGTACGGCATCACGGTGTCGCTCGTCGAGCCCGGCCCGGTCGACACCGGCTTCGACTCCCGCGTCGAGTCCGAACTGAGCGGCGTCGAGCGGTCCGGCGCCTACGACGCGGTGTACTCGCTCATCGAGGACTACAGCGTCGGCGGCGGCGGTGACGGCGTCGGCGCCGTCCAGCCCGAACGGGTCGCCGAGGACGTCGTGAACGCGGCGAGCGCGACGAAGCCGGCGCCGCGCTACCCGGTCGGGCCGCTCGCGAAGGCCGCCGAACTCGCCCGGCTGGCGCCGACGTGGGTCGCCGACTCCGTCTGGTCGTTCGCCGCGAAGCTCTCGTAGATGACCGACGGCTCGCCGAACGACGAATCGGAGCGCGAAGCCCGGATACAGCGGCTCGCGGACCGTCTCGACGCCACCGAGGAGCGGCCGGTGACGCGGGAGGCGAACGCGTATCTCGGCGAGGCGGCCGCGGTCGCCCGCGACCTCGCGGACCACGACGCCGACCCGGCGGTGGTCCGCGAACGGGCGGGCCACGTCGTCGACTTGCTCGACGAACTGGACGGCACCGGCGACGACGAGGCGGACAGCCACGTCGACGCCGCGCGGGCGCTCGCCGCCGAACTGGCCGCCGAGCCGGACGCCACGGAGGACCGGGGTTAAGCGAGGCAGGCGGCGACGACGCGCAGGGCGTCCTCGCCGCGGACCTCGTCGGCGAGCAGCGGCACGCGCTTGACGTCGCGGCCGCGGAACAGGTCGGTGGCCTGCGAGAGCGCGTTCTGCTGGACCTCCCAGCGGCGCTGGCAGAAGTCGCAGGAGCCGAGGTTCGGGGTGACCACCCAGTCGTCGTCGATGTCGGTGGCGGCGACGTCGTTCGGGTCCTCCATGACCCGGTTCACGACGAGCGTGTTCACCGGGATTTCGAACTCGTCGAGCCGGTCGACGAGCCGCTCGGACTCGACGACGCTCATCTCCTCGGGAACCACGACGACGCGGAAGTCGGTGCGTTCGGGGTCGCGCAGCGTCGCGCGGAGCCGCGTGATGCGCTCTTTCAGTTCGTCGAGGTCCGGTTCGGCGGGGTCGTCGCCACCCATCCCGAACGCGCCCTTGACGCCGTCCATCATCCCGGAGAACTGCTGGCGGAGCTTCATCATCCGGCCGACCATGGAGTCGAGCAGCTCCGGGAGCTGGAGCAGCCGGAGCGTGTGGCCGGTCGGCGCGGTGTCGACGACGACGCGGTCGAACCGCGGGTCGTCGAGGTGTTCGAGCAGTTCCCGCATCGCCGCCGCCTCGTCCGCGCCCGGTATCTGCCCGCCGAGCATCCCGGCGAGCGGCGACTCTCCCGCCGCGTCGCCGAGGCCGCCCAGTCCGCCGAGCGGGTTCGCGCCGGCGCCCGCATCGCCCGCACCGTCGCCATCGGCGTCGCCGGCGGCACCGTCGAACAGCCCGTCGGCCATGGCGTCGTCCGGGTCGATTTCGGCGCCGTACAGCGGGACGTCCTCGCGGATTCGGGCGGGCCTCGCGGGGACGTCCACGCCGAGCGTGTCCGACAGCGAGTGCGCCGGGTCGGTCGACACGACGAGCGTCGCCGTCCCGTCGGCCGCCGACGCGAGCGCCGTCGCCGCCGCGCAGGTCGTCTTCCCGACGCCGCCCTTCCCGCCGTACAGCACGTACTCCGGCGCCTCCGCGCCGACCGCCGCGGGGATGTCGGTCGCCCCGTCAGTCTCGTCTGCGGCCACTTCGTCAGCGGCCGCCTCGTCCGCCTCGTCGACGGCCGCGTCGACGTCGTCGACCGCCTCCACGTCGATGTCGCTCATTACCCGGAGCAGGTCGCGCGCACTTGTCTATCCGTTGGTCCCGCGGCGTCGCCGCCCCGAAACGGGGCCGGACGCGACGGCTCTGCGGCCAACCGTTAAATAGGAAGCCGCGGCCAGACGACCCGGACGCAGCGGGGTCGCGGGAGGCGGCGCGACCGAGAGTCCGAGTAGGCCGCGCGGCCCGAGCACCCAGTCAGCCGAAGTAGTCGGCGAGCCGCGACGCCGCTTCGTCGACGCGCGGCGTGACGAGCGCGAACCGGAGCCAGTCGTCGCGCGCCGAGCCGAAGGTTTCGCCCGGCATGCCGGCGACGCCCGCCTCGTCGATGAGCGTCTCGGCGTTCGCCATAGTTCCGGGGAAGCCGTCGAAGCGGGCGAGCACGTAGAAGGCGCCGTCGGGGCGGGTGTAGTCCGCGCCGGCGGCGTCGAGCGCGTCCGTGAACGTTTCGACGCGGTCTCGGAGCAGCGCTCGGGCGTCGGCGTAGTACGCCGGGTCTGTTTCGCGGAGCGCGCGGAGCACGGCGACCTGCGGCGGCCGCGACGTCGCGACGTTCACCAGCATGTGCCGCGTCTTCGCGCCGTCGACGAACTGCTCCGGGAGCACCGCGTAGCCGACGCGGAAACCGGTGATGGCCATCGACTTCGAGTAGCCGGTGGTGACGACGACGCGGTCGGAGTCGAGCGTCAGCGCCGACTCGAACTCGCCGGTCAGGTCGAAGTGGTCGTACACCTCGTCGACGACGAGCGTCGCGTCCACGTCCTCGGCGAGGTCGGCGAGCGCCCGCATCGTCTCCCGCGAGTACACGGCTCCCGTCGGATTGTTCGGCGTGTTCACGAGGATGAGACCGGTCTCCTCCGACGCCGCTTCCCGGAACGCCTCCGGGTCCACGTCGCCGTCCTCCGCGGCCGGGACGTACGTCACGTCGCCGCCGAGCAGCGCCGCCTTCCCGGGGTAGTACGGGTACACCGGGTCGGTGAGCAACACCTCGGAGCCGGCGTCGCGGTCGAGCGCCGCCGCCATCGCGAGGTAGTTCGCCTCGCCGGTGCCGTTCGTCACGACGACGCGGTCCGGCGAGACGTTCCGGCGCGCCCCGATCTCCTCTCGAAGTTCGACGAGCCCCTCGCTCGGCGGGTACTGGAAGTCGTCCGGGTCGGCGTCGGCGTACTCCCTGAGGCCGTCGCGGAGCGCCGCCGGC
Organism: Halobaculum sp. D14; assembly: GCF_051195135.1. Taxonomy (NCBI): domain Archaea; kingdom Methanobacteriati; phylum Methanobacteriota; class Halobacteria; order Halobacteriales; family Haloferacaceae; genus Halobaculum; species Halobaculum sp. D14. The sequence goes on along the minus strand of NZ_JBNTKA010000002.1, from coordinate 221,538 downwards.
GGCTCCCAGTCGGGGTTCCCGGACACCATGTCCACGACGTCGCGGTCGGCGGCCGCGGCGTACTGCATCACGCGGAAGAACTGCGGGCGCTCGTACGTCACGGCGTGTCGTCCGCGCGGCGCGCACTTGGCTTCCGCGGTCTCGGCAGCGCGACGATGTGCAGGGACAGGTGGACGGCCTCGTCGGCCGTACCCGGCGGCGCCCGTCGCCTATTTCCGGTCGCCGCCGGAAGCGTCGGTATGCGCGAGTTCGCCGAGGAGCCGCCCGTCGAAGAGCGCGTCGGCGACGCCCTCCGCGAGACGGAGGCGACCGTCGCCGCGGCCGAGTCGTGTACCGGCGGCCTCATCGGGTCGCTGCTCACCGACGTCCCCGGGTCGAGCGACTACTTCGACCGGTCGGCCGTGACGTACAGCTACGACGCGAAACTCACCGACCTCGCGGTGAACCGCGAAGCCCTCGACGAGGAGGGGGCGGTGTCGGCGCCGGTCGCCCGGCAGATGGCGCGCGGCGTCCGCGACGTCGCCGGAACGACGTGGGGCGTCTCCACGACCGGCATCGCCGGGCCGACCGGCGGCACCGACGAGAAGCCAGTCGGAACGGTGTACGTCGGCGTCGCGTACCGCGGCGAGTGGGGGAGCGGCGCGTCGGCCGTCTCCGTGGAGCGCTACGAGTTCGACGGCGACCGGACGCAGATCAAAGAGCAAATCGCGCGGCAGGCGCTGACGGACCTGCTCGCGGCCGTCGAGCGGCGGCGCTGAACCGGGCGGGTCGAGGCCGAAAACGTTTGGACGGCGGCGGCGAGACGAGCAGTCGTGAACAAGAAGGGACACGTGTTGAACGGCGCGCTGCTCGCGGTCGGACTGGGGTACATTCTGGAGCCCGCGGGCGACGTGACGACGTTCGTGAAGATCGCGTCGCTGTTCGTGCCGCTGGTGCTCGGCGCGCTGTTCCCGGACGTCGACACGGCGTTCGGCCGGCACCGCAAGACGCTGCACAACCTCCCGGTTCTCGGCGTCATCGCGGCCTACCCGGTCGTGTTCGACAACCTCCACTTCGTCTGGGTCGGCGTCGCCACCCACTACCTGCTCGACCTCGCCGGCAGCAAGCGCGGCATCGCGCTGTTCTACCCGCTGCTCGACGACGAGTTCGACCTGCCGGTCGGCGTTCCGACGAGCAGCGGCTGGGCCGACGTCGTCACGGTGGCAATCACGCTCGTCGAACTCGGCGCGCTGGCGGCCGTCCACTTCTACGTCGTCGACCTCAACACCGCGGCGGCGAAGACGGCGTCGTTCGCGGCGATGGTGTGACCGGCCCCGAACCGCTCCGAGAACCGAAAATCAGTAGACTGCGACGTCGTCGAACCGGTTTTCGTAGGCGATGTGCCGCGGGTTCGTGGGCTCCATCCCGGAGAGGAACAGCCGGTCGAGCTTCCCCCAGCTGTTCTCGACGCCGAGGTGGACGTACTCCGCGAGCCGGCGGACCCGGGTGGCCGGGTCGCGGCGCTTCACGACGGTCCGGTCCGCGCCGGCTTTCAGCGCGTCCACCAGCGCGGCCTCCGTGCGGACGTCGTCGTCGAACTCGGTCCAGGCGGAGCCGACGGTGCCGCGGAGGTGGGCGTACGAGGACCCGAACACCGGCAGGTCGAACGCCTCGGCGATGCGGGCGCCGCGGCGGTTCTGCCGGTCGAACAGCTTCGCGTTGAACGTCTCGACGGCGTCGATGCGGTCGGAGTAGGCGCCGACTTCGGCCCGGGTGAGGCTGACGTTCATGAACTCGGGGTGCGGGACGAGCACGGCGGCGTCCTGCCGGTCGAACTCGGCGAGCGCCGCCTCGAACGTGATGAAGTCGGGGACCGGGTCGTCGAGGCCGACGGCGAGGAGGTGCCGGCGGTTCCGCCAGTCGCCGGTGAACACCTCCCGCGCCGGGACGACGGTGACGTCGGGCGTCGAGAAGCGCTCGGCGCGGTCGCGAATCTCGGGGAGCCGCGTGAAGTGCGGGGCGTACACGAGGGCGTCGAGGCCCGCGGAGCGTGCGCGCTCGACGACCTGCTCGTCGAGCCGTTTCACGTGCAGGTCGACTCTGCTCACGGCCGTGAACTCCGCTGTCCGGGAAGTAATGGGTTCCGCTTTCAGCACCGATGCGGCGGACGGCAGCGACGCGCCATCGGTGTCGACGACGCCACGCCGGGGCGACACGGCGACGACGCGGTGACGATTCGGCGGCGACACGGCCACGCTACGCCGAGACGCAACGGCGACGGCGCCGAGGCGTGACCACCGGCGGGAAACCCTTTTGCGTCTGCCCGGCGTCGAAATCGGTATGTCACCGTGGGCCTGCGGCATCGACGGCTGCGACGCCGCGTTCGACGCGGTGGAGGACGCCATCGTCCATCAGGCGTCGGCGCACGACCGCCACCAGTGCAAGGTGTGCGGCACGGAGGTGCCGGACGGCTACTTCGCCATCCAGCACGCGTTCGACGAACACACCCGCGCCGAGTTCGTGCGGGCGTACGACGCCGACTCGGACGACGTCCGCGAACGGGAGGACGTCAAAGACGACATCGAGGCCGAAGCCGATATCGACGCCGTCGTCGACCGGCTGAACCAGGCGCCCTGACCGCAGGCCGCCCCGAACCGCGGTTTCTCCGCCGAACCGACCGCCGATGAGCGGCGCGCTCGGCGCTGGGAATCGTTCGAGCGTCGTGGGTCCCGGCTCGGAGAAAAACGGAGCGGACGAACCGCGGACCGCCGGCGGCGGACGCGGGCGGTTAGCGTTCGTCGCTGTCGAGGACGCGAATCTGGTCGCCGCGGACCGTCACCGGAATCGGGACGGTGGCCTCGTACAGTTCGACCGTCACCTGGTCTTTCCCTTCGTCGATGCGCTGGACCTGCGCTTTCTCGCCCTTGAACGGGCCGGCGATGAGTTCGACGATGTCGCCCTCCGCGATGCCTTCGACGTCCGGCGTCGGCGACAGGAAGTGCTCGACTTCGGACATCGACGACTTCCCGGCTTCGCCGCCCGGCCCCTCGACGAGGCCGCGGGCGTGCGGCACCTCCTCGAGGACCCGCCGGATGACGGAGTCGTCGTCCGCTTCGACCAGCACGTAGCTGGTGAGTTGGTCCGGGGAGAGCACGGCGTGGATGTCCGGCATCTCCTTGCTGGCGATCATGTCGGCGACGGTCTGCTCTTGCCGAGCGGTCGTCTTCACGGAGTAAATCGGCATCTAGACCACCCCGGTCAGCAGCTCCATGACCGCGAAGATCACGAAGCCGAGGAACCCGACGAGCAAGATGCCGGCGCCGGCGATCTTCGCGATCTGGGAGAACTCCCCCCAGGAGGGCGTGCTCGCCAGCTTGAGCACCCTGACGTAGCTTGCCAGGTCGTACTTGACGTCCATGTTGGTCGGAGAAATGGGCCCGTGCCTTTTCTATCTATTGAATGGTACCTACGGTGCCGCGTTGCCGTCGCGGAGCGACGCGACGCGTCCTCGACACGGAAAGCGAAGAGCGAAGAACCGAGAAGGCGGGAGAGCGGGGGCCCGAAGCCGAAGGGGTCGCGTCGGGCGTAGCACGGACCGAGCCGATTCGGGTCGGGGCCGGGCGGCCGGACCTGGTCGGGTCGGGACGACTGCCGGGCTGACGGACTATTCGACGTAGTCGATGTCTTTGAGGCGGTCTTCCGCCTCGCCCTGCGCGGCCTCGTTGCGACCGTATATCTGCGGGGATTCGACGCCGGTGACGACGATCATGGTGCGCATCGACCCTTCGAGTTCCTCGTCGATGGACGTCCCCCAGATGATGCGGGCGTCCGGGTCGATGCGGTCGTAGATCTCCTCGACGACGCCCTCCGCCTCCTCGATGCTCATGTCTGAGCCGCCGGTGACGTTGACGAGCGCCGAGTTCGCACCGGAGATGTCGACGTCGAGCAGCGGGGAGCGCAGCGCGGACTGCACGGACTCTTGCGCCTTCGTGTCGGAGTCGGACTCGCCGAGGCCGATCATCGCGACGCCGCCTTTCTCCATGACGGTGCGGACGTCGGCGAAGTCGAGGTTGACGAGGCCGGGCTTCGTGATGAGTTCGGTGATGCCTTTCACCGACCGCATCAGGACCTCGTCGGAGATCTTGAACGCCTGCCGGACCGGGAGTTTGCCGACGGCGTCGAGCAGCCGGTCGTTCGGGACGACGATGACGGTGTCGGCGACGTCGCGGAGCCGTTCGAGGCCGGCTTCCGCGTTCGTCCGCCGGACCTCGCCCTCCGCGGTGAACGGCGTCGTGACGATGGCGATGGTGAGCGCGCCGATTTCGCGGGCGGCCTTCGCGACGACGGGCGCCGAGCCGGTGCCGGTGCCGCCGCCGAGGCCGGCGGTGACGAACACCATGTCGGAGCCGTCGATGGATTCGCGGATCTCGTCTTGGCTCTCGATTGCGGCCTCCTCGCCGACCTGCGGGAGCGACCCGGCGCCGCGGCCCTGCGTCTTCTCCTGGCCCATCAGGATTTTCGTGTCGGCTTCGATGTTCACGAGGTGCTGGACGTCGGTGTTCGCGGCGACCAGTTTCGCCCCGTGGATGCCCTCTTCGGCCATCCGGTTCACCGTGTTGCCGCCGGCGCCGCCGCAGCCGACCACGGTGATGTTGGTCTGGAGGTCCTTGAGGACGTCTTGCAGCTCGTCGTCGGTCATCTTCCCGGTTCGCGGCGCGTCGCCGCCGCCGTCGGAGTCGGTCCCGGAGACGCCGTCGGAGGCCGGCGGCACGGACCCGGCGTCCTGCGCCTCCCCCTCCCCTTCGGCCTCGTCGATAGCGTCTTCGACGATAGAGTCCATAGTTATGGGGAGGGGTTGCGGACGGAGAGTTATTACCTTTCCCCCTCGCGTCTTGCCGACGTCAGACAATTCGGCGCGTCGACAGCGACGGCAGCCACTCCGGCGCGTCAGCGACGACGCGTATCGCCGGGCTGCACGGCGCTGCTACGCCGGGAATCGCTCCTCTCGGACGCTCCGCACGTCGGCCGGCTCGACGGTTTCGCCGTCGACGTCGACCGGTTCGCCCGACGAGAGCCGGCCGAACTTCGGCCCCTCGGGGACGCCGGCGTCGCGGGCGAGCGCCGGGTCGAACGCGTCCACGCGGGCGACGACGGCGCCGCCGCGGCGCTCCACGTCGTCGTACTTCTCGCGGAGCACGTCGGCGAGCGCGTCGACGAGGGCCGCGCGGTCCGCCGGGTCGGCGAGCGCGGCCTCGCCGACGGCCCGCGTCCCGCTTTCGGCGGTCTCGAAGGCGACGGTGTGCGCTTCGACGGCGTCGCGGGTCCGGTCCGGGTCGATTCCCTGCGCGGCCGCGAGCAGGTCGTCCGGGAGGTCGGCGACGACGTACCGGTCGGCGGTGTCACCGGAGTCTGCGCTCCTGTCCGCGGCACTGTCCGAATCGCGGTCCGCGTCACTGTCAGCGCCACCGTCCCCCTCGACGTCGTCGGTGCGGGCCCCGAATCGGAGGCCGTCGTCGACGCTGCAGAGGTCGGATTCGAGCGCCGCGACGAGGCCGAGCGGGCGGTCGCCGACGACCCGGACCCACGTCTCGGAGACGACGCGGTAGCCGCGGTTCTCCAGCGCCTCGCGGAGCACGGGCCGGTCGCCCTCGACGAGCGCGAACCGGGCGTCGCTGGCGTCGAACGCGGCGTCGACGACGTCCGGGTGCGCCTTCGGGTTCCCGAGGTCGTCGAGCTGCCAGTCGACGGCGATGTGGCCGACGCCCCACGCGGTGTCGCCGACGACGCGCTCGAACCGCGGCGCGTAGTGGCCGCCGCCGAAGCCGACGAGGTGCCGCGGGTCGGCGGGGTCGCCGACGTGGACCGCGGCGTCGCGGTCGGGGAGTTCGAGGACGGCCCGAGCGACCGCTGCGGCGCCCGCCGGGTCGTCCCACTGGGCGTCGTCGCTGCCGAGTTCGGCGAACACCGCCGGGACGGCGAGGTCGGTCGGGCCGTGGTGGGTGCCTTCGATGGCGACGTCGTAACCGTCGGGGGCGTGCGCGTCGAAGCCGGCGACGAGCGCGCGCTGGACGCCCGGGCAGGCCGGCGCGACCGCCCGGGACGCGCCGCCGTACTCGGCGTCGCCGAAGTTCCCGGTGAAGTGGCAGGTGAGCAGCGGCCCGGTGTCGCCGGAGTGCCGCGAGAGGAACACGAGGTAGTCCGGGCGCTCGGAGAACGCCGCCGTCGGGTCGTCGAGGTAGATGTGGAGGTCGTCGAAGGCGCGGAGTTCGACGGCGTCGCCGGCGCGGTGCAGTCGGTGGTAGGTGCCGCCGCCGCGCGCGTCCGGCCGGTCGTCGTCGACGCGGCTGGACCAGTCCGCCAGGTCGAGCAACTGCTCGGCGATGTGTTCGGAGGCGCGGTCGGCGCGGGAGGCGACGAGTCCGATCACGGTGTGTTCGTCTGTCGGGCGTCGACCGGCGAATACGCTCCGGTTCGGGACGGCGACCGCGAGGGAGGCGTCGACTCGGGGCGCCCGGGCTTACAGCAGGAAGTGGACGAACAGCGCGTAGCCCGCCAGCAGGACGACGCCGTCGACGCGGGTGAGTTCGCGGTTCCGGAGCATCAGGACGATGGCGCCGCCGGTGAAGCCGACGAGGATGGGGAAGTCGAAGGTGCTGGTGCCGGCCGGAACCGAAATCGGCGTCATGAGCCCGAGGACGCCGAGGACGGCGAGGACGTTGTAGATGTTCGAACCGACGACGTTGCCGACGGAGAAGTCCGCTTCGCCGCGGATGGCGGAGACGACGGAGGCGGCGAGTTCGGGGAGCGAGGTGCCGAGCGCGAGCACGGTGAGACCGACGAACCGGTCGCCGAAGCCGAGGTAGTAGAGGAACGTCTGGCCGCCGCTGATGAGTCGGCGGGCGCCGACGAGCAGCAGCAGCAGGCCGACGGCGACGAACGCGAGGTCGTGGAGCCGGATGTCCCGGTTCGCGAGGAACCCGAAGCCCTCGGCGGTGGCGCCGCCGTCGGTGGCGACCGAGTCGTCCGCGTCCGCGTCGACGGCGACGTCCAGGTCGGCGTCGCCGTCGTCGGTCGCGGTGAACAGGACGTAGGTGAAGCCGGCGAGCGCGACGAGGAACACCGCTGCGTCGAACCGGCCGACGGTTCCGTCGAGGCCGAAGCCGACGAGCAGCACCGCGGCGAGCGCCATGAACGGGACGTGTCGACGCACCGTCTCCTCCGCGACGTCGAGCGGGCGGATGAGCGCCGAGAGGCCGAGCACCAGCCCGATGTTGGCGATGTTCGAGCCGACGATGGCGCCGAGGCCGAGCGTCGTCCCGAAGTCGAGGCCGCTGAGGACGCCGACGGCGAGTTCGGGCGCCGACGTCGCGAACGCCACGACGGTGACGCCGGCGACGGCGGCGCGCATCCCGAGTCCGACCGAGAGGTTCGAGGCGCCTTTCACGAGCGACTCGGCGCCGACGTAGAGGAGCACGACGCCGAGCAGCAAGGCGATTCCCGCGTCGCCGGTGAGCAGTTCGACGACCGTGTCAGTCGTGCCGTAGAGTGGGAGAGCGGTGCCGAGGAGCTGAAACGTCATCTCCCGTCGATGCCGGAGTCGCACTGAAAAGCCCGTCCCCGAAAACATCAGTTCTGAGAGCCAGAGTCGAAATAAGCGGCGGGACGGAGCGGGCGCGGCACCGGCCGCCGCGACGACCCCGCCGGGGTTTATGCGGCCCGGCGCCCACCGCCGACGCATGGACGTGTACGGACTCATCGGGAATCCGGTCGGGCACTCGCTGTCGCCGCCGATGCACGAGGCGGCGTACGAGGCGACCGGCGTCGACGCGCGGTACGTGACGTTCGAGCCGGAGCGCGGGGAGGCGGCGGCCGCAGTCGGCGCCGCCGACACGCTCGGCGTCGCCGGACTGAACGTCACGGTGCCGTTCAAGGAGGACGTGCTGAGCGCGGTCGAGCCGGACGAACTCGCCGCCGGCGTCGGCGCCGTCAACACGGTCGACTTCAGCGGCGACGCGCCGACCGGGCACAACACCGACGTCGAGGGGGTGCGGCGCGCGCTGACCCACCACGGCGTCGACACGGAGGGCGCCGACGTCGTCGTCGTCGGGGCGGGCGGGGCGGCGCGGGCGGCGGCGTTCGCGCTCGCCGACGACGCCGTCGCGCTCCACGTCGCCAACCGGACGAAGCGGCGGGCGCGACGGCTCGTCGACGACCTGTCGTCGTGGCTGCCGTCGGACCTCGACACGCCGACGAACGTCACCTGCGGCGGGCTGGACAGCCTCGACGACCGGGTGCCGTACGCGTCGGTGCTGGTGAACGCGACCACCGTCGGGATGGAGTCCGACGAGACGCCGGTGCCGGCCGACCTGCTCCACGAGAACCTCGCGGTGCTCGACGCCGTCTACACGCCGCTCGACACGCGGCTCCTCCGTGACGCCCGCGACGCCGGCGCGACCGCCATCGACGGCGCGTGGATGCTGCTGTACCAGGGCGCCGCGGCGTTCGAGCGGTGGACCGGCGAGGACGCGCCGGTCGAGGCGATGAACGACGCGCTCCGCGCCGAACTGTAGCGATTTCCCCGCTGGTTTTTTAAATAGCGCCGTCGTCGTCCCCGACGATATGGTGTTACTGCGGAAGATTAAGCGCCTGCTGGGCATCGGGCGCGCCGACGAGCAAGACCGGTCGGCCGAGACGTCGGTCACGGTCGAACGGGAGCGCGAAGCGGAGACGGAAACCGAGACGGAAACGGACGAGTCGGTCGACGAGCCCGTCGCCGCTGAGACTGACGCCGACGCGTCGACCGAGTCGCTCGTCGACGAAGAGGAGGCGGCCAGCGAACCGGCCGGCGCCGCCGAACCCGCGGAAGCCGCCGGGCCGGAGTCCGAGGACGTGACCACCGACGTCGAGGACGTCGAACCCTCGGAGGACGAGGTCGACGCCGACGGCGAACCCGTCGCTGCCGGGACGGACGCCGACGCGTCGACCGAGTCGCTCGTCGACGAGGAGGAGGCGACGAGCGAGCCCGCCGGCGCCGCCGAGCCCGCCGAGGCCGCCGGGCCGGAGTCCGAGGACGTGACCACCGACGTCGAGGACATCGAGCCGTCCGAGGACGAGGTCGAAGCCGGCGGCGAAACCGAGGGGACGCCGGTCGACGAAATCAAGGGCATCGGGCCGGCGTACGCCGAGCGGCTCGGCGAAATCGGCATCCACACCGTCGCGGACCTCGCGGACGCCGACGCCGCGGAGGTCGCAGAGCGGACCACGGTGTCCGAATCGCGCGTCGAGCGCTGGATAGACCGGGCGCAGGAGTTCGAGCCGTAGCCCCAAGGTCAGAGCGAGCCGTCGACCAGAGCCAGCACGGAGCCGAATCGGAACCGAACCACTTTCTCCTCGGCGGCCGCGCGTTCGGCCATGCAGACGGTCACGGACCGCGAGACGTACCGCCGGCTCGCGGCCGACGCCCCCGCGGACGCCCGCATCCCCGTCGAGGGCCGGGTCGCCGTCGACGACCCGTTCGCGGCGTACCGGCGCGCCCGCAGCGACGCGGCCGACGACGCGCCGGAGACCGACGGAGCGGAGGACGACGGAGCGGATGGCGAGGAGACCGACGCGGCGGACGACGACGCCGGCTCCGACCGGCCGGGCGGCGTGTTCTACGAGACCACCGGCGGCCAGTCCGGGTTCGGGCTGTTCGGCGTCGACCCGGCGGAGCGGCTGACGGTCGGCGCCGACGCGGTCACCCGCGACCCGGAGCATCCGGGCCACGGCGACTACGCCGAGCCGTCGCCGACGCTGGAGGCGCTGGAGGGCGTCGTCGACGCGGAGACGCTGGTCCGCGGCGACTGCGACGTCCCGTACCCGTGCGGCCTGTTCGGCTGGCTGTCGTACGACGTCGCCCGCGAACTCGAATCGCTCCCCGGCGACGCGGTCGACGACCGGGGGCTCCCGCGCCTCCAGTTCGGCCTGTACGACACCGTCGCGTCGTGGACGGAGCCGCGGGACGGCGACGGCCCCGTCACGCTCCGAATCACGTCGTGTCCGCGGCTCTCCGACCACGCCGACGCGGACGCGGCGTACGACGCGGCGCTCGACGCCGCCGAGTCGCTCGCGGAGCGCATCCGCCGCGGCGACCCGGCGGTCGGCCCCGCTCGCGTCGACGCCGACGCCGCCGCGTTCGAGAGCGACTGCGGCCGCGACGCGTACGCCGACCGGGTGCGGGCCGTCAAGCGGTACGTCCGCGACGGCGACACCTTCCAGGCGAACGTCAGCCAGCGGCTCACCGCGCCCGCCGCGGTCCACCCGGTCGCGGCGTACGCCGCGCTTCGCCGCGTCAACCCCGCGCCGTACTCCGGGCTGGTCGAGTTCCCCGGTGTCGACCTGGTGAGCGCGAGCCCCGAGTTGCTGCTGCGGCGCGACCCGAACCCGGACCGCGGCGACGACGTGGCTGACGCCGGCGACGCCGACGCAGCCGGCCGCCACCGCGCCGACGCAGCCGACCGCCACCGCGGCGACGACGCGGCCGCGCGACTGGAGACGGAGCCGATTGCCGGGACGCGGCCCCGCGGCGACGACGCGGCCGCGGACGCGGCGATGGAGGCGGAACTGACCGGCGACGAGAAGGAGCGCGCGGAGCACGCGATGCTCGTCGACCTCGAACGGAACGACCTCGGGAAGGTGAGCCGGTACGGCTCCGTGGACGTCGCGGAGTACCGCCGCGTCGACCGCTACGCCGAGGTGATGCACCTCGTCTCGCGCGTCGAGGGCGACGAGCGCCGCGACCGGTCGCTCGCCGACGCGCTGGCGGCGACGTTCCCCGGCGGCACCATCACCGGCGCGCCGAAGCCGCGGACGATGGAGATAATCGACGAACTGGAGGCGACCCGGCGCGGGCCGTACACCGGGTCGATGGCCGCGGTCGGCTTCGACTGCCGCGCCGTGTTCAACATCGTGATTCGGACGCTGGTGCGAACCGGCGACCGCTACCACCTCCGCGTCGGCGCGGGCGTCGTCCACGACTCCGACCCGGACGCCGAGTACGAGGAGACGCTGGCGAAGGCCCGCGCGCTCGTCACCGCCGTCGACGAGGCGCTCGACGACGAGTCGATGGAGGTGCGGCGGTGACCCGCGTCCTCGTCGTCGACAACTACGACTCGTTCGCGTACAACCTCGTCCAGTACGTCGGCGAACTCGCCGACGACGTCGTGGTCAGGCGGAACGACCGCGTCGACCTCGCGGGCGTCGACGCGCTCGACCCGGACGGCGTCGTCGTCTCGCCCGGCCCGGGCACCCCGGCGGACGCCGGCGTCTCGATCCCGGTGTTCCGCGACCGCGACTACCCGACGCTCGGCGTCTGTCTCGGCCACCAGGCGCTCTGCGCCGCGAACGGCGCCGCGGTCGGCCGCGCCCCCGACGTCGTCCACGGGAAGCCGTCGGTGGTCGAACACGACGGCGGCGGCGTCTTCTCGGGGCTCCCCGGCCGCGTCGAGGTCGGCCGGTACCACTCGCTCGCCGTCGACCGCAGAGCGGTGCCGGCGGCGCTCGCCGAGACGGCGTGGACCGACGACGAGCGCCGCGTCGTCATGGGCGTCCGCCACCGCGAGAAGCCGCACGTCGGCGTCCAGTTCCACCCCGAGAGCATCCTGACGCCGACCGGGAAGGACGTCGTCGCCAACTTCATCGGCCTGTGCGACGACGGCGAGACACGATGAGCGGAGACGCAGCGGGCCGCGACGAGCGCGACGAAACCGGCGGCGGCGAACGTGACGATGACGGGAGCGGCAGCGGCGGCGATGGCGGCGCCGGCAGCAGTGGCGGCGGCGACGGCGACGCGGCGTCGGAGTCGCTGACGTATTACGTCGACGGCGACCTCGTCGCGGCCGCGGACGCGGCGGTGTCGGTGCGGGACCGCGGCTTCCTGTACGGCGACGCCGCCTTCGAGACGGTCCGGGTGTACGGCGGGACGCCGTGGCGCTGGGACGCCCACGTCGACCGGCTGTTCGGCTCGCTCGACCGCCTCGGGATGCCCGCGGACGAACTGGGGCTGACCGCCGACGGCCTGCGGGAGCGGGTCGACGAGACGCTCGCCGCGAACGGCCTCGCGGACGCGTCGGTTCGGCTGTCGGTGACGCGCGGCGAGACGGACGGCTTCACGCCGCCGCCGGCCACGGAGACGGAGCCGACGGTCGTGGCGCTCGTGACGCCGCTGCCGCGGGGCGGCCGGGCGGACCGCGGCGGCGAATCGGTGTGGGACGGCCCGGCGACGCTGCAGACCGCGAAGACGCGCCGCGTCCCGGACCGGTCGCTGCCGAGCGACGCGAAGACGCACAACTACCTGAACGGCGTGCTCGCCCGCGCCGAAACCCGGGTGAGTGACGCCGACGAGGCGGTGCTGCTCGACGCCGACGGCGACGTCGCCGAGTGCGCCACCGCGAACCTGTTTTTCGTCGCCGACGACGTCGTCCGGACGCCGTCGCTCGCCGGCCCGGTGCTGCCCGGCGTCACCCGCCGCGTCGTCCTCGACGTCGTCCGCGACGAGGGCTTCCCGGTCGAGGAGGGCAGCTACGCCCCGGACGACGTCCGCGCCGCCGACGAGGCGTTCATCACCTCCTCCATCCGCGAAATCCGGCCGGTCGGCGTCTACGACGGCGTCACCATCGGCGACGACCCCGAGCCGGGGCCGGTGACGCGGCTCGTCTCGCGGCTGTACGACCAGCGCGTCGAAGCCGCCTGCTACGGCGAGCGCGGCGGAGCCGACGCCGACAGCCGGGACGGCCCGGACGCCGCCGACGCCGGCCGAGACGGATAGGCATACAACCCTCGGACGCGGTACGGGAGTCATGGACGAGGCTTCGCGCGTCGCGGACGCCGACGAGGTGCCGGCGGAGTCGACGCTGCTGTTCACGGTGCGGAGCGACGACGACGAACTCGGCGAGGCGTTCCTCACCCGCGTCGACGGCGACGTCGTCGCCTTCCGGAACTACTGCCAGCACTGGACCGACGTCCGGCTCGACAAGGGCGACGGCGCGCTCGTCAGGAACGGCGAAGTCGTCTGCCAGAAACACGGCGCGACGTTCCAGCTCGACAGCGGCTTCTGCGACTTCGGGCCGTGTGAAGGCTCGGTGCTGGAGGCCGTCGACGTCGCCGTCGCGGACGGCGCGGTGTACCTCGTCGACGACGACTACCGGTTCGAACACCGCGGCGAGTCCGGCGAGGAGGGCGAAGAGGGCGGGAGCCGCATCGACTTCACCGGCTCCTAACTCGGCGCCGAACCGCGGCTCACGAGCGGTGAGTTCGGAGCGGCGGAGAAGCCGACCGGTCGTGGTCGGTCGGTGCGCAGGAGAACATAGCGGGAGGTAGATTTGAACTACCGATCTCCGGGTTATGAGCCCGGCGGAATCTCCTGGCTATCCCATCCCGCTACGTGTGAGGAAACGGGCCGCGTTTGTAAGGGTTGTGTTTCGCAGGTCGCCGCCGTATGGCACTCTTCACCACGATTCGGCGCGTCGGTCACTTGAGAACGCGCCACGTGAACAGGCTCTCGGCGACGTAGTTCACGACCATTCCGACGCCGATGCCGGCGGCGCGCGACACGACGAACCAGGCGTCGATGCCGGCGACGGAGACGGAGACGTCGATTCCGCGGTAGACGGCGGAGAACACGACGAGCTGCACCGCGATGCCGGCGGCCCGCACGAGGTTCGACTTCACCAGGCGGCGCAGTGTCGGCGCGACGCCGGCGAGCCCCTGGTCCGCGAACGTGATGCGGTCGTTCAGCAGGAACATCACGACGACGGACACCTCGATGCCGACGGCGGCGGCGACCTCCGGGAACACGCCCAACTCCGACAGCGCCGTCGACGCCGCCATGTCGAACAGGAACCCGACCGCGCCGACGGAGACGAACTGGCCGATGCGGGCGCCGTGAAGCAGTTCGCGGGCGCCGTCGTCCGCGGCCGCATCGCCGTCTCCGCCGTCGTCGCCGGTCATCTGGTGTCGCCTCCGGCGCCCGCGGCGGCGCCGGCGTCGCCGACGCGGTCGCGGTCGTCGCCCCGCTGGTCGACCAGCGCCGTGGCGTCGTCGCGGTCGAGCAGCCGGTGGAGCCGGTCGTCGCGGATGAGCCGCGCGCGGTGCCGGGCGACCAGCAGCCCGCGGCCCATGTCGATGGTGTCGGTCACGGGCGAGACGGTCGACCCGGGCTGGTCCTCCCACGTCACCGGCACCTCGGCGATGCGGTACTCCAGGGCCGCGGCGACCGCGACCAGTTCGATGTCCCACGCGAAGCCAGGCTCGTACAGGTGGCCGCGGACGGCGTCCCACGCGTCCGCGGAGACGGCTTTCGCGCCGCACTGGTAGTCGTACAGCGCAGCGTCGAGCAGCCGGCGGCCCATCCAGGCGAAGCCGTCGCCGAGGAACCGACGCGCGAACGTCTGGTGCGACCGCACGTCGGCGTCCGGGTGGCGGCGCGAGCCGACGCCGAGGTCGGCGTCGCCGGCGACGACCGGAGCGACGACGTCGGCGATGGAGTCCGCGGGCGTCGCGCCGTCGGCGTCCGCGAACGCGAGCACGTCGGTGGAGAGCGCCTCGAAGCCGGCCGTGACGGCGGCGCCCTTCCCGCGGCGCCGCGTCACCACGCGGCAGTCGACGCCGTCGGGCAGGTCGAAGTCCGAGGCGTCGGTCGGCCCGTCGGGGCCGGGGGCGTCCAGTTCCACGCGGAGTTCGTCGGGGCGGAGGGCGGCCTGCAGGTCACGGAGGTACGCGCGAAGCCGGTCGGGGCGGGGGCGGTAGGCGGGGACGACGACCCCGACGGTCGGCGGCATACCCACCCGTACCCTACCGGTCGGTAAAAGCCGTGCGGAACCTCGGCGGGCCAGAGCGGGGCGAGGCAGCGCCGGCCGGCCCCGGGACCGCTCGGCCGTCGCCGCACGGCGGCGTCGCGTCCCAAAAAGGACTTAGCCGCGGCACCGACTCTCACAGCCAATGGAGTACGGTCTCGTCGCCGTCTGGGTCGTCGCGTACGCCGCGCTCGCCGCGCTCGGCTACCCGCTCGCCCGGCGGCTGTTCCCGGAGTCGGCGACCGGCGGCGCGGGGCTGGCGCTGCCGGTGTCGCTTCTGGTCTGCGGCGTCGTCTCGTTCTGGGTCGGCCGCGTCGCGTTCGGCGTCCCGGCGGTCGCCGCCGCGCTGCTGGTGCTGCTCGCGCTCGCCGCCGCCGCCGCGCTGGACCGCGACGCGCTCCGGGACGGCGACGTTCGACTCGCCTCCGGGATGTCGGTGAACCGTGACGCGGCGACCGACACCGTCGCGGTGTTTCTCGCCGCGTTCGCGCTGCTCGTCGCGGTCCGCGCCGTCGACCCGGCGGTCCACCCGGCCGGCGGCGAGAAGTTCCTCGACTTCGGGCTGCTGAAGTCGCTGCTCCGCGGCGCGGCGCTCCCGCCGGAGGACCCGTGGTTCGCGAACGAGCCGGTGCGGTACTACTACGGCGGCCACCTGCTGACGGCGGTGCTCGCGACGCTCACCGGCACCGCGGCGCGGTTCGCGTACAACCTCGCGCTCGCCGGGTTCTACGCGACGCTCGTCGCCGCCGTCTTCGACCTCGCCGGCGCCGTCGCGGCCTCCCGCGGGCGTTCGCGGCGCGTCGCCGGCCTGTTCGCCGCCTTCTTCGTCGGTCTCGGGTCGAATCTTCACACCGCGGCGTGGGTGGTGCTCGGCGCGCTTCCGAGCGGACTGCAGGCCGCCGTCGGCCGCCGGTTCGGCTTCGACCCGTCGGCCGTCCTCGGTGACTTCTCGTACTGGACGGCGAGCCGCGTCATCCCCGGCACCATCAACGAGTTCCCGCTGTTCGGCTGGCTGAACGGCGACCTGCACGCGCACATGACGGCGACGCCGTTCCTCGTGCTCGCCGCGGCGCTCGCGTTCACGCTGTACCGCACCGGCGCCGACGCGACCGGTGACCGCGGCGGCGACGACGACAGCGACGACGGCAGACACGGCAGCGGCAGCGACGACGCGGATACCGGCGACGGTGGCGACCGGGACCGCGGCGGCGACGCGGCGGCGACGCGCCGCAGACGGCTGGTGCTGTTCGGCGTCGTCCCGGTGGTCGGCGGCTTCCAGGCGGTGATGAACACGTGGAGTTTCCCGACCGTGTTCGGGCTGGCGTGGCTCGGCCTGACGTTCGCGCCGGCGGCGCCGTGGCGGCTCCTCCCCGGCGTGGCGCGCGACGCCGTCGACGACGCGGTCGGAAGCAGCCGGCTTCGCGCCGAACTCGCGCGGCCCGCCGTCGCCGCCGGCCTCGTCGCGGTCGCCGGCCTCGTCGCGGTCGTCGTCGCCGCGCCGTTCCTGTTCGGCGCCGTCGGCGGCGGCAGCCGGACGCCGGCGCTGCTCGGCCCGTCGATGCGGTCGTCGCTCGGCGGCCTGCTGCTCGTCCACGGCGCGTTCCTCGCCGTGTTCGCCGCGCACCTGTTCGGCGCCGTCGGCCGCGACCACCCGGTGCAGGTCGCCGCCGCCGCGCTCGCGCTGGTCGGCACCGGCGTCGCCGTCGGCGTCCCGGCGCTCGGCCTCGTCGGCGGCGTCGTCGTCGCCGGCTGGGTGGCGGTCCGAGCCGACCGCGCCGGCTTCGAGACGGTGCTCGCGGTCGCCGGCGCCGGACTGGTGCTGCTCGTCGAACTGGTCTACCTGAACGAGCAGGCCGGCCCGGGCCGCATGAACACCGTGTTCAAGACGTACGCGCAGGTGTGGCCGCTGTGGTCCGTCGCCGCCGGCGCCGCCGTGGCGTCGCTGCTTCGCCCGGTCGCCCGCCCGTCGCTCACGTGGTGGCCGGACGCGTCGACCCGGCGGACGCTCGCCGTCGTCGGCGCCGCGGTGCTCGTCGTCTCCACCGGGCTGTACGCCGGGTTCGCGCTGTCGGCGCACTTCGGCGGCGGGAACGGGCAGGTCGGCAGCCCGTACGACACCGACTACCCCGCGGAGCCGACGCTGAACGCCACCGACTTCGTCGCGCAGTTCCACCCGGACGCGGCGCCCGCAATCGACTACCTCGACGACCGCGCCGGCCAGCCGACGATGCTGTCGGCGCCCGCGACCGGCGTCTACCCCGGCGCGCCGAGCCGGTACGGCCACGGGCCGAGCATGTACCAGTGGCAGGCCAGCCCGGCCGCGAGCCTCACCGGCGTCCCGACGGTCGCCGGCTGGCACCACGAGGTCGGCTACCGCGGCCCGGAGGCGTACTTCGCCCGCGTCCGCGACGTCGACGACGCCTACACGAACCCGAACCGGACGGCCGCGGTGCTCCGCGAGTACGACGTCGAGTACGTCTGGGTCGGCCCGAGCGAGCGGACCCGGTACGGCGACCGCGTCGTCGACTTCGCCGCCATCAGCGGCGTCGACCCGGTCGTCACGACGGAGTCGGTGACGGTGTACCGCGTCACCGAATCCGAACTCCCCGGCGCGGCCAACGACGGCGACGGCGACGCCTGACCGCGGCGCTGCGACGGCGCGTCCAGCGAAATCGGACGCGGCGAGAATCTGCGGCAGGAGAGAAGCGGTCGACGGCAGTACGGTCGGAGCGGCGGCGACGCCGAATCAGACCGCGAGGTCGCCTTTCGCCGTCACGACGTCGATGTCGTCGGCGTCGACGCTGTCCACGTCGAGCCAGTGCGGGACGAACTCGCGCTTTTCGAACGCCTCGCGTTCGTCCTCGGTGCCGATGGTGCACCAGAGCTGCGGTTCGTCCGGGCCGTGGTAGTCGCCCTGCCGCTGGATGGCGAACACCGTCTGCTCCTCGCCGTCGTAGTCGATGACGGCGTCCTTCCGGATGCCGGGGTCGCCGTGGACGATGAGCTTCTGCATAATCCGGGGTTTGCGGGGTCCGGCGGTAAGCGTTTCGATGAATACTGCGCGGCTCGCGGCGGCGAATCCCGGACGGCTTCCGGGGTCGACCGCGTCCGACGGCGGCGGTCCGCGGCAGCCCGTTTCGGCGCCGGCCGTGTCTTCCTCGCGGCCGACGCGGACCCGACCGCTTATCGGGGGCGACGCACACCGTTCACGACGAGAGCGATGCCCACGATCGACGAGAAGCGGGTGTACGACGCGAAGACGGGGGCGACGCGGGCGCTGGTGGCGTCGACGGTCGGCGTCGTCGGCGCGAAGGTGTCCGGCGACATCGTCGGCGAGTTCGGCATCGACCACCGGTGTTCGGCGCGCGACCTCGCCGCCGCCGGCGACGTGCTCGCCGTGGCGACGGACGACGACGTCCTCGTCGGCGACTTCGAGCCGTCCGGTCACGGCCCGGCGGTCGCGGTCGGCGTCGACGCCGGCAGCGACGCTGTGCTCGCGGCGGCGCCCGACGGCACGGTTTCGCGGCTCGCCGGCGACGCCGACGAGTGGGCGGCGGTCGGCGCTGTGGACGACCCGCGACGGATAGCCGGGACGCTCGTCGCGGCGGCGGACGGCGTCCACCGGGTCCGCGACGGCGACGTGGAGTACGCCGGGCTGGACGACGCCCGCGACGTCGCCGGCGGCGGCGTCCCGCTGGCCGTCACCGGCGAGGCGCTGTACGCGCTCGGGAACGGCTGGATGCGCGACCTCGACGGCGACTTCCGCGCGGTCGCGACCGACGCCGCCGGCGACCGCGCCGTCGCCGCCACCGGCGACGAACTGTACGAACGCGGCGGGCGAGACGCCGAAGACGGCGACACCGACGGCTCGGCGTGGGTCGCCGCGGCGGAGTCCGGCGTCGCGGACGTGGCCGTCGGCGACGACCTACTCGCCGCGGTCACCGCGGACGGCGAACTCCGCGTGAACCGCGACGGCGAGTGGCGCGGCCGACACCTCGGCGTCCCGGGCGCCTCGGCCGTGGTGGTCCCGGGCGCATCCGGCGGCCGCGCCGAGTAGGAACCGGTTTGTACCCGGCGGCGGATATCGACGCGTATGTTCGTCCCTGGGTCCGCCTCGCAGTCGCTCGCGGCCGCGCTCGCCGCCGAGACGGACCGCCCGCTCGCGACGCCCGAGTACCGGTGGTTCCCCGACGGCGAGGAGTGCGCCGCCGTCCCGGGGTTTTCGGGCGACGACGCCGTCGTCGTCGCCGCGACCACGTCGAACGACGCCTTCGTCGAACTGCTGCAGTTACAGGACGCCGTCCGGGAGGCCGGCGCCGACGACGTGACGGCGGTGCTGCCGTACATGGGGTACGCCCGGCAGGACCGGGCGTTCGAACACGGCGAGCCCGTGTCGGCCCGCGCCGTCGCCCGCGCCGTCTCGACCGGCGCCGACCGGGTCGTGCTCGTGAACCCGCACGAGCCCGGCGTCGCGGACTTCTTCGACTGCCCGGTCGATGTCGTCGACGCCGCGTCGCGGCTCGCCGCGCCGCTTCCCGGCGACCTGACCGAGCCGCTGTTCCTCGGTCCGGACGAGAGCGCCGAGTCGCTCGCGCGGACCGTCCGGGACGCCTACGGCGCTGGCGACACGGACTTCTTCGAGAAGGAGCGCGACTACGACACCGGCGAGGTGTCCGTGAAGCCGAGCGACGCCGACGTCGCCGGCCGTGACGTCGTCGTCGTCGACGACATCGTCGCCACCGGGTCCACCGTGAGCGAGGCCGTCGAGGCGCTGCACGACCGCGACTGCGGCCGCGTGTTCGCGGCCTGCGTCCACGGCATGCTCGTCGGGAACGCCCGGACGAAACTCGCCGCCGCCGGCGTCGAGCGCGTCGTCGCCACCGACACGGTCGAACGGGAGGAGAGCGACGTCTCGGTCGCGCCGGCGCTCGCGGACGCGCTCGACGGCTGACCGGGGGGACGGAGACGGGGCGTCGTGGCGGGCGTCAGTCCGCGTTCGCGAACAGCGACCGGGTGCGCGGCAGCAACTGCCTGTAGCCGCAGAGGTACACGCCCCACAGCAGCGCGAGCGCCGCCAGCGCGAGGTCGACCGCGGCGTAGTTCAGGTTCGCGGCCGCGAGCGCTGCGCGGCCCGCCTCCTCGAAGTGCACGCCGACGCCGGTGAACAGGACGCTCGCGGCCGCGACGAACAGCCACTCGGCGACCTGCCACGCGGCGTCGAACAGCGTCTCTTCCATACCCGCCCACGGTTTCACCGCCCCCTGAGTCTTTCGCTTCCCATAACAGAACGCATTTTACCGTGCGTTTGACACAGCAGATATGGCTGGACGATACGGGAAGCGGAACTGGTCCGCGCTGACGAAGCGCGGAATCGCGGTGAGCCTCGGCGCGTTCCTGCTCGCCGTGGCCGTGGAGGTCGGTGCCGCCCTCGCCGGCGTGTCGCTGCCGGGGTGGGAGGAGACGCTGCTCGTCGAAATCGAGGCGTTCGGCGTGCTGGGGCTGCTCGTCTCCGTGTTCGTCATCGGCATCTTCCTCCCGCTGACGGAGTGACCGAGGCCCCGTAGATTCAAGCGCCGCGCGGCACATCCCCCACCTGACCCATGAGCGAGGACTGCATCTTCTGCGCCATCGTCGCCGGGGACATCCCGGGCCGCATCGTCGCCGAATCCGAGGACGCGGTCGCGTTCCTCGACGCGAACCCGCTGGCCGAAGGGCACACGCTGGTCGTCCCGAAGTCGCACCACCAGCGCCTCGGCGACATGTCCGCCGCGGAGTCGCGCGCCGTGTTCGACCTGCTGTACGACGTCGCGCCGCGTATCGAAGACGCCGTCGGCGCCGACGCCCACACCATCGGCGTGAACGACGGCGAGGCCGCGGGCCAGGAGGTTCCGCACGTCCACGTCCACGTCGTCCCGCGGTTCGACGGGGACGGCGGCGGCCCGATCCACGCCGTGGCCGGCGAGCGCCCGGACCTCTCGGACGACGAACTGGACGGCATCGCCGAAGAGATTTCGTCCGCGTAGACCCGAAATTTTATCTCGGAGCGGCGGACCACGGCGGGTATGAGCCGAACAGTCGCGCTCGTCGGCGCCGCCGGCGGCGTCGGCACCACCCGAACCGCCGTCGAGTGTGCGGCGATGCTCGCACGCGACGGCTTCGACGCCGCCGTCGTCGACGCCGCGTACGCAACGCAGGGCCTCTCCGAGTACGTCCCGGGCCGAATCGACCCCGACGTCACGGCGCTCTGTCTCGACCCGGACCGACCGGTGGTCGACGGGCTCGTCGAGGTGCCGCTCGCCGGCGCCGGAGCCGACGCCGACTCCTCGCGCTCCGACGGCGACGCCACGCCGGGCCGGGTCGCCGTCGCGCCGGCGCTCGCTCCGTTCGAGCGCGTGGCCCGCGCGAAAACCGTCGAGGCCGCGCAGGCGCTCGAAGCCCGAATCGAGGAGCTGAACGCCCGGTTCGACGCCGTGCTCGTCGACGTCCCGCCGGTCGCCGCGAACCAGAGCGTCGCCGCCGTCACGGCCGCCGACACCGTCGCCGTCGTGACGTCCGCGGACACGCACGGCGCCGACGCCGCGCGACGCATGACCGACCGCCTCATCGACGTCGGCGCGTCGCCCGACCACGTCGTCGCCGTCGGCGGCGCGCTCGCGGACGCGGACGCCGCGATTCCGACCGGGCCGACCGAGGTGGCTGCGGCGCCGGCGTGTCTCGGCGACGACGCGTTCGCCGCCGGCGTCGCCGACGCGACGCGGACCGTCTGCGACCTGCCGCTCGACGTCGAGTTCGACGAGCGCGGCGCCCTGAACCGCCTCGTCGACGCGGCGGACGAACGGCTCCGCGGCTGACCGGACGGTCGAATCGGGGCCGGCAGGAACCGAGGAGGACGGGCCGAAACGCCCGAAAAGAATTTTCGCGTTCTTCGGAGCGCCGAGCGGTCAGCGGAGGTCGGTGGCGGCGCTCATCGTTTCCGCGAGCGCCTCGCGCTTCGCGACGCTGGCGTCGCCGCGGCGGTCGAGCGCCGCGTCCGTCGCCTCGGCGAGCGCCGGAACCGGGTCGTGCGTCTCAACGTAGCCGGCGAGCGCGAACGCCGCGTCGTCGCCGCCGGTGAGTTCGAGCGCGTCTGCGCGGGAGAGGTGACCGGCGACCCAGTCGCGGACGACGCGGCGGGCCGTCGGCGCCAGCGGGGACACGCCGGGGACGCCGCAGCGGTGCAGCGCCTTCGCCGCGGTCATCGGGGCGACGCCGGCCGCGCGGGCGCTGTCGCCGACGCTGACGCCGCGGCCGTACGTCTCGACGACCGTCGCCGCGGCCTCCGGCGTACACGGGAGCGCGTCGGCGTGCGCCGCGAACCGCTCGGCGAGCCCCACGCCGGTGTCGTCGACGGTCGCGACGCCGCGGTCGTCCTGCTCGTCGACGACGACCAGTCCCGCGGCGATGTCTGACAGCGCCATACGCGAACTCACGCCCGCATCCGATATAAATTCACGTGTAGAGACAGAAATACAACCCGGAATTGTGTAGATTTGGAGGTCCGCTGTTCGGTTCGATACTGGCGAGACGAATCAACCGCTCGGCTGATCTGCAGATCTCACGGTTACACCGCGCCGATACCTGAAGGGACGGTTAGTCGGTAGCGGCAGCATCTATGACTGTCTCCTCGTGTAAAGTCCGTATCCAACAGCAACGAGCAGAAACACTGCCCACAGTGTCCAATCTGGAGCGCCGCGTATCGGGACGAACTGAATCGCGAGGGCAGTGACCATCGCCGCGATGAGACCGACTCCGAGTGCGTTGATGTACGAAATCCAGGGAAGCAGTTTGTCCACGTTTTGGGAAATTCGGCCGATTCCGACATAGGCTTTTGGAGACTCACTGGCTGATTCCACGTGAAACAGCCGCTTGGTCGGAGTTACGGGCTGTCGATGAATGAAAGAGGCGGCCGGTCGGACGACTCGATTAGAGGGGTAGGAGTTAGTTTGCCGGGGTCAGTTGTCTCCACCATTTGACAGACATCTACCCGATACTGGGGCGTAACGTACCGGTTATCGGTACGTTCATCGGGCTCGTTCGGCGGCGACACCCCGGAATCCCCCTGTGGTTAAGTATTGGTTCGGGACCGAGTTTCGAGTATGAGCGAGACAACAGCTGCCTGCCCCGAATGCGACGGCCGACTGCGCGCCGACGGCGACGAAACCGTCTGCGGCGACTGCGGGCTGGTCGTCGCCGAAGACCGGCTCGACCGCGGCCCGGAGTGGCGCAGTTTCGGCGACGACGACACCGACCCGCGGCGCACCGGCGCTCCGCTCACCCGGTCGCGGCACGACCGCGGCCTCTCCACGGAAATCGGCTACACGCGCGTCAAGGGCCGGAAGCGTCGACAGTGGGCGCGGATGCGCCGGCAGCACACCCGCGCGCGCATCTCCACGAAACGCGAACGGAACCAGGTGTACGGCTTCACCGAGATTCGGCGGCTCACGTCGGTGCAGTCGCTCTCCGACCAGGTCCGCGACCAGGCCTGCTCGCTGTTCGAGGCGGCGCAGACCGAAGACCTGCTGCGCGGCCGGTCGCTTGAAGGGTTCGCCGCCGCGGCGGTGTACGCCGCCTGCCGGGTCGCCGGTATCGCGCGCACCCGCGCGGAACTGCTCGTGGACGCGAAAGCCGACGCCGACGAACTCCGGGCCGCCTACGACGCCTTGAACCGCGAGCTCGGCCTGCCGGTCGGCCCCATCGACCCGGCGGAGTACCTGCCGCGGTACGCCTCCGAACTCGGCCTCGACCCCGCGGTCGAACGGACCGCCCGGGCATCGCTCGAAGCGCTCCGGGACGACGGCTCGACGAACGGCCGGAATCCGAGCGGCGTCGCCGCGGCGTGCCTGTACGCCGCCGCCCGCGACCACGGCGCGAGCTGCACGCAGGCCGACGCGGCCGAAGTCGCCGACGTGACGCCGGTGACGCTCCGCAACACCTACACCGACCTCCGCGACTGACGCCGTACCGGCTACTTCTCAGACGTCCCGGCAGCGCCGGACCGCGTCGGCGAGTTCGTCGACAGCGCGCGCGGCCGTCGATTCCGGCGCCGACGTCGACACCGGAGACTCGACCGCGACCGACCGGCCGAGCCGCGGGTCGGCCGGCACCGCCACCGTCGGCGCGCCGAGCGCCCGACGGACTGCTTCCCGCGGCGGCGCCTCGACGACCGGATTGAGCGCGGCCGCCGCGACGCCGCAGTCCAGTTCTCGGGCGAGTTCGCGCGCCGTCACCGCGTCAGCGAGCGCCCACGGCCGCGGCGACGCGACGACGACGCAGGCGTCGGCGACGGCGAGCGGAACGCCGACGTCAGCCCGGAGGCCGGCCGGGCAGTCGACCACGACGAGTCCGTATTCGGGGAACCGGAGGGCGTCCGCGAGCCGCGTCACGTCCGCGGCGCGGGCCCCGGCGAGCGAGCGGCCGCACGGGAGGACGTCGACCGGGCCGGGCCGGACCGCCTCGGACGGGTCGGCGCGGCCGGCGAGCACGTCGTGGAGGTCCGGGCCGCGGCCGCCGGGCAGGTCCGCCATCGCGAGGTCGGCGTCGACGACGAGCGCGTCGAGCGCGGCGGCGACGTTGTACGCGAGCGTCGACTTCCCGACGCCGCCCTTCCCGCCGGTGACCGCGAGAATCACGCCAGCCTCCGGAGCGCGTCGACCGGCACGTCGACCGCCTCCGCCCGGTCGGCGAGCGCCGCGGCCCGGACGGCGACGGCTCGAACCGCCTCCGCGTCCGCCGCGACCGCCGACGCGAGCGCCTCCGGACTACCCTCCTGTTCCGAGAGCGCCCGCGTCGCCTCCGGAACCGACGCGCCCGTCAGCCGTTCGGCGGCGCTGACGCGGCGCTCCACGCAGTCGAAGTACGCGGCCACCGACTCGGGAACCTCGGCGGGGTCCGACTGTTCGGCTACGAGCGCGTCGTCGTCGCCGGCGGCAACCCCGGCGGCAACGGCCTCGGTGTCGATTTCGGATTCGGTGGAGTCGGTGGTGGCATCGTCTGAGGCGGTAGTCAGAGCCGACGCGTCCGCGTCGGGCGTCGGGAGCGCGTCGCGCGGCGGCCGGTGGTCGCCGAGTTCCCGGACCGCGGCGTCGACCGGGTCGCCGCGGTGGCTCTCCGGGTCGCCGACGGCGGCGAGTTCGACCGGAGCGTCCGGGAGCGGCCGGTCGCCGACTGGGCAGGCGTAGCCGAGCGCGCGGGCGTCGTCGGCGGCGACGACGACCGAGCAGCCGCCGTCGTCCCAGCCGGCAGCCGGGACGCCGCGTCGACGCGGCGGCAACACCGGGCCGGGCAGCCGGTTCTCGACGCGGACGCGGCGGTCGACGGCAGCGGCGTTCGCGACCCGGACGGTGACGAGCGCGACGCCGGACCGGACGTCCGTGGCGGCGTCGACGGTGACTGACATGCGGGGTCTGGCGTCGTCATCGCCGATAAACTCACGGCGCGGCCGCGGCAGGGAGGGTCAGACCAGAATCACGGGCGTGCCGAGGCAGTCGGCTGCCCTGGCGGCGGAGTCGAACCGGCGAACCGCGAGCACCACCGGGCTGCCCCGGTCTGCGACCCGCACCGCGCCGAGCTGTGCCGCCACCGGGTCCCCCGACCATTCGCCCGGCTCCGCGCCCGGTGACGCCGCGCCGGGAACGGCCCGCGTCGCCGCCGCGAACGCGGGGTAGACTGCACGGGCAAGCGCCGCACGGGCCTCGCGGCGACGGTTCCCGCGAGCGTCGGTCAGTCGAAGCCGGCGCTCGCGGGCGTCGCGCGCAGCGCGCATCCGCTCGGCGGCGCGGGTCAGCGCCTGCTCGGCGGCCACGCGGTCGGTCTCGGCCGTCGTCAGCGCCTGCACCGTCTCCGTCAGCGCCGCCTCGGCCGCGGCGACGTCGTCGGAGGCGGTCCCGTCCCCGTTCGCCCGGTCCGCACCGTCCGAAGCCGGACGCTCTTCCGCGGCGTCGCGCGCGGCGATGAGCCGGCCGCGGAGCGTCGCCGCCCGCTCGCGAAGCCGCTCCACGTCGGCCCCTGCGTCGGCGACGCGCTCCCGCGCGGCCCGAAGCGACGCCCGCGGCGACGATTCAGCCGAACCCGCAGCGTCGCCGGCGCCGCGGGCGCCCCGGGCACTGCGAGCACCACCCCGGTCGTCGGCGTCGCCGGACTCGCCGAGTTCGGCCAGTTCTCGGTTCAGTTCGGCGATTCGGTCGTCCTGCGGCGCGGTGTGGCCGTGACTCCGTGCGGCCGCGGCGAGCGCGCGGCGGAGCGGCGGTGGCGACGCCGTGACCGCGACCAGCGGGTCGGCCGCGAACGGGTCCGCGCTGTCGACGCCCAGCGCGTCGAACACGGCGGCCACGTCGACGTCGTTCCTCCCGCGGAGGTCGATGGCGCGGCCGCGATACGTCCGGCCCGCGACGGTGAGCCGCGCGGTCACCGCTGCACCTCGACGCGGGCCGGACGGCCGGCAGCGAGAACAGCGGCCGTCGCACCCGGCGGTGCGGATTCGCCGCGCCGCCGCTCACAGTTCCGCATCGCGCATCGTCGACGGCGACGGGTGGTCGGTGCCGGCGGCGAACTTGGCGTACGGCGTGCTCGGCTGGTCGCGCGCCTCGTAGGCGTCGGCCGCGGCCCGAACGGCCGAGCGGACGGCCGTGAACTCGTTGAACGGCTCGGTTCGTTCGACCTGCACGTCTGCGCCGTGTTTCGCGCGGAGCCGGCAGGCGATGAACGCGCCGAACTCCGTGGCTTCGAGCAGCGCCGCCCGGCCGAACCGCCGGACGACGACGTCGTCGTGGGTGCGGCAGGCGTTCCGGAGCGTCGTCCGCGCAGCCTGCGAGTACGTCGCGACGAGAATCATGGATTCGATGCCACCCGGTTAGAAATAAAGGTGTCGGCGCGTCGACCGCAGCGCGGACGGCCGGGCGCCGGAACCGAGGCGGGCGGGGCGGGACAGAGAGCGACGAAATGGGGCGGAGCAGGACGAAACGGGGAAGAGCGGGACGAAACCGAGCGGAGCGAGTCAGCGCTTCCGAACCGTCGGCGCCCCGCCGTCCGCGTCGACCTCGACGACGGCGTCGAACAGCGTCAACAGGGTCTGCACCGTCTGGTCGTCGTGCGCCGTCGGGTCCATGTGGAAGTGCGCGAACGCGCCGACCGACGCCAGCCGGCCGGTGAGGACGTGCAGGAACTCGAAGGCGGTCTGGAGGTCGACGTACTGCAGCATCGCAGTGATGGAGTCGAAACAGACGACTGTTCGGCCGTCGACGCCGTTCCACTCGCGGAGGTACTCAGTGATTCGAATCCCGAGACCGGTGAGGTCGTTCGGGCTCGTCACCGTCTCGGTCGGGCCGTCGGGCGACGCGCCGCTCTGTGCGGCGGTCGCCGCAGAGCGGGAGTCGTCGACGTTGATGACGCCGACCTGCCGCGGCTCGCCGTTCGCGCGCGACCGGAACCGCCGGACCTGCTCGTCCGGCGACTTCGTGTACGACACCCACAGCGCACACTCGTCGGCACCCTCGTCGGGAACCAGCAGGTCGGCGCACACGTCGCCGCCGCCGCTCGACAGCGACGGCGCGAGGAGCAACACGGTCGACGCGTCGCCGAGTTCGTCGCGGACGCCGCCCGTGAGTTCACGTACGGTCACGTCGATACCCCCGATACACTACGAACCACTTCGCGCGGCAGCAAATAAAGCGTTTCCTTTCTAACTAATTCCGACAGGTGTACGGACCGACACCTGCGGCACCCGTCCCGTCCGCCGCCGAACTAGTCGAGCGGCTCGACCGACAGCGCCGCCGCGTCGACGTCGTCGGCGACGAGCGCCGCGACCCGCTCGCGCGCCTCCGCCGGCGACGACGCGACCACGACCGTCCCCGCCGCGGCGTCGCCGACGGCCCGATACGCCCGGCGCTCCGAGGTCTCGAACTCCGTCGCGAACGTCCGCAGCACGGACTCCACGCGCCGCTCGGTCGCCGCGAGGTCCGCGTCGCCGTCCTCAAACGCCCGCAGCGCGTCCTCGACGTTCCGGAGCGCGGAGATTCGGTCCATTACGTCGTCCGGACGTAGCCGCTCTGCGGCTCGTAAATCTCGCCGCGCGTCCGGAGCTTCTCCAGCTCCTGCTCGGCCTTCTCGCGGTCCATCCCGATTTCGTCGGCGCGCTCCAGAATCGTGTCCACCGGCGCGCCCGGCTCGTCGTCGTACTCGTCGGCCACCGTCGACACGAGCTCCTTGATGTTCTTGATGCGGTCGCGCTGGCTCTTGCTCGTCCCGGTCTCCACGACGTCCGCGTCGAACTGCCCCGTCTCCGGGTCGACGCCGATGTCCTGCAGGCACGACCGGACGATGTCGATGACGCGCTCGGCGTCCGCCAGCTCCACGGTGTCCGACAGCCGCACCCGCGCGGACGCCTCCGACAGCCGAACCAGCGCCTCCAGCTTCCGCGCCGTCACCGGCACCGGCGCGTCCTCGTCGGCCCCCTTCGCCCGGAGGTCGACGTAGAAGTCCCGAATCGCCGCCTTCGCCTCGTCGGTCATCGTCGGGAAGCAGTTCCGCTTCGAGTAGGCGATGTACTTCCGGAGCAGCTCCGCGTCGATGACCGGCTCCACCTCCTCGGTGACGTTCTCGACCTCCTCCTCCGTGAAGTTCGACGTCGCCAGCTCGTTCCGCTGCGTGTTCAGCTCCCCCGCGTAGTTCGTCGTCAGGATGTGCTCGGCGAGCGCCGCGTCGTGGTCCGGGTCCGGCTGGTCCGTCACCGTGAAAATCAGGTCGAACCGCGAGATCAGCGCCGGCTCCAAGTCGATCTGCTCGCCGATGGGCTCGTACTGGTCGAACCGGCCGTACTTCGGGTTCGCCGCACCGAGCAGCGAACACCGCGACTTCAGCGTCGCGTTGATGCCGGCCTTCGACACCGAGATCTGCTGCTGCTCCAGCGCCTCGTGCATCGCCGACCGGTCCTCGGGCCGCATCTTGTCGAGTTCGTCCACCGCCGCAATCCCCTTGTCCGCCAGCACCAGCGCGCCCGCCTCCAGCGTCCACTGCTGGCCGTCCCCGAAGTCGTCGCGGACCGCAGCCGCCGTTAGCCCCGCCGAGGACGACCCCTTCCCGGACGTGTACACCGACCGCGGCGCGATGTTTCGGATGTACGAGAGCATCTGGGAGTTGTGCGAGACGACGCCGTTCGAGACGTAGCTGTGGGTGTCCTCGACTTCGAGGTCGTACACCCACTCCGTCTCCGGTTCGACGCGCTCGATGGAGTCGATACGCTCCCACGCGACGTCGCCGTCCACCAGTCGACGGAGCCCGGACACCTGTTCGGCTACCGACGCGCCGCCGTCTGGGAGCGGTGGTGCTTCCTCGCCTGTCCCCGGCGCTGTCGGGGTTTCCGGGTGGTCTTCGACGGCCGCCTCGAACGCTGAGACGACGCGCGAGAGGCTGTCCCGGCTGGGGGTGCGGTCGCCGCGCTCGTAGTGCTGGTACGTCGACCGGGGGAGCCCGCAGTCCGCCTGCGTCAGCCCGAGGCGCTCGCGGATACCGCGGAGTTCGTCGCCGACCGGGACCACGTCGGTGTTCGTGTTCCCGCGGACGTCGGTGAGCTCGGTGCTCGCCAGCGACTTCCGGTCGGTGACGAATCCGACGCGGTCGACGTACGTCCCGAAGTCCGCGCCGCTGATTCGGAGGCGGTAGCTCCCGTTTGCGCGCGGATGAAGCTGCGAGCGGACACCGACGCGGAGCAGAAGCGTCCGGACGTCCTCGAGCAGCCCTCGACTCATCGACGCGACCGAGAGCTCGCGTTGGCTGGCCGAGACGTGGCCCTCACTCTCGACGAACGCGCGGAGGAACGCGCGGGCGGTTTCCGC
This sequence comes from Halobaculum sp. D14, assembly GCF_051195135.1. Classification (NCBI taxonomy): domain Archaea; kingdom Methanobacteriati; phylum Methanobacteriota; class Halobacteria; order Halobacteriales; family Haloferacaceae; genus Halobaculum; species Halobaculum sp. D14. The sequence goes on along the minus strand of NZ_JBNTKA010000002.1, from coordinate 191,861 downwards.
GCTCGCCGACATGAGGTCGTCCGGGACGCGCTGCCCGGCGGAGCCGGCGAGCAGCGCCCGGTCGAGGTTCGCGAGGAAGCTGACTAACTCACCGGAACCGCAGCGCAGTTCACGGGCGGACCCGCCGCGATGCGGGGTCCGCTCGGTGAAGTTCACGCCGAGCCGATCGAACGTGTCGGCGACGTCGTCGAGGACTTCTCGGTCGACGTTCGTCACGGAGACGAATCCCGAGTCGTCGTCGCGCTGTTCGACGTAGCCCTCCGCGACGACGTAGCCGACGAGCCGCGCGAGCCACGGCGTCCACTCGTCCGGCAGGTCGAGGCGGACGGCGTTGTTGGACCTCGAGCGGCGGAACGGGACGGCGAGGGCGTCGTCTCCGAGTGTCGACATGGCGCGGGGCGTCGCGACGAACGCGCCCGCAGACAGCTCGTCCGCCCGGACCGCGGTCGTCGCGCCTCCGGACCGCGTGAACAGCGGGTGCGACGGCGTCACGTCGAGTTCGCGGCCGCCTTCCGTGCGCACCCTGAGCAGGTGGTCCGGGGCCTCGCGCTTCCAGACCTTCGTCGCGTCACGGACGCCGATTTCGCCGTCCGGACCGAGCGACTGCACGGCGAAGTCGGCGTCGTCCCAGACGCCGTCGTCGACCGGCTTCGGGTCGTCGAGGTTCGACTCGACCAGCTCCCGAATCGGGACGTCGCGGCCGTCGGCCAGCGTGACGCGGGTGTCGCCGGCGACGCACTTCCCGGTTCCGGGGTCACCGATGAGCAGCATGTGGAGGTCCCCGCGGATGCGCGAGCCGTCCGGGAGGTGCTTGGTGACGCCGGAGAACAGCTGGAGAATCATGGCGAGCTTCTCCTCGTCGTAGCCGTAGATGGACGGCGCGACCGACCCCACCATCTCCTCGTAGATGTCGTCGTGGGCGGCGAGTTCGATGATTTCCTGTTTGTCCTCCTCGGTGATGTCCATGTCCTCGAACTCCTCGTCCTCGATGGAGACGGAGACGCCCTCCATGTACGGGTCGAACACCGTCGTCTTCTCCTGGCCGGACGTCACCTGCTCCATCTCCAGCCGGCCGACGACCGTGACGTGGTCGCCGGGCGTGACTTCGCCGCAGACGTCGTCTTCGAGGTTCACGTCGATGCTCTGCGGGGTTTCGCCGCCGCGGAGCCCCTCCGGCGACTCCTGGACGCGGAGCTGCTGGGAGTCGATGAACTGCGACTCGTTGTTGTTGACGCGGAACGGCCCCTGCCGCTCGCAGCCCTGGCACTCGTGCGGCTCCTGGAACCCGGAGTCGTTCTGCGGGATGTACGTCATCGTCCCGCAGCGCTGGCACTCGAACGCCGCCTCCACGATTTTCGGGCGGACGTCCGTCGCCTTCCGAACGATGCCCTGGACGGCGACGAGCGACCCGATGTGGTCGTCGCTGACGCGGACCGCGCGGATGTCGATGGTGTTCTCGCGCGGCAGCCCGGTGAGCCGGACGTGCGCCTGTCCGAGCGAGATGTCGACCGGGAGGTCGTAGTTCCGCAGCGCCTCCTCCGCCAACTCCTGCATCTCGGCCGGCCGGTTCAGGTACTGCTCTGCGAGGTCGGCGTCGAACGTGTACAGGTCGTCGTACTCCACGTAGAGCGACCGCTGCTCTTTCGGGTAGTTCTGGGCGAGCCGCGCGATTTCGTCGCTGTAGTAGGTGCGGTAGAAGCTCAGGAACTGCTCCAGCTCACCCCGCTCGACCTGACTCATTGCACACGTCTTCGCCCCTCAAGCGGTAAGAAGTATCGCCTTCGAGCGGAAGTAGTTCCGTCCCGCGAATCCGTGTACGCCGCTGTCGAACGGCGGCGTTGACGCCGGGCCGCGGCCGGCGCGAAAAGTGGGACCGCCCGGATTTGAACCGGGGTCACGGGCACCCAAGGCCCGAAGTATACCAGGCTAACCCACGGTCCCGCGGCTCGTGATTCCCGTCGGACGGAGATAAAACGTTCCATCGGCGGGCGAGGCGTGGCCGGGTCAGAGTCCGAGTCCGAACACCACGGGGATGAGCAGCGTCGTGACGACGGCGAACAGCGCCTGCAGCGGCGCGCCGACGCGGAGGTAGTCCGTGAATCGATAGCCGCCGGGGCCGTAGACGAACAGGTTGGTCTGGTAGCCGACCGGGGTCATGAACGCCGTGGAGGCGGCGAACGTGACGGCCATGGCGAACGCGAGCGGGTTCGCGTCGAGCTGAGCGGCGGCTTCGAGCGCGACCGGTATCATGAGGACGACGGAGGCGTTGTTGCTGATGACGTTGGTGAGCAGCGCCGTGACGACGTAGAACGAGCCGAGCAGGACGAGCGGCGGGAGGACGCCGCCGGCGGCGACGATGGTGTCGGCGAGGAGGCCGGCGGCGCCGGAGTTCTCCATCGCGATGCCGAGCGGGATGACGCCGGCGAGCAGGAAGATGACGTCCCACTGGACCGCGTCGTACACTTCGCCGGGGTTGAGACAGCCGGTGGCGACCATGGCGAGCGCGCCGGCGAGCGCGGAGACGACGATCGGCATGACGTCGAGTGCGGCGAGCAGGACGACGGCGGCGACGATGCCGACGGCGACCGTGGTTTTCGACTCCCGGAAGTCGTGCTGTTCGACCTCCTGGGCGACGATGAAGTTCCGGTTCGAGTCGAGCCGTTCGAGCGAGTCGCTGCTGGCCTGCACGAGCAGCGTGTCGCCGACGCGGAGCGGAATGTTGTCCATGCGTTTCCGGATGACGTCGCCGCCGCGGCGGAGCGCGAGCACCGTGGCGTCGTATCGCTGCCGGAAGCTCGCGGAGGCGAGCGACTCGCCGACCAGCGACGAGCCGGGCGCGATGACGGTTTCGACGAGGTTCTGGCTGCTCTCGGCGGCTTCCAGCTCCGACTCGTCGACCGTCGCCTCCGGGACGAGGTCCAGCCCTTCGACGTCGAGCAGGTCGACGAGCGTGTCGCGGTCGGTGCGGACGGCGAACACGTCGCCGGCCTGTATCTCCTTCTGCCCGAGCGGTTCGAGGAACACGCTGTCGCCGCGGATGAGCTGGACGAGGTCGACGTCGAAGTCGACGTCGCCGAGCGCGGTTTCGACGCGCTGACCCACGAGCGGTGAGTCCTCGCGAACGACGACCTCGGTGAGGTAGTCGGCCATTCCGAACTCCTCGGTGAGGTCGGTTCGGGGCTTGATTCGCTCCGGCGTGAGCCACCGGCCGACCGTCAGCAGGTACGCGGTCCCGACCGCGAGCAGCACGACTCCGAGCGGCAGAAACTCGAACATTCGGAACTGCCGGGCGACTGCGGCGGGCGCGAGCCGCGCGTACAGGTCGGATGCGAGGATGTTGGTTGAGGTGCCGATGAGCGTGAGCGTCCCGCCGAACATGGAGGCGTAGCTCAGCGGTAACAGCAGTTTCGACGGCGAGGTGCGGCCGCGTTCGGCGAGGTCCGTCACCATCGGCAGCAGAATCGCGACCGCCGCCGTGTTGTTGATGACGCCGGAGATCGGGCCGACCACGCCGATGGTGGCGCCGAGCTGTTTCGTCTCGTCTCCCTCCGTCAGCCCGGCGATGAGGGTGCCGAGCCGCTGGACGATGCCGGTCATGCGGACGCCTTCGCTCAGCACGAACATCGCGAGGACCGTCAGCGTCGCCTTGTTCGCGAACCCGGAGAGGCCCTCGTCGACCGACACCAGGTCGAGCGGAGCGGCGACGACGCCGAGGTCGGCGAGCGCCGTCGTCACCGGCGTCGCGACGAGCAGCGTCACCAAGACGCCGAGCGCCGTGATGTCGACCGGGACCGGTTCGAGGACGAACAGCGCGAGCGCCGCGGCGACGAGGAGAAAGACGAAGAGTATCTCGGGCGCGAGCACGGCGAAGCCGACGCTTCGCGCCGGTAAAAGTTCCACGCTCCCGGGGAGCCGTGCGGCGTTCCCGCCCGGCCCGCCGGCGGCCCGGCGGTGCCGTTACAGTTCCTCGTCGGCGAGTTCCATGTCGGCGACGATTTCGTACGGGTGGGCGTCCCGGCGGACGCCGTCGAGGATGCGGAAGGCGTCGTCGGGCGCGAGGAAGTGCCGCGTGACGGCGCGGCCGAGCGGCGTCGCGTCGAAGCCGTCGATGAACTCCCACTCCAGCAGCTTCCCGACGGCGTGCGTCGTCGGGACGTCGCCGAGCATCCGGTCGTTCAGCCGCTTCGCGCCCTTCCCGGCGACGACGACGTTCGCGAGCGTCTCCTCAGCGGCCGCCGACGAGTCGTACACGGTCGTGACGTCCTCCATCTCGCCTTTCAGCAGCTTGAACGCCGCCTCGTCCTCCGTCATCTCCATGGAGTTGTGGTAGACGCCGTCCGGCTCCACCAGCAGGTACACCGTCCCCTGGTCGTGGTAGTCCGGGCGGCCCGCGCGGCCGAGCATCTGCTCGAACTCCTGGACCGACAGCCACTCGATGCCCATCGCGAGCGAGTCGAACAGCACCTGCGACGCCGGGAAGTCGACGCCGGCCGCGAGCGCGGCGGTCGTGACGACCGCGGCGAGGTCCTGGTCGCCGAACTTCCGCTCGACGGTCTTCCGCCGCCGGTAGTCCAGCCCGGCGTGGTACGGCGCCGACGAGTACTCCAGTTTCCGCGAGATTTCGTGGCAGCGCCGCCGCGAGTTCGTGAAGATGATGGTCTGTCCGCGGTAGCCCTTCGACGACTCGGAGTCGAACGCGCGCTTCACGAGCCGGTTTTCGATGCGGAGCTTCTCGCGGTCGTCCGCGAACGTCAGGTGGCGCTCGATGGGGACGGGGCGCTCTTCGAACTCGATGAGCGTCGCCTCCAGGTTCCGCGCGAGGTACTCGGGGTTGCCGACGGTCGCCGACAGGTACACCCACTGCGCGAGCGAGTCGCGCTGCTCCGTGTAGTGTTTCAGCCGCGAAATCATGCCGTCGAGGCGGTGCCCGCGGCCCTCCTCTTTCAGCGTGTGCACCTCGTCGATGACGACGGTGCCGACGTCGCCCATGTCCTTGCCGGTACGGAGCGCGTGGTCGATGCCCTCGTAGGTGCCGACGATGACGTCGGCGTCCGGGTCGAACCGGTTGCCGTCGTCGTTGATGCGGGAGGCGCCGACGCGGATGGTGACGTCGAGGACGTCGCCGTACCGCTCTTCGAAGTCCTCGTGTTTCTGGTTCGCGAGCGCGACCAGCGGCACCAGAAACAGCAGTTTCCCGTCGCCGTTCAGGGCGTTGTTGACGCCGGCGAGTTCGCCGACCAGCGTCTTCCCGGTCGCCGTCGCGGAGACGACGAGCTGGTCGTCGCCGTCGAACAGCCCGTTCCGCACCGACAGGCTCTGCACCGGCAGCAGCTCGTCGAACCGGTCTTCGGTGCGGTCTTGCAGCGCCGGATGCAGGTCCAGTTCGTCGGTGCGGACCGCGTCGACGTCCTCGACGGTCGCGGAGATCGTGTCGAACTTCGTCAGGTCCGGGTCGAGGTTCCCCTCCAGCAGGTTCGTGATGCGGTCGAGGTCTTGCACCTCCAACAGCAGCTCCTCCAGCCGGTCCTGCGCGGAGCCGGTGAACTGCCCCTTGTACGACAGTTCGCGCTCCAGCTCCTGTTTCGCGCAGTCCGGACAGATGTGGTCGCGGTCGGCTTTCACGGCCGTGTCCTCCGTGACCGGCGAGTACCGGCCGGCGTTCGCGCAGTACCGGCACGTCCGCACCTGCAGCGCGTCGAGCTGGTAGGCGTCCAGCATCGACTGGAGGCGGTCGCGCGCCGACGGCGACGTCTGCTCGGAGATGCGGATTCGTTCGGCGGAGCGTGCGACGTCGACGAACTGGTCGGGCTGCCGCGGCTCCTCGCTGGAGCCGTCCTTGACGCGGAAGCGCCGCGGCCGCGGCCCCGCGTCGGCCTCCTTCAGTTCGAGGACGCCGCGGAGCACCCGCTCGCCGTCGCGGGTGACGACGACCGTGAACTCGTCGCCGTGCTCGTGGAGGAACAGCGTCTCGACCTGCGGAATCTGCTCGGACACGTTGTTAGCCGTCCTAGGCGGATGAGGTATTTCAGCGGTTCGCCTCCGCGCCGTCGTCGCCGGAGCACCGGCTTTCTATACGCCGGGCCGAGACGGGCCGCGTATGGCTGGTAGCAAGTCCGTGGTGCTCGCGGCGCTCGTCGCGAACGCCGCCATCGCGGTGCTCAAGTTCCTCGGCTATCTGCTCACCGGGAGCCCGTCGATGCTGTCGGAGACGTACCACTCGGTCTCCGACACCGGGAACCAGGTGTTCTTGCTCGTCGGCATCCAGTACTCCGCTCGGAAGCCGAGCCAGGCGCACCCGTTCGGCTACGGGAAGGCGCAGTTCTTCTACTCGTTTCTCGTCTCCGTGCTGCTGTTCGGCATCGCCGGCTGGGAGTCGCTGAAACACGGCTACCAGGCCGTCGTCGCCACCGGCCACGCCGAGGAGGCCGCGGACGTCATCATCGCCGGATTCAACGTCAGCGCCGCGGTGCCGGTCGAGCCGTTCTGGGTGAACGTCGCGGTGCTCGTCGGCGCAATCGTCTTCGAGGCGTACGCGTTCCGGAAGGCGTTCGCGGAGCTCACCCGGCAGATTCGGAAGTACGGCTGGGACGGCATCTACGAGGCGTTCCGGGCGACCAGCGACGTGACGACGCTGACGGCGTTCACCGAGGACGCCATCGCGCTGTCGGGCGCCGGCGTCGCGCTCGTCGGCATCACGCTCACCCGCGTCACCGGCAACGAGGCGTACGACGCCGTCGCGTCCATCCTCATCGGCGCGCTGCTGATGACGTTCGCGGTCGCGCTCGCGTGGGAGAACAAGCGGCTGCTGCTCGGCGAGTCGCTGCCGTCGGAGACCGAAGCGAAACTCCGCGGCGCCGTCGCCGACCACACCGGCGTCGTCCACATCGACGGCTTCCGCACCATGTTCATCGGCCCCGGCGAAGCGCTCGTCACCGCCGACGTCAGCTTCGACCCCGACCTGGTCACCGGCGACATCGACGAGGACATCTCACAGATCGAATCGACGCTCCGCGACCTCGACGACCGCGTCCGCATCGTCTACATCGAGCCGGAACTGTAGAATCGAACGGCACCAGTGCGCCCCTCGACTGCTACCGAATCCCGGAATAGCTGGCCCCGTCGAAATCCAAACCAGTTGACCAAAAGATGTGCTGAATGCGGAGGGTACAGTCAGCACGAGTCCGTCGTTTGTTCAAGCGAATTGCCGAGGGACCAGCCGGTGAGTCCCTCTTTCCCGAACTACCCTCCGAGGGGCTACGACGCGGTGTTGAGGCGATGGCTGACCACAGCGTACAGTTCTCGGAGGACGACAGCAGCGCCCGCAGCGAGCGATCCGAGGGAGATCGCGGTCGTGAGCGCGGGGACGAGGAGACCGGGGTCGGCGACGTAGTCGAGATCGGCGCGGATGACTGCGATTGCGGCGGAGTGCCCGAGGACGACCGCAGCATCCCCGAGCCACGCAAGTGCGACCCCGCGCCAGTGGAAGTAGACGAGCGCCGCGACCGGGACGCCGAACACGGCGTACGCGAAGGGCTGGTAGGTCGGATAGGTAGCGTACAACCAGAGCGAGAGGCCGGCTGCGAGGACGGCAGCTACGACGATGACGGCGTACGCCAGGCGACGGCCCTCTGGTGGGCCGAAGAAGCGTTCCGACAGCGGACGTTCGCTCGGTGGCGTCCATCGGCGGAGCGCAGACCCGACTGCGACGGCAAGGACACCGACAGCCAGACCGAGGCCGACGAAGGCCAGAAGTGCGTCGCGGAGGAAGCCGATGCGGTCGCCCTTGACGGCTGACCACGGGCCAAGCGCCGCGCGTGCAAGCAGCGACGCGACCGGCGGGACGAGCGCCGCCGCGAACGTGTACAGTACGGCGTCACCGTAATAGTGGACGACGACGGCGAGCGCCGGGGCGACGACGAGAACTGCTCCGCTGGTGGTGTTCGCGCCCACCATATAGGCTGCGGGCGACCGCCAGTAGGCGGCGTAAATGAGGAACAAGAGGGCGAACGCGACAGCGATAGTGCTGGCGAGACCGCGGCGCGCACCGGGGGTGCCGAAGAAAGCACGACGGACGTCCATCGAGTGATGTGATTTGTGGGTCGGCTAAAGGGGTTGGGGCCGTCGCTCGGCTGTCTCACGTGTCTCCCGCCCAGTAGCCCGTCCGACGGGGCGAATCCCTCACTTGCGGTTCCCGATTATTTTTGGATTCGAGTACAGCGTCTTGAGTGTCAGTTCTATAGGCTGTGCCGAGCGGTCTCCACAGTCCCAAATCAAAGCGAACCTCATGCGGGGTACGCGCCCCGTATTCAGCACGGTCAGTGAAATCGAACAGCATTCGAGTGGTCGACGAGACTGAATGGCTGAAGAAGATATTTACGCCGTGGGTTTCCCGTCAATATTGATGAGTTCTGGAAGTGCGACTTGGTTCCACGGCTACGTAGCGTGGTATCTCAGGGGTGCGATCTGGTTCGTGCAAACCGCCGTGGTGGCGGCGGTTTTGCTGACTGTCCTCGGCACTGAAGGGCTGGTCGGAACGGTCGGCATCGTTCTGAACGGACTGTTCGCCGCACTCCTCCTCTTCAGGCAGGTGGACATGCACATCCACCAAGAGATGGGAGACTGAGTGTCCGCGACGCCGCGGCGTCGCTACACCGAGTCGATGGCGAGCGACGCGAGCAGCGCTTCGAGCTGGACCTGCTCGTTCGCGCCTTCGGTGATGCGGTAGTCGGCGTCGCCGATGCGCTCCATCAGCCGGACGGCTTCGCGGTCGCTCAGCCCGAAGTCCCAGACGGAGCGGTGGAGCTGGTCGATGATGTCGCCGCCGGCCATCCCGGTTTCGGTGAGGAGCGTGTCCAGCGTCGCCCGCGACTTCGAGAAGTCGCCGTCAAGGGCGTCTTCCACCATCTCCTGAATCTCCTCCGGGCGCGCGGTCGCCGTGATCTGGTAGACGGCTTCCTCGTCGACGACCTCGCCGGTCGTCGCGGCGGCCTGCAGGCTGTTGATGGCGCGCCGCATGTCGCCGTTCGCGGCGTACACCAGCGCGTCCATGCCGTCGTCGGTGAGTTCGATGCCTTCGCGGTCGGCGATCTCCCAGATCTGCTCGGCGACGGCGTCGTCGGCCAGCGGCGAGAACCGGAAGACGGCGCAGCGGGACTGAATCGGGTCGATGATTTTACTGGAGTAGTTGCACGACAGGATGAACCGCGTGTTGTCCGAGAACTGCTCCATCGTCCGTCGGAGCGCCGACTGCGCGTCGTCGGTCAGCGAGTCCGCCTCGTCGAGGAAGATGACGCGGTAGTCGTAGCCGCCGAACGACGACCGCGCGAAGTTCTTGATGCGGTCGCGGACGACGTCGATGCCGCGCTGGTCGGAGGCGTTCAGTTCGAGGAAGTTCGTCTGCCAGTCGTCGCCGTAGATTTCGCGGGCGATGGCGACCGCGCAGGTCGTCTTCCCGACGCCCGCGGGGCCGGCGAACAGCAGGTGCGGCAGGTCGTTCTGGTCGATGTAGCTGCGGAGCCGCTCGACGATGTCCTCGTGGCCGGCGACGTCGTCGAGCGTCTGCGGCCGGTACTTCTCGATCCAGACCTCCCGGCCGGCCGGCGCGTCCCCGTCAGCCTCTTCGGCCTCGCTCATACCGAACCGTGGGCGCGCCGCCGGCATAAACGCCCCGAGAGCCGACCGCGGCGCGTCGTCGCTCCGGTCGAAACGCCTATCCGGCGACTGCCCGACTGCCGGGATATGGGAGTGCTCGACGTCGTCGGCGAGGCGGCCGCGCAGAACCCGATTCTGACCGGCATCCTCGTCGTCATCGTGCTGCTGCTGCTCGGCGCGTACCTGTTCGTTCGCCGCATCTTCGTCAGCGCACGCGAAGGCTACGAGCAGGGGAAACAGTAGCGGAGCGGCGGGCGGCCCGAGACGCCGGTCGGTCGGCGTCGGACTGGCGGCGATTCTGCGGCGATGACGGCGTGAGCCGCCGGCGACTCAGCCGTGAGCCGTCGGCGAGTTGCCGGTGACCCGCGCGGTGTCACAGGGACAGTCACTTATCCACGGACGCCGACCGCCGGGACATGGTCGCCGCGGGCACGCTCGCCACGTTCGTCGTCGCCGGTGTCGCGTCGCTGTTCATGGCGTGGGCCATCGGCGCAGGCTCGTCCGGGTCGACGCCGTTCGCGCCCGCGGTCGGAGCGAACGCCATCTCGGTGATGCGCGCCGGGCTCGTCGTCGGCGTCCTCGGGTTTCTCGGCGCGGTGTTACAGGGCGCGAACGTCACGCAGGCCGTCGGGACGAGCCTCATCGCCGGCGACGTCACCATCACCGCGACCGCCGCCATCGTCAGCCTGGTGACCGCCGCGGTCCTCGTCGCGTTCGGCGTGTTCGCCGGCTACCCCATCGCGACGGCGTTCACCGTCACCGGCGCCGTCGTCGGCGTCGGCCTCGCGCTCGGCGGCGACCCGGCGTGGGCGAAGTACACCGAAATCGCGTCGCTGTGGGTCGCCGTCCCGTTCGTCGGCGGCTTCGTCGCGTACGTCACCGCGCGGCTCCTCCGCGCGGACCGGGTCCCCGAACGCTACGTTGTCCCGGGGCTCGCCGGCCTCGTCGGCGTCATCGTCGCCAACATCGGCTTCACGCTGCTCGGCCCCGGCGACACGTCCGCGTCGCTCGCCGAAGCAGCGGCGGCGCGGCTCGACCTCACCGACGCGACGGTCGCCGGCGTCGACCCGGTCGTCGTCGCCGTCACGCTCGCCGTCGCCCTCGCCGCCGCCGTCGCGCTGTTCCGCGACATGGAACGGGACGCCGCCGCCGGCCAGCGCCACTTCCTCTTGACGCTCGGCGGACTCGTCGCGTTCTCCGCCGGCGGCTCGCAGGTGGGGCTCGCAATCGGGCCGCTCGTCCCGCTGCTCGACTCCGGGCTCGACGTCCCGCTCACCGCGGTGCTGGTCGGCGGCGGCCTCGGCCTGCTCGCCGGGTCGTGGACCGGTGCGCCGCGGATGATCAAGGCGCTGGCGCAGGACTACTCGAACCTCGGGCCGCGCCGCAGCATCGCCGCGCTCATCCCGAGTTTCGCCATCGCGCAGACCGCCGTCGCGTTCGGCATCCCTGTGTCGTTCAACGAAATCATCGTCTCCGCCATCATCGGCTCCGGCTACGCCGCCGGCGGCGCCGGCGTCAGCACGCGGAAGATGGCGTACACGGTGCTCGCCTGGGTCGGCTCGCTCGTGCTCGCGTTCGGCCTCGGCTACGGCGTGTACACCGTCGTCGACGCCGTCCTCTGAGCCCGCCCGGTTCGTCCCGCTACCATCCCTTACTCGGCCGCTCCGTCGCGTTCGAGCCACTGCCACGCTGCGTCGCGGTCGTCGAAGTGCTCGACGTCCGTGTCGACGAGGCGGTCGCCGAGGTCGACCGCCCACTCCACGAGGCTGCCGTCGCTCACGACGGCGTACCGGTCGAGGTCGTCGCGGTGGTGCAGCCAGAACGCGACGTCGTCGTCGAGCAGCGAGAGGTCGGGCCGCGGGACGTCTTCGAGCGCGGCCAGCAGCCGCACCGAGCCGTGCTCGTCGATCTCCGCCTCCAGGTCGCCGACGATGTCGTCGAACTCGCGCTCCGTGAGTTCGCCGCCGAGTTCGTAGCCGACGACGCCGTCGCTGCTCCGGTCCAGTTTCTCGTACACGTCGAGGAGATGCGTCGCCGCGCCCGTAACCGTGGCGGCGGCCGTCCGCAGCGCGAACTCGACGACGGGCGACGAGTGACGGGCGACGGGCTACTCCTGCGCGCTGCTCTGCTCGGCGGCGGATTCGTCGCCCTCCGCCGGTTCGCCGGGCTCGGCGCCGCGGGCGGCGTCGGTGATGGTGACGCGCGCCCGCATGATTCGGGTGTTGTCGACCTGCTCGATGCGGATCTTGACGCCTTCGTACTCGATTTCCTCGCCCTCCTCGACCAGCCGGCCGGCGCGGTTGAACACGAAGCCGGCGAGCGTCTCGAACTCCTCGCCTTCCGGCAGGTCGATGTCGAGCACCTCGTTCACCTCGTCGATGTTCACTTCGCCCTGCACCAGCACGGTGTCGTCGTCGACGAACTCGAACGGCTCTTCCTCGTCGCCTTCGAGGATTTCGCCGACGATTTCCTCCACCATGTCCTCCAGCGTCAGGATGCCTTCGGTGGTGCCGAACTCGTCGATGACGACCACCATCTGCATCCGCGTCTCCTGCATCTCTTCGAGCAGTTCGTCGGCGTTCTTCGACTCGGGGACGTGCAGCGTCGGCTGGACGACGGACGCGAGGTCCGTCTCGCCCTCGCCGTAGTAGCGCGCCCGGACGAGGTCGCGGATGTTGACGACGCCGATGATGTTGTCGAGGTTGCCTTCGTACACCGGGATGCGTTCGTGGTCCGCCTGCACGCACGTCTCGATGGCCTCGTCGAGCGCGGCGTCGTTCGGCACCGCCTGCACGTCGAGCCGCGGCGTCATCACCTCCTTCGCGATGGTCTGGTTGAACCGGAAGATGCGGTCGAGCATCTCCCGTTCGTCCTCCTCGATGACGCCCTCGCGCTCCCCGGTCTGAATCATGTTCTGGATTTCGTCGCGGGTGACGTACGACGTCTCGATGGCGGAGCGGCCGCCGGTGACCTTGTTGACGATGCGGGTGAGGTAGTCGAACGTGACGACGAGCGGCAACAGCACGTACTCGGATATCTTGAGCGGCCGCGCGATGCGGAGCGCCCACGACTCCGTGTTCTCGACGGCGTAGCTCTTCGGCGCGGACTCGCCGAACAGCAGCACCAGCGACGTGACGCCGAACGTCGACACCAGCACCGCGGTCCCGGCGTTCTCGATGTAGATGCCGACGAGCACGGTCGCCAGCGACGACATCGCGATGTTGACGAGGTTGTTGCCGACCAGGATGGTGACGAGCAGCCGGTGCGGGTCCGACGTGAGTTCTGCGACGGCGTTGGCGCCGCGCCGCCCCTCCTCGACGAGGTGGTCGACGCGGTGGGAGGCGAGCGAGAACATCGCGATCTCCGACGACGAGAAGAACGCGGAGAGCCCGATGAGGAGGAGGATGGTGACGCTGCCCGCGATGGTGACGGTCGTGTCGTTGATCGGGAGCGCGCCGAGGAGACCGCTGGCTTGCAGCGGCGCGGGCGTCACTACGGGGGTGTGTGCCGTCGACAAACCCATGGGATACGCAGGCTTGTCCGCCCCCCGAATTAAGCGTTGTCCTCACGGGCGCTCCCGACCGTATTCGTCCGGCTCTCACGGACCGGTCCGACGACGAACAGGGGTCGCCGGGTGACCGTCCGGTGCCGCCCGGCGACCGCACGATGACCGTCCGGTGGCCGGCGGCCCGGTGCCGCGGGCGAAGATGTTACCTCAGCCGCGGCCGTACGTCCGGATATGCCAGACGAACCGCCGATTACGCTGTACCGGCTGCAGGCGTGTCCGTACTGCGAGCGCGTCGTGCGGAAGCTGAACGAGTACGACCTGGAGTACGAGTCCCGGTTCGTCGAGCCGATGCACTCCGACCGGAACGCGGTGGCGCGGCTCACGGGCGCGCGGACCGTGCCGGCCATCGTCGACGAGAACACCGGCGTCACGATGTCGGAGTCCGCGAACATCGTGGAGTTCCTCGACCGGACGTACGGAGGTGAGGCGTAATGCCCGACTTCGACGTCGTCGAACTGCCCGAGACGCCGCACCCCGAGGAGGGCGACACGGCGCCCGATTTCACGCGGCCGCTCGTCACCGACGAGTACTGGACGGACCGGTCGCTGTCGGCCGTCGCCGACGACCCGACGGTGCTCGTGTTCTACCCGATGGACGGCGCGTTCCCGGCGACGTACATCTGGAACGAGATTCGGGACCGCGGCTGGACCGACGACGCGACGGTCGTCGGCGTCTCCATCTCGTCGCCGTACGAGCACAAGCAGTTCATCGCCGAGCGCGGCATCGACGCGGACCTGTTTTCCGACCCGGCGGCCGACGTCGCCGCGGCCTACGACGTCGAACACGACCTCGACGGCATGGCGGGCGTCGTGGAGCCCCGCCCCGCCGTGTTCGTCCTCGACGAGGACCGAACCGTCGAGTACGCGTGGGTGGCGTCCGAGTGGCCTGACTTCCCGGACTACGACGCGGTGGAAGCCGCGTTCGCTGACCGATAGATGACGACCGCGACGTCCGACGACGCGGTCGCCGCGGCCGCCGCCGCCGTCCGCGACGGCGACGTGGTCGTGTACCCGACCGAGACGGTGTACGGCCTCGGCGCCGACGCGACCGACCCGGACGCGGTCGACCGCGTGTTCGCGGTGAAAGGCCGGCCGCGCGACAAGCCGCTCTCCGTCGGGTTCGCCGCGGTCGACGCGGCGCTGGAGTACGTCGACCCGACGGACCGCGCGGAGCGGTTCATGCGGGCGTTCCTCCCCGGCCCGGTCACGGTCGTCGTGGAACGCGGCGACGACCTCCCGCCGGAGCTCACCGGCGGCGACCCGCGCGTCGGCGTCCGCGTCCCGGGGAACGAGACGGCGCGGCAGCTGGCGGACGCCGCCGGACCGGTGACGGCGACCAGCGCGAACCGGTCGGGCGCCGGCAGCGTCCGCCGCGTCGACGACCTCGACCCGGCGGTGCGCGAGGCGGCGGCGGTCGTCGTCGACGGCGGAGAGACGCCGGGCGGCGAGAGCACCGTCGTCGACCCGGCGCGCGGCGTCGTCCACCGCGCCGGGCTCGACGCCGACGCGGTCCGCGAGTGGCTCGCCTCAGAGACCGAGTAGCGACCGGAGGCTCCGCGTCCGCACCCCGCACTGCTCCCGGTAGGCGCAGCCGTCGCACTTCGCGTCGCCGCGGAGCCGCGGCGGCGGCCCGTCCATCGACCGGACCGCGCGGAGCGCGCGGCGGTACGCGGCCGCGTTCCGAGCGGTCGCGCGCACCGTTCTGACGACGCCGTACGCCGGGTACTCGACGAGCGCCTTCGGAACCCGTCGCTGACACTCCCACGCGAGCGCCTTCGCCGCCGCGACCGCTCTGACTCGCTGTGGCTCCCAGACGCCGCGCTCGGCCGGCTCGCCCGGCGACACGACGACCGGAATCGGCGGACCGGCGCCCGCGGAGCCGTCGCCGCCGTCGGTCCGGGCCGCCTCGGAGGCTCCGTTGCTGTCAGCGGCGGCGCTGCTCTCTGCGGTGGCGGCGGCGTCTCCGCCGGAGGCATCGGCGCCAGCGCCGGCGCCGACCAGTATCTTGTGGGCGACGCCGCGGCAGTCCTTCCCGGTCAGCACCGCCCGGGTCGCCGCCGGCGACGTCAGCGCGTCCCAGTCGTCGCTGCGTGCGAGCCGGTCGAGCGTCGCGCGGTACCGGGCCGGCGGGAGCGCGATTGGTTTCCGGCGGAGCGCCGCGTCGTCGAGTCGACGGAGTTCGGGGTAGTGGAACGCGAGTTCGATTCGGTCGCGGGCGTCGGCCGGCGGCGCCCGGTCGTCGGCGCGGCGGGCGTAGTACAGTTGGCGCGGACAGTACGCGGCGGCGGCGAGGTCGGCGAACGCGACTCGGTCGTGCTCCGGCGGGGGCATGCGCCGTCTGGTCCCGTCTCCGTATTTGAAGGTTCGCGTGCAGACGCTCTTAGCCGGCGACGACGTGTCGACGACGATGCGTCGTCGGCGCGGGCGTGCGCGTCCTGCGGGCGATCTATTTAGTTCAGCGGCGGCAACCGCGAAGCATGCCTCGAGACCGGGACAGCGGGCTCAACTGGCGGTACCTGCGGACGGCGGCGCTGACCGGCGTCGGAGCCGGTGCCGTCGGCGCGGGGCTCGCCGCCGCCGCGGAACGAATCGGGGTGGCGTCGCTCGGCGCCGGCATGCTCGGCGTCACCGTGCTCGGCGGCGCCCTGCTGCTCGCGTTCTTCGGCGCGACGACGTCTGAGCCGAGCGCGGCGGCAGACGCGTCGGTGGAGCCGATACACGCGGCCTCGGACCTGCACGAGCGCGTCGACCGCGGCTTCGGCGTCAGCCACGCGCTGCTGTGGGCCGGAATCGGACTGGTGGTCGCCGGGCTCGCCGGCCTCGTCTACGCCTGGTGAACGGGCCGTCCGCGGAGAACGGGGCGAGCGGTCAGAACGAGACGTCGGTTTCGATGTCTTCGGTGGCCTCCCGCAGGCCGTCCTCGTGCGCCTCCGTGGTGTGGCCGCCCTGAAGGTCGGCGTCGTCGAGGAGGTCCGCGAACTCGTCGCGGAAGCGGTCGTTCGCCCGGGTCGACTCCAGGTCCGCGTCGACGACGGCCGTGAAGTGCGCGACGGCGTCCTCGTCGGCGTCGAGCGCGTCGACGCGGTCGGCCATCGGGGCGTCTTCGATGTGGAGCGACCGGAGGCGGTCGAGGTCGAACGGGGCGTCGCGGTCGGCGTCCCGGACGAGGTGGAGGTCCATCCGGGCGTCGAACACCTCGTCCGCGTCGACGCCGAGCGCGTCGGCGATGGCGTCGTCGTCGTCGTCGCCGTCGAAGTAGCGCCGGACGACGCGCTCGAGGTCGTCGTCGCCGAGCGAGGAGTCGAACTCGTAGCGGTCGCGCATCATCGCGACGAGTTCGCCGAGCCGCTCCGCCGCGTCACCGCGCTCCTCCGCCAGCGAGCCGTGCGTCTCCTCCTGGCTCTCGGTGACCGTGTCCGCTCCGGTCGCGTCGACGAAGATTTCGCGGAGTTCCGCGGTCTTCTCGTCCATGACGTGGGTCTCACGCCGTGCGGACAGAAAAGCCTGCTGGCACCGAATCCCGGAGCGTTCGACCCACAGATGGCCGAGCGTGCCGGCGTTCACGGTCGGGCGCGACGACACGCCTCACGTCGTCACGCTCGGCCACACCGCCAGACCACGACGCCACAGCGCTGCCGCCCCCGACACCGCGGATTCGTTTCGGTTCGAGCGAATGCTGCCGAGACGGCCGCGGACGGACCGCACGACGCGGCGGCGGCCCGGGCAGTCGCGCCGCGGCCGGGTGGCGAAGAGTTAACTTCGGGGGCTGCCGGCGTATGCGTATGCCAGCCGACCAGGTGACACGGGAGACGTTCTGGACGGTCGGGCCCGTCGGGAAGGCCGTCTTCTACTACCTCGCGGCGGTCGCGGTCGCCCTGTTCCTCTACGGGACCTACCGGCGGTTCGCCCGCTACGCCGACGGCGACGACGACTGGTTCGACCGCCTCGACGACCTCCCCGGCCGGGTCGTCAGCGCCGCGTCGGTCGTGCTCTCGAACCGGAACCAGTTCGACCGCGACGCGTACGCCGGCGTGATGCACGCGTTCGTCCTCTGGGGGTTCCTGACGCTGCTCATCGGCACCACCATCCTCGGCATCGACATCGACCTGTGGCGGCCCGTCACCGGCGAGTCGTTCTTCGTCGGCGACTTCTACCTGTCGTACTCGTTCGTGATGGACGCGATGGGGCTGCTGTTCGTCGTCGGCCTCGCGATGGCGATGTACCGGCGGTACACGGAGCGCGACGGCCGGCTCTGGGGGAAGCACACGTCGCTGGAGGACGACGCGTTCGTCCTGACGCTGTTCGCGCTCGGCGTCGGCGGCTACGTCATCGAGGCGTTCCGCATCGTCGGCACCGCCACCGAAACCGGCTCCGGCCTGCAGTTCCTGGCGTTCGAGCAGGTGTCGTTCGTCGGCTTCTTCCTCGCCGGCGTGTTCGCCGAACTCGGCCTCCGCCCCGCGCTCGCGGAGACGCTGTACCACTGGGGGTGGTGGAGCCACGCGCTGCTCGCGTTCGGCTTCATCGCGCTCGTCCCGTACGGCAAGCCGTTCCACATGGTGTCGAGCTTCGCGAACGTCGTCACCCGCGACGACGAGGCCGGCGTCCGGCTCCCCGGCGTCCCCGCCGACGCCGCGCCCGACGAAATCGGCTACGGCAGCATCGAGGACTTCTCGTGGCGGCACATCCTCGACCAGGACGCCTGCACCAAGTGCGGCCGCTGCTCGTCCGCCTGCCCGGCGAAGGCGTCCGGCCGGAACCTCGACCCGCGCGACGTCATCCTCGACCTGAAACGGTACCGCGAGGAGCTGGACGCCGGCCGCACCGAGGCGGTCGACATCGTCGCCGACGGCGGCAGCTCCGTCGTCGCCGCGGAGTCGATGGAGTCCTGCATGTCGTGTATGGCGTGCATGGACGCCTGCCCCGTCGACATCGAGCACGTCCCGCAGTTCACGCAGCTGAACCGTCGGCTCACCGAGACCGGCCAGATGGACGAGGCGGTGCAGGAGGCCATGATGAACGTGTTCCAGAACGGCAACACGTTCGGCGACCCCGCCCGGAACCGCCCGGACTGGACCGACGACCTCCCGTTCGACGTGCCGGACGCCCGCGAGGAGGACGTCGAGTTCCTGTGGTACGTCGGCGAGTACCCGAGCTACGACGACCGGAACCGACGGGTCGCCCGGTCGCTCGCCACGCTGTTCGAGCGCGCGAACGTCGACTACGGCATCCTCTACGAGGACGAACAGCACGACGGCAACGACGTCCGGCGCGTCGGCGAGGAGGGGCTGTTCGAGATGCTCGTCGAGGACAACACGGAGGCGTTCGCGTCCGCGACGTTCGAGAAGGTGGTCACGACGGACCCGCACTCGATGAACACGTTCCGCAACGAGTACCCCGAAGTCTCGGAGTTCGACGACCCGGTGTTCCACTACACCGAAGTCGTCGAGAACCTCGTCGAGCAGGGGCGGCTCGGCCTCGACGGCACCGAACTCGACTACACCGTCACCTACCACGATCCGTGCCACCTCGGCCGCATGAACGACGTGTACGACGCGCCCCGCGACGTCATCCGGGCGACCGGCGTCGACCTCCACGAGATGCCGCGGAACCGCTCGGAGTCGTTCTGCTGTGGCGGCGGCGGCGGCGGCCTCTGGATGGACCACGACGAGGAGACGAAGCCGAGCGAGGAACGGCTCCGCGAGGCGCTCGAAGACACCGACGCCGGCGACGCCGTCGAGAAGTTCGTCGTCGCCTGCCCGATGTGCGGGACGATGTACGAGGACGGCCGGAAGACCGGCGACTTCGAAGACGACATCGACGTCGTCGACATCGCGGAACTGCTGTGTGAGGCGCTGGACGAACGCGGCGCGTCCGTGCCGGGGTCCGCCGGGTCGCCCGCGACGGCCGACTGAGCCGTCGCGGACCGGGCGGGACAGTCTCCGATAGAACTGGGCAGGCCGAACCGGAGCCGACCTGGGCCGCGTCGTTACGACCGTGACGCGTCGACGTCGATGGCGTCCACCGGGCAGATGTCGACGCAGAGCATGCAGTCGATACACTGGTCTTCGCGGGTCGGCTCGACTTTCTTCTCGGACTCCGGGTGGCCGGGCGTGTCCACCCAGTCGAAGACGTCCACCGGGCAGTTCTCCAGGCAGGCGCCGTCGGCGATGCAGATGTCGTAGTCGACGGCGACGTGGCTCCCGTGGATGCCGAGTTTCTCCGGCGGGTCGACCTCGCCCCACACGTCGACGCCGTTCTCCTCGCCGACCTTCTCCCGGTTCTCGTCGAAGTTCGGGTCGATACCCATTGCTAGAGGGATACGGCGTCGCGTACAAAAACGTCGGCATCGGCGCGCGGGACGGGCGCTGCTACTATGTCGGCGCGGCGAGACGCCGCGGACATGCCCGTGGTGAACGAAGAGGACGTGGAGTGGACCGAGACGACCCGCGGCGAGGACGTCGCGTTCCGCCGGAAGCGACTCGGCGCGGCTGCCGACGGCGACGACATCGGCTGCAGCCTCTACGAACTCCCGCAGGGGAAGCGAGCGTGGCCGTACCACTACCACACCGCGAACGAGGAGGCGCTGTACGTCCTCGACGGCGACGGCCTGCTCCGGCTCGACGGCGACCAGCACGATATCCGCGCCGGCGACTACGTCGCGCTGCCCGCCGACGAGTCCGGCGCGCACCGCGTCGTCAACGACGGCGACCGGCCGCTGCGCTACCTGGCGGTCTCGACGATGCGCGACCCGGACGTCCTGGTGTACCCGGATTCGGAGAAGGTCGGCGTGATGGCGGGCGCGCCGCCCGGCGGCGACGGCGACCGCGACGTCGACGCCTACTTCCGCCGCGGCGACGCCGTCGACTACTGGCTCGACGAAGCCGGCGAATGAGCGTGACGGCGGAGAAACCGAGTCGCGGCGCCGTCAGTGCAGCGCGGCGTTCACGGCCTGCAGCGCGTCGCGGCCGGGCGCCCGGTCGCGCACCGGCGCGTCGCCGAGATACGACACCAGCGCGTCCCGGATGACGCGGACGTGCTGCGGCTCGAACCGGTCGCTGTCGGCTTCCACGGCGTCGAGCGCGTCGACCTCCGGATAGTCCGGCTTCGAGTCGTCGGCGTCGACTGCCGCGCGGAGCTGGGCGAGGAGCGCGACGTGCGCGACCCACGCCTCCTCGCGGGTGAACGAGAGCACGGTCGGCCGGTCACGGACTGGTGCTGGCATCGCTTCGGTGGTCGAAACAGGAGCGACCTACTTAGGTGTGTGCATGGTTCCCAGACGGTGGACGAGCGGGCAGTTCCGTCGCCGGTGCGGCGGGCACCGAGCCGGGCGGCGAATCTACTCTCGTATTGAGCCGGTCCCATTTGGCCGGGAGCACCAGTTAACGCCGTGGCGATACCGATATCCCAAGAACAAAATTACTACATCTCTATATATAATTGAGCCGTGATTCGTCGCGGGTATTTGGCGGCGGTGGGGAGCATAGTCCCGTTTTCAGGATGCGCAGTAAGTAGAGAGCCCGAGGTTCGTGTTTCTACGCTCAACAGCATCGAACTGGGACGACACAGCACACACGATCACTCTCGTCGTACTCGACGGAGCGGAGAGAGTGTTCGATGAATCCGTCTCGTTCGATGCTGCGCCAACAACTGACGAGGGAGCCAAGAAGGCCCCTTCGACAGTCTGGGAGAACGTCGTTCGGGGGGCGGGCTCGTATCGGCTGCGCACGAAGGTGGACGATTGGAAGTGGAGCGAAACGGACCTGACCGAGACTCGAGACGACTGCGTGACGGTGACTGTGATGATCAATACGTCCGGAGAAGTCGACGTGTACCACTCCTCCTGTGGAACCGAAACAGGAGGCGCGGCCGGCGCTTGAAACACCGACTACCGGCAGTTGACGCGCGGCCACGCCGTTCGTTCAAGTCGGCTTCGTCGCCTGTTACTCGTAGGCGGCGATTCCGGTGAGGTCCTCGCCGAGAATCAGCGTGTGGATGTCGTGGGTGCCCTCGTAGGTGTAGACGGTCTCCATGTTGCTGAGGTGCCGCATCGGCGAGTAGTCCCCGGTGATGCCGTTGCCGCCGAGCATCTCGCGGGCGACGCGGGCCTGGTCGCGCGCCATCCGGACGTTGTTGCGTTTCGCCATCGACACCTGCTGGGGCCGCAGCCGACCCTGCGCTTTCAGGTCGGCGAGCCGGTAGGCGAGCAGCTGCGCCGTCGTGATCTGGGTCGCCATCTCGGCGAACTTGTCCTGCTGTAACTGGAACCGCGCGATCGGGCCGCCGAACTGGTCGCGGTCGCGCTGGTAGTCCCGCGCCGTCTCGAAGCAGTCGCGGGCCGCGCCGACCGCGCCCCACGCGATGCCGTAGCGCGCCTGCGTCAGACACGACAGCGGCCCCTTCATCCCCTCGACGTCCGGCAGGACGTTCTCCGCCGGAATCCGGGCGTCGTTCAGCCCGATTTCGCCGGTGACGGACGCCCGCATCGACAGCTTCCCGTCGATCTCGTTCGTCGTCACGCCGTCGCGGTCCGTCTCGACGAGGAAGCCGCGAATCGGGGCGTCCGCGTCCGAGTCGCCGTCGACGTCCGTGACGTCCCGCGCCCACACCACGGCGACGTCCGCAATCGGCGCGTTCGTAATCCACGTCTTCGCGCCGTTCAGCACGTAGCCGTCGGCGTCCTTCTCCGCGCGCGTCTCCATGCCGGCGGGGTTCGAGCCGTGCTCCGGCTCGGTCAGCCCGAAGCAGCCGACCGCCTCGCCCTCGCCGAGCGCCGGCAGCCACTCCTCCTTCTGGGCCGCCGAGCCGAAGGCGTGAATCGGGTACATCACCAGCGCGCCCTGCACCGACGCCATCGACCGCAGCCCCGAGTCGCACGCCTCCAGTTCCTGCATCAGCACGCCGTACGCGCGCTCGGAGACGTTCGGCGACCCGTACCCCTCCAGGTTCGGCGCGTAGAAGCCGAGTTCGCCCATCTCCGGGATGAGCTCGGTCGGGAACGTCCCGTTCTCGTAGTGCTCTGCGATGTCCGGCCGCACCTCCTCGTCGACGAACTCCCGCGCCGTGTCCCGAATCAGTTTCTCCTCGGCGGACAGGTCCTCCTCGAGACCCACGTAGTCGAGCATGGCGCCGACTCCGAAGCGGCCCGTGAAAAGGCGTTCGCAATACTTGTCGGTACTCCTCGGTCGGAGCAGTCCGCGGAGAAGCGCGAATCCCCGCCGTCGTCGCCTGTGCGGTCAGATTCCGCGTCAGAAACGTCGTCGCCGCAGCGGTCAGGCTTCGGCGCCAGCGGCGTCGGCCTCGTCGCGGACGCGGCGGCAGAACGACGTGAAGTTGTCGAACAGCTGTTTTGCCTCGCAGGCGGCGTCGTAGCGCTCCGGGTCGATGTCGGCGAGGACGGCGTCGACTTTCTCGTCGCCGATGCGGTCGCGTTTCCCGTCGGCGACGTCGCGAGCCGTCTCCACGTCGTACTCGGGATGGAACTGGACGCCCCAGCAGCGGCCCTTTCGGAACGCGTGGACGCCGAACTCGTTGCGGGCGAGCAGCTCCGCGCCGGGCGGCAGGTCGACGACGGCGTCGCCGTGGGTCGTGAACACGGTGAACCGGTCGTCGATGCCGTCGAACAGTTCGTCGTCGTCCACCTGCTCGATTTCGTTGTAGCCGATTTCGAAGTCGTCCATGCCGGCGACGCGGCCGCCGAGCGCCTCCGCGACGACCTGGTGGCCGTAGCAGACGCCGAGCACCGGGAGTCCGCGGTCGGCGGCGTCGCCGACCCAGTCGACGAGCGGCGGAATCCACTCGTCGTCCCAGTACACCGACGACCGCGACCCGGTGATGACGACGCCGTCGAACCCGAAGTGGTCCGGGAGGTCGCCCGCGTTCACGTCGAACTCCGCGAGGTCGGCGTCGAGTTCGCGCCGGAAGTTCCGCGCCGTGTTCTCGTCGTCCTCCGCTGCGTTCAGCAGCGCGAGCCGAAGCCGTGTCATTACCGAGGATGGGCGGCTCGGCACCATAGGGCTTGCGTCGCCCCGCATCGCCTGCCGCCGTCTCGAACGCCGCGCGAACGCCGGCCTCACGTCGCCGGCCGGCACCGCTCACTCGTCGGTGTGTTCGTCGAGAAACGCCAGCAGGTGGTCGTTCACGACGCGGCTGTGCTCGACGTTCGCGAGGTGGCCGGCGCCGTCGACCGGGACGTGCTCGCCGCGCGGCAGCCCCGCCGCCAGCTCCTCCCCTTTCGTCGGCGGGCAGACGGCGTCCTCGGTGCCGTGCAGCACCAGCGTCGGCGTCGTCAGCTCGTACAGCCGGTCGGAGACGTCGAAGTCGTCGAGCGCGCCCTTGGCGGCCGTCCAGGCGTCGCGGTCGGCGTCCTCGGCGCCGCGCCACTCCACCATCCGGGCGACGTCGTCCGGCTGCCGGTCGAAGAAGTCGGCTGACAGCGCCGCCTCCAGCGACCGGTGGAGCGCCTCCGGGTCTGACGGGTCCGCCCACAGCGCGTCCGCGTCGATACCCCGGCCGGACGCCGCGGCTCCGACGAGCGTCAGCGTCTCGGCGCGGCCCTCCGAGAGCGCGATGCGCATCGCGAGCGCCGCGCCGAAGCCGACGCCGACGAAGTGCGCCGAGTCGACGCCGGCGTCCGCCAGCACCGCGTCAACGTCGCCGACGAGGTCCGCCATCGTCCACGGCGCCGGCGGCGCGCCCGACTCGTCGGTGCCGCGAGTCGCCGGCACCACCGCCTCGTACGGGCCGGCGACCCGGGCGTGCTGCCACCCCCACTGCCACGGCCCCAGCCCGATTTCGCCGAGGAACACCACGGGCTCCCCGCTCCCGTCCGACTCGTAGTAGACGTCGACTCCGTCGTGCGTAGCGTACGGCACTACGTCGACGTTCGCGGCGACTCGGCTTGTATTCCGCGGCTCCGGCCGTCGCTCCGACCCCGGCCGTGGCTCCGGGCCGCCGCGCCGTGTCCGACTGCGACTCCGGCCCCGCGCGGGCGACGAATCAGCAACGACGCAGGGGGACCGCGCGATATTTCCGCGGCGCCGCCGCATCGGTTCGTATGATCGACTTCCGGTCCGACACCGTGACGAAGCCGTCGGCGGCGATGCGCGACGCGGCCCGCGACGCCGACGTCGGCGACGACGTCTACCGCGACGACCCGTCCGTCAACGAACTGGAGCGGCGCGCCGCCGACCTCGTCGGGATGGAGGCGGCGCTGTTCGTGCCGTCCGGGACGATGGGGAACCAGATCGCGATTCGGACGCACACCGACCGCGGCGAGGAGCTGCTGTGCGACGAGCAGGCGCACGTCTACAAGTGGGAGCTCGGCGGCATCCCGCAGCTCTCGCAGGTGCAGCCGCGGATTCTGGACGCCGGCGAGCGCTGCGTCCCGACGGCCGAGCAGGTCCGCGACGGCTTCGTCGAGGAGGACCTCCACCGCCCCGGTACGGGGCTGCTGTGTCTCGAAAACACGCACAACTCCCGCGGCGGCGTCGCCGTCCCGAAAGCCCACGTCGACGAGGCCGCGCGGGCCGCACGCGACCTCGGCGTCCCGGTCCACCTCGACGGCGCCCGGTTCCTGAACGCCTGCGTCGCCCTCGACGTCGAGCCGGCGGCGATGACCGAACACGTCGACTCCGTCATGTTCTGCCTGTCGAAGGGGCTCGGCGCCCCCGTCGGCTCCGTCCTCTGCGGCACCGAGGAGTACGTCGACCGGGCGCGCCGCGTCCGGAAGCTGTTCGGCGGCGCGATGCGGCAGGCCGGCATCGTCGCCGCGCCGGGGCTCGAAGCGCTGGAGAACGTCGACCGGCTCGCCGACGACCACGCCAACGCCGAGCGGCTCGCCGACGGCCTGAACGACGTCGACGGCCTCGCCGCGTCCGACCCGGACACCAACATCGTGATGGTGAACAGCGAGGACGCCGGGCTCACCGGCGAGGAGCTCTCGGCGGCGTGCAAGGAGCGCGGCGTCTCCTTCTCCGCGTTCGGCGACTACACCTGCCGGCTCTGCACCCACCTCGACGTCGACCGCGACGACGTCGACGAGGCGCTCGACCGCATCGGCGACGTCGTCGCCGACGCCTGAGGCCGCGCCGAACGAGCGGCGAAGCCGTCACCCGACGGCGAACCGCGCCGCTCAGTCGAAGGTGAATCGGAAGCAGGCGCCGCCGTCGTCGCTGTCGCCGAGTTCGACGGTCCAGCCGTGCGCCTCGGCGATGCGGCGGACGATGGGGAGCCCGAATCCGGTCCCCTCCTCGCTGGTGGTGACGCCGGCTTCGAAGACGCGGTCGCGCTGGTCGGCGGGGACG
Organism: Halobaculum sp. D14; assembly: GCF_051195135.1. Taxonomy (NCBI): domain Archaea; kingdom Methanobacteriati; phylum Methanobacteriota; class Halobacteria; order Halobacteriales; family Haloferacaceae; genus Halobaculum; species Halobaculum sp. D14. The sequence goes on along the minus strand of NZ_JBNTKA010000002.1, from coordinate 166,341 downwards.
CCGGGGCCGTCGTCGCAGACCGCGAAGCCGTCGGCGTCCGCGAGCGACTCCACCCGGATTTCGGCGTCGCTGCCGGCGTGCTCGACGGCGTTCCGGAACAGGTTCTCGAACAGTTCGTGCAGCCGGTCCTCGTCGGCCGGCACCTCGGCGTCGACGTCGACCTGGAGCGTCGCGTCGGCGGTGTCGACGTGCGCCCACGCCTCCCGGGCGACGCCGCTCAGGTCGACGGGCTCCGGGTCGCCGACGACGCGGCCCTCGCGGGCGAGCGCGAGCAGGTCCTCGATGAGGCTCCGCATCCGCTCGATGGCGTCCGCGACCGTGTCGAGGTGCGCCTCGTCCCCGGTTTCGCGCGCCAGTTCGAGGTAGCCCTCCGCGATGGAGATGGGGTTGCGGAGGTCGTGGCTGACGACGGACGCGAACTCGTCGAGCCGCTCGTTCTGCCGTTCGAGCGCGCGTTCGCGCTCCTTCCGCTCGGTGATGTCGGAGTAGATGGCGTAGCCGCGGACGTTCTGTTCGCCGAGCGTCAGCGGCACGACGTACATCAGGAAGTCGCGGACGCCGTCGGCGGTGCGGCGCCGGCACTCCCGGCGGACGTTGTCGCCGCGGCGGAGCCGTTCGTTCAGTTCGTCGGCCTGCTCTGCGGCGTCCTCCGGGACGAGGAAGTCGTCGACGTTCGCGCCGACGACGTCGTCGGCGTCGTAGCCGAACGTCTCTTCGAAGGCGCTGTTGACCGAGCGCGCGATCGGCTTGCCGTCCACCATCTCGAAGGAGACGGCGGCGTCCGGGATGTTCTCGAACAGCGCCGACAGCCGGTCGCGTTCGGCGCGCAGGTCCTCCTCCGCCCGCACCCGTTCGAGCGACACCGCGACGTGTGTCATCAGAAGCTCCGCCCGGTTCAGGTCGTCCTCGTCGAACGCGTCGTACTCCGTCGACACCGCCTGGAACACGCCGAGGTCGCCGACCGGGACGCTGATTCCCGACCGGTACTCGGGCCGCGCCGGGTCGGCGTCCTCGTGTTCGTCCACGCGGTCGACGAGCGACGACTCGCCGGTCCGCAGCGTCTTCCCGCTGAGCCCCTCGGAGACGTGCATCGGCCGCGCGGCGTTCTCGGGGCTGCCCGCCGACTCCGCGACCGGGACGAGCACGTCGCCGTCGCGGAGCAGCAGCGTCGACTTCTCCAGCGACAGGACGTCCTCGACGACGTCGATGGTGCGGTCGAGCAACTCCTGCTCGGTTTCGGCGGCGGCGACCGTCGCGCTCGCGGCGTGCAGCCGTTCGATGACGCGGCGGGACTCCCGCAGCGCCGCCTCCGACCGGATGCGTTCGAGCGTCGCCGTCACGTACGAGACGAGTAGCTCAGCGAGTTCGAGGTCGCGGTCGTCGAACGAGCCTGCGCTGTCCTTGACGGCCTGGAAGACGGCGTCGTCGCCGACCGGGACGCTGAGCAGCGACCGGGAGTGGCCGGCGTCCGCGTCGCTGGACTCGGCGACCGGGTGGTCGTAGACGTCCTCGACGACGAACGACCGGCCGGTCTCGTGGGTCCGGGCGACCACGCCGAAGTCCAGCGGCACCGACTCGGGCGCGTCCGGGTCGGACGTCGCCGCCATCGCGAACCGGTCGTCCTCGGCGACGAGCAGGTACGACCGGTCGAACGCGAGCACGCGCTCGGCGATGTCGACGGTCAGCCCGAACAGGTCGTCGCGGGACTCCGCGTCGATGAGCTCCGGCGCCGCCTCGTGCAGCTCCGTCACGGTGCGCTGCCGGCTCCGGAGGTCGGCCTCCGCGCGCAGCCGGCCGTACGCCTGCCCGACGTGCGTCGCGAGCAGTTCGGCGAGTTCGAGGTCGCGGGCCGTGAAGGCGTTCGGCGTCGCCGACGCGGCCTGCAGGACGCCGCTGTCGCCGACCGGGACCGACACCAGCGACCGGATTTCGCCGTACGGGTCGGCGACGACGTCGCTGTCGGCGGTGTCGGCGACGAGCCGTGACTTCCCGGTGCGGTACGTCTCGCCGGCGACGCCCTCGTCGAGGTCGACGCGGTCGCCCTTCGGCCAGTCGGAGTCGCCGACGCGGGCCTTCGTCAGGAAGCTGTCGCCGTCGCGGACGCCGACCCAGCACTGGTCGAACGCGAGCACGCGGTCGGCGGCGTCGGCGGTGCGGTCGAACAGCTCCTCGATGCTGCGGCACGCCGCGATGCTAGCGGCGCTGTCGTGGAGCCGGGTGACGCGGCGCCGGGTTCGCTGCAGCTGGAGCCGCGTCTCGCCGTCGAGCGCCTGCCTGACCTCCCGGAGCAGGGCGTCGACCGGGTCGTCGCTGTCGAGCGCGAAGCCGTCGACGTACGTCGCGGCCGGCGGCTCCGCGCCGAACGCGACGACGGGCGCGCCGGCCGCGTCGAGCGCGTCGACCGCGTCGGCGTCGAGGTCGACGTCCCCGGCGAGGACGGCCGCGTCGGGGCGCAGCGACCTGACCGCGTCGGCGACGTCGCCCGGGTCGACGAGCTCCGCGGTGACGTCGCGGGCCGCGAGCGCCCGCGCGACGCCGGTGTCCGCGCCCGCGACGAGAATCGTGAGTGGGCTGTTCATGGGGAGTACCCCCGGTTCTGTCGTACGTTGCCGAACGGAGCCATAAGAATGTCGGTCGGCGAAGTGGTCCGCGCCGTCCCCGGAACCCTTTTGCACGGTGACGGGAGAATTTGTCCGTAATGAGCGACCTCACCGCGGAGTATCGTCTCGACTACTTCGAGGAAGAAGGGTTCACGCGGACGGAGTGCGCCTCCTGCGGGGACCACTTCTGGAGCCGCGACTCCGAGCGGGAGCTGTGCGGGGAGCCGCCGTGTGAGGACTACTCCTTCATCGACGACCCCGGCTTCGACGAGCAGTACACGCTGGAGGAGATGCGCGAAGCGTTCCTGTCGTACTTCGAAGCGCACGGCCACGAACGCATCGAGCCGTACCCGGTCGCCGCGAACCGGTGGCGCGACGACGTGCTGTTGACGCAGGCCTCTATCTACGACTTCCAGCCGCTCGTCACGTCCGGCGAGACGCCGCCGCCGGCGAACCCGCTGTGCGTCAGCCAGCCGTGCATCCGGATGCAGGACATCGACAACGTCGGGAAGACCGGCCGGCACACCATGGCGTTCGAGATGATGGCGCACCACGCGTTCAACGCCCGCGAGGAGGTCGGCGACGAGTACGCCTACTCCGGCGAAGTGTACTGGAAGGACGAAACCGTCCGGTACTGCGACGGCCTGTTCGAGGAGATGGGCGCCGACCTCGACGAGATCACGTACATCGAGGACCCGTGGGTCGGCGGCGGCAACGCCGGCCCCGCCATCGAAGTCATCTACAAGGGCGCCGAGCTGGCGACGCTCGTCTTCATGTCGATGGAGCAGGACCCCGACGGCGACTACGAACTGAAGGACGGAAACACGTACTCGAAGATGGACACGTACATCGTCGACACCGGCTACGGGCTGGAGCGGTGGACGTGGATGAGCCAGGGGACGCCGACCGTCTACGAGTCCGTCTACCCGGACGCCATCGAGTTCCTGAAGGAGAACGCCGGCGTCGACCTCACCGACGAGGAGGAGACGCTGGTCCACCGCGCCTCGAAGCTCTCCGGCCACCTCGACATCGACGAGGTGGAGGACGTCGACGCCGCCCGCGACAACATCGCCGACAAGCTCGACGTCGAGACGGAGCGGCTCACCGAGCTGCTCCGGCCGCTCGAAGACATCTACGCCATCGCCGACCACTGCCGGACGCTCGCGTACATGTTCGGCGACGAAATCGTCCCGTCGAACGTCGGCACCGGCTACCTCGCCCGGATGGTGCTCCGCCGGACGAAGCGGCTCGTCGACAACGTCGGCGTCGACGCCCCGCTCGACGAACTGGTGGACATGCAGGCCGAGCGGCTCGGCTACGAGAACCGCGACACCATCCGCGACATCGTCCGCACCGAGGTCGAGAAGTACCGCGAGACGCTCGAACGCGGCGGCCGGAAGGTGGAGGCGCTCGCCGACGAGTACGCCGGCACCGGCGACCCGATTCCGGTCGAGGAGCTCATCGAGCTGTACGACAGCCACGGCATCCAGCCCGACATGGTCCGCGAAATCGCGGAGGAGCGCGGCGCCTCCGTCCAGGTCCCCGACGACTTCTACGGGCTGGTCGCGGCGCGCCACGACTCCGCCGAGGCGTTCGACGGCGACGATGAGGGCGACGAGCGGCTCGCCGACCTCCCGGAGACGGAGCGGCTGTACTACGACGACCAGGAGCGCACCGACTTCGAGGCGGTCGTGCTCGACGTGTTCGAACGCGACGGCGGCTTCGACGTCGTGCTCGACCAGACCATGTTCTACCCGGAGGGCGGCGGGCAGCCCGCCGACCGCGGGACGCTGTCCACCGACGACGCGACCGTCGAGGTCGAGGACGTCCAGATCCGCGACGGCGTCATCCTCCACCGCACCGACGAGGACCCCGGGAAGGGCGAGTTCGTCCGCGGCCACGTCGACGCGGAGCGCCGCGGCCGCCTGATGCGGCACCACACCGCGACGCACGTCATCGGGCACGCCGCCCGGCAGGTGCTCGGCGAACACGTCCGGCAGGCCGGCGCGCAGAAAGGCATCGAGTCCTCGCGGCTCGACCTGACCCACTACGACCGCATCAGCCGCGAGGAGGTGAAGGAGATCGAGCGCGTCGCGAACGACCTGATTCGGCAGAACCTCCCGGTGAAACAGGAGTGGCCGGACCGCCACGCCGCCGAGTCCGAGTACGGCTTCGACCTGTATCAGGGCGGCATCCCGCCGGGCGAGGAGATTCGCGTCATCAAGGTCGGCAGCGACGTGCAGGCGTGCGGCGGCACCCACGTCGCTCACACCGGCGACATCGGCACCGTCAAAGTCCTGAAAACCGAGCCGGTGCAAGACGGCGTCGAGCGCGTCGTGTTCGCCGCCGGCGAGGCGGCGCTCGACGCCACCCACCGCACCGAGGACGCGCTGTACGACGCCGCCGACGTGCTCGACGTCGACCCGCAGGACGTCCCGGAGACCGCAGAGCGGTTCTTCACGGAGTGGAAGGAGCGCGGGAAGACCATCGACCGGCTGAAAGAGGAGCTCGCCGAGCTGCGCGCCGAGTCCGGCGGCGAGGAGGTCGACGTCGACGGCGCCACGGCGGTCGTCCAGCGGATGGACGCCGACACCGACGAGCTCCGCGCCACCGCGAACGCGCTGGTCGACGACGGCAAGGTCGCCGTGCTCGGCTCCGGCGCCGGCGACGCGGCGACGTTCGTCGTCGGCGTCCCGGACGACGTCGCCGTGAACGCCGGCGACCTCGTCGGCGAACTCGCGGGCCGAGTCGGCGGCGGCGGCGGCGGCCCGCCGGACTTCGCGCAGGGCGGCGGCCCGAACGTCGACGCGCTCGACGACGCGCTCGACGACGTCCCGTCGCTGCTCAGGCAGAAACTCGGCGCCGACTCCTGACCGGCGACGTCGACGCCGAACTCCCGCCTGTCGACGCCCCGCCCACTCGCGCTCGTCGCCGTCACCGCGGCGACAGCAGCCCGTCACACGCCGGGCACCGGTCGTGTCCGGCGCCGGCGAGTTCGACGACCCGCTTCCGGTAGCAGTCCTGACAGACGAGCGTCCCGCAGTTCTCGCACTCGTATCCGTCGTACGACGCCAGCCCGAGCAGCGCCGCGATTCCGCCCGTCTTCGCGTCCATGGCCCGGCCACACCGGGTGCACTCCGGCGGCATCGGTCCGGGCTACGCCCGACGGCGACAAAGGAGTGTTCGCCGACGGCGACGCCGTCGAACGAGCGGCAGCGCCGACTCGACGAAGAACCGGGGCGTCGAGGAGTCCGCGTCGCTTATCCGGCCGAGCGCCGCAGCTAGCCACCATGAACATCACGGAGGGCGGCGTCACCGTCGAGGTGGCGGAGGCGCGCGACGGCGCCAGCGAAGGGAGCGGCGAGGACGTGTTCTACAACCCGGAGATGGAGCTGAACCGGGACGTCACCGTCGCCGCGCTCCGCGCGTACGGCGACCGGGAGCCCCGCGCAGAGACGTACCTCGACGCGATGGCGGCCTCCGGGGTCCGCGGCACCCGCGCCGCCGCGGAGGGGTGGGACGTCACCTGCGCCGACGTCGACGCGGACGCGGTGGCGCTCGCCGACCGGAACCTCGCGGACTACCAGGGCTGCGGCGCCGTCCAGCGCGACGTGAACGCGCTGCTGCACGAGGACTTCTTCGACGTCGTCGACCTCGACCCGTACGGGTCGCCGATGCCGTTCGCGGACGCCGCCGTCGCCGGCACCCGGAACCTGCTGTGTGCCACCGCGACCGACACGGCGCCGCTGTGCGGCGCGCACTTCGACGCCGGCGTCAGGCGCTACTCCGCCGTGCCGCGGAACACCGACTACCACGCCGAGATGGGGCTGCGAATCCTGATTTCGGCGCTGGTGCGGCGCGCGGCGAGCCGCGACAAGGCCGCGCGGCCGGTGCTGTCGCACGTCTCGCGGCACTACGCCCGTACTTACCTCGAGCTGGACGCCTCCGCCTCCGCCGCCGACGACTGCATCGACGAGCTCGGCCACGTCTACCACTGCCAGGACTGCCTCGAACGCGACGCCGAACGCGGCCTCGTCGCCGACCCGCCCGGCGACTGCCCGCACTGCGGCTCCGCGCGGCTCGTCACCGCCGGGCCGCTGTGGCTCGGCCCGGTCGCCGACCACGAGTTCGCGGCGGCCGCCCGCGACGAACTCACCGACGACATGGGCGAGGTGAAGCGCGCCCGGAAACTGCTCGGCGCCGTCGCCGACGAACTCGACACGCCGACGCACTACGACCAGCACCGGCTCTGCGAGCTGTGGGGCCGTCCGGCGCGCGGCATGGACGAGTTCGTCGACGCGCTCCGTGACGCCGGCTACGACGCCTCCCGGGCGCACTACTCCGGCACCGCCGTGAAGACGACCGCCTCCGTCGCGGAGATGCGCGAGGCGACCGCCGACCTCGCCTGACCGACACGCGGAGGACGTCCCGCGGCGACCCGGCGGTGACCGGAGCCGTCCGGTGCCGATTCGGGAGCCGTCCGGGGACAGTCAGCGAGCAGCCAGGAGCCAGTCCGGGCGCGTCCGGGAAGCCCGGGCTTTGAAGCGCCAGTCCGCCGAACAGTGGGTCGTGTTCGACAGCCTCGACGGCCGCGCGGGCCGGTTCGCTGCGGGGGTTCGCGCGGTGGCGGCGACGACGTCAGAGCAGGACGTGACGTTCCTGGCGGCCGCGGTCGCGTACTACGGATTCGTCTCGCTGTTGCCGGCGGCTGTGCTGGCGCTCGTCGTCGCCACCGCGGTCGGCGGCGAGCAGCTGGCGCAGGTCGTGGTGGCCGCCAGCGGCGACCTGCTCACGCCGGCAGGGCAGGAGCTGCTGGTGAACGCGCTCCGGGGCGGCGCGGGGCGGAGCGGCGCGACCGCGTTCAGTCTGGCGCTGGCGGTGTGGGGTGCGCTGAAGGTGTTCCGCGGCGTCGACACGGCGTTCGCGAACATCTACGGCGTCGTGGAGTCGCCGGGGCTCGTCGACCAGCTCAAAGACTCCGCGGTCGTCGCGGTGTCCGTCGTCGCGAGCGTCGCCGTGATGGTCGGCATCGGCAGCGTCGTCGCGGCGCTCCAGCTCGGCGTGCTCCTCGAAGTCGCGAGCATCCTGGTGCTGCCGGCCGTGTTGACCGCGGCGTTCCTGCCGATGTACTACTTCTTCCCGGAGCCGCGGGTCGGGCTGCGGGAGGTGCTCCCGGGCGCCCTGTTCGCCGGCGTCGGCTGGACCGTGCTGCAGGCGGCGTTCCAGGCGTACCTGGAGTTCCAGGCCGCGGGGAGCGGGACGAAAGCCGACGTGTACGGCGTCATCGGCGGCGTCCTGCTGTTCGTGACGTGGCTGTACCTCGCCGGGATCGTCGTGCTCGTCGGCGTCGTCGTCAACGTCGTCTTGACCCCGCACCGGTCGCCCGGCCCCGACGACGGAGCCGGCGGAATCGGGGCGCAGGGAGCCGGAGGCGACGCTTCGGCGGTCAGCGACGGCGGAGACCGGCACGGTAAAGGGGGAGACGCGCGTGCCGGGGAACGAATGACCGACGCCGAGGACGACCGCGACGAGCCGGCGCCCGACATCGCGGACCTCGAACGGCGCGTCGCGGAGCTCCGCGCGGAGCTGGACGACCTCGACGGGCGGACCGTGGAGAAACCGGCGCTGGAGGACGAACTGAAACGCTACGTCCGCGGCCGGATGCGTCGCGGCCACGCCCGCGGCTGGGGGCCGTACCTCGTGTTGCTGTACGGCGTCGTGCTGACGCTCGGCGCGTTCGTCTACGAGGACGGCTGGTTCGCCATCGGCGCGATGGTCGTGCTGTTCCTGTCGACGCTCGGGCTGTACGTGCTGTTCGTGCTGGTCGGCCTCGGCCTGAATCTGCTCGACGTCCCCGGGAAGGCGCTCGACGCCGTCCGGGGGCGGCGGTGAGGTGACGGATGCACGGCCTCGGCGTTCCGGAATTGGTCGCCGGCCTCCCCGGCTGGGTGGTCGTCGTCGCCGCGGCGCTCACGCAGCTCGGCGACGCCTGGTTCATCTACCTGTCGTTCGGGCTGCTGTACTGGCTCGGTGACCGCCGGGTCGCCGCGAACCCGCGCCGCGTCGGCGCGACGCTCATCGCGGTCGCCATCGGCGCGCTCGCGGTCACGGTCGGTCTGAAGAGCCTGTTCGCGCTGCCGCGGCCGCCGGGCGCGTCGACCGCGCCGGCGCCGACGTGGCTCCCGACGCTGCTCGCGGTCGTCTTCGAGAACGCCGCGACCGGCGACGGCTTCGGCTTCCCGTCCGGGCACGCCATCGCCGCGACGATGTGTTACGGCGGGCTCGCGACGTTCCTCGACGTCTGGGACCGCCGGCGCCGCTGGACCGCCGCCGGCGCCGTCATCGGCGTCGTCGGCCTGACGCGGCTCCTGCTCGGCGTCCACCACCTGCTCGACGTCGTCGCCGGCGTCGTCGCCGGCGCCGCCGCGCTGTGGCTGTTCGGCCGCGTCGCCCGCTCCGGGTTCGTCCCGCACCCCGACCGGCCGTTCTTCCTGGCGGGCTGTCTCGGCGTCGTCGCGGCCGCGGTCGCCGCCGCCGGCGGCCACGGCACCGAACTCGTCGAAGCCGGCGTCGCGGCCGGCGGCGGCTTCGGCGGCTACGCGGTCTGGCGGCTCCGCGGCACCGAAACCGCGCCGGTGTCCCGCGTCGACACCGCCGTCGGACTCGGCGTCGTCGCGGCGCTGTTCGTCACCGCCGCCTTCGTCGCCAGCGTCGGCCTCCCGTACGTCTTCGGCGTCGTCCCGGACACGCCGCCGTACCGGCTGCTCGCGGTGGTCCCGCTGTCGTTCGGCGCCGTCGCGCTCATCGTCGCGTGGCCCACCGTCGTCAGCCGCGTCCGCGACGTCGACGCGGACTCGGACGCCGACGCGGAACCAGCGAACGACGACGGTGACAGCGCGGCCGACGACGCAGAGCAGGCCGGCGGCGACGACGCGGAGTCGGGCGACGTCGACGCCGACGGCGACAGCGACGTCAACAGCGACGCCGACGGCGACAGCGACGACGCGGAGTCGGCCGACGGCGACGAGGCCGATCGGTAGTCACGTCTCGCGACAGCGACAACACGCGAATCGGGCTGACGGGGCCCGAGGAAATCTTGATGCCCTCACACAGCCTACAGAAGCGGGACTATGAGCGCGTCCGCCCCGGTTTCGGCCCAGCAGGTATCCGAACTCGTGATGGAGAACCGAGTGATCAGAGCGCCCGACTACAGCAAAGCCCACGACGAGGGCGTCCAGTTCACGGACCGAGAGCGGGGGCTTCAGTGGGGGGCCGACGTCGTTCCAGCCTTACTGGGTCTCTTCCGGGTCGAACGAGACCCGCGGGACGACCACACCGACAGTTGGGTCGGCTTCGCTCGCCACTGGCGAGGCGGGACGCTGCGCCTGGAGTTCGACCTGTTCTCGGAGGGCGAAGAGTCCGACCCGGTCGTGGTCGTGACCGCGATAACGGGGCGGGCAGGAGCCGACTCCATCGTGGACGAGGACTTCGGTGACGTCGAACTCCCAGACCGGGTTCCGTCGGAGACGGAGTGGACCGACCGCGAAAAGCGGTACCAGGCGGCGCGGAGGGCGGATGACAGTGACGGGTCAGCAGCGGTCGCGGCGTTCGTCGCATCGCTGCCGGGGTGGAAGCGCACGGTCGCGGCGCAGTTCGACGAGATACTCCAGCGGGAAGTGCCCGAGGTACGCCGTGCCGTGAAGTGGCACCAGCCGTTCTACGGCGTCGAAGACAGGGGGTGGTTCGCGTCGTTCAGCGCGTTCTCGAACCACGTGAAACTCGCGTTCGTGTGCGAATCGTACCTCGACCCGAGACCGCCAAGCGGGACCGGGCCGGAGAGACAGGCCCTAGACGTGGAGGAAGCGGACACGCTGGACGAAGAGCAGGTCGCTTCCTGGGTCCGTCAAGCCGCAGACAATCCCGGGATGGGCTGGTGATAGACTCCCGGGATGGGCTGGTGAGCGGCTCCAGTGTCGCCCCGAGGTTGGCCGCGTTTTCGAAGGGGTCCGAAGTTAGGTGGAGAAGTACCAGCCGAACAGCAGCGGGGAGACGAGGAGCGCGACCGGGACCGCGATCCAGACCTGCCCTGCGAGCACGTCGTACTGGCCGAGTGTGACCGAAACCGGCGTCCCCTCGACGTACCCCACGGCGAACTCGAAGCCGACGGTCAGCACCGTCCAGACCACGCCGACGAGGACGAGTTCGCTCCGTGTGTAGCCGATGGACGTCCACGAGAAATAGACGCCCGAGACGAGGAGTATCGCGGCGACGAGCAGCGCCGTGCTCAGCACGTGTCCCGCGTAGTCCCCGACACGGGGAATGAGTACTATCTCCCGAAGCCCACCGTTGGCGACGGCGATACCCGCCATCACCACCCAGACTCCCAGTGGGTACAGGAGGACGTTCAGCCGAATCGGGTCTCCTTCCACTCCGAGTACGGTTCCCATGCGAGCGTATTCCTCCGGGAGGAGAAATCCACATCGGCGATTCTCACCGGGTGGCGTCGGTCGCCCCTGGCGGGACTCACCGCGGACCTCGAACACCGGCCGACCGGCTGTTCAGCGAGAGTCGCGGCGAGCCGGCAGCGCTTCCGCAGCGGCGCAAAAAGACCCGACTCGAAGCCGAGCGGTGTTCAGTACGTTTCGAGGTACTGGTCGAGCTCCCACTGGGAGACCTCGACGCGGTACTCGTCGTACTCGGCGGTCTTCGCCTCGATGAACTTCTCGGTGATGTGCTCGCCGAGGGCGTCCTGGACGACCTCGTCGTCTTTGAACTCCTCGACGGCCTCGCCGAGGTTCGACGGGAGCGTCGTGATGCCGTACTCGTCGCGTTTCTCGGCGTCGAACTCGTAGATGTTCTCTCGGACCGGGTCGTCGCAATCCAGGCCGCGCTCGATGCCGTCGAGGCCGGCGTGGATGAGCGCCGCGAACGCGAGGTACGGGTTGCACGACGGGTCCGGGAAGCGCGCCTCGATGCGGGACGCCGACGGGACGCGGGCGGCCGGCTTCCGGATGAGCGCCGAGCGGTTCCGGTCGGACCAGGCGACGTAGACGGGCGCCTCGTAGCCCGGGACGAGCCGCTTGTAGCTGTTCACGGTCGGGTTCGTCACGGCCGCGATGGCGGGCGCGTGTTCGAGGATGCCGGCGGTGAACTGCTTGGCCTCCTCCGAGAGGTTGAACTCGTCGTCCTCGTCGTGGAACGCGTTCTCGCCGTCTTCGGTGAACAGCGAGATGTGCGTGTGCATCCCGGAGCCGTTGATGCGCGGAATCGGCTTCGGCATGAACGTCGCGTGGAGGTCGTGCTGAGCCGCGATGGCGCGGACGACCGTGCGGAACGTCCCGACGTTGTCGGCGGTCGTGAGCGCGTCGTCGTACTCGAAGTTGATCTCGTGTTGGCCCTCGGCGACCTCGTGGTGGCTGGCCTCGATTTCGAAGCCCATGTCCTCCAGGCCGTAGATGATGTCACGGCGCACGTCGGAGGCGAGGTCCTTCGGCGCGAGGTCGAAGTAGCCGCCGGCGTCGTTGGTCTTCGTGGTGGCGCGGCCGTCCTCGTCCTCCTCGAACAGGAAGAACTCCGGTTCCGGCGCGGCGTTGACCGTGAATCCCATGTCGGCGGCGCGGTCGAGCGCGTCCTTCAGGACGCGGCGCGGGTCGCCCTCGAACGGCTCGCCGGTGGACGTGTTGATGACGTCGCAGATGAGGCGAGCGGCGCCGCCTTCGCCCTCCTCGCGGGTGCGCCACGGGAGCACCGCGAACGTGCTCGGGTCCGGTTTGAGCCGCATGTCGGACTCCTGAATCCGCACGAAGCCGTCGATGGAGGAGCCGTCGAAGTAGATGCCCTCGGAGAACGCCTTTTCGGCCTGCGTGGCCGGGATGGAGACGTTCTTGACGGTGCCGAGGATGTCGGTGAACTGAAGCCGGAGGAAGTCGACTCCTTTCTCGTCGATCTCGTCGAGTACGCGCTGTTCTTCGGTGCTCAGGCCGCCGTCTGCTACCGTGTTTTCGTCCGTCATACCTTCTGACGTGTATCCGGTACACACCCAGTATAAAATCCTTGTCGGTCGGTGCAACCTTCCCCATCGAGCCGTTCGAGTGGACGTTCGTAAAATTCTAAACCCCCGGAGTCGTGGTTGGGTGTAATGACGTACGAAAACCTCGACGCCAAGCTAGTGAACGAACTGCTCGGGAACGGGCGGGCGAGCCTGCGCAGCCTCGCCGAAGAGCTCGACGTCTCCGTCACGACCGTGTCGAACCACCTCCGGGAACTCGAAGACGAAGGCGTCATCGAGGGGTACACGCCCCGCGTCAACTACGACCGGCTCGGCTACGACGTCACCGCCATCGTCCAGTTGAAAGTCGAGGGCGAGGCGCTTCCGGACATCACCGACCGCCTCGAAGACCAGAAGCAGATGGTGTCGGTGTACGAGGTGACCGGCGACTACGACGTCATCGCCATCGGGAAGTTCCGCGACACCGACGAGATGAACGAGGGCATCAAGGGGCTGCTGTCGGACACCGACATCCGCGAGACCAACACGTCGGTCGTGCTGAACACCGTCACGGAGAACGGGCAGTTCGAACTCGACGTCGACGAGTAAGCCGGGCGCGGCCCGCGCGGCGCCGGCACCGCCGGGCGCTACCCGAACAGTTCGGTGACGTCGTCCATGTCCGTCCGGCAGAACGGACAGCGGTACCTGGTGGAGAAGCCGCTCGACTGGGTCGTCGTCTTCGCTTCGAGTTCGTGCATCCCGATCTGACGCCCGCAGTCTGGACAGTGAACTTTCGGCACACCTGTGTCACTCGGTTGCACGGCCATAAAACTCATGACGCCCCCTGGGACAGCAACACATTAGTAATTCGGCTGCCATAACTGTCTGCTCCGACGGCACCGGAGAACCGTGAGTAGGTCCGCCGTCGCAGGAGTCGGCCGTCGCGGCAGTCCCGGCTACGCGTCGTCCTCGAAGACGAACGTCCCGTTCCGCTGGACGACCTCGCCGTCGACCTCGATGACGGAGTCTTCGGACATGTCGACGATCATGTCGACGTGCTCGGCGGAGTCGTTCACTTCGTTCTCCTCGCCGACGCACTCGCCGTACGCCGACCCGACCGCCATGTGGACGGTGTCGCCCATCTTCTCGTCGAACAGCATGTTGTACGTGAAGCGGTCGATGGCGCGGTTCATGCCGATGCCGAGTTCGCCGACGTACCGGGCGTTCTCGTCGGTGTTGAACACGCCCTCCAGGACGTCCTCGTTGCGCTCGGCGGCGAACGACTCGACGCGGCCGTCCTCGAAGCGGAGGTGTGCGCCCTCGATTTCGCGGCCCTGCCGGTACAGCGGCAGGTCGAAGTACACCTCGCCGTCGACTTCGTGTTTCACCGGCGCGGTGAACACTTCCCCGCCCGGGAGGTTCTTCTCGCCGTAGTCGTTCAGCGTGGAGTTGCCCGCGACGGACATCGTCACGTCGGTCCGGTCGCCGCTCCGGATGCGGACCTCGTCGGCGTCGTCGAGGATGTCGACCATCTGCGACTGGAACTCCCGCTGGGCCTCCCAGTCGAGCGACACGGCGTCGTACACGAAGTTCTCGTACTCGGCGGTGCTCATCCCGGCGAGCTGGGCGTGCCCGGACGTCGGGAACTGCGTGAGACACCACCGCTTGGAGAGCCGCTCGCGCTGCACCGGACGGAACGCGCGGTTCCACGCGGCCGTGGTCTCCGGGTCGACGTCGGCCTTCTCGGAGACGTTCGGGCCGCCGCGGGCGATGACGAACGCGTCGGCCTCCTCGAACAGGACGCGCTGGTGTTCCGGCGTCTCGAAGTCGTCGTCGCCGGCGCGGAGGAAGGCGCGCTCGGCGCGGTCGGAGTTGTTGAGGTACACCGGGTTCGCGCCGACGTCGCCGGCCAGTTCGTGGAGCGCGACCGCGAGGTCCTCCGCGGCGCTCGGGAGCTGGACGACGAGGTCGTCGCCGGACTGCAGGTCGATGGAGTGGTCGACGATGGTTTCTGCGTGTTCGCGGATGCGTGGGTCCATTCTCCTGTCGACGGTGGCCACGCCGCCGAATATGCTTTCGGTTCCGGCGTCCCGGGCGTCGCCACGCCGCCCGCCGCGACGCCGCGTCGTCTCCCGGTTCTCGCGCCGTCGACCCGGCGGTTCCGAAGCGTTTTGCCTCGGGGACGCCAATCGGGGCTCGTGACCGCCGGCGGAGCCGACGTGCCCGACGCGGACGCCGACGCCGAGAGCGACGCCGACCGCGCAGGCGACGGCACCTCCGAAGACGCCCCCGACGATGTCCCCCACGACCCGGTCGAGCCGTCGGAGGACTGGCGCGCCGCGCTGGCCGCCGCCGGCGAACTTCGCCCGCCCATCGTCGCCGCCATCATCGACCGGCACGGAAGCCGCGGCCGCCGCGCCATCGAAGCCGTCTCCGAGGGCCGCGTGAAGCAGTACCGTGATTTCACCGTCGTCGTCGGGCACCGGCAGGAACACGTCGTCGAGGACGGCGGCTGCGACTGCCCGGACGCCACCTACAACCTGGACGCCGACGACCCGGACGAGCGCTGCTGGCACGCGCTCGCCGTCGACGTCGCCGAACGGGTCGGCCGCGTCGACCACCACGACATGTGGTACTCGGAAGTCCACGACTTCCTCTGAGCCGCCGCTTCGCCCGAGGCTTCAAATCGGATGCCGCGCCCAGCGTCCCCGATGCGCTGACCGACGCGGTGCGCCGGGACGCGGTTGTGCGGCCCGACGGCGCACCGACGACGCTTCGAGCACGGCCGCCTGCCCGCCAAATCCACCGGCTGCCGAGTCAGTCGAACGCCGACGTCTCGACCGACAGCGCCGCGTACAGCGACGGCACCAGCACCGCGACCGACGCCGCAACCACGACGGTCGTCGTCACGGCACCGGCGAGCGCCGCTGCGGCCAGCACGGCGCCGCCGGCCACGACGCCCGCGGCCACGGCGACCAGTCGAGCAGTCTCCGTCGCGGCGACGCCGCAGAACCGGGCACCGAGCGCCCCCGCGAGCGCCGCGATCCCGGCCGCTGCGACGCCGAACGGCGTCCCGGCGGCGACGCCGGCGACGAGGAGGACCAGGCCGACGCCGCCGCCGATGGCGAGCATCAGCCACCCCGACCGACGGCCGACCGGGTCGCCGTAGCGGAGCGCGTACGCGGCCGGCGGCAGCGCGACGAGGAGCGCGAACCACGCCGCGCGCAGCACCGCCACGGCGACCGCGGGGCCGGGCGTGACCACGGCGTCCAGCAGGAGCAGCGTCGCCGCCGCTGCCGCCGCCGCGGCGACGCCGCGCGGCGGAAGCACCGTCGTCGGGTCGTCGTCGTGCCGAACCGCGTAGCCCGCGAACGGGTACAGCAGGACGGCCGCGGTGAGTAGCGCCTGCGACGCGTCGCCGGTCCCCCAGTAGGCGAAGCCGCCGAGCGACGCGGCGAGGACGCCGCCGGCGACGAGCGACAGCTCCGGAACCCGGTCGTTCACGACCGTCGGTACTGACCGGCAGTCGAAAAGTCGCCCGGGTGCCGCGGGAGTCGGTGCTGCCTCCGGAGCGCCGTCCGAGTCCCAGACGGAAGCGTTTAGACCGCCCCCGGCCAAACGGTCTGTATGCCGGACTGTCCACTGGCAGACGACTGCCCCCGCTTCTCCGAACGGATTCAGGGGATGGGGTGTCAGCACTACGGCGACCGCGGCGGCGCCGAGTGGTGTAACAGCTACGACATGCCGATATCCGACCTGAAACAGCAGCCGGTCAAGCCCGGCGAGGAGGTCGTTCTCGACGTGGAGGACATCCACGAGAGCGGCGCCGGCGTCGGCCGGACCGAGGACGGCTTCATCGTCATGGTCGACGGCGCGCTGCCGCCGTGCCGCGTTCGCGTCCGCATCGACCAGGTGAAACAGAACCACGCCCGCGCGAAAACCATCCTCGAGCGGCTCCCCATGGACGAAGACGAGGAGTCCGCGGAGGACGAGGAGGGCGAGGCGGGCGAATCGGAGGAGTCGGAGCGGCGGTCCCGACGCGACGAAGACGAGCGGCTCGGCTCGCGCGACAACTTCTGGGGCGCGTAGCCCGCTGTCGTCGCGGTGCCGCGGACGGACAGTCCGAACTATCCTTTTTGTACGCTGGGGCTCCTCGTGTTCAGCATGGCCGAGGACGGCAGCGCCGACGCGGTGGACGCCGACGTGGACGAGTTACTCGACCGCGCCGGGTTCGACGCCGACCGGAGCGTGCTGACCCGGCGGCAAGCGGAGGTGTTGGCGCTCCGCGAGCGGGGCGTCCGGCAGGCGGACATCGCGGCGCTGCTCGGGACGTCCCGCGCGAACGTCTCGAACGTCGAGGCGAGCGCCCGCGACAACGTCGACCGGGCCCGCGAAACCGTCTCGTTCGCCGAGGCGCTCGCCGCGCCGGTGCGCGTCGAAATCGAGGCGGGCGCGGACCTGTACGACGTCCCGGACCGGGTGTACGAGGCGTGTGACGCCGCCGGGGTGAAGGTGAACCGCACCGCGCCGGACCTGATGAAACTGGTGAGCGACGAGGCCGGCAGCGCCGTGCAGGGCCGCGAAGTCGCCGCGCCGGTGCTCGTCGGCGTCACCGCGAACGGGGCGGTTCGCGTCCGGCGCTCCGAGTAGCGGCGCCGCGGTGCTGCGGCGCAGAGGCACCACCGACCCGCTGCCGCTCGGGCCGGTCGCCGACGAATCCACTTTTTTGTGGAGCCGCCGCGACTGTGGAGGCATGGACCTCGGATTCGACGGAGAGACGGCGCTGGTGACGGCGAGTTCGAGCGGCCTCGGCTTCGCGGCCGCGGAGGCGCTCGCGAGCGAGGGGGCAAACGTCGTCATCTGCGGCCGGACGCGAGACCGGCTGGACGCGGCGGCAGACGCGCTCGCGGTCGAACCCGGCGACGTCGCCGCGGTACAGGCCGACCTGACGGACCGCGGCGACGTTGAGGCGCTCGTCGAGGCGACCGTCGAGGAGTTCGGCGGCATCGACCACGTCGTCACGTCGGCCGGCGGCGTGCCGCCGGGGACGTTCGACGAGCTGACCGACGACCAGTGGTACGGCTCGTTCGACACGCTCGTGATGAGCGTCGTCTGGACGCTCCGCGCCGCCCACCCGTATCTCGCCGACAGCGACGCCGGCACCGTCACCTGCATCACGTCGACGAGCGTCCGCGAAGCCATCGACGGCCTCGTGCTGTCGAACGCCGTCCGGCGCGCCGTCATCGGCGTCGTCAAGACGATTTCCCGCGAGTGGGCGCCGTCCGTCCGGGCGAACGCGGTGCTGCCCGGGTCGCACGAGACGGCGCGCATCGAAGAGCTCATCGAGGACAGCATCGAGCGCGGCGAGTTCGACAGCTACGAGGAGGGTCTGGAGTCGTGGGCCGCGGACGTTCCGCTCGGCCGCGTCGGCGACCCGCAGGAACTCGGCGACGTCGTCGCGTTCCTCGCCTCCGACCGGGCGTCGTACGTCAACGGCGCGGCGCTGCCCGTCGACGGCGGCGGCCTGCAGAGCTGATCGGCCGGTCAGAAGTCGCCGGTTCGTTTCAGTTCGGCGACGACCTCGCGGACGCGCTGTGCGTCCGCCTTCGGCACGACCAGTACGCGGTCGTCGACGGCGACGACGCAGAGGTCGTCGACGCCGACGAGCGAGACGTGCTTGTCGCCGGCGACGACGTTGCCGGCGGCGTCGACGGTGACCGCGTCGGCCGCGAGCGTGTTCCCGTCGCTGTCCTGCGGCAGCACTCGTTCGAGCGCGTCCCACGAGCCGAGGTCGTCCCACGCGAAGTCGGCGGGGACGACCACCGCGTCGTCGACGCGCTCCAGCACCGCGTAGTCGATGCTCACCGCGTCGACCGCGTCGAACCCGGCGACGACGGCGTCGGTGTCGACGGTATCGACGGCGGCAGCGGCTGTGTCACCAGCGTCGGTGTCAACGGCTGCGCGTTCAGCGCCGGCGGCGTTCGTCGCCGAACCGTCCGCCGCGTCCGCGGGGCGGAGCGCGTCCGCGAGCGGTGCCAGCGGCGTGTCGCGCGCGGCGGCGAACAGCGCCGACGGCGTCCACGCGAAGATGCCGGCGTTCCAGAGGTAGCCGCGCGAGACGTACTCGCCCGCGGTGTCGGCGTCCGGCTTCTCGTGGAACGCGGCGAGGTCGTATGCGTCGACGCGTTCGTCCTCGCGCTCGTCTCCGCGCTCGATGTAGCCGTAGCCGTGGTCGGGCCGCGTCGGCGTCACGCCGAACGTCACGAGCGCGCCGGTGTCCGCCGCGACGCGGGCGCCGCGCCGCATCGCGTCCGCGAAGGCGTCGCCGTCCGGCACGTGGTGGTCTGCGGGGAGACACACGACGACCGGGTCGTCGTGGTCGGCGGCGCCGCGGGCGCGGTGGGTCGCGTACAGCAGCGCGGGCCCGGTGTCCTTCGCCGCCGGCTCGACCACGACTTCGGCGTCCGGCGCGTGCTCGGGGACGTCGGCGGCGTACGCGGGCGCGGTCGACACGAGTACCTCGTCGGCGAATCCGGCGCGGTCGACGGTTGCGGCGAGCAGCGACTGCTCGCCCACCAGCGGCAGGAACTGCTTCGGCCGGTCGCTCCGCGACGCCGGATACAGTCGCGACCCGGTGCCGCCCGCCAGGACGACCGCGACCACGGGACGGTCCATGCCCGCAGGTCGCGGGCCGCACTGAAAAGCACACGGCAGCACCGCGGCGGGCGGACCGACGGCCAGGTCAGCGGGTCGGCCGGCAGGTCGGTCGTCGTTCCCGGCTTCCCGTCGTCACCACGTCTGGACGCGGCCGTCGCGGACGTCCTCGGCGCAGCCCTCGCAGTCCGGGTGGTCGGCGTCGAAGCAGGCGGGGCGGCCGGCGGCGTCGACGGCGACGGCGCGCTCTTCGGCGTGTCGCCGGCAGACGATTCGGGCGCGGCCGTCGGCGTCCGTCGGCAGGTCGAACTCCGCGGGGTCGACCCACGTCCGCTCCGCGTCGTCGCCGTCGCGGCCGTCGCGGTACGCCCGCCTGCTCCGGGCGTACTCGCGGCCCGCCTTCCGCGCCTGCTGTCTGAGGACGCGCCGGAATCGGTCGGTCAGCGTCACGTCCCCGCGTGCGGTCCGGCCCGGTATAGATTCGTCGCCCGCCGGCCCGGCCGAGTGCGGCCACGGCCGGGAGAAGACAGCCGAGGCCGACCGGATTCGGGTGTTCAAACCGCTCGACTGCGACGACCCGAGCCCGAAATCGGCCACTTCACGGCCTGCACCGCCTCGATTCACTTCCGCCGTGGTCACGGAATATTAAATACTATCGAGCACCAACCGGCGTACGCCTCCCACCGGATAACACATCGGAGGCAGGAGAAACCATGGCAGACTTACGAAGCCACGCAGAGGAGATACGCGAGCAGTTCTCGGACCACCTGGACCTCACCGTCGACGACGTCGAGGAGCGCCTCGACTCGCTCGTCAACGAGTACCGCGTCCCGGTCGACGAAGCGCGCCGCAGCGTCGTCAATTCGTACCTCGACGAGGCGGACCTCGACCGCGACGAACTCGGCGCAGGCGGCGCCGAGCAGGTGCTCGTCGGCGACATCGACGAGGACGAGCAGTGGGTCGACCTTCGCGTGAAGGTCGTCGACCTCTGGGACCCCGACCACGACTCAATCGCGCAGGAAGGCCTGTTGGGAGACGAGTCGGGAACCACCAGGTTCGTCTCGTTCGCCACCAGCGAACTCGACGAACTGGAGGAAGGCGCGAGCTACGCCCTCGGAAACGTCGTCACCGACGAGTACCAGGGGAGCTACTCCGTGAAGCTGAACCGGACAACGACCATCACCGAACTCGACGAGGACGTCGAGGTCGGCGAGGACTCCTCGGAGGTCGAGGGGGCGCTCGTCGACATCCAGTCCGGCTCCGGGCTCATCAAGCGCTGCCCGGAGGAGGACTGCACCCGCGTCCTGCAGAACGGCCGCTGCTCCGAGCACGGCCAGGTCGACGGTGAGTTCGACCTGCGCATCAAAGCCGTCATCGACGACGGCGAGCAGGTCCACGAAGTCGTCTTCAACGAGGAGGCGACGACCGAACTCACCGGCATCTCGCTCGACGAGGCCCAGCAGATGGCCCAGGACGCCCTCGACACCACCGTCGTCGCCGAGGAGATGGCGGACATGGTCGTCGGCCGGTACTACCGCGTCCACGGCCCGACGCTCGGCAGGTACGTGCTCGCCGACGAGTTCGAACAGCTCACCGGTCCGGCTGACGCCGAATCGGTTCTCATCCGCGCGAGGTCGATGTAAATGAGTCAGAACCAGACCGTTCCCACCCGAGAAGTCGCCCGGCGCGTGTTCGCCCGGGAGTTCAACGACGGCAGCTACACGTTCAAGGAGTCCGAGGACGAGCGCGCGCCGCTGTACCTCCTGCTGCCGACCGGCGAACGCGCGA
Organism: Halobaculum sp. D14; assembly: GCF_051195135.1. Lineage (NCBI taxonomy): Archaea > Methanobacteriati > Methanobacteriota > Halobacteria > Halobacteriales > Haloferacaceae > Halobaculum > Halobaculum sp. D14. Next base: position 145,311 of record NZ_JBNTKA010000002.1, on the reverse strand, counting down.
ACCGCGTGTTCCTCGTCGGCACGCTCACCGAGAAGGAGGACGTCGGCGAGGACAACGAGTACTGGCGGGGCCGCATCGTCGACCCGACGGGGACCTTCTTCGTGTACGCCGGCCAGTACCAGCCGGAGGCCGCCAGCGCGCTCCGCGACCTCGAACCGCCGGCGTACGTCGCCGTAGTCGGGAAGCCGCGGACCTACGAGACCGACGACGGCTCCATGAACGTCTCCGTCCGTCCGGAGTCCATCAGCACCGTCGACGCCGCCACCCGCGACCGCTGGGTCGTCGAGACCGCCGAGCGCACCCTCGACCGCGTCGACCACTTCGACGACGACGGCAACGAGTACGCCCGGATGGCCCGCGAACAGCACGACCTGCCGGTCGACGACTACGTCGACGCCGCCGCCTCCGCGCTCGGGTCACTCGACGACACCGACGAACTCGAAGAGCCCGAGGAAGAGGCGCCCGCGTAACTGCACAGCCACCCGCGACCGGTCGGCCGGCGGGTCGCCGCCGGCCGCATTCCCCACCGTCACCGGCGTTCCCCCACCCACACCGCTCTTCCCCGTTTCCGTCTCCGGTAGTCGCCGCGTTTTTCCGAGGCGAGTAGCGTCCACCGTCCATGGAGAAGGCCGCCTACTGGGCCTTCGGGGCAGCGTGCGCCGGGACGCTCGTCGCGCTCACGCTGTCGCTGTACCTCACCGGGCCGCCCGGGTCGTTCCTCGCGTTCTTCGCGCGGTCGCTCGCGGTCATCGGCGTCTCCTTCCTCGTCGTGTTCGCGGTTGCGTTCCGACGCGCCAGCGTCGACGGCTGACTCGCCGGACCCGCCGCAGCGCCTCGGAAGCCCGTTCGGGGCGTCAGCGGTCGCGAGTGCGGCCGTCAGCGGTCCGGTTGTGAACGTCTGACGAACCGTTAAGTGGCGGGAGCACCGAAGAGCCGACAGATGGGGAACAAGAACAAGACGATCTCGTTCCGCGTGAACGAGGACACGTTCGCCGCGCTGCGCGACATCGCCGACGAGCGCGACCTGTCGCTGTCGGCGCTGTTCCGCGACTACGTGGACGCGCTCGTCGAGCACGACGGCCAGGTGCGCGTCGTCCCGGAGCACGAGTTCGAGGCGTCCGCCGACGGCGACGCGCCGTTCCCGCCGACCGTCGAGGTGCCGAAGGGGTTCGTCCGCGAACACGAGCGGCTGGAACTGGAGTCCGAACACCTCCGCGAGCAGCTCGACGAGTACAAGCGCTACGCGGCGTACCTGCAGGACCGGCTCGATGACGACGGCGGCGAGGACGTCGTCGACCTCGACGCGCTCGACGAGGAGGGCGACGACGAGGACGACCGCGAGTTCGACGTCGACGCCGACGAGCCGTACCAGCTCGGCTGACTCCGCGCGGCTCGCCGCCTCGTCAGCGACCCGGTCGGTGGCGGACCGGTCGTCGGCGAGTCGCTCGTCAGTCGGCTCCGAGAACGGTCAGCCCGACAGTTCCTGCTTCGCCTGCCGCGCCCGCTCGGTCATCTCCTGTTCGCCCTCCACGTCCGCGAGCGACTCGACCGCTTCGAGCGTCCGCACCGCGGAGTCGAGAAACGAGAGGACGTCGCCGGGGTAGGCGTACAGCATGTAGTCGTCGCCCATCACGTCGACGATGGCGTCCGGGCCGAGCCCCTGCGCGCGCAGCTCCAGCAGGTACTGGATGAACTTCCGCTCCGGGTGGCCGCAGTAGGGCGCGTCCTCGCAGCCGCAGTCGAGGAAGTCCTCGGCGAAGTCGAGCACCCGGTCGCGGGTCGTCTCGTCCAGTTCGGCGAGCCCGTCGCCGGTGAACAGCAGGTCCAGCGTCGCCCCCTTGAACGCCCCTTTCGGGATGCTCGTGTCGAGCTGGGAGGCGATCTGCCGGTGGTTCTTCAGGTAAATCTTGTCCGTGATGGCCACTGCTGGCTGTTCGTAGCGCGCTCGCCGCAAAAAGCCCAGCGGTGAGTCGGCGCCGCCGCGCCGGACCGGCGGGTCGGCGTCCGGTCGGTCGGCGCTCTGCGCCACGCGTGCGCCGCGGTCGCACCGCCGCACCGGGTTCGTAACGTATTTGAGTCGTAGCCGACTACACGAGAGTGCGTGTCCGGGTTGGGGTAGTGGACTATCCTTCAGCCTTGTGGAGGCTGAGACGCGGGTTCAATTCTCGCACCTGGACCTTCTCGCTGCGACCGACCGACGAGCCGCGGCTCCGCGGGGGTGTCCGACGCGGGCGCCGAAATCGAGGAAGCGGAACGGTTCGGGCGGTCAGCGGCCGGAGACGGAGGGGAGGCCGTCGGAGCCGCCGATGGGGCCGAGGCCGGCGGAGTCGCGGCCGCCGGACTGGATGACGTTGAACGCGGTCATCAGGTCGGTCCGGGAGATGAGTCCGACGAGTTCGCCGTCGGCGTCGACGACGGCGAGCCGTCCGACGCCGCGGTCTTGCATCGTGTCGAGCGCGTCGAGCGCGTCCGCGTCGGGCGTGACGCTCGCGACGTCGGTCTCCATGACGTCCCCGACGGTGTAGGCGTCGCGTTCGACTTCCTTCACCGACTGGGCGTCTTCGAGCGTCACCATCCCGACGAGCCGGCCGTTCTCCAACACCGGGTAGCCGGTGTGCCGCTCGGTGAACATCCGCTCCATGAGCGCCGCGACCGACGTGTCCGGCGTCACGGTCTTCAGCTCCGAGCCTGGCGTCATGATGTCGTCGACGGTGACGCCCTCGAAGGCGGCGCGCAGCACGGTCTGCTGGGCTTCGCCGGCGCCGGCGATGTAGATGAAGAACGCGAGGCCGATGACCAGCGGGTCGAACTGGAGCAGCCCGTACAGGCCGAGCAGGAACGCGAACACCTTCCCGACCTCCGCCGCAATCTGGGTGGCGCGGGCGTGCGTCCGGTTCCGGGCGAGCAGCGCGCGCAGCACGCGGCCGCCGTCCATCGGGAAGCCGGGAAGCATGTTGAACGCGGCGAGCACGATGTTCATCAGCGAGAGGTAGCCGACGACGAACGCGACCTCCGCGGGCAGCGAGAACGCCCTGAACGCGACGTACGACAGCACGCCGAGCAGCACGGAGACGACGGGGCCGGCGACGGCGATGGTGAACTCCTGCTTCCAGTCCTCCGGGATTTCGGTGAAGCTGGCGACGCCGCCGAACAGCCACAGCGTGATGGAGTCGATGCTGTAGCCGAACCGCATCGCGGTGAGCGAGTGGCCGAACTCGTGGAGCAGCACGGACACGAACAGGCCGAGCGCCGCCGCGGTGCCGAGGACGTACGGCAGCGCGCCGCCGGTGAGCGCCGCCGCGTCCAGCGACGCGCCGTACGCGACGTTGATGAGTTCGACGAACTGCGTCACCTGCGTTCCGATGAGCCACGCGAACAGCGGGAGAACGAGCAGGAACGTCCAGTTCAACTGGACGGGTATCCCTGCGACGGTCCCGATGCGGATGCCTTTCATGAGAAGTCGTTCCGTCGCGGCGCCAATAAAGCCGGGCCTTAAGATGAACCGCCGCGTACTCGGCTGCGTGACCGACGAAGCCGACCACCTGGTCCGCCGCGGCGACGACGTCGACTACGACCCCGTCGACGCCGCCGACGGCATGCGGAAAGGCGTCCTCGTCGACGAGTCCGACGGCGCGCCGCAGTTCGCGATGCGGCGGTTCACGCTCGACGCCGGCGCGACCGTCCCGGAGCACACCAACGCCGTCGAACACGAACAGTACGTCCTCGCCGGCGAGTACACCGTCGGCATCGGCGACGACGAGTACACCGTGTCGGCCGGCGACGCGCTGCTCATTCCGGCCGGCGTCCCGCACTGGTACCGCAACGACGGCGGCGACGACGCGGCGTTCATCTGCTGCGTCCCGAACGGCGACGACACCATCGAACTCGTCGACGCGGCGTAGCCGGCGCGACCCGAACGTTTCAGTACGGCGGCGTCGCACCGCCCGGTATGCTCACCGTCGTCTCCGACACGCACGGCACCGACAGCCACCGGCTCCGCGGCCGCACGCTCGAGGCGGTCCGCGCGGCCGACGCCGTGATTCACGCCGGCGACTTCTCCCACGAGGCCGTCCTCGACGCCTTCCTCGACGTGAACGAGTCGCTGTACGCCGTCACCGGAAACAACGCGGATTCGGCGCTCCGCGACCGCCTGCCGACCGAGCGCGTCGTCGGCTACGGCGGCCTGACGTTCGCGGTCCGGCACCGGAGCCGCAGCGGACGCACCGGGCTGGTCATGTTCGGCCGGGAGCGCGACGCGGACGTCGTCGTGTTCGGGCACAGCCACCGGCCGACGTTCGACGACTCCGGCGACGTCCCGCTGTTGAACCCGGGGAGCCACGCCGAACCGCGCGGCAACCGCGCCGCGCACGTCGAACTGGAGGAAGCGGTCGACGGCGACGGACTGACCGGCCGGTTCGTCACGCCGGACGGCGACGTCTTCGAGCGGTTCAGGCTCCGCGAACGCGACCGGAGCGACGACTGACCGGGCGGCTCTCGGAGCCACACGCGTCGCCGCCGCTGTCCGTCTGCATCTGCGTCGCCGCCGCTGTCGGGTCGTGCGTCGCCGGAGGAACGGGTGGGTGCGCGGTCCCGTCGGGGCGCGTGGAGGGCGTCGCGTCGCGGGGGAGGGCCGAAGCGCCGGGACCGTACCACTCGCTACTATCGCCCCGAGCAAGTACTTACCGTAGAGTCAAAGACGCCTTTTAGCTACCCCGCGTGTCCGAGAAATCAGCCGGACTGCGGCGGGAGCGACGCCGTCTATCGGCGGGTCAGCCAGACGCCGGCGAGCGCGAGCGCGACGAGTCCGCCGAGGAAGAACAGCGCGCCGGGCGAGGCGGCGACCTGGTCGAGCAGCGTCGGCGCCGCGCTCGTCGCGGTCGCGGTGGTCTGCACCGCGGTCTCCGTCGGCGCGGCGGTCGTCGTCGCCTCCGCGACGTGGAATCCGCCTTCGGTCGCCGTCGGCGTCGGCGTGGCCTGGGCGCTGACGTTCTCGCTCGTCGTCGTCGTGCCGTCCGCGCCGCCCGCGCCGCCGCTCGACGCCATCCCGAACCGGAGCGCGAACGGCCCGCCGAGCAGCTGCTCGATGACCGCCGCGCCGACGCCGACGACGGCGACCCCGCCGAGCAGCCGCGTCAGCGTCGACTTCAGGCCGCGAGTGTCCTCCTCGCGGCCGGCGACCAGCACCAGCGCGCGGTCCGCGGGGGCGTACACGTCCATCTCGCGGCCCTTCTCGGAGTAGGCGGTTCCGGCGACCTCGACGAGGCCGGCGTCGCGGAGCCGCTTCAGGTGGTACTGGGCGTTCTGGAGGCTGGTGTCGACGCGGCCCGCGACGTCGCTCGCCGGGCCGGGGTCGTCGTGCAGCGTCGCGAGCACCTGGCGGGCGGTGTCGGAGGACAGCGCCGCCAGCACGTCGTCGGCGTCGTCGGCGTCGACGCCGAGCACGCGCGGTTCGCGTTCCTCGGCGCCGCCGACGTCGGGGAAGGAGGGCAGGATGTCGGCCATCTTGCCGGTGATTGCTCGGTCGCCGACGTAAGCCTTCCGTGGCGACGCGTCGGACCACGAGACATATGCCACCGCGCCGAAAACGCCGGCGCGTGCCGCCCGACACCGACGAGACAGCGGCGGACACGGCCGGCCGGAGCAGCGCCGCGTCCCGCACCGGCGCCGCGGCGCTGCTGACCGTGGGGGTGCTGGCGGCGGTGCTGCTCGCCGCGGCGTTCTCGGGCGTCGGCGGCGGAGCGGCCGGAAGCGCCGCTGCTCCGGACGCCGAGTCGGCAGCGAACGGGACCGGAACCGGGTCGGCGCTCCCCTCGGGGCCGTTCACGTCGGTCGTGCTCGGGCCGAACGAGACCGCGACGGGGCGCGTCACCGGGACCGGCGGCCGCGTCGTCATCGCCGGCACCGTCGACGGCACCGTCCGCGCGTACGGCGGCGTCGTCGTCCTGACCGAGAGCGCCGTCGTCACCGGGAACGTCCAGGCGTTCGGCGGCCGCGTCGTCGTCGACGGCACGGTCGAGGGGCCGGTGACGGCGTACGCCGGAACCGTGGTCGTCCGCGGCGACGTCGGCGGGCTGAACGCCGGCGGCGGAACCGTCAGAATCGCCGGGCGGACCGGCGACGCGACGGTGCTCGGCGGCCGCGTCGTCCTCGCGGACGCGGCGCGCGTCGACGGCGACCTGGAGTACGACGCCCAGCTCGTCGACCGCGGCGGCGTCGTCACCGGCGCCGTCCGCCAGACGGACTCGCTGCTCGGCCCGGTCGGCCCGGTCGTCCGGTTCGCCGGGTGGCTCCCGCACCTCGTCCCGCTGCTCGCCGGCGCGCTCGCGGTCGCGCTCCCCCACGTCGGCGCCGCCGCGCCCGGACTCACGGCGCGGGCCCGCAGCCGCCCGGTTCGGAGCGCCGCTCGCGGCGTCGCGGTCTGCGTCGCGGCCGCGGTCGGCGCGGCGGCCCTCGCCGCGTCGCTCGTCGGCCTGCCACTGCTCGGCATCGCCGCGCCCGTCGTCGCCGCCGCGGTCCTGTTCGCGCTCGCCGTCGGCGAAACCGCGGCAGCCGACGCCGTCACCGCGCGACTCCCTGATTCCGTGTCGGGGTCGCCGCCGGCAGTCGTCGTCGCCGTCGCGGTCGTCGCCGCCCTTCCCGCGGTCGGCCCGCCGGTGGCCGCCGCGCTCGCGCTCGTCGGCCTCGGCGCCGCCGCGGGGGCCGCGTCCTGACGGCCGGCCTCGGTCGCGGCGCGCCCGCGGGGAACAACGCTCAACTCGCTCCAGCGCCCAGGTCGCCCATGGACGTGACTGCGGAGGTCGTCGGCGAGACCACAGCGGAGCTCTCGCTCGCCGACGACGCGACGTACGCCGACGTGTGCCGCGAGGTCGGCTACTCGCCCCACGAGGTGACGGTGCTGGTGGACGGCAGCCCGGTCCCGGAGGACCGCGCGGTCGACGCGGCCCGCGTGAAGGTGCTCCGGCTCATCAAGGGCGGATGACCGTCCGCGTCCGCGTCGCCGACGCCGACGACGCGCTGGACGCGCGGCGGCTCGTCGACGCCGCGCTGCTCGACGTCCCGCCGGACCTCGACGGCCGGGTCGCCGCCGGCGAGGTGCTCCTCGCCGAGGACGGCGGCAGCGGTGACGGAGACGGCGGCGAGAAATCGGCGCTCGGCGTGCTGGTGCTCGACGGCACCCACGTGGAGGCGGTCGCGGTCCGCCGGCGGCGACGCGGGCAGGGCGTCGGCAGCGCGCTCTTTGCGGCCGCCGCCGACCGCGTCGACGGCGCGCTCACCGCCGAGTTCCGGCCGGACGTCCGGCCGTTCTACGCGGCGCTCGGATTCCGCATCGAAGAACGAGACGCAGACCGCGACGGCGACGACCAAAACCGCGACAGCAACGCGGACGGCGACGCGGACCTCGACGGCGACGGTGAGCCGCGGCTATTCGGCCGCCTGGACGGCCGGCCCGACGAGGTCGCGGCCGGCGGCGAGGATGGCGTCTGAGCGGGCCTGCGAGCCGGATTCGGCGTAGATTCGCATCTTCGGTTCGGTGCCGCTGGGGCGGACGAGCATCCACGAGCCGTCCGCGAGCAGGAGCTTGAAGCCGTCGACGGTGACGACGTCGGCGACCGGCTGGCCGGCGACTTCCTCCGGGATTTCGTCGGCGAGGTCGGCGACGACGCGGTCTTTCAGGTGGTCCGGGCAGTCGACGCTGGTCTTGTCGGCGACGATGCGGCCGTGTTCGGCTTCGAGCCGGTCGACGCGGTCGTCGTACTGCTCGTCGGCTTCGACGGCGGCCGCGAGCAGCGCCATGAGGACGCCGTCCTTCTCGCGGATGTGCCCGCGGACGGAGAAGCCGCCGGACTCCTCGCCGGCCATCAGCGCGTCGTGTTCGCCCATCGCCTCCGCGACCCACTTGAATCCGACCGCGGTCTCGTAGACGTCTTCGCCGTGCGCGTCGGCGATGCGGTCGACGAGGAACGTCGTGGAGACGGTGCGGACCGCGGGGCCGCCGTCGGTGTCGAGCAGGCGGTCGTACGTCGCCGCGAAAAAGAGGTTCTCGTCGAGGAAGCCGCGGCCGGGCGTCACGAGCGCGAGGCGGTCGGCGTCGCCGTCGTTGGCGATGCCGAGGTCCGCGTCGCCGTGTTCGACGTGTTCGATGAGCGCTTCGAGGTGCTCGGCGGACGGCTCCGGCGGCGACCCGCCGAACTCGGGGTCGCGGTCACAGCGCAGGCGGACGACGTCGGCGCCGGCGGCTTCGAGCAGCGCGTCGGTGACGCCGCGGCCGCTGCCGTGCATGGCGTCGTACGCGACCGTGACGCCCGACAGGTCGAGGTCGTCGACGCCGACGCGCTCCGCCACGACGTCTCTTGCGTGCGTCGCGTGGCCCGTCGCGAGGTCCGCGCGGGTCACGTCGCCGGCGGCGTCGGCGTCCAGTTCCGGCTCGCGGAGGTTCGCCTCGATGCGCTCGGTGACGTCCGGGAGCGCCGGCGCGCCGTCGGCCGGGATGAACTTCACGCCGTTGTACTCCGGGGGGTTGTGCGACGCCGTCACCATCAGCGCGCCGACGGCCTCGCGGCGGACGACGGCGTGCGCCGCCACCGGCGTCGGGCAGTCGCGCTCCGGCAGCACCGCGTCGAAGCCGTTCCCGGCGAGCACCTCGGCGAGCGACTCCGCGAACCCCTCGGAGGTGGGGCGGGCGTCGTAGCCGACGACGACTTCGCCGTCGAGGCCCTCGGCGGCGAGGTAGTCCGCGACCGCCTGCCCGACGACGCGGACCCGGTCGTCGGTGAACTGGTCGAGCGTCGCCCGCCAGCCGTCGGTTCCGAACGAGATGGCGTCCATGGCCGAGTCGTCGGCTGGCGGAAAGAAAAATCCGGGTGGCACGCGGCGGGCCGCCGCCCGACCGACGGCTCGCCCTCCGCCCGAACGTCGACGGACGGCGCCGCTCGGCGTTCCGACGGCCTTTTCGTCGGAGGTGGACCATCCGACGGTATGACGGACTCCCCGCGCGTCGTCGCCGTCTGCGGGTCGCGGCGCGACGGCAGTTACAGCAAGGCGATTCTGCGGTACGCGCTCGACGCGGCGGCCGACGCCGGCGCCGACACCGACTTCATCGACCTCGGCGATCCGTCGCTCGACGTGCCGCTGTACCACCCCGACGTCGACGCCGCCGAGGCCGGCGACGTCGCCGCGCTGCTCGAACGGGTGCGGGCCGCAGACGGCGTCCTCCTCGCCTCGCCGGTGTACCACGGCTCGTACTCCTCGACGTTCCGGAGCTTCCACGACTGGTGCTCGCACGACGAGTACGAAGACACCGTCGTCGGCCTGTTCGTCGTCGCCGGCGGCGGGTCGTTCGAGGCGACGCTCGAACACATGCGTGCGACCGTCCGCGGCGTCCACGGCTGGGTGCCGCCGCTCCAGGTCGGCGTCCGCAACGCCAGCGACAAGTTCGACGACCGCGACGACCCCGACGCCGGCGACGGAATCGGCGCCGACTCCCGGTACGCGCTCTCGGACGACCCGACGTACGACCGCACCGTCACGCTCGGCCGCCGCGTCGCCCACTACGCCGCGACGAAAGCGCCGTTCCTCGACACCCCTGAATAGTTCTGCGGCGCGTCGTCGAAGCGCCCGGACCGTCGGAACAGTTTTCCGGCGGTCGCGGCTGGGTTCGCGCATGGTCTCCCGCGAAAACACCGTCATCGTGGCGTGCATCGCGCTCGCCGTCGTCGCGCTGTTCGCGCTGGCCGAACTCACGAACCCGCCGACGTGGGCCGGCGGCGCCGTCCTCGTCGGCCTCGGCGTCCTCCTCCCGCTGCTCGTCAACGGCTACCTCGACCGCCGGGACGGCGAGCCGTGAGCCGCGAACCGCGAACCGCGAACCGCGAGCCGTGATTCGCTGAGTTCGGCGCCGCAGCGGCCGGGCTGACCGGCTCGGCGTTCGACGGGCCCCGTGCGACTCCGACGAATCACCGACCGGCTTGTTCCGGGCGGCCGAAGCCGCGGGTATGTCCGCTCCGCTCGACGCCGTCGTCGGCATGCAGGCGAGCCTGCTCGTCATCATCGCGTTCCTGACCGGCGCGGTGAGCTACTGGGTGTACCGCGACGCGGACGCCCGCGGCGTGGAGAACGCGCCGTTCTGGGGCGCCACGGTCGGCGTGCTGTTCCTGTTCGGCGCCGTCGTCGGCGGGCTGCTCGCGCTCGGAATCTACCTCGCCCACCGGCCAGACGAACCGGTCCCGGAGCGCGACGTCGCCGCGGAACTCGACGCCGCAGGCGACCTCGCGGTCGACGCGGCCGCCGAGGCGACCTCGGTCGCCGGCGACGCAGTCGTCGCCGCCGGCGCGGCCGTCGAATCCGCGGGCGACGCCGTCACCGCCGCCGCGGACCGCGGCAGCAACGACGGCAGCGGCAGCGGCGATAGCGACGGCGACGACGATTCCGGTGGACCTGCCGCGTAGCGCGGGTGGTCAGTCGTCGAGGAGCGCTTCCTTCTGGGCGCGCGAGCGCTGTTTGAGTTCGTACTCGCGGCTCATCGCGGCGGACTTGGAGTCGAACGTCTCGACGTGGCGGAGTTCGACCGGGGTGCGGCCGCGGGTGTACTTCGCGCCCTCGCCGGCGTCGTGTTCGGCGACGCGTCGGTCCACGTCGGTGGTGTAGCCGGTGTAGTACGTCCCGTCGGCGCATTCGAGGACGTAGACGTGGTGATCGGTCACTGCCGGTGGGTCGTCGGGCGCGAATAAAAGCGGGTCGCCGCGCCGCCCGGGGGAACCACCGGGCACCGGGTCGGTGGCGGCGGCCGCGGCGTCGTCGGGTGCTTGCAGCGTTGTTCAGTCGTCTGCGCGGGTCCGGTGTCGCGCCGCTTCGGCGATGCCCGCGTTCGCCGAGCAGGACGGACAGGCGTTCAACCGACCGTGTTCGTCGGTGAAGACGCGTGCGAAGCGGTCCGACACGTGCGACCCGCAGTGGTCGCAGCGTGGCATGGTCGTCCGGCATCCACCGTGCCGGTGTGTCACCATACAGCATCATCCAACATATACCCTTGCCACACCGCGGATACAGCGCGATTCGGTGCGTCGACGCTGACAGCCGGTCCGCCAGTCGACGCGGTCAGCCGTCGTCGCGTGCGGCCGCCACCCGGCGAGCGATGAGGGCCGCCTGCGCGCCGGCGACGAAGCCGGCGTCGACGTTCACGGTCGACAGCACCGTGCAGGACTGGAGCGCGCCGAGCAGCGCCGCCTGCCCTTCGCCGCCGGCGCCGTAGCCGATCGACGTCGGGAGCGCGATGACCGGCGCCGCGACCAGTCCGGCGACGACCGTGGGGAGGGCGCCCTCTCGGCCGGCGGCGACGACGAGCGCGTCCGCGCCTCTGAGCCGGTCTTTCTCGTCGAGGACGCGGTCGATGTTGGCGACGCCGACGTCCTCGACCAGTTCGACGCGCGGCCCGGCCTCCCGCGCGACGGTCGCGGCCTCCCGCGCGGCCGGCGCGTCGGACGTGCCGCCGGTGACGACGAGCACGTCGGCGTCCACGGATTCGGGGTCGTAGCCCGGCGCGTGAGCGACGACGGTGCCGCCGCGGGTGTCGACGTCGACGTCGGCGTCGGGGTGCGACTCCGCGAGGTACGTCCGGAGCCGCTGGACGGTGCGGTCGTCGGCGCGGGTGACGAGCGCCCGGCCGGTCGTTTCGAGCGACGTCGACGCCATCGCGGCGGTCTCCGCCGGCGTCTTCCCCTCTGCGAGAATCCCTTCGGGGACGCCGCGTCTGCGGTCGCGGGCGGCGTCGAGCCTGCCCGCCGTCGACGTGGCGTAGCCGCGGAGCCGCGCTTCGGCCTCCGCGGGCGTGAGTTCGCCGGCGTGAAGCCGGTCGAGCGTCTCGCGCATACCGGGGCGGACGGAGCGGGGTGACTTGCCGGCGTCGATAGGGAACACCATAAAAGTTCACCCCCTAGACCCCCGCGAACGGCCGCCTCACCCCTTCGTGAGCGGCGAACTTGGGAAATCTTATATGGAGGGCGGAGAAAATCCCGGCTGCATGGCAGACCTCATCGTCAAGGCAGCCGTCAAGGAGTACCTGGAAGAGAAGAACGTCGCGTCGGATTTCTACGACGCGCTCGACGAGGAAGTCGCGGAGCTGCTCGACGACGCCGCCCGCCGCGCCGAGGCGAACGACCGGAAGACGGTCCAGCCGCGCGACCTGTAACCAGGTAGTTTTCCTCCCGTTATTTGAGCGTCCGCGTAGCCGCGGCGCCGTCCGCCGACCCGACGACGACGGCGTCCGCCAGGTCGACGAACAAGCCGTGGTCGACGACGCCCGGCGTCGCCGACAGCGTCGCCGACAGCGACGCGGGGTCGTCGACGCCGCCGAACTCGCAGTCCAGCACGAGGTTCCCGTTGTCGGTGACGACCGGGCCGTCCTTCCGTTCGGCCGCGCGGAGCGCCGGGTCGCCGCCGGCGTCCCGCACCGCGGCGGCGACGGTGGAGCGGGCGTCCGGAAGCACCTCCACCGGCACCGGGAAGTCGAGCGCGTCCACGAGCTTGGTGTCGTCGGCGACGACGACGAACCGGTCGGCGGCGCCGGCGACGATTTTCTCGCGGGCGTGCGCCGCGCCGCCGCCCTTCACGAGCGCGTTCGCGTCCGCCGCGACCTGGTCGGCGCCGTCGATGGCGACGTCGACCGACTCGACGGCGTCGAGCGACTCCAGCGGGACGCCGACGTCCCGCGCGAGCTGCCGCGACTGGTAGGAGGTGGTGACGCCGGTTACGTCGAGGCCGTCGGCGACGCGCTCGCCGAGCCGCCGGATGGCGTGCGCCGCGGTGCTCCCGGTTCCGAGCCCGACGAGCGCGCCCGGCTCCACCTCGTCGGCGGCGGCCACGCCGGCCGCGCGCTTCGCCGCTTCGCCGCCCGAATCCGATTTCATGCGTAGCCGGTCAGCCCCGCGCCGCAAAACAGTTGCCCGTCCGCGCCGCCGCCACCGCACGAACATACTTGTCACGGGGCGCACAATCCGGAGTCGATGCCCTCCAACGGAGCCCGAACGGTCGGGAGCGTCGCGCTGGTCGCGCTCCTGCTCGTCGTCGCCGCCGCGTCGACACCGGCGGCCGCCCGCGCGCCGCCGCAGCCCGCGTGTGACGTCTGCGGGGAGCGCCTGACCGCGACCGCGGCCGAACACGGCGTCGACGTCGCAGTCGGCCACGCCGCCGTGACCGTCCAGGTGTACGAGAACGCGTCGACCCGGTGGACCGCCCGCGTGGAGTTGACCGACGGCGCCGACGCGCTCCGGAACGACACGGTGCGCGGCGCCGTCATCGAGGACGTCGTCGGCTACCGCGTCGACCGGTTCGCCGTGTCCAGCCGGATGGACGGCGAGACGCTCGTCGTCACGTACCTGCGCCGCGACGCCGCCGTGCGGAGCGCCGGCGCAGTCGTGTTCACTGCGTTCCACGCCAGCAGCCCGCCGCCGCTCGCGATGGGCGGCGAGGGCACCGTCTACCCCGGCGCGGACGAACTCGTCGTACACGCCCCGGACGGCTACGTCGTCGCCGGCGGCATCGGCGACGGAAACGCCACGCAATCGGCCGTCCGCTGGGCCGGCGAGAACGGCGGCGACGACGGCATCGACCGCGACACGGCCGTCACGTTCGTCCCGGACGGCGCGGTCGCGCCCGGTCTCCGCGGCGTCGTCGCGCGGCTGCTCCGCTGAATCCGCGGGCTGGGAGTACCCGACTGAGTCGACGGGCCGCCGCAGCGACGACCCCGACCGCGACAGCAACGACTCCGACCGCGACAGCCGCGGGCGAAGCCATTACGTCGTCGCCGCCGAACCGTCCGGTATGCACATCGAGTTTGACCGCGACACCTGCGTCGGGATGTTCCAGTGCGTCGCCGAGTGGGACGCCTTCGAGAAGAACATGGACGACGGCAAGGCGGACCTCGCCGGCGCCGACGAGATAGACGACGACCTGTTCTCGCTGGAAGTCCCGGAGGGCGACGAACTCGACGCGAAGTTCGCGGCGCGCACCTGCCCGGTCGACGCCATCGAACTGTACGACGACGACGGCGAACAGCTCATCTGACGCCGGCCGGAGCCCGGAGTCGTGCGAGCCAAACGGTTATGCCGGATGCTCGTGATGTCAACGCTGAGGATGACCCAGGAGTGTCACATTCCGGAGTGGGCGGCGCTCATGGACTCGTCGGTGCCGGAGCGGGCCTGCGAGGACCGCCGGCTGGCCGGCAACCGAGCCGACGAGTGAGCCGTTTCACTTCCGCCGCGGTTCGCGAAGGTTTACCCGCGATGACGGCCTAGCCCCGCCGATGGCCGAGGCCGCCGACCCCGAGACGGAGTACGTCGACCATCCGTTGCTGTCGCCGCAGTTCATCGAGCGGCGGCGCTACCAGGTCGAACTCGCCGACACGGCGAAACGCGGCCACACGCTCGTCTGCCTCCCGACCGGACTCGGGAAGACGACGGTGTCGCTGCTGGTCACCGCACACCGCCTCCACAACGACGGCGGGAAGGCGCTGTTTCTCGCGCCGACGAAGCCGCTGGTCCAGCAGCACGCCGACTTCTACCGCGAGGCGCTGAACGTCCCGGACGACGAAATCGTCGTGTTCACCGGCGACGTCAGCCCGGACGACCGCGCCGCCGTCTGGGACGACGCCCGCATAGTCATCGCGACGCCGCAGGTCGTCGAAAACGACCTCGTCGGCAACCGCGTGTCGCTGCGCGACGTCACCCACCTCACGTTCGACGAGTGCCACCGCGGCACCGGTGACTACGCGTACGTCTACATCGCCGAGCGCTACCACGCCGACGCCGCGTCGCCGCTCGTCACCGGCATGTCCGCCTCCCCCGGTGGCGACGAAGAGGAGATACGGGTGGTCTGTGAGAACCTCGGGCTCGACCAGGTCGAAGTGATGACCGAGGACGACTCCGATGTCGCCGACTACACCCACGACACGGACGTCCAGTGGGAGCGCATCGACCTGCCCGACGAAATCATCGAGATACGGGACGCGCTCAACGACGTCATCAGCGACCGCCTGGAGAAGCTGAAGTCGCTCGGCGTCTCCAGTACGACCCAGCCGTCCGTCTCCCAGACGGACCTGAACAAGATGCGCGCGGAGCTCCAGCGCATGATGGACGCCGGGAAGTCGGACGCCTACAAGGGGATGTCGACGCACGCGGAGGTGATGAAGCTCCGCCGCGCCGTCGAACTCGTGGAGACGCAGAGCGTCGAGGCGCTCCGGCGGTACTTCGAGCGGCAGCGGAACGCCGCGCAGTCGTCGGGGGCGTCGAAGGCGAGCCAGCGGCTGGTCGCCGAGCCGAAGGTGCGCGAGGCGATGCGGAAGGCGGAGGCGTTCGACGACCTCCACCCGAAGTTCCGGCAGACCCGGGTGCTGTTGGCGCAGACGCTCGGCATCGGCGGCGGCGAGCGCGTCATCGTGTTCACGGAGTCGCGCGACACCGCCGAGGCGCTCACCGAGTTCCTCTCGCAGTCGTTCGACACCCGGCGGTTCGTCGGGCAGGGCGACAAGGAGGGCAGCGACGGCATGACCCAGACGCAACAGCAGGAGACGCTGGACGCCTTCCGCGCCGGCGAGTTCGAGGTGCTCGTCTCCACCTCCGTCGCCGAGGAGGGGCTGGACGTCCCGGAGGTCGACCTCGTGCTGTTCTTCGAGCCGGTGCCGACCGCGATTCGGTCGATTCAGCGGAAGGGTCGGACCGGCCGGCAGGACGAGGGCGAGGTCGTCGTGCTGATGGCGAACGACACCCGCGACGAGGCGTACTTCTGGATTAGCCGCCGGAAGGAACAGCAGATGGAGGACGAACTCCGGAAACTGAAAGGCGTCGCCGACGAGGTGAGCGCCGACCTCGACGGCGACGGCCAGGCCGGCCTCGACGACTTCGACGGCGACGCGGACGGCGCCGCAGAAGCGGGTACAGACGCAGCCGACGACGACACCGGCGCCAGCGCTGACACCGCGGCCGGCGCCGGCTCGGAGACGCAGCCGGGGCTCGCTGATTTCTCGGCCGACGTCGACGACGACGGCCCGGACGACGACGGCGACTCCGACGGCGACTCCAGCGGCGACGGCGACGCAGCGGACGCAGAAGCCGAAGACGCCGAATCCGACGACAGCTCCGAGGACAGCGTCGTCGCGACCGCGGGCGACGTCGACGGGACGGAGATCGTCATCGACCAGCGCGAACTGGAGTCGACCATCGCGCGGGACCTGTCGACGCGCGACGGCGTGACGACGCGGCTGGAGACGCTGGCGGTCGGCGACTACGTGCTGTCCGACCGGGTCGCCGTCGAGCGGAAGTCCGTCGCCGACTTCCTCGACACGCTCGTCGGCGGCGACCGGTCGATGTTCGAGCAGGTCGGCGACCTCTCGCGGGCGTACGCCCGGCCGGTCGTCGTCGTCGAGGGCGACGACCTGTACGGCGAACGCAACGTCCACCCGAACGCGGTCCGCGGCGCGCTCTCGGCGCTCGCCATCGACTTCGACGCGTCCGTGCTCCGCACCGAAGACCAGGCGGACACCGCGGACCTGCTGGAGGTCATCGCGAAGCGCGAACAGGAGACGAACGACCGCGAGGTGTCCGCACACGGCGAGAAGGCCGCGAAGACGCTGCCGGAGCAGCAGGAGTACGTCGTCAGCGCCATCGCCGACATCGGCCCGGTGACGGCTCGGGCGCTGCTCGAACACTTCGGCACCGTCGAAGCCGTGATGACCGCCCGCGAGGACGACCTGCTGGAGGTGTCCGGCGTCGGCGAGGTCACCGCCGAACGCATCCGCGACGTCGTCGGCAGCGACTACCCCGAATAGCGGGCGACGGGCGGCGCCGACGCCGCCTCACGGGACCACGGTCACCGGGACGGTGGTGCCGCGAACCACGGTTTCGCTGGCGCTCCCGAGGATGGCGCGCTCGACGCGGCCGGCGCCGTGGTGGCCCACGACGACGTGGTCGAACCCCTCGTCCGCGACGAGGTCGAGCAGCTCCTTCCCGGCGGCGCGCGCCGTCGGCACCGCCATCTCCGTGACGACGGCGAGTTCCACGTCCGAGTCGACGTCCGCCTCCTCCAGGACGGCTTCGGCGCTGGCGAGGATGCGCTCGGTCGCCTCGGTTCGCTGGTCGGTGACGTGGACGACGTGGAGCGCGGCGTCGTAGCGCGCGGCGAACTCCGTGGCGAACCGGAGCGCGCGCATGCTGTTCTCGGAGCCGTCGACGGCGGCGAGGACGTCCATGCAGAAGCAGGGCGGCGGCGACGAAATAACGGTTCCGGCGGTCAGTTCAGGCCGCAGCGACGCCGCGGCGGCGCGGGGAGAAGGCCGCTCACCGGCGCAGCGCCGACAGCGCCTCGGCGGCCTCCCGCGCCGCGTCGAGGTGGTCGCTGGCCGTCCGCGGGTCCGACGCGTCCGCGCCGGCCTGCGCGTGCCGCCGGAGCGCCGTCACCAGCGCGTCCCGCGCGCCGTCGAGGCTTCCCGCGTCGCCGCCGGCGGTCCCCGCCGAATCCGCGGCGTCACCGCGCGTCGACGCCCCGACGTCGACCGACCGAGTCGCCGCCTGCCGTGGCTCGGCGGGCCGCCGTGCCGCGTCGTCGCCCCGAGCGCCCGGCTGCGTCGGCGCCGAGTTCGGCTGCCGCTCGGAGCCGGTCCCCCGGCCACCTGACCGCTGACCCGCCTGCGCCGGCTGCTGACCAGCGGACTGCTGACCCGCCTGCGCCGGCTGCTGCTGGCCTGCCTGTTCGCCGGCGGCCTGCCCGTCGGCCGGCTGCTGGCCGCCCTGCCCGGGCTGGTCGCAGGTCGCGCAGAACTCCTCGCCGTTCTGCCGGAAGAGTGGGTCGCCGCAGGCGTCACAGTGCTTGTTCGTCATCGTCGCGCCCTGCAGCAGCAGTTCGCTCATCCGCTGGGTGGACTCGCGCTTCTCGCGGTCCTGCTCGTACTTCTCGCGGAGTTTCTCGCGCTCTGCCTCCTTGTCGAAGCCGGAGTCGTCGCCCGCCCCGGCGTCGTTGGCGTCGGTGTCGCTCATATCGCCGTCAACGTGGTCGGCGGCGAAAAAGTCAGCGACGTCCGGCCGGATTCGGCGGCGACGCACGCCTCGCGCCGGCACGGCGACGAATCCGGGTTTCAGATTCACCGTGCTTTCCGCACCTTCAAATCCCGTGAGGCAGTAGGAGACGTGTGTCGACGACGGACGACCACCTGCGGTTCTTCCCGTACGAGGAGCCGTACCCGAACCAGCGCGAGGCGATGGACCGCGTCGACAACGCGCTCGCCCGCGGCCAGGACGTCCTGTTCGAGGGGGCGCCCGGCACCGGGAAGACGCTGTCCGCGCTCGTCCCGGCGCTGAGCCACGCCCGCGAACACGACCGGACGGTGGTCATCACGACGAACGTCCACCAGCAGATGCGGCAGTTCGTCGAGGACGCCCGCGCCATCAACGCCGTCGAGCCGATTCGGGCGACGGTGTTCCGCGGGAAGTCCTCGATGTGCCACATCGACGTGGACTACCAGGAGTGCCAGACGCTCCGGGATACGACGCGGTCGCTGGTCGACGACCAGGCCGACCGCGAACAGCTCGAAGAGCGGATGGAGCAGCTCACCGACGACCTCCGCGACGACGGCGACGGCTCCGCGGCGGAGGCGCGGCAGGCGGTCGCCGAGGAGCTCGACGCGCTCGACGACGACATCGAGGAGGCGACGAACACCTGCGACTACTACTACAACAACCTCACCGGCGACACCGACGAGTTCTTCTCGTGGCTGTTCGACGACGTCCGCACCCCCGACGAGGTGTACGAGTACGCCGGCAGCCGCGGCTTCTGCGGCTACGAGCTGCTGAAAGAGGGGATGGAGAACGTCGAACTGGTCGTCTGCAACTACCACCACCTGCTCGACCCGACCATCCGCGAGCAGTTCTTCCGGTGGCTCGACCGCGACCCCGACGACGTCATCACGGTGTTCGACGAGGCGCACAACGTCGAGGACGCCGCCCGCGACCACGCCTCGAAGAGCCTCACCGAGAACACGCTCGACGCCGCGCTGAACGAGCTGGACGAGACCGACGACTCCCGCGCCGAGCCCGCAGAGAACGTCCTCCGCGCGTTCGCGGAGGCGCTCCGGGCGACGTACGACGACCGGCTCGGCTACGGCGAACGCGAGTCAGTCGGCGAGAACTGGACCGACGTCTCCATCGCGAACGACGACCGGCGCGACGACCTGACGCTCGCGTTCCTCGACCGCTACGAGGGCAGCGGCATCCGCGCCGAGTGCGACCTCGCGCTGCAGCTCGGCCGCAGCCTCGACGAGGACTACGAGGACGCCTACAAGAACGGCGAGGCGACGACGCGCCGGGAGTGCCAGACGCTGCAGGCCGCCGGCTTCGTCTCGGCGTGGATGGACGGCGGCGCCGAACTCGGCCAGCACCCGGTCGTCTCGGTCCGCCGGGACGCCGGCACCGACGAGGTGTACGGCCGCGCCGAACTGTACACCTGCATCCCGCGGGAGGTCACCGAGGAGCTGTTCGGCGAGGTGTACGCGTCGGTGCTGATGTCGGCGACGCTCCGCCCGTTCGACGTCACGAAGGACGTCCTCGGGCTGACCGACCCGGCGACGCTCGCGTACGGCATGGAGTACCCCGAGGAGAACCGCCGGACGTACTCGGTGGCGACGCCGGCGCTGTTCGCCTCCGAGCGCGACGACCCGGCGACCCAGGAGACGGTGGCGTCGACGCTCGCGGACGCCGTCCGGTTCACGCCGGGCTCCACGCTGCTGTTCTTCCCGTCGTACGGCGAGGCCGAGCGGTACCACGAACTGCTCGCCGGCGACCCGGAACTCGGCACGCTGCTGCTCGACGGCTCCGGCCAGGACACCGAGCAGCTCCGGACGCGCCTCGTCGACAGCGACGACGCCGCGCTGTTCACGTCGCTGTGGGGGACGCTCGCCGAGGGCGTCAGCTTCGACGACGACGACGCCCGCACCGTCGCCGTCGTCGGCGTCCCGTACCCGCGGCTCTCCGAGCGGATGGAGGCGGTGCAGGACGCCTACGACCGCGCGTTCGCCGACCGCTCGCGGGACGCCGGCTGGGAGTACGCCGTCGAAATCCCGACGATTCGGAAGACGCGGCAGGCGCTCGGCCGCGTCATCCGGTCGCCCGACGACTTCGGCGTCCGGCTGCTGCTCGACAAGCGCTACACGTCCGCCGACATGGGGAAGTACTCGGTCCGGGACGCCTTCCCGCGGGAGGAGCGCGAGGAACTGGTCGACATCGGCCCGGAGAAACTGAAGTTCGCGATGCTGAACTTCTACACCGACCACGACGCCTACGACGGCCAGCCGCCGGAGCCGTAGCCGGCTGCGCCGAACCGCGGCGACGCTAAAACGACGTGTCGTCGAGGACGGTTTCGAACGCGGCCAGCGCGACGAACCCCGCGGCGACGAGCGCGCTCTTCACCGGGCCGTACTGGAACGGGTACACCGTCAGCCCGAACAGCAGCACCGCGCCCGCGAACAGAATCACGGCCGTGAGCGCCACCCGGGTTCGGCGGTCCATGCTCCGTCGGTGACGCGACGGAACGATAAAAACTGTGACGGGAACCGCCGGGTCGGCGGGCGGAGTCAGGTCAGGTCAGGTCAGGTCAGGTCAGGTCAGGTCAGGTCAGGTCAGGTCAGGTCAGGTCAGGTCAGGAGTTCGACCAGCAGCGCCTTCTGGGCGTGCATCCGGTTTTCGGCCTGCTCCCAGACGAGCGCGCGGTCCGACTCGATGACGTCGTCCGTGATTTCCTCGCCGCGGTGGGCGGGGAGACAGTGCATGACGTCGGCGTCGGTGCCGGCGAGCAGCGCCTCGTTGAGCTGGTAGCCGTCGAACGCCGGGAGCTTCTCCTCGCGGCGCTTCTCCTGGCCCATGCTGACCCAGACGTCCGTGTAGACGACGTCGGCGTCGGCGACGGCGTCGGCGGGGCCGTCGGCGAGCGTCGGCGCCGCGCCGAGGCCGGTACACCGGTCGAGCACGTCGTCGCCGAGGCCGAAGCCGTCCGGCGTGGCGACCGTCAGGTCGACGCCGGCGAGCGCGCAGCCGACCGCGAACGACCGGGCGACGTTGTTGCCGTCGCCGACCCACGCGACCGACACGTCGTCGAGGCCGCCGAACGCCTGGCGAATCGTGAGGAGGTCGGCGAGCGTCTGGCACGGATGGGCCTCGTCGGTGAGGCCGTTGACGACCGGGACGTCCGCGTACTCGGCGAGCGTCTCGACGTCGCCGTGGTCGAAGGTGCGCGCCATGATGGCGTCGGCGTAGCCGGCGAGCGCCCGCGCCGTGTCCTTCAGCGGCTCGCCGTGGCCGAGCTGGATGTCGTCGGGGCCGAGGAACATGGCGTGCCCGCCGAGCTGCGTCATCCCGGTTTCGAAGCTCGCGCGGGTCCGCGTCGACGGCTTCTCGAACAGCATCGCGAGCGTCGTCCGCGGCAGCGTCGTCGCGTCCCGCCCGGTTTTCAGCGCCTCGGCTCGGTCGAGTACGGCGTCGAGCTGGGCGGCCGTGAGGTCGTCGACGTCGAGGAAGTCGGCCGGGAAGTCGTCGGACGGGCCTGTCTCGGACGCGGTCGGGTTCGTGCTCATGAGTCGAGGAAGCGCTCGCTGACCGTACACAGCACGTCGACTGCGCGGTCGAACTCCGCGAGCGGGAGTCGTTCGTCTGGCGCGTGGTCGAGTTCGGAGTTGCCGGGGCCGTACGTCGCCATCGGGCAGTCCCAGGCGTCGGCGTACAGATTCACGTCGGCGGTGCCGGTCTTCCGGAGGAGCCGCGGGTCGCCGCCGACGTCGCGGATGGCGGCGCGGAACGCGGTGGCGACGTCGCTGCGCGGACTGGTCATCACGGGCGGAATCGGCTCCTCCCAGTGGACCGTCCCCTCGTCGAGTTCGGCGTCGGCGCGTTCGCGGACATCGGCCGGTTCGAGCGACGGCGGGACGCGGAACTGGACGTCCATCGTCGCCTCCATCGACAGGCCGTCCTCGGAGAGGCCGCCGTCGAAGCCGACCGGCTTCGTCGTCACCTGCTCGAAGACGGCCTCGTAGTCGTCCGCCTCGAAGGCGGACTCGACGCGGCGCCACCAGTTCATGCCGTGTTCGATGGCGTTCGGGTCGGGGCGGGACGTGTGGCCGGACTCGCTGGTGACGACGTAGGTGCCTGCGAGGAAGCCGCGGTAGCCGAGCGTCACGGCGTCCCAGCCGGACGGCTCGCCGTTCACGACGGCGTCCGGCTCGTCGCGGTCCGCGACGAGGTGGCGGGCGCCGCGGGAACTGGTCTCCTCGCCGACGACGCCCGCGAACGACACGCCGGTCTCGACGGCCGCGACGGCCATCGCCGCGAGCGGGCCGGTCGCGTCGACGCTGCCGCGGCCCCACAGCACGGGGCCGCCGTCGGGCGCTTCGTCGTCGGCGCCGTCACCGTCCGCTTCGCTTTCGATCCGCACCGGAATCTCGCCCGGGACGGTGTCGACGTGGGAGGTGAGCAGCACGGCGTCGTCGGCCGGCGCGCGGACGTTCCCGACGTCGTCGACGAACACGTCGCGGCCGTGCGCCTCGAAGAACGCGGCGAGCCGTTCGGCCGCCGCCTCCTCCTCGCCCGACGGCGACGGCGTGGAGACGAGGTCGAACAGCAGCCTGCGGCCCTCGGTGTCGAGCGCGTCGTGGTAGTCGGCGGCGTCGCCTCCGCTGTCCGCGTCAGTTGCGCCGTCCGCGTCACCCGCGCCGTCCGCGTCGCCCGCGGCGTCCGCGTTCGGCGTCATTCACCGAGCACCTCGACGAAGGCGTCGACGACGCGGTCGACGTGGCGCTCCTCGACGACGAGCGGCGGGAGCAGCCTGAGGACGCTGCGGCCCGCCGGCAGCGCGAGGATGTCGTGCTGGAGCGCGAAGTCGCGCAGCATCGCGTTCGCGCCGCGTTTCACTTCGACGCCGACGAGCAGCCCCTCGCCGCGGACCTCGCGCACCGGGAGGTCGTGGGCGTCGACGGCGGCCGACAGTTCGGTCCGCAGGTAGTCGCCGACGTCGGCGGCGTGACCGGGCAGGTCGCGTTCGACCAGTTCGGTCAGCGTCGCGTTCGCGGCGGCGGAGACGACCGGGCCGCCGGAGAACGTCGACCCGTGGTTGCCGGCGTCCTCGGCGAGCCAGTCGGCGACGAGCGTCGCCCCCATCGGCAGCCCGGAGGCGAGCCCCTTCGCGGTGGTGAGCGCGTCCGGGACGACGCCGGCCTGTTCGCAGGCCCACAGCGTCCCGGTCCGGCCGAGCCCGGTCTGAATCTCGTCGAGCACCAGCGCGGCGCCGGCGTCGGCGGTGACGTCGCGGGCGGCCCGCAGGTACTCCGCCGTCGCCGGGTTGACGCCGCCTTCGCCCTGCACGGGTTCGAGGAACACCGCGGCGGTGTCGTCGTCGACGGCGTCCGCGAGCGCGTCCACGTCGCCGTAATCGACGAACTCGACGCCGCCGGCGACCGGCTCGTACGGCTCGCGGTACTGCTTCTTCCAGGTCATCGCGAGCGACCCGAGCGTGCGGCCGTGGAAGGCGCGCTTCGTCGCGACCACCTTCTGGTCGCCGGTGGCCGAGCGCGCGAACTTCATCGCCGCCTCGTTCGCCTCGGTGCCGGAGTTGCACAGCCACACCTTCGAGATGTCGCCGGGCGCGACGGCGCCGAGCCGGTCGTACAGTTCGGTGCGCGCCCGCACCGGGTACGACCCCTGCACGTACAGCAGTTCGGCGGCCTGCTCCTGGACGGCGTCGACGACGCCGGGCGGGCAGTGGCCGAGCGGCGCGCAGGCGTAGCTCGCGCCGAAGTCGAGGTAGTCGGTGCCGTCGGCGCCCGTCAGGTGGACGCCGTCGCCCGACACCAGTTCGATGGGCTTCTCCGAGAACACGAACCCCTCGCCGGCGCCCTCGACGGCCGCCGCTGACATGTCGCGCGGGGCGACGCCAGCGGCGTCGTCGGGTGTGTCGCCGCCGGCCGCGTCGTCGACTGACCGGTCGGTCACTGCTCCACCTCCGTCGCGTCGTCGGCGTCGCCGTCGACGACCGCGGCGCGGTCGATGCGGGTGCCGGCGCCGTCGAGCGCCGCCACGATCGGGTCGCGGGCGTTCGCGTCGGAGACGTGGACGGAGACCGCGCCGCCCTCCAGCGCCTCCTTCGCCGCCATCACTTTCCGCGTCATGAACCCCTCGGCGGCGGCTTCGAGGTCCGCGAACTCGGCGGCGGTGGTGACGGCGTCGATGAGCGTGTCCGGGTCGTCGGCGTCCGCGTAGACGCCGGCGACGTCGGTCAGGACGACGAGTTCGGCGCCGACCGCTCCCGCCACCGCGGCGGCGACGCGGTCGGCGTCGGCGTTGACGGGCGTCACGTCGCCGTCGCTCTCCTCGCCGAGCATCGGCGGGGAGACCACGGGGACGTAGCCGTCGTCGAGCAGCGTCGTCAACAGCGCGTCGTTGACCGCCTTCGGGACGCCGGAGTGGTCGCCGCGGCGAATCTTCTTCTTGCCGTCCTCGACGACGCGGACCGCGGACTTCCGCGGGCCGGTGACGAGGCCGCCGTCGACGCCCGACAGCCCGACGGCGTCGACGTCGGCGCCGTGCAGCGCCGCCACCATCTCCGTGTTCAGCTTCCCGGGCAGCGCCATCTCGAACGCCTCCATCGTCGCCTCGTCCGTGAACCGGCCGGTGACGCCGCTCGGCGTCTCCACGTACTCCGGGTCGCGGCCGAGGTCGGCGAGCAGGTCGTCGACGGCGGTGGAGCCGCCGTGGACGACGACGACGCGCCGCCCGTTCGCGACGAGGTGGGCGACGTCGCCGATTGCCCCCGCCGGGTCGACGGCGCGCGCGCCGCCGAGTTTCACGACGACCGGCGGCTGCTCGCCGCCGTCGGTGCGGGCGTCGGTCACGGCGCACCCACGGGGTGCAGCCCCAGCTGTTCGAGGCCCGCGGTTTCGTCGAAGCCGAGCGCGACGTTGGCGGCGTGGACCGCCTGCCCGGCCGAGCCTTTCATCATGTTGTCGATGGCGCAGAAGGCGACGACGCGTCCGTTCGTCGGGTCGAGCGCGAAGCCGACTTCGGCGCGGTTCGTCCCGGCGACCGACTTCGGCTCCGGGTAGCGGTAGACGCCGCCGCCGCCGGCGACGAGGTCGACGAACGGCTCGTCGTCGTAGGCGTCGCGGTACGCGCTCCACAGGTCGCCTTTCGAGACGGCGTCGGCGGGGAACGCGTGGCACGTCGCGGACGCGCCGCGCGTCATGTCGACGGCGTGAACGGTGAACGCGGTCGACAGTCCGAGGTACGCCTCCAGTTCCGCCTCGTGGCGGTGGCCGGTCGGCGCGTACGGCCGGACGACGCCGGAGCGCTCCGGGTGCGACGACGCCTTGCCGCCGGAGGCGCCGCCCTCCGACGAGCCGACCTTGACGTCGACGACGACGCGGTCGTCGGCGGTGACGACGCCGGCGTCGACGAGCGGCTTCATCGCGAGCAGCGTCGCGGTCGCGTTGCAGCCGCCGGCGGCGACGAGGTCGGCGCCGGGGAGGTTCTCGCGGTTCAGTTCGGGCAGCGCGTACTCGGCGTCCGCGAGGTGGTCGGGCGCGACGTGGCCGTCGTACCACTCGTCGTACGCGTCCGCCTCGGGCAGCCGGAAGTCCGCCGACAGGTCGACGACGAGGTCGGCGGCGTCGCGGAACTCGTCGACGTGCTGCATCGAGACGCCGTGCGGCGTCGCCGCGAACAGCACGTCCACCGACTCGAGGTCCTCCGGCGACGTGAACCGGAGGTCGAGGTCGCGGAGGTTCGGGTGGACGTAGCCGACGGTGCGGTTCTCGTACTCGCGGCTCGTCGCCTGCGCCACCGCGAACTCGGGGTGGCCGACGAGGAGCCGCAGCAGTTCGCCGCCGGTGAACCCGGAGCCGCCGACGACCGAGGCGGTCAGCGTCATCGCGCCTGCGCCACCCCGGAGGCGACGTCCGCTTTCAGTTCGAGCCAGTCGACGACCGCCGCCGGGACGTCGACGTCGACGGCGTCGGTGAGCGCCTTGAACTCGACGGTGTGGTTCACTTCGTGGACCGTGTAGCCGTCGCCGGTCTCCATCAGGTCGATGCCGAGCAGGCCGCCGCCGACGGCGTCGCTCGCCGCCTTCACCAGCGACTCGACCTCGTCGTCGACGTCGAACGCGGCGGTTTCGCCGCCCTTCGCGGCGTTGGTGAGCCAGTGGTCGGAGCTGCGCGTCATCGCGGCGACCGGTTCGCCGTCGCAGGCCAGCACGCGGATGTCGCGGCCCGGCTTCTCGACGAACTCCTGGACGTAGAACACCTTGTGCTCGTAGTGGCCGAGCGTCTCTTTGTGCTCCAGGATGGCCTCGGCGGCCGAGCGCGACTCGACTTTCGCCATGAGCCGTCCCCACGAGCCGATGACGGGCTTGATGACGCACGGGTAGCCGAACGACTCGATGGATTCGAGCGCGGCGTCGACCGTGAACGTCACCTCCGTGTTCGGCGTCGGGACGTCGGCGGCGTCGAGCGCGAGCGTGTTCTTCACCTTGTTCGCGCACGTCTCTGCGGTCTCCGGCGCGTTCACGACCGGGACGCCGTAGTGCCGCAGGAACTTCGTGGCGTACAGCGACCGCGACGTCGCGAGACACCGGTCGACGACGAGGTCGCAGTCGAGCGCGCCGCCGCTCCCGTCGAGCCCGAACCGCTGGGAGCGGACGTCGATCTTCTCGACGTCGTGGCCGCGGTCGCGGAGCTCCGACAGCAGCAGCTTCTCGTCCTTCCGGATGCGCGAGTAGAGGATACCGAACTTCATCTCACTCCCCCCAGTCCTCTTCGAGCTCCGGGGCTCGCTCGAGGACCGGCGGGGAGACGTCGACGACTTCCAGTTCGGCGCCGCAGGTGTCACAGTCGATGATCTCTCCGGTCTCCAGGTCGTCGTGCAGGGTCACTGTCGCCCCACACTCGACGCATTCGGCTTCGGTCATGCTGTACCTCCACGTATCCCGCTAACGGACTTGAATCCGTCGATATTGTCAGCGAAAAATAATGACGGCGTCGGCGCTATCGAAGGGGAGAAACCGTCGCGCCGTTGGATTCGGACCGAGTATCCGAAACCCGAGTAGTTCGCTGGCCCGGACGGGCCGGCGGCGGGGTCGGAATCCCCGGCCGTCGTGGACGCGGCGCCGGTCGCGGCGCCGTCGCTCGTCGTCGCGGCCGTGGTCGCCGTCGCGGGAGCGGACGCGAGCGCCGCCGGGTCGGCTCAGACATAGTCGGCAACCGCCTCCTCGCGGTCGTCGGCCGCGGCGTCGAGCGCCTCGTAGCGCGCGGTCACCGCCGCGGCGTGGTCGTCGTACGTCGATTCCATGCGCGCGAGGGAGTCCGCCAGCGCGTCGGGCGCCGGCCCGCCGCGGGAGTCGCGAGAGGCGACGCTCCCGGCGGGATCGAGCACGGACTGCAGTTCCTCGCGGCTCACGTGTTCGTACACGGACTCCCCAAGTACCTCCTCAGCGGCCGCGTCAAGATTTGCGGCCAGCGTTTCCGCGTCGACGCCGCCCGCGCCGTCCCCGTCGTCGCTCCCGGTGGCCGCGGTGCCGCCGGCGTCGAGGGCGGCGGCCGCCTCCGCGACGAGTTCGTGCGCGGTGCGGAACGGGACGCCGGCCATCGCGAGCGCGTCCGCGACGCCGGTCGCCGTGGAGAAGCCGGCGCCCGCGTCGGCCGCACACGCCGCCTCGTCCCACTCGGCGGTCGCGACGGCGCCGGCGGCGACCTCCGTCGCCTCCGAGACGTCGTCGACGGCGTCCCACACGTGCGGCGTCGCGCGCTGCAGGTCGCGGTTGTACGCCCGCGGCAGCCCCTTCAGCGTCGTCAGCAGCGCGGTCAGGTCGCCGACCGCGTCGCCCGACACCGCCCGGACCAGTTCCAGCGTGTCCGGGTTCACCTTCTGCGGCATGATGGACGAGGTCGAAGAGTAGTCGTCGTCGAGGACGAGGTAGCCGTCCTTCGCGGCCTCGACGCCGTCGGTGGCGAGCCCCGAGAGCGTCGCGGCGAGCGACGCCAGCGACGCCGCCGACTCCGTGAGGAAGTCCCGGCCGGTCGCCGCGTCGGTCGCGTTCTCGACGACGCCGTCGAAGCCGAGCAGGTCGGCGGTGCGCTCGCGGTCGACGTCGAACGGCGTGCCGGCGAACGCGGCGGCGCCGAGCGGCGACTGGTTCGTCCGGTCGTACGCGTCGAGCAGCCGCGCCGTGTCGCGTTCGAGCGCGCAGGCGTACGACGCCAGCAGGTGGCCGGCGGTCGTCGGCTGCGCCGGCTGCCGGTGAGTGAACCCCGGCATCACCGTCTCGGCCTCCTCGGCCGCCGCGGACAGCAGCGCCTCGCGGAGCGTCAGCGTCGCCTCGGCGGCGTCCAGCAAGTCCTCGCGGAGCCTGACCCGGATGCACGTCGCGACCTCGTCGTTCCGCGAGCGCGCCGTGTGCATCCGGCCGCCGGCGGGGCCGACGCGGTCGACGACCGCCGACTCGATGGCCTCGTGGACGTCCTCGCCGTCCGGCAGGTCGCCGTGGCCCGCGGCCTCGACGTCGTCGAGCGCCGCGAGGATGACCGCGGCGTCGTCGTCCGCGACGACGCCCTGCTCGGCGAGCATCACGACGTGCGCGCGGTCGACGGCGAGGTCCGCGTCGAAGATGCGGCGGTCGGCGGCGAGACTGGAGAGGAACGACCGCGCGGGGCCGCCCGCGAACCGGTCGCGGCGCACCACGGTGTCCGCGTCGCTGCCGCCGCGGCCGCCGTCACCGTCGTCAGCGCTGCCGTCGCCGGCGTGGCCCTCGCCAGCGTCGTCGCCGTCGGTCATCCGTCGTTACTCCTCGCTGCCGCCGTCGGTGGCGGTGGGCTGTGCGTCGGCGTCCGTCGCGGCGTTGGCGGCGACCGCGTTCGCCAGCCGCTCCTGGAAGCCGTGGTACTTCGCGACGCCGGTGGCGTCGGCCTGCTCGATGCCGTCGACGGTCTCCGTGTTGAACGACGCCGCCGACTCGGAGTAGACGGCGAACTCGGAGTCGCGGGCGACCGGCCGGACCTGTCCGCCCTGCAGCTTCACGGTGACGGTGCCGGTGACCTTCGACTGGTTCGCCTCGAGGAACCCTTCGAGCGACGTCATCAGCGGCGTGTCGACGAGGCCCTTGTAGCCCTGCTGGGCCCACTCCTCGTCGACGGTCTGCTTGAAGTCGCGCTCGGACTTCGTGAGGACGAGCTGTTCGAGCGCCTCGTGCGCCGTCAGCAGCACGGTCGCCGCCGGGTGCTCGTAGTTCTCGCGGACCTTCAGGCCGAGCATGCGGTCTTCCATCATGTCGGTGCGGCCGACGCCGTGCGCGCCAGCGAGGTCGTTCAGCTCCTCGATGAGGTCGACCGGGTCGACCGCGTCGCCGTTCAGCGACACCGGGTAGCCGTCCTCGAAGCCGACCTCGACGAGCTCGGCCTCCGTGCCGCCCGGCGTCTCGGTCCAGTCGTAGATGTCCTCCGGCGGCACGTACGTCGGGTCTTCGAGGTCGTCGCCCTCGACGGAGCGCGACCAGAGGTTCGTGTCGATGCTCCACGCGCCCTCGTTGCCGCCCTCGACGGGCAGGTCTTTCTCGGCGGCGTAGTCGATTTCCCACTCGCGGGTGAGGCCGAGTTCGCGGACCGGCGCGATGACCTCCTTGTCGGAGGCGCGCCAGACGGCCTCGAACCGGAGCTGGTCGTTCCCCTTCCCGGTGCAGCCGTGTGCGAGCGCGTCGCAGTCGTGTTCGTCGGCGACGTCGAGAATCTTCTCGGCGATGACGGGGCGGGCGAGCGCGGTGCCGAGCGGGTAGCCCTGGTAGGTCGCGTTCGCGCGGACCGACTCCATGCAGAGCGCCGCGAACTCCTCGCGGGCGTCGACGACGTAGTGTTCGAGGCCGAGCGCGTCGGCCGTCTCTTCGGCCTCCGCGAACTCCTCGGCCGGCTGGCCGACGTCGACGGTGACGCCGACGACTTCGTCGTAGCCGTACTCCTCTTCGAGCAGCGGGACGCAGACGGTCGTGTCGAGTCCGCCACTGAACGCAAGTGCCACGCGTGTCATTACCGGTACTGCCCGGCACACACCCTTAAATTCAGCGTTTTAGAATTAGTAATTTAACGATATACCGCACGCTCAGCGTCCCTATCGAGTGAATCGTCCGCCAGCAATCGGGGGAAGAAATTGAGTAGGGCCTAAAGGGCCCGTCGCGGGACTCGGACGCGTCGCTCCGGGCAGCGGCCGGCGGGAACGACGGCGTCAGGCATCACGAACGATGGTACCGTCTCCAGCCGCTTAAACCGTTTCGGTGCGGCGAACGTTGCGCCGCCGCTCAGCGCGACTCCGCGTCGCCGCCGGCGTCCCCGTCCGCACCAGCGCCCGCGTCGTCGCCGTCAACGTCGCCGTCGCGGCCCTCGTCGACGTTTCCGCCGCTGACCACGTCGTCCTCGACGTCGCCGCCGTCCGCGTCGTCGACGTCGCCACCGCCGTCCGCGTCGATGACGCCGCTGTCCGCACCGCCAGCCGAGTCGAGCGGGACGCGCTCGGGGTAGCCGCGGCGGCCCGCCGAGGCGGCCAGCGGCCCGGCGGCGTCGTCCGCGGCGGCGTCCGCGGCGAGCGGCAGCACCAGCGTCACGGTCGTCCCGTCGTCGACCGCGACCTCGACGTCGCCGCCGAGGTCCGAGACGACCCAGGTGACGAACCAGAGGCCGACGCCGCTGGCGTGGTCCAGTTCCGTCTCCTCCTCGCGGCTCAACACGGCGCGCTCACTCTCGGGGATGCCGGGGCCGTCGTCGGCGATGCTGAGCCGGGCCGCGTCGCCGTCGACGGTGACGCTGACGGTGACGGACGGCGACGGCCCGGCGTGCTCGCGGACGTTCGCGAACAGTTCGTCGACGGCCGTCCCGACGAGGCCGTTGTCGCGGAACAGCACCGGGTCGTCCGGCAGGTCGCAGTCGACCGAGACGCTCGGCGCGTCCGCGGCGAAGGTGTCGACGTGCCGCTCGACGAGGTCGCGGAGGTCGACGACGCTCGACGGCGTCTCGCCCGACAGCAGCCGGTCGAGGTCGCGCGCGCGGCGGCTCAGGTCGACCAGCACCTCCGAGCGCGTCTCGATGACCTCGCGGTGCGGGTCGTCCGGCGGCGCGAGCTGCTCGGCGTGGCCGACGATGACGTTGACGGCGCTGCGGACGTCGTGGCGCAGCACCCGGTTCAGCACGGACAGCCGGCGTTCGCGGCGGCCCTCGTCGGTGATGTCGACGAGCAGCACGAACTCGTGGCCGGGCTGGCCGCCCGGCGCGGCGGTCACGACGAACTCGCGGACGCCCGGGCCGCCGGCGGCGGCGCAGCGGAACCGGGTCCACGAGTCGTTCGTCAGCACCGCCGACAGCGGCTGCGACTCCGGCGCCGGCTGCGGTAAACAGTCGTCCAGCGGGCCGCCGACCGACGACTCGGTCGTCCCGAACGTCGTGCAGAACGCCTCGTTCACCTCCTCGACGCGGCGGCCCTTCGGCGTTCGTTCGACGTACAGCGCCGGGTTCGGGAGGTTCGCGAACAGCGCCTCCGCGCGGCGTCGCTCCCGCTGGGACCGCGCGTCGTACGAGCCGAGCACGACGCCGACGGCGATGCCGGCGGTCAGGACGTTCGCGACGACGAACGGCAGGTGCTCGATTTCGGCGCCCGTCAGGATTCGGTGCCCCTCCGTCCAGACGAACACGACCAGCATCACGGCGACGCCGATGGCCGCGCCGCGGAGCACCGCCCGCACCTTGACGCGGTCGGCGCCGCTCCACGCCAGCCAGACGCCGTAGCCCGCGACGCCGACGGCGACGACGAGCGGCGCCCACGCCTCGAACAGCCCGGCGACGAACGGCATCTGGGTCGCGTGGACGGCGTGAACCGCCGCCAGCGCGGTCCCGCAGGCCGCGAGCGCCGCGCCGCCGGCCGCCGAACTCAGCCGGGGCATCGTCCGTGATACCGTCGCGCAGCGCATAAACGTCCCGCCGACCGCGCGGCGGCACCGCGTTCGAGGCCCAGCGGTGTCGCCGTCGAGCGGCGCGGCAGTCGGCCGGCGGCACTGCGCGGCAAAGCGAGGACCTTTTCGCCGGCGGCGACGCATCGAACGGTATGACAGACTGGACGCTGCGGCTCGCCACGCGGGGGTCAGCGCTGGCGCGCCGGCAGGCCGTGAGCGTACAGGAGGCGCTCGAACGCCGGCGCCGCCACGTCGAACTGCTGGAGGTCGAGA
This sequence comes from Halobaculum sp. D14, assembly GCF_051195135.1. NCBI lineage: Archaea > Methanobacteriati > Methanobacteriota > Halobacteria > Halobacteriales > Haloferacaceae > Halobaculum > Halobaculum sp. D14. The sequence goes on along the minus strand of NZ_JBNTKA010000002.1, from coordinate 113,043 downwards.
CGCGCGGCGACCGCCTCACAGACGAACTCATCACGCGGCTCGGGAAGACCGGGGCGTTCGTCCGCGCGCTCGACGAGCGCGTCCTCGACGGCGACGCCGACGCCGCCGTCCACTCGATGAAGGACATGCCGACGGAGATGCCGGCCGGGCTGACGGTCGCCGGCGTCCCCGAGCGCGCGCCGTCGGGCGACGTGCTGGTGACGCCGGACGGCGGCGGCGTCGACGACCTGCCGATGGGCGCCACCGTCGGGACGTCGTCGCTCCGGCGGAAAGCCCAGTTGCTGTCGGCGCGGCCGGACCTCGACGTGGTGCCGCTCCGCGGCAACGTCGACACGCGGCTCCAGAAGCTCATCGCGCCGAGCCTCCAGCGCGAACACGAGGCGCGCGTCGACGCCGACCGCGACCGGAAGGGCGACCCGGACGCCAGCCGGGACGACGACGGAGACGACGACGACGCGGCGTACGAACGCACCGTCGAGGAGTGGTTCGAGGACCTCTCGGAGTTCCAGCGCGGCGCGATGGAGTACGAACCGGAGCACGAACTCGACGCCATCGTGCTCGCGGAGGCCGGCCTCCGGCGGTCGGACCTGCTCCACCGCGACGAGTACGAGGTCGAGCGGCTCGAACGCGGCGAGTTCGTCCCGGCGCCCGGTCAGGGCGCGATCGCCGTCACCGCCGCCGACAGCGACGTCGTCGAGGCGGTCCGGGACGCGATCGACCACCCGCGCACCCGGGTCTGCACGACGGTCGAACGCACCGTCCTCGCGGAGCTCGGCGGCGGCTGCGTCGCGCCCATCGGCGTCCACGCGCTGCTGCAGGGCGAACACGTCCAGGTCCGCGTCCGGGTGCTGTCGGCCGACGGCGAGGACGAAGTGTCGGCGTCCCGCGACCTTCCGGTGCAGCAGCACGCCAGCGCCGCCGCCGACTTCGCCGCGGAACTCGCCGACCGCGGCGCCGCCGAACTCATCGCCGAGGCGAAACGCGACGCCGACGACGGGACCGCGGAGGCGAAACGGGAAGCGGACGCCGGAGGGGCCGATGAGTGACGGCGGTGTGAGCGACGACGCTGACGCCGACGCTTCCGCGGACGCCGACGCGGACGCGGAGTCGGACGAGGAGACGGAGGCGACGAACGACGGGGTCGGCACCGTCTACCTCGTCGGCTCCGGGCCGGGCGACCCGGAGCTGCTGACGGTGAAGGCGCGGCGCCTGCTCGACGAAGCCGACGTCGTGCTGCACGACAAGCTCCCGGGCCCCGAAATCCTCTCCACCGTCCCGGCGGAGCGCCGCGAGGACGTCGGGAAGCGCGCCGGCGGCGACCGCACCAGCCAGGAGTACACGAACGACCGGCTGGTCGAACTCGCCCGCGACGGCGAGACCGTGGTCCGGCTGAAGGGCGGCGACCCGTTCGTGTTCGGCCGCGGCGGCGAGGAGGCCGAACACCTCGCGGACCACGGCGTCCCGTTCGAGGTCGTCCCGGGCGTCACGTCGGCGGTGGCCGCGCCCGGCGTCGCCGGCATCCCGGTGACCCACCGCGAGCACGCCTCCTCCGTCTCGTTCGTCACGGGCCACGAGGACCCGACGAAAGACGAGTCCGCCGTCGACTGGCCGGCGCTGGCGGACACCGGCGGCACCATCGTCGTCCTGATGGGCGTCGGCCGGCTCCCCGACTACACCGCGGTGCTCCGCGACGCCGGCATGCCGCCGGAAACCCCGGTGGCGCTGGTCGAACGCGGCACGTGGCCGGACATGCGGGTCGCCGTCGGCACCCTCGACAGCATCGTGTCGGTGCGCGACGAGACCGGCATCGAACCGCCCGCAGTCACCGTCATCGGCGACGTCGCCGCGACCCGCGAGCGCGTCGTCGAGTTCCTGCGTGGCCGCGGCGACGCCGCGGCGACTGCCGTCGCAACGCCCGACGCGCCCGGTGACGCCGACGGCGAGCGCGACTCGGCTGGTGATGCGGAATGACCGGCGCCAGCGACGCCGACCGCGACGCCGACGTCGACGTCGACGGCGGCGACGCAACCGACGTCGAAACCACGGGGCGGACCGAATCGGGCGCCGCAGATTCGGCGGCGGACGGCGGCGACGACGCCGCGACGCCGACGGTCGCGGTGTTCCGCCCCGACGACGACCGGCTCAGTTCGGCCGTCGAACTGCTCGACTCGCTCGGCGCCGAGCCGGTCCCGGACCCGATGCTCGCCGTCGAGCCGACCGGCGCGACGCCGGCGCCGGCGGACTGGACCGTGTTCACGTCGAAGACGGGCGTCGAACTCGCCGCCGAGAGCGGCTGGGAGCCGTCGGAGACGGCCGTCGCCGCCATCGGCCCGTCGACGGCCGACGCGGCGCGCGACGCCGGCTGGACCGTCGACCTGGTGCCCGACGAGTACTCGTCGACCGGGCTGGTCCGCGCGTTCAGCGACGGCGCGGCGGGTGTCTCCGTCGAGGTGGCGCGGTCGGACCACGGCAGCCCGGTGCTGCTCGACGGGCTCCGCGACGCCGACGCGGACGTCCACGAGACAGTGCTATACCGGCTGGTGCGGCCGGACGGCAGCGGCGACTCGGCCGAACGCGCCGCCGCCGGCGACCTGGACGGCGCCTGCTTCACGTCGTCGCTGACGGTGACGCACTTCCTCGACGCCGCCGAGGAGCGCGGCGTCCGCGACGCCGCCCGGGACGGACTGGCCGACGCCGTCGTCGGCTGTATCGGCCATCCGACGCGGGAGACCGCCGAGGACGCCGGCGTCGACGTCGACGTCGTGCCCGCGGAGGCGACGTTCGCGTCGCTCGCGGAGGCGGTCGTCGAACGGCTCCGGCAGGACGAAGAGTCGTAGCGACTCGCGGCGGGCGACGCTGCGGATGGGCGGGTCGGACGGTCAGACCAGCCGCCTCGGCCCGGTACGACCTGGTTTTCCGGCGCTGATTCGTGTTAGCGGTCCGTGGGTCAGCGGTCGTAGGTGAGCGACTCGACCCAGCCGTCGAGCCGCGAGACGACCCCGCCGAGCCACGCCGCCGGCGACGCGGCGCGCGCCTCGCGGTCGGAGAGTTCGATGCGGTCGCCGTCGAACGGGTCGGCGTCGCCGTCGACCAGGCCGGCGGTCGAACTCATCGCGCAGCGGCCGCAGGCCTCGGTGTCAGTTCCTCCCATGGGCGTCCGTGTGCACCGGAGAACTGTAACGGTTGTCGTGGCAGTTTTAGCCGCCCGCGACAATCGGGTGGTATGAGCTACCATCACGTCGACGTCGACGAACTCGAACCGACGCCCGACCGGCCGTCCGAACAGCGGTCCGTCAGCGACGTCGCCGGCCTCGAACACGTCGCCGTCCACCGGTACGACGTCGCCCCCGGCGAGGCAATCCCGCTCGCGTACCACTACCACGACGACCAGGAGGAGGTGTTCTACGTCGTCGAGGGCGAACTCCACGTCGACACGCCGGAGGGCGAGTACGTCGTCGGCGCCGACGAGGCGTTCGTCGTCGAACCGGCGAGTCCGCAGTACGCGCACGTCCCGGAGGACGGCGTCGCGACGCGCGTCGTCGTGGTCGGCGCGCCGTCCGTCGACGACGTCCACCCGTACGAGCCGGACGACGCGGACGGCGACGCCGAGGCGGACGGATGAGCCACGGCGGCCCGGCGGACGACGCCGCGAACCCAGGGGACGCTGACGACGCTGTCGACGCGGCTGTCGACGACGACCAGCCGGCGCCGGACGCGCCCGCCTGGGACGACGAGTACTTCGACCGGGTCGCCGACACGCTGCGGTTCAACTACGACCTCGAACGGGACCGTCGGGTCGACGGCGAGCGCTACGCGCTGTACGGCCAGCTCCGCATGGAGAACCACAAGCAGTTCATCCACCCCTCCATCAACTACGCGAACCACTCCGTCGAAGAGCACGTGTTCGCCCGGCGCGCCGACCGGCTCACCGTCGCCGACCTCGACGACGCGGTCGCGTTCGGCCACGACCTCGCGGACGACTGGCTCGACCCGGACGAGGAGCACCAGCGCACCGACTTCACGTTCGTGTTCGTCGTCCCCGAACTCACCGACGACGTCCGGTCGCGCGTCGCCGGCTTCCGCGACCGGACCCTCATCAAGTACGGCTACTACGGCCACTACGAGGTGAACCTGGTCGTCGTCGCCCCCGACGAGGAGGCGCACGTCGCCAGCGACTCCGCCGACGTCTGGCGCGCGTTCGCGCCGTGGGCGGACGACGAGGACGACGCGAAAGGAGGCAGGATTCTCGGCCGGCTCTCGCGGCTGCTCCGCCGGTAGCGGCCGGCGCTCGTCCCGCGTTGGAGCCGAGTCGCTGCCGGGGATTGCTGCGAAAAGAACCGCGGTTCGAGGGCGGCGTTCGCCCGCGAGTCAGTCGTCGCTCGGCATCGCGCCTTCGGGGAGCGAGCCGCGCGCCTTCTTGATGTTGTCGTAGCCGATTTTCGCGAGCGAGGCGGCGAGGTAGACCAGGGTGAGCGAGATGATGATCTGGACGACGAACGATATCTGGTTGACGAGCCCGTCCGCCGCGAGCAGCGACGTCGGGGCGCGGTACAGCCCGATCCACAGCAGCGCGGTGAGCGTCACCGCCAGCATCAACACGAGCGGGACGCCGGTGCTGAGCAGCTGCTTGCTGTCGTCCCAGTTCGCGAGCCACAGCGTCGCCGCCAGCAGCGCGAGCGCCGCGAGCGTCTGGTTCGCGCTGCCGAACAGCGGCCAGAGGCTCGCCCACTGGCCGGAGGCGACGAGCAGGTACGCCGGGATGCACTGCAGGATGCCGGCGTTGACGTAGCGGTTCGTCGTCGCCTGCTCGACGCTGGTCTCCGGGGTGCCGATGATCTCCTCGAACATGTAGCGGCCGAGCCGGACCGCGGTGTCGGTCGAGGTCAGCAGGAAGCTGACGAACACGAGCCCGATGAACGCGGCGCCGGCGGCCGTCGGGATGCCGAAGCCGGCGCCGAGCATGACGGCGCCGCCCGCCGGGAAGTTGGCGAGCGCGCCGGCGAGCCCGGAGCCGAAGTTCGTGGTGCCGATGATGGCGAGCGCGGCGACCGCGGTGGTCGCGAGCAGCCCCTCGCCGAGCATCGCGCCGTAGCCGATGTCGCGGGCGTCGGTCTCCCGGTCGAGCTGTTTCGCCGTCGTCCCGGACGACACCAGCGAGTGGAAGCCGCTGATGGTGCCGCAGGCGATGGTGACGAACAGGAACGGGAACAGCGGCCCGAGCGCGCTGTTGAACCCGAGGAACGCCGGCAGATTCGTCTGCAGGCTGGTGTAGGTCGTCCCGGAGAAGGCGACGGAGAAGCCGCCGCCGAACAGCCCCATGACCGTCGCGACGAGGACGCCGAGCAGCATCCCGCCGACGCCGACGTACAGCAGGCTGGACGTCAGGAAGTCGCGCGGCTGCAGCAGCACCCACACCGGGAGGACGCTGGCGACGAAGCCGTACACGAGGATGACCGGCACCCACGCGGCGACGTTCGGGTTCTGCGCCTCCGACAGCGGCAGCCAGTTCCACGCGGCGGCGTCGCCGAGCAGGTAGACGGTGTCGGCGGCGTGCGACCCGGTGTCGACGAGCGCGATGGGGAACTGCAGGCCGACCCAGACGCCGCCGAACACCAGCGCGACGAACGCGACGGCGCCCGGCAGGAACGGCAGGTCGAGCTGGTAGAGGTAGACGCCGAACAGCAGCGCGAGCGTGATGTAGATCATGCTCGCGGTCGCCGACGACGGGTAGGCGTCGAAGACGACGCCGACCACCAGCGCGAACACGGCGATGACGAGGATGATGGTGAGGAAGGCGAACCACAGCAGCATGTCCTTCCCGCGCTCCCCGACGTACTCGCCGACGATGTAGCCGATGGACTTCCCTTCGTGTCGGACGCTGGCGGACAGCGACATGAAGTCGTGGACGGCGCCCATCAGTGGGTTCCCGATGGCGATCCACGCGATGGCGGGGAGCCAGCCGAACGCCGCCCCCGCCGTGATCGGGCCGACGATGGGCGCGCCGCCCGCGATGCTCGAATAGTGATGCCCCAGCAGTACCGACTTCTTCGCCGGTACGTACTCCTGGCCGTCTTCGTACTTGTGTGCCGGCGTCTCCGCCTCCTCGTCCAGTTCGACGAACTGGCTCAGGTAGCGGGAGTACGCGACGTACCCCGCGGTGAACGTGATGAGCGAGGCGATGACGAGCACGGCAATTTGTACCATGGTCCACCGTCCCCCAAGGATATATAGTCATTAAGTGTTACGTTCGTGTACTGATACCTCTGTATCGCTCACGAATTCACACCGCAGCGGCGCCGAGAAGGAGGTTTGGTGCTGAGTCAACGCCGACGCGAACGCGGAATCGGCGCCGACGCGACCGCAGAATCGTCGCCGGCGGCGTGGGCGGTGAGCCGTCAGTCGCGCGACCCCGCGGCGTTCAGGCGGGAGCGTCGACCGGGACGTCTAGTTCGGCGGCGACCTCGTCGAGCAGGTCGCCTTTCACCTCCGAGACGCGGGTCTCGATGGTCGCGACGACCGGCGGGTCGAACGAGGATTCGAGTTCGGCCAGCCGTTCGCGTTCGGTCTCGACGCGGTCGCGGAGGAACCGGGCGCCGCGGCCGTTCTCGTCCGGGTCGGGCTCCGGAGTCAGTCGGTTCACGACGAGCCCAGCCACCGAGAGGTCGCGGTCGGCGAGGCTGTCGACGGCGCGGCGCGTCTCCCGCACGGAGAGTTCGTCCGGGTTCGCGACGAGGTAGAACGACGCGTCCTCCCGGAGTGTCTCGCCGGCGAACTCGAAGTTCTCCTTGCGGTCGCGGAGCCGCGCGATGATGGGGTCGCCGAGGGCGGTGCGGCGCGGCTCGCGGTTCCCGATGGCGGCCTTCTCGTACAGGTCGACGCTGGACTCGCGCTTCTCGAGCAGCCGGTCGATCCAGCCGCCGAGGTACTCCGGCAGCGACAGCAGCCGGAGCGTCCCGCCGGTCGGCGACGTGTCGAAGACGACGCGGTCGTGGTCGGCGTCGCGCATCACGTCGATGAAGCGGTCGAACAGCGCCGCCTCGTGGGCGCCCGGCGTCTGGTGGGCCAGCTCGATTTGCCGGTCGATCTCGTTGACGATGGCGGGGCTGACCTGGTCGCCGAGCTGGCGCTTGATGCCGAGCAGGTGCTCGTCGACGGCCTCCTCCGGGTCGATCTCCATGACCTCGAGGGCGTCGTAGCCGTCGACCGGCGTCGGGTCGTCCGAGAACGACTGGTCGAACACGTCGGCGGTGCTGTGGGCCGGGTCGGTCGAGACGAGCAGCGTGTCGACGCCCTCGCGTGCGCACCTGTGCGCGTACGCCGATGACACGGTGGTTTTGCCGACGCCGCCCTTGCCGCCGAAGAAGACGAACGGGTCCATCAGAAGTGGTACTGCTGGCCCTTGCGTTCGAGCACCGAGCCGCGGTCCCACATCCGGCGCTCCCACTGCTCGAACTCCTCGCCGAGGTACGGCAGCAGTTCGGCGGTGTAGTACGACACCGGACTCGGGATGCCGAACGCGTCCGGGAAGCACGCCAGCAGGAACGCGTCCTCCTGGTCTTCGGCCTCCTTCTCGATGAGTTCGTACGCCGGGTGGGAGATCATGCCGTGATAGAGGCCGCGGAGCCACTCCTCGACCGTCTCGCGGAACGCGGCGATTCGGTCAGTGAGGTTCATGCCCACAACTACCATGAAGAACCCAAAAGCGTGTCGGGGCGGTCGCGCTGCCGCGGGAAGCGCAGCAGCCGGAAGCGACCGGGGCGGCGGAAGCGACGAGGCGAGGGGCGGCGGAAGCGACGAGGCGAGGAGGCGAGGAGGCTAAGTGTGCGTGGCGGTACCAGACCACTATGAGCCGTGGGATTCCCGTCACCGTCCTCAGCGGGGCGCTCGGCGCCGGGAAGACGACGACGCTGAACCACCTGCTGTCGAATCCGGGCGACCGCCGCATCGCCGTCCTCGTCAACGACATGGGCGAGGTGAACGTCGACGCCGAACGGGTGCAGGCGGGCAGCGACGGCGTCGCGGAGCTGTCGAACGGCTGTATCTGCTGTGACCTCCGGGACGACCTGGAGGTCGCGGTGAGTCGGCTGGCGCGCGAACGCGACTTCGACACGCTCGTCGTGGAGTCGTCCGGTATCTCGGAGCCGGCGCCGGTCGCTCAGCAGTTCACCACCGGCGCGGCCTCGGCGCCGTACGACCTCGACACGCTCGCCACCGTCGTCAACGCCGAGACGTTCCGGGAGACGCTGGCGGACGACGACGTCGTGGAGACCGAGGAGATTCGGCGTCGCCGGCCGGGGCAGGTCGAGCGGGACGCCGGCGAGACGCGGCCGCTGTCGGAGCTCCTGGTCGCGCAGGTTGAGTGCGCGAACGTCCTGCTGTGCAACAAGACCGACCGCGTCGACGACGACGCGCTCGCGGAGACCGTGGAGCTGCTCCGGCGGCTGAACCCGGAGGCCCGAATCGTCGAGACGACGCACGGCGCGGTCGACCCGGCCGACCTGCTCGGCACCGGGCTGTTCGACCACGACACGGTCAGCGAAACCGCGGCGTGGCAGCGCGCCGCCGAACACGCAGACCAGCACGGCCACGGCGACGGTGACGGTCACGACGACGAACACGGCGACGACAGCCACGACGGGCACGAACACGGCCCGGAGGCGGAGTACGGCGTGGGTTCGTTCGTGTTCCGCGCGCGGCGGCCGCTGCACCCCGAGCGGTTCGCGTCGCTGCTGGACGACCTGCCGTCGTCGGTGCTGCGGTCGAAGGGCCGGGTGTGGGTCGCGGGGCGGAACGACGTCGCGCTGCACGTCGAGCAGGCCGGGCCGTCGGTCCGTGTGGAGCCGTCCGGCGAGTGGATGGCGGCGATGTCGGAGTCGCGCCGGGAGATGCAGCGCCGGATGCACCCGGACGTGGAGTGGCACGACGAGTGGGGCGACCGCCGCACCGAGTTCGTCGTCATCGGCCGCGACGTCGACGAGGCGGCGCTCCGCGCGGCGCTCGACGACTGCCTCCTGACCGACGAGGAACTGGAGGCGGACTGGTCGGACGCCGCCGAGCGGTTCCCGACGCTGGAGGACGACGCCGTCGCGCTCTGACCCGGGCAGCCGTCTTGGGTCAGTCGCCCGGGGCAGTCGTCCGGCGGTGGTCGGCGGAGGGTTGAAGTCCGCGCGCGACACGGCACGGACGATGGCTTCAGACGGCGACATCCGCGTGCTCATCGGTATCGACCTGGTTCTGTCGGCGGTGTTCGGCGCCGTCGCGCTGTTCGCAGCGGACTACGTCGGGGTCGCGTCGTTCACGCCGAGGAACCTCGCGGTCGCGACCGTCGTCATCGCCGCGCTGACCTACCTCGTCGTGCTCCGCGAGTAGCGAGCCGAGGCGGCGACCGCCGGCGGCGGCGGCGACGCGCGACGGGCCGACAGACCGACGGGCGACCGACGATGCGCGGCACCCCGACGCGGCCGGCAGTTTTTGCGAGCGTGAGTGTCTCACACGTGTGTCGGTGTGGCGCGCGCGAGGGAAATCGGCCGGATAGTACCCGAATAGACAGATTGTTTACATTACGAGCGTCGAGTTTCTTTGCAACGTTTGCCAACCAGTTCGCGGTAATACGTCCTTATACACATCTGATTCCGCAATAGATTGGCAGTTTGGCCGATTTTCCAGCCGCAATTTGTTATTTTTCAACTCCAACCTTTATGCCCTTCCGTTTCAGCCTACTCGGCGTGCAGATGTGCGCAGACCAAACGGATACAACGGAATCGGTGAACAAGTGTGTACCAATCGGAGGGGTCGAGTGATGGAACCGTTCCTCCTGCAGACGGACGTGACGGCGATCGCGAACAGCGTGAACGCCGTCTGGGTGCTCATGGTGTCGTTCCTCATCTTCTTCATGCAGCCGGGGTTCGCGCTGCTGGAAGCCGGGCAGGTCCGGGCGAAGAACGCCGGGAACGTCGTCATGAAGAACCTGATGGACTGGTCGCTCGGCGTCGTCGTCTACTTCCTGCTCGGCGCGGGCATCGCGAGCCTCGCCGGCTACCTGACGACCGACGGTGACCCGTTCAGCGTCGCCTCGGCGTTCGCCTACGTCAACGACCCGACGGCGTGGATCGGCTGGCTGTTCGGCGCCGTCTTCGCGATGACGGCGGCGACCATCGTCTCCGGCGCCGTCGCGGGCCGCATCAAGTTCGAGGCGTACGTCGTCCTCGCGGTCGTCATGACCGCCGTCATCTACCCCGTGATTCAGGGGTTCGCGTGGGGCGGCAACGGCCTGCTCTCGTCGGCCGGCTACCTCGGCCAGGCAATCGGCGCGGGCTACAAGGACTTCGCCGGCGCGACGGTCGTCCACGCGCTCGGCGGCGTCGCCGGCCTCACGGCGGCGTACGTCCTCGGGCCGCGCGAAGGCCGCTTCTCCGAGGACGGCTCCGCGAACGCGATTCCGGGCCACAGCGTCCTGTTCGCGGTCATCGGGACGCTCATCCTCGCGTTCGGCTGGTACGCGTTCAACGTCGGAACGCAGGCGACCGTGCTCACGGCCGACGGCGCCTTCCAGGGCGCGGCGCTCGGCCGCGTCGCCCTGAACACGACGCTCGCGATGGGGACCGGCGCGATCGCGTCCACCATCGTGACCTCGATGCGGACCGGCGACACCGACCCGCTGTTCGCCGCGAACGGCCTGCTCGCAGGCCTGGTCGCCATCACCGGCGCCTGCGCGCACGTCACCTGGACCGGTGCCATCGTCATCGGTCTCATCGGCGGCGCGCAGACGCCCATCGTCTACCGCTGGGTCGTCGACTCGCTGAAGATCGACGACGTCTGCGGCGTCTTCGCGGTCCACGGCTCCGCCGGCATCATCGGGACCATCCTCATCCCGTTCTTCGACGTCGCCGGTTTCTCCGTCCCGCAGCTCGCGATTCAGGTCGTCGGCGCAGCCGTTATCGTCGCCTGGACAGTCGTCACCACCTACATCACGATGAAAGCCATCGACGCAGTCATCGGCCTCCGCGTCAGCCACGAGGACGAGGAAGCCGGTCTCGACCAGAGCGAGCACGGCCTCTCCGCGTACCCCGAGTTCACGAGCGGAACCGACGAGCCCGCGGTCGCCGACGGCGGCGCCCAGGCCCGCACTGACGGCGGCACCGACGTGCGGACCGACGGCGGCGAGGAGATTCGCACCGACGGCGGCCGCGAAATCCGTACTGACGGCGGTCGCGAAATCCGCACCGACGGCGGCGAACCCGAGAGCCGCGACATCAAGATGGTGATGGCGTACATTCGGCCCGACAAACTCTCAGACGTGAAGAAGGGGCTCGCCGAAATCGGCGCGCCGTCGCTCACGGTGACGAACGTCTCCGGCCGCGGCAGCCAGCCCGCGAAGAAGGGCCAGTGGCGCGGCGAGGAGTACACCGTCGACCTCCACCAGAAGGTGAAAGTGGAGTGCGTCGTCGCCGACGTCCCCGCGTCCGACGTCGCCGAGGCCATCAGCGACGCCGCGCGGACCGGCGAGAAGGGCGACGGGAAGGTGTTCGTCCTCCCCGTCGACGAGGCCTACCAGATTCGGACCGAAGAGACCGGGCCCGACGCGGTGTAGGCACCGACTCCGGTTCGAATCGGCTCGCTGACTCGTCCCGGCTCGGCCCGCCGGCTCGTCTCGGGTCGGTCCGCGGTCTTGTCCCGATTCGGTCCGCGGCCTCCCTCGGCCGCGCGCTCGACGCAGTATCGCTCCGCAGCAAGCACGTACCGCTTCACGACCATCGCCCTCCGACCTCGACGCCCGTCGCGTCGCCGACGCGGACGCGGCCTCGGGGCGCGTTCGGCCGCCTCCGCTGGTGCTCATCCGGGCGGCCGGCGCCGCCACGTGGATGTATCCGCCACGCCCCGTGGCCGCCGCAGTCGCCGACCCGGCGACGCGTCTAGGTTGGACCACTGGACCGGCTGTCGGCGGCGCGCGCCGTCGACACGCCCGTCCCGACGGACCGCCGGTCTCCGCCGGCGGACGCGGCAGCGACGCCCGACGGACTCCGACGCAGTCCGCCGATTCTGCGGCCTACTCCTGTGTGCCAGCCGTCGGCGCAGACATGCAGTGGTGTGACGACTGCTCCGACGACTGGGACGAGGCGCCGGAGAACCCGCCGACCGTGGACCGGGCGCCGGTGAAACTCTCGCGGCTGCAGGACGGCTACGTCGTGCGGCCGGCGTCCCCGCCGACCGACGACGACGGGCAGGCGCGGTCGCTGTACTGCAGCGAAGTCCGGCCCGTCGAGCCCGCGCGCGACGCGACGTGAGCCGGAAACTACTTTCAGCGGTCCGGTCGTAGCGTCGCCCATGAATCATCAGCGTTCGCGGGAGCTGTACGACCGGGCGCTTTCGGTGCTGGCCGGCGGCGTCAACTCCTCCGTGCGGGCGACGCGGCCGTACCCGTTCTTCGTCGAGCGCGGCGACGGCGCGCACGTCGTCGACGCGGACGGGAACCGCTACGTGGACTACGTGATGGGGTACGGGCCGCTGCTGTACGGCCACGACGCGCCGGAGCCGGTGCAGGCGGCGATTCAGCAGCACAGCAGCCAGGGGCCGATGTACGGCGCGCCGACCGAAATCGAGGTGGAGCTGGCGGAGTTCGTCGAGCGGCACGTGCCGTCCGTAGAGATGCTGCGGTTCGTGAACTCCGGCACCGAAGCGACGGTGTCGGCGGTGCGGCTGGCGCGCGGCTACACGGGCCGCGACAAGATCGTCGTGATGCAGGGCGGCTACCACGGCGCGCAGGAGTCGACGCTGGTCGAGGCGGGCGACGACCCGACGGAGACGCAGCCGTCGACGCCGGGCGTCCCGGAGTCGTTCGCCGAGCACACCATCGCGGTGCCGTTCAACGACGAGGCGGCGGTGACCGAGGTGTTCGCGGAGCACGGCGACGACATCGCGGCGGTGCTCACCGAGCCGATTCTCGGGAACACCGGTATCGTCCACCCGGTCGACGGCTACCACGACACGCTGCGGTCGCTGTGTGACGACCACGGCGCGCTGCTCGTGTTCGACGAGGTCATCACCGGCTTCCGCGTCGGCGGCCTGCAGTGCGCGCAGGGGAAGTTCGGCGTCACGCCGGACCTGACGACGTTCGGGAAGATCATCGGCGGCGGCTTCCCGGTCGGCGCGGTCGGCGGCCGCGCCGAAATCGTCGAGCAGTTCACGCCCGCCGGCGACGTCTTCCAGTCCGGGACGTTCTCCGGCCACCCGGTGACGATGGCGGCCGGCTACGAGTACCTCAGCTACGCCGCCGAAAACGACGTGTACGACCACGTGAACCGGCTCGGCGAGAAGCTCCGCGCCGGCATCCAGGACATCTGCGAGGACCGCGCCCCGGAGTACACGGTCGTCGGCACCGACTCGATGTTCAAGACCGTCTTCACGCGCGAGGCGCCCGAGACGTTCGAGGGGCACTGTCAGGCCGGCTGCCGGCAGCGCGAGTCGTGTCCGCGGTACGACCTCTGCCCGAAGAACGCCGCCGACGTCGCCGCGGCGGCGACCGACCGCTGGGAGCGCGTGTTCTGGCAGGAGATGAAAGACCGCGGCGTCTGGCTCACCGCGAACCAGTTCGAGTCCCAGTTCGTCTCGTACGCCCACACCGACGAGGACGTCGAGGAGACGCTCGAAGCGTACAAGGAGACGCTGTAAGCCGCCGTGGGCGACGACCGAATCCGGCGGCAACCCCACCGCGTCCGTGGGAACCGTTCACGCGTCAGACGACCGCACGACGGCGGAGAGACGTTTATACGGTTCCGCCACGTAGCGGGTCGCCAACCGCAATGGAGGAGAGCATCTCCGGGTTCAAACAGCGCGGCGAGTGGGGCGACGTCGTCGAACACGGCGAACGCATCACTCGCGCGCTCCGGGACGCCGACGCCAGCGAGGAGTACCCCGACGCCTTCGAGGCGTGGAACGAGTGGCGGCCGAAGGTGCACGAGCATCTCCGCAGCGACGTCTCCGAGAAGACGGCCGAGCAGGCCAGCGTCGGCGAGGGCGCCGGCGAGAAGGAGGGGAAGACGCCGGAGGAGGACCTCCAGACCGCCGGGGAAAAGCTCTCCGGCGCGTACGAGAAAGTCGAGGAGGGCGACAGCGAGGGCGCGCTGTCGTCGTGGAAAGACTCCATCGACCACGTCGCCCGCGCCGCCGACTCCGCCGGCCGGAAGGCCGTCCGGAAGGTGGAGGACACCGTCTACCGGAACGTGATGACGCAGCTCGCGCCGTACTACTTCGACAACGAACTGGTGTCGGCGAACATCCAGCAGACGAACCGCGGCGGCGCCGACGAGGAGTTCGTCTTCGAGGTGAACGTCAACGACGACGACCTGAAGCAGGCGGTGTCCGACCGGCTCGCCGAGTACGAGAGCGAAGTCGACCGGTGGCACGTCGACACCGACAAGGAACTGGCGGGCGCCGAGGCCGCGGAGGGCGCGGAGCCGCCCGTCGAGAGCGTCGAGCAGGCCAGCGAAGGCGGCTCGAAATCCACGACGAACTGACGGCGACGGCCGACCGCTGACGACCGATTACGACTGCCCCCTGCCGACCGCTACCGACTCCTGACCGCCGGCGATTCTGGGGCGGCGCGACAAATCCATTAGCCGCCGACCCCGAGCGGTATGCATGGACCCACTCCGCGTCGACGCCGGAGAGCTGACGACCGAGGAGATTCTCGACACGCTGCGCGAGGGGCGCCGAGTCGTCGTCACCGCGGAACTGTTCGGCGACGAGCGCGACCTGACGCTGCGGCACGACGGCGACGTGTTCTACTGCGACACGCCGACGCGGCTCCACAAGCACGCCGAGGAGGACGAGATGCGGTCGTGCATCGAGGAGATGGGGTACGGCCGCGCCCCGGAAGCGGAAGCCGAGTGACGGCGACGCGGCGGCAGCAACGTCGACTATCGGTGCAGCAGCGGCGGCGACGCGGCAGCGATGTAGCGGCGGTGGCAACGCAACGCCGGCGGCAACGCAGCGCCGACCGCGCCGGCGACGCGGTTTGTGACTCGGTTTCACCCCAGGTGTTCGGATACTCCACCCGAAACGGAGGGGTTCGGTGTGCGCGTCCGTGGATAGGTTCGGCGGGGCAGGTTCCGCCGACGGAGAAAGGCTTACCCGAGCGCCGAGGCTCCCTCGGAGCATGAAGGTACTCGTCACCGACCCGGTGTCCGACGCCGGGCTGGAGCTGCTGCGAGACGCCGGCCACGAGGTCGAAACGGGCTACGACCTCGACGGGCAGGCGCTTCTGGACGCCGTCGCCGACGCGAACGCGCTCATCGTTCGCTCCGGCACCGACGTCTCCGAGGAACTGTTCGAGGCCGCGCCGGAACTCGTCATCGTCGGCCGCGCCGGCATCGGCGTCGACAACATCGACATCGACGCCGCGACCGACCACGGCGTCATCGTCGCGAACGCGCCGGAGGGGAACGTCCGCGCCGCCGCCGAGCACACCGTCGCGATGGCGTTCGCCGCCGCGCGCTCCATCCCGCAGGCGCACGCCCGGCTGAAGGAGGGCGAGTGGGCGAAAGGCGACTACCTCGGCCGCGAACTCAACCACAAGACGCTCGGCATCGTCGGGCTCGGCCGCGTCGGCCAGGAGGTGGCGAAGCGGCTCGACTCGCTCGGCATGGACCTCGTCGTCTACGACCCGTACATCTCCGAGGAGCGCGCCGACCAGTTCGGCGCGGAACTGGTCGAAGAGCTCGACGAGTGTCTCTCCCGCGCGGACTTCGCGACCATCCACACGCCGCTGCTCCCCGAGACGGAGGGGATGGTCGGCGCCGAGGAGCTGGAGGCGCTCGGCGACGGCATCCTCGTGAACTGCGCCCGCGGCGGCATCGTCGACGAGGCCGCGCTCGCGGACGCCGTCGAGGACGGCCCGGTCCGCGGCGCCGCCCTCGACGTGTTCGCGGAGGAGCCGCTGCCCGAGGACTCGCCGCTGCTCGACGTCGACGACGTCATCGTGACGCCGCACCTCGGCGCGTCGACGGAGGCCGCCCAGGAGAACGTCGCCGTCGACACGGCGAAGCAGGTGCTCGCCGCGTTCGACGACGAGCCGGTGATGAACGCGCTGAACGCGCCGTCGATGGACGAGTCGGCGTTCCCGCGCGTGAAGCCGTACATCGACGTCGCCGAAACCGCCGGCCGCATCGCCGCACAGCTCCTCGGCAAGCGCATCTCGTCGGTCGAGGTGAGCTACGAGGGCGACATCGCCGACGAGGAGGTCGAACTGGTGACGGCGTCGGCGCTGAAGGGCGTGTTCTCGCAGCTCGAATACGAGGTGAACGCGGTGAACGCGCCGCAGCTCGCGGAGGACCGCGGCATCGAGGTCACCGAGAGCAAGACGCGGCAGACCGAGGACTTCCAGTCGCTCGTCTCGGTCACCGTCAACGACGGCGACAGCTCGATGACCGTCGACGGGACGCTGTTCGCCGGCGACGACCCGCGGGTCGTCCGCATCGACGGCTACCGCGTCGACGCCGTCCCGTACGGCCACATGCTGGTCGCGCGCAACCGCGACGAGCCGGGCGTCATCGGCTTCATCGGCACCGTCCTCGGCGACGCCGACGTCAACATCGCCGGGATGTTCAACGCCCGCGAGACCATCGGCGGCGAGGCGCTCACCGTCTACAACCTCGACGGCCCCGTCCCGGACGAGGCGCTCGACCGGCTGCACGACGACGACCGCATCATCGAGGCGACCAGCATCACGCTCGACGAGGAGTAGCGCCGACGAAACCCGGGTCGGCACCGCCGCCGCGTCCGGCGACGCCGCCTATTCCGCGCTGGCCGCACCGCCGTTTTTCCCGCCGCGACGACTGCCGGCGTCGTCGCTGCTGCCGCTCCCTTCGTCGGCGGCGACCGCCCCCGACGACGCCGACGAATGCTCCGACGCTGGCCCTGACGCTGACTCCGAATCCGGCGCTGAGGCCGCCGTCGGCGCCACGTCGACGCCGCGGACTTCGAACCGCGCGCCGCCGCCGTCGGCGTCCGCAATCGACACGACCCAGCCGTGCGCGTCGGCGACGCCGTTCACGATGGAGAGGCCGAGCCCGGTGCCGCCGTCGTCGCCGGTGCGGCCGCGGTCGAAGACGCTGCGGCGGTCGGCCGCCGGGATGCCGGGGCCGTCGTCCGCGACGAAGAAGCCGTCGACGTCGCCGTCCGCGAACCGGCCGACGGTGACCGCGACGTCGCTGCCGGCGTGCTCGACGCTGTTCCGGAACAGGTTCTCGAGCAGCGTCCGGAGCTGTGAGCCGTCCGCGAGCAGCGTCACGTCCTCGGCGACGTCGAGCGTCGCGTCCGCGGTGTCGACGTTGCTCCACGCCCGGGTCGCGGCGGCCGACAGCGACACCGGCTCCACGTCGGGCGTCCCGGTGCCGGCGCGGGACGCCTCCAGCGTCTCCTCGATGAGTTCGTTCATCCGGCGGTGTGCGGAGTGGACGCGGTCTTCGGCGTCCGGTTCGCCGGCGAGCGCCAGTTCGAGGTAGCCGTCGGCGACGTTGATGAGGTTCCGGAGGTCGTGGCTCAGCACGTCCGCGACGTGTTCGAGCTGCCGGTTCCGCTGTTCGAGTTGCCGGTGCGGCTCGACGACGTCCGTGACGTCCCGCAGCAGCACGATGCGGCCGGCGGCGGCGTCGCGGCCCGGCGCCGGGACGGTGTGCGGCGCGAAGTACCTGACCTCGTCGCCGCCGACGAACCGCACCACCTCGGGCGCGTCGTCGCCGGCGAGCACGGACCGGAGGTCGCCGCGCCACGCGTCGTCGAGGCCGGCGACGGCGTCGTCGACGAACGACCCGACCGGGTCGGCAGAGCGCGACCCGTCGGCGGTGGTGGCGGCGTCGGCGGAATCCCCGCGGCCCGGGAAGGCGCCGGCGAGCAGGGCTGTTGCCGCCGGGTTCGCGTCGACGACGCGGCCGGTGCCGTCGACGACGAACATCGGGTCGGGGAGGTCGCGGATGATGGCGTCGCGGGCGACCGGCGCGACGTCGAACAGACCGTAGCGGGTGAGCGCCAGCCAGAACCCCGCGGCGGTCACCGAGAAGAACACCTCCGGCTCGATGGGCGAGACGCCGCCGTAGAACGCGAGCGACGCGACGAACGGCGCGAGCGTCCCGCCGATGACGGCGACGACCTGGCCGCGGTAGAGCCGGTGGGAGCGAACCATCGCTCGCAGCAGCAGCACGGTGCCGGCGGCGAGCAGCAGATTCGAGTACGCCATCGTGAGCCAGAACCACGGCCCGAACGTCCGGGTCAACACGACGACGCCGTCGACGACGGCGAGTTCCGCGGTGAGCCGGAGCAGGTGGTGTGAGCAGTTCGTGAGCGTGAGCGCCATCGTGACGGCCGGCTGGACGGCGAGCGCGGCGGCGACGCGGCGGGTCAGCAGGTCCGACCGGCCGGTGTACGCCGCCGCGAACCACAGCCACGCCGGCGGGATGACCAGCAGCCCGACGTACTGGAGGTTCACCGCGGCCAGTTTCAGCGGCAGCGTCGTCGCCGCGACCTGCGCGGCGTTGCCGGCGGTCCAGACGGTGACGGCGGCCGCGAACAGCGCGAGCGGCTTCGCCCCGGGCGTGCCGCGTCGGCGCCACATCGCACCGGCGACCGCGCCGCTCACGACGGCCGCGAACACCGACGCTCAGAGTTCGGGGGTCACCTGTAGAGCCATGGGCTGAGTGAGTCGCCGAGGCGGCGCGAGCGCTGTGAAGACGGCGACGGACGCGACGAGTCACCAGCGAGACGCCCTACCAGTATTTAAAAGAAACGTCGGTGCCGATGGCGGCGGGCGCTGCGGCGCCGTCAGCGCGCGCGCGACCGGCTCAGCAGCAGCAGGGGTCGCAGGTGCAGTCGTCGCACTCGCAGGGCGGTTCGGCGGTCGTACACGCACAGTCGGCACAGCAGGGAGCGGTGTCTGACATCGGTGGTGAACACCCGGCTGGAGGTACCGGCGGCACGACCCTCGCTGTCCGCATTCCGTGCGCTCCACCGCGCGACCGGCGGCTGCCGGCTGCTACCGCCTGCCGACCAGCGTGAGCCGATGGGTGACGCTGCCGACCCACGCCGCGAAGCGCCGCAGAGCGGACCGGTCTCCGGTGTGAGCGTCCCGGTCGGCGCCGGAGTCAGTTCCCCTGTCGTCGCCGGAGACGGTCGCCGCGCCGTCGCCGGCGTTCCGCGGGGCAGCGTCGGCGGCCGAGTCGACGGCCGAGTCGGCGGCCGAATCCCCGGCGGCGGCCGGCGGCGTCGGCGTGACGACGGCGGCGTCCTCGTCGTCCGCCTGCAGCACCGACTCGTAGCGGGTGATGACGCGGCGTCTGCGGCGGCGCTCCGCCTCGACCGCCTCCCGAAGCCGTTCGTTCTCGCGGCGGAGCCGCGCCAGTTCGGCCGGCGTCGGCGGCGCGGCGGCCGCCGACGCCTCGGCCCCGCCGCCCTCGCGGGACTCCCGCGGACCGTCGTCGCTCGCGAGTGCCATGCTATCACGTAGTCAGCGAGCGCACAAAAGCACCCGTCGGACGGGCGTCAGCGTCCGTCCGACGGGCGTCGAACGGCCGGGAGACGGGCGGCAGACGCGGTGCCGGGTGTCGCTGCCGGGCCGGCTATTCGAGCAGGTCGAGGACGGCTTCGGTCGAGTTCGCGACCGGCTCCGGGTCGTCGCCGGCGGCGAAGGCGGCGTCCGGGTCCTTCAGCAGGTGCCCGGTGGTGAGACAGACGACGTCCTCGTCGGCGGCGATTTCGCCGGCGTCGCGGAGTTTTCGGAGGCCGGCGACGGAGGCGGCCGACGCCGGTTCGACGCCGACCCCCTCGCCGGCGAGGGCGCGCTGGGCGTCCGTGATTTCGTCGTCCGAGACGGCGACGGCGGTGCCGCCGGTCTCGCGGATGCCGGGGAGCGCCTTCGGCGCGTTCACCGGGTTGCCGATGCGGATGGCGGTCGCTCGCGTCTCGACGTCGGGCCAGCGGCGCACCTCGTCGGCGCCGTCCTCGATGGCCTCGACCATCGGCGCGGCGCCTTCGGCCTGGACGCCGGTGAGCGCCGGGACCTGGTCGGGCGTGAGTTCGCCGGCGGCGACGAGTTCGCGGAACGCCTTGAACAGCGCCGCCGTGTTGCCGGCGTTGCCGACGGGGAGGACGACGCGGTTCGGGTAGGTGCCGTAGTCGGCGTGGAACCGTTCGAGAATCTCGAAGCCGATGGTCTTCTGCCCCTCCAGCCGGAACGGGTTCAGGGAGTTGAGGAGGTACGCCTCGCCGTCGGTCGCGAGCTCCTGAACGATGTCGAGGCAGTCGTCGAAGTTGCCGTCGACCTCCAGGATTCGGGCGCCGTGGAGGCTCGCCTGCGCGACCTTCCCGGCGGCGACTTTCCCGGCGGGGAGCAGCACGAGCGTCTCCATGCCGGCGCGGGCGCCGTACGCCGCGAGCGCCGCCGACGTGTTGCCGGTGGAGGCGCACGCGAGCCGGCCGACGCCGAGTTCGCGGGCGACGCGGACGCCGACGGTCATGCCGCGGTCCTTGAACGACCCGGTCGGGTTCATCCCTTCGTGTTTCACGCGCAGGCGGTTCACGCCGACCTCCTCGCGGAGCCGCGGCACCTCGTGCAGCGGCGTGTGCCCCTCCGGCAGCGAGTACCAGGCGCCGCCGGATTCGGCGCCGCCGTCCGCGTCGCCCCCCATCTCGTCTTCCGCGAACGGCAGCGCGGCGGCGTACCGCCAGACGCCTTCGCCGGAGAAGTCGTCGAACGTCGGGTGGTCGGCGTACCGGGCTTCGAGCAGGCCGTCGCAGTCGTCGCAGGTGTAGCGGACGGCGTCGAACGGCGCGAACTGCTCGCCGCAGGCGATACACTCCAGCCAGACGCCGTCGTCGGCTTCCGGCGGCGCGGACTGGGCTGGCGCGTCGAGGACGAGGTCGGTCATGGTCGGGCAGTCGGCCTCGCCGGTGAAAAAGCGGCGGATTGGGGCGGGTGATGCCGAACGGCAACCGTCGCCGGGAGGAGAGTGATGCCGAACGGCCACTGGCGCCGTGAGGCTAAGTGATGCCGAGCGGCCACTGGCGCCGGGAGGAATCGAGGTTCCGCGTCGTTGCGTCGGCGGTCCGCGGGCGCTACGCGTCCGATTCCGTCGGGAGCGCGTCGTCGCCACCGAACTCCTCGATGCGGTCGTGGACGTTCTCGACCCACTCGTCGAGCGCCTCGTGCAGCAGCTCTTTCGCCTCCGGGAGTGGCGTCGCCGTGTACTGGTAGACGTAGCCGCCGGGGTCGAGCAGCCGCCGTTCGCGTTCGGCTAGCCCCTTCTCCAGCAGCGTCGTCAGCGACCGGTTCACGTTCGAGCGGTCGCGGTCGAGCACGCCGGCGAGCTCTTCGACGGTGCTGCCCGGGTGGTCGAGCAGCCGGAGGTACGTCCGGCTCTCGTGTTCTTGAATCCCGAACACGCACGCCATCACGTGCCCGAAGCTCGGGTCCTCAGTGTCGATGAGGTCCTCCATGTCCGGCGTGTCGGCCATGGCTACGACTAGGCGTGAATCCGGTTAAATCCCGCCGATGCACCGAGACGTGCCGTCAGGTCGCGGTCGGCGCCGGAGGCGACTCGGCTCCGCAGCCGCGTGGGTCGGCCCGGCGGAGACGGCACGGACCGCGAAGTTCGCCGCGGACCGCGTGGTTTCAAGCCTCCGAGCGCCAATCGGCGTCCATGACGAAACTGGTCGCGTTCGACTTCGACGGGACGCTCTCCGACTCGGAGATGACGGTGCTGCTCGGCGACCGGAAGGGCGTCGCCGACCAGATGCAAGACATCACGGAGCGAGCGATGAACGACGAACTCAGTTACGCCGAGAGCCTCCGGTCGCGCGCCGACCTGCTCGACGGCCTCCCGGACGAGGACGCCGAAGCCGCCTACGGCGAGGTCCGGCTTCGGCCCGGCGCGGCCGACGTGATTCGGCGGCTCCGCGACGACGGCCACTACGTCGCCATCCTCACCGGCGGCTTCGAGCGCGGCGTGCAGCGCGCGCTGGAGCGGGAGGGCGTCGCGGTCGACGAAATCGTCTCGAATCGGCTCCCGGTGTCGGGCGGCCGGCTCACCGGCGAGGTCGACGGGCCGCTCATCGAGGGCACGAAAGACGAGCAGCTCGAACGGCTCGCCGACGAGCAGGGCGTCCCGCTGAGCCGAACCGTCGCCGTCGGCGACGGCGCGAACGACCTGCCGATGCTGGAGGTCGCGGGGCTCGCCGTCGGCTACGAGCCGAAGCCGGCCGTCGAGCCGGCCTGCGACGTCGTCGTCGACTCGATGGCCGCGCTCGCGACGCTGTTCGAGGAGGACGGCCTGCTCACCGCCGAAACGGAGCCGGAAACGTAGACGGTCCGCGAGTCGCCGGTGCGTGGTCGCCGGTCAGTCCAGCCGCGCGTCCGCCGCGTCGACGCCGGCCGCGACGTCGACGTCGACGTCGGCGTCGGTCATCGCTTCGCCGACGGTGCGGACGCCGCGGAGTATCTGCGCGTCGGTGAGCGACCCCATGTTGGAGACGCGGAAGATGTCGCCGCCGAGGTGCGCCTGCCCGCCGGAGATGGAGACGTTGCGGGCGGCGACCGCGTCGAAGAAGTCGTCGGCGTCGCCGCGAATCGAGTCCGGGAGCGCGATGGCCGTCACCGTGTTCGACAGTTCGGTGTCGCCGGTCGGCTCCGGGAACCGCTCCAGCCCCATCGCGTCGAAGCCGTCGCGGAACGCCGCGGCCTGCCGGCGGTGCCGGGCGATGCGGTCGGGCATCGTCTCGGCCTCGATAGCCTCGACGGCCTCCGCCATCCCGCGGAACAGCGGCACCGCCGAGGTGAACGGCGTCTGGTGACTGTCGGCCTTCCGGAGGTGCCAGTCGAGGTCCTCGTAGAAGGGCGCGTCCTCGCCGTCGAAGTGGGCTGCGGCGCCGTCGGCGACGTACAGCGCGGAGATGCCGGGCGGCGCTTCGAGCGCCTTCTGGGCGTCCGTGACGGCGACGTCGACGTTCCAGTCGTCGACGCGGAACTCGTCGCCGCCGACGCTGGTCACGCCGTCGACGACGAACCGGGCGTCGTGGTCCGCGGCGAGTTCGCCGACCTGCTCGACCGGGTTCAGCAGGCCCGTCGAGGTCTCGTTGTGGACCATCGCGACGAGCGCGGTGTCGTCGCTGACGGCGTCGGCGACGGCGTCGACCGGGATGGATTCGCCCCAGTCGACGTCGACGCGGACGACGTCGTCGGTGTGGCGCTCGGCGATGCGGGCGAACCGGCGGCCGAACTTCCCGTTGTACGGGACGACGACCTCGTCGCCGTCGGAGACGAGGTTCGCGACGGCCGCCTCCATCCCCATCGTCGCGGTGCCGTTCAACAGCAGCGACGTGCCGCCCGCGGCGGTCCGGCCGCCGTCCGGGTCGGAGTGTTCGAACACGTAGTCGACGCCGGACTGCGCGCGCTCGTACACCGCCTCGAAGTCGGCCGACCGGTGGGACACCATCGGCTCGCTCATCGCGTCGAGGACGTGGTCTCGGACCGGTACGGGGCCGGGGTTGAGGAGCAGGAACTCCTCGTCGTCGTCGTCCATACCGGGACGTGCCACGCGGACGGGATAAGCCCCGCGGGCTACGCAAGCATCGCCGTCCTCCCCGGACGCCGCACTCCCGCAGCCACCGCCGAGTCGAGCCGCCCCACCGCTTTAGGCGGAACCACTCCAACGGCCACGTGATGAGCCAGTCCGCCGAGGTCGACGCGGAGGACCTCCGTCACGCCGACCCCGACAATCCGTACCTGCTCGACCCGGACACGGAGTTCGCGCCGGTCGACGAGCTCAGCGAGACGGAGGCCGAGCGGCAGGTCGAGCTGCTCAGGCCCGCGATCCGCGAACACGACTACCGGTACTACGCGGAGAACGACCCGCTGATTTCCGACCGGGCGTACGACGAGCTGTTCGCGCGGCTGGCGGAGCTGGAGGAGGCGTTCGACCTCGCGACCGCTGACTCGCCGACGCGGCGGGTGGGCGGCGGAACGCTCGACGAACTGGCGACCGTCGAGCACGTCGCGCCGATGCTCAGCATCGACCAGTCGACCGACGCCGAGGACATCCGGGACTTCGACCGGCGCGTCCGGGACGCAGTCGGCGACGTCGACTACGTCTGCGAGCCGAAGTTCGACGGGCTGTCCGTCGAGGTCGTCTACGAGGACGGCCGGTACACCCGGGCGGCGACCCGCGGCGACGGCGAGGAGGGCGACGACGTCACCGAGCAGGTGCGCACCATCCGGTCGATTCCGGAGCGGCTCGGCGGCGGCGCCCCCGCGTTCCTCGCGGTCCGCGGCGAGGTGTACATGCCGCGCGACGCGTTCCAGGAGTACAACCGCGAGCGCGTCGAGCGCGGCGAGGAGCCGTTCGCGAATCCGCGGAACGCCGCCGCCGGCACGCTTCGGCAGCTGGACCTCGACGCCGTCGCGGAGCGGCCGCTCGACTGCTTCTTCTACGACGTGCTCGGCTGGGACGCCGGCGACGGCGGCCCGGACCGCCCGGCGACGAACTGGGAGGAGCTGCGGCGCGTCGACGCGCTCGGCCTCCACACGAACGACCGGCCGGAACTCGTCGACGACGTCGACGCCGCCATCGACTACCGCGACGACCTGCTGGCGGTCCGCGAGGACCTGAACTACGAAATCGACGGCACCGTCATCAAGGTGAACGACGAGGCGAAGTGCGACGAACTCGGGACGACGGCGCGGAGCTACCGGTGGGCGTACGCCTACAAGTTCCCGGCGCGCTCGGAAGAGACGACCGTCGAGGACGTCGTCGTGCAGGTCGGCCGGACCGGCCGGCTCACTCCGGTCGCGCTGCTCGACCCCGTCGACGTCGGCGGCGTCACGGTGTCGCGGGCGACGCTGCACAACCCCGACGAAATCGAGGAGCTCGGCGTCAACGTCGGCGACAAGGTCCGGGTGAAACGCGCCGGCGACGTCATCCCGCAGGTCGCCGAGGTCGTCGAGTCGAACACCGAAGAGCCGTTCGAGTTCCCCGACGAGTGCCCGGTGTGCGGCAGCGACGTGGAGCGCGACGGCCCGCTCGCGTTCTGCACCGGCGGACTGGTGTGCGCCGCACAGCTCGAACGCGCAATCGAACACTACGCCAGCCGCGACGCGCTCGACATCGAGGGGCTCGGCGAGGAGACCGTCGAGCAGCTCCACGACGCCGGGCTGCTCGAAGCCGTCTCCGACCTGTACGACCTCCCCGACCGCCGGGACGAACTCGCGGCGCTGGACGGGTGGGGCGAGACGAGTGCCGACAACCTCGTCAGCGAAATCGAGGCGTCGACCGAGCCGGCGCTCCCGGACTTCCTGGTCGCGCTCGGCATCCCGGAGGTCGGCCCGGCGACCGCCCGAGCGCTCGCCCGCGAGTTCGGCAGTTTCGACGCCGTCCGGTCCGCCTCGGAGGCGGCGCTCCGCGACGTCCCCGACGTCGGGCCGACGGTCGCCGAGAAGATCCGCGACTTCTTCGCGAACGAGGAGAACCAGGCCGAAATCGACGCGCTGCTCGAACACGTCACGCCGCAGGAAGCCCGCGTGGAAGCCGGCGGCCCGCTCGACGGCCTGACGTTCGTGTTCACCGGGTCGCTCTCCGTGCCGCGCCGCGCCGCCGAAGAGACCGTCGAGGCGAACGGCGGCGACGCCACCAGTTCCGTCTCCGGAAACACCGACTACCTCGTCGTCGGCGACGACCCCGGCACCACGAAGCGGGAGGACGCCGACGAGCACGGCGTCCCCGAACTCGACGAGTCGGGCTTCGCCGACCTGCTCGCCGACAACGGCATCGAGTGGCCGCCCGAAGAGGAAGTCGAGGGCTGAGCCGGGCTGCTCGCGGAAGCGAGCGACGGTTTACAGGTCGGCCTGTTCGAACCGCCAGAGACCCAGAAGCGGCGGGACGAGCAGCCAGGCGAGCAGCATCGCGAACGCCGCGATTTCGGTGTTCATCGCGAAGCCGCCGGCACCCTGACCGGCGGCGCCGCCTGCGAGCAGCGCGCCGCCGACGAACTCGCCGGAGACGATTTTGAACGACCCGGTCGGGTTCACGAGCTTCAGGAACCGCAGCAGCGACGACCCGGAGACGGGGAGCCACGACGGCGTCCCGCCGATTCCGAGGTAGAGCCGGAGCGGGAACTGAATCGCGCCCCACAGCGGCACGAACAGGAAGTAGAGGCCGACGGCGCCGCCGATGGCGAGCCGGTTCGACGCCAGCGCCGCCGAGAAGCCGACGGCGATGGAGACGAACGTCGCGGCGAGCAGCACCGTCAGCAGCACGTAGCCGACGAAGACGCCGGGCTGGAGCTGCAGCGGTCCGACGGCCGCGACGACCCCGGGGAGCAGGAAGCCGACGACGATGGGGACCGCGATGGCGCCGGCGCGGCCGACCACCTTCCCGAAGACGACGTCCGCCCGGCTGTGCGGCAGCGACAGCAGCAGTTTCAGCGACCCGGTCGCGCGCTCGCCGACCACGGCGTTGTACGAGACGACCAGCGCGATGAGCGGGATGAGCGTCGTCACCAGCGCGTCCTTGATGAAGATGGAGCCGAGCAGGTCGCCGGTCGTCAGCGTCTGCCCCTGCCCCGGCCGCACCAGGAAGACCACGAGCGTCACCAGCAGCACGAACACCGCCGACAGCGCCAGCAGCCACCGCGACCGCACCGCGTCCTCGAAGTCCTTGCGCGCGACCGCTTCGAGGCTCATGCCGTCACCTCCGTCTCCGTGTCCTCCGCGCTCGTGTAGTGCAAGAACAGGTCTTCGAGGCTCGCCTCCTCCGTCGAGAAGTCCTTGACTGCGACGCCGGCGTCTTCGAGCGCCGAGATGACCGCGGTCTTCGCGTCGCTGTCACAGGTCACCGTGACGGTGCCGCCGTCCGTGTCCGCGGTGGAGACGCCGTCGAGCGCCCGCACCGCTTCGAGGTCGTCGTCGGACGCCGCGTCGACGGTGATGACGAGCTGCTCTTCGCCGCCGACCGCTTCGCGCAGCCCCGAGATGCTGTCCTCCGCGACCAGTTCGCCGTCGCGCATGATGCCGACGCGGTCGCACACCGCCTCGACCTGCCCGAGGACGTGGCTGGAGAAGAACACGGTCGCGCCGCGGTCCGCCTCCGCCCGCACGATTTCGCGCATCTCCTTCGCGCCCGCCGGGTCGAGCCCGGACGACGGCTCGTCGAGGATGAGCAGGTCCGGGTCGCCGACGAGCGCCATCCCGAGGACGAGTCGCTGCTGCATCCCCTTCGAGTAGTCGCCCGCCTTCCGGTCGGCGGCGTCCGCGATGCCGACCCGGTCGAGAATCGCGTCCGGGTCGCCGTCGAGTTCCTTCGACCGCATCGCGAACTCGACGTGCTTCCGGCCGGTGAGCCGGTCGTAGACGTCGTATCCCTCCGGGAGGACGCCGGTGCGTTGCCGGACCGCGACGGACTCCGCTTGCGCGTCGCGCGAGAGCACCTCGACGCTGCCGCTGGAGGGCCGAACGAAGTCCAACAGCATGTTGATGGTCGTCGACTTCCCGGCGCCGTTCGGCCCGAGGAAGCCGTACACTTCGCCTTCCTCGACGGTGACGTCGAGGTCGCGGACGGCGGTCACGTCGCCGTACCGCTTCGTGACGCCGTCCAACTCGATGGCGGCCATGTCCGCCGGTTCCCGCGGTCTCCGCTAAAGCGTTTGGGAGTCCGGGCATCGTCCGGCAGCGCTTGCCGTAACTGACGTGCATAAGAGCGAAGAGGAATATGTTTCGTACACATGACCGAGGACGCTGGCGGGGTAGACAGCCCCGGCGACGACGGCCGACGGGCCGCCGAGGACGGCTGGGGCGCCCGCACGACGGCGCTACACGCCGGGTGGCAGGGCGACCCCGCGACCGGCGCGCGCGCACCGCCCATCTATCAGACCACGTCGTACCGGTTCGAAGACGCCGACGTCGCCGCCGACCTGTACGCGCTCGAACGCGACGGCGACGTCTACACTCGCATCTCGAACCCGACGACCCGCGTCCTCGAACACCGACTCGCCGCGCTCGAAGGCGGCGCCGACGCCATCGCCACCGCATCCGGGATGGCCGCGCTCGACGCCGCGACCTCCGTGCTCGCGCGCGCCGGCGACAACATCGTCGCGTCCGCCGACATGTACGGCGGCACCAGCGCCTACTTCAGCCACATGGCGTCCCGCCGCGGCGTCGACCTCACCACCGTCGAGACGACCGACTACGACGCCTACGCCGACGCCATCGACGACGACACCGCCTTCGTCCACGTCGAAACCGTCGCGAACCCGTCGCTCGTCACGCCCGACTTCGAACGGGTCGCCGACATCGCCCACGACCACGCCGTCCCGCTCGTCGTCGACAACACGTTCGGCACGCCGGCGCTCTGCAACCCAATCGACCACGGCGCCGACGTCGTCTGGAACTCCACCACGAAGTGGATACACGGCAGCGGCACCACCGTCGGCGGCATCCTCGTCGACGGCGGCACCTTCCCGTGGGACCACCCGGACGCCGACTACGACGAACTCAGCGGCGAAAACGAGGCGTTCGGCGTCGACTTCACCGAGCGGTTCGGCGAGCGCGCCTTCGCGGAGGTCGTCCGGCACCGCAGCGTCCGCGCACTCGGCAACTGCCAGTCCCCGTTCGACGCCTGGCAGACCATCCAGGGGCTCGCGACGCTCCCGCTCCGCATGGACCGCCACTGCGAGAACGCCCGCGTCGTCGCCGAACACCTCCGCGACCACCCCGACGTCGCGTGGGTCACCTACCCCGGCTTCGAGGACCACCCGACCCACGACAACGCCGCGACGTACCTCGACGACTACGGCGGCATGGTCGTGTTCGGCCTCGAAGGCGGGTTCGACGCCGGGAAGCGGCTCTGCGAGGAGGTGGAGCTGGCGTCGTTCCTCGCGAACATCGGCGACGCCCGCACCCTCATCATCCACCCCGCGAGCACCACCCACGCACAGCTCAGCGAGACGGAGCAGCGCGCCGCCGGCGTCACCCCGGACCTGCTGCGGTGCTCCGTCGGCATCGAAGACCCCGAAGACGTCATCGCCGACCTCGACCGCGCCATCGCGGAGGTGGTCTGAATGCCGTCCACAGAGACGCTCGGCGAGTTCCAGTTCGAGTGCGGCGAGTCCATCCCGGAGCTCGAACTCACCTACGAGACCTACGGCGAGTTCGACGGCTCGAACGCCGTGCTGGTCTGTCACGCGCTCACCGGCAGCCACCACGTCGCCGAGCCGCCGCGCAGCGACAGTTGGCGACGGGACGACGCCGGCGACGCCGACGCTGCGGACGGCGGGAACGGCGACGCAGACAGCGGCGGCGACGCGGACGGCGCCGGCGGCACCGCCGGGCAGGCGCGCGCCTGGTGGAACGACGTCGTCGGCCCCGGGAAGGCAATCGACACCACGGAGTACTACGTCGTCTGCGTGAACGTCCCCGGCTCCTGCTACGGCTCGTCCGGCCCCGCGAGCGAAGCGCCGGACGGCGATCCGTGGGGGACGGAGTTCCCGCCGGTCACGGTCGCGGACTGGACGCGGGCGCAGCGCGCGCTGCTCGACGAGCTCGGCGTCGGGCGGCTGCACGCGGTCGTCGGCGGCAGCGTCGGCGGGATGAACGCGCTCGACTGGGCGAAACGCTACCCCGACGACGTCCGGCGCGTCGCCGCCGTCGCGACCGCGGCGCGGCTCGACCCGCAGTGTCTCGGCATCAATGCCGTGGCGCGCCGCGCCATCGCCACCGACCCGCACTGGAACGGCGGCGACTACTACGGCGACGGCCCCGACCCGGACCAGGGGCTCGCGCTCGCCCGGCAGCTCGGCCACGTCATGTACCTCTCGAAGGCGTCGATGGAGCGGAAGTTCGGGCGGCGCGCCGCTGGCCGCGACGCCGGGAGCGACCGCTTCCCGGAGGACCCGGCGGCGTCGTTCTTCCCGTACCGCGAAGTCGAGTCGTACCTCGACTACAACGCCGACCGGTTCGTCGAGCGGTTCGACGCGAACAGCTACCGCTACCTGACCCGGGCGATGGACGACTACGACCTCGCCGCCGGCTACGGCTCCGACGCCGACGCGCTCGCCGCCTTCGAGGGCGAGGCGCTCGTCGTCTCGTTCACCGGCGACTGGCACTTCACGGTCGAGGCGTCGCGGTCGCTCGCCGCCGCCTTCGACGACGTCGACGTCCCGGTCGCCCACCACGTCGTCGACTCGGACCACGGCCACGACGCCTTCCTCGTCGAGCCGGAGTCGGTCGGGCCGCCGCTCCGCGACTTCTTCGCCGACGGCGTCGACGGCCGCGCGGTCCGCGGCGAGGACCGCGGCGACGACGACCGCGAGGAGCAGCGCAGCGAGCGCGCCCCGGTGCACGCCAGCCTGTTCTCCGGGTGACACCGACGATCCGGGCTTCAGGCCACGGCGGCGCGGCGCTGCAGCGGCGCGGCTGAACGGATGGCTGGCAGGCGACACGGCGCGCTGCTGTCCGCGCGGCGGCGTGTCGCGCACCCGCTGGGCGCCGCGCGGCCACTGTCAGGTCACGGCGGCGACTGGCCGCGGCTTCTGGTTTGAACGTTCGGCTCGGCGTTCCGCTCGGCGCGCCGGGGGAGACGGGAGCAAGGTTTTACTCCGGAACGGCCGACGGTTCCCGCATGAACTACCGCGAAGTGGAGGTGTCGGGCGAGTATCTCGCGAGCCTCGACAACGGCGCGGACTGGCGCGAAGAGATCGAGGCGCTCGCGGACCGCGTCGAGGCGGACGCCGCGTGGTTCAACGCCATGGGCGCCGTACAGGACGCCGAGGTGTGGTTCTACGACCAGGAGGACACCGAGTACCGCTCGGTCGAGTTCGACGAACCGCTGGAGGTCGCCGCCTGCGTCGGCAACGTCGCACGTCTCGACGGCGACCGGTTCGCGCACACCCACGCCGTGCTGTCCCGGCGGAGCGGCCAGGCGCTCGCCGGCCACCTGAACGCCGGCACCGTCTTCGCCGGCGAAGTGTACCTCCGCGCGTTCGAGACGCCGCTCGACCGCGAACACGACGACGTCACCGACCTCGACCTCTGGCTGTAACGGCCGAAAACCGTGGCAGACCGGGGTCTATCGGCGGGTCGACGCCAGGGACGGACAGCCGCGCGGCCGGTGCGGGACGAACTGTTTTTACCTTGGCCTGCGCTGGAGAGTGACGTGTATCGACGACCCCGAACTTCGAACAGAGCCGCGGCCGCCGCGTCGACGACGCGGCCCGCGACGCAGGGGACGTCACCCGTAGAACGGAGGGAGCGGCCGCGATGAGACCGGACGACGAACGCTACTTCGCCCGCATCGAAGACCGGCTCGACGAGGCGTTCGAGCGCGCCGAAGCCGCGCGCGCACAGGGGAAGGACCCGGGCACCGACATCGAGATTCCGGTGGCGCGCGACATGGCCGACCGCGTCGAGAACATCCTCGGCATCCCCGGCGTCGCCGAGCGCGTCCGGGAACTCGAAGGCGAGATGAGCCGCGAGGAGGCGGCGCTCGAACTGGTCACGGACTTCGTCGAGGGCACCGTCGGCGACTTCGACAGCCGCGAAGGCAAAGTCGAGGGCGCCGTCCGCACAGCGGTCGCGCTGCTCACCGAAGGCGTCGTCGCCGCGCCGATCGAAGGAATCGACCGCGTCGAACTCCTGGAGAACGACGACGGCACGGAGTTCGTGAACGTCTACTACGCCGGCCCGATCCGGTCCGCCGGCGGAACCGCGCAGGCGCTGTCCGTGCTCGTCGGCGACTACGCCCGGTCGCTGCTCGGCATCGAGGAGTACAGCGCCCGCACCGACGAAATCGAGCGGTACGCCGAGGAGGTGTCGCTGTACGACAAGGAGACCGGGCTGCAGTACACGCCGAAGGACAAGGAGACGAAGTTCATCGCCGAGCACATGCCGATTATGCTGGACGGGGAAGCCACCGGCGACGAGGAGGTGTCCGGCTTCCGCGACCTCGAACGCGTCGACACGAACTCCGCCCGCGGCGGCATGTGTCTCGTGCTCGCGGAGGGCATCGCGCTGAAGGCGCCGAAGATTCAGCGGTACACCCGCCAGCTCGACGAGGTCGACTGGCCGTGGCTCCAGGACCTCATCGACGGCACCTACGCCGACGGCGGCGGCGACGCTGGCGACGCGGACGGCGAGGAGAACGGCGCTGACGGTGACGGCGGCGACGACGGGGGAGAACCCGACGGCGAAGCCGCGTCCGCCGACGCCGACGACGCCGACGACGGCGGCCTGCCGGACGGCGCTGAGCCGGATGGCCCAAAGCGCGTCGAGCCGTCCGAGAAGTTCCTGCGCGACCTCATCGCCGGCCGCCCCGTGTTCGGCCACCCGTCGGAGCCCGGCGGCTTCCGCCTCCGGTACGGCCGGTCGCGAAACCACGGCTTCGCGACCGCCGGCGTCCACCCGGCGACGATGCACCTCGTCGACGACTTCCTCGCCACCGGCACCCAGATCAAGACCGAGCGGCCCGGGAAAGCCGGCGGCGTCGTCCCCGTCGACTCCATCGACGGCCCGACGGTTCGGCTGGCGAACGGCGACGTCCGCCGCATCGACGACCCGAAGGAGGCGCTCGAAATCCGGAACGGCGTCGAGGAGATCCTCGACCTCGGCGAGTACCTCGTGAACTACGGCGAGTTCGTCGAGAACAACCATCCGCTCGCCCCCGCCTCGTACGTCGTCGAGTGGTGGGAGCAGGACCTCGCCGCCGCCGGCGCCGACCTCCAGGCGCTCCGCGACGACCGCCGCGTCGACCTCGACGACCCCGCCGCCGACCGCGCGCTCGAATGGGCCGCCGAGTACGACGCGCCGCTCCACCCCGCGTACACCTACCTGTGGCACGACGTCAGCGTCGACGACTTCGAGGCGCTCGTCGACGCCGTCACCGACGGCGACGTCACCGGCGACCTGCTCGTCGTCGAGAACACCGACCGGGTTCGACGCACCCTCGAATCGCTGCTCGTCGAACACAGCCAGACGCCGGACTCGCTCCGCATCCCCGACTTCCGCCCGCTGCTCCGTCAACTCGGCGTAACCGACGGACTGCAGCGCGAATGGGAGGAACTCAGCGCCGACGCCCGGAACTGGGCCGGCGGCGACAACGCCGTCCGCGCGGTCAACGACGTCGCGCCGTTCACGGTCCGCGAACGCGCCCCGACCCGCATCGGCAACCGGATGGGTCGCCCCGAGAAATCCGAGAGCCGCGACCTCTCCCCGGCCGTCCACACGCTGTTCCCAATCAACGACGCCGGCGGCAGCCAGCGCTCCGTCGGCGAAGCCGCCTCCGAACACACCGACCGCGGCCGCGGCGTCGTCGACGTCCGACTCGGCGACCGCGAATGCCCCGGCTGCGGCACCCACACCTACAAGGTCAGCTGCCCGGACTGCGACACCCACACCGAGCCGTACTTCGAATGCGACGACTGCGGCACCGTCTGCGAACCCGACGAATCCGGCCGCGTCGAATGCCCGCACTGCGAACGCGTCGTCGACAGCACCGACTGGCACACCGTCGACCTCAACGACGAGTACTGGAGCGCGCTCGACGCCCTCGGCGAACGCGAAGCCTCCTTCGAGATGCTGAAAGGCGTCAAGGGGCTCACCTCCGCGAACAAGACGCCCGAAGCGATGGAGAAAGGCGTGCTGCGCGCCAAACACGGCGTCTCCGCGTTCAAAGACGGCACCGTCCGCTACGACATGACCGACCTCCCGGTCACCGCCGTCCGCCCCGAAGAGCTCGACGTCACCGCCGACCACTTCCACGAACTCGGCTACGAAACCGACATCGACGGCGAACCGCTCGTCCACGACGACCAGCTCGTCGAACTCCGCGTCCAGGACATCGTGCTGTCGGACGGCGCCGCCGAACACATGATGAAGACCGCGGACTTCGTCGACGAACTCCTCACCGACTTCTACGGCCTCGACCCGTTCTACGAAGTGAACGAACGCGACGACCTCGTCGGCGAACTCGTCTTCGGCATGGCGCCGCACACCTCCGCCGCCGTCGTCGGCCGCGTCGTCGGCTTCACCAGCGCCGCCGTCGGCTACGCACACCCGTACTTCCACGCCGCGAAACGTCGCAATTGTGACGGCGACGAGGACTGCGTGATGCTGCTGATGGACGGCCTGCTGAACTTCTCGAAGGAGTTCCTGCCGGACAAGCGCGGCGGGCAGATGGACGCGCCGCTCGTGATGTCGTCGCGCATCGACCCGAGCGAAATCGACGACGAGGCGCACAACATGGACATCGTGCGGCGGTATCCGCGGGAGTTCTACGAGGCGACGCTGGAGATGGCGGACCCGGAGGAGGTCGACGTCCAGATCGCGGAGGAGACGCTCGGGACGGACGACGAGTACCGCGGGTTCGACCACACGCACGACACGTCGGACATCGCGCTCGGCCCGGACCTGTCGGCGTACAAGACGCTCGGGTCGATGATGGACAAGATGGACGCGCAGCTGGAGTTGGCGCGGAAGCTCCGCGCGGTCGACGAGACGGACGTGGCGGAGCGCGTCATCGAGTACCACTTCCTGCCGGACCTCATCGGGAATCTGCGGGCGTTCTCGCGGCAGGAGACGCGGTGTCTCGACTGCGGCGAGAAGTACCGGCGGGTGCCGCTGACCGGGGACTGCCGGGAGTGCGGCGGCCGGATGACGCTGACGGTGCACCGCGGCTCCGTCAACAAGTACATGGACACAGCGAAGCAGGTCGCCGAGGAGTTCGGCTGCCGGGAGTACACGAAACAGCGGCTCGAAATCCTCGACCGGTCGCTGGAGTCCATCTTCGAGAACGACAAGAACAAGCAGGGGAGCATCGCGGACTTCATGTAGCGCGCCGGGCGGCCGACCGAGCCTTTACTCCGGCGGCGCCGCAATCCGTCTCGTGATGGTGGACGCGACCCGTTCGTCGGTGCTGCTCGGCTGCTGTCTGCTCGCCGTCGTCGCCGGCGCCGCCGCCGTCGTCGCCGGGGTTCTTCGGGGGAATCCGACCGTCATCGTCGTCGGGTCGAGCGTCGTCGCCGTCGGCGGTGCGCTCATGCCGCTCGTCGTTCGAGCGACGGACTGACGCGGCCGTGGTGACCGACGATCGGCCGCCGGGACCCCGAATCGGCCGGCGTGTTTTTGCCTGATGCGGTGTCACGTCCGGGTATGGCCGAAGACGAACCGTCAGTCGGCGTCGGAGCGGCAGTGTACACGGAGTCGGGCGAGAAACTCGGCACGGTCCGCGGGTTCGACGAGGACGGCTTCTACGTGACGACGCGGGAGGGAATCGCGTCGCTGTCCGTCGAACACGAGCGCGCCGGCCACGAGTTCGGCGAGGGCGAACTGGTGTGGCGCTGCAGCGAGTGCGGCGCGATGGGTGACATCGACGAACTCCCCGACGAGTGCCCGGACTGCGGCGCCGCCAGGGAGTACCTCTACTACTGGACCGAGGACTGAAACGGCGAGGCGCCGCAGCGACGCAGCACGACGGCACCGCGACGCAGCGACTCCGTGAGCCAACGGCACCGTGAGGCAGCGACGCGACGGCACGCCCGCTCGGCGGGCGGCACCGAACCGCTCTTTTCGGCGCGCGACGAGGCGTCGCCATGGACATCGTGGTGTTCGGCGCCGGCTCGCTCGGCAGCCTCGTCGGCGGCGTGCTGGCCCGGGAACACGACGTCACGCTCGTCGGACGCGACCCGCACGTCAGCCGCGTCCGCGAGGCCGGGCTCCGCGTCACCGGCGCGCTCGACGCGCACACCTACCCGGACGCCGTCACCGACTGGCCCCCGAGCCCCGG
Source organism: Halobaculum sp. D14 (assembly GCF_051195135.1). Taxonomy (NCBI): domain Archaea; kingdom Methanobacteriati; phylum Methanobacteriota; class Halobacteria; order Halobacteriales; family Haloferacaceae; genus Halobaculum; species Halobaculum sp. D14. The sequence continues at coordinate 77,236 of NZ_JBNTKA010000002.1, read as the reverse complement.
CGAACGCGGCGGACGCGACGCCGAACGCAACGACGGAGTCGACGCCGGGAGCGACGTCGACGGCGCGGGGCCGGACCTCGCGCTCGTCACCGTCAAGACGTACGACACCGCCGACGCCGCCGCGGCGCTCCGCGACGGCGACCCGACGGTCGTCTGCTCGCTCCAGAACGGCCTGACCGAGGCGGTGCTGGCCGAGGCGCTCGGCGACCGGGTGCTCGCCGGCACCGCGAGCTACGGCGCCGAACTCGCGGAGCCGGGTCGCGTCGAGTGCACCGGCGTCGGCCGCATCCACGTCGGCGAACTCGACGGCGGCGGCAGCGACCGCGCCGAGCGGGTCGCGTCGGCGTTCCGCGACGCCGGCCTGCGCTGTGCGGCCGACCCGGAGATGCCGCGTCGCCGCTGGGAGAAACTCGCGGTCAACGCCGGCATCAACGCCGTGACGGCGCTCGCGCGGGTCCGCAACGGCGCGGTGACGGACGCGCCCGGCCGCGAGCCCGCGGTGCGCGCCGCCCGCGAAACCGCCCGAGTCGCCCGCGCAGAGGGCGTTCCGCTGTCCGACGGCGACGCCGTGGACGCGCTCGACGCCGTCGCGGACGACACGGCCGCGAACCGGTCGTCGATGCTGCAAGACGTCGACGCCGGCAGACGAACCGAGGTGGACGCGATCAACGGAGCGGTCGTCGACCGCGCCGCCGGCCACGACGTCGCGGCGGCGACGAATCGGACGCTCGTGGATATACTCCGGACGTGGGAGTCAGCACGCGGATTTCGCTGAGTAACGAATATTCGAATAATCGCAGTACTGAGATGCGAATTGGAGGAACCAATTCGGGGCCGCTCCGAAGCCGGGAACGTCCGTGTGAGGCGGGCGACGCCCGGCGGACTCCGACCGATTGCGCGGGTATACTGCGTCCGCGACCCCTCGGTGAGGTATGCCAGAGTGCGCGAACTGCGGCGAGTACGTCTCGGACGACTACCTCCGCGTGTTCACGCCGGAGTCGATGGACCAGCCGCGGTGCTGCCCGTTCTGCGACGACAAGATTCGCGACGGCGGCCGCGTCCGCGACGCGCGGAGCACGCGGCAGCCCCGACGCGGCGCGAGCGGCGCCGAATCCGACCGCGACCGATAGTCGGAAACCGCGGTGCTGCGGAACGAATCGGAGCCCGACCTACTCGACGTAGCCGAGGTCGCGGAGTCGGTCTTTCGCTTCGTCGTCCATCTCGTCGAGCGAGTCGTCGGTGACGTCGCCGTCAGCCGCACCTGTCCACGCGCCGCCGGCTTCGGCTTCGAACTCGCCGAGTGCGGCTTCCGCGTCGGCGACGCGGTCGTCGCTCCCGCCGGCGAGGTTCCGGGTTTCGCCGGGGTCGCTGTCGAGCCGATACGCCTCGTCGGGGATGCGGTCGATGCGGACGTACTTGGCGTCGGCGCCGCGTGCGGCCCGCATCCGCGAGTAGAATCGGGAGTCCTCCGGGAGGTCGATGCCGGCCGCCGACGCCTTCTCCTCCAGCTGTTTCAGTTCGACGACGGGCCGGGAGTACTCGACGAAGCCGTACTCGCCGGTCGGGCCGCCGACCTGCCCCGGGTCCGGGTCGTCGACGCCGGCGAACTCGCGGTAGTCGGCCGACAGCAGCGACCGAGTCGAGTCACGCGGAACGGCTGCGTCGCCCGCCGACGCCGGGTCGCCGCCGTCGACGCCGAGTGCGTCAAGGACGGTGTGGTAGAGGTCGACGAGTTCGACGGTGTCCTCGCGGCGGCCGCCGTCGAGGTCCGGGTGTTTCACCATCAGCGGGACGTTCACGAGCGGGTCGTACAGGCTGAACTCGTGGCCGTACAGGTCGTGTTCGCCGTGGAGTTCGCCGTGGTCGGCGCAGACGACGACGGCGGTGTCGTCCCAGCGGCCGGTGTCTTTCAGCCAGTCGAACAGCGCCGTGAGCTGGTCGTCGATGTGCGCGATTTCGGCGTCGTACAGCCCGCGGATGGCGTCGAACTCGTCGTCGTCGATGTCGCGGGCGCCGCAGTTGTACTCCTTCGAGTTCTGGCAGACCTCGGTGGAGTCGACGCCCGGCGCGAACTCCTCGACGTACTCCTCGGGCGGGTGGTACGGGAGGTGTGCGTCCATCAGATTGATGAACGTGAACCAGTCGTCGCCGTCGTCGTCGGCCGCCTTGATGAACTCCCGGGTCCGGTCCATCACGGCCGGCGTCTTCGAGTCGGCTCCCTCGCCGGACGCGAGGTACTCGTGGGCGACGTTGCCGAGCGACACCAGTTTGTCCGCGACGGTGCGGAGGGCGTCGCTGTCGTTCATCGTCTTCCACGCCTTCGCGAGCGGCCCGGAGAGCAGGTCACCGGGCATCACCTCGAAGAAGTTGTCCTGGTCGTCGAAGCCGTCGGTGAGGTGCGTGTACGGCGTAATCCAGGCGTTCGACGAGTAGCACGCCGTCCGGTAGCCGGCGCCCGACAGCGTCTCCGCGAGCGTCGTCGCGCCCTCCAGGTACGGGTTCTCCTGGTCCGCGCCGTGCTGGTGCGGGTACATCCCGGTGAACAGCGACGCGTGCACCGGAAGCGTCCACGGCGCCGGTGCGACCGCGTTCTCGAACACCGTCGCCTCCGCGGCGAACTCGTCGAGCCCCGGCGTCGTGCCGCCGTCGTAGCCGTACGGACCGAGTCGGTCCTTCCGGACCGTGTCTAACACGACGAAGAGGACGTTCTCCGGCGAGTCGTTGCTCATTACCTGCGGAATCCCGCTCGCCGTTAATCCGTCTTCTGGTCTCCACCACCGACGCGGCAATCCAGGACGGACACCCCGATACGGCAGATTCGATATAGCGAGTACGGGTTTACACCGACGGATTCACCCGTACAGAGTCAGCCGTGCCGTGGCGGCAACGCCGAGGCTCCGCGAACCCGAATTTGGGCGGTAGAACGGCGCTGTAGCTATCGAGCCGCGAAAACAGAGGGAAGAAGTGCCGAGTTAGAAGGGGGCCTGCGGGCCTTCGTCGTCCTCGCCGTCGTCGCTCTCACCGGGGAACGACGGGGACATGCCGTCGCTCGAGTGGCTCATCCCGCCGAGGTCGCCGTCGGCGCCGCCGCCCATGCCGGTGTCGGCGTGGACCTGGGTGATCTCCGGGATTTCCTTCGTCATCCGGGACTTGATGGCCTGAATCGTCATCGGCGAGATGCCACAGCCGGAGCAGGCGCCGCCGAGCGAAATACTGATTTCGCCGGTCTCGCGGTCGAGGTGCTGAATCGCGGCGCTGCCGCCGTGCATCTGAATCTGCGGGAAGTTCCGCCGCAGGAAGTTCGTGACGCGGTCACGCAGGTCGTCGCCGTCCTGTGAGTCGGTACTCATTACGTCCGAATTGGGAGTACGTGGGTTTATGCCTTGTGCTCGTCAGGGGACACGTCCGCGTCAGCGGGCGGCTCGACGGCGAACACGCGGTACAGCTCCGCTTCGATCTCCTCGACGTAGCGGTCGAGCGTCCGCTCCAGTTTCTCGTCGTCGACGACGACGCCCGTGACGCGCTCCGTCGGATTCTCGGGCAGTTCGACGCGGAACGCCCCCTCGTCGTAGAACGGCTCGGACTCGTTGAGCACCTGCTGGTCGATGGCGTGAATCAGCTCCGAGTCGTACGCGTCGTTCATCGTCTCGAACGCGTTCTTGTACGCGCGCTGCAGCTCCGGAAAGTAGTTCGCGTACTTGTCCTCGAACTGCTCGGGGTCGAACTCGGCCATTACCGAAGGATTCGGCGGCGCGGACGTAAGCCCGGCGGTCCAGACCATAAATCCTATGCCGCGATACAGAATCCGGTGCGGGTCGCGGGGGTTCGAAAGTGGTGAATCGATTTACGGCGAGGGGAGGCACCATCGCAAGCGTTTAGTCTCGTACACCGCACCTAACGGCATGGTTACGGTCGCTTTTCTGGGAAGCCACACGCTGGGTGTTCGGTGTCTCGAACGGCTCCACGAGCACCCCGACGTGGACGTCGAAGTCATCGTGACGTACCGAGCCGACTCCGACCGGTGGTGGGAGGGGTCGGTTCGAGAGCGGGCGAACGAACTCGGCTACGAGAACGTCCTGCCAATCGACTCCGAGCGGGAGGTGCTGGACCACCCGGTGGACTACCTCATCAGCGTCTACTACCCGAACATCCTCGGCCCCGAACTCCTGAACCACCCCGACCAGGCGCCGATCAATCTCCACCAGGCCGAACTCCCACGGTACCGCGGAAGCAACGTCTTCAGCCACTCGATCATGAACGCTCGGAAGGACGATTACTGGAAGCACGGCACCACGATGCACTTCATGGCCGAGGACGTCGACGCCGGCGACATCATCGACCGCCGGTTCGTCGAAATCGACGATGACGACACCGCGCGGTCGCTGTACGAGCGAACCCGAGAAGCGTCCGAGGCGCTGTTCGAGGACATGCTTCCGCACATCGTCTCCGGTGACGTCATGGAGATGGGAACGCCGCAGTCGGAGTTCGGCGGCGAGCGGTACTTCTACACCAAGGACAGCCTCAACGACGTGAAGCAGGTCGACCCGGAGGAGCTCGGCGACCCGGACGACGTCGAACTGTACGACCGCATCCGCGCGGTCGACTTCCCGCCGTTCGAACCGGCGTACACGGAGCTGAACGGCCGACGAATCTACCTGACGAAAACCGGGTACTCCCGGGAGTAGCTACCGGTCGAGCGGAACCGTCTGGTTCCGCTCGGAGGACTTTTCGGCGAGTTCGAGTTGCTCGACGACCTCCGCACCGATTCTCCCCGGCGAACTCGGCTCCGTCCGTTCCTTGCAGGCTGAGACGAAGTCGTCGACTTCGACCCGGAGCGGCTCGTCGTTTTCGACCTCGTACGTCTTCCCGCCTTCTTCGAGCGCGCGGAGTTCGTCGCCGTGTTTGACGACGCGGCTCTCGTGGATTTCGACCACGTTGTCCTCGAGGTAGTCCACGTACGCCGCTTTCTCCGAGCCGACGACGACGAGGTCTCGCTGCTTCCCGAAGACCGGTACCTGCCAGGACTCGTTGATGACGGAGGTCGCCTCGTCGTAGTTCAACACGAGCGTCGCCGTCTCGTCGATGTCGTCGCGGACGACGCTGTCGAGCCGGCAGTAGATGTCGTTCGGCGCGTCGTCGAGCAGGTAGTTCGAGATGTCCACGTCGTGGACGGCGAGCGAGTAGAGGACGCCGGTGGTCGCGCGGGGGACGCGGAACGAGAAGCGACGCGTGTTCATGTACTTGATTCGGCCGAGTTCGCCGCGGTCGATGCGGCGCTTGAGTTCCTTCAGCGCCGGGTGGAACCGGAAGATGTGGCCGACGGCGAGAACCCGGTTTTCGGCGTCGGCGGTTTCGACGATGCTCCACGCGTCGTCGCTGTCGAGCGCCAGCGGCTTCTCGATGAGCAGGTCGACGCCCGACTCGAGGAGGTCGACGGCGATGTCGTGGTGTGTCGGCGACGGTGTCGAAAGCGTCGCCGCGGTGACGCCTTCGTCCGGGAGGTCGGCGTAGTCGGTGACGTACGGGAGGTCGTACGCCTCCGCGATTTCGGAGACGCGCTCCTCGTCGGCGTCACAGAGGTACGCCTCCTCGATGACCCCCTCGCTGCGGAGCTCCGAGGCGATTCGGGCGTGGTTGCTGCCCCAGTAGCCCGTGCCGATGACGGCGTACTTCATCGGTAGAACTCCTCGATGGCCGCACAGACCTCGTCGATTTCCTCGTCGGACAGCCGGGGATGCATCGGGAGAGAGACGATGCGGTCACAGAGCGCCTCCGTCCGTTCGAGCGTCACGTCACCGACGCGCTCCTCGATGGCCGGGTGTTCGTGCAGCGGCGTCGGGTAGTGGACGCCGGTGTCGATGCCGCGGTCGTCGAGGTGTGCCCGAAGCGCGTCCCGGTCCGGAGCCTGGACGACGTACAGGTGATAGACGTGTGTGGCGTCTTCGGCCTCCGTCGGCGTGACCACCTCGTCGACGTCGGCCAGCGCGTCGGTGTAGCGATGCGCCGCTCGGCGGCGCCCGTCGTTCCACGCTCGGATGTGGTCGAGTTGCGCGTCGCCGACGACGGCGCTGACCTCGTCGAGCCGGAAGTTCAAGCCGAGGTAGCGGTGAACGCCGTCGTCGCCCCGCCCGTGGTTTCGGAGCGCGCGCGCCTTGTCGGCGAGGCCGCCGGCGTCGGTGACGAGCATCCCGCCGTCGCCGCCGACGGTCATGTTCTTCGACGGGTAGAAACTGAACGCGCCTGCGTCGCCCGCCGTCCCGGCGAGTTCGCCGCCACGTTCCGCGAAGTGAGCCTGACAGGCGTCTTCGACGACGGCGAGGTCGTGTTCGTCGGCGATTCGGTTGATGGCCTCCATGTCCGCCATCTGCCCGTAGATGTGGACCGGGACGACGGCCGCCGGGTTCTCCGACGCCTCGACCGCCTGCTCCAGCTCCGCGGGGTCCATCGTGTACGTCTCCGGGTCGACGTCGACGAACTTCGGCGTCGCACCCGCCCTCAGAACCGTGCTCGCGGTCGCGAAGAAGGTCAGGCCGGGGACGAACACGTCGTCCCCGTCACCGAGACCCAGCCCTTCGAGCGCCAACAGCAGCGCCGCCGTCCCGCTCGACAGTCCGACGGCGTGCTCGACGCCGGCCTCGCGGGCGAACGCCGCCTCGAACTGTTCGAGCCGTTCGCCCTTGACGTAGCGGGTGCTCTGGAGAACCTCCGTGACCTCGTCGACGATGTCGTCGTCGACGTAGATGTCGGTGAACGGAACGTGGTCTGTCACGGCCGACGGTTCCCCTCGGCCGATGATTGAACTTTCGGTTCCACGGATTGCCGAGTCGACGGGGCCGTGACGCGGGAAAAGTCGCGCGGCCGCGGAGTCACCGAGCCGGGAGCCGGCCGGCCCGGGTCAGAACGACGTCCAGGCGGTCGCGGTCTGCTGCCGGTCGCGGACGCGGAGTTCGCGGGCGCCGTCCTGTTCGCGGGTGTTGATGACGGTGTCGAACGGCTCGTACATGGTGTGGAGCGTCTGTTCGTCGTGCATCGTCGAGCCGATGACGGAGACGGTGAACCAGCCTTCGCTCTCGGCTTGCTTCGTGAGCACGCGGACGAACTGGTAGACGTCCTGCGGATCGAGGTACATCAGCAGCTCCGACAGCGAGTGGATGCCGACGCCGACCGGGGCGCCGTGTTCGCGGTACACTTCGAAGAGGTCCGTGAACTTCATCCCGATTTCGGTGACGTTCTTCGGCGAGGAGACGTAGCGGACGCGTTCGGAGTCGGTGACGGACGCCCCGCGCTGCCGGGAGACGCAGTCGACGACGCCGACGAGTTCCGGGTCGACGCCGGCGGCCTCGGCGAAGTCGGCGCGGACGTCCTCGGCGGCGTCACCCGTCGTGATGATGATGCCGCGGTCGGCGTTCTCGGCGAGCAGCCGGAACATCAGGTCGTACTTCCCCGTCATCGGCGGCCCGGCGATGAGGAGGCTCCGGCCCTCGTGGGTGCCGTCGATAGAGAACGGGGCGTCCTCCAACATACGAGAAACGACGCGGTCGACGGCTAAAACCTTTGTCCACGCCCGCGCCGCCATGCGCTTCGGGGAGTACACGGCGAGTCACTCCTCCGCGTCGGACCGGTCGGTTGGCGAGCCGAGCAGCGACGGGAAGCCGAGCGCGCCGAGGTCGGCGCCCCCGTCGAGCAGTTCGGCGCGGTCGAGGAGGGCGGCGCGGTCGAGCATCGTCGGGAACTCGCCGGCAGGGCCGGGAGTCCCCGGGTCGTCCTCGGCGTCGACGTCGCCGGGGTCCGTGGGCGACGCGCCCGTGACGAGGTGGGTCCAGACGTCGTCGGCGCCGTCGACGTCGTCGGTGCCGCGGAGTTCGGTCGCGGTCTGTTTCCCCTCCTGGTAGGCGAGGTCGATGATGCTGCGGTCGTAGGAGGTGTCGAGGGCGTCGCGGAGCCGGTCGAACTCGTCGTCGTTCCGGTAGCCGAACGAGGCGGCGACGCCGAGCGCGTACGCCCGGCGGATGGCTTCGTCCGAGGAGATGTCGGTCCAGTCGGTGCCGAGTCGTTCCTCGTACATCACTGGGGAATCGTGGTGTCGGCGTCGCCGACGGCGAGGCCGGCGTCGGTGAACCGGAGGTCGTGGATGTCGGTGTCGACGTCGGTGCCCCGCATCTTCACGACCTGGACGCCGCGGCGCATCCCGTCGTCCTCCATGTAGTTGTGGAAGAAGATGACGCCGTGCGCCAGGTAGTGTTCGTCGGCGTACGCGGACGGGTCGGTCATCTCGGAGATGAGGTACGTCGTGGCGTCGGTCCGCTTGAGCGACGAGAGGAACCGCATCACGGTGTCGTCGGTGTCGTCGAGGTAGTAGCGGAGCAGCATCGTCGAGTCGATGACGACGCGGTCGACGTCGCGGGACTCGACGAACGACGTGATTCGGTTGGAGATGCTGTTGAGGTCGCGGCGTTCGCCCGGCATCCCGAAGAACCGTTTGCCGTCGGAGGAGAAGGCGTCGAGGAACGTGACGTTCCCGGAGTCGAGCACCTCCGCGAAGCCGAAGTCGTAGCCGGCCATGTCCTGTTCGAGGTCATCGCGGCTCTCGTGCATGCTGATGAACAGGCAGCGCTCGCCGTCGGTGGCGCCGTCGGCGACGAACTGTGCGGAGAACGTCGTCTTGCCGCTGCCCGGGGGGCCGCAGATGACGTAGAGCCTGCCGCCCGGGAGCCCGCCGTCGACCAGGCGGTCGAACCCGTCCACGCCGCTCGATACGCGCATGGTCGTGCTGCGCCGACGCGCCGCATAAGGATTCGTCCCCGACTCTCAGGCGTGATAACGGACTGGGGGCGCGAGCGAAGAGAGCCCGGACAGCTTCGCCGGGGAGCCGCAGAAAAGCGATGTCGATAATACGTCGACGTGCTATCGAAGCGTCACTAAAGCGTCGAAGAAGCACCGTAGAACCATCATCGAACCGTCAGTGAAGCGGTGTCGAAGCGACACCGCGGAACTGGAATCGGAGTTTCGCCGGCGCGACGCGGCCGGGTTACTCGGTCTGCGGTTCGACCCAGACGACGAACCGGTCGTCGCCCTTGACGATGCCGCGGACGTCGTCGTCGCCGGCGGTCGTCGCCTCGTCGACCTGGTCGGCGGCGACGTCGCGGACCTGGAACACCTCGTCGACGACCCAGCCGACGGTGTTGCCGTCGTTGACCTCGTCCGGGTCGAACACGATGATTCGTTCGCGCGCGCCGCTCTCCGCGACGCCGAGCAGCGTCTTCGGGTCGATGATGGTCGTCGTCTTGCCGCGGAGGTCCATGACGCCCTCGACGTGCCGGGGCGAGTTCGGGATGGCCGTCAGGTCGGCCGCGTCGACGATCTCGTCGATGTACGCGATGTCGAGACAGTACGTTTCCTCGCCGAGGCCGAACTCGAGTACCTGCGTGACGTCCGCCTCCGCCGCCGCGTCGCCGTCAGATGTGCGTTGCGTGCTCGCCATACCCGATTCGGGCGGGTCGCCGACCTTAACCGTACTCCCCGAGGTATCACCGCTGAAATTCGGGACGGAGCCTTGAAGAACGGCGTGTTGGAAGCTGAAGCCATGACGCGACACGCCACGCGGCCCGGAGGGAGCGCACGCGGCGGCACCGCTGCGCCGCGGACGGTCGTCGTGGACGACTCCCGGTTCATGCGGGGACTCATCACGGACATCCTGGAGGCGGGCGGGGTGGACGTCGTCGGGGAAGCGAAAGACGGCACGGAGGTGCTGTCGGTCGTCCGCGACACCGACCCGGACGTCGTCACGATGGACGTCGAAATGCCGCAGATGGACGGCATCGAAGCCGTCGAGGAACTGATGCGCGAACACCCGACGCCGGTGTTGATGCTGTCGGCGTACACCGAAGACGGCGCCGAGGAGACGTTCGAAGCGCTCGACGCGGGCGCCGTCGACTTCTTCGCGAAGCCGGGCGGAGAGGTGTCGATGGGCGTCTCACGGCTCGAAGACCAGCTCGTGGACACGGTCCGGTCGGTCGCGGGCGCCGACATCTCGGGCGGCGGCGCGTCCACGACGACAGCGAGCCGGTCCGCGACCGGGACGACCGCGGCGTCGACCGCGACGTCGACGCACGACGTGGAGCCGAACACGACGGTCGTCATCGGCTCGTCGACCGGCGGACCGGACGCCGTCGAGCGCGTCCTCTCGGGGCTCCCGGGCGACGCCGACATCCGCGTCCTCGTCGTCCAGCACATGCCGGAGGCGTTCACGGGCCGGTTCGCCGAGCGGCTCGACGACGCCTGCGACCTCGACGTGTCGGAGGCGACCGACGGCGCCCGAATCGGCCGCGGCGAGGCGCTCGTCGCGCGCGGCGGCGCCCACATGGAGGTGTCGGACTACCGCGACGGCCGGCTCCGCGTGAAACTCGTCGACGAGGACCGCGGGCAGGGCGTCCGGCCGTCCGCGAACGTCACGATGGAGTCCGCGGCCGCGGTCATCGACGGTCCGCTCGTCGGCGTCATCCTCACCGGAATGGGGAGCGACGGCGCCGACGGCGTCGAGGCCATCAGCCGCGCCGGCGGCCGCGTCGTCGCGCAGGACGAACAGAGCTGCGTCGTCTACGGGATGCCGAAGCGCGCCGCCGAGACCGGCAGCGTCGACTCCGTGGTGCCGCTCGACGACGTCGCTGTCGGCATCGTCGGAGGTGAGCGCTGATGTCCGAAGCGCACATCCGGGCGTTCGTCCGCGAGTCCGAGGAGGGAATCACGGAGCTGAACAACTCGCTGCTCGCGCTCGAATCCGACCCGGACGACGCGGAGGCGATGGACGCCATCTTCCGGACCGCGCACACCCTGAAGGGGAACGCCGCGGCGATGGGGTTCGGCGACTTCTCCGGGCTCGCGCACGCGATGGAGGACCTGCTCGACGAGGTCCGCGACGGCGACATCGACGTGTCGCCGGAGCTCATGGACCTGCTGTTCGAGGGCGTCGACCTGCTCGACGAGATGCTCGGCGACATCGACGAGACCGGCGACACCGCCGTCGACCCGACCGACACCGAGGAGGCGCTCCGCACCCTCGCCGAGGACGGCCCCGAGGCGCTCGACGCCGACGTCGGCCAGGGCGACGGCGACGACGCAGACACGGAATCGGCGGCCGAATCGGAGTCGGCGACGACGGCGGACACGGACCTCGAATCGGAACCCAGCAGCGGCGACGCCGAGTCGGCCGGCGTCGACGTCGACGTCGACCACGGCATCGAGCCGGGAGACGACGAGGGCGTCTACCGCGGAACCGTCTCGCTCGGCGACACCGAGATGCCGGGCGTCGACGCGATGTTCGTGCTGGAGGCCGTCGAGGAGGCGTTCGGCGCCGTCGGCACGGACCCGGACCGCGACGCGGTCGAGGACGGCGACTACGACGACACGTTCGACGTGTACGTCCCGGCGACCACCGGCGACGCCGTCGCCGCCGGCCTCGACGCCGTCAGCCAGGTCGACGAGGTGTCCGTGGACGCGGTCGACCCGGCGCCCGGCGACGACGCTCCGGAATCCGCGGACGCCGGCAGCGACGCTGACAGCGACGACGCCGCCGGTGGCGACGAAGCCGCGGCGGGCAGTTCGACCGGCGAGCCCGCCGCCGACGCTTCCGACACCGCGGACGACGCGGAGGGCGACGCTGGAGACGCCGCGGACGGCGAAACCGGGGACTCCGGCGGGTCGAGCAGCTCCTCGGACACGATTTCGTCGGTCCGAGTGGACGTCGAGCAGCTCGACGACCTGTACGGGCTGGTCGAACAGCTCGTGACGAGCCGCATCAAGCTCCGCCGCGAGATGGAGACCGCCGGCATCGAGTCGGAGAACCTCGACGAGCTCGACAAGATCTCGTCGAACCTCCAGAACACCGTGATGGACATGCGGCTCATCCCGCTGTCGGCGGTCGTGGACACGTTCCCGCGGCTCGTCCGCGACCTGGCGCGCGACCAGGACAAGCAGGTGCAGTTCGACATCGACGGCCGCGACATCGAACTCGACCGCACTATCCTCACCGAGATCCGCGACCCGCTGGTGCACATCCTGCGGAACGCGGTCGACCACGGCATCGAGCCGCCCGCCGAGCGCGAGGCCGCCGGGAAGGACCCGGAGGGAACCATCGAGCTCCGGGCGAGCCGCGAACGCGACCACGTCACCATCGTCGTCGAGGACGACGGCGGCGGCATCGAGGCGGACGCGCTCCGCGAGAAGGCCGTCGAGAAGGGCGTGAAGACCCAGGCCGAAGTCGACGCGATGGACGACGCGGAGGCCCGCGACCTCGTGTTCCACCCCGGGTTCTCCACGAACGACGAAGTGACGGACGTGTCGGGCCGCGGCGTCGGCATGGACGTCGTCCGCACCACCGTCAAGCAGCTCGACGGCGCCGTCACGCTGGAGTCGACGCCCGGCGAAGGCACCCGGTTCGAGATTCGGCTGCCCGTGACGGTCGCCATCGTCCGCGTCATGTTCGTCGAGGTCGACGGCGTCGAGTACGGCGTCCCCATCAAGAACATCGCGGAGGTGTCCCGCGCCGGCGGCATCGACACGGCCCACGGAGACGAGGTCGTCCGGCACGACGACGACATCTACCCGGTCGTCCGGCTCGGCGACGTGCTCAGCGACTCCGCGAACGCGGCGTACGCCGACGGCGGCAGCGACCCGGACGACCCGGCCGCAGTCCCCGGCGACCGGGACGCGGACGGCTACGGCGGCGACGCCGGCAGCGCCGGCACCGACGCCGGCGGCGACGAGGACGACGGGATGCTGCTCCGAATCCGGGAGGAGAAGCGGCCGATCGCGCTGCACTGCGACGACGTGCTCCACCAGGAGGAGGTCGTCGTGAAGCCGCTCGAAGGCATCCTGTCGGGCATCCCGGGGCTGTCCGGGACGGCGGTGCTCGGCGACGGCGACGTCGTCACCATCCTCGACGTGGAGACGCTGGGGGAGCCGCGATGAGTTCCGTGGAGAACGACGGGCTGTCGCGGGTCATCCGCTACGTCGAAGACGAGGTGCCGTTCGAGCCGGGGTACTACAACGAGGCGTACCTGCAGCGCCGCATCGCCGCGCGGATGCAGCGGCGGAACGCCGACAGCCACGACGACTACCTCGGCGTCCTCCGCGGCGACGACGACGAGCGGCAGGCGCTGCTCGACGCGCTCACCATCAACGTCACCGGGTTCTTCCGCGACCCGGACATGTGGGCGGACCTCCGGCCGGTGGTGCAGGAACTCACCGCCGAGCAGCGGTCGGTGACGGCGTGGAGCGCGCCGTGCGCCGACGGCCGCGAGCCGTACTCGCTGGCGATGCTGGCGGCGGACGACCCGGACATCGACGACCGCAGCCTCGACATCTACGCCTGCGACATCAGCGAGGAGGCCATCGAGGCGGCGCGCACCGGCATCTACGAGACGACGCGCACCACCGACATCGGCGAGGAGCTCGGGCCGCTGACGAGCTACGAGCCGTACGTCGAACAGGAGGACGCGACGTTCCGCATCCGCGAGTCGCTGAAGCGGCGGGTCACGTTCGAGACGCACGACCTGATTCAGGACCGGCCGCGGACCGACGTCGACCTGCTGTTCTGCCGGAACCTGCTCATCTACATCGACGCGGCGTACAAGGAGCCGCTGTTCGAGACGCTGCAGACCGCGCTGCGGCCGGGCGGCTACCTCGTCGTCGGGAAGACCGAGACGGTGCCGCCCGGCTGCCGTGACGCGTTCGACGCCGTCGCGAAACGCAGCCGAATCTACCAGTACACGGGATAATGTCGCTGTACAAACTCGCCCGCGATAACGACATGGAGACGCTCACCGACAGAGCGAAAAACAGCGACAGCGCCGCTGTTCGCCGCCGCGCCGCGGAGATGCTCGGCGACGTCGGCGACCCGGGGGACGACCGGACCGTCGACGTCCTCATCCACCTCGCGCGCAACGACGACGACGACTCGGTGCGGGCGGCCGGCGTCGACGCGCTCGGCGACCTCGGCGACGGCTGCGTCGAGCGGCTGCTCGCCGAGGAGTTCGGCGTCGACCCGGCGGCGGCCGACTGGGCGGCGGTCCGGGCGTACGCGAAGGCGCTGCAGTCGTCGGTGCCGGAGTTCCGGATGGCGGCGGCGAACGCGCTCGGCGACCTCGGCGACTCGGACGCCGTGAAGCCGCTGGTCGGCGGGCTCGGCGACGATGACCCGCGGGTCCGCGAACGCGCCTGCTACGCGCTCGGCCAGATCGGCGACCCGCGGCCGGTCGGCAAACTGAAGCAGCGACTCGACGACGACCACGGCGCCGTGAAGGCCGCCGCCGCGGACGCGCTCGGCACCATCGCCTCCCAGCCGGCGCTGAGCGCGCTGGTCGACCTGCTGGACGACGACAACCCCAGCATCCGGCGCGTCGCCGCGAACGCGCTCGGGAACGCCTCCAGCGCGGAGCCGGTGCCGATGCTGGCGTCGGCGCTCGGCGACGAGCACGACACGGTGCGGCGGACCGCCGTGTTCTCCATCATCGAGCTGCTGTCGAACGCGCCGACGAAGCAGAGCCACGCCGTCCGCGACGCCGTCGTCTCCGAACTGAAGCAGGCCGACGACGAGACCGTGCTCGGGCCGCTCACCGAGATCCTCGAGGACGCCTCGCAGGCCCGTCAGCGACGGAACGCCGTCTGGTTTCTCGGGCGCGTCACCAGCGACGACCCGCCGGACGCCGTCGTGGACGCGCTCGTGGAGGCGCTCGGCGACGACGACAAGATGACGGCGCAGTTCGCCGCGACCAGCATCAGCAACCTCGACGGGCTGTACGTGGAGTCGACGCTTATCTCGCTGCTGCGCGACGACGAGGCGTCGACGGAGGCGCGCGCGAAGGCGGCGTACTCGCTCGGCGACGTCGGCGGGTCGCGGGCGAAGGAGGCGCTCGACCGAATCACGGACGAGGACGTCGAAAAGGAGGTGCGGAAGCGAGCGTTCGCCTCGCTGTCGAAACTCGGAGGTGCTAGACAATGACGGAGCAACGCAAAGAGCAGGAGCAAGAAGAGTACAAGGTGACGGACACCCGCGGCCGGTTCGCGCAGGCGATGAAGGGCGGCCGGAAGATCAACGACGTGTCGTGGACGAACGGCCGCATCATCCTGTCGAACAAGCGCATCGTCCTCGTCGGCAACGAGGGGAAACGCACCCTGTCGCTGTCGAAAGTCGAGGGGCTCGGCGGCCGCTACGACGCGAGCCAGGAGGTGGCGCGCGTCTCGAACTACGTCAGCCTCCGGTTCGACGACGAGGTGTTCCTGCTCACCACCGAGGACCACGAGGAGTTCCGGACGAACCTCTACCGGGCGTTCCTCGACCGGAAAGTCATCTTCGCGCGCCACCCCGCCGTCGAGGGCGGCGTCGTCCAGGACACCGAGTTCGAGCGCGCCCGCGTCAAAATCGAGGCGGACGGCGTCAGCGTCGCGCTCCAGAGCGGCGCGTTCGTCCGGCTCGAACTCGACGACATCGGGACGCTCGAAGAGGTGGAGCGCACCGTCTTCGACGAGAAGCGCGGCGTCATCGAAGCCGAACACACCGACGAGAACGGCACGTCCGTCCAGACGTACCTCTCCGGGGAGACGTGGCACGTCGCCGTCCTGAAGTCGTACCTGAAGCAGGGCCAACAGCAGAACCAGGGCGCCGTCGAACTCTCCGAGGCCGAGCGCGAAGTCCTGATGGCGCTGTACTCCGGCGTCTCCTCGTTCGAGGTCCCGAACTTCCTCGGGATGGACGTCGACCGCGTCGAGGAGACGTTCGAGCGGCTCATCGAACTCGACGTGCTCGAGGAGGTCCGGACGCGCCGGGAAGTGAACCTGATGCCGCGCGGCCGCAACATCGCCAGCGAGGCGATGAACGAACAGTAACGACGCCGCTATTTTCGAAGCGTACCGGCCGGAGCCGCAGGGACGACGCGAGGTGAAAAGCGTCGCCGGCGGCGGAACAGATCGGGTCGACGACGGCGGCTGACAGAACCAGGTCGTCGCGGCCGGCTGAACAGGAACCGCGGCTGCGGCGGCCGCGTCAGGTGTTGACGGATTCGAGGCGCTGGCCGACGACGACGCGGCCTTTCGCGGTGAGCGTCGTGCCGGACTCGGTGTCGGCGACGAGGCCGTCGTCGGCGAGGCCGTTGAGCAGCATCGTGAGCCGCTGGGGCTCCATGTCGATGACCGCCGACAGCGACACGGCTTCGCCCGCGGAGTAGATGGCGGTGAGCACCTCCAGTTCGGGCTCCTGCAGGTCGACGTCGTCGAGCTCCTCGCGGAC
This sequence comes from Halobaculum sp. D14, assembly GCF_051195135.1. Classification (NCBI taxonomy): domain Archaea; kingdom Methanobacteriati; phylum Methanobacteriota; class Halobacteria; order Halobacteriales; family Haloferacaceae; genus Halobaculum; species Halobaculum sp. D14. The sequence goes on along the minus strand of NZ_JBNTKA010000002.1, from coordinate 60,954 downwards.
GTCGGCGTACTTCAGGCGGATGTAGCGGCCGAGGATGTTGGTGAGCCGCGGGGAGTCGATGGACACCTCCGAGGTGACGGCGGTGCCGTCCGGGATGTGCCGGAACGAGATGACGGCGGTCTTCCCGCCGCCGATGTTGCGGTCCTCCCGTTCGACGTCGATGACGGCGCTCAGGTCGACCGTGAACGGCTCCGGGCAGTCCGCGAACGTCAGCGCGCCGCGGGTGACGTCCAGCGTCGCCCTCGCGGAGTCGGCGTCCGTGACCCGGCCGCCGACGCGCGCCGGGTGGCGGACGAGCGCGGGGGTGCCGTTGAGCAGCACCTTGAACAGCACCGTCGCGAACCGGTCGATGTTCTTGTCCTTCCCTTCGATGGCGGCGACGCGGCGCTCGTCGCCGGAGCGGTACGCGACGGTGACGGTGTCGTTGAAGTAGCCGGCCATCTCCGGCGGCACCTGCCCGACTTTCACGTCGAACACCTTCGAGAGCGGCACCGTCTCCTTGTGGTCGTCGGCCGCCAGCACCAGCCGGCGCTGGCTGAGGATGATGCGGCCGGTCGGCGGTTCCCCCCGAACGCCGGGGACGAAAAACCGGCCGATGAAGTCCGCGACGACCGACTCGGTCATACTCTTCGCTACACCCAGGAGGACTTGACAGTTTCGCCCCTCGATTCAGTTGTGATAGTCACCGACGCCCACGAAACGGCCGACGCGGTCAGCCTGGCTCATCCCGACGGTGCCGAGGAACGCCGTGAACAGCACGTAGCCGACGGCGAACGCCGGAACCGTCGCGGCGACGACCGGGTTCGGGGAGGCGGCGGCGAGCGCGGCGATGACGAGCGAGAACTCGCCGCGCGGCACCATCGCGAGCCCGACGCGGACGGCGCGCCGGTCGGAGAGCCCGTACAGCCGCCCGGCGAACGTGCCCGAGACGACCTTCGCGGGCACCGTGACCGCGACGGCGACGACGAGCGGAGCGGCGACGCCGATCACCAGCCACGGGTCGGTCCGGAGGCCGACCCACGCGAAGAAGACGGCGGCGACGGCGTCCCTGACCGGTGCGAGCGTCTCCGCGGCGCGGTCGTGCAGCGACGTGCCGCCGACGCCGACGCCGACGAAGAAGCCGGCGACGCCCTCGGAGGCGCCGACGGCGAGCGCGACGCCCGAGACGACGAGCGCGAGCGCGAGCACCCGGAGCACCAGCTCCTCGTCGTTGCCGCCGAACAGGTGGCCGACCCGGGGCGCGAGGAACTGCGCCGCGGCGGCGACGACGAGCAGGAACCCAACGGCGACGGCGATGGACGGCAGCGCCGTCGCCGGGTCGCCGCCGGCGACGAGCGCGGCGGCGAGCGCGAGGTAGACGGCGACGACGAGGTCTTCGGCGACGAGGACGCCGAGCACCGGCTCGGCTTCGGGGTCGGCGATCCAGCCGAGGTCGACGAGCGACTTCGTGATGACCGCCGACGAGGAGACGTAGACGACGCCGCCGAGCAGGAACGCCGCGACCGGCCCCCAGCCGAACAGGAGGCCGACGGCGACGCCGAGCGGGAAGTTCACCAGCAGGTCGACGCCGGCGGCGGCGGTGAGGCGGCGGCGCGCGGCGAGCAGCCGGTCGATGCTGAACTCCAGGCCGAGGAAGAACAGCAGCAGCACGACGCCGACCTCCGCGAGCAGCGTGACGCCCGCCGTCGGCTGGACGGCGAGCGACGGAGCGACCGCGCCGGCGACGTGCGGGCCGACGACGACGCCGGCGACGACGTACAGCGGCACCGACGGGAGGTCGACGCGGCGACCGACCGCGCCGGCGGCGGCGACGGCGGCGAACAGGACGCCGAGCGCGAGCAGGCCGCCGACTCCGGCGCCCGCCATCAGTCCAGCCTGTACTCGGCGGCGAACGCGTCCATCTGGTCGTCGGTGCCGACGACGATGACGGTGTCACCGTCCGTCAGCGTCGTGTCCGGGAACGGGTTCCGAATCGTCTCGTCGCCGCGCTGCACCGCGATGACGGTGACGCCCGTCCGCCCGCGGACGTCCGCGTCCTGCAGCGTCTGCCCGACGAGCGGCGAGTCCGCGGGCAGTTCGTGCCACTCGAGGAGCGTGTCGCCGCCAAGCACCGTCTCGGCGCCGGCGGACTGCACCGGCTGGAAGTACGCGCCCTCGAGGACGGTCCCGAACGTCCGCGCGAGTTCGTCCGGGAGTTCGAACAGCTTCTCGGCGTCCGCGTCCGCCGAGGCGCGGCGGAACACCTCGCGCTTCCCGGAGTTGTGCGTCACGACGACGAGCCTGGCGCCGTCGCTCAGCTCCAGTTCGTGTTTCTTCCCCACCCCCGGCAGATCCGACTCGTACACCGTCATCTGTCGTCGGACCGACGCGGCGCGCCGAGATAAGTGTGGGGCAGCGCCGCGACGGCGACCCCGAGACCGCCGAGCCGGGTCGACTCCCCGATTCCGGTCGATGCACCAGGTCCGTCGGGACCACGAACGTTTTGCCCGGCGCCGCTGACCACGGGGACATGAGCCTGTTTCCGGAGTTCGAGGTCATCCCGGCGGTCGACGTGAAAGACGGCGAAACCGTCCAGCTCGTGCAGGGGGAGCCGGGCACGGAGTCGCGGTACGGCGACCCGGTCGAGGTCGCACAGCGGTGGGTGGACGCGGGCGCGAAGACGCTGCACCTCGTCGACCTCGACGGGGCGTTCGTCGGCGAGCGGGCGAACGCGCCGGCGCTGGAGGCGGTCGTGGACGCCGTCGGCGACGACGTGGCGGTGCAGGTCGGCGGCGGCATCCGGTCGGTCGCGGACGCGACGTGGCTGCTGGAGTACGGCGTCGACCGCGTCATCCTCGGCACCGCCGCCGTCGAGAACCCCGACGTCGTCGAGGAGATATCGGCGGAGCACCCCGGCAGCGTCGTCGTCAGCCTCGACGCGAAAGACGGCGAGGTCGTCGTCTCCGGCTGGACCGAAGCCACCGGGCTGGACCCGGCCGAGGCGGCGGCGCGCTACGAGGACCTCGGCGCCGGCGCCATCCTGTTCACCGACGTCGACGTCGAGGGGCAACTGGAGGGCGTGAACCGCGACGCGGTCGCCGCGGTCGCCGACGCCGTCGACATCCCGGTCATCGCCTCCGGCGGCGTCGCGACGCTGTACGACATCGAGGAACTCCGGGACGCCGGCGCCGCCGCGGTCGTCGTCGGCACCGCGCTGTACGAGGGTCGGTTCACGCTGCAGGAGGCGATGGCGGTCTGACGCCGCGACAGGAGAGACGGCAGGGGAGACGGCGGAGGGGTGACACGGGCGACGCGGCGGCCGGACACGTCCGCGGTTCCAGGGCACCCACGGTTCCGCCACACCCGCGGTTCCGCCACACCCGCGGTTCCGCAACGGTCTTGTCGCGCGGCGTCGTCGGTCCGACGATGACCGAGCGCACGGCGGCCGTCAGCCGCGACACCGCGGAGACGACAGTCGAGGTCACGCTGACCGTCGACGGCGACGGCGACGCTGAGGTCGACACCGGCATCGGCTTCTTCGACCACATGCTGGAGGCGCTCGCCAAACACGGCCTGTTCGACCTGACGGTGCGGTGTGACGGCGACCTCGCGGTCGACGACCACCACACCGTCGAGGACGTCGCTATCGTGCTCGGCGAGGCGCTCGACGAGGCGCTCGGCGACAAGCGCGGCATCCGGCGGTACGCCGACCGGCGCGTCCCGCTGGACGAGGCCGTCGCGAACGTCGTCGTCGACGTCGCCGGCCGGCCGTACTTCGAGTTCCGCGGCGAGTTCTCACAGGCGCAGGTCGGCGGCTTCACCAGCGACATGGCGCGGCACTTCGCGTACTCGCTGGCGACGAACGCCGGCCTGACGCTGCACGCGGAGGTGGAGCGCGGCGTCAACGCCCACCACGAGGTCGAGGCGCTGTTCAAGGCGCTCGCCCGGGCGCTCGACGACGCGACGCGGCTCGACGACCGCCGCAGCGACACGCCGAGCACGAAAGGCGAACTGTAACAGGCGCCCGTCGCGGCCGTCACCGCCGCTACCGTTCACCAGAACCGTCGCCGCCGCGGCCGTCGCCGTCACCGCCGCTACCGTTCACCAGAACCGTCGCCGCCGCGGCCGCCGCCGCAGCGCCTCACGCCTTCGTGAGCGCGCCGTTCTCCTCGGCGAGCACGCCGCGGTCGACGGCGTAGTCGATGATGTCGTCGACATCGCGCGTGTCGAGTTCGTAGGCGCCGCTGGCGAGCTCGACGATTTCGGCGCGGTCGACCGGGAACTCGCGGTTGTTCAACAGCCGCATGACCTTCCGGAAGTTCGGCGGTTCGGCCCCGGCGCCGGCGGCCGAGTCGTCGTCGTCAGCGTCGTCGGCGCCGCCCGAGTCGGCGTCCGCGGCGGTCGGGTCGCCGGAACCGCGCGCCGCGTCCCCGGCCCCGTTCTCCGCGTCGGCGTCGCCGCCGCCGGCCTCGGTGACGAGGCTGTTGAGCGAGTCCCCGCCGTCGTCGAATCCGGCGTCGCCGCCGTCGTCGCCGCTGCGGGCCGCCGCCTGCGCGCCGTCCTCGCTGTCGACGCGGCCCGCCGGGTCGATGATGACGGCGTCGTCCGCCGGCGACAGTTTCCGGCCGCGTTCGGCGTCCGCGGGGCCGTCGTCGTCGCCGCCCGCGCCGCCTGCGTCTCCGCCCGCGTCGGGTCCAGGGGTGCGCTCCTGGCCGGCCGCGGCGTTGGCGTTGGCGTCGGCGTCGCCGCCGCCGGTTCTGACGTCGCCCGCGGCGGCGGTGTCGGCGGCGTCGTCGACGCCGAGGCGGTCGAGCAGCGGGCCGACGACGGTGTCGAGAGTGGCGCGGCAGTCGGCGCAGAGGACGACGCGGACCTGTTCGGCGGGCGCCGGGTCGAGTTCCTCCGGGACGACCTCGTAGGCGCCGGCGGCCGGCGCGCCGCAGAAGTCGCAGTCGAGTTCGCGCATGTCAGCCACGTCGGCGCGGGAGGCCAAGTGCCTTCCGTCGGACAGAGGTGTGACGCCCGACCGCGTCGACCCGGCGACCCGGCAGCGACGGAACACCGGCCCGGCGGCGACGCGGCGGCGACGGCGACACCGAACTGTTATGCCCAACCCTGTACACTGTGGGACACGGATGTTCGACGAAATCATGGGGAAGTTCGAGGGGTCGCCCGGTCAGCAGGCCGTCATCCGGCTGCTGTTGGAGCGGGGCTTCTCCGTGAACGAGGACGGCCGCGTCGTCTCCGGCGGCATCGAGATCCCGAACACCGGCATCGCGCGGGAGGCCGGCGTGGACCGCCGCGTCGTCGACACGACCACGACCGCGATTCTGGAGGACGACGAGCTACGCAGCATCTTCGAGAACATCACGTCCGTGCCGAGCCTGATGGACCTCGCGCCGGTGCTCGGGCTGACAGTGCTCACCGTCGAGGTGGGCGACCCGGACGCCGCCGGCATCGTCGCCGACATCACGGGGATGCTCGCGGACGCGGACATCTCGCTGCGGCAGGTGCTGTCGGACGACCCGGAGTTCGCCGACGACCCGAAGCTGTACGTCATCACCGACGAGCCGGTGCCGGGCGACCTGCTCGTCGAAATCCGGGAGCTGCCGTACGTCAAGAGCCTCGAATTCTGAGGCCGCGCGGACGGAACCGACGTGTTCTTCGCCGCCGAGTCCCGACGCCGAGCCATGAACGACCGCGCCGCGACCGTCCTCCGAATCATCGGCGTACAGGCCGCCGCCGTCGCCGCCGCCGTCCACCTGTTCGTCGGACTCCCGAAACTGGCGGTGTACCTGCCGCTGCTCTCGGCGGCCGACCCGCGCCCGTACCTGTTCGTCCCGTCGGCGGTGCTGCTCCTGGTGCTCGCGGCCGTCGTCGTCCGCGGCGCACACCACCGTCGGCTGTACGCGCTGACCGCCGGCGTCCTCGGGACGTACCTCGTCGGCTACTGCTGGTGGCACCTCACCGGCCACGGCGGCCTCTACTCCGGCCACGGCGTCGGGAACCCGGTCACCATCGTCGCCGGCCACCTCGCGACCGACGCGCTCGCGCTGGTGTCGTTCGCCGCGGAACTGGTCGGCGTCGCCGCGTTCCTCGCGCTGTTCGTCGGCGACCCGGAGGCGCAGCACGGCGCGAACAGCGCGAAGAGCGCGAACAGCAGGGACGGCGTGGACGACGTGGATGGCGCGGCGGAGTCCGCGCCGGACGAGTGACCTTTCAGCGCTGACGCCCAACGGCCGCCATGGAGTCGTACCGGACCGTCGCAGAGCGGGCGGCCGCCGAGTTCGTCGTGCAGGGCTCGGAGTTCATCGGCCACGTCGCCCCGGCGGACACCGTCGACGAAGCCGAGGCGTTCGTCGCCGCCGTCGAAGCCGAATACGACGACGCCACGCACAACGTCCCCGCCTACCGCGTCCCGGCCGGCGACGACGCGTCGACGGCGCCCGGAGACGTGCTGCTCCGCGAGTATTCGAGCGACGACGGCGAGCCGACCGGCTCCGCCGGGAAGCCGGCGCTGAACGTCCTCCAGCAGCGCGACCTCCGGAACCTCGTCGTCGTCGTCACGCGGTACTACGGCGGCACGAACCTCGGGGTCGGCGGCCTCGCGCGGGCGTACGCGAAAGCAGTGAAGGACGGCGTCGACGCCGCCGGCGTCGCCGAGGAGGTGCCGCACGAGCGGTTCGCGGTGACGACCGCCTACGACGACTCCGGGACGGTGCGCGGCATCCTGGAGTCGGCCGGCGTCGACTTCGACGCGGAGTACGACGCGGCCGTCGAGTTCAGGGTCCGCGCGCCCGTCGACGACGCGGCGGGCCTCCGCGACCGGCTTCGCAGCGCCACCAGCGGCCGCGTCGACATCGAGTAGCCCGCCGGCGACGACGCGACGAGCCCGCGGCGACGCGGTAGCGGCAACCGGGTCGGCGGGAGGTACGTTGACGGTGCCGGCGCCGAACCTCGACGTATGGATTCACCGAGCCGCGTCGCCGTCGTCGGCGGCGGCATCGTCGGGTCGTCGGTCGCGTACCACCTCGCCAGCGGCGGCGTCGACGCCGTGCTGTTCGACCGGGTGGACGAGGGCAGAGCGACCGACGCCGGCGCCGGCATCATCGCGCCGGCGACGAGCAGCCGAACCGGGTCGGAGCCGTGGTTCGAGTTCGCCGTCGACGCCGCGGCGTACTACCCGGAACTGGTCGACCGGCTCGAAACCGACGGCGCGACCGACCACGGCTACGCCGACTGCGACCTGCTGAGCGTCGCGTTCGACGACGACGAAGCCGAGCCGTTCGCGGACGCGAAACGGCGCTCCGAGCGGCGAGCCGAACAGTACGGCGCCCCCGAGCCCGGGTCGTTCGAGGAGATTTCGGTCGACCGAGCGCGCGAGCTGTTCCCGCCGCTCGGCGACGCCGACCGGGCGATGCTGTACCGCGACCAGGCGCGCGTCGACGGCCGCGAGTTCGCCGACGCGCTCCGCGCCGCCGGCGAGACGCACGGGCTCACCGTCGAACGCGCCGACGTGACGGCTATCAGAACCGACGGCGGCGCGGTCACCGGCGTCGACGTCGGCGGCGAGACCCGGGCGTTCGACGCGGTCGTCGTCGCCGGCGGCGCGTGGTCCGGCGAGTTCGCGGACGCGCTCCGCCTCGACATCCCCGTCGAGCCGCAGCGCGGCCAAATCGTCCACTTCGACGTCGACGACAACACCGCCGGCTGGCCGATTCTGACCGCGTTCCGCCACAAGTACCTCGTCCCGTGGCCGGACGGCCGCGTCGCCGTCGGCGCCACCCGCGAGGACGGCACCGGGTTCGCGCCGCACGCCACGCTGGAAGGACTCCACGACGTGTACGGCGAAGCGCTCCGCGTCGCCACCGGCCTCCGGGACGCGGAGCCGACCGACACCCGCGTCGGACTCCGGCCGGTCGCCGCGGACGGCCTGCCGCTCGTCGGCGCCGCGCCTGACGTCGACGGCGCGTACCTCGCCACCGGCCACGGCGCGACCGGACTGCAGCTCGGCCCGTACAGCGGACGCGTCGTCGCCGACCTCGTCCGCGGCGAGTCGCCGCCGACCGACCCGGCCGCGTTCGACCCGGCGCGGTTCGAGTGAATCGGCAGGAATCACCCGTACTGACCGCGGAGTTCCGGGTTCAGAACGCCTTTCCGCCGCGGCTTCGACCGCCGCGGTATGGAGCGAATTCAGGCTGCCGACTACCACGACATCGCGAAGCCCGGCGACCCGCGGCTCTCGCCGGACGGAGAGCGCGTCGCATTCGTGCGGACGGTGCCGGACGGCGACGAGGAGTACGAGTCGACGGTGTACGCCGTGCCGGCCGACGGCAGCGACGACGCGCGGCGGCTGACGCTCGAAGAAGGGAACGACGCCGAGCCGCGGTTCTCTCCGGACGGCGACCGGCTGGCGTTCACGTCGACGCGCGGCAAAGAAGACGACACCCAGCAGCTCTGGCTGCTCCCGCTGGCCGGCGGGGAGGCCGAGCAGGTGACGGACGTCGTCGGCGGCGTGAGCAACGTCGAGTGGAGCCCGGACGGCTCCCGAATCGCGTTCACGCAGTCGGTGACCGACGACGACCGCGACGCCGACCGCGACCTGGAGGTTCCGGACGAGTACGAATCCGAAGAGCCGGACCCGCGGGTCATCGACCGCACCGTCTACCGGTCCGCCGAGCACTACTTCGACGGGAAGCGCTCGCAGGTGTACGTCCTCGACGTCGACGACGGCGACGTGACGCGCGTCACCGACGGCGACCACGACCACGTGTCGCCGACGTGGGGCGACGAGTCGACGCTGTACTTCGCCGCGGACAAGGTCGGCGACGACCCCGACGACGACCTGCGGTACGACATCGTCGCCTACGACACCGACACCGGGGAGGCCGAGGACGTCCACCGGTCGTCCGGCTGGGGCGCCGCGCTCGCCGCGGCCGGCGACCGAATCGCCTACCTGTACACCGCCGAGGAGCAGGCGAGCATCCAGCCGACCGAGCTCCACGTGTACGACCGCGAAACCGGGGAGACGTACGACGTGACCGAGACGCTCGACCGGACGCTCGGCTTCGAGGCGCGTCCGCAGTGGGGGCCGGACGGCGAGACGCTGTACTTCACGACGCCTGACCGGGGCGCGACGGCGCTGTGGTCCGCGCCGGGCGACGCGAGCGAACCGCCGGCGAAGGAGTACCGCGGCGGCGAAATCAGCGGCGGCCACGTCGGCGAGTCCGCGGCGGTGCTCGCGAAAAGCGAGTGGGACCACCCCGGCGACGTGTTCGTGCTCACCGGCGAGGACGCCCTCGGTGACGAGGAGCAGCGGCTCACCGAGCTGAACGCCGACTACCTCGACGACGTCGAGGTGCGCGAGCCGGAGGCGCTGCACTTCGAGTCGGACCAGGGCGACGTCGACGGCTGGGTGTTGACGCCGCCGGGGTTCGACGAGGACGGCGACGAGCAGTACCCGCTGGCGGTCGAAGTCCACGGCGGCCCGCACGCGATGTGGACGACGTCCGGGACGATGTGGCACGAGTTCCAGACGCTCGCGGCGCGCGGCTACGTCGTCTTCTGGTCGAACCCGCGCGGCTCCACCGGCTACGGCGAACAGTTCATGCAGGCCATCGAGCGCGACTGGGGCGACGTGACGCTCACGGACGTGCAGGCCGGCGCCGAAACCGTCGCCGCCCGCGACTACGTCGACGAGTCGAACGTGTTCCTCACCGGCGGCTCCTTCGGCGGGTTCATGACGTCGTGGACGGTCGGGCAGACCGACTACTACCGCGCCGCCGTCTCCCAGCGCGGCGTCTACGACTTCACCGGCTTCTACGGGTCGACCGACAGCGCCTACAAGCTCGTCGAAGGCGACTACGACACGACCCCGTGGGAGGAGCCGGAGTTCCTCTGGGAGCAGTCGCCGGTGGCGCACGCCGACGGCGTGACGACGCCGACGCTCGTCATCCACTCGGACCAGGACTACCGGACGCCAGCGAACACGGCGGAGCTGTTCCACCGCATCCTGCGGAAACAGGGCGTCGACACGCGGATGGTCCGGTATCCGCGCGAAGGCCACGAGCTGTCGCGCTCGGGCGAACCGGCGCACATCGTCGACCGCATCGAACGCATCGTCCGGTGGTTCGACGGCTACTCCGAGTACCACGACGCGGAACGCGCACTCGACCGGCCGGAGAACGACGGACTCAGCGCGGGCGACGACGAGGACGGCGAGGAGAGCGACGCAGACGGAAACGGCGACAGCGACGATGCGGGCGGTGACCGCAGCGGCGACGAGTAGACCGAGGGACGACACGGCCGAATCGGGGGGAGGAGCGCCTCTCGGACGCCGTCTGCGTCGCGACTTCTTTGCGGCTGCGGGACGTACGTGACGGCGATGGCAACCACCGCCTGCGCGTACTGCGGCTGTGACGTGACGGCACACGACCCCGTCTACGTCCGAGAAGCCGACGACGACCCGGACGAGGAGACGCCGTTCTGCAACTACGGCTGCCTCGCGGCCCACGTCGACGCGGAGGGGCTGGCCGTCGGAACGACCTGCTCCGTCGAGCCGTAGCGCCGCTCAGTCGACGATGATGTCGTCCTCGTCGACGGTGACGCCGGTCTCCGACTGCATCTTCTCGGCGTAGCGTTCGATCCAGTCGGCGAAGCAGCTCGGGCAGAGCCGCTGCTCGTCGACGTTCGACCGGTCGACCGACAGCCGCACCGTGCGGGCGAGCGCGTCCTCGACGTCGTCGCCGCAGGCGTCACAGGAATCGGCCATGGCTCACCGGTGCGTCAGCCAGGGATATAGGCGTTGCCTCGGGCCGGGTGCGGCACGGCGGCGTCACCGGTGCCGTCGGGCGAGTAGTGGGCGGACAGGCGGCACTGGTCGCCGCGGCGGGACGTGCCGCACACCCGCTGCCCCCGCCGCGACCGCAGTCAGGTCACGGCGGCGCTGGTGCCGTCATGGTTCAAAAAGCCGTGGCGCCGCTCGCGGACGGAATTGTCGAGATTGGCGAGCAGCGAGACGGAAAGCGGTGAGCGGTGGACGGTGACCGGCGAGCGACGAGCGGCGAGCAGCGGGCGCGGGCGCTACTGCGTTCGAAAGGCGCGGTCGCCGGCGTCGCCGAGTCCGGGGACGATGAAGCCGTCGTCGTCGAGTTCGTCGTCGATGGCGACAGTGAGCAGGTCGGCCTCCGGGAACTCGCTGTCGACGCGGAGCAGCCCGGTCGGCGCCGACACCGCCGACAGGACGAACAGGTGTTCGGGCGTCGCGTTCTGGTCGAGGACGTGGTCGAGCACCGCGCACATCGTCGACCCGGTCGCGAGCATCGGGTCGGCGACGATGACGGTGTCGGTCGGCGCGATGTCCGGGAGTTTGGTGTAGTCGATTTCGATGGGGAAGGTGCCGTCCTCGGCCATCCCGGCTTCCTCGTTTCGGCCGGCGGAGATGACGCCCTGTTTGGCGCGCGGGAACGCCTTCAACAGCCCCTCGACGAACGGCGTCGCGGCGCGCAGAACGTTGATGATGACGACGTCGTCGAGCCCCTTGACGCGCTCGCCGGTGGTTTCGGCGAGCGGCGTCTGAATCGACACGAACTCGGTCTCCATCGCGCCGTCGATGATTTCGTAGCCGCAGATGCGGCCGAGTTTGACGAGCCCCTTCCGGAACGCGACCTGCTCGGTCTCGACGTCTCGGAGCTTCGACAGGGTGTCCTTGGCGAGCGCGTGCGTGATGAGTTTCGCGTCCCCCCGGTCCTCGATGGGCATGGCTTACCCTGAATGGGGGACGTGCGGGCTGATAAACCCCGGTCAATCCGCGCAGCCGACCCGTCCTCCGTCGCTGCCGCGGAGGCCGAGAGAGTTGAACGCGGACCAGAATACGACAGTCGACGAATAGAGATACGTCGTCTGCGTGGCGTAGTCGCGGGTTCCGAAACGCTTACCCGAATTTCGACCCCGGGTTTACGTGGTATGACGAAGGTTAGCATCGTCGGTGCGGCCGGAACGGTCGGGGCCGCCGCCGGCTACAACCTGGCGCTCCGGGACGTCGCGGACGAACTCGTGTTCGTCGACATCCCCGACATGGAGGAGAAAACCGTCGGGCAGGCCGCGGACACGAACCACGGCATCGCCTACGACTCGAACACGCGCGTCCGGCAGGGTGACTACTCTGCGACCGAGGGGTCGGACGTCGTGGTGATCACGGCCGGAATCCCGCGGAAGGAGGGGCAGACCCGCATCGACCTCGCGGGGGACAACGCCCCGATCATGGCCGACATCGGCGAGTCGCTCGCCGAGTACAACGACGACTTCGTTTCGGTGACGACGTCGAACCCGGTCGACCTGCTGAACCGCCACCTGTACGAAGCCGGTGACCGCGACCGCCACACGGTCGTCGGCTTCGGCGGCCGACTCGACTCCGCGCGGTTCCGGTACGTGCTCTCCGAGCGCTTCGACGTCCCCGTCAAGAACGTCGAGGCGACGATTCTCGGCGAGCACGGCGACGCGCAGGTCCCGGTGTTCTCGAAGGTCCGCGTCGACGGCCGCGACCCGTCGTTCGACGCCGACGAGAAAGAGGAGATACTGGGCGACCTCCAGGAGTCCGCGATGGACGTCATCAGCCGGAAAGGCGCGACCCAGTGGGGGCCGGCGACCGGCGTCGCCCACATGGTCGAAGCCATCCTGCGGGACACCGGCGAAGTGCTTCCGGGGTCGGTCGTCCTCGACGGCGAGTTCGGCTACGAGGACACCGCCTTCGGCGTCCCCGTCAAACTCGGCTCGAACGGCGTCGAGGAAGTCGTGGAGTGGGACCTCGACGACTACGAAGCCGACCTGATGGACGAAGCCGCCGAGAAGCTCTCCGAGCAGTACGACAAAATCTCCTGACTCCGCGCCGCGACCTCGCCACCGCCTTCGGCCGTCTTCGGTTTCCTCCTCGTTTTCGCTCGACGCAGCCGATAGAATCACGTCGGTTCGCTGTCACGGGTGCGGCATGGAGGACGTCGACACCCGCCGCGTCTCGGTGTTCCTCGCCGTGACGTTCGCCGTCTCGTGGGCGACCGCAGCCGTCATCTACGCGACCGGCGGCCTCACCGACAGCGCGACGCTCGTCGGGCCGCTGACCGTTTCCGCGGTGCTGCTGCCGACTGGCTACATGTTCGGCCCCGCCGTCGGAAACGTCGTCACTCGAATCGCGACGAACGAAGGCTGGACCGAGTTGCTGCTCGACCCGAACCCGGAGGGGAACCTCCGGACGTACGCCGCGATGTGGCTCGCTCCCGCGGTGCTGACGCTGCTCGGCGCGGCCCTGTTTTTCGCCGCGTTCCCGTCGACGTTCGACCCGTCGATGCAGGGGTACGCCGCCGCGCTCGCCGAGGCCGGCGCGACGAGTATCGACCCGGCGCTGCTCGTCGCAATCCAGGTCGTCGCCGCGGTGACGGTCGCGCCGCTGCTCAACGGGCTGTTCGCGTTCGGCGAGGAGTTCGGCTGGCGGGCGTACCTGCTCCCGAAACTGCTCCCGCTCGGCGTCCGCGAGGCGGTGCTGCTCCACGGCGTCGTCTGGGGCGTCTGGCACTGGCCGCTCATCGCGATGGGAGACGAGTACGGCTTCGGCTACCCCGGATTCCCGTGGACGGGGTTCCTCGTGTTCCTGCCGTTCACGGTGTCGCTCGGCGTCATCTTCGCCTGGGCGACGTTCCGGGTCGAGTCAGTGTGGCCGGCCGCCGTCGGGCACGGCGCGGTCAACGCCATCGCGCCGCTCGCCGCCGTGTTCGTCGCCGGCGACCCGAACCCGCTGCTCGGCCCGCTCCCGGTCGGCATCGTCGCCTGCGCCCCGTTCATCGCCACCGCGGCGTGGCTGCTGGCCCGGAGCGACCTGCTCGACCCCGCGACGGCGACACCGCTCGTCGACGACGCCGCCGATGCCGATACCGGCGTCGCCGCCGACGACGCCGACCCAGTCGCTTCGGACGACGGTGACGCCACCTGACTCCGCGAAGATTCAAATAGGGGGACGCGGCCAGCGTCGCCGTGACCTGACAGTCGCCGCGGAGCGACCAGCGGGTGTGCGGCGCACCGCTCCGCGTCCGAGGCCGCGCCGCCTGCCAGCCATCACAGCCGCGCCTTGAGCGCCTGCGCCGTCTTCTCGCCGACGCCCGGGACGTCCGTCAGGTCCGCCTCCGTCGCCGCCCGGACGTTCTCGACGCTGCCGAACCGCCGGAGGAGCCGCCGGCGCGTCTCCGGCCCGATTCCCGGGACGTCGTCGAGCACCGTCGAGACGTCGTCCCGGAGCGTCTGGTGGTACTGCACGGCGAACCGGTGGGCCTCGTCGCGGACGCGCTGCAGGACGTGAAGCTGCGGCGCGTCCTCCGGCCAATCGAAGACGCGGTCAGGCGTGATTACGAGTTCGTCCTCCTTGGCAAGCGCAACCGTCGGGACGTCCCAGCCGACTTCGCGGAGCGCGTCCCGAGCGGCGCCGAGCTGTCCGTCGCCGCCGTCGACGAGCAGCAGGTCCGGATCCGGTCGGTCGTCGCGACCCTCGACGGCGCGCACCGCTCGCCACCGAATCAGGTCGCGCATGTTCCCGTAGTCGTCGTTGCGGTCGGCGAGCTTCTTCCGCCGATAGTCCGCCTTCTCGGCGGCGCCGTCCACGAAACAGACGTCGGAGCCGACGACCTGTTTCCCCTGCGCGTGGCTCACGTCGAACCCCTCGATGCGCTCCGGCCGGGGGATGCCGAGCGCGTCGCCGAGCGCCGCGAGGCCGTCCTCGCGGGCCGGCCCGCTTCTCGCGTTCTTCAGCGCGAGCTCGACGAGCTTCGCCTCCCGACCGGCGCCGGGGACGCGGACCGCGACGTCCTCGGCGCGGAGCCACGCGAGCACATCGTCGTCAGCGGGGCGCTCAGAGAGCAGGACGGCGTCCGGGAGTTCCCGTTCGGCGTAGTACTGCACGAGGAACGCGGCGAGCACCTCCGCTACCCGGTCTTCGGCGTCCGGCGCTTCGAGGACGTGGCGGGTGCGGTCGACGAGCTGGCCGCGTTCGCTGTGCAGCCGAGCGACCACCGCCGAATCACCCTCCACGGCGGCGCCGAGGACGTCGACCGCGCGCTCGTCGCCGCGGCTCGACACGGCCTCCTCGCCGGCGCCGTGGAACGACTCGACGGCGTCGAGTTTATCCCGAAGGTTCGCCGCCCGCTCGTACTCCTGCTGCTGTGCGGCCTCGCCCATCGCGCGGCGCAGCGGGTCCGCGAGCACCCCGGTCTCGCCCTCGAAGAACCGAGTCGCGGATTCGACGTCCGCTCGGTAGGCGGACTCGGCTATTTCGCCGGTACAGGGCGCCGAGCACAGCCCCATCTCGTAGTCGAGACACGGGCGGTCGCGGCCGCTGTACTTGTGGTCCGAGCAGCCGCGGAGCCCGTACGTCTCCCGGAGCGCCTTCACGACGGTTTCGACGCGGCCCTTGTCCGTGAACGGCCCGAACACGGTCGCGCCCTCCTCCGGGTCGCGCGTCACCTGAATCCGCGGGACGGCGTGGTCAGTCAACTGGACGAGCGGGTACGACTTGTCGTCTTTCAGCCGGACGTTGAACCGGGGGTTGTGCCGCTTGATGAGGTTCGCTTCGAGCAGCAGCGCCTGCGTTTCCGTGTCGGTGACCGCGAAGTCGAGCGCGTCGGCCCGCTGCACCATCCGGGCGACGCGGGCGCTCCGCGGGTCTGCGTACGACCGCACCCGGTCGCGGAGGTCCAGCGCCTTCCCGACGTACAGCACGGCGTCGCCCTCGTGGAACTGGTAGACGCCGGGCTCACGCGGGAACGCCGCTGCCCGGTCACGGACGGCGCTCGCGTCCATGTGTCTCCGTGGGTGCTCGGCGCGCTTGAGGGTGACGCGTCGGGCGCCGGAGTATCACATCTGAGTATTTGAAGGAAACGTATAGGGGGAATGGTTGGGCGGGTTCCAGTATGCGTACTTGGCTCAGGCGGCTCGGGGAGAAACTCGTCGGGTCGCAGACCGACCCGGTTCCGGACGGTGGGGTCACGGTGCAGGACAGCAGCGACCCCGCCGAGATGCCGACCGCAGAGGAGAAGTCGGAAGAACTGAACGTCGACGACGACCTCCTGCTCGACGGCGTCGGCTCGCCGGTGTTCATGATCGACGCGGACGGTGAAATCGTTGCCTGGAACAACCCGATAGAGGACCTCACGGGCGTCTCCGCCGACGACGCAGTCGGCCACGAACACGCCAGCGAGATGTTCTACCCCGACGGCCGGCGGGCGAAGACGCTCGCCGACAAGGTGCTCGAAGCGCCCCAGACCGCGGACAAGGAGTTCGGGGTGTCCGTCGAGGACCGCGAGCAGAACCTCTACTGCGACGAGAGCGTGATGACCGACCGTCACGGCGAGGACCGCCACATCTACTTCACGGCGATGCCGCTGTACGAGGACGGCGACGTGGTCGCGGTCATCGAGACGGTTCGCGACCGGACCGAACAGCAGCGCCGGCAGGAGGCCGTCGAATCACTGGTCACCGAGTTGCAGTCCACGATGCAGTCGCTCATGGACGGCGAACTGTCGGCCCGCGCCGACTTCGACCACGAGAACGACCTGCTCGACGACCGGCTCCTCACCGTCGTCGAGGAGGTGAACGACCTCGGCCGGGAGTTCCAGGAGATGACTCGCGGCGTGGACGACCGGACGGAGCACCTGCGTGAGTCCGTGGACGAAGCCGTCGACGCCGCCGGCGACATCTCCGAGAACGTCGGCGAGCAGAACGAGCTGCTCACCGAAGCCGTCTCGGAGATGCAGACGTTCTCCGCGTCGATGGAGGAGGTCGCCGCGACCGCAGAGGAGGTCGACACGGCCGCCGACCAGGCGCGCGACGCCGCCAACGAGGGGCTCGACGCCTCCGAGGACGCCCGCGAAGCCACGGAGGAAGTGACCGAAATCGGCGAGGAGCTCGTCGAGTCCGTGACGGACCTCGGCGACCGGATGGACGACATCGAGGCGGTCGTCGAGGTCATCTCGGACGTCGCAGAGCAGACGAACCTGCTCGCGCTGAACGCGAACATCGAGGCGGCGCGCGCCGGCAAGGACGGCGACGGCTTCGCAGTGGTCGCCGAGGAGGTCAAGACCCTCGCCGACGAGACCCGTCAGCACACCGAACAGATCACGGGGAACATCAGCGAACTCCAGAACCAGACCGACTCGACGGTCGTCGCCGCCGAGCAGAGTCACCAGCAGATCGACCACGCGGCCGACCAGATCGACGACGTACTGGAGGCGTTCGAGGACATCGCGGCGTCCATCGATCAGGCCGCCGACGGCATCACCGAGGTGTCGCGGGCGACCGACGACCAGGCCGCGACCGTCGAGGAGCTGACCGCCACCATCGAGGACGTCCGGGACCGGTCCGGCGAGACCGAGGCGGCGGCGGACCGCATCGTCGCGGCGACGGACGAGCAGACGGAGGCCATCGACGCGCTCTCCGATCGGGTCAGAGAGCTGCGCGGCCGCGACTCGGGCGTCCAGACGGACGGCGGCGTGAACCGCGGCGAGTCGCCGTTCCGGACGGACGGCGGCATCGCCCGCCGCAGCGGCGTGGAAGCCGACTCCGAGCCGGACGACGGCGCCGGCGGCGTCGCCGACAGCGACACCGGCGGCTTCGAGTTCGGCGCGGACCGCTGAGCCACGCGGACGCCGCGGCGGCGGCCGGAACTCCCCACTGCTTTTTCCGTTCGCGCCCGACGCGACGGTATGCGCCTCTGGCTGGTCGAACGCGAGTACGACACGCGGCAGACCGTGACGCTCCGGTACGCGACGGTCGACGGCGACGCCACGTACACGCGGCAAGCGTCCGTCGAGTTACTGCAGCGAAACCCGGCGACCGCGGCCGTCGAAAAGACCGAAGACGACGTCGCCGCTGTCGACGACGAGGAGGCCCGCGAGCGCTACGCGGCGGAGGCGGAGCGGATGGCCGACGAACACGACCCGGACGACGTCGTGTGAGTTCGGCTGCGCAGTGTCACCACGGCGGCGCGGCGGAGCGACGTGCTGTGAGTCGACGTGCGGCGGAGCGGCGTGAAAAGTGAAGAGCGGTGCGCGGACGGGTCAGCGGCTCAACACCAGTTCTCGAGGACCGGTGCGTCTCGCTCTCCGATGGAGAGCCACGCGTCGTCGTGTTCGATGTCGGCAATGACGAACTCCGCGGTGGATTCGTCGACTGACGCCATCACCTCGGGCTCCGTGCTGACCCGTGTCATGAATGCGACTCTCTCCCACACACTGATAAGCACATCGGAACGACAGCCGCGGCGACGCGATCGCCGAAACGGCCGAGTGGAACGAGTCGGACGGCGCCCGGGGTTGTGAGTCTGGTGGCCGTCCGGCTGAACGGCACCGTGAGACAGGTGAACGGGGCTTCGCAGTTTACAAGAGGCGTCGGCGGGAAAGCCGGGGTATGAACGTAGCCGACGCGATGACGCCGCGGGAGGACCTGGTGACGGTGTCGCTCCCGGGCAGCCGCGACGACGCCCTAGCGTACCTGCAGGAGTACAAGTTCTCCTCGGTGCCGGTGGTGAAAGAGACGGACGGCGGCGAGCAGTACCGCGGCCTCGTCTCCCGCGACGACATCACGGAGAACCCCGACGAGGACCAGCTCGCGCTGCTGCTGCGCGAGGTACCGACGGTGACGCCGTCGACCAACCTCCGGGACGCCGCACAGATCATGCTCGGCGACGGCATCCGCCGCATCCCGGTCGTCGAAACCGACGACGGCGACCGGCTCGCCGGCATCGTCACCGTCACCGACGTCGTCCACGCCATCGCTCACGGCGACATCGACGTCGACGAGACCTGCGGCGACGTCGCCGGCCGCGACGTCAACACGGTGTACGCCGAGACGCCGCTCCCGGTCGCCGAGCGCGAACTGTACTACGCGAACGTCCCGTACGCGGTCGTGCTGGGCGACGACGGCGACATGGCCGGCGTGCTCACGGAGGTCGACGTGCTCGACGTCGCGCGCATCGTCGAGGGCGAAGACGACACCGGCGGCTCCATCGCCGACGAGGACGACGACTGGAAGTGGGAGGGCATCAAGTCCGTCGGGAACGCCTACGTCCCGACCCGGAACGTCCAGATTCCGGCAGAGGCGGTGTCCGAGTTCATGACCGCCGACGTCGTCACCGTCGGCCGGCGCCGCACCGTCACCGAGGCCGCCCAGGCGATGATCACGAACGACGTCGAGCAGCTCCCGCTCGTCACCGGCGGCGACCTCGCCGGCATCGTCCGCGACGTCGACCTGCTGGAGGCGCTGTAATGGCGACGCAGTCGGACGTCATGGAGCTGGCGAAGCGCCGCGGCTTCTTCTTCGGCGCCAACGGCGCGTACGGCGGCGTCGCCGGCTTCTACACCTACGGCCCGCAGGGCGCCGCGCTGAAAGACAACCTCGAATCCGCGTGGCGTGACCGGTTCACCGTCAAGCAGGGTAACCACGAAATCGAGGCGCCGACCGTGATGCCGGAGGCCGTCTTCGAGGCGTCCGGCCACCTCGACGGCTTCGACGACATGCTCGTCGAGTGCCCCGAGTGCGGCGAGTCCCACCGCGCCGACCACCTCATCGAGGACAACACCGGCATCGAGGAGGCCGAGTCGCTCCCGATTTCGGAGGTCGAGATGCTGATTCGCGACCACGACCTGCGCTGCCCGTCCTGCGACGCCGCGCTGGCGGACGAGCCGGTCGAGGAGTTCAACCTCATGTTCGAGACCGCCATCGGCCCCGGCTCCGGCCAGCCCGGCTACCTCCGCCCGGAAACGGCGCAGGGCATCTTCGTGGAGTTCCCGCGGCTCAAAGAGTACGCCCGGAACCGGCTGCCGTTCGGCGTCACGCAGATCGGCCCGGCGTACCGGAACGAGATTTCGCCGCGGAAGGGCATCATCCGCGTCCGCGAGTTCACGCAGGCCGAACTGGAGCAGTTCATCGACCCCGAGACCGACGAACCGCCGCTGGCCGACGTCGAAGACGTCGAAGTGACGCTGTACCCCGCCGACGAGCAGGAGGCCAGCGAGGCGCAGAGCGCCTCGGAGGCGAGCGGCGAAGCCGCGAGCGCGGACGGCGAGCCGTACACGGCGACCGTCGGCGAGGCGGTCGAGGAAGGCGTCATCGGCTCCGACTGGGTGGCGTACTACCTCGGCGTCGCGCAGGGGTGGTACGAGCGCATCGGCGTCGACATGGACCGGTTCCGGTTCCGTCAGCACCTCCCCGGCGAACTCGCACACTACGCCGCGGACTGCTGGGACGCCGAGGCCGAAGTCGACGGCGACTGGATCGAAATCACCGGCTTCGCCTACCGCGGCGACTACGACCTGAAAAAGCACGCCGAACACTCCGGCGAGTCGTTCACGGTGTTCCAGCAGTACGACGAGCCGAAGACGGTGGAGCGCGCCACGGTCGACCCGGACATGGCGACGCTCGGCCCCGAGTTCGGCGGCGACGCCGGCGCGGTGGCTGACGCGCTCGAGTCGCTCGCCGAGCGCGACCCGGACGCCTTCGACGCCGACGAGGTCACCGTCACCGTCGACGGCGAGACGTACGCGGTGGACGCGGACGTCGCGAACTTCTCGGTGGAGGAGGTGACGGAGAACGGCGAGCACGTCACGCCGCACGTCGTCGAGCCGTCGTTCGGCGTCGACCGCATCCTGTACACGCTCGTCGAACACGCCTACCGCGAGGACACCGTCGACGGCGAGCCGCGGACGTACCTCTCGCTGGAGTCCGAGGTGGCGCCGCGGGACGCCGCGGTCTTCCCGCTCGTCACCAACGACGACGAACTGACGGCGCTCGCCGACGACGTGATGGCGGCGCTGCGCGACGCCGGCCTCTCCGTCGAGTACGACGACTCCGGCAGCATCGGCCGCCGGTACCGACGGCAGGACGAGGTCGGCACGCCGTTCTGCGTCACCGTCGACCGCGACGGCCTCGAAGGCGGCGGCCCGGACACCGTGACGGTCCGCGAACGCGACTCGGCGCGGCAGGTCCGGCTCCCCGTCGACGACGTCGCCGACGAACTCGCGGCGCTGCACGACGCCGAGTCCGACCGGACGTTCGGCGACGTCGCAGCCGCGTACGACGAAATCGACACCGGCGTCGACACGGCCTGAGCCGATGAGCGGCGAACTCAACCGACGGCTCGTCCACGCGTCCGGGACGGGGCTGCCGCTGCTGTACGTCCTGGAGCTGGTGACGTGGTCGCAGCTCCAGGCGCTGTTCGGCGCCGCCGTCGTCGTCGCGTTCGCGCTCGAGTTCGCCCGGCTCGTCGTCGGCGTCGACCACCGCGTCTACGACGAACTGACCCGCCAGTACGAACAGGACAACGTCGCCGGCTACGCGCTGTACATGGTCGGCTCGTTCATCGCCGTCGTCGTGTTTCAGCCGGCGATGGCCGTCCCGGCCGTGCTGATGTTGACCATCGGCGACCCGGTGTCGGGCTACCTCGGCTCGAACGACGCGACGACCGCGAAGGAACTGGGCGTGCTCGGCGTCATGTTCCTCGTCTGCTTCGCGCTCGCCGTGCCGTTCACCGTCCCGGCGTTCGGCCGGGTCGCCGGCGTCGCGGTCGCCGCCGCCGGCGCCGCTGGCGCGACCGCCGCCGACGGACTGAAGCCGGTCATCCGCGGCTACGTCGTCGACGACAACCTCACGATTCCGCCGGTCGCCGGCGCGGCCATGACCGCGACGCTGTCGCTGCTCGGCTGACGGGCGCTGCCGCGGAGACGGGCGCTGCCGCGGAGACGAACCCCGGGGAGAAATGGAGGCTTGAGCGGGCGCCGAGCCGGGAGCGGCGGAGCCGAGTCCCGTCAGATGGTCAGGATAGACGTGACGAGGTGTTTCGTGAAGATGGCGACCAGGCAGCCGAGCCACGTCATCAGCACGAAGTGGAGGTAGGCGTTCGCCTTGTTGCCGCCGTCGATGGTCCGAATCATCACCGACGAGAGGACGGCGTTGAACAGGATGACGAGCAGCAGCAGGAACTCGATGAGCGCGATGTCGTAGGCGCCGGCGTAGATGATCTGGCCGACGCTGCCGGTGTCGGTGATGTTGAACTGCGCGGAGAGGTCGGCGAGGATGCTGACGACCTGCAGGCCGATGAAGAACGCGAACGCGGAGGCGGACGTGATGCCGTACAGCAGCCCGATCATGGTGACGGTCGCCTGCCGGCGCTGCTCGCGGAGCTGCATCACCGTGTTCATGTTCTCGGAGATGAGTTCGCCGAGCTGTTTGGGCTCCCCGCCCATCGACCGCCCCTCGAGGTACATGTCGGAGAACTTCTGGATGAGGTACGACCGGGTGTCGGTGGCGAAGGTGTACCACGCCTGCCCGGAGTCGATGCGGATGTTGAGCCGGCGGTACAGCCGCGTGATGGAGTCGGTGAGCGCGCCGAAGTCCTTCTGGTGGAGCGTCTCGAGGACGTCGCCGGTGGTGGACTGCTTCGCGGATTCGGCGGCGCCGAGCGCGCGGATGAACGACGGGAACTCGGCGTCGCGCTCCTCGATGTTGCGCTCTTCGATGCGGAGCATCACGCCGGTGAACGCCATCGGCGTGATGGGGACGCAGATGTACAGCGGCAGCGGGATTTCGTTGAGGAAGAACAGGAGGCCGCGGAGCCCCGGGCCGACGTCGAACAGGCCGGCGCCGACGTACGCGACGAGCAGGAACGTCGCGCCGACGCCGACAGCGAAGCTGAGCCACAGCCGGAAGTCCGACGGCGCGCCCTGCTCGGAGTGGAACCACACCGGGTCGTGCGGCGCCATCGCCCGGATGATGACGTAGAAGGCGAGCTGAACGACCATGAACAGGACGATGACCGCAGACACCGTCGCGGTCGGGTTGTTCCCGGTGAGAATCGGGAGGACGATGGCGAACACCAGCGCGAACGTCATCGACAGAATCATCGACATGTAGAGGTCCTTCATGACCTCGAGGTTCGCGAGCGCGCCCTCGTACACCGTGATGTAGTTCTGGATGACGGCGTCCTGTTCGGACAGCAGGAAGTCGTCGAGCGACTGGCCGGCGCCGATGGTGTAGCCGAGCCGGTCGAAGAAGTCGGAGAAGGCGTCCGACGGCACCTCCTTCGCGCGGCGGCGCAGCGCGTCGTCGAGCGACTGGTTCCAGGTGTCGACGAGGTGGGTGACGCGGGCGAGTTCGTCCGCGGCGGCGCCGTACTCCTCCTCTGCGGCGAGCGTCCGGAACACCTCCATCCGGTCGATGTTCGTCGTCGACAGCACCGTCATGTGCGTCATGACGAGGTGCAGCTGGTTCTCGATGGCGACCTTCCGGCCGTTCAGGTACAGCTTCGGGTAGATGACCGCGGCGACGAACACGAGCAGGCCGAGCGCCGGAATCGGGAGCCTGACCGTCAGCGGCAGCGGGAGCAGGACGGCGCCGACGAGCGTCAGGAGGAGGAAGCCGAACGACGGCAGCAGCACGACGCCGACGTACTTCCGCTTGGACATGTCGAGCGCGTCGTACGAGTCCAGCAGGTCCGCGACTGCCTCGGCTACGGAGTCGGGGAACAGCTCGGAGTCGGACGTCGACGCGCCGGTGCTCATCTGTCGGTCCCGCTACCTCGTCGAGCGGTGCATGTCGAACGGGAGGCCCTCGACGCCGTCGCGCTGGAACGACGTGATGGCCTCGTTCACCTCGTGGTAGCCGAGGACGCCCTCCTGAATCATGCGGTCGACGAGGTCGGCCCGGAACGACAGGTCGTCGTAGATGTCGCGGGTGTCTGCGTAGCCGAGCAGCGTCGCGATCTGGTCTTCGAGGACGTACGAGTTGTTCATGCCGCGGAACACGATTTCGTCCTCGACGGGGTCCCAGTTGAACACTTCGCGGGTGACGACGCCGTCCATCTCCTTCGAGTACCCCTCGATCTCCTGGACGGACGTGACGCGGCGAAGCACCTTGTCGCCCTGCTTCACGCGGTTCTGGAACAGCGCGACGTCGGCGTTGTCCATGAACGTCTCGGGGACGTTGATGGGGTCGGACGTGAACCGCTGAATCATCGAGACGATGTCGGACGCGTGGAACGTCAGCATGACGGGGTGGCCGGTCTGGGCGGCCTGGAACGCCATGCGACCTTCGGCGCCACGCACCTCACCGACGATGATGTAGTCGGGCCGGGAGCGCAGCGCGGCCGCGACGAGGTCGAACATGTCGACGTCGTTCGAGTCGCCGCCGTCGCCCTCGCGGGTGAGCAGCTGCTGCCACGTGTTGTGCGGCGGGACGACCTCCGCGGTGTCCTCCGCGGTGTATATCTTGGAGTCCCGCGGGATGTACGAGAGGATGGAGTTCAGCGTCGTCGTCTTCCCGGACGCCGTCTCCCCGACGACGAACACGGTCTGTTCGTTCTCCAGGCACAGCCAGAGGTACGCCGCCAGCTCCGGGCTGAGCGTCCCCCACTTCGTGATCTGGTTGACCGACAGCGGCGTGTCCTCGCTCTGCCGGATGGTGAGCGACGACCCCTTGATGGAGACGTCGTCGGAGTAGATGATGTTGATACGGGAGCCGTCCGGGAGCGTCGAGTCGACGATGGGGTGGGAGTCGGAGACCGGGTCGCCCATCCGTTCGCCCATGTTGCGGAGCCAGTTGTCGAACTCCTTCGGCGTCCCGAAGTCGACGGTGGTCTCCAGCATACCGAAGACGCCGTGGTCGACGTGGCACTCCTTCGGCCCGATGACGTGAATGTCCTCGTTCTCCGGGTCGCGCATCACCGGTTCGAGCGGCCCGAACCCGACGATGTCGCGGTTCAGTCGGTACCGAATCGACTCGTAGGTCTGCTGGGACACCTCGGTGCGCCCGAAGTTCATCACCTTCGACAGCGGCCCGTAGTCGCCCTGCTCTTCGGCGATGACGGTGACCTCTTCGAGCAGCTCCTCGATGAGGTCGTCGTAGCCGGCTTCGGCGTCCGGCGTCTGTTTGTGGCCGCTCTTGTTCAGCAGTTTGCCCTTCACGATGTCGAGCACCTGCTCTTCGGCCGACGACAGCGTCGGTTCGACGGCGTAGTACTTCGTGTCCTGCCCGAAGTCGCCGTAGACGTGACAGTAGATGGGGCCGCCGACCGGGTACAGCACGTTCGGCCGCCGCGTCTCGTGTTCGCCCTCGATTTCGTCGACGAACATCGGGAACTCCCCGGTGATCTGTTTGAACTTCTGCAGGTGCTCCCGGAGGTGCGGTCGCTTCATCGCGAGCTGCTTCAGTTCGCTGGACGGCTGCGCAGTTCCTTGGTCCGTCATGTCATATCACCTCTGGTTGTCGCGTGTGGCGTGCGGCGTCGCCGCGGCGGTCGCGGCACCGGGTGCACGCCGGGCCCCGGCATCAGGCGACGCTCCGTGACTCGATGACGATTCCCGTGCCGGACCGCACGGAGAACCCGATGGTGTCGCCGACCTGGCTGCCCATGCCGGCGAAGCGTTTCACGGCGATGTTCCGCCGGACGTCGCTGCCGACCTCCACCATCTGGAGTTCGAAGAAGACGTCCGCGATGGAGCGGAACGGGCCGATGGCCTCCTCGCCGACCGCCGAGGGGTCGACGGTGAGGACGATGACTTTCCCCTCCGAAATCATGTCGCGGAAGAACGAGATGATTTCGAGGGCGGCCTGCCGCTCGTCGTTGTTCCGGACGAGCGCCTCGAACGTCGGGTCGTTCCGGAGGATGGAGTCGAACGTGTCGATGATGATGACGTCGGAGTTCCACATCGTCTCCGCCTCCATCAGCCGCTTCAGCAGCTCCTTGCGGTCGCCCGATGACTCCGAGAAGTTGCCGCCGGAGTCGAAGTCGGCTGCGAGGAACAGCAGCTCCTCGTTCAACAGCGGCTTGGTGACGTCGTAGTCGAGCGAGTACATCTGGTCGATGAACCCGGAGACGGTGAGCTCCGTCGACAGCAGCGTGACGCTCGCGCCCTCCTCGACGAGCCCGTAGCTGAACCGCTGGCTGATGGCGGACTTGCCGGCGCCGTAGTCGCCCTCCATGAGGACGATGGAGCCGCGCGGGATGCCGCCGCCGAGTTCCTTGTTCAGCTGGTCGCGCTCCGGGAGGCCGATGGACAGCAGCGTGTTCTGTTGGTTCCGGCTCATGTTCTGAAGGTGAACACCTCCTCGTCTTCGCGGACCACCAGCTTCAGCCGGTGGTCGCCCGCATCGAGGTTGTCTGCGGGGATTTCGAGCTTCACGACTTCGCCGGAGTACCACGTCGACGCGGCGCCGACGACGCTGACGGACACGTCGGTCTCGTACTGACCGTCGAGTATCACGTCGAACGCCGCCGGCGACGCCTCGAGCGTGGACGACCCGGTGTTGCGGACGTAGACCGTGACGTTGCCGTTGCCGGACGTGTTCCAGACGGGCGCGCCGGGGTCGGAGACGATTTCGGTGTCGGCACGGACGTCGCCGGCGACGTCGAGGGACCGGGCGCTGATGGCGTCGCTGACCCGGCCGACCTCGCTGGTGAGCGTGCCGGCGACGGAGGCGGCGACGAGGATGGCGGCGATGAACAGGATCATCTCGGCGGCGCTGCCGCCCGCCATCAGGCCACCTCCTCGGCGTCGCTGACGCCGTGGTCCACGACGACGCTGCTCCGACTCGGCTCGGACGGCAGTCCGACCTCGAACCGGGCGGTTTCGCCGGGCAGCCACAGCGACGTCGCGGCGTCGCCGGCGACGGTGACGTTCTCGGGCGGCACCGTGACGTAGCTGTTGTCGGCGAACAGGTCGACGTGGTCGAGCGACAGCGACGTGGTGCCGTCGTTCTCGGCGGTGACGACCAGCGTCGAGTTGCCGTCGTAGTACGTTGCGTTCGTCACGGTGATGTGTGTGTTCTGCTGGTCGAGCGCGCGGTCGCGTGCGGCGTGGTGTGCTTCTGTGACCTGTTCTGCGCCGTTCGCTGCGGCCGGGTAGAGGATGCCCGCGGCGAGGAACACGCCGAGGAACACGACGGCCGACGACGCGCTAACGCTGAGGCCCATGCAGGCCCCCCGAGAGCTGCGGCCACCGGTCGATGACGACCGACTCGGCCGTGGCGTTGGTTAGCTGCATGATGTATTTCAGGCTCTGCGTGTGGTGGTCCAGGTCGAGCTGGGACGTTCCGGGGCGGTCCATGAGGTTCCGGTCGATGTCGCCGAAGCCGGAGAGGAACGCCTTGAGCTGGTCTGCGACGTCGTCGTCGATCCAGTCGACGCGGTGGTAGTAGTTGACGGCGCGGACGGCGTCGGTGGTGCTGGACTCCTCGACGAGGTACTCCAGCCACTCCATCACCATCAGGTCGCCGACGTAGTCGCCGGGGAGGTCACAGAGATACGGCTTCTCCGGCTCGTCGGAGAGGTCGTCCTCCTCGACGAACTCGAAGCCGCCGTCGTCGCCGCCGACGCCCGCGGAACTCGGGTCCGTCGGCGCGGCCGTCGATGTCCCGGCGTCCGGTTCCGGCTCGGGTTCGGGGTCGTCGGCCACGTCGAGGTCGTCGCCGCCGTGGCCGTTGCCGGCTTCCGGGCCTGCGTCGAGCGCGTCGAGCGGGTCGTCGTCCGGCTCCGCCTCCGCCTCGTCGTCGCCGGGCGCTTCGTCCCAGTCGGCGTCACCGGATTCGTATTCGTCTTTCAGTTCGCTGAAGCTCTTACCTCCGTTGTCGCTCGCCATAGTTTCTGAATCAGTGGTGTCGTCGTCGGTTTCATCGTCGAGTTCGTCGAAGCCGTCGTCCAGCCCGTCGAGGTCGTCCCCGTCATCCAGGTCGTCTTCGCCGTCGCCGAGGTCGTCGTCCTCCGCGAGGTCCTCGTCGAAGAACCCTTCCGCGTCGGCGGTGGCGAGGTCCTCGTCGAGGTCCTCCTCTACCTCCTCGGCGCCGTCGTCGTCGAACAGCCCGAAGCTGCCCTCGCCGCCGAGGTCGTCACCGGCCATGCCGCCGGTGGAGACGTCGTCGACGAACGGGTTGATGCCCCGCGTCACCATCTCGTAGATGTCGAGGAGGCTCCGGACGTCCTCGCCCATGTCGTCGACCTGCCCGGAGATCTCCTCGTTCTCCGAGCGGACCGTGTTGACGGTGGAGGAGAGGCTGGCGACCTCGTTTTCGAGGTCTTCGAGCCGCTTCTCTAGTTCGGCTGTGGAGTCGTCGCCCCCGTCGTCGCCGCCGCCGAAGGGGTCGTCGTCGTCCCAGTCGTCCATTTCGCCTAATTCGCCGAGGTCGTCGCCCCCGCCGTCGCCGCCGTCGGCGTCGCCGCCGCCGAACGCGCCGTCGTCGTCGAGCAACGGGTCCTCGGAGTCGTCGGTGTCCACGGAGTCGTCGTCGCCGTCGCGGAACCGATCGAGGAGGCTCGCGCCGAGCAGGCCGAGCGAGGCGAGGAGCCACGCCTGGCCGCCTGGGATGACCCCGGCTCCCGACAGTGCGGTGAGGAGACCCATTGCCTCGATTCTTCCCTGACCGAAACTTAAACCCTCCCCGCAGATTATCGGGGGCGATAACAGACGCCTCAGGCTGTCGCGGACGAGATTCCGGTCGGCGAATCGGTGGCCGTCGTGACTACCGCAGCGAGGAACTACCGCTGTGAGAGACTACCGCCGCGAGGAACTACCGCCCCGAGAGTAATTGCCGCGCGCAGGGGAGCGGTTCGCCGTGGAGAAGGCCGTGAGTGCAGTTTGAGGCTCGGTTGGCGACCGCGACGCTACAGTACGAGCTGTGAGCCGTCGGCGTACGAGATGCGGAGGTCGCCGGAGGCGGTGTCGAACTGGATGGATCGGCCGCGGTCACCGCCCGTGTCGTCCGCGACGACCGGGACGTCGAGCCGTTCGAGCACCGCTTCCGCCGCGGCGACGTTCCGTTCGCCGATTGAGCCGGCGTCGTCGCCGAGATCCAGGTTCAGGATGGCGGCGCCGCCGACGAGTTTCGCGCGGAGTTCGCCGCGGGCCGCGCCGGCGTCGACGAGTTCGTCGACGAGCAGCCCGACCCCTTCCGCGACGAACTTCGTCTCCGGACCCGGCCGGTCGGCCGCGGCCGGCAGCATCGCGTGGAGCAGCCCGCCGGTTTCGGTCCGCGGGTGGTACAGCGTCACGCCGAGACAGGAGCCGAGGCCGCTGGTGACGAGGACGGCGCCGTCGGTGGCGACGCCGTGTTCTGACAGGCCGACTTTGCGTCGCGGCGCGCCGTCGATAGTGAACTCGGTCGGCGGGGCCGCGTCGCCGCCCGGACTGGCGTGAGAATCAGTGAAGTCCATCGCCCCCGACCGTTCCGCCGTCGGCGGCCGCCGGGTCGATGCGGTCGAGCGCCGCCGCCAGTTCCTGCTGGTCCGGCAGCGCGTAGATGTCACACCGGACGTCGCCGTCGGGCGTGTGGACCGTGGAGTCGATGATGAACGCGTGGTCCTGTCGGCGGCAGAGCCGGCTGACGAGCGGGCTCATCACGGCCGACCCCATGTCGTGGACGAACTGCGGCGGCGTGTGCTCGATGGACGTGCCGAGCACGTTCGCCCAGCCGTCGATGAACCCGGACGTCATGATGTTGCCGAGTTCCCGGAGCGCCCCCTTCTCCATGTCGCCGATGCCGGGGTCGGTCTCGGTCGGAATCATGCCGGCGGCGACTTCCTCGGCGGACGCCTCGTCGAACAGGATGGCGAGGAAGCCGCTCGGCTCCCCGTGGAGTTCGAAGATGGTTCCGGCGACGGTTTCGTCGCCCACCTCCGAGGGGACGTCCTGCACCGGGACGAACCGGAGCCGGGAGACGTCGACGTCGGTTTCGGTGCCGGTCATCATCGTGATGTTGTCGGCGGCGCTGGACGCGCCGCGCTTCGTCATCTGGTTGAACGCCGGGAGCTTGTCGACCGGGACGGCTTCGCCGGCGGCGGCGGAGGCGCTCGGGTTCGCGCCGTCGTGGCCGAGCATGTCGGTGAAGCCGGCGTACTCCGGCAGCATGTAGATGGTGAACGACAGCTCCGTGTCCATCGACGAGATCTGCGATTCGAACATGAACACGCCGGCGCGGTCAGAGTCGAACGCGCCGTCCGGCAGGATGTCGGGGCCGGACGCCTGCACGTACGTCGGCGGCGTCATGTCGATGGCGACGCCGAGGTGGTCTGCCCAGCCGTCGATGAACCCGGACGTCATGATGTTGCCGGCTTCGGTGACGCCGCTGCGAACGAGGGCGTCGTCGTCGCTGCCGCCCGGCATGAGCCGCGAGACGAGTTCGCCGGCGGCGTCGCGTTCGAACGCCATCACAGTCTGCCCGGCGATGCCGCCGTGCAGCCCGATTTCGACGCCGACGAACTCCCGGCCGGCGAACGCCTCTTCGAGGTCGCCCGCCGCCATCAGCGTCACGTCCGTGACGTCGACGTACACGTCCGTGCCGGTGAGCTGGCCGAGGGCGTCGGCGGCGCGGTCGGCGCCCTGGCTCGCCAGGTCGCTGAAGGTGCCGAGCGACTGGATGTCGACGTACATCCCTACGCCGGGACCACGTCGTTGATTGCTTCGAGGACGTTCGGTTTCTGGAACGGCTTCGTGATGTACCCCTCCGCGCCGGCCTTCACGGCGGCTTTCATCTTCTCTTCCTGCCCGACGCTGGTGCACATGATGATGTTCGCGCCGGGGTTGTCCGCCGTGATCTCCTCGGTCGCCTCGATGCCGTTCCGGATCGGCATCACGATGTCCATCATCACCAGGTCCGGGTCGTACTCGCCGTACATGTCGACGGCTTCGACGCCGTTCTCCGCCTCCCCCACGATTTCGAACTCGCCTTCGAGAATCTCCCGGAGCAGGTTCCGCATGAACTCCGAGTCGTCGGCGATCAACACTTTAGTCGGCATAGGTATCTGCCACCCTCCAGCGGACATAAACGCTCCCCCGAGAGTATCAGCCGTGAAAACAGACGCGTGCCGCTTCGGTGAGCCCTCGCGGAGGCGCCGGCGCCGGGCGTTACTCCAGCGTCAGCCCGCCGGACTCCTCCATCGCGGCGAGCAGGTCGTCGATGGAGTCGCTCCGCGACAGGCCGAGGTCGGCGAGCGACCGCGTCACCGCCGCGGCCGGCACCTCCACCGACGAGTCCATCTCGACGAGCAGAATCCCGAGCGCCCGCGCCGCCGTCGCGTCGTCGCCGGCGGCCGACGCCGCGAACCACGTCGCCAGCGTCTCGAACGCCTCGACGACGTCGTCGGACGCCATCCGGTGCCGCGTCGTCTCGTCGCCGAACGACAGCGTCGCGTCGAAGCCGTACTCGAACTCCGACTCCGACAGCGACTCCGCGAGCCACTGCCCGACCGTCGCGGCGTCCACGTCGCCGGCGGCGGCCGACGAACCGCGGTTCTGCGACGGCGCGCCCCGGCGGCTGTGTGACGCCGGACTGCCCGGCGACTCGTCCTGCTGCCGAGACGCGCCGCCGGACGGCTCGGCGGCCGGCTGCGTCGACGTGGCCGTCCCGTCGTCGCCCGGGAGGCCGTCCAGCGCGTCGCTGCCGGTCGGGACGTCGGCGGCGTCCGCGCTCGCCTCAGCGCCGCCGCCGAGGTCGCGGGCCGCGATGTCGCTCACCGAGGGAGCCTTCGAGTCGTCGGGCGCCACGTCGCCCGCCGACTCCGGGCTCCGAGCCTCCGCGTCGGCGTCCGGAGCGTCGTCCTCCGGGTCGGGCGGGGCGCGCGGCGGACCCGCGCCCGCGGAGACGACGTAGCGATCGTCGCCCAGCTCCCGGACGTACTCGCTCCGGGAGATGTCGAGATCGTCCGGGTCGAGCGCCGGATCGCTGTGGTCGTCGCTCATCAGTGCAGTGTACGTTCGTGGAGCGCTAAAAAGGTGTGAGTCGATTCAGCGGGACCGGCTTACAGTTCCACGCCCTGCTTCCCGTTGAGGGACTCAGGGACGGTGAACCGAACCGCCGTCGTCGCGCCCGCCATCGTGTTGATCTTGATCGTGACTGACTCGCCCTCACTGAGCGTGTCCGGCGAGTCGGAGCCGGTCAGGTCGAAGGTCATCTTCAGCCGGTCGTCGGCGTCGTTGAGAACCGGCACGGAGTTGTCAGCGTCCTTGACCTGAGTCACCGAGAAGTCACTGTCGGCGTTCGTTGCAGCATCGGACACGTTGGCGTGGACGATGGTGTACGTGCCGTCCGGGCCGATCCAGTTGACGGTGGCGTTCCGCAGGTCGATTTCACCCGCACCAGGGGCCTGCGAGACGGTGACGTTGACCTTATCGATCGTCGAGTTGGTAGTGTCCACGTGACCAGTGGTCGAGATGGCCTGCAGGCGGTCGGACACCTGCTGTGCGGACTGTTCTCCCGTCGCCTGCGCTTTCGATTGGAGGAAGCCGGCCGTGTTGATCAGGACCCCCGCGGCGATCGCCGCCACGAGCACCATCGCGATGAACACGATGAGCGTCCCGATACCAACCTGACCGCGCTCTTCCTCTTCGGTGATGAACTCGAACATGGTTACAGTTCAACCGCGCTCTTGCCGTCGAGCGACTGCGGGACGGTGAACCGGACCGTCGTCGTCGCGCCCGACATCGTGTTAATCTTGATGGTCACCGACTGCCCCTCCTGGAGGAACGCCGGAGCGTTGCTATCACTTAGATCAAACTCGATGTTGAACCGGTCGTCCGGATCGTTGAGAACGGTGTTGGACCCGTCAGTGTTCTTGACGATGGACGTGCCGAACTGCCACCCGTCCTCGCTCGAGGAGTTGTGCGTCAACGTCTCGGTGCCTTGCGGCCCGATCCAGCTGATTGTGGCGTTAGAGAGGTCGACCTCTCCGGAGCCAGGTGCGAGCGTGACCGTGACGTTCACGTAGTCGACCTTACCGCCATTAGTGACGTTACCGGAGGTAACGACTTCCTGCAGGCGGTCGGACACCTGCTTCGCTGACTGCTGTCCCGTTTCCTGTGCTTTCGACTGGAGGAAGCCGGCCGTGTTGATCAGGACCCCCGCGGCGATCGCCGCCACGAGCACCATCGCGATGAACACGATGAGTGTCCCGATACCAACCTGACCGCGCTCTTCCTCGTCCGTTATGAACTCGAACATCTGTTTGGTAGTGGGTCCCGGCTCGCGCCGTACGGCCGGGCTCTGGGCGCACCAAATCGGATTTGCCTATTAAAACTGACTCGCTAGTTTTCAGAGTAGATAACTACCGGCGACGTCTGCCTCAATCCGTCGAACCGTTCCAGTCGGTCAGGTACGTCGTGGTATTCAGCCGTGATACCGCCCAGTTGCCGCCGACAGATTCGGCGGACACGGCCGGAATGCGGTCGGTACGCTTATACCTCGGAAAATCAGATACGATACTCAATGGCGGTGGACGACGAGGAAATCATCGAGGTGCTCGGGAACAAGTACAACCCCGAAATCCTCGACGCGGCTGGGGAACCGAAGTCGGCACAGGAGCTTTCGGACGAACTCGGCGTCCCGATTGCGACCTGCTACCGACGCATCAACGAACTCGAAGAGACGGACCTCATCGAGCTGCACGACCGGCCGCTGTCGGACGAACACCGCCGAATCAAGGTGTATCGGCGCTGCGTCGACGGCGTCAACGTCAGGTTCCGAGACGGGCTCACGGTCGAGCTGGAGCGGCGGTCGGAAGTGAAGAACAAGCTCGACCAGGTGTGGCAGACGATGAACGACAACTGAGAGACCGGGCGGGTCGTGAGGCGCGACGCGTCGGGCGGCCCGGCTAGAAGCCGGCGTCCGGGCCGTCGCGGCCCATCATCGAGAAGCCGCCGGCGCGCTCGTACACTTTGATGCCGCCGTCGGCGATCTCCATCGGGAAGATGTCGGTGTCGATGTCCTGTTTCCGCATCTTCGCGACCCAGACGTAGCGGTTCACGCCGGAGTCGGTCGGCGTCTGGATGAAGTAGATGTTCCCGTCGGTGAGGAAGTTCTCGAGGCCGATTTCGGTTTCGGGGAAGACGGCGCCCTGCTCGTTGATGAGCAGCGACGTCAGCCCGTTCTGCTTGAGGATGTCGGAGAACTTCAGCAGGTAGGTGCGTTTCTCCTGCTCCGTCTCGAAGAACAGTTCGAACATCGTGAGCGAGTCGAGGACGAGGCGGTCGTAGGCCTGCTCGCCGAAGTCCTCCAGCAGCGTGTCCATCGTGGAGGTGAAATCGCCCTCCCGGAGCATGTGGCTCTTGTCGTACACTTTGATGTCGCCGTCGTCGACGAGCGACCCCCACTCGGAGAACCCGATGGACTCGGCCGCCTCACGGATGTCCGCTTCGTTCTCCTCGAAGGAGATGTAGATGCCCTGCTCGTCGAACTCGGTGACGCCGGTGTAGAGGTACTGAATGCCGAACAGCGACTTCCCGGTGCCGGGGTTCCCGCTCACGAGTACCGTCGCGTCTTTCACCAGCCCGCCGTTGAGAATGGAGTCGAGGCCGTCGACCCCGGTTTTGACCGTATCGACCATGCTCGTTGACAGACGTGGGGGCCGCATAAATGAAAACGGTTCCGACGCCGAGGCCCGCCGTGTGCGATAGGTTTAAGGTCGGAGGATTCTCCGTCACAGCCATGACTGGATTCCGCGCGCGGCCCACGGTGAGTACGGGGCGATGACGCGGCACGTGCTTATCGTCGAGGACGAACCGGAGGTCGCAGACCTCTACCGGGGCTACCTCGCCGACGACTACGACGTCGACGTCGCGACCACGGGCGAGGAGGCGCTGGAGCTCGCCGACGAGACGGTCGACGCCGTGCTGCTCGATCGGCGACTCCCGGACCTGTCCGGGTCGGAGGTGCTCACCGAACTCCGCGCACGCGACCTGAACTGCCGGGTCGCGATGGTGACCGCCGTCGAGCCTGACGTCGACATCATCGAGATGGGCTTCGACCTCTACCTGGTGAAGCCGGCGACCCGCGACGACATCGTCTCCGCCGTGGAGCGGCTGGACACGCGCGCGAACTACGACACGAAGCTCCAGCGGACCGCCGCGCTCGTCACGAAGCGGGCCGTCCTGGAGACGGAGCGGACGCCGACCGAGCTCCGGTCGAGCCCGGAGTACGACGACCTCATCGCTCGCATCGAAGGGCTCGAATCGGAGCTCGACGACCTCGCGACCGCGTTCTCCACCGACGACTACCGGATGCTGTTCCGCGACATCGGCGACGACGGCAGCCGGTCCACGACCGAATCCGTCTAGCCCCGCACTGGCTGCCGTCGTCGACCAAGTGCGCAATTTTCGGAGGATACCGCGTTATTCGAGTTGTTCGCCGACCAGTTCGTCGGCCGCCTCGATGAACGCGTCACGTTCGCCCCGCGGAATAGTCGCGCCGGCGGCGACGTCGTGGCCGCCGCCGTCGCCGCCGACGGCGCGGGACGCCTCGCGCATCACGGCCGAGAGGTCGAGACCGTCGCGGACGAGGTGGCCGCTGCCGCGGGCAGACACTTTCACCTCGTCGTCGTTCTTGTCGGCGAACGCGACGATGGGTTTGCTGCGGGAGACGCCGCTGGCGCCGACGGCCATGCCGGCGACGATGCCGACGATGGTTTCGCGGATGCGGCTCTCGGCGTCGAACCACTGGACGTTCTCCTCGGCGGTGACGCCCTCCGTTTTCACCCACTGCAGCCCCTCCGAGAGGTTCCGGCGGTGGTTCCGGAGCAGCGTCCGGGCGCGGTCGAGCGCGCCGCCGCGGTCGCCGAGACACACCGCGAGGCCGACGTCCGCGCGTTCGTAGCGCGCCGTCGCGTTCAGCAGCGTCGAGAACTCGCTGACGTCGCGCAGTTCGGTGCCGGGCGTCTCGTCGGTGAGGACGTACGTGGTGCCGATGAGGCCGTCGATTCGGTCGGACGGGACGCCGGAGGCGACGGCGCGGCGGATGAGCGCCGACGCGACCTGCTGGCGTTCGTCGCCGTCGAGGTCGACCCAGCGCCGCCAGTCGCCGTCGCCGTCCTTCAGCGGCAGGTCCAGCCCGGAGAGGAACTCGATGGCACCGGCCTCGTCGTTCGAGATACCGGGGATTCGGGCCTCGCTCGCGTACTCGAGCAGCTTGGGGAGCGGCCTGGTCTGCCGGCCGTACAGCGCCAGGTCGGTCTCTTCGGCGAGCACGCCGGCTGCGACGCCGTCCGCGACGATGCCTTCGTTGGCGCCGCGGAGCCCGCCGTCGGTGTCCTGCATGTCGCCGACGGCGCCGACGACGGCGAGCTTCGCGAGGTCGCGGTTGTCGCCGTCGCCTTCGAGCGCCCGCGCGAGCACGTAGGCGGCGCCGGCGCCGGAGAGCTCCGCGGCGCCGTCGATTCCCTCCAGCAGCGGGTTCAGGTGGTACTCCGTGTCGGCGTCCGCCGGCTGGTGGTGGTCGGCGATGACCGGCGTGAAGTCGCCGGCGGCTTCGTGGCGCGCGATGACGTCGAGTTGGCCGCTCCCGAAGTCGGTGAACAGCACGGTGTCGTAGTCCGTGGCGGCGATTCTGGCGACTTCGGCCTCGTCGAGCTGCTTCGAGAACAGCGTCTCGAACTGCAGCCCGGCGCGTTCGAGCGCGCGGGACGCCACCGCGGCGCTCGTCAGCCCGTCGGCGTCGATGTGTGACGCCAGCAGGACCGAGTCGGCCTCCCGCAGCCGCGCCGCACACCGCTGTGCTCGCCCGTGCAGCGCCGGCACCGGGGCGTCAGTCTCCGCGTCAGCCGTCGCCATGTCTGCGTGACGGTGGGGCGTTCTCCCGGTTAAACGCTCGCCTCTCTCGGCGCGGTCGGCGGCGGTGAACCGCGGGAGAATCGTCGGCGGGGCGACGGGTTCGGTGGCGGTTCGGAACCACTATCCCCTCACCGACGGATTGTCGAATCGAATGAAGGTGTTCGGCTCCAGCGGGACCCGCGGCGTCGCCGGCGAGGAGCTCACCTCGGAGTTCGTCCTCCGGGTCGCCGGCGCCGCGGCGACCGTGTGGGGGACTGATCGGGTGGCGCTCGGCCGCGACACCCGGACGTCCGGGGCGACGTTCGCGGACGCCGCGGCGTCCGGGCTCACCGCCGCCGGCGTCGACGTCGACGACCTCGGCGTCACCCCGACTCCCGCGCTCGTCAGGTACTGCGAAGTCGAATCGGTTCCCGGCGTCCTCATCACGGCGTCGCACAATCCGCCGGAGTACAACGGCGTGAAGCTGGTCGGCGCGGAGGGAATCGAGCTTCCCGTCCACCGGCTCGAAGCCGTCGAGGAGGTGCTGCTCGCCGACGACGTCAGCACCGTGTCGTGGGACGACGTCGGGACGCGCCGGTCGGTCGGCAGCGCGAACGGCGACTACGTCGACGAGATGCTCGCGGCGGTCGACCGCGACGCCGTCGCCGACGCGGACCTCACCGTCGCGCTCGACCCCGGCCACGGCGCCGGCGCGCTCACGTCGCCCGGCTTCTTCCGGCGGCTCGGCTGCGACGTCGTCACCGTGAACGGCCAGCCGGACGGCCACTTCCCGGGCCGGGACCCGGAGCCCGTCGAGGAGAACCTCGCCGACCTCGGCAGACTGGTCCGCGCGAGCGATGCCGACGTCGGGGTCGCACACGACGGCGACGCCGACCGAGCCATCTTCTACGACGAGAACGGCGACTACGTCGAGGGCGACGCGTCGCTCGCGGCGCTCGCCGACGCGGCGCTCTCGGAGGGCGACACGACGGTCGCCGCGGTGAACGTCTCCCAGCGGCTCGTCGACGTCTGCGAGGACGTCGGCGCGAACCTCGAACTGACGCCCATCGGCTCGACCAACATCATCACGCGAATCCGGGAGCTGTGGGACGACGGCGAGTCCGTCCCGGTCGCCGGCGAGGGGAACGGCGGCGTCTTCTTCCCGGAGTACCGGCTGGTGCGCGACGGCGCGTTCATCGCCGCGAAGTTCCTCGAACTGCTCGCCGAGCGCGACGCCGCCGTCTCGACGGTGGTGGAGCCGTTCGCGGACTACCACAACGTCCGCGTCAACCTCGAGTACGACGACGACGCCGAACTGCAGTCGATGCTCGACGCCGCCGAGTCGTTCGCGGCGTCCGCCGACGCCGAACCGAACACCATCGACGGCTACCGGCTCGACTACGGCGACGCCTGGGTGCTCGTCCGGCCGTCCGGCACGGAGCCGAAGGTCCGCGTGTACGCGGAGGCGCGCGACCCCGACCGCGCGGAGGAACTGGCGGACGCCGTCCGCGACGCGCTCGAATCGGCGCGCTGACGACGCACTGACGACGCAGCGTTCGGCGGCGAGCCGACCGAGTGGACTGAGTGGCTTTTCGATGAACCCGGCTGGCCGACTGGTAGACAGCGTCAGCGGTCGCGTTCGTCGTCTTCGGCGAGCGCGTCCGCGAGCGTCGACCGGGCGGCCCGGACGGCGTCGAGTTCGCGCTGGACGCCGCCGCGTTCGAGCCGGTCGCGTTCGCCGGGGCCGAGCCGGGCTTCGGCTTCGGCGGCGGTGCGGAGCCGGTCGTAGTCGTCGCGGTCGGCGAGTCGGCCGACGCGGCGCACCCTCGCGACGACCTCCTCGTCGGCGAACTTCGCGGTGACGGACACGAGTTCGCCGGCGACGGCGCGGAGTTCGCCGGCGGGCGCCGGCGGCCAATCGACGGTGTACGGGTCGGCGGAGAGCCGGTCGAGCGCGGTGCGGTGAACCGGGACGGTCGTCCGGAAGGCGTCGGTGTCGTCGACGTAGTGGCTCAGTTTCGACTGGGAGTAGTCGGCGTATTCGAGCAGCGTCGGCACCGGCTCGTCGCCGGCGGCGTGCGACTCGACGTACTCGCGGAGTTCGGCGGGCACCGGGCCGGCGTCGACGAGCGGGAACGACGCGGCGTCGTCGACGACGCGCAGCACCGTCCGGGCGGGCTCTTCGCGGCGGAACCGGTCGAAGGCGTCGGTGACGGCGTCGTTGTACGACGAGATGGGGTCGCGGAGCCGTTCGGTCGGCGCGGAGAGGTCGGCGGCGCCGAGTTCGAGGAGGCGTTCGAGCGAGTCGATTCGGTCGTCGAGTTCGGCGAGCCGGTCGGTGGCGCGCCGTTCGGCGTCCGCGACGGCGTCTTCGGCGCGTTCGCGTTCGGCGAGCCGGTCGGCGAGCTCGCGGGCCGGCGCGAGCGCGTCGCGGGCGTCCGCGAAGTCGGCGTCGGAGAGCCGGCGCTGATCGACGATGTCGTTCGCGGCGTCGAAGGCGTCGCGGGCGGGCAGGTCGTCCGGGAGCGACTCGGCGAGTTCGGCGAACTGGCTCTGGAACTCCAGGTACGCCTCGAAGTCGCCGGTGCCGGTCGCGGAGTCCTCGTAGCGCCGGAGGAGGCCGTCGGCGCGTTCGACGGCGTCGGCGACGGCTTCGAGCGCGTCTTCGCCGACGTCTCGGACGGCGGCTTCGGCGGCGCGGCGGCGGTCGCGGGCGTCGCGGAGTTCCGCGACGAGCCCGGCGACGTCCGTGTCGACCGCGGCGTCAGCGGCGTCCGCGTCGCCGTCGCGGTCGTCGTGGCTGCCGCCTGCGTCGCCGTCGCGGTCCGCGTCGGCGCCGGTGTCGCGGTTCTGTCCCGCCATCACTCGTAGACTGCTTCGGGGTCGAACACGCGCTCGCCGACCTCGTCGCCGTCGAGGGTGCGGTGGAAACACGACCGGTGGCCGGTGTGGCAGGCGCCGCCGGTCTGGTCGACGAGGTACAGCAGCGCGTCGCCGTCGCAGTCGACGCGGACCTCCTCGACGGCCTGGGTGTGGCCGCTGGTGGCGCCCTTCTCCCAGAGTTCGTCGCGGGAGCGCGAGTAGTAGTGGGCGCGGCCGGTTTCGCGGGTGCGTCGGAGGGCCTCGTCGGTGACGTACGCCAGCATCAACACCTCGCCGGAGTCGGCGTCCTGTGCGACCGCCGGGACGAGTCCGTCCTCGCCGAAGTCGACGTCGACGCGCCGCGTCGGCGCCGCCTCCGTCTCCTCCGTCTGCTCACTCATTGGTCGACGGGAGGCGCGTGCGTCGCATAGGTCTTTTGCGTGGCCTCTCCCTCCCCAGCCGACGCCGGCGCGGACGCCGCCTCGGAGACGGGGCCGGCTCAGAGAACGCCGACGAGGCGGAGCAGTTCGGTGAGCACGTCGCCGTAGGTGAGCGCGACGACGAGGCCGGCGAACAGCGGCGCGACGAACGGCAGCCCCGGCGACACCCAGACGACGTCGCGTTCGGCGAGCCGGTCGAGCCCCTCCCGGAGCGTCTCGGGCGTCGTGCCGTACGCCGTCCCGCTGATTTCCGCGAGGAACCGGTCGGCCGCCCACGGGTCGTCCTCGGCGGCGACGCCGTCAGCGGCGGACTCGACGGCCGCGTCGACCGCGGCGGCGTCGTCCGTCGGGGCGCCGCCGTCGGGGCGCGGCGTCGTCTCCGCGACGTCGGGGACGTCGGCGTCGACGGCGCCGTCGGTCGGGTCGTTGGTGGCGCCGACGGACGTCGGGTCGCGGTGGGCCGCCGGGTCGCGACGGAGTTCGGCGAGCGTGCAGCCGCGCCACCGGAGGTACATCCGCAGGGCGTCGAGGTCGAGCCCGCGCGTCGGGACGGCGCCGTCGGTGTCGAGCAGCGAGCCGTGCCGGTCGGGGAGCCGGCTCACGGCGGTCGGCGTCCCGACGAACATCGCCGGAGAGAACCGGCCGGCGACGGCGTTCCGGACGCCGATGTGGACGACGTACAGCAGGCCGAACAGCACCGCGTTCGTCAGCGCCGACATCGCGGTGACGCCGAGCGCCGACGGGTGGAGCGGGAAGACGGCGGTGTGCAGCCACGAGGTCTCCGGGAGCAGCCACAGCGGCACGACGTACTCCGGGGTCGCCGGGTAGGTGACGGCGAGGACGATGAGCGCCTTCGTGTCGGCGCCGCCGAACGCCGCGAGCCGGTAGGCGAGCAGCGAGAACGGCACGAGAAACAGCAGCGCGAAGCCGACGCGGACCAGAAACAGCCGGCTCTCGTAGCCGGTGAAGGGCGCGAACCGGAGGACGTCGAGCGCGAGCGCGACGACGCCGACGGCGAGCAGCGGCGGCCACAGCTTGTTCGGCAGCCGCCGCGTCAGCACGTCCCGGTACGCCGCCCACGCGAACGCCGGGACGACGAACAGCCGGAGCAGGTCGGCGGCCGAGGCGACGCCGAGTACGGTCATTGCCGAACGGCGGGACGCAGGGGAGTTAGGCGTTTGGTATACGCGCGGTGCGGCCGGGGAAGCCGGCGGCTGGCTGCGAGCAAAAACGGTGAAAACGGCGCGGGAGCGGCGTTAGATGACGCGGTTCTGGAGGTAGTCGAGGTGCTTCGCGTTGTAGACGATCTTGACTTCCTCGGCCTCCGGCGTCCCGATGCAGGTGAGCCGGACGTTCTTCTCGTTGACCTCCTCGTCGCTGAGGATCTGCTGCATGTCCATGTTGATTTCGCCCTCCTTCAGGATGGACGCGCAGTTCGCGCAGGCGCCGGCGCGGCACGAGAACGGCCAGTCGTACCCCTGCGCCTCGGCGGCTTCGAGGATGTACTCGCCTTCGTTGACCTCGATTTCGCCGTAGTCCTCCTCGTCGAGGTCGGCGTCGGCGGCCTCCTCGAAGAGGTCGTCGTCGTCCATCTCCCAGCCGTGATCGTCCAGTACTTCGTAGTTGAGGTATTCGACCGTGGGCATCTCACCGGCGTTTTTCGGTCGTTACGCATTAGACTTTGCTATCTCGGTCCCCGGCATCAGCCGAAGCCAGCCGTTTAGGCCAGCCAAAACACCGGTTTCCGTCCCGCGGCTTCGCTCCGGCCAGCCAGGGTCAGCGGCCGCCGCCGAGGAAGTCGAGGTGACGAAGGAAGTTATCGGAACGTCGGCGGAAACCGACGGGAAGCCGGCGAAAAGTCCGCGGAGGCGGCGCCGTACGAGCGGCGAATCGCCGCGTCGACAGGGCGACCGGCTACACCGAAAACAGCGTGAACAGCGCGAACGACGCCGCGAACGACAGCGACGGCGTCAGAATCCAGAAGAAGATGACGCGGCCGGTCGTCCCGGGGTCGAACAGGTCCTCCGCGAGCAGGTCGGAGCCGCGCTCCTCGCCGACCTGCGGCACTTCGCCCGCCTCGGTTTCGGCGGCGAGCGCGTTCACCGACACCTCCGGACCCTCGCCGCGGACCGCCTCGCCGACCGCGTCGCCGAGCGTCGACGTCCGGGTGGCGCGGCCCCAGCCGAGCCCGACGATACACATCGTCGCCGACACGGCGAGCGACGCCGGAATGTCGATGTACGACAGGAACGTGATGAGGCTCGCCGAGACGACCTCGACGACGAGCGCGGCGAGCAGCGGCAGGTCGGTGAGGTCGTTGCCGACGGTGTCGAGCGTCCGGCGGGCGATGGTGAACGCGCCGAGGCCGATGGCGGCGGAGGCGAGCAGGATGCCCTGCTCGATTTTCAGCGGCCCGGAGCCGCCGGCGACCAGCGGCGCGACGGCGTTGGCGGCGTTGGACGCACCCGCGGAGAACGCCATGTAGCACGCGATGACGACGACGAGGACGGTGCCGGCGAACTCCCGCGGCGTGGTGTTGTCAGCGAGCGTCGGGACGACGCCGTCGAACGACAGCAGCGAGCCGTCGCTGCGGTCGACGGCGAACAGGGCGTCGAGGTGCGGGTAGAGGTAGCGACCGATGACGGCGCACACCCAGAAGGCGATGACCGGCGAGACGAGCCACCAGCCGACGATGCGGACCATCGTGTCCGTGATGAGCGTCCCGGTGGCGGCGCCGAGGCCGGCGATGGCGCCGACCGCCGTCATCGACGTGGACGCCGGGACCCCGAACGTGTTCGAGATGAGCAGCGCCAGGCCGACGAAAAACAGGACGGCGACGCTGACGCCGAGCGTGAACTGCGCCGACGGGACGATTCGGCCGCCCATCGTCGCGATGACGCCGCGGCCGACCGTCCACGCGCCCGCGAACGCGAACCCGGTCATCAGCGCCGCGGCCGCGAGTTTCGACAGCAGGCCGCTGCCGACTGCGGGGCCGAACGATACCCCCGTGGAGGAGCCGCCGATGTTGAATCCGACGAACGCGGCGACCGCGAGTCCGACGATGAGGAGTACTTCGACCACGCCGGTAGTGGTGGCGCGTCGGAAATAAGTCCCCCGCGTCACCGCCGACCGCGTCGCTGCCGCTCCGTCACCACCACCGCCACCACGGGTCGTCGTCGCCGTCTCCACCGCCGCCAC
The DNA here is from genome assembly GCF_051195135.1 of Halobaculum sp. D14. Lineage (NCBI taxonomy): Archaea > Methanobacteriati > Methanobacteriota > Halobacteria > Halobacteriales > Haloferacaceae > Halobaculum > Halobaculum sp. D14. Next base: position 17,885 of record NZ_JBNTKA010000002.1, on the reverse strand, counting down.
TGCCTCCATCCTCGCCGCCACCATCGTCGCTACCGCCGCCACTGCCTCCATCCTCGCCGCCACCATCGTCGCTACCGCCGCCACTGCCTCCATCCTCGCCGCCACCATCGTCGCTACCGCCGCCACTGCCTCCATCCTCGCCGCCACCATCGTCGCTACCGCCGCCACTGCCTCCATCCTCGCCGCCACCATCGTCGCTACCGCCGCCACTGCCTCCATCCTCGCCGCCACCGTCGTCGCTACCGGGGTCGCCGTCGCCGGTGTCGTTCCCACCGCGGTCGCCGTCGCCGCCGCCACGGACGAGTGCGAAGTCGGAGTACGTTCGGGCGTCGTCGCCGGCGCCCCGCGAGAGCGACGCGAGGTAGAGGCCGTCGGGCACGTCGATGCGGGCGCGGTAGCGGTAGTCGTCGCCGACGGCGCGCACGGTGAACGCGTCGCGGGGCAGCGTCGCCACGCGGGTCCACTCCCGGCCGCGGAGGCCGTAGACGGCGACGCGGACCGTGGACAGCCGCGCGTCGGCGCGGACGCTGACCGAGAGGTCGCCGCCGGTGCCGTGCGCTCGGAAGGAGCGGATTTCGGGCGGAGCGGGCGTCGCGGTCGGCGACGGCGTGGCAGTCGGCGTCGGCGACGCGGTGGCCGTCGGCGTCACTGTCGGTGTCGCCGTCGGCGTCGCTGTCGGCGTTGCGGTCGGCGTCGCGGTGGCTTCGGGTATCTGGACGACCGCGTCGTCGACGACGGCTCCGGTCGGCTCGTGGACGACGTACAGGTGGACGGTCGTGCCGGCGGGAAGCGGGAGCGGCGCGCCGCCGTACCGCATCGTCGTTCCGGGCGCGAACCGGTCAGCCGTCAGCGTCACCGCCGGGTCGGTGAACGGGACGCGGGTGGTGCCGTCGGGGCCGCGGACGACGAGCGAGAGGACAGCCGGGTCGAGCGCGTCGCCGCCGGCGTTCGTGACGGTGACCTCGCCGTCGACCGCGAACCGGTAGTCGCCGACCGGGTCGCGGCTCGGGGCCTCCGTGACGGTCCCGCCGACGAAGGCGTAGCTGACGGTGCCGACCACGAGGACGATGACCGCGGTCGTCGCGACGACGCCGAGCACCGACGACTGCCCGCGCTGCTGCACGGACAGACCGGGTGGAACGGCGACAATAACGCTTCCCGTTCGCGTATTAGTTCTCGGAATCGGGCGGGTCGCGATCGCCGCACGCACGACAGCGTTTAAGCCGTCCGTCAAGTAGTACCGTACATGGAGTGGAAGACGGACTGGGGCCTGCGCGGCCGGATGTTCTTCACGATGTTCCTGCTGTTCGCGCTGTACGTCGTGTTCATCGCCGTGCTGTCGCAGACAAGCGTCGGAATGTTCGGCATCGTCGCGGTGATGGGGCTGTTCCTCGTCGGCCAGTTCTTCTTCAGCGACAAACTGGCGCTGTACTCGATGGGCGCCCACGAGGTCAGCGAGGAGGAGTACCCCGAACTGCACGCGACGGTGACGCGGCTGAGCCAGCAGGCCGACCTGCCGAAGCCGAAGGTCGCCGTCGCCGACTCGCGCGTCCCGAACGCGTTCGCGACCGGCCGGTCACAGAAGAGCTCGGCGGTGTGCGTCACGACCGGACTGCTGCACGCGCTCGACGACGACGAACTCGAGGGCGTGCTGGCGCACGAACTGGCGCACGTGAAGAACCGCGACGTGATGGTGATGACCATCGCGTCGTTCCTGTCGACCATCGCGTTCATCGTCGTGCGGTGGGGGTGGCTGTTCACGGGCGGCCGCGACCGGCAGAACGGCGGCGCGCTCGCCGCCATCGCCGTCTCGCTCGTCGTGTGGGTCGTGTCGTTCCTGCTGATTCGCGCGCTCTCGCGGTACCGCGAGTTCGCGGCCGACCGCGGCGGCGCCGCCATCAGTGGGAAGCCCGGCGCGCTCGCGTCGGCGCTTCTCACCATCGACGGCCGAATGGACAAGGTGCCCGACGACGACCTGCGCGACTCCGCGGAGATGAACGCGTTCTTCGTCATCCCCATCAAGACCGGCATCGTCGGCAAACTGTTCTCGACGCACCCGAGCACGGAGAAGCGCGTCGAGCGGCTCCGCGACCTGGAGCGCGAGATGGAAACCGTCTGATGGGCCTGTTCGACTCGCTCAAGTCGGCGCTCGGCGTCCGCGCCGAGTCCGACGCCGCCCGCGACGCCGACCCCGAAGACCTGTTCGGGATGAGCACCGCCTACGTCACCATGGAGGCCGACCTCGGCTTCCGGCCGGTCGGCGAGGCCGCGCTGTGTTTCTCCGCCGTCGACTCCACCGACTTCGCCGACACCGTCGACGCCGTCGAGTCCATCCTCGACGCCGGCAGCGAGGAGACCGGCACCGAGTTCCGGCGGCACGAGGACGACCACGGCTACAACTGGGTCGTGCTCGCCGACGACGACCCCGAGGACCTCGTCACGTCCGTCCACTTCGCCGCCGACGAGTTCGTCGAGCGCGGCTACGGGTCGCGGCTCCTCGCCGCCGTCTTCGGCTTCGAACGGGACGGCGACGGCGGCGGGTCCGGCGGCCGCGACGCGGGCCGCGAGCGCGCCTACTGGGTGTACTCGTTCCGCCGCGGCGCCTACTACCCGTTCGCGCCCGACGGCGGCGAACACGACCGCCGAATCGAGTTCAAACTGGAGTCCGTCCTCGACGGCGAACTCGACCTGGAGCCCGACAAGGAGTACTGGTACCCGCTGTGGCCGGACACGCCCGGGGCACACCCCTGGGAGTGACCCAGAACCAGAAGCGACCCTGACGCGGCGAGACTCCCGAGTTCGCGGCGACGAACCCGACCCCGGCCTCCCACCCGGTTCAGTTTCGCTCGGCCCGCGGCGACGCCGCCGACGAGTCGCCCGTCGGCATCCGCCTTCTCCCGCCTAAACCTACGGTTTCCCGAGCAGCCGGCGGCTTCGCGTCCCGCATTTTCACTTTCACTTTGCTGTTAACGAGGGTTTATGTGCGGAGCCGCGCAACGAGTAGTCACGATGGCAGAGGACGACCTCCAGAGCCTCCCGGGCGTCGGCCCGGCGACGGCGGACAAACTCGTGGAATCGGGCTTCGAGAGCTACCAGAGCATCGCGGTCGCCAGCCCCGGCGAACTGTCGAACACCGCCGACATCGGCGACTCGACGGCGAACGACATCATCCAGGGCGCCCGCGAGGCCGCCGACGTCGGCGGCTTCGAGTCCGGCGCGCAGGTGCTCGAACGACGCGAACAGATCGGGAAGCTGTCGTGGCTGATTCCGGAGGCCGACGACCTGCTCGGCGGCGGCCTCGAAACGCAGTCCATCACCGAGGTGTACGGCGAGTTCGGCGCCGGGAAGTCGCAGGTCACCCACCAGATGGCCGTGAACGTCCAGCTCCAGCCGGAGGACGGCGGGCTCGGCGGCAGCGCCATCTTCATCGACTCCGAGGACACGTTCCGCCCCGAACGCATCGACGACATGGTGCGTGGGCTCGACGACGACATTCTCGAACGCGAGTTCGAAGAGCGCGAAATCGAAGGGTCGCCCGACGACGACGAGGCGATGCAGACGCTCGTCGAGGACTTCCTCGACTACATCCACGTCGCGAAGGCGTTCAACTCCAACCACCAGATTCTGCTCGCCGAGAAGGCGAAAGAGCTCGCGAGCGAACACGAGGACACCGAGCGGCCGGTCCGGATGCTCGCTGTCGACTCGCTCACCGCGCACTTCCGCGCGGAGTACGTCGGCCGCGGCGAACTCGCCGACCGCCAGCAGAAGCTCAACAAGCACCTCCACGACCTGATGCGCATCGGCGACCTCTACAACTGCGTCGTGCTCGTCACGAACCAGGTCGCCTCCAACCCCGACTCCTACTTCGGCGACCCGACCCAGCCCATCGGCGGCAACATCCTCGGACACACCTCGACGTTCCGCATCTACCTCCGGAAGTCGAAGGGCGACAAGCGCATCGTCCGACTCGTCGACGCGCCGAACCTCGCCGACGGCGAGGCCATCATGCGCGTGCAGGACGAAGGCCTGAAGCCCGAGTAACCGCCGACCCGGCAGCGTCACCGACCGGCGGTCCTCGTCCCGGTCCCCGCCCCGCCGCACCGATTCTCACGCGGACCTCGTTTCCTCGCGCGCAAGACCGTGGCCGAGCGGGAGCAGCGTCCCTACGGCGCCCGGCTACCGAGCAGCGCCACCAGCGACACCGCGCCCGCGAGCAGCGCGAGCACCGCGGTCGCCGACGCCGACGAGACGGCGAGCGTCGCGAGGTACCCGCCGCCGCCGGCGAGGAGAACGACGATGAGCGTCAGCGCCGACCCGCTGAGTTCGGCCTCCCGCGTGTCGGTCGCCCGCCTCGACCCGGCGCGGAGCGTCGCCGCCCGGTCGGCGGCGTCGTACGCGAGCGCGGCCGCGCCCGACGCGACGAGCAGCGGCACCGCGCCGACACCGACGGCGCCCGCGAGGAGAACGCCGGCCGCGAGCGTCAGGCCGCCGAGCGAAACCGGGCGCCGAGCCGGCCGGTGTGCGCCGACGGCGACCAGCGCGACGCCGCCGAGTGCGAGCAGCGCCGGCCGGGGCTCGCCGACAGCGAGGAGCGCGCCGACGGCGACCGTTCCGGCGACGACGGCGACGCCGAGTCCGGTCCGTCCGGGCCGAGTCACGGCGCCCTCCGCCGGAGTGCGTCGCCCGGGTCGGCGTCGAACGGGACGTCGACGACCGTGATTCCGCGGCTGCGAAGCGCCGTGAGCCGCCGGTCGCGTTCGGCGCGCGCGAAGCGGGCCACCGGAGAGTCGACGGTCGTCGGGTCCGGCGAGAGCACCGCGACCTCATGTCCGTACCCGGCCAGGCGCCGGGCGGCGTCGACGGCCCCGTCGTCGGTCAGCGGCGAGCAGACCACGACTCGCGCGTCGCCCGGCAGCCAGCGGCGCACGCCGTCGAGCACCGCCTGTGCGTCCCGGTCCGCGTCGTCACCCGCGACGGCGTCCGCGTCGTCACCCGCGGCGTCGTTCGGTGGCGGGGTCGCGTCGAACGCGGAGGAGAGCGCGAGCGCGCGCTCCAGCCGGGCACGGTGGCCCGACCCGGCGCCCGGGCCGATTCTGCACGGCCGCGGCGACAGCGCGGCGACGCCGACTCGGTGGCCGGCGGAGAGGAGGCCGCCGGCGACGGACCGGGCGGCGGCGACACACCGGTCCACGGCCGGCGGCCCCGCCGGGTCGGGAGCGACGTAGGCCGCGGCGCGGGCGTCGACGACGAGTACGACGCGGGCGGTCCGCTCGGCGCGGAACGCGACCGTCGTCGGCTCGCCGCGCTTCGCCCAGCCGCGCCAGTCGATGTGCGAAACCGGGTCGCCGCGGCGGTACTCCCTGACGGAGCTGAACTCGGTGCCGGCGCCCTCGCCGGGGCTCGGAGCGGTGCCGGCCAACCGGGCGACCGCCCGACGCGGCGGCCGAGGGTCGCTGTCGAGCCGCGGGACGCACTCGACGGTGACCGGGTCGGCTCGGACCGTGGTTCGCCGCTCCCGACCGGACGGCGGGGCGCCGGTCCGAACCGTCAGCGCGTCGAACTCGTGGCGCCCGCGGGCCGCGGTCACGACGTACTCGACCGTCGCGGTCGCGTCGGGCCGGAGCGGCGTGGCGCGCTCGGGGGAGCCGTCGACGACGTCGAGTCCGCGCGGGACGTCGTCGGCGAACCGGAGCGACCGGAGCGTCCGGTCGCCGTCGTTGCGGACGCGGAGCGAGACCCGGACGTCCTCGCCCGGGCGCGGCGTTCGCTCCGAAACGTCGCGGGAGACGGTGAGCGTCGGCTCCGGCGGGGCGCGCGCCCGCGTGACGGCGCCGAGCGCGAGCGGCACCGACGCGGCGACGAGCAGCGCCGGCCGGCCGGTCACGACGCCGAGCGCGACCGCGAGGAGCGAGAGCGAGACGGCGCCGTCCCAGCGGCTCGTCCGGGTCACTCGTCCACCTCGCGGATCGCGGCGACGGCGGCCATCGTCCGCCGGGCGCGCCGACGGAACGGGGCGTCGCCGCCGAACACGGCCCTGATTCGCTCGGCGAGCGACGGCGGGTCGCCGCGGAGGTACGCCGCCGCGAGCGGGTCGTCCGTCCAGACGCCCCGTTCGACGCGGTCGCGGGCGGTCTCGGGCGGCGTGCCGCGTGCGGCCAGCGCCGCGACCGCCGACGCGGCGAGGTCGTCGCGGAGCGCGCGCTGGGCGTCCTCGTCGGCCGCGCTCGTCGCTGCGAGCCTGGCTCGCCAGTCGTCGCCGGGCGCCGGATACGGCTCCGGGTCGTCCCCGACGGGGAGCGGTCGTGGCCGCCGGACCCGCCGAATCCCGCCGACAGCGGCGGCGGCGAACGCGGCGAGTCCGACCGCCGCGACGACCGGGGTCGAAAGCGGTAGCGGGACGGCCGCCGCCGGAACCGCGACGGCGACGAGTCCGTACGCACAGCCGACGACGCCGACGGCGAGCAGGGCTCGCCGGAGCGACGCGGGCGTCACTGTGCGTTCTCGCCGCCCGCGTCCAGCCGGTCGACCGCGGCTTCGGCGCGCGCCTCGCGTTCGGGCGTCACCGGCGCGCCGCCGTAGCGCACCCGCTCGAACAGGCCGCGGAGTTCGGCGACGGAGGCGGCCGGCAGCCCGTCGTCCCGCGCCGCAGCCGCGATTTCGCCGGGCGTCCGGCGGCGCCAGTCGGCGCCGGCGACGCGGCGCGCGAGCGTGAGCCACGCCGCAGTAACCGGGTTCTCGGGCGTCGGGTCCGCCCGGTCGGCTCTCCGCCCGGCGTCGTCGTCGGAGCCGTCGCCGGTCGACCGGTCAACGGACTCGCCGTCGCCGGCGGCGAGCCTACGGAGGAGGACGGCGGCCGCGAGCACGCCGGCGGCGACGAAGCCGACCATGAGAACCGGGGACCCGCCGGTGCCGGTGCGGCCGACGTCGCCGCCGGTGTCGGCGCCGGCATCGTCGTCGGGCGCGGCGTCCTGCTGTTGGCTGCGCTGCTGTTCGGGGCTGGCGCTGGACGAATCCGCGCGCACACCGTCGTTCGGCGCGCCGGCGGACGCGCCGTCGAGCCGGTGGACGGCGTCGAACGTGCTGGCGCCCACGGCGAGCGCGAGGACGGCCAGCGCCGCGACCAGGAGGGGAGCGGACGTGCGGGGAGGCACGGTCCGTGCATACGCGAGCGACCGCGTGAATCTTTCGCCGGCGAAACGCAGCCGGTCGCGCGGCCGACGAACGCGGCTCCGCTGGTCGAGCCGCTCGGGCCGGGAGAAGGAGCCGCCGTCGCTACTCGTCGTCTTCGGTCTTGGTGACGTCGAGGTCGTCGAGGTCGCCCTCGTACAGTTTCGCGCCGTCCTGTGCGACCTGCCGGGCGAGCACGGCGCACTTGATTCGCATCGGGGAGATGTCGACGCCGAGCATCTCGGTGACGTCGTCGGTGTCCATCGCCTCCAGTTCGTCGATGGTCATCCCCTGCAGGCGCTGGGAGAGCATCGACGCCGAGGCCTGCGAGATGGCGCAGCCGTCGCCGGAGAACGTGACCCGCTCGATCGTCTCGTCGTCGTCGGCCAGTTTCACGTCCACCTGGATGGTGTCGCCACAGGAGGGGTTCTCGCCGACGTGCGAGAACGTCGGGTCGTCCATCTCGCCGTAGTTCCGCGGGTTCTTGTAGTGGTCGAGGATCTGCTGCCGATACATGTCGGAGCCGCCGCCGATACCCATATTACCGGAATATTGGGCGCTGCGGTGGAAAAGGCTACCGCCCCGTGGACCGCGCCGGCAACGCCGACCGCTCCGGCTCCGCCTCCGCTTCAGGCGAACAGTTGCCGGGCGTCGTCGATGGCGTCGACGAGCGCGTCGATCTCGTCGCGGGTGTTGTAGACGTAGAAGCTGGCGCGGGCGGAGGCGGCGACGCCGAGTTTGTCGTGGAGCGGCTGGGTGCAGTGGTCGCCGGCGCGGACGGCGACGGCGTGGTCGTTGAGGATGCTCGACAGGTCGTGGGCGTGGACGCCGTCGACGTTGAACGCGACGAGGCCGCCGCGGTCGTCGCCGGGCGGACCGTAGATTTCGACGTCGTCGAACTCCGTGAGCCGGTCGTAGGCGTACTCGGCGAGCAGGGACTCGTGGCGTTCGACGTTGTCCATGCCGAGGTCGTCGAGGTAGTCGATGGCGGCGTGGAGCGCGACGCCCTGCGCGATGACGGGCGTGCCGGCTTCGAACTTCCACGGCAGGTCCTCCCACTCGGAGTCCTCGTAGGTGACGGACCGAATCATCTCGCCGCCGTACAGGTACGGCTCCATCTCCTCGAGCAGCTCCTCGCGGCCGTAGAGGACGCCGATGCCGGTCGGGCCGAGCATCTTGTGCCCGGAGAACGCGAGGAAGTCGGCGCCGAGGTCGTCGACGTCGACCGGGCGGGTCGGGACGGACTGAGCGCCGTCGACGAAGATGTACGCGCCGTGGTCGTGCGCGACGTCGGCGAGCGCCGAAATCGGGTTGATGGTGCCGAGCGTGTTCGAGACGTGGACCGCCGACACCATCGCGGTGTCGTCGTCTATGAGTTCGGCGGCGTGGTCCATGTCGAGGCGGCCGTCGTCGTCGATGCGGATGAACCGGACGTCGGCGCCGGTCTTCTTCCCGATCTGCTGCCACGTGACGAGCGACGCGTGGTGCTCCATCTCGGTGAGCACGACGTTGTCCGACGGGCCGAGTTCGTTCAGCCCCCAGGCGTACGCGACGAGGTTCTCGGCCTCGGTGGTGTTCTTCGTGAACACGACCTCCTCGCGGCCGTCGGCCCCGATGAACTCCGCGACGCGGTCGTGGGCGTGCTCGTAGGCGACGCTCGCCTCCTGGCTGAGGTGGTGGATGCCGCGGTGGACGTTCGAGTTGTACGACCGGTAGTAGTCCGCGATGGCGTCGACGACCTGGTCGGGCGTGTGGCTGGTCGCCGCGTTGTCGAGGTACACCAGCGGCTTCGTGTCCCCGTCGCCCTCGCCGGGGACGGTGGCGTCACCGCCGACCGTCCGGTCGAGGATGGGGAAGTCCGCCCGGATGGCGTCGACGTCGAGCGGAGACAGCTCCTGTGTTCCCATTAGGTCCACGAACGGTTTGCAGGACTAACACCCCTTCGGTCGCGTCAGCGACGCCAAACCGCGAGCAGTTACGCGAAGCGCGCCGAGAAGCCGCGTTCGGCTTCGGCGCCGCGAACCGGCCGGGGCTCAGGCGTCGGTATCGGTGCCCGTGCTGGTGTCGCCGTCGGCGTCGGCCGCAGCGCCGGTGTCGGCCGCGGCGGCAGTGTCGGACGCCGGGGCGGCGTCGACGGCGCCGAGGAACCCGGAGAGATACGACCACAGCGCGTACAGCCCGGCGGCGACGACGACCAGCGCGACGCCGCCCGCGAACGCGTTCAGCGCGACCAGAAAGCAGCACGCGACGAGGAGCGACAGCGCCAGGAGGCCGAGGAGGACGTCGATTCGGACGAGGACACGTGACTCCATGTTCGGCTGGTCCGCGGCGCGCCGGAAAACCGTTCCGCTCGGCCCGGATACAGGGCGTCAGTTAGACGTACAGGAGCTGTGCGTGGGGCGTCCCGTCGACTTCGAGGACGCGCTCCTCGTCGATGATGCCGGCGTCGACGGCGACGCCGACGCACTCCTCGCCGACGAGGTTCGCGGTCGTGGCCGAGCGGAGACTCGCGACGACGGCGTCGGCGTCGGCCAGTTCGGCGTCGTCGCCGCCGTAGAACTCCTCGGTGACCGCGAGCGTGACGTCGCCGCTCTCGAACGTCTCGCCGAGGCAGTCCGGGTCGCAGACGGACACGAGCGTGCCCTCGGGCGTGTCTCGCTCCTTCAGCAGCATCAGCGCTCCCCGTACTCCTCGACCATCTCGGCTTCGGCCTGCTGGCGGAGTTCCTCGGCCTCCTCTGCGACCTCCTCGGCCTCCTCGACCTTGCCGAGTTCGTCGAGCGCGCGGGCCTTCTCTTCGAGCACCTCGGCGTTCCGCATGCCGAGCCGGATGGCGTTGTCGAAGGCGTTGACGGCGTCTTCGAGCAGGCCGCGTTCGACGAGGAAGAAGCCACGGTTGTACCACGCCTGCGGCGACCGCGGGTCGGCCTCGACGGCGCGTTCGGCGTGTTCGAGCGCCTGCTCGGTCCGGCCGGACTTGTGGAGCGCGTACGCGAGGTTCGTCTCGGCGGACGCGGCGTGTTCGGAGCTGTCGTCGATGCGGATGGCCTCCTCGTAGGCGCCGATGGCCTCGTCCCACTCCTCCAGTTGGGCGTGCGCTGCGCCCTTGTTCACCCACGCCTCCTGCTCGTCGAGCGAGTCGTCCTCGGCGAACTGCGCGGCGCGGCCGAACGTCTCCGTCGCGGCCTCGAACCGGTTGATACCCATGTACGAGAGGCCGACGTCGAGCAGGCTGTCGATGTCCACCTGGTCTTTCGCGATGTTCCGCTCGTCGAGCATGTCGGTGATGACGCGCGTGTCCACCGGGTCGACCTTCGACGGGTCGGCGTTCAGCTCCTCCGGGTCGAGCGAGAACTCGTCGTAGTCCTCATCGAGCCCCTGCCCGGACGAGAACTCGTGGCTCCCAGGTTCTGGCTCTTCGTCACTCATTACCCGTGAGTTGGCCGAGCGGACGGATGTATGTTGCGCGTCGGACTTTTCCGGCTCGGCGGCGGAGCCACCGGTATGCCGCGACTGTTCGTCTCGGTCGACCTCCCGGCGACGCTCGCCGGCGAGTTCGCCGCCGTCCAGCAGGAGCTCGAAGACGTCGAGGGGCTCCGGTTCACCGACCCCGCGCAGGCGCACCTCACCGTGAAGTTCCTCGGCGACGTCGACGAGGACCGCGTCGACGACGTGGTCGCCGCGCTCGAACGCGCCGTCGACGACGCCGGCGTCGAGCCGTTCGAGGCCGAAGTCGGCGGCGTCGGCGCGTTCCCGTCGCCCGAGTACATCAACGTCGTCTGGGTCGGCGTCGGCGACGGCGCCGACGAACTCGCCCGGCTGCACGAGGCCGTCGAACGCGAAACCACGGCGCTCGGCTTCGAGCCGGAGGAGCACGACTTCACGCCGCACCTGACGCTCGCCCGGATGGACGACGCCCGCGGGAAAGCGACGGTGCAGGCGTTCCTCGACGAGGAGCCGGTCGTCGGCCGGTTCGACGTCGACGCAATCCGGCTCACGGAGTCGACGCTGACCGACGACGGCCCGGTCTACGAAACCGTCGAGAGCATCCCGCTGCCCGCGTAATCCCCGGGAGGCGGCGGTCGCGGCGACTCCGACAACTCCCGGTGACTCCCGGCGGCATCGACTACCCCCGGCAGCCTCGACGACTTCCGGCGGCCCCGACAGCTTCCGGTCGAACGCCGGTTTCCGTCCGCTTTTCAGGCGGCGCGCCGACGGCTCGAACGACCATGCGCGTCCGGGTTCCGCGGCTGTCCGCGCTCGCCGACTACGACGCGCTGACGCTGACCGCGCTCATCTGGTTCCTCGCGAAGTTCCTGCGGTACGCGTTCCCGCCGCTGTTCCCGACGTATCAGGCCGCGTTCGGCGCGTCGAACGCGGCGCTCGGCGCGGCGTTCACCGCGATGATGACGGTGTACGCGCTGATGCAGTTCCCGAGCGGCGCCGTCGCCGACCGGCTCGGCGCCACGAAAGTCATCGCGGCGGGCGCGGTGACGGCGGCGGTCGGCGCGCTGGCGCTGTTCCCGGCCGTCGGGGACGACGTGGTGGTGGTGCCGGTCGTCGGCGACGTCGCCGCCGGGTTCGTCGCGCTCGTCGCCGGAATGCTGCTCGTCGGCGTCGGCACCGGCGCGCACAAGACGGTCGCCGTCGGCCTGCTCTCGCGCATCTACCCGACGCGGACCGGCCGTGCGCTCGGCGTCCTCGACACGTTCGGCGCGTTCGGCGGCGTCGTCGCGCCCGCCGCCGTCACCGTCGCCGTCGCCACCGGGTGGGCCGACTGGCACACGCTGTTTCTCGCCGGCGGCGTCGCCGGTCTCGCGCTCGTCGCCGCGTTCCTGCTCCGGGTGCCGAACCGCGTCTCCGACACCGACCGCGGCGGCGGCGACGGCGGCGTCTCCGCGGCGGCGTACGTTCGGCTGTTCCGCCGGCCCGCGTTCTCCGCGTTCGTCGCCGTGACGCTGTGCTTCTCGTTCGCGTACAACGGCGCCGTCGCGTTCCTGCCGCTGTACCTCACCGACAGCGCCGGGCTGCCGGACGCGACGGCGTCGCTGCTGTACAGCGCGCTGTTCGTCGTGAACCCGGTTCAGCTCGTCACCGGCGACCTCTCCGACCGCGTCGGCCGCCTCCCGGTCGTCGGCGCGACGCTGACGCTCGCCGCCTGCGGGCTCGGCGCGCTGCTCGCCGTCGGCGCCGCCGGCCCCGCGGTGCTCGGCGCCGCCGTCGTCGCGTTCGGCCTCGGCAGCCACGGCTTCCGGCCGGTCCGCGGCGCCTACCTCGCGGCGGTCATCCCGGACGAGGTCGCCGGCAGCGGCCTCGGCGCGGTCCGGACGCTGCTGATGGGCGCCGGCGCCGTCGCGCCCGCGGTCGTCGGCGTCGTCGCGGACGCCGTCGGCTTCGGCGCGGCGTTCGGCGTCCTCGCGCTCGCGCTCGTCGCCGCCGCGGCCCTGACGGGCGTCGTCGCGCTGCTCGAATCCTGACGGCACGGGGACGGACCGGCGACGGACCGGAGGAGCCGAGAAGAATCAGTCGTCGCCGCCGGCGTCGCCGACGTCGCTGCCACTGCCCCGGTCGACGTCGCCGGCATCGCCGGCACCGTCGCCGTCGGCGGCGAGCGCGCCGCGGACGTCGTTGTAGCGGGCGACGAAGTCGTCGATCGCGGGGTCGTGCACCGGCTCCTGCGGAACGCGGAGCGCGGAGAGGCTGACGTCGCCGTCGACGACGGCGGCGCGGTCGGACCACGTCGGGTACGTCCGGCTCACCTGCTCCAGCGTCGGGTAGCGGTCCGGCTGGTCGAGCCGCGCCCAGTAGTCGCTTTCGAGCCGGTAGGCGCCGCCGTACTCGTCGCGCTCCTCGTCGGTGGCGTCGCGGGCGTCGACGCCGTAGTCCGCGAGCGGCTCGGTCACCCGCATCGGGCCGGCGTCCTCGACCGGGACGTTCAGGCTGAGGTAGTCCGCGGCGTCGAACACGTCGGCGTCGCCGTCACCGTCCGCGTCGCCGTCGCCGGCCGCGCGCTCGACGACGTCGCGGGTCACCTGCGCCGGCAGGTCGAACGTGAACCGGTTCGGCGGGAAGAACTCCTCGCGGTGGTACGCGGAGACCGCGACGGCGGGCGTCCCGAGGTAGGCGGCCTCGACGGCGGCGCCGACGGTGCCGGAGTGGCCCATGATGTACTCGCCGCAGTTCGGGCCGAGGTTACAGCCGGAGACGACGACGTCGAACCGGCGGTCGAGTCCGCGGAGCCCGAAGGCGGCGCAGTCCGCGGGCGTCCCGTGGACCGCGTACCCCCACTCGTGGTCGTCGACGTCGACCGCGCGCGAGCGCGAGCGTCCGACGCCGGACTGGTCCGCCGCGGGCGCGACGACCGTCACGTCCGCGACGGCGCGCAGCTCCTCGTACAGCGCGGCGAGCCCCGGCGAGTCCACGCCGTCGTCGTTCGTCAACAGCACCTGGCGGTCGCTCATTGCCGAAGCGTTCGTGCGCGCCGGCAAGTGCGCGTCGGTCCGCCGCGTCGCCGAACGGCGCGGCGCTCGGCGGCCGGCAGACCCCGGCCGACTTTTCACGGGGGCGCTCGTTGCCCCGAACGAATGAGTACCGGCGGGCGCGGCGACGGCGTCGGCGGCGTGCTGGGAACGGCACGGGAGGCCTACCGGGAGGCGTTGCCGGCGCTGTCGGCGTCGCTGGTCGGCGGGCTGCTCGCCGGCGTCGTGCTCGGCGGGATGCGCGCGGAACTGCGCGCCGTCGAGGGGCTGCTGGTGCTGGTGCCGGCGCTGCTCGCGACCCGCGGAAACGTCTACGGGAGCTTCGGGGCGCGGCTCTCCACCGGGCTGCACCAGGGGCTCATCGAGCCCCGGGTGACCGTCGGCGACGAACGGCTCCGCGGGGCGGCCGCCGCGGCGCTCGTGAACGGCGTGTTCGCGTCCGTGTTCGCCGCCGTCGCCGCCGCCGTCGTGCTCGCGGTGCTCGGCCGCGGCGCGGCGCCGCTGCCCGTGCTGGTAAGCATCGCGCTCATCGCCGGCGTCCTGTCGGGCGTCGCGCTCACCGCCGTCGTCGTGACAGTCGTGTTCGCCGGCTACCGCCGCGGCCGGAACCCGGACACGCTCGTCGGGCCGCTGGTCACGACGACCGGCGACGTGTTCGGCGTCGCGTTCCTGCTGCTCGCGGTCCGGGTGACGCTCGCTGCACTCGGAGGTGGCGGGTAGTGCCGACCGAGTGGACCGTCCGGTCGATCACGCGGGCGACGCTCCCGGTGCTGCTCGCGCTGACCGTCGTCGAACTCGGCTCCGGGCTGGTGCTCGGCAGCTTCGAACAGCGGCTGTACCGGGCGCCGTCGCTGCTGGTGCTGGTACCGGTCACAATCGGCACCGCCGGGAACCTCGGCAGCGTCCTCGCCTCGCGGCTGTCGACCGCGTTCCACCTCGGGACGCTCAGCTTCGACGCGACGGACGACGAACTCGCCGGCAACGCCGTCGCGACCGTCGCGCTCGCCGCCACGCTGTTCCCGGTCGTCGGCGCCGGCGCCTGGGCGCTCGCGTCGCTCACCGGCGGCGCGTCGCTCCCGGTCACGACGGTGCTGCTCGTCGCCACCACCGCGGGCGTCACGCTCGCCGCGCTCGCCGTCGCCGTCACCGTCGTCGCCACCTACGTCGCCTACGTGCTGTCGCTCGACCCCGACGACGTCGTCATCCCGGTCGTCACGAACGTCTGCGACGTGCTCGGCGTCGTCGTCCTGTTCGGCGCCGTGGTGCTGTTCACGTAGCGGCGGCCCCGGCGTCGCTACCCGCGGGTCGCGTCCGGGTCGACCGGCCGGCCGCCCTCGGTTGGCGGCGCGATGTGGTCGATGTACTCCTCGACGGACGGCTCCCGGACGGTCACGTCGACGCGGATGTCGCCGAGTTCGTCCGTGTCGCCGACGGCGAAGTTCACGACGCCCTGCAGCGCCGCCTGCTTTTTCAGCTCGAACGAGAAGCCGTCCTCGTCGGCGTTCCGCTCGAACTCGCGGCGCGCCGTGTCGAGAATCTCCTGTTCGTGCAGCAGGTCCGAAAACGGGTCGAGAGTGTGCGTCTCCGCGACGAGCCGGCCGGGGTCGCCCGGCTCCGACTCCAGTTCCGCGTTCGGAAACAGGTTCGTGACGGCGTCGGCGACGCGGTCCGTGACCTCCGTGCGGTGCACCGGCACCTCGATGCGGGCGTCGACGCTGTACACCGTCGTCATTCGCGCACCTCCGCGGCGTCGTCGCCGGCGGCCTCCCGCCCCGCCTCGTCGGCGTCCGCGTCGGCTGCGGCGCCGCCGAGCAGGTCGCGGACCCGGTCGCGGAACGCCGCGAGCGACTCGGTGTTCTCGACGGTGACGTCGGCGGCGTCGATGACCTCGCCCATCCCGAACTCCAGTTCGCGCTCCTCCCGGCGGCGCAGCGCGTCCACGTCCACGTCGGAGTCGTCGCGGCCGCGGGCGCCGAGCCGCTCGGCGCGCACGTCGAACGGCGCCTCGATGCTGACCAGGAGGAAGTCGTCGCCGAAGCGGTCGCGGAACCGCTCCAGTTCCACCATCGACCGGAGCCCGTCGACGAGCACCGCGTCCGCGTCGGTCTCGGCGGCGGCCTCCTCGATGAGCGGAATCGACCGCTCCGCGATGGCGGCCGGGCCCTCCTCCTCGCGGAGCGCCTTCGCCACCTCGCCGTGGTGCTCGGCGGGGTCGAGTCCGCGGCGCCGACACTCCTCGCGGATGACGTCCCCCATCGTCACGACGGGGACGCCCTCCTCCTCGGCGACCGCGGCGGCCTCGCCCTTTCCGCTACCCGGCAGGCCGACCGTCCCGATAACTCGCATTACTCCCGGCTTCGCCGCTCCCGGAGTTAAGGGCTGCGGGACCCCGTGGCGGCGCCGACGCATCCGCGGGACGTGTCCCCGAACCGGAACGTCACCCGGGCTCTTGTCGACGGCGGCCGACCGGCTCGTATGGTCCCCGACACAGCACCACGCAGTCGCCCGCTCGTCCGCGACACGCCGGCCGCTCGCGACGCGCCAGCCGGACGCGGCGACCACCGACTCGACGAGGACCCGGACGACGAAGACGACCCCAACGACGACCCCGACGACGACCCGGACCAGGAAGACCCCGACGACGGGACGCAGCGCTCCGCTGAAGCCGGCCGCCGGGCGCCGTGACGGCTCGCTAACCGCGTCGTTTTTCCCGCTGTCCGCACTCACCCACGACGGGGCACGTAGCTCAGTCCGGATGAGAGCGCCGGACTTCTAATCCGGTGGCCGTGGGTTCAAATCCCATCGTGCCCGTCCACCGAACCGCGGACCGGCGGTCCGCCGACCACCGCGAGACGCCGTTTTCGAGCTGAACCGGCCGTTCGACAGCGCCGCCGCTCGGCGGGTCGCGTCGAATCGGAAAAACGGGAGTCGAGTCGTGTGCAGTCGTGGCGGCGAAGCGGGGCTGGCGGCTCAGTACCGCGACGGCAGGTACGCCAAGCCGGTCACGAGGAAGGCGACGACGCCGCTGAGGATGGTGACGCCCCACAGCCCGTTCTTCATCGTCGTGTGTAGCGACGACTGGTGCTGGTACTCGTCGTACTGCTCGAAGTTCTGGGTCAACACCAGCGTCTGGTTGTTCGGGAAGTGCGCGAAGTACGTCGTCGACCCGAGCGTCACGTTCGCGGTGTCCGCGACGTCGATGGTGTTCGTGCGCGGCGCGAACCACTCCAGCGTCGCACCGCTCCCGGTCACGGACGCGACCGTCGCGGTGTGGTTCTGGACGTCCGAGACCTCGTCGCCCTCGGCGTACTCGCGGGTCGCCGGCTCGGGGAAGTAGTCGTCCGCCGGGACGAGTTCGCGGCTCCCGTTCTCGGTCGCCTTCCGCACGACGTACGTCTGGCCGTCGACGGTCGTCGTCTCGTTCTCGACCGACGAGTCGTTCTGCAGGATGGCGGACCGGTCGATGTTCTCGCGCAGCGTGAACTGCGTCGGGTCGTCACCGCTCTCGACGACGACGGTCCAGTCCTCGCCGTCGTACGTCACGGTGGAGCCGTTCGCCCACTCGACGGTGTACCGCGACGACTGATTCGTCCACTCCAACGTCCCCGAGCGGACCAGGGTCGCCGGGCCACCGCCGCCGTGGCCGCCGCCACCGCCGCCCTGCATCTCGGCGGTGATCTCGGTGAGCCGGTACTGAGTCCCGTCCACGGTGATGCTCTCGCCCGGTGCGAGCTCGTGGTCCGGGTTGTCGAAGGAGAGGTGCGGCGCGCTCGCCGTAGCGATGAGCGAGAACGACGCCGCTCCGACGACGACGAAGAACGCGACGTAGATTGCCGCGGCACGACGTTGCATACGCGGACGACAGTCCGCCCGGCGTTTAACCGTTACTTTTCGATGAAGTGTGCGACCCGCCCGGCCCGCCTTCGGCGCGCGTCGACGGGCGCTCGTCGGGACACGGACGCGTCGCTGAGGCTGTCGCGTTTCGTCGCTGAATCGAAAGAAGCCAAGGGCCGGATTTGAACCGGCGTATAACGGCTCTGCAGGCCGTCGCGTATGGCCGGACTCTGCCACCTTGGCGCATGTACGGAAAGACGGGTGCCGCGCTTAAGCCTAGCGAATCACCTCGTTTTCAGCGGCGGAGAGCTGTCGCTAAATCGAGTCGTACGTGCAGGGGGTGTGGTTGGGCGGGCTGGGGAGTGTTGAGTGCGGGGGAGTGTCGAGGCGAGACCGGGTGTCGGGG